>NZ_JBIURQ010000004.1:0-548325 GCF_044740925.1 Streptomyces sp. NPDC088254 | reverse complement strand
AAACGCCCGGTTACATTCCGAACCCGGAAGCTAAGCCTCACAGCGCCGATGGTACTGCAGGGGGGACCCTGTGGGAGAGTAGGACGCCGCCGAACAATCATTGGGAAAACCCCCGCACCTCACGGTGCGGGGGTTTTTCGTTTTACGGCCCTGTCGGGCCCGTAATACGGTGATCGGCATGAACTATGTGATCCGGTCCGTGCGTCCTGACGAATGGGCTCCCGCGAGGGAGCTGCGACTGCTGGCGTTGCAGGACCCGGTCGCGCACCTCGCCTTCCTGGAGACGTACGAGGAGGCGCTGGGGAAGCCGGAATCGCTCTGGAAGGAGCGGACGGCGGGGGTCGCCGAAGGTTCGGACACCGCTCAGCAGCTGGTGGCGATAGCCCCGAGCGGGGAATGGGTGGGCACGGCGACCGTGCTGGTGGAAGAGGCCGGGGTCGAGGATTGGGCGGGATTCCCGGTCGAGCGGCGTCAGGGGCATGTGGTCGGCGTGTTCGTACGACCCGACGTGCGGGGGATCGGACTGACCGAGGTGCTGTTCGACGCCGTGCTCGAGTGGGCCTGGGCACGCGGGGTGGAGCGGGTACGGCTCCTCGTGCACGAGGAGAACGGACGGGCGCAGGCCTTCTACCGTCGGGTGGGGTTCCGGCCGACCGGGGTGGTCGTTTCCGTGCCGGCCCATCCGGACGCTCGCGAGCTGGAGTTCGTACTGGAGCCGCCGCGCGGTCGGGGCCCGTCCGAGGTGAGTTGACGGGCTGCCCGGTCATCGACGGGGTCAGACGGGCAGTTCCGTGTGGGGCCAGCGGGAGCGGGCCTGTTCGCGGGAGCGGAGCAGGGCCAGGGTGGGCAGGCCCGCGTCGGCGCCGGCCGCCAGGAGGTCCGGGAGTTGTGGGATCGGCGCCACGGCCGCCACGTCGTCCAGGACCAGCGTCAGTGGTGGGTCGAGGCGACCGGAGGATGACCGTTCGGCCATGCGCCGGCCGCGCTCGACCACGCTGGAGACGAGTGCCGTCAGGAGCGGCATGGCACCGGGATCGCTCCTCGGGTCCTCGATGGAATCGCCGAGCACATAAAGCGTTCCCCCTTCGTTCACGAAGGAATCCAAGGCGAGGGCATCACTTCGGTTGGGAGTGCATGCCTCGCGGATGTTCACCGTGGAGAGCGCGGAGAGGGCACGGGACGTCAGCTCGTGGGCGATGTCCCGGCGTTCGGGATGTGACGTGAGAGCGGCTTCGAGTTCGCCGGCCGAACCGGGGGCCGCCTTCGGGTTGGTGCGCAGGGCACGGACGGCCTCCTGGACGCCTGAGCCCTGCGACCAGCGGTGGACATGCCGGATGGTGCGGCCGTCGACGGCGGCGGCGTGCAGGTAGCTGCGGAGGAGCGTTTCCGCGGTGTCGGCGACGGCCTGGTCCAGACGGGCCGTGGGGCGTACAGGGGTGAGGAGGGCGGCGGCTCGCGCTGCCGCCGTCGCCTTGTCCGCGCAGCCGGCCGTCGGGGACCAGTGGAGGCGGGCCGGGGTGTCGCAGAGGTGGGCGGGGTCATAGAGGAGGACGGGGCCGAGTTTGGCGCGGGCGTCCTTCGTGCCCTGCCAGAGGGCCGGTGCGGAGGTGACGACGAGGAGGGGGCCTTCCGCGTCGCGGACGGCGCGGGCGGCCGTGGCGTGGCGGATCTCGCGCGAGCCGTAGAGGACAGGGCCTTCGGGTTTCGACGGCGTCGTGGCCAGCACCTCCGTGGGCTCGGGGAGCTGCTGCGGGACGGCCGCGGTGACGGCGACCGTCGTGGCGGAGGGCGGAGTCGGGTCGGCTGAAGGTACTTCGGCCTGCTCCCATGCAGTAGCCGCACTGGTAGCAGCAGTCCCCGTGGCCTGTGGCTCGTGCAGCTCCGGTGCGGGTGCGGTCGTCGCCGCCACCCGGTCCAGGGCCGCCGCCCTCTCCGCCTTCCTGCGTGCCCGGACCGCCCGCCACCGGGCCACCGTCCCCAGCACGAACACCGTGAGGACGAACACCAGCATGAGCTGGCCGATGAACAGCCCCCAGAAGAGGCCGTATCCGGAGAGTTCGGCGGGGTGGGTCTGCGGCCAGGCTCCGGCGATGTCGTGGGGCCGGCCGACGAGGTGGCGCATGGCCAGGGGCGTGCGGGTGAAGGTGACGCCGGCGGGCCAGGCGCCGTGCGCGAAGAGTGCGGCCAGGCCGGTGGCCGTCCAGACGAGCAGGGTCATGCCGAGCAGGAAGCCGAGTATGCCGACCAGGAGGCCGTCGGGGACGCCTCCTGTCTGCGCCGGCCGGCCGCCTCCCGGGCCCGCGTCCCGGTGCTGCCGCTGGTGACGGTGGTCGTCGGTCGGTCTCATGGCCCGGCGACCGCCTTACGCGACCGTCGACTCGGACGAGGACGAGCCGTCCAGGTCGGCCATGTGCTGTTCCATGAAGGCCGCCGCCCGTTCCTCGGCCTCCCGCTCGGCGGCGCGCAGCGCGTCGTCGGCGGCCAGGTCGACGGAGGACTCCGTCATCGCGCGGTCGGTGAAGACCACGGGCCGTTCGGTCTCGGTGACCAGGTGCTTGACCACCTGGACGTTGCCGTTGACGTCCCAGACGGCGATGCCGGGCGTGAGGGTGGGGATGATCTCCACGGCCCAGCGCGGCAGTCCCAGGACGCGGCCGGTCGCGCGGGCCTCGTCGGCTTTCTGGGCGTAGATCGTCCGTGTGGACGCCATCTTGAGGATCGCGGCGGCCTCCTTCGCCGCGGCTCCGTCGACCACGTCGGACAGGTGGTGGACGACGGCGACGAAGGACAGACCGAGCCGGCGGCCGAACTTCAGCAGGCGCTGGAACAGCTGGGCGACGAAGGGGCTGTTGATGATGTGCCAGGCCTCTTCGACCAGGAAGATGCGCTTCTTCCGGTCGGGGCGGATCCAGGTGTGTTCCAGCCACACGCCGACGATCGCCATCAGGATCGGCATGGCGATGGAGTTGCGGTCGATGTGGGAGAGGTCGAAGACGATGAGGGGGGCGTCGAGGTCGATGCCGACGGTGGTCGGGCCGTCGAACATGCCGCGCAGGTCGCCGTCGACCAGGCGGTCCAGGACGAGCGCCACGTCCAGGCCCCAGGCCCGTACGTCGTCTATGGCGACGTTCATCGCCTCAGCGGACTCCGGTTCGGGGTGGCGGAGCTGTTCGACGATGTCGGTGAGGACCGGCTGGCGGTCGACGATCGTCTGGTTGACGTAGGCGTGGGCGACCTTGAGGGCGAAGCCGGAGCGTTCGTCCAAGCCGTGGCCCATCGCCACCTCGATGATGGTGCGCAGCAGCGCGAGCTGGCCCGTCGTGGTGATCGAGGGGTCCAGCGGGTTGAGGCGGATGCCGTGGTCCAGGGCGGCCATCGGGTCCAGGCGGATGGGGGTTATTCCCAGCGCCTGCGCGATGAGGTTCCATTCGCCGACGCCGTCCTCGCCCTGGGCGTCCAGGACGACGACCTGGCGGTCGCGGAAGCGCAGCTGGCGCAGGACGTACGTCTTCTCCAGCGCCGACTTGCCGTTGCCGGACTCGCCGAGGACCAGCCAGTGCGGTGCCGGGAGCTGCTGGCCGTACAGCTGGAAGGGGTCGTAGATGTAGCCCTTGCCGGAGTAGACCTCGCGGCCGATGATCACGCCCGAGTCGCCGAGGCCGGGGGCGGCGGTCGGGAGGTAGACGGCCTGGGCCTGGCCGGTGGAGGTGCGGACCGGCAGACGGGTCGTCTCGACCTTGCCGAAGAGGAAGGACGTGAAGGCGTCGGTGAGGACGGACAGCGGGTCCCGCATGTGAAGCCCCTACCTTCGGATGCCGGTGGCGAACGGGAGCGTGTTCACGAACGCGCGGTGGTGTTCGCGGTCGCACCACTCCAGCTTCAGGTACGACTTGCCCGCCGACGCCCTGATGGTGCGCTTGTCGCGGGCGAGGGCCTCGGGGTTGCGTGAGGAGACGGTGATGTAACCGACGAGGTTGACGCCGGCGGCGCCGGAGGCGAGGTCCTCGCCGCGCTGGTCGAGGCGGGAGTGGGCGGCCACGTCGCGGGGGTCGACGGTGCGGTTCATCTTGGCGGCGCGGCTCGCCTCGGCCTCGTCGTTGGTCTTCTCGGTCAGCATGCGTTCGATGGCGACCTCGGTGGGTTCGAGGTCCATCGTGACGGCGACGGTGCGGATGACGTCCGGGGTGTGGACGAGGAGCGGGGCGAGGAAGTTGACGCCGACGGGCGTCATCGGCCACTCCTTGATCCAGGCGGTGGCGTGGCACCAGGGGGCGCGGGTGCTGGACTCGCGGGTCTTGGCCTGGAGGTAGGTGGGCTCCATGGCGTCGAGCTCGGCCGGCCAGGCGTTGCGCCGGGTCATCGCCTGGATGTGGTCGATGGGGTGGTCCGGGTCGTACATGGAGTGGACGAGCGAGGCGAGGCGGCCCTGGCCGAGGGGCTGGCGCACGCGGATGTCCGCCTCCTGGAGGCGGGAGCAGATGTCGGTGAGCTCGCGGGCCATGACGACGGCGAGGCCGGCGTCGCGGTCCAGTTTGCGGCCGTTCTGCGGGCGGGAGGCGCGGGCCATGGCGTGGGCCTCGGCGGCCAGTTCGCGCGTGTAGTGCATGCAGGCGACGAGGTAGGCGCGGTGCTGCTCGCTGCTGGTGGACACCATGGACTGGAGCTGGTCGTACGAGGTCTGCAGCCACGGCAGGGACTTGTCGTCGCCGCGCTGGGCGACGTCCTTGGCGTGGGCGTCGGGGTCGGCGGGGAGGGTGCGGGCGAGCATCTGGATGCGGGTGACGAAGCCGTCGCCGTTGGCCACGTGCTTGAGCAGGGTGCCGAAGCGGTCGACGAGGGCTTCCTGGTCCTCGCTGTCGCGCAGGCCGACGCCGGGGCCCTCGATCTCGATGGCGGCGGTGACGGTACGGCGGTCGGCGTGCAGGAGGACGGCGATCTCGTCGGGGCCGAAGGGGGCGGCGAGCCAGGTGATGCGGCCGATGCCGGGGGGCGGGCCGATCTCGATCTCCTGGCCGTCGAGGCGGGTGCCGGCCTCCATGGCGGCCGAGCGGTAGACGGTGCCCTTGCGCAGGGTGCGCTTGTAGCTGCGGTTGATCTCGAACCACTTGTAGAACGTGCGGTGCTTGTACGGCACGTAGACCACGGCGAGGGCGAGCATCGGGAAGCCGGCGAGCAGCACGATCCGCAGGGCGAGGAGGGGGACGAGGAGTCCGCACATCATGCCGAGGAACGCGCCGACGACGATGAGCGCGATCTCGCCGCTCTCGCGGTTGCGTCCGACGATCGCGTTCGGCCGGGCGCGGCCGATCAGATATGTACGGCGGGGCGCGATCGCGTGGGACACATGGCCCACGTGGGAATCAGCCGTCAACGCCCTTCACCTCCCGTGCGGTTGTTGCGGGTGTTGCCGGCGTGCGGGGTGTTGACCGGGCTGCTGGAGCGGGGTGCGGGTGCGGCGGAGGGGGCGGATCCGCCGCCTCCGCTCGAGGGGCGTGTGCTGTGTGCGGCGACGCCGCCGGCGGCCTGGTTGGCCTGGCGGGGGCTGCTGGAGCCGGAGGCCGCCGAGCCGCCGCCGTTGCTGTCGGCGCGGGTGCTGTGCGTCTTGATGCCCTGGGCGACGAGGGTCGCCGGGGAGCTGATGACGGCGGCGGCCTTGCCTTCGGCGCCCTGCATGATGCGGTTGTTGCGGGAGCCGGCGATCTCGTCGCCGAAGCCGGGGACGAAGCGGTAGATCATGGCGCTGGCGAAGATGGCCAGCAGGATGATCGACAGTCCGGAGACGACGGCGCCGAAGGCGTCCGGGCCGTCGTCGGCGGAGAGGGCGCCGGCGAGGCCGAGCACGATCACGATCACCGGTTTGACCAGGATGACGGCGATCATGATGCCGGCCCAGCGGCGGACGTGGCCCCACAGGTTCTTGTCGACTAGGCCCGCGTAGACGACGGTGCCGAGGAGGGCGCCGACGTAGAGCAGGGCGGCCCTGATGACGAGCTCCAGCCAGAGCACTCCGGCGGCGAGGACGGAGACCAGGGAGACGACGATCAGCATGATCGGGCCGCCGCCGATGTTCTCGCCCTTCTCCAGGGCGGCGGAGAACGTGCCGAAGAACGTGTCGGTCTGGTTGCCGGTGGTCTTGGCGAGGACGTCGGTGAGGCCGTCCGTCGCGGAGACGACGGTGTAGAGGATCAGGGGGGTGAAGGCGGAGGCCAGGACGGTGAGCCAGAGGAAGCCGACGGCCTCGCCGATGGCGGTGGTCAGCGGCACGCCGCGCACCGCGCGCTTGGAGACGGCGAGCAGCCACAGCAGGAGCGTCAGGACGGTGGAGGCGGCGAAGACGACGGCGTACTGCTGGAGGAACTTGGGGTTGGTGAAGTCGACGTTCGCAGTGTCCTTGACGGCCTCGCTGAGCTTGTCGACGGTCCACGCGGCGGCGTCGGCGCAGCCCCTCGCCAGGGAGGAGAGGGGGTCGAGGGTGTCGGAGACGCCGGGGTTGGTGGTGGTTCCGGTCCTTCGGTTGCCGCGCTCGCAGTACTTCTGGGCTTCGCCCGAGATGATGCTGCAGTCGAAGCTGGTGGAGGGGGACGGCGAGGGGCTGGGGCTCGGCGCGGCGAAGGCGCGGCCGGCCAGCAGCACGGCCGAGGTCTGGACGGCCGTGACCACTCCGGCGAGCCGGAGCACGCGGTGCGGCTTACCGGGCATACGTGAACCCTCCGTACTCCTCGATGGCCTTGCTGATCTCGTCGGAGGCGGCGGCCTTGTCGTCGCCGGGGACCGGGGCGGGGCCGTCCGTCTGATCGTCGGTGACGATCTTCCAGTCTCCGCCGGACCACCGGAGGTCGAAGGTCCAGGTCTTCCACGACGAGGTGACGGGGTCGGTGGACTTCTCCCCTGACATGCCGATCAGGCCCAGGTACCAGACCGAGACCTTGGCCGTGGCGTCGGTATAGGCCCGGACGGTGGCGCCCACGGGGACGACGCGGGAGACGAACGTGTTGCCCTGCGGTGCGTTGCCGTCGGCGTCGAGGCCCAGCTTGGCGAGGAAGTCGGCCGAGTAGGCCTGGTCCATGGGCGCCTTGAGCTTGGTGGCGGCGTCGGCGGTGTAGACGGTGGTGAGGATGGTGTGCCGGCTGTCCTTCTGGAACATGTCGGTCGAGCCGAGCGTCACGGCGTAGTTGGCGGCCGCCGACTGGGCGCCCTGCTCGCTCCGGGCGAATCCCGAGGGAATGCCGGAGGCCTTCGTCCCCACCGGCTTCGTGCCTGTCGCCGCCGTCGTCGACGACTTCGGCTTGTCGGTGTCGCCGGCTGCGGTGGAGGAAGGGGAGTCATCGCCTCCGCGGTTCGCGAAGGCGATCGCGGCGATGAGGAGGACGACGACGCCGACGACCGTCACCAGGCTGCGCGAGCTGGAGCGGGCGGGGCGTTGGGCGCCGCCGTAGGGGTCGGACTCGGGCAGGCGCATCCGCGTGCGCGTGGGCTCACCGTAGTCGTGTTCGTCGCCGGGACTCATGCCGTGTACGCCCCCTCGTTGCCGTACCTGCCGTACCGGAACGCCTCGAAGTACGACGGTAGCCGTGCTGGTTCCCGCGCGGGCGCGGTGTGGTGACTCGACATCAGGGAAACGCAACCTCAGCCGGTGGGCACGACGGGTGGGTGGGGTCCGGGTGCCGGGCGTGCCCGGACGGGACGGGGACGGGCGGGGCGGGCTACACGGCCATCCCGTACACGATCGTGAACAGTGTGCCGAGTGATCCGATGATGAAGACGCCCGTCAGCCCGGCGATGATGAGGCCCTTGCCCTGCTCGGCGCTGAAGGTGTCCCGCAGGGCGGTCGCGCCGATGCGTTGCTTGGCCGCGCCCCAGATGGCGATGCCGAGGCAGATGAGGATGGCGACCGCCATCACGACCTCGATCATCACCTTCGCCTCGTTGCCCAGGCTGCCGAAGGGCCCCCAGTCCGGCGCGATTCCGCCGATGATGGTGTTGATGTCTCCCTTGTCGGCCGCAAAGAGCATGTAAGTCACCGCCCCTGGTGGGTAGTTCCACGGGCCTCTGCGGGTGTGCAGAGGTCAGCCATCATTCTCGCCGACAAAGCCGCCGTCGCATGTCGACTTGGCGTCAATCGTGAGCGGGATTCGTACGAATAGCTCGTACGGTTACTCTGTGTATCACGGCAGGTCACGCCGGGCAATGAGGTCGTCGCGGAACCTGAGGTGTGGTTCCGTCGTTGACCCACTTCTCAGCCCTGACGCCGGGTCTGACGGCTGGTCGGGTGAGCTTCCGCGTCGATGTTCTCATGCGCGGGAGGGACCGCGGGGGCGGGCGACGGCCGGTCAGATCCCGGTCCGGCGGCGGTGGTAGTGGACGGTGACCGCGCCCAGCAGGGGTCCCCAGGCGACGAGGGGGAGGTAGCAGGCGTTCAGGATCCACTGGCCCCACGGGGTGACGTCCATGTGCGCGTGGAGGGTGGTCCACACGAGGAGGACGCCGTACACCGTGCAGGCGAGGGCGCCGAGTGCGGCGGGGACGACGGCGGCGAGGACGGGGACGGGCCGGCCGCCGAGGTACGGGATCCAGCGGGGCCACACCTCGCCCCACGGCCGGATCAGCCCGTACGTCAGCCAGGCGAGGCCCTCCTGGGCCAGGGACAGCAGGGGGAGGAGCAGCAGGCCCCAGCCGGGGATGAGCATGGCGTCGTACTCGGACTGGCGCAGCCCCAGCGGTACTCCGAGGACGACGGCGATGCGCCATAAGGAGGACGGGAGGTTGACCCACAGGACCGCTGCGGCCGCCCGCCGGGTCCAGGCGGGGACGTCGGGGCGGGGGCGGACGGGCAGGGCGGGCGCGGGGACGGCGTGTGTCACGGGGGCTCCTGGTGGACTGGGCCGGACTGCGGACGCCGTACATGCTGACGGTCGCGGCCCGCCGCCCACGTCGCCCCTGAGGTCCGGCCCCGTACGTCTTGAGAGCCGGCTCGGGGCGGTCCCGGTACCCCTGTGGGGTTACGGGGTCTCACCCTCGTACGGGACGACAGGCGGGGGACAGTCTCCTCTGACCTGGCTCTCACTTTCGGGGGTAACAGTGACCCCGATGAAGCGCACTCGTACCGGTCGTCGCCCGTACGCCCTGCTCTGCGTCCTCGTGCTGCTGGCAGACACCTCGGCCTCCGAGGCGGTCGCCGGGGACGGACCGGGGCCCCTCGGTGCGACCGTCGCCGCGCGGGCGACGGCGCGCACCGTGCGGGTGGGTGCGCTGTTCGACCGGCCGGGCGGCGACCTCGCCGGCGGGCACTTCTGCACCGCGTCCGTCGTCCGCAGCCCCCACCGCGACCTGGTCGTGACGGCGGCGCACTGCCTGGCCGGGCGGGGGGCTCTGTACTTCGCGCCCGGATATCGCGACGGGAAGGCCCCCTACGGGATGTGGAAGGTGGAGCGGGTGTTCCTGCCCGCCGGGTGGAGGGAGGGGCAGGACGAGGACAGCGACGTGGCGTTCGCGGTGCTCGCGGGGCAGGGGGGCGGTCAGGAGGTCGAGGACGTCGTCGGCGGCAACGGGTTCGTCACCGGTTCGGTGACCGGCGCCGGCGTCGTGACCGTCACCGGGTATCCCGACGTCGCCGAGGCCCCGTCGACGTGTTCCAACCGCCCTGTGGCCCGCAGCGCGACCCAGCAGCGCATCGACTGCCCCGACTTCACGGGCGGGACGAGCGGGAGCCCCTGGGTGAACGGTTCGGGGGACGTCGTCGGCGTCCTCGGCGGACACGAGCAGGGGGGCGCCACGGCCGACGTGTCGTACAGCGTGGTGCTGGGCGGCGGGGCAGGCGCGTTGTACCGGGAGGCGGCGGCCGATCCCTGACGGACGGCGGGTGCGGCGGGTGCGGCTGGGGCGGCGGGGGCGGGGTGGCGGCGGTATCGCGTCAATGGCGGCCCCGCGGGCTGCGAGGGCCCCGGTTGCGCCGGTTTCCCGGGGGGAAGCTCATAGACTGTCGCGGGCGTAATCCGGCTGGGCGAGGGGCGGTTGACGGTGCGTAAGGCATGGATCGTGGCAAGTGCCGCCGCCGCGGTGGGGCTCAGCTTCGTGATGCTGCTCGTCGTCGGTGTGTACATGGTCGCCGGGAACATCGTCAACGGTGTGGGCGGCGGAAGGGTCGGGCTGGCCAAGGGCGCGGTGCCGGCTGCCTATGCGGCGCTCGTTCAGAAGTACGGCAACCTCTGTCCCGCGATCAACCCGGCTCTGCTGGCGGCGCAGTTGTACCAGGAGAGCGGATTCAACCCGAACGCCAAGAGTCCGGCGAAGGCGCAGGGGATAGCGCAATTCATCCCCGGCACCTGGGCCACGCACGGCGTCGACGGCGACGGCGACGGCGACCGCGACGTCTGGGACCCGAATGACGCGATTCCATCGGCCGCGAAGTACGACTGCACGCTCGCCGCGTACGTGAAGAAGGTGCCCGGCGACCCCACGCACAACATGCTCGCGTCCTACAACGCGGGCGCGTACGCGGTCATCAAGTACGGGGGCGTGCCGCCGTACCAGGAGACCCGGAACTACGTGAAGACGATCACGACGCTGGCGAAGAGCTTCGCCGCTCCCGTCACCCGCGTCGATCCCTCCAAGCAGGCCGCCGGGGCCATCTACTTCGCCCAGAAGAAGCTCGGCACGCCCTATCTGTGGGGCGGGAACGGCACGCCTGATCAGGGCGGACGGTTCGACTGCTCGGGGCTGACCAAGGCGGCCTACGAGAGCGTGGGGATCACGCTCCCCCGGGTGGCCAACGACCAGTACAACGCCGGTCCGCACCCCTCGCGGGACGAACTGCTGCCGGGAGACCTGGTGTTCTTCTCCACGGACAAGACCAACTCCCGGGCCATCGACCACGTGGGGATCTACGTCGGCGGCGGCTACATGATCGACGCGCCGTTCACGGGCGCGGTGATCCGGTTCGACCCCATCGACACCCGCAAGTACTTCGGTGCCACCCGGGTGACCGAAGATGGCGCGAAAGCGCTCCCCACGACCGTCTGAAGGGTCCGGTAACGCACCGTCTGAGCTGCGAGGACCATCTCCCTTCGATAACGTCTGAGTGATCATTCGGTGGAGAGTGGAACGTATCGACGGGGGACGTGCGTTCCTGTTGACGTAGCCCAGCGATGCTTGTGACCGGCGTACCTGTCCCGTACTGGCGGAAGCGGATCTACGAACCACGGGGGTGGGCACGAACGGCGTGCGTGAGGCGCGCCGGGCAACATCACGACGAAGGGCCGCAGCACCATGGCTGGACTCGCCGCATCCGGGTCGAACCCCGACGTCGACCTGCTCTACGACATCAACGGCCTCGCCAAGGACGCGCCCCACTGGCTGGACCGGATCGTGGAGTTCGTCGGCGAGTACGGACTGCTGCTCGCGATGATGCTGCTGATCGTGGGCTGCTGGTGGACCGTGCGCCGCAGACCGGTCGGCGTGGAGGAGGCCTCGGTGTCCGTGGCCGCGCTGGTGTGGGCGCCGCTCGCCGCCGCGGTCGCGGTGCTGGTGAACGTGCCCATACGCGGGTTCGTCGAGCGGCCCCGGCCGTTCCTCGACCACGAGGGGCTGGAGGTGCTGGTCTCCGGCAAGACCGACTACTCGTTCGTCAGCGATCACGCGACGATCACCATGGCGATGGGCGTCGCGCTGTTCGTCGCCAACCGGCGGTTCGGGATCGCCGGACTCGTGCTGGGTCTCGTCGAGGGCTTCTGCCGGGTGTACATGGGCGTGCACTACCCGACCGACGTGATCGGCGGGTTCGCGCTCGGCACCGCCGTGGCGCTGCTGCTGTCGCCGCTCGCCTCGATGCTGCTGACGCCCCTGCTGTGCGCGGTGGACCGTTCGCCCCGGCTCGGCTGGGTCGTGCGGAGCCGCTCGGCGCGGGAGGCCGCGGACGGGCGGGACGCCGTGGTGCCGGGGGCCCGGATGGAGGCCACCAGCCGGGAACGGGACCTGGCCGCCTAGGCCGTCCAACGGTATCGAAGCGAACTGCCGAAGGGGCGGGGCCGGTCGCACGACCGGCCCCGCCCCTTTCATCTGTCCGCGGTCACAGGCCCTGCGGGTAGGAGAAGACGCCCTTGGGGTCGTACTGCTTCTTCAGCTGCGTCAGCCGGGGCAGCGCGGCGCCGTAGTACGCCTTGCGCCAGTCGGCGAGGGCGGGGTCGGCGTAGTTCTGGTAGGCGGCGCCCGAGGCGTACGGGGTCATGGCGTGGTGCGCCGAGGTCAGCCAGGCCTGGGCGGCGGCGTCGCTGGTGCCGGCCCGCCAGGACGCGAGGTACTGGGCCAGCATGCGGGAGCGGCGGTGGACGAAGGCGGTGGCCGTGGGGGAGACGCGGTTGACCGCGCCGCCCAGCGCGGTCAGCGCGATGCTGCCGGAGCCGCCGCGGACGGCGGTCAACTGCCTGAGCAGCGTCTGGATGCCCGCCGCCGACAGCGAGCGGTCGAAGAAGGCCGAGCGGGCCGCGTACGTCTCCCGGGCCAGCTTGCCCTGCGGGGAGCGGCCGGGCGTCGCGCCGGGCAGGTGGCACTGGGCGTCGGCGGTGAACGAGGAGCAGCCGGCGTAGATCTCCATGGCCTGCTCGTAGCCGCGGCGGTGCAGGGACACGCCGGTGGCGGAGGCGCCCACGCGCGAGGCCAGGCGGTCCACGGCGTTCTTGAGTTCGCCGTAGGTGCCGATGGAGAAGGCGGAGACGGAGATCCTCGGGCTGCCGCCGGGGGTGTTGGCGAGGTGGAGGGAGGACCAGATCTCGTCGGGCTGGGACGGGCCCCACTCCTGCCAGGCCTTGAGCACCGCCGCCGCCTTCGACCAGGGCCAGGTGAGGTGGCAGGTGACGGCCTGTGGCGCGGCGTGGGTTTTGAAGTGCAGTTCGGTGACCACGCCGAAGTTGCTGTTGCCCGCGCCGCGCAGGGCCCAGAACAGGTCCTTGTTGGTCGTGGCGTCGGCGGTGAGCTCCTTGCCGTCCGCCGTCACCAGCGTCGCCCGGGTGAGGCTGTCGCAGGTCAGGCCGTAGGCGCGGGAGACCACGCCGTGGCCGCCGCCGAGGACCAGGCCGGAGACGCCGACCGTCGGGCAGGAGCCCGCCGGGATCGTCACGCCCTTGGCGGCCAGCGCCCGGTAGACGTCGATCAGCTTCGCGCCGGCGCCGACGACGGCCGAGCCGCCGCTCGCCCGGACCTGGTTCAGCCGGGACACGTCGAGGATCAGCCGGCCGTCGCCGGAGGACCAACCGCCGTAGGAGTGGCCGCCGTTGCGGATGGCGATCCTGACGCCGTGCGCGCGGGCGTAGCCGAGGGCGGTACGGATGTCGGCGGCGTGGGCGACGTAGGCGACCGCGGCCGGCTTGAGCGTGTCGAAGCGGGTGTTGTACAGCTGGCGGGCCGCGGTCCAGGAGGCGTCGCCGGGGCGGATCAGGGTCCCGTCGAGGTCGCGGGCGAGGGCCGCCCAGTTCGCGGCTGCCGCCGCGCTCGCCGTCCGCATCGGGGCGCCGGCGGCCCGGCTGCCGTCGGCCGGGCTCCCCGCGATGCCGGTGCCGCCGCCCGACCGGCGGGCGTCCGCCGCGGCCGCCGCGAACGCGGCCGTGCCGCCCGCGATGAACATACGTCGCTGCATGTCGTCGTCCCCCCTGCGCGTCCACCCGCGCGCGTACCGTGCCTTCGGCGCGCGGCACGCGCCGTCAAGGAGCGAGACGGCGGCGCGGAGTCAGGGGTTCCACCGGGGGAGCTTCCGGGCGCCGTGCGCGGTCAGCCGTGGGCGTGGTGGTCCGCGTCGGAGCGGGCCGTGCTGCGGGACCTGCGGGCCGGGCCGCGCCAGCCGCAGGTGCAGCGGGCCAGACAGAAGCGGCCTTCCTCGACGGTGGTGGTGCGGTGTTCCCCGCCGGGCGCTTCTTCCGGGCCGGGATGCGGCGTTGAGCCGTTCTGCTGGGTCACGAAAAGAACGCTACCCACCTTCGGTCGTTGAACCGGACGACATGGGCCCGTGACGGACGTACCGGCTGGGGGTAGACAGGCGATGGCGGAGCGGCAGCAGCGGCGGTGGGGATCGGCGGTCGTCGCGGGGCTCATGGCCGGGGTCTGCGCGGCCGGGCTCTGCGCCGGCGCGGCCGGGTGCTCCGCCGACGGGGGCGACGGCGAGGACGACCGCGCGGCGGACCGTGCGGCCCTGATGAGCGCCGATCCGGTGCGCGCGCTGCGGCGGGCCGCCGACGCGCTGGTGGCGGCGGGCAGTTCGAAGGCCCGCACGTCGATGGAGATGGCCACCGGCGGCACCCGGGTGACCATCCGGGGCGAGGGCGTCTACGACTACCGCCGGCGGCTCGGCCGGTTGGAGGTCGTGCTGCCGCAGGGCCCCGCCGGCTCCAGCGGACGCCGGCCCATCACGGAACTCCTCACGCCGGGCGCGCTGTTCATGAAGAACCGGGGCGCGGGTGTGCCCGCCGACAAGTGGGTGCGGGTGGACACGGCCACGCTGTCCGACGGGAACCTGGTGACCGGCGGCGCCACCGACCCGTACGCCGCCGCCGAGGTGCTGCGGGGGGCGCGCGACGCGACGTACGTCGGCAGGACCCGGCTCGCCGGGGTCGAGGTGCGGCACTACCGGGGGACCGCCGACCTCGCGGCGGCCGCCGCGGTCGCCTCCGGGGGCGGGCGGAAGGCGCTGGGCGCGGCGGCGAAGGGGTTCGCGACGGCCCGGGTGCCGTTCGACGTCTACCTCGACGAACAGGGGCGGATCCGCAAGGTCAGGCACCGCTTCGGGTTTGTCAACGGCAGTCAGGCAGAGGCGCGGGGGGCCTCCGGCGCGGTCGTGGCGGTCGCCTCGACGACGTGGCTGTACGACTTCGGGATCCCCGTCGACGTACGGCTCCCGGCGGCCGGGGACATCTACGCGGGGCGGATCGCCGAGGAATGAGGCATGGGAAGCCGGGGAGTGAGGCGACAAGAACTAGCCCGTCCGTGCCATGCGCGGGGCGTGCGCCCCTCCCTACGCTAGGGCGTGTCGCGAAATACTCGCCTGCCCCGCGCTCCGGGCGGACGACGCCGCTTTCGTGACGCATCCTAGGGAGCCGGTGACGGCAGAGACGAGGTGATGCGCGTGGCTCCGGTCGGCGGTACGGCGGTTCAGGACCACGAGGCCCTCGCCGAGATCGAACTGTGCGGCGAGCTGATCATCGCGGCCTCGGAGGCCGGGGAGCGGCTCAGCATGGAGAGCATCGACGAGGTGCTGCGCGTCGGCGAGGAGCGGAACGCCACAGGGTGAGCCCGCTCACGGGGAGGCGTTCACCACAGCTCAGGTCCGCAGCAGGCGGGCGATGGCCTTCGTGGCCTCCTCGACCTTCGCGTCGATCTCGTCGCCGCCCCTGAGGGCCGCGTCCGCGACGCAGTGCCTCAGGTGCTCCTCCAAGAGCTGGAGGGCGAAGGACTGTAGGGCCTTGGTGGAGGCGGAGACCTGCGTGAGTATGTCGATGCAGTAGGTGTCCTCGTCGACCATCCGCTGCAGGCCCCTGATCTGGCCCTCGATGCGGCGCAGGCGCTTGAGGTGCTCGTCCTTCTGCTTGTGGTACCCGTGCACGGCCGGGGCCGCCCCGGGCGCGGCGGTCGGCGCCTCGGCGCCGGTCCCGACGGCGGTCGTCGCGTCCGTCGCGTCCGTCGCGTGCGTGGCGTCCATCGCGTCCTCCATGCAGATACCCCTCCTGGGTATATGGTACCGAACTTCGGCGGGTAGGAGCGCCTGTGGCCGTCGCACAGGACGGCCGGTGGACCGGACCGCTCGGCAGCCCCGCTGCCGGTCTCCCCGCATGATGGGTGACACTGGGGGACGGCCCATTAGTCGTGGCCGGATGATGCGCCTAGCATCAGCCTGACCGAAACCGATGCATCCTGAGGACCCCACGTGCGCTTTCGTCTGACCCCCAGGGAGACGAGCTTCTACGACATGTTCGCCGCGTCCGCGGACAACATCGTCACGGGCTCGAAGCTCCTGATGGAACTGCTCGGGGCGGACACCGCCGGCCGGGCCGAGATCGCAGAGCGGATGCGGGCCGCGGAACACGCCGGTGACGACGCCACCCACGCGATCTTCCACCAGCTCAACTCCTCGTTCATCACGCCGTTCGACCGCGAGGACATCTACTCCCTCGCCTCGTCGCTCGACGACATCATGGACTTCATGGAGGAGGCCGTCGACCTGGTCGTCCTCTACAACGTCGAGGAACTGCCCAAGGGCGTCGAGCAGCAGATCGAGGTGCTGGCGCGGGCGGCGGAGCTGACCGCCGAGGCCATGCCGAACCTGCGCACCATGGCGAACCTCACCGAGTACTGGATCGAGGTCAACCGGCTGGAGAACCAGGCCGACCAGATCCACCGCAAGCTGCTGGCGCACCTCTTCAACGGCAAGTTCGACGCCATGGAGGTCCTGAAGCTCAAGCAGATCGTGGACGTGCTGGAAGAGGCGGCGGACGCGTTCGAGCACGTGGCGAACACGGTGGAGACCATCGCCGTCAAGGAGTCCTGAACCTTTCATGGACACCTTCGCGCTGGTCGCGACCATCGGCGTCGCGCTCTTCTTCACGTACACCAACGGCTTCCACGACTCGGCGAACGCCATCGCCACGTCGGTCTCCACCCGCGCCCTGACCCCGCGTGCGGCGCTCGCCATGGCCGCCGTGATGAACCTCGCAGGCGCCTTCCTGGGCTCCGGCGTCGCCAAGACCGTCAGTGAGGGGCTCATCGAGACCCCTCAGGGCTCGAAGGGGATGGGCATCCTCTTCGCGGCGCTGGTCGGCGCGATCACGTGGAACCTCGTCACCTGGTACTTCGGGCTGCCGTCGTCGTCGTCGCACGCGCTGTTCGGCGGCATGGTGGGCGCCGCGCTCGCGGGCGGGACGACGGTGTACTGGGACGGGGTGCTGGAGAAGGTCGTCATCCCCATGTTCCTGTCGCCGGTCGTGGGCCTGATCGTCGGCTACCTGGTGATGACGGCGATCCTGTGGATCTTCCGGAAGGCCAACCCCCACAAGGCCAAGCGGGGCTTCCGCATAGCGCAGACCGTGTCTGCGGCCGGCATGGCGCTCGGACACGGTCTCCAGGACGCCCAGAAGACGATGGGCATCGTGGTGATGGCGCTGGTCATCGCCGATGTGGAGAGCTACGGCGACCCGATCCCGGTCTGGGTCAAGATCGTGTGCGCGGTGATGCTGTCGCTGGGCACCTACGCGGGCGGCTGGCGCATCATGCGCACGCTCGGCCGGAAGATCATCGAGCTGGACCCGCCGCAGGGCTTCGCCGCCGAGACCACCGGCGCGTCGATCATGTTCACCACGGCGTTCCTGTTCAAGGCGCCGATCTCGACGACCCATGTCATCACCTCGGCGATCATGGGCGTGGGCGCGACCAAGAGGGTCAACGCCGTGCGCTGGGGCGTCGCCAAGAACATCGTCCTCGGCTGGTTCATCACGATGCCCGCTGCGGCGGCCGTCGCGGCGATGGCGTTCTGGCTCGTGAACCTGGCGTTCCTCTAGGAACTCGGAACACACGCGCAGACACGCGGACACGGACAAGGCCCGCCCCCCCGGAAGCCAGGGGGGCGGGCCTTCGGCCTCACGGTGGCACCGCCATGCAGCACCGCGAGGGGCTCGGTCCGGCCGGCTCAGCCGAAGCGGCCGGAGATGTAGTCCTCGGTGGCCTGGACCGACGGGTTGGAGAAGATGCGCTCCGTCTCGTCGAGCTCGATCAGCCGGCCGGGCTGGCCGACCGCGGCCAGGTTGAAGAAGGCCGTGCGGTCGGAGACGCGGGCCGCCTGCTGCATGTTGTGCGTCACGATGACGATCGTGAACCGCTCCTTCAGCTCGCTGATCAGGTCCTCGATGGCGAGCGTCGAGATGGGGTCCAGGGCGGAGCAGGGCTCGTCCATCAGCAGGACGTTCGGCTCGACCGCGATCGCGCGGGCGATGCACAGCCGCTGCTGCTGACCGCCGGACAGGCCCGAGCCGGGCTTGTTCAGGCGGTCCTTCACCTCGTTCCACAGGTTCGCGCCCTTGAGGGACTTCTCCACGATGTCCGGCAGCTCGGACTTCTTGTGCTCGCCGTTCAGGCGCAGGCCCGCCGCCACGTTGTCGAAGATGGACATCGTGGGGAAGGGGTTCGGGCGCTGGAAGACCATGCCGACCTCCCGCCGCACCGACACCGGGTCCACGCCCGCGCCGTACAGGTCCTCGTCGTCCAGGAGGACCTTCCCCTCGACGCGTCCGCCGGACGTCACCTCGTGCATGCGGTTGAGCGTGCGCAGGAACGTCGACTTGCCGCAACCGGAGGGGCCGATGAAGGCCGTCACCGAGCGCGGCTCGACCGTCATCGAGATGTCCTCGATCGCCTTGTGGGAGCCGTAGTACGCGGTCAGTCCGCTGACGTCGATTCGCTTGGCCATGGCTACTGCTTCACTTCCAGTCTCGGTCGCTGCGGCCGCGTCGGCGACCGGTTACTCGGCTGATGCCGCACAGGGTCATCGGGGGGCCTTCCAACGGGCGAGGCCGCGGGCCACCAGGTTCAGGATCATCACGAAGGCGATCAGCGTGAGCGACGCCGCCCAGGCACGGTCGTACGCCGCCTGGGAGCCCGCGCTCTGCGAGTACTGCTGGTAGATGTACAGCGGCAGCGACGCCTGCGCGCCCTCGAAGGGGTTGGCGTTGATGAACGGGTTGCCGAAGACCAGGAGCAGCACGGGCGCCGTCTCGCCCGCGATACGGGCCACCGACAGCATGACGCCGGTGATGATGCCGCCGATGGAGGTCGGGACGACCACCTTCAGGATGGTGCGCCACTTCGGGACGCCGAGGGCGAGGGAGGCCTCGCGCAGCTCGTTCGGGACGAGCTTGAGCATCTCCTCGGTGGAGCGGACCACCACCGGCATCATCAGGATGGCCAGGGCGAGCGAGCCGGCGAAGCCGAAGGGCTGCATGTCGAACATCAGCATCAGGCTGAGGATGAACAGGCCGGCGACGATCGACGGGATGCCCGTCATGACGTCCACGAAGAAGGTGACGGCCCGGGCGAGGCTGCCGCGCCCGTACTCCACCAGGTAGATCGCGGTGAGCACGCCGATCGGGGCACCGATCAGGGTGGCGAGGCCGACCTGCTCCAGGCTGCCGAGGATGGCGTGGTAGATGCCGCCGCCCGGCTCGGAGTCGGCGACGACGCCCATGGAGTGGGTCAGGAAGTAGACGTCCAGGACCTTCAGGCCGCGCTGCACGGTCGCCCAGATCAGGGACGCGAGCGGCACCACGGCGAGGAGGAAGGCGACCCAGACGAGCGCGGTCGCGATGCGGTCCTTCGCCTGGCGGCGGCCCTCCACGCGCGCGGCGACGCCGTACGTGCCGAGCAGGAAGAGCAGGCCGGCGATCAGGCCCCACTGGATGCGGCTGTGCAGTCCGGCGGCGAGGCCGATGCCCACGGCCAGGGCGACGGAACCGGCGGCGACGGCCGGCGAGGTCCACTTGGGCAGGGTGGCGCCGCGCAGGCTGCCGGGACGCTTGTCGAGAACGGCGTTGCTCATGCGTTGGCCCCCGAGTACTCCTTGCGGCGGGCGATGATCGCGCGGGCCGCGCCGTTGACCAGCAGGGTGATGACGAACAGGACCAGGCCCGACGCGATGAGCGCGTCACGGCCGAACTCGGTCGCCTCGTTGAACTTGCTGGCGATGTTCTGGGCGAAGGTGCCGCCGCCGGGGTTGAGCAGGCTGGCGTGGATGTCGAAGTCCGGGGAGAGCACGGTGGCGACGGCCATCGTCTCGCCGAGGGCGCGGCCGAGGCCGAGCATGGAGGCGGAGATCACTCCGGAGCGGCCGAAGGGCAGCACCGCCATGCGGACCACCTCCCAGCGGGTGGCGCCGAGGGCCAGGGCGGCTTCCTGGTGCATCTGCGGCACCTGGCGGAAGACCTCGCGGCTGACGTTGGTGATGATCGGCAGGATCATGATGGCGAGCAGGATGCCGACGGTGAGCATGGAGCGCGGGGCGCCCTGGTCCCAGGAGAAGATCCCGGTCCAGCCCAGGTAGTCGTCGAGCCAGCCGAACAGGCCGTCCAGGTGCGGTACGAGGATCAGCGCGCCCCACAGGCCGTAGACGATGGACGGCACGGCGGCGAGCAGGTCGACCACGTAGGCGATCGGGCCGCTGAGCCGGCGCGGGGCGTAGTGGGTGATGAACAGCGCGATGGCGACCGCGACGGGCACCGCGAGGACCATCGCGACGACCGACGAGACCACGGTGCCGAAGGCGAGCACGGCGATGCCGAACTTCGGCGGGATCAGGTTGGTGTTCCACTCGAACGCGGTGAGGAAGTTCGCCTCGTCCTTGCTGATGGCGAGGGAGGCGCGGTAGGTCAGGAAGACCGCGATCGCCGCCATGATCGCCAGCAGCAGGATGCCCGACCCGCGGGTGAGGGTGAGGAAGATCCGGTCGCCGGGCCGGGTGGCGCCGCGGGCGGCGCGCTTCAGCTCGGCCGTGCCGGGGGCGCCCGGCGTGTGCGGCGCGATCGGGTCGCCCGGTCCGCCCCGTGAGGACGGTGGGGGCGGCGGCTCGGCTGGGTTCTGTGACTTCTTCGTCGATATGTCCATGGGGTTCTCCGGTCTGCGGAGCCGCTCGGGGTGGGCGGCTCGGGCGGGGCCGGGAGTGTGGACGGCCCCTGGCGGCGGTGCACCGGACGGTGCGGTCCGGACCGGGTCGCCCCGGCGCCGGACCGCACCACGGATCAGCTCAGGCCCTCGACGGTGGAGCGGACCTTGGTGATGACGGCTTCGGGGATGGGCGCGTAGTCGATGCCCGAGAGGATGCCCTGACCCTGCTCGCTGGCGATGTAGCGCAGGAACGCCTTCGTGGCGGGCAGAGTCGCGGCCTTGTTGCCCTTGTCGCAGACGATCTCGTACGTGACCAGCGTGATCGGGTAGGCGCCCTCGGACTTGGTCGCGTAGTTGATCTTCAGCGCGAGGTCGCTGCCGGTGCCGACGACCTTGGCGTCGGCGATGGCCTTGGTGGCGCCGTCGGAGGAGGCCTTGACCGGGGCCGCGGCGCCGGTGTTGATGGCGACCGTGCCCAGACCGTCCTTGGCGTACGACAGCTCCATGTAGCCGATCGCGCCGTTGGTCTGCTTCACGCCCTGGGCGACGCCGGAGGAGCCGGACGCGGATTGGCCGCCCTTGGCCTGCCAGGCCTTGCCGCCCTCGTACGGCCAGTCGCTCTTGGCGGTGGCGATCAGGTACTTGGTGAAGTTGTCCGTGGTGCCGGACTCGTCCGAGCGGTGGTACGGCTGGATCTTCAGGTCGGGCAGGCTGGCGCTGGGGTTGAGCTTCTTGATCGCCGGGTCGTTCCAGTTGGTGATCTTGCCGTTGAAGATCTTGGCGATCGTCGGGGCGTCCAGGACGAGGTCCTCGACGCCGGAGAGGTTGTACGCCACGGCGATCGGGCCGCCGACCATCGGCAGGTCGATGCCCTGGCCGCCGGAGCAGACCTGCTTGGAGGCGGTGACGTTCTCGGGCTTCAGCGCGGAGTCGGAGCCGGCGAAGGCGACCTGGCCCTGCGTGAACGCGGTGACGCCGGCACCGGAGCCGGAGCCCTTGTAGTTGACCTGGACCCCCTTGCAGGCCTGCGTGAAGTTCTTGACCCAGGCGTCGATCGCGTTCTTCTGCGCGGACGAGCCGTCGGCGAGCAGCTGACCCTTGGCGTCGTCGCACTTGACATCGCTCGCCGCCGCCGCGGGGGAGCTGCCACCGTTCGTGCCGGAGCCGGTGTCGTCGGAGCCGCACGCCGTGAGGGCCAGGGCGCCGGAGACGGCGAGAGCACCGAGGGAGAGGGCCCGCCGGTTCATGCGCTGAAGCTTCACTTGAGGGAGATCCTTCCAGGAGCCGCCGTCCTGAATTCGGCGGCGTGCGAAAGTTCGGTGGTCCGTCGGCGTCCGTGAGGGCGCGCGCCGCACCGGGTAAGGCCGAAATTAGGCAGAACAGGTGAAGGCGCCGATGGGCGTGAATGAACGGGGGGTGAACCCCTGTGGTCGGCCTGGTTAGGCGCGGCCGAGGTGACGGAACGCTCACGTCCAGGACACGGGGCGGACACGGGGTGGGCGGGATACGGCTGGGGCCCGGGGGGAGTCCCGGTGCGGCGTGATCTTCCGGGCCGCGCTATGCGAGGTGCAGGGCGGTCAGCAGGGCGTCCACGAGGGTGCGGTCCCTCGGCTGGGTGAGGCGGTCGCGGGCCGCCGCCGGGGGCAGCCACAGGATGCGGTCGACCTCGTCGTTGCTGGTGAAACAGCCGCCCGTCGCCTCGGCCGCCCAGTAGTGGACCTCCTTGGGACGGCCCTGCGCGAGATAGCGCACGGTGGGCAGCCGGGCTCCCGGCAGCGCCGTGTAACCGGTCTCCTCACCCACCTCGCGCACGGCGCCCGACAGGGGGCCCTCGTCGCGTTTCAGCTTGCCCTTCGGGTGCGACCAGTCGTCGTACTTCGGTCGGTGAACCAGACATATCTCCAGCTCACCGCCGATCGGCGAACGGCGCCACAGGACACAGCCCGCGGCCTGGACGGAGGGTCGGGGAACGGGCACGGTCGCCGCCTCCTGACGGGGTGGGAGGTCGTGAGCCGGTCGGTCGTGCGGTCCGCGGGGCGGGAGGTCGCGGGGCGGGAGGTCGTGGGGTGGGAGGTCGTGGGGTGGGAGGTCGTGGGGTGGGGTCTCCCGCACGGTGGGGGGCTCCTCTCCGAGGCGCTCGGCTAGGTGCTGGTGCCGACGGTCTGCTTCTGCCACGAACGCTGGAAGGCATACCGGGCCGCCTCCACCTCGTGCCGCTGGTCGGCGTGGAGCACGCCGAGCGCGTACGCGGTCGCCGGGGCGATCCTCGGTGTGCGGGCCGCCTGAGCGGCGGCGGCAGCGGCCTCCGCCGCGTCGCGGTGCCGGTCGAGGGCCTCGCCGGCGGCGAGCAGCCGTGCGTCGACGGGGACGTGGTCGCCGTTGTGCAGCACCTCCAGGGCGTACCGGTGCAGGCGCAGCAGCAGCCGGACCTGGTGCCAGGGGGTGTCCTGCGGGTGCGGGGCGGGGTCCGGGGAGAGGCCGTGCACCAGGGCTTCCGCGTTGTAGGGGTGGCCCGCGGTGACGAGGGGGAGCGCGGCGACGGCGTCCGTGAGGCGTTCCTCGGCGGCGGCCGCGAAGGACCGCAGGCCGGCGTCCACGGCGGCGGGCGCGAGCGGGACCTCGCTGGCGAGCACGGCCACCTGGTCCGCGACGGCGTGGAAACGGGAGCTGCCCAGGGCCTGGAGGGCGGCGGAGTGCGCGCGGGTGCGGGCGAGGTTCAGCTGCCGGTCGAGCAGGGCGCCGGCCTTCACCGCCCCGACGGTGAGATGGGCGCGGTCGGGGAGCGGGGGGTGGGGGGAGGTGAGGGTGGCTGCTGCCGTGACGGCGGTGACCGTGGCCGTGGGGCGGGCCGGGCTCGTGGGGGTGGGGGCGCCGGCGGGCGCCGCCTCGGTCAGGTCTGCGGGATGCCGTGCCGGGGCCGACGACGGCACAGGGGGTGTGGGGGGCGTCGGGGACGTGCCCGAGAGGCGGTGGAGGGCCAGGAGGAGGCGCTCCAGGCGGGCTTCGCAGGCGTGTTCCTGCGCCAGCGTGCCCGACAGCCAGGAGAGTTCGGGGCGGATCTGCTCCGACCAGCCGGGATCGAGGAGCGGACGGAAGGTGTGCAGGGTGCCGCTGATGCGGCGGGCGGCGCGGCGCAGGGCGCGCGCCGCGTCGGGCGAGTGCCCTGCTCCTCCCGTGCGTGGCTGCGCACGGCCGGCGGCGCCCCCGCCGCCGTACGGTGCGCCGCCGCTCTCCTGGTGCAGGCGCAGGGCGCGGAGGAACTCCACGGCCTGCGCCCGGAGGTAGCCCGTCAGGGCGTCCTCCGTGCCGGGCGCGGCCGTGGAGTCCGTCAGTTCATGGTGTCGCTGTGCCACGCCGGCGCCTCCGGGCGTCTATGAGCATCTCCTGGACGTTGCGCAGGGGCTGGCCGTCCGCGTCGGTCGAGTGGCGGGTCCACTCGCCGTCCGGGCCCAGGTGCCAGGACGCGGTCCCGTCCGACATGCCGGTCTCCAGCATCCGGTTGAGCGCGGCCCGGTGAGCCGGGTCGGTGACCCTGACCAGCGCCTCGATACGGCGGTCGAGGTTGCGGTGCATCATGTCGGCGCTGCCGAACCACACCTCGGGCTCGCCGCCGTTGCCGAAGGCGAACACCCGGGAGTGCTCGAGGAAGCGGCCGAGGATCGAGCGGACGCGGATGTTGTCCGACAGGCCGGGCACCCCGGGCCGTACCGCGCAGATGCCGCGCACCCAGACGTCGACCGGCACGCCCGCCTGGGACGCCCGGTAGAGGGCGTCGATGATCGCCTCGTCCACCATGGAGTTGACCTTGATGCGGACGTACGCGGGCCGTCCGGCGCGGTGGTGCTGGATCTCCTTGGTGATCCGGGAGACCAGCCCGTCGCGCAGCGACTTGGGGGCGACGAGCAGTCGGCGGTAGGTCTCGCGGCGGGAGTAGCCGGAGAGCCGGTTGAACAGGTCGGAGAGGTCCGCGCCGACCTGCTGGTCGGCGGTGAGCAGGCCGAGGTCCTCGTACAGCCGGGCCGTCTTCGGGTGGTAGTTGCCGGTGCCGACGTGGCTGTAGCGCCGTAGCGTCTCACCCTCCTGGCGGACCACCAGGGACAGCTTGCAGTGCGTCTTCAGGCCGACCAGGCCGTAGACGACGTGACAGCCGGCCTCCTCCAGTTTGCGCGCCCACTTGATGTTGGCGTGCTCGTCGAAGCGGGCCTTGATCTCCACCAGGACGAGGACCTGCTTGCCGGACTCGGCGGCGTCGATGAGGGCGTCGACTATCGGGGAGTCGCCGGAGGTCCGGTACAGGGTCTGCTTGATCGCGAGGACGTCCGGGTCGGCGGCGGCCTGCTCCAGGAAGGCCTGCACGGAGGTGGAGAAGCTGTCGTAGGGGTGATGCAGGAGCACGTCCCGGTTGCGCAGCGCGCCGAAGATGTCCGGCGGGCTCGCGGACTCCACCTCGGCGAGGTCGCGGTGGGTGCCGGCGATGAACTTCTTGTACTTCAGTTCGGGCCGGTCGAGGCCGTGGATGCGGAAGAGGCCGGTGAGGTCCAGCGGGCCGGGCAGCGGGTAGACCTCCGCCTCGCTGATCTTCAGCTCGCGGACGAGGAGGTCCAGGACCTCGCGGTCGATGGACTCCTCCACCTCCAGGCGCACCGGCGGCCCGAAACGGCGCCGCATGAGTTCCTTCTCCAGCGCCTGGAGCAGGTTCTCGGCGTCGTCCTCCTCGACCTCGAGGTCCTCGTTGCGGGTGAGGCGGAAGGCGTGGTGCTCCAGCACCTCCATGCCCGGGAACAGCTCCTCCAGGTGCGCGCCGATGACGTCCTCGATGGGGACGTAGCGGCCGGGGGAGCTCTCCAGGAAGCGGGACAGCAGCGGCGGCACCTTCACACGCGCGAAGTGCTTGTGGCCGCTGACAGGGTTGCGGACGACGACCGCGAGGTTGAGCGAGAGACCCGAGATGTACGGGAAGGGGTGCGCCGGGTCGACCGCGAGGGGGGTCAGGACCGGGAAGATCTGGTGCCGGAACAGCGTGAAGAGGCGGGCGCCCTCCTTCTCCGTCAGCTCGCTCCAGCGGACCAGGTGGATGCCCTCCTCCGCGAGGGCGGGCGCGATGTCCTCGTGGTATGTCGCGGCGTGCCGGGCCATCAGTTCGCGCGAGCGCGCCCAGATCATCTCCAGCACCTCGCGCGGCTGGAGGCCGGAGGCGGAGCGGGTGGCCACGCCGGTGGCGATACGGCGCTTGAGACCGGCCACCCGGACCATGAAGAACTCGTCGAGGTTGCTCGCGAAGATGGCGAGGAAGTTCGCCCGCTCCAGCAGCGGCGTGTTCGGGTCCTCGGCGAGTTCCAGAACGCGCTCGTTGAACGCGAGCCAGCTGCGCTCCCGGTCGAGGAAGCGCCCCTGAGGCAACAGGGCCCCGTCGGCCTGTGCCTCTTCGTAGGCGTCGAGATCGGCGTCGATGTCGCGTTCCAGGTCGGAGACCGCGGCGGCCACCGTGTGCGGGCGGTGCGCGGCTATGGAACCGACGGACGGCTGCTCGTGCTGTGCCTGGGTGTTCTGCCTCATGAACCCATTGTTCCGCGTCAGAGCCGGGACAGGCGCGTCGGAACGGACGGCGGGGGGCGCGATGTCACTTCCGCTGGGGCTTGTGCGGTGGCTTCCGTGGAGGGGGAGCACCTCGGGGGGCCGCGACGACTCGGAGCGCGGCGCCGGCGCGGGCACGACGGGTTCCATTGCCCGAGCCTCGCAAGCCTGTCTGAACCGACGGTTACGGAGACATGGCGTACGGGATATCTGGGGGCGGCTCGCGGGGGTGGGGTGGGTGGGACTGGGTTTGTCTTACGGGGCTGTCTTGCGGGGGGTGGGCCGGTGTGTCGGGCGGGGGCTGGTGTCGAGCGGGTGGGGTGTGCCGGTGCCGGGCGGCTCGGGTGGGCCGGTGTCCGACGGTTCGGGTGGGCCCGGTGTCGGACGGTCGGGCCGGGCTGCCGGAGGCCGTCGGGCCGGTGCGGTTCCGGGGTGCCGGCCGGCGTGGGCCGGTGGCGGAAAAATTCGCGGGCCGGGGCGTGAACCGATCGGCGGGGCTCGACCGATGAGGGGATGTGAGCGAAACGAGAAGCGACGGGGAGCTGCTGCGGGCCATCGCGGCAGACGGGGACCGTCACGCCTTCGAGGAGCTGTACCGGCGGTACGCGCCGTGGCTGACCGCGCGCATGCGCGGCCGCTGCGCCGACGCCGGGATAGTCGACGACGTCGTCCAGGAGACGTTCCTCGCAGTGTGGCGGGGCGCCGCCCGCTACCGGGAGGAGGGTCCTTCCGGGGACGCGGCCGGCTGGCTGTGGCGCATCGGCGCCCGCCGGCTGGTGGACGCCATGCGGGGCGACGGCGCGCGCGGGCGGCTTCGGCAGGCGCTGTCCAAGCTGCGCCACCGCGACGAGGCGTCGGCGGAGGAGCGCGTGCTCGCGGGGGTGGAGCACGGAGATCTCGCCGGGGCCCTCACCCGTCTCTCCCCGGAGCTGCGGGCGGTCCTCCAGGCCACCGTCATCGACGGACTCACCACGCGGGAGGCGGCCGTGCTGCTCGGCATCCCCGCAGGCACGGTCAAGACGCGGGCACAGCGGGCCCGCAAGCAACTGCGGGAGGCGCTGGCATGACATGGCATGTGGCGGAAGACGATATTCGCGCGTACGCGACCGGTGAGCTGGCGCCGCCCCTGCTCTGGTCCGCCGACACGCACCTCGCGGGGTGCGGGGAGTGCCGGTCCCGGCTGAGAGCGGCCGTCGACCCCGTCGCGCTGGACGCGGGCTGGGAGCGGCTGGACGCCGAGCTGGACGCACCGCGGCCGGGGCTGTTCGAGCGGCTGCTGGTGCGGCTCGGCGTGGCCGACCACACCGCCCGGCTGCTCAGCGCGACGCCGGTGCTGCGCCGCTCCTGGCTGCTTGCCGTGATGTCCTTGCTGGTCATAACGGTCCTCGCGGTGCACACGGTGGACCGTCCCGCCCTGTTCCTCGCGCTCGCGCCGCTGCTGCCGCTCGCCGGGGTCGCCCTGTCCTACGGGCCGGGCCTCGACCCGACGTTCGAGATGGCCGTCGTCGCCCCGATGCACGGCTTCCGGCTGCTGATGATCCGGACGGTCGCGGTGCTGACCACGGGCCTGGCCTTCAACGGCCTGGCGACGCTCGCCCTGCCGGGGTACGGACTGCTGGCCCTGACCTGGCTGCTGCCGGCGCTCGCGCTCACCGCCACGGGGCTGGCGCTGACCCCGAGACTGGGGCCGGTCCTGGCGCCCGCCCTGGTCGCCGGCTCCTGGGTGACCCTGCTGGTGGTGGCGGAGCAGTACAGCCGGGAGACGCTCGCGCCCTTCACGGTGTACGGGCAGTCGGCCGCGGCGGCGGTCGCCGTCCTCGCCGGCCTGCTGCTCCACCAGAGCCGTGACCGCTTCGACGCCCGTCCCCTCGGCGGCTTCCCCGGCGGAGGCGCCGAATGACACCGCGCCCGGCCGAAGCCCACGTGCCCGCGTGGGACCCCGCCCAAGCGTTGCCCCGCACACAGGCCCCGGCGCACGCCCCTCAGCCCCGCCCGCGCCCTCAGATTCCCTCCCCGTTCCGCGACCGGACCTCCAGGAGCTCCGCATGACCACCGTCCCGGCCACGCCGGCCGCCACGCCCTCCGTGCCCTCCGCCACCGTGACGGCCACCGGTCTCTCCCTGCGCTACGGCGGCACGCACGCCCTCGACGGCGTATCCCTGCGGCTCACCCGGGGCGTCACCGGGCTGCTCGGTCCGAACGGCGCGGGCAAGACCACTCTGTTGCGGGTGCTGGCGACGGCGCTGCCGCCCGACCGAGGCGAGTTCACGGCCCTGGGCCACGATCCCCGCACGACGGCCGGTCGCGTGGACCTGCGTCGCGCGCTCGGCTATCTGCCGCAGAGCCCCGGCTTCCACCCGGACTTCACGGCCTTCGACTTCGTCGACTACGTGGCGATCCTCAAGGAGCTGACCGACCGCGCCGCCCGGCACCGCGAGGTGCGGCGCGTCCTGGAGGCCGTCGACCTCTCCCATGTGCGCAGCAAGCGCATCAAGCGGCTGTCCGGAGGCATGCGGCAGCGTGTGGCGCTGGCCGCCGCGCTCGTCGGCGACCCCGGCTTCCTCGTCCTGGACGAGCCGACCGTCGGGCTGGACCCGGAACAGCGCATGAGATTCCGGGAACTGATCGCCGCGGCCGGCGAGGGGCGCACGGTGCTGTTGTCCACGCATCAGACGGAGGACGTGGCGATGCTGTGCCACCGGGTCCTGGTACTCGCCCACGGCCGGATCCGCTTCGAGGGCACCCCGGCCGAGCTCACCGCCCGTGCCGCGGGCCGGGTCTGGAGCAGCCCCGAGCGCGACCCGGGTGCCCTGGCCGGCTGGCGCACCGGCGCCGGCTCCTTCCGCAACGTCGGCGATCCGCCCGAAGGCGCCGACCTCCTCGAACCCACCCTGGAGGACGGCTATCTGCTCGTCCTCGACGGCACGGACCGGGAGGTGCGGGCATGAGCGTCACGGCCGACCCGGCCGGCGGCGGCACCGCCACCCACCCCGGACCGCCGCACGCCCGGCCGCCGTACTCCGGCCGCCGCCGGGCCGGCGCGGTCCTCGCCCTGGCCCGCTTCGAGACCCGCGAACTGCTGCTGCAGATTCCGGTGCTGGTCTTCCTCGCGCTCTACGCCGGTGTCGTCGCCGTGCAGCTGATGCACTACGACGGCATGGACGACTACCCCGTCCTCCACACCGTCGACCGCGACACGCAGTCGGCGCCCCTGCTGCTCGCCCTCGCGCTGCTGGTCTGCACCAATGCGGCCGCCTTGCGCTCCCGCAAGCACGGCACGGTCCAGCAGTTCGACACGCTTGCGATGGAGCCCTGGCGGCGCGATCTCGCCCATCTGCTGTCGGTGCTGCCGTTCGCGGCACTCACGGCGGTCGCCGTCGGCGTCCGCTTCGCCCGGGAGGCGCTCAAGCCCGGCGCGATCGGGCACGGCTCGCTCGGTGAGCTGGCCGTGGGCCCCCTGACCGTCCTGCTGGCCGGTGTCCTCGGTGTCGTGCTGGCCAGGGTCGTGCCCACGCCGTTCGCGCCCATACTGTTCGTGGTCGCCGCGTACCTGCTCGTCGTCATCGCCTCCGCCGCGGCCGGGGCCGACGGCGAGGGGCTGGGCCGGCTGTCACCGGTCCTGTTCTCCGGCAACGCAGGCGGCGACCCGGTCCCCGCCGATCTGCTGGGCCGGCCCGCCGGCTGGCACGCCCTCTACGTCCTGGGCCTGTGCGCCGTGCTGGCCTGTGCGGCGCTGCTGCGGTCCGGTGGTCGCAGCGGCGCACTCAAGGCGGTCACCGCCCTCGCCCTGGCGGCCACGGTGGCGGGAGCGCTCGGCCAGGCCCTGCGCGACACGGCGGCGCTGGAGGCAGCCCGGCGGACGGCGTCCACGTCACCGCAGAAGGTCCAGACGTGCACCACGGCCGGCGGTTCGACGTACTGCTCCTTCCCCGACTGGGAGAACGTGCGTGACGACTGGGCCGAGGTCGTCGAGAGGGTGCGGTCCTCCGCCGGTGGGACAGCCGCGGACACCTCGCTGACCGTACGGCAGCGCATAGACGCCACCGGGGACATCGAGGCGGACACCACGCTGACCCCCTCCGGCACGCCGGGCGAGGTGACGGTCGGCACCCGCTGGGGCGGCAACCGCGTCCCCGAGTTCCCGGTGGGGGTCGCCACGGTGCTCGTCGCGGGCACGGAGGGCGCGACGATGCACGGCCTGTGCGGCGCGCGCGGGATCACCGTCATGTGGCTGGTCCTGGCCGCCGATCCCACTCCCCGGGCGACCTTCAGAAACGTGCGCCTGGACGACAGCGACAGCGGCCCGGCACAGGTGCTGGCCCCCACGGAGGGCCTGTCCCTGACGGAGCAGCAGACGACGGTCATTCAGGAACTCCTGGCCCGCCCAGGAGCGGAGATCTCACCCCGGGTGAAGGCGAACTGGCGGAAGCTGACGTCCGCCCAGACCACCACGGCCGAGGCGGCGGAGCTGCTGGGCGTCGCCGCGCCGAAGGGAGCCGAGCAGTGCGAGGAGTAGGAAGAGCGAGGCGAGGGGCGGTCGGTGGGGAGAGGGCGGGCCGGCCCGAGAGGCGCACGATTGTCATCCGGGACCAGCTCCGGGCTCTCCTGCCACCCGTGTGGCGGTCCCTCCCCCGGCGGGCGCCGGCAGCGGCGGGCGGCACGGGACTGCTGCTCGCGGCGAGCACACGCTGGCCGGCCGAGGCGCCGGGCGAGGAGGGCGGGCTGATGCTGCTGCGGCTCATCGCCCTGACCGGCGCGGTCGGGCTGGCGTTCCTGCTGGACGACCCCGCCCGTCACACCACCGCGACGACCCCGCTGGGCCGCCCGCTGAGAGCCGGCCTGCGCCTGGCCATGGCCGCGCCGCTCGCGGCGCTGTGGTGGACGGCGGTCCTGCTCGCCGTCCCCGCGTCCGCCCGCCCACCGCTCGGGCCGGTCACTCTGGAGGCAGCGGCCACGGCTGTCGCCGCCGTCGCCCTCGCCTCGGCCGCGATCCGCTTCTCCGACCGGGCCGAAGTGGGCAAGGGCACGGCACTGTGCCTCGGCGCGGCCGCTGTGCTCACGGCGCTCGTCCCGGCGCGCTGGGGCCTGTTGGCGCTGCCCGGTCAGTCGTGGTGGGAGGAGACGCAGACGCGGTGGGCGGCGGTGCTGGCAGTGATGCTGGCGTCGGCGGCCCTGTGCACGCCGGAGCCGTTGAGACGCCGGTGAAAGGCTCACCATGCAGGGCGCGTTCAGGGGCGCCCGGCGCTCCGGGAGACCTGCTGCGCTCTCAGGTCTCCGTGCGGTACATGAGGTCCGTCTCATGGGTGACGAATCCCAGCCGCTCGTAGACCGAGACCGCCGCCTTGTTGTCGGCGTCGACGTACAGCATCGCCGTGGGCAGGCCCTGCCCCGCGAGATGGCGGAGGCCGATCGTGGTGAGGGACTTGCCGAGCCCCCCGCCCTGCGCGCCGGGCGCCACACCGAGGACGTACACCTCGCCGAGCTGTTCCTCGGCGTGGACCTTCGTCCAGTGGAAGCCGACGAGCCGCTCGCCCTGGAAGGCGAGGAAGAAGCCCGCCGGGTCGAACCACGGCTCGGACTGGCGGTCGTCGAGGTCGCGCTGGGTGAGCGAGCCCTGCTCGGGATGGTGGGCGAACGCGGCGGAGTTGACGGCGAGCCACGCGCCGTCGTCCTGCCCGGGGACGAAGGTCCGGATGTGCACGCCCTCGGGCAGCACCGGGTCGGGCAGGTCCAGGCCGGTCAAAGGCCTTCGCATCTGCCGCAGTTCGCGGAAGAGGGTCAGTCCGAGGACCTGGGCGAGGTGCCGGGCGGCGGGGTGGCCGCCGTGGGCCCAGACGCGCAGTCGCTTGCCGGAGGCGGCGAGGAGGGCGGAGCCGAGCGCGCGGCCGTGCCCGTGCCCGCGGTGGGAGGGGTGGACGACGAGTTCGGAGGCCGGTGCTTCGACGGGGTCGGTGTCCTCCAACTGGGCGTAGCCGACGAGTTCGTCGCCGACGGTGAGCAGCAGATGACAGACGCCGTCCCGGGGGCCGCCGCGCAACTGCAGCCGGCCCTGCTCGGACACAGCCTGCTGGCCGTCGTTCCGGGCGGCCTCCGCGAGCAGGTCGAGGACGGCCTCGGTCTGCTTGGGGGAGAGCGCGGAATGGGTCTCGATGGATCGGGAGCCGTAGGTCCGTGCGGCGTCGTCGCTGGTCATGCGTACGAGGGTAAGGGGTTCTCATCGGCGTGCCGGGGAAAAGCGACGGCGACGGGGAGAGCGTGGGCGAACGTGCTGCGGAATGCGGGTCGAGGACGGGAACCAGCCAAGCCGAGGAGAGGGCGAGAGCCGGCCGAAGGCAGGGGCATGGCCAGGGCCGCGGGCAAAGGGAAATCAGGATGTGACCTGAACCCCCTGTCGCGCTACGCGCGTTGACCTTAGGCTGCGGCCCGACGGGGCCGCTTGTCTCCGGGGTCCGAGGACCCCTCATACGCCTCTCAGGGCCGCCCGGCCCGGAGGACCCCGACACCATCGCCGACACACAGGGGGGCGCATGCCAGCCACTTCCCAGTCGTATCCGAGCCGCAGACGCCGTACGTCCCGTCTGGTCGCCGCGGCCGCCGCTCTCGCCACCGCCGGCGCCCTGGCCGCGGCGATGCCGGCCGACGCCCACGACGCCAAGGCCTCCGGCAAGCAGGACGACCGCTACCAGGACGTCCAGCTGCTGTCCTTCAACGACCTGCACGGCAACCTGGAACCGCCGTCCGGCTCCTCCGGCCGGGTCACGGAGGTCCAGGCGGACGGCACCACGAAGACGATCGACGCGGGCGGCGTCGAGTACCTCGCCACGCACCTGCGCGAGGCGCGCAAGGGCAACCGCTACTCCATCACCGCGGCCGGCGGCGACATGGTCGGCGCCTCCCCGCTGATCTCGGGCCTGTTCCACGACGAGCCCACCATCGAGGCGCTGAACAAGCTTCAGCTGGACGTCACCTCCGTCGGCAACCACGAGTTCGACGAGGGCGCGAAGGAACTCCGCCGGCTGCAGAAGGGCGGCTGTCACCCGACCGACGGCTGCTACACGGACGAGAGGTTCCAGGGCGCCGACTTCCCCTACCTCGCGGCGAACGTGCAGGACGAGAAGACCGGCAACCCGATCCTGAAGCCGTACTGGGTGTGGAAGGAGCACGGCGTCAAGATCGGCTTCATCGGCGTGACCCTGGAGGACACGCCGGGCGTGGTCTCCGCCGAGGGCGTCAAGGGCCTGAAGTTCACGGACGAGGTCGAGACGATCAACAAGTACGCCAAGGAGCTGCAGAGCCAGGGCGTGAAGTCGATCGTGGCGCTGATCCACGAGGGCGGCCTGCCGGCCTCCACCGCGTACAACTACAACTGCGACTCGCCGGGCGCGGGCGACGGGATCTCCGGCCCCATCGTCGACATCGCGGAGAACGTCACGCCCGAGGTGGACGCGCTGGTGACGGGTCACACCCACGCCGCGTACGCGTGCACGATCAACGACCCGGCGGGCCGGCCGCGGACCGTCACCTCGGCCGCGTCCTTCGGCCGCCTCTACACGGACACCACGCTGACCTACGACCGTGTCACGGGTGACATCGCCCGCACGGCGGTCAAGTCCGCGAACCACGTGGTCACCCGGACGGTCCCCAAGGCCCCCGACATGACCGAGCTGATCTCCAAGTGGAACACCCTGGCGGCCCCCATCGGCAACCGCCCGATCGGCTACGTCTCCGGTGACGTCCCCAACACGGGCACCGAGTCCCCGATGGGCGACCTCATCGCTGACGCGCAGCTCTGGTACGGCAAGAAGCTCGACGCCGACACCGACCTGGCGCTGATGAACCCCGGCGGCGTCCGGGCGGGCATCACCTACGCGGCCAAGGGCGCGGAGGGCGACGGCGTGGTGACGTACGCCGAGGGCTTCACCGTGCAGCCGTTCTCCAACACCGTGAACCTGCAGAACTTCACCGGCGCCCAGCTGATCCAGGTGCTCAAGGAGCAGGTGAGCGGCTCGAACGCGAGCGCGCCGAAGATCCTCCAGCCGTCCGCCAACCTGACGTACACGCTGGACCTGACGAAGACCGGCGCCGACCGGGTCGTCACGGACTCCATCAGGCTGAACGGCGCGCCCATCGACCCGGCCGCCGGCTACCGCGTCGCCACCAACAGCTTCCTCGCGGGCGGCGGCGACGGCTTCCCCACGCTGGGCCTCGGCACCGGTGACGTCGTCGGCGCCGACGACCTGACGGCTCTCGAGCAGTACATGACCGCCAACTCCTCGGCCACGAACCCGATCGCGCCCCCGGCCGCGACCCGGATCACCATCGTGAAGTAGCCCGAGGCCGGTCGACCGGCAAGCACACGGGGCCTGTTCCGTACGCGATGCGCGTACGGAACAGGCCCCACCCGTCTCTTCGGCCCCGCTCAGCCCTGGGTCAGCAGCAGGCGGATCGAACCGTCGGCGTTCTCCTTGCGCCAGGGGTACTCGCAGACCATCTTCTCGACCGGCTCGGGCGCCTCGACGTACGTGCGCTCGGGGTAGGCCTGGCACCTGTGCCGGTCGGCGTACTTGGGGCAGGCGCCGTCGGGCTTGCGGAACTGGTGGGCCTGCCAGGCGAGCGTGCCCGCGAGCTTCTCGCCCGGCGCGGTCGGCAGGTACTGGTTGCTGAAGAACGAGCCGATCATGCCGCCGGCGAGCGCCAGCGCGAGCAGCGCGCCCACGGCGGTGAACTGCCGCTGCCCGCGCGTCGTCCCGCCCGGCAGGGCACGCACCAGCGGCTTGAGCTTTCGCACCGCGAACACGCAGGCCAGCACCGTCAGCGCGGTGAGCGTCACCTGGATCACGATCATGGTGCGGGGGAAGAGCTGGACCTGCTGGTCCGCCTCCATGTGCCCGGCCAGCCAGAACCGGATGAACCAGGCGCTCGCGAAGCAGGCGAGCGGCGCGACGACCACGGCCTTGCGCAGCCCGAGGGCGACGGCGACGCCGAGTCCGATCAGGACGATCACGGCGTAGGTGTGCAGTCCGGCGAACTCCCCGAAGCCCGGGTACTCGCCGGGTTCGTCCCAGGCCCGGCTGCTGAGCGGGGTGGTGCCGATGTAGGCGGGCTCGGTGAGGGTGTAGCCGGAGCACCACTGGTCGCGGGTGCCGGTCGCGCCGAGCAGCACCCGCAGATACGGGCCCGCGACGAGCAGGAACCCGGCCAGCGAACCGCCGAGGAAGAGGAGACCTCGCAGCCGTCCGGTCTGCCAGGGGTAGAAGAAGAGGACGGCGACGAGCACGCCGGGCAGGGACCACACGTGCCAGCCGGAGTAGACGAGGAAGAGCAGCCCGAAGACGACGCCCAGGAACGCGCCGCGCCCCGCGGTCCCGCGGGTGGTGAAGCGGGGCGAGGCGCGCAGCCACAGCAGCAGCTTCGCGATGAGCGGCACGAGGGCGACGAGGACGAAGGGGCTGTACGGCTTGTGCGGCAGCGTCTGCTGGAGCGCGGGCAGCAGGCCGACGGCGAGCGCCGGCAGCGGCCGCAGGCACGACCGCCAGGCGAGGTAGGCGACCGGCCCGGTCAGCGCGACGAACGCGATGAACAGCCACTTCAACCCGAAGGCCGGCTGCCCGCCCAGGAATCCGGCCTTGGCCGCGTACCCGAGTATGTAGGGCACGGCAGGCGGATAGAACGCGTCCATCGAGCCGGTGTGCAGGATCTCTTCCGCCCAGCCGAGGATGCGGTTGTTGTCGCCGTAGGGTCCGTTGAGGGGCCAGGGGGTCCCGCGCAGGGCGAACACCTGACCCGCGCCGATGAATCCGGTGCTCAGCCCCGCGACGGCCGCGGCTGCGAGCCGGACCGTGACCGCCCGCACCCGCTCGCTCCCGCGCACGGTCGCCCAGCCCACCACGGCGAGGACCACCAACACGAGCAGCGCGAGCCGGAACTGAAGGTTCGACAGCCCGCTGACCTGCCCCACCCGAGTGACCGGGCTGTTGGCGACTGTCACACCCCAGTACGTGAACCCCAACGCCATCGCCACGGCGACCACGCACTCGGCGACAGCCGGCCACCAACGACGGGCGAGCGCCCGCGAACGCTCCTTGACCGCACGGCGACCGGCCGACGCTGTCGCGTCCCGTTCGGCCTCAGAGGCCTCATCGACCTGGGACGGCACGGCCGTCTCCACGGACGGGGATGTCTTCAACTGTGTCTCCATGATGAGCGGCCGGGCAGGGGACATCAGCCGCCGCGAACGTGAAAAGCCGGGCCCCGGCGAAGCGCGGGCCATCGGGGCCGTCAGAGATGAGGGCCCCCAAGAGAGATGACGGCAAATCAGGCTCCCCGGGTTCCCCTCATGCCCCACCCGAACGTCAGCCGTCGTCCTGATTCTGACCCTTCAGGAGGCACATTCGGACGTTCGTCACTCTTGGTAGTGAGCGGCCCTGTGTGTGTCCGCCTCGGCGGCTGTAGGAAAGGGGGCCCGGCCACGTGTCATCGATGCAGGAGACGATCGCCATGAGCAAGAGAGAAGGTGCGCGCCTCGTGCGCGGTTGTTCCGTCGTGCTGGCGGCGGTGGCGCTCGTGTTCTCGGCGACGCCCACGCATGCGACCTCGGCTTCCACGTCCGTAGGTCTGCCGGGTGGCAACAAGATCGACATCAATGCCTGGCACTGCACCCTTTACACCAACGCATGCGACTGGAAGGCGTCCACGCGGATGTCCGGCAAGCGTCCGAAGATGGCCCGCTGGATCCAGAACCGGGCCGAACTCGAGGCCCACGGCGTCCGTGTGTCCGTCTCGATCTCGAAGAATCCCGAAGCGACGCTGACGATGGTGCGCAAGTCCCTGGGCGTGGTGCGCTGGAAGAACACCAACGCCAGCATCTCCGACACCTTCGGCCAGATGCGCCCGAGCCGGGGCACCATGTATGTCTCCACGCGCAGTTGCGGTTCCGCGCATGTGGCCGGTGCGATCAGGGTCAGCGAGAAGTGCGCCTACGCGGGCGCCTCTTGACCGGTGCCGGGGCGGCGCTCTGCACCGTCCTGCTGGCCTCGTGCATGGGCATGCCGGGACAGCAGGACGGGAGGCCTCCGGTGGCCCGCCGGTCCGGCACGAGCGACGGGTTCGACGTCCTGATCAGCCGGCAGAACGGATTTCACTACCCGCCCTTCCTGCGGGAGTCACGGGCGGCGCCCGAGGCGCAGTCCTACGCCCTGCGCACCCTGTCGGAGCTGGGGCGCGGCGCCCGGACCAAACTCTCCGCGGCGCGTGTCGCGGCGATGCGTCAGGAGGCGCTGGAGTCCTCGCCGTTGTGGGGGCGGACCTGGCTCGTGCCCCTGCGGCAGGCCGGTGCCCGGAGGGCACTCGGCCTGGACGACGTAACAGCCGTGGAAGAGCTGCGCACCGAAGGCGGCTGGTACGTCGACCCCGCGCTGGGCGACGACGGGGACGCGGCACGGCTGGGAGCCACCTGGGCGGCACTGGACGTACTCCGGTCGCTCGGCCGGCGGGGCGCGCCCGGGACCGCTGCCTGGCTGAACTCGCTGGCCCGCACCCCACGGCCTCTCGACGAAAGCGCCGCGCTGGCCTGCGCCCTGCGGCTGCTCGACCAGCCGGTACCGGAAGCCCTCACGGCCATCGCCGCGCCGAGCACCCACGACTGGGCCACCCTGACGCCTGAGGTCCGGGCTGCGCGGCTGAACGACACCTATGACCACGTCCTGATCCGGGAGGCGGCCGGCCTTCGGCCCGTCATCCGCCGCCGGAGCTGGGAGGCCATCCTGCGGGCGGGTGCGCCGGTCCTCTCCTACGAGCACCTGTACTTCCTCGTCCACGTCCTGAAGGCGGCCGGTTCCCCTGCGAGCGTGTTCACGCCCGTGATCGAACGGCTGGAGGGTGAGCGGCTCGCCGACGGGACCGTGCGGGACTCCCACTCCTATGTCGGCAACCCGGACACCTCCCTGTTCGTCGAACGGCTGCGCGCGCTCAGCGGCCGCCCCCTCGCCGATCCACGCCTCGTCGCGGCACTCGACCGCGACGAGCGAACGGGAGCCGCCGGCCAGGACGCCGTGGAACGTCTCAGCCGCGCCGCTCTGCGCAGGGTCGCCGGCGGAGGCGGCCCACCGCCTCCCGAGGCGGAACGCCTGTGCGCCGATGAGGCGGTGCTGCCCGCCACCGTGACCGAGCGCAACGCCACCCGATGGCAGCGCATCGCCCTCGACTGCGCGGACGCCGGCGTCCGGATCACCGCCCCCCGAGTCGTCCCGTGGCGACCCGACACACCGGACCGGGCGGTCGCCGCGGCCACCGTCGTCATCGGCATGACGGACGCGGGGCGACGGGACCGCGTCCCCGGCTGGATCACGTCCGACCGCCTCCAACGGTGGGCCCGCCAGCCGGAGTCGTTCGCCTCGGTCTACGACTACACGCTGGTCACACGGGCTCACGCGGTGCTCGGCGGCGCACCCGACGGGGCGTTGCGGGCCGCCCTGGCACGGGGCGTCCCGGCGTACAAGGGCTGCCCCGGGCTGCCCGATTTGTTCCAGGTCGGCGGCGGGGACACCGCCTGCGACCTCAAGACCACGTGGGGCGTGCGGGCCCTCGACCGGCAGTTGCACGGCCGCGTGGGCCGGCTGACGAGCGCGGGCGGCGGGACCGGAAGGCGGGCGGAAGTGTGGTGAACGTGTTGCTGAGGGCCGAGGCCGTCCGCAAGTCCTACGTACGGAACAGGTCCCACCCGCAGGGCGGGCAGCGGATCGACGTTCTCAAAGACGTCGATCTCACCGTGCGGGCCGGTGAGATCAGCGCCCTCGTCGGCCCCTCCGGAGCGGGGAAGACGACGCTGCTCCACATCCTCGGCCTGCTGACCGTGCCGGACAGCGGCCGGGTGTTCGTCCAGGGGACCGACATGACGGGGCTCGGCGACCGCGCGCTCGCGGATGTGCGCCGTCGCCGGATCGGGTTCGTCTTCCAGGCGTACAACCTGCTGCCGCAGCACTCGGCGCTCCGCAACGTCCTGCTGCCGCACGCCGGCCCCCGTGCCCGGAGCGAGGAGCGGGCCCGGCGGCTCCTGGAGCGCGTCGGGCTGGACGGGCGGGCCCGGCACCTTCCCGGCGAGCTGTCCGGCGGGGAGCAGCAACGGGTCGCGCTCGCCCGCGCCCTGATCAACGATCCGCCCCTGGTACTGGCGGACGAACCCACCGGCAACCTCGACGAGGCCGCCGAGCGGCTGCTCCTGGACCTGTTCCGCGAACTCGCCGACGAAGGGCGGGCCGTCGTGCTGGTGACGCACAACCCGGTCGTGTCCGGCGCCGCCGACACGGTGCACCGGCTGGACTCCGGCGCGCCCGCGCCCGAGGGGAGTGCCGCGTGAACGTCTTCCTGCTCGCGTGGGCCAACGCCCGCGCGCTGCGCCGCCGTATGTACGGTCTCGTCGCGCTGGTCGCCGTCGGGGGCGCCGTCTGCCTCGGGGCGCTGGGCATCGCCGACACGGCGCGGCGGGCCACCCACACCGGGGTGGAGGAGAGCGCCGCCAACCGCAGCGTCACCGTGGACCGGCCCGACGGCCGCCCCGGCACAGCGCCGCTGACGACGCGTACGGCGGCCCGGCTGGCTGGACTCCCGCACGTCGCCTCTGTGCAGCATCGGGCGCAGGCGTCGTTCGGCGTGTCCACGCCGACCGGGGTCACCGCGCTGCTGTACGCGACGACGTACCGCGCGGCGCTCGCTCCGCCGGTCACCAAGTCGGTCCGCGCCCGTCTCTTCCCTCTCCGGCCCGGCGAGATCGTCGCCCCGGCCGTCTCCCAGGGGGTGGACCTGAGCCGGCTGGTGGGCCGTGAGATCGAGGTGGAGACGATCCGCTACGTACGGCCGGGCGAGGGCGTCGGCGTCACCCGCCACGCCCGCTTGGTCGGCGTCTACGACCAAGCCTGGCAACTGGACGGCCCCGACGCGGCCTACGCCGCCGACGCCGACGTGGTCGCCTGGGCGGCGGAGCGCGCCGGGGAACCGGCCGACCGCTACCTGAGCACCGTCGGCTACGACCAGCTGACCGTCGTCGCCGAGACGGCCGCCGACGTGCCCGGTGTGATGCGGTCGGTGCAGAAGCTGGGCTACCCGGCTCTCACCCTCCGTCAACAGCTCGACGCGCTGCCGGCCGTGCTGGAGCTGGTCAAGACGGCCGGGCGGGTGCTGCTCGCGGTGCTCGCCGTGCTGGCCTTCGCCGGCGCGGTCACCGTGACGGGCGCGCTCGCGCGGCAGCGGGTCCAGGAGATCGGCGTCCTCAAGGCGGTGGGGTTCCGCACCGGGACGGTGCTGACCATGCTGGTCGCCGAGATGGCCCTGGCCGGGACGGTCGCGGCGGTGGCCGGCACGGTGCTCGGCGTCCTGCTCGGCGGCGTGGGCGCGGCCCTGATGCGGGGCAGCGCCGATCTCGCGCCCTATGCGGAGAGCTGGGTTCCGTTGCCGGCGCCCGGGACCGTGCTCACCCTTGTGGCCGTGACCTTGCTGGTGGTGGTGACGGGCGCGCTCGGTCCGGCCCGCAGGGCGGCTCGGATGTCGCCGACCGACGCGATGAGGGACTGGTGAGCCCGGGCATGGCCCGTTCGAACGGCACGCGGGTGCGCCTCGGCGTCGCACTGGCCGGCCCGGCGGCCTTGCTGGCCGCCGCCTGCGCCGGGCCCGGCGGCCCGGAGCTGGAGCACGACTGGTCGGGTGCCACGACGTTCGCGCTGACCAGGGTGGACGGACTGGTGACGGTGGTCGGAGTCGATCCCCGCCGGGCGCGTGCCCGGAGTCTCGCGGTCGTGCCCCAGCGGTCCGACGACACCGAGACGCTCAACCCCCGTCTCGTCCGGCTCGCCGACGGCCGCTGGCTGGTGAGCGTGCCCCGTGAGGGGCACGGCCCCGACCGGCGCTATCTGGTCAACCGCCGTGAGCGCGTCCTCGACAGCCTGCCCGGAGACGAGCGGCTGCGCCAGGTCCTGCCCGGCCGAACCCTGGTCGCCGAGGTCGCGTCGCTGCCCGACGCCGAGACCGCCGGCCGGGCCCCGGCGTCCACCGTCCTGGTCCGCGACCCCGCCGACTGGTCCACCCTGCGGGAGCTGAAGGTCCCCGGCTCCGTCGCGCTGGCGGCCTCCGACCCGGGCTCGGACACGGTCTGCCTCGGTGGCGGCACTCGGGTGACGGTGGCCGAGCTGACCGCGGGGCAGGTCAGGCCGGTGACGGTCCCGGCCGGAGAGGACATCGTGGGGCTCGCCTGCCCAGGGGGCCGTCCGGTGATCGTGCGGTCGGACGTCGGCCGCTCGCCCGGCGGCGTACGGGCCACCCTCGCGCGGACCGAGGACGCGACCACGGTGACCGTGGCCGGCGGCCGGGTCGACGGCGTGGCAGCCCATGGCTCGTCCGTCGTTCTGGCGGTGGCGGAGGGCGACAGCACCCAGGTGATCGAGATCGACACCGCCACCGGCGGGGAGCGGCACCGGGTGCGCATCGCCGGCATGACCGCGTCCCACGCGCTGACCTGGAGCCCGGCGGGCTGGCTGGTCTACACGGAGAACGCGGTCACCCGGGTGGAGCCGGCGGCCGGGCGGGTGCGGGGGTTTCCGTTGCCGGGGACCCTGCTGGACGCCTGACGCCGGCTCGGGGCGGCCGGGGGGCGTTATGACGCCGACGGCGTCCAACCCGCCAGCCAGTCCGCGATCTCCTGGTTCGCTGCCTGGGCGTCGGTCAGTTGGGGACGGTCGCTGCTTGCCGGGCCCGCGCCGGCGCCGGTGTTGCGGTACTCCGCGAAGCGGTCGTCCTTCCAGGAGAAGCCGCTCATGTCCGTCCACGGGGCGGTCCTGATCGCGGCGCTCAGGGTGGTGTTGCGGACCGTGGCCTGCGGGTCGAGGGTGGCGTCGCCGCCGGCGTGCCAGGGGCGTCCGAGGTAGAAGCTGCGGCTGGAGACGTCGCCGCTCACCGTGGAGTTGGCGATCAGGATGCCCTTGCGGTTCGCGGCCGTGCTGGGGGCGGTGACATAGCCGGCCGAGGTGCCGTTCCAGCGCTTCTTCAGCGTGATGACCGACCGGTCGATCACCGCGGTGGCCCGGCCGAAGATGAAGTCGACGTTGCCGACGATGGACGAGTTCGCCATGTAGACACGGCCCAGCCGGTCCTTGGACGCGGTGTCCAGGAGCAGGGTGTCCTGGTCGCCGCTGACGGTGACGCCGTCCAGGACCACCTTGTCCGCGGCGGTGCGCAGGGCGACCGCCTGCTGGGCGATGTTCTGGTGGGCGGCCTCGTCGAAGTCGTTGGAGAAGGTCACGTTGCGGGCCTGGAAGTCGTCCGCCTCGACGGCCACGGTCGCGCTGCCGCCCGTGCCGTAGGTGCCCGAGCCGTCGGGCTTCGGCGTCCCCGACGCGTTGTTGTAGACGATCACCGTGTCCTTGCGGTTGCCGCCCGTGCCCTGGATGGTGACGTGCGGCTTGTTGGAGGGGACCTTGACGAGCTCCCGGTACGTCCCCGGCTTGACCGAGATGACGACGCGGGAAGGGTTGTTCGCCGGTACGGCGTTCACCGCGGCCTGCACGGTCCTGTACTGGCCGGAGCCGTCCTGCGCGACCGTGAGGGTCGTGGCGACGGCCGCGGACGCCGTGCGCTGCGCGTCCGCGCCGAACAGTCCGAGATCCGCGCCTAAGGCGAGCGCGAAGGCGCCGGTCGTGGCCAGCGCCAGCGGGAGGCTCACCGCGGCGGCGCCGCGCCGGCGGTGAGGGGTCGTGCGGCGGAAGTCGCTCATGTGTGGGGTTTCCGTTCCGTGCGAGGGGGAGGGACCACCCTGACGACGTGCGGGTCATGCGGGGGTCGCCGCTCGCTACGGAAAAGGTTGCCGCCCTACGGAGCTTCGGGAACCTCCGGCGGCGGCACGGGTGCGCCCGGCAGACGGACGGTCGCAACCGTGCCGCCGCCCTCCGCGCGGGCCAGCGTGACCTGTCCGCCCGCCTCCCGTACCGTCCGGACGACGATCGACAGGCCGAGGCCCGAGCCGGGGAGGGCGCGGGCGCCGGGGGAGCGCCAGAACCGGTCGAAGACGTACGGGAGTTCGTCCTCGGGGATGCCGGGACCGTGGTCGCGGACGGTCAGCACGCCGTCGGTCAGCCGCACCTCGATCGTCCCGCCCTCGGGACTGAACTTCACCGCGTTGTCGAGGATGTTGACCACCGCCCGCTCCAGGGCCGCCGGTTCCGCCCGTGTGAACCAGGGTTCCAGGGCCGCCGTGATGGTCAACTCCGGCCCGCGCAGCCGTGCCCGGCGCAGGGCCGACTCCACGGTGTCCTCCAGGGACACCACCTGGACGCGCTCACCCCGCTGCCCCTCCGAGCGGGACAGGACCTGCAAGTCACCGATGAGCGCGGCCAGTTCGCTCATCTGCGCCTTCACCGAATCGAGGAGCGCCTTGCGGTCGGCGGCGGGGAGGGGGCGGCCCGTCTCCTCGCTGCGGGTGAGCAGTTCGATGTTCGTGCGCAACGACGTCAGGGGCGTGCGCAGTTCATGGCCCGCGTCGGCGATCAACTGCTGCTGCAGTTCACGGGAGTCGGCGAGGGAGGCGGTCATCGAGTTGAAGGAACGGGAGAGCCGGGCGACCTCGTCGTCGCTCTCGTCCTCCACCGGGATACGGATGCCGAGGTCCTCCGTCCGGGCCACGTGCTCGACGGCCTCGGTCAGCTTGTCCACGGGGCGCAGCCCGGCCCGGGCGACCGCGAGACCGGCGGCGCCCGCGCCGACCACCCCGATGCCGGAGACGAGGAGGAGGATGAGGGCGAGTTCGTTGAGGGTGGAGTGGGTGCTCCTGAGAGGGGTGGCGATGGCGATTGCCGCGGGACCGTCACTGGTCATCAGGGGCACGGTGAAGACTCGTACGGGGTCGCCGTTCTCGTCGGTGCCGTCGTGGTAGACGCCGTCACCGTTCGCGGCGGCGTTGCTGATGACGTCTTTGTCGGTGCCGGAGACCTTGACCTTCCCCACCGAGTAGGGGTTCACGCAGACAGTGCCGTCCGCGCGGACCACCTGGAAGTACTGGTTGCCGCTGAAACCGCGGGCGTCGCCGCCCTGTACCTCTTGAGGACAGCCGGTCAGAACGCTCTGGGCCTGATCCAGCAGCCCCGGCCGCTGGGCCGTCTTCAACAGGTCGCCGTCGAGCTGGTCGTACAGCTTCCCCTGCACGATGAACCAGCACGTCACCGACACCGCCGCCACCGCGAACGCCACCGCCGCGGCGACCAGCATCGACAGACGGGCCCTGATGGGGAGGGTCCGCAGCCGCCGTACGAGCTTGTTCACTCCGCGCCGCCCTGCCGCAACACGTAACCCACGCCCCGCACGGTGTGCACGAGCCGGGGCTCGCCGCCCGCCTCGGTCTTGCGGCGCAGGTACATCACGTACACGTCGAGCGAGTTCGACGACGGCTCGAAGTCGAAGCCCCAGACCGCCTTGAGGATCTGCTCGCGCGTGAGGACCTGGCGCGGGTGCGCCATGAACATCTCCAGGAGCGTGAACTCGGTCCGGGTCAGCTCCACCGGCCGCCCGGCCCGGGTCACCTCCCGCGTGGCCAGGTTCATGCGCAGGTCGGCGAAGGTGAGGGCGTCGTCCTCCTGGACGTGTTCCGTGGCGGCCGCCGCGTAGGAGCTGCGGCGCAGCAGCGCGCGGACGCGGGCGAACAGCTCGTCGAGTTCGAACGGCTTGACCAGGTAGTCGTCGGCGCCCGCGTCGAGGCCGGTGACCCGGTCGCCGACCGTGTCGCGGGCGGTCAGCATGAGGATGGGCGTGGTGTCGCCGGCCCCGCGGATGCGGCGGGCGGCGGTGAGGCCGTCCATGCGGGGCATCTGGATGTCGAGGACGACCAGGTCGGGGCGGTAGGCCGTCGCCTTCTCCAGGGCGTCGGCGCCGTCGACGGCGACCTCCGTGGCGTAACCCTCGAAGGCGAGGCTGCGCTGGAGTGCTTCGCGCACCGCCGGCTCGTCGTCGACGATCAGGATGCGCTGCGGGTCACGGTCGCCTTCGGCGGGGCTCATGGGCGTGGATTCCTCGGGTGCGGTGGGAGGACGGGAGGCCGGACGGTCTGAACGGTTTCAGCCTCGCATGCTTCCCGGCGGGTGCGGGGATCGTGTCCGGACTCAGCGGACCCGCACGGTCCGGCGGCGTCGGGGTGCGGTGGAGCGGCGGGCCGACGTGGTCGCCGCGGCGGCGGTCGTCGTCGCGGCGCCGGTCGCCCCGGCGGTCGCCGCCACCTCGGGGGCCCGCGTCGGCACCGCCGTCGTCACCTGCTTGACCATGACGCGCTCCGTGCTGGTCGAAGGGGTCAGTCGTCCGAGCCGCCGGCCCGCAGCGAGGCCAGGTCGGCCTTGACGGTGTTGATCGGGATGGCGAAGCCCAGGCCGACGCTGCCGGCGTCGGAGGAGGACGACGCGTTGGCCGCGGAGTACATCGCGGAGTTGATGCCGATGATGTCGCCGCGGGCGTCGATCAGCGCGCCACCGGAGTTGCCGGGGTTGAGCGAGGCGTCCGTCTGGATCGCCTTGTACGTCGTCGTGGACGATCCGGTGTCGCCGTTGAACTCCCGGCCGCCGAACTCGAACGGCCAGCCGCCGCCCTGCTGTTGCTGCCGCTGACCCTGGTTCTCGTCCGTCGATACGGTCACGTCGCGGTTCAGGGCGGAGACGATGCCGCTGGTGACGGTGCCGGTGAGGCCCTCGGGGGAGCCGATCGCCACGACGGTGTCACCGACCTGGACGCCGGCGGAGTCGCCGAGGGTGGCGGCCCGCAGACCGGAGGCGTTCCGCAGCTTGATCAGCGCGAGGTCCTTGGCGCTGTCCGTGCCGACGACCTGCGCGGTGTACTGCTTGCCGTCGCTCGTCCTCACCTTGATCGAGGAGGCGCCGGAGATCACGTGGTTGTTGGTGAGGATCTCCCCGTCGCCGGTGATGATCACACCGGAGCCGGTGGACGAGCCGCCCGCGAGGGTGGCGTTGATCTCCACGACGCTCGGGCTGACCGCGGCGGCGATGGCGGCGACGTCACCGGTCTTGCCGGCGGGGACGACGCTGGTGGTGGTCGAGGAGGAGACGACCTGGTCCTTGCCGGTCAGCTCCTGGATGCCGAAGGCCGTGCCGCCGCCGATCGCGGCCGCGACGATCGCCACGGCGGCGAGCAGCGCGAGCGGGCCGCGGGTGCGCTTCTTCTTCGGCGCGGTGGGGCCGGCCGGCACAGGGCTGAGAAGCGCGGTCCCCCCGCCTTCACCGAAGCCTCCGCCTTCACCGAAGCCTCCGCCTTCACCGAAGCCCTCGCCCGCCCCGGAGCCCCCGCCGACTCCGGAGCCGGAGAAGCCCTCACCGGTCCCAGAACCACCGGAGCCCCCGCCGACCTGGGAGCCGGCGAAGCCCCCGCCGTCCCCGCTCGGCGCCTGCACCTGCGGCTCCCGCTGCCACACCCCCGCCGGCTCAGCCGCCCGCGCCGCCGGCCGGTACGCCGGCGGAGGCGGCCACTCGGGGTTCACGGGGGTGGAGGCGTGCTGCGGGGCGCCCTGCTGAGGGTTCGCGTGGTTCCCGTACGCGTCGTGTTCGCCGCTGCGGCGGATGCTCTCGGTCATGGAAGCGAGCTTCGCGCCCGACCATGAGAGGTCCCTGAGTGCTCCCTGAGAACCACGGCAGAACCTCGTCCGCCCGGCATGAAGACGCCTCTCGGTTCCCTGAGAGCCCTCTCAGGGAACCCTCATGAAACAACCGGGGCCGCGCGCCTACGAGCAGCCGCAGGACCCGCGGACGACCAGCCGCGACGGAAACACCTTCAGCCGTTCGCGGCGTGAGCCCGCGACCCGCAGCCCGTCGTCCAGGACCAGGTCCACCGCCGCGCGGGCCATCGCCGGGCGGTCGGAGGCGACCGTGGTCAGGGGCGGGTCGGCGAGCGCGGCCTCCTTGATGTCGTCGAAGCCGGCGACGGCCAGCTCGCCGGGGACGTCGATGCGCAGTTCGCGCGCGGCCCGCAGCAGGCCGATCGCCTGGTCGTCGGTCGAGCAGAAGACGGCGGGCGGGCGGTTCGGGCCCGACAGCAGCTCCAGGCCCACCCGGTAGGCGTCGTACCGGTTGTAGGGGGCCTCGAAGAGCCGCCCCTCCGTGCTGATCCCGGCCTCGGCCATGGCGCGCCGCCAGCCCTCGACGTGGTCGGAGACGGGGTCGCCGACGGCGGGGGTCTCCGCGGTGCCGCCCACACAGGCGACGTACTCGTGGCCGTGCTCCAGCAGGTGGCGTACGGCGAGCTGCGCGCCGCCCTGGTCGTCGGTGACGACGGCGACGTCGTCGATGGCCTCCGGCCGCTCGTGCAGCAGGACCACCCGGGCGTCCCAGGCGTCGATCTCGGCGGCCGCGTTGTCGTTGAGCGCGTGGCTGACGAGGATCAGGCCGGAGACCCGCATGCCGAGGAAGGCGCGCAGGTAGTGGACCTCGCGCTCGCCGATGTAGTCGGAGTTCCCGACGAGCACCATCTTGCCGCGCTCGGAGGCGGCCTGTTCCACCGCGTGCGCCATCTCCCCGAAGAAGGGCTGGCGCGCGTCCGGCACGATCAGGCCTATGAGGTCCGTGCGCCGGGACGCCATGGCCTGGGCGACGCGGTCGGGCCGGTACCCCAGTTCCTTGATCGCGGCGAGTACCCGCTCGCGCGTGGCCGGGGCGACCGGCCGGGGTCCGTTGTTGATGACATAGCTGACCACGGCAGTGGACGTCCCTGCCAGCCGCGCTACATCGTCCCTAGTCACCTTGGCCACGCGCGGAGTCTACGCGGATGGACCCGCTGCGGGCAGGGCGTGAAAGCGCCTTCCCGCGCGGCCGCCGCGCGCTCCCCGGGCGGCCGTCGCGGGTACCGGCCGGTACTAGGCCTCTGCCGAGACCTCTTCGGCGTTCAGCGAAGGCGTGTTGTCCGCATCCTCCGCCTTTGAGCGGTCCGCCTTGTCCTTGCTCTCGTCCGCGGCGCGGTCGATCTTCTCGGGCGTAACGAATCGGTAACCGACGTTGCGGACGGTTCCGATCAGCGACTCGTGCTCGGGGCCGAGCTTGGCGCGCAGCCGCCGTACGTGGACGTCGACGGTCCGGGTGCCGCCGAAGTAGTCGTAGCCCCAGACCTCCTGGAGCAGCTGCGCGCGCGTGAAGACCCGGCCCGGGTGCTGGGCCAGGTACTTCAGCAGCTCGAACTCCTTGAAGGTGAGGTCGAGGACGCGGCCCTTGAGCTTCGCGGAGTACGTCGCCTCGTCGACCGACAGGTCGCCGTTGCGGATCTCCATCGGGGAGTCGTCGTTGACGATCTGCTGGCGGCCCATGGCCAGTCGCAGGCGCGCCTCCACCTCGGCGGGGCCTGCGGTGTCGAGGAGCACGTCGTCGATGCCCCAGTCGGCGGTGACGGCGGCGAGGCCGCCCTCGGTGACCACGAGGACCAGCGGGCAGCCGGGGCCGGTGGAGCGCAGCAGCTGGCAGAGGCTGCGGACCTGCGGCAGATCACGACGCCCGTCGATCAGGATGACGTCGGCGCCCGGGGTGTCGACGAGGGCGGGGCCCTCCGCCGGAGCCACGCGCACGTTGTGCAGCAGCAGCCCGAGCGCGGGGAGCACCTCCGTCGACGGCTGGAGGGCGTTGGTCAGGAGCAGCAGAGAACTCATACGTCTGGTTCCTCCTCGGTCCCTGCGAGGACGCTTCGGGTACTGCGGCACTTCGGCACCGCGCTGCTTCGGTACTGCGGTACGCGGGTACTGCGTCACTTCGGCTTTGCGTTCCCGGGGGCCCGTACACCGGCGGTCACCTGGAGTTTCCCGCTTCGTATACAACGCTTCCGAAAGCACAAAAGGACCCGGGGGCAACGCTGCCCGAGTCCTCTGTCCAGCACAATAGCCCACATGAGCAGCAGCCGGGCAGGTCATCGGGCCGGTCGTCCGCACTCCGAGACGGACGGGCACCCGCCTTCCCGGACGTTTCTGCGCACGGCCGACGGCGTTTCCATCGACGCCGTGTACGACCCGGGAAAGGTCGCGCACCACACGTCACGTCCTCTTTCCGGCACCGGACGCACGCGTTCCCGTCACCCGGTGTTCGTCATCGCGCACGGATTCACCGGGGACGTGGATCGGCCGCATGTTCGGCGGGTGGCGTCGGCGTTCTCCGCGTACGGGGCGGTCGTCACCTTCTCCTTCCGCGGCCACGGCCGCTCCGGCGGGCACTCCACCGTCGGCGACCGCGAGGTCCTCGACCTGGCGGCGGCCGTGGAGTGGGCCCGCGGGCTCGGCCACGCGCGTGTGATCACCGTCGGCTTCTCCATGGGGGGCTCGGTGGTGCTGCGGCACGCCGCGCTGCACCCGGGGACGGTGGACGCGGTGGTCTCGGTGAGCGCGCCCGCCCGCTGGTACTACCGGGGCACCGCCCCCATGCGCAGGCTGCACTGGCTGGTCACCCGCCCCGCGGGCCGCCTGGTCGGCCGCTACGGCTTCCGCACGCGGATCCACCGCCGGGAGTGGAAGCCGGTGCCGCTCTCCCCGGCCGAGGCGGTCCCGCGGATCGCACCGACGCCGCTGCTCCTGGTCCACGGCGACAGCGACGGCTACTTCCCCCTCGACCACCCCCTGATGCTGGCCGAGGCCGCCGGCGAGCACGGCGAACTCTGGCTGGAGCACGGCATGGGCCACGCCGAGAACGCCGCCGCCGACGCGCTGCTCGCCCGGATCGGGGACTGGGCCGTCTCCCGGGCGGGCTAGCCTGAGCCTGTCGAGCGTCGACAGATCGAGTATTCGAGTCAGGAACCAGAGGAACGGCATGGCAAAGGTCACGGTGCGCTACTGGGCGGCCGCCAAGGCCGCGGCCGGGGTCGCCGAGGAGCCGCACGAAGCGGCCGACCTCGCCGAGGCGCTCCGTGCCGCGCGCGAGCGACACCCCGGCGACCTCGCGCGCGTCCTGCAGCGGTGCTCGTTCCTCGTCGACGGCGACCCGGTGGGCACCCGCGCACATGAGACGGTACGGCTGGCCGACGGCGGCACGGTCGAGGTGCTCCCGCCGTTCGCAGGAGGGTGAGGATGAGCGACCAGCCGTATCGACAGGGGCAGGGCCACGAGGGGGAGAACCCCTATGCCCAGCAGCAACAGCAGCCGCAGCAGGCGTGGCCCGGGCAGCAGCAGTACGGGTACGACGACCAGCAGGCCGACCTCCAGTACACGCAGGAGTGGCAGGGCCAGACCTGGGAGACCAGCGTGCAGCCGCAGCTCGGCGTGACGGACGCCGCGCAGACGGCGTACCTGCCGCAGCAGACGGGCGAGGCGCCCGCGTACGGCGCCGCCCCCCAGCCCGGCGCGCTCCCGCCGCAGCCCGGCACACTCCCCCCGGAGACCGGCGCCCCGACGGTCTGGCAGCACCAGTCGCCCTACGGCACGCAGCAGCCGTCCCACACGCCTGTGCCGGGCAACCCCTACGCACCCGAGTCCGGCGCGGGGCACGAGCCCGCCCACGGCGCGCCTCACGGGCACGGGCCGTCCGCCTACGGCCCCACGGCCGAGCCGGCCCACGGCGGCACCCCCGGGCAGTCCCCCGTCGGCGCGCCCGCCGAGCCGGCCCCCGCCGCGCCCGGGAGCGACAGCCGCGGCTACGGTCCCGCCACCCTCGCCGGCAACGCCCGTGTCACCGACGCCCAGCGGGCCCGGCTGGAAGGACGGTCGCCGATCATCGAGCCCGGGATGCAGCCCGCGGCGCTCACCGCGCTGCTCGGACTGCTCCTGTCCACGACGGCGGCCGTCGGCACGTACGCGCTGCTCGTGCCGGTCGTCGTCCTCCAGGCCGTCACCGCGGCGGGCTGGTTCCGGCTGAACGGCATGTGGCCGGCCCGGCAGGGCATCGCGCTGGCCTTCCTGGGCGCGCTGGCCGCGGACGCGGCGCTGCTCGTCGCCGGCCGGGAGAACGCCCCGGCGGCCATCCTCGGCACACTCGGCGTCTGGGTCCTGCTCTGCCTGGTCCTCCAGCTGCGCTCGCACGCCGACCCCGACGAGCGGATGTACGGCCTGATGGCGACGGTCGCCTCCGCGGCCCTCGCGATCGTCGCCACCGGTCACCTGGGGGCCGACCCCGACGCGGTGACCGTCGGCGCGGCGGCCGTCGCCGTGGCCTCCCTGGCCCGGGCCCTGCCGCTGCCGACGCCGGTGTCGGTGGTGGTCGCCCTGCTCGCCGCGGCGGGCGCCGGCATCGCGGTGGGCGGGATGACCGGCCTCGGCGCGAAGGGCGCGCTGCTCGGCGCCGGGGCGGCGGTCTGCGCGCTGATCGGCCACCGCGTCGCGAGCTACGACTACCCGTCCCGTTTCGTCCACTTCACGGCGGGCGTGGCCCTGCCGCTGGCTGCCGCCGCCCCGGCGGTGTACATCCTGGGCCGGTCCCTGGCCTGAGCCATCCGGCCGCGCTGCGACGGGGTCGCCCACCGTCACAGGTGGGCGACAGTTCCTGGTCACCCCTCACCAGGGGGTTACCGTGTGTGGGCACTGAACTGTGCGTCGGACACACCCGGGTGGGGGACCAACCGCAATGCGCGCGCTTCGAATACTGCTGGTCGTCGTGGTGATCCTCGGCGGTCTCTTCGTCATCGCCGACCGTCTCGCCGTGAACTTCGCGGAGGACGAGACCGCGGAGAAGCTGAAGGCCAACGAGGGCCTCGCCACCACGCCGGAGGTGTCCATCAAGGGCTTCCCCTTCCTCACCCAGGTCGCCGGCGGCGAGCTGGACGACGTCGAGGTGGGGATCAAGGACTACGAGGCGACGGCGGGCACGGGCGGCGAGAAGATCCGCATCCAGGACCTCCAGGCGAACATGAAGGGCGTCGCGTTCTCCAGCGACTTCAGCTCCGCCACCGCCGCCGACGCCACCGGCAGCGCGTCGATCTCGTACGCCGAGCTGCTCAAGGCCGCCAAGTCGGAGCCCAACCGGGTCGGGCCGGGCGTCACCGCCCGGGTCGTGGGCCTGTCCGACGGCGGCAACGGCAAGATCAAGGTGACGGTCGAGGCGTCCGTTCTCGGCAACAAGCTGCCGCAGCCCCTCACCGTGCTCAGCTCGGTCGCCGTCGAGGGCGACACGGTCCGGGTGCACGCGGACACGCTGCCCAGCTTCGGCGGGGTGCGGGCCGCGGAGAACGAGGTGCGCTCGATCACCGACTTCCAGCAGAAGATCGACGACCTGCCCGGCGGCATCAAGCTGGACAAGGTCGAGGCGGCGGCCGACGGCGTGGAGATCTCGGTGAAGGGTTCGAACGTCCGCCTGGCCGGGTAGGGCCGTTCTCGGACGATTCCCGCGAGGTTCCGGTCATCAGAGGAGCCTTCCGGGGGGCGAGTGTCCGACAAGCGAGACGCCGCCGTCCGTACCGTAGATACGAGCGCCCCCGCACGCGCCCGGAAACCGTCCCGCGACGGCCCGGGCGCGTCGTCGTTTCTCCACCCGTCCCGAAATGCGGACGATCGCATCTCACCATTCGGCACGCTGATGACATGCCGCCCTTTCCGTCCCTACGATCGGCAGCATGATGCAGCGACAGGCGGATCTCACGAAGCGGCGGGCAGTAGACCTGTGCCGCGTCGCCGCCATGCTCTGTCGCCCCTTCTGAGCGCAAGGCGCCGCCCGCCTTCCGCGCCCTCCCGGCGCCCTCGATCTCGAGGGCATCCGTGCGCCCGGCCGCAGGCGAGTCCCGGCCGCGCACCCTTCTTCATCCCACCCCCGCCGCAACTGCCCCGGAGGAGAACAAGCATGAGCCGCAGCGACGTCCTGGTCGACGCCGACTGGCTGCAGGACCACCTGGACGACGAGAACATCGCCGTCGTAGAGGTGGACGAGGACACCTCGGCGTACGAGAAGAACCACATCAAGAACGCGATCCGGATCGACTGGACCAAGGACCTCCAGGACCCGGTCCGCCGTGACTTCGTCGACCAGGAGGGCTTCGAGAAGCTCCTGTCGGCCAAGGGCATCGCCAACGACACCCTGGTGATCCTCTACGGCGGCAACAACAACTGGTTCGCGTCCTACGCCTACTGGTACTTCAAGCTCTACGGCCACGAGAACGTGAAGCTCCTCGACGGCGGCCGCAAGAAGTGGGAGCTCGACGCCCGCGAGCTGGTCGACGGCACCGACGTGCCCGAGCGCCCGGCCACCGACTACAAGGCCAAGCCGCAGGACGTCTCCATCCGCGCCTTCCGTGACGACGTCGTCGCCGCGATCGGCTCGCAGAACCTGGTCGACGTCCGCTCGCCCGACGAGTTCTCCGGCAAGCTGCTCGCCCCCGCGCACCTGCCGCAGGAGCAGTCGCAGCGTCCGGGCCACATCCCGAGCGCCCGCAACATCCCGTGGTCGAAGAACGCCAACGACGACGGCACCTTCAAGTCGGACGACGAGCTCAAGGAGCTCTACGTCGAGGAGCAGGTGGACCTCGCCAAGGACACCATCGCCTACTGCCGCATCGGCGAGCGCTCCGCGCTGACCTGGTTCGTCCTGCACGAGCTGCTCGGCGTGGAGAACGTCAAGAACTACGACGGCTCCTGGACCGAGTACGGCTCCCTCGTCGGCGTGCCGATCGAGCTCGGCGCCAACAAGTAACCACCCCCGACCTTTCAACGAACTCTGGAGTAGCAGCATGTGTGGAGCGAAGGCCGGCGGCCCGGACGCCTCGACGATCAAGCCCGGTGAGACCACGATCCAGGGTCAGGTGACCCGCGACGGCGAGCCCGTGACGGGCTACGTCCGTCTGCTGGACTCGACCGGCGAGTTCACCGCGGAGGTCCCGACCTCCGCGACGGGCCAGTTCCGCTTCTACGCGGCGGAGGGCACCTGGACCGTCCGCGCCCTCGTTCCCGGCGCCAGCGCCGACCGCACGGTCGTCGCCCGGCAGGGTGGCCTCGCCGAGGTCGCGATCGCCGTCTGAGAGGTCGCCTTCCGAGGCACGACGTGACGGTCGCAAGGGCCGCACCCCGCGGGTTGGACGCCTGGGGTGCGGCCCTTGGACGTGCGCCTACGCTGGACGTATGTACGCACGCAGGAGGCGTCTCTACTTCGCCATGATGGGCACCTGCGTCGCCCTGTTCGTCCTGGCCTGGGGAGTCGTGCGCCTCTGGTCGACGCCGGTGGCCGTCGGGATGTGCGTCGTGGCGATGGTCATCCCGCCGCTCGCGGCGATCGTCGCCAACCGGCGCGGCCCCGAGGACCGCTGGTGGGACGCCCCGTCCGGCGACACGAAGTCCGACGAGTGGTGGGACGAGCTGGACGGCAGGAAGCGCCACCCGTGAGCGGCGCGTCTCAGTAGACGAGCGCCTGTGTCTCGTCCCCGAGCGCCTCCTGCACGAACACCTGCGCGCCCGCGATCCGTACGCCCTCCAGGACGTCCCCCTCCGCGATGTCCCGCCGGGCCGCGCACTGCGTGCACAGCGTGATCCGCCCGCCGGCCAGGATCGACTCGATCAGGTCGGGCAGCGGCGCGGCGTGCGGCAGCTCGAACTCGGCGGCCTTCCCGGGCAGCGCGAACCACGCCGACTCCCCCGTCAGCCACAGCGACACCTCGACCCCGCTGGCCACGGCCACCGCCGCGACGGTGAACGCCTGGGAACACCGCTCAGGAGCGTCGGCCCCCGCCGTCACCTTCAGCACAAGCTTCTTCGCCATTCCCGAATCGTAGTCGGAGCCGCTCCTCGGCCGTCCCCCGGGCGCACCTCGCGCGGAGGGCGTCGGGGTGGCCGCGTAAGCTGGGGGCGGCCCTGTGTCGTACCGAACCGCGCTCATGCGAGGAGCACCCCGTGGAGATCTTCTTCGAAGCCCTGCTGGTCCTGGTCTGCGTCGGCGTCCTCGCCTTCGCCGCCCTGACCGTGAAGAAGCTGTACCAGGGCCAGCGCTGACCACCGTCTAGGAACTGTCACCCATGATCGAGATCCCGTCCGACCTCCACAAGGACCTCGTCCCCCTCGCCTTCCTGCTGGGCACCTGGGCGGGCGCGGGCGTGCACGACTTCCCCGGCTCCGAGAAGTGCAACTTCGGGCAGGAGGTCACCTTCAGCCACGACGGCCGGGACTTCCTGGAGTACCGCTCGCACACCTGGGTCCTGGACGGTGACGGCAACAAGGTCCGCCCCCTGGAGTCGGAGTCCGGCTTCTGGCGGATCGACGGCCTGCGCAAGGTCGAGGTGACGATGACCCGCGACGACGGCGTCATCGAGATCTGGTACGGCGAGCTGGCCGACAAGAAGCCGCAGATCGACCTGGTCACCGACGCCGTGGCCCGCACGGCCGCCTCCCGCCCCTACACCGGCGGCAAGCGCCTGTACGGCTATGTGAAGAGCGACCTCATGTGGGTCGGCGAGAAGCAGACCCCCGAGGTCGAGCTGCGCCCCTACATGTCGGCGCACCTGAAGAAGGTCGTCACCCCGGAGGAGGTCGAGCGCTGGGCCAAGGCCCTGCCCGACGACATGCCGGACGACGGCATCGCCTTCTTCAAGTAGTCCTAGACTCGTCGGTGTGGTGAGCACCGACTGGAAGAGCGACCTCAGGCAGCGCGGCTACCGGCTGACGCCGCAGCGACAGCTTGTCCTCGAAGCCGTGGACACCCTGGAGCACGCGACCCCCGACGACATCCTCGTGGAAGTGAGGAAGACGGCGTCGGGGGTCAACATTTCCACCGTGTACCGGACCCTGGAGCTCCTGGAGGAGCTCGGGCTGGTCAGCCATGCCCATCTGGGGCACGGCGCACCGACCTACCATCTCGCCGACCGGCACCATCACATCCATCTGGTGTGCCGGGACTGCTCGAACGTCATCGAGGCGGACGTGCAGGTGGCGGCCGAGTTCACGGCCAAGCTCCGCGAGACCTTCGGCTTCGACACCGACATGAAGCATTTCGCGATCTTCGGCCGCTGCGAGGCGTGCACGCGGAAGGCCGGGGCCGCCGAGAGTCCGACCGCCGGGTCGTAGGCTTGCGTTCATGAAGAGCCCCCTGCTGTCCCTGCCCGGCGCCGTCCCCGCCGAGGGCGTGGACGAAGGCGTCGCGGCCCACTACGGGGACCTGTTCCGCGAACAGCGCGCCCTCGCCGACGGCGCCGGCTTCGTCGACCTCTCGCACCGCGCGGTCGTCGCCGTGACCGGCGAGGACCGGCTGAGCTGGCTGCACCTGCTGCTCACCCAGCACGTCAGCGACCTGCCCACCGGCGAGGCCACCGAGGCGCTGATCCTCTCCGCGAACGGCCACATCGAACACGCCCTCTACCTCGTCGACGACGGCGCCACGGTCTGGGCCCATGTCGAACCCGGCACGCAGGACGCGCTGATCGCGTACCTGGAGTCGATGAAGTTCTTCTACCGGGTCGAAGTCGCCGACCGCACCGCCGACTTCGCGGTCGTCCACCTGCCGGCCGGCTCGATCGCCGAGGTCCCCGAGAACGTCGTCGTCCGCGAGACCGCCCACGGCCGGGACCTCTTCCTGCCCCGCGCCGACCTGGAGTCGTACGCCGCGAAGTCCGGCCCCGCCGCCGGGATCCTCGCCTACGAGGCGCTGCGCGTCGAACAGCACCGCCCGCGCCTCGGCTTCGAGACCGACCACCGCACCATCCCGCACGAGCTGGGCTGGATCGGTACGGCGGTCCACCTCCAGAAGGGCTGCTACCGGGGCCAGGAGACGGTCGCCCGGGTCCAGAACCTGGGCAAGCCCCCGCGCCGCCTGGTCTTCCTCCACCTCGACGGCAGCGAGGTCCACCTCCCGCCCGCCGGCACCGAGATCCGTACCGCCGACGAGGGCCCCGACGGCCGCAAGATCGGCTTCGTGACGACGTCCGCGCGCCACCACGAGCTGGGCCCGGTGGCGCTGGCCCTGGTCAAGCGGAACGTCCCGGTGGACGCCCGCCTCATCGCCGGTGAGACCGCCGCGGCCCAGGAAGTCGTCGTCGAGCCGTAGGCCCGCTCGGACCTCGCCCGGCAGCCCCGCTCAGATCTCGATCAGCACGGTGAACGGGCCGTCGTTCGTCAGGGAGACCCGCATCTGCGCGCCGAACCGGCCCGTCGCCACGGTCGCGCCCAGCGCGCGCAGTTGCGCCACCACCTCGTCGACCAGCGGCTCGGCCACGTCGCCGGGGGCGGCCGCGTTCCAGGTGGGGCGGCGGCCCTTGCGGGCGTCGCCGTAGAGCGTGAACTGGCTGATCACCAGCAGCGGCGCGTCGACGTCGCTGCACGAGCGCTCGTCGGTCAGCATCCGGACCGACCACAGCTTGCGGGCGAGCTGGGCCGCCTTCTCCTTGGTGTCCTCGTGCGTGACCCCGACGAGCACGCACAGCCCCTCGCCGTCGATCGCGCCGACCGTCTCGCCGTCCACGACGACGCTCGCGCCGTCCACCCTCTGCACCACCGCACGCATGCGCCCCATCATGCCGTGCCCCCGCCGACCGACGGCCGGGGGGTCGCTTTTTGATCCTTAGGGGTCCTTACGGCCCTATCTGAGGCCGTTCGGGGGCACTCAGTCACATTGCGGCCACTTGGGGTGGCACGATGCTCCCACACGCCGGTCGAGGGGACGGTAGAGGTACATGAGCACTTCGAGCACCGTGAGCACAGTGAGCGCCGCGAAGCCGACCGGGCGCTGCCCGGGGGGCGCGGCGTCCACCGGCGAGGGCGCCCCCGGCGCGGACAGCACAGGGGGCGGCACCGGCACCGGCGGCACCGGCACCGGCGGCACGGGTGCCGGCGGCACCGGCACCGGCGCGGGGCCGACAGGGGGTCGCGCCGCCGCCCGCCCCCAGCGCCCCCCGGTACAGCGCACCGACAGCCCGCCCCGCGCGCTTCCCGTCGAGCCGCCCGCGCCGGACCTGCCCCGGCTGAGCCTGCCCGAGCTGCGCACCCTGCGCCGGGACGCCCAGCGCGACGAGGCCGACCTGAGTTACGTACGGCGGCTGCTCCAGGGGCGGATCGACATCCTGCGCGCGGAGCTGGCCCGGCGGGCCCCGGCGGACGCTCCCGCGCCGGCCGAGGCGTCCATGGTGGCCCGGCTCCCGGAGATCCTCACCGACGCCCCGGCCCGCCACCGTTCCTCCGCCCGGCACGTCACGATGGGCACCCCGTCCAGCGAGGAGTACGGCAGGCTGGCCGCGGAGATGCTCTCCGAGGTCGAGCTGTCGGACCTGGACGCCCGCACGGACGAGGAGCTGCACGAGGCGATGGCCCGTCTGGTCCGGTACGAACAGCAGGTCTCCAGCCGCCGCCAGGGTCTCCAGCGCACCGCCGACGGCTGCGGGGCGGAGATCACGCGAAGGTACCGGGAGGGCGAGGCGCAGGTCGACGACCTGCTCGTGTGCGACAGCCCGCCCGGGAGCGCCCCCTCCGGGGAAGCGTGAGGCGAGGCCCTTCGGGGACGGCGCGGGAGGGGCGGCGGGGGCGGAAAAAATCCCCGCACCTCTCGCCCGGCCCCGCCTACCGTGGCTCCCATGACCTCCCGAGCCGACGCCAACGCCCCGATAGAAGTACGCCGGATCACCGATGCCGAACTCCCCGACTGGATGCGCGCGGTCAACACCGGCTTCCTCAGCAGCGCGGCCATCACCGACCGTGAGATCGCCGACCGCCGCACCAACCTCACCGGCTCCCGCGTCTCCGCCGCCCTGGACGCGGGCCGGTGCGTCGCCACCTTCCGTTCGTTCCCCCAGGAGCTGACCGCCGTAGGCGGCGCCCAGGTCCCCGCCGACGCCGTCTCCGCCGTCACCGTTTCCCCGACGCACCGCCGCCGGGGCCTCCTCACCCGGCTGATGACCGACGACCTGGCCGCCGCCAAGGAACGCGGCGACGTCGTCGCCACCCTCATCGCCGCCGAGTACCGGATCTACGGCCGCTACGGCTTCGGCCCGGCGACCACGTCGACCGAGTGGTCGGTGGACGTGCCCCGCTCCGGCCTCGACCCGCGCTGGTCGGGCCCGGAGGACGGCGGCCGCGTCGACCTGGTCGACGGGGAGGAGGCCCGCAAGGTCGGCCCCGAACTGCACGAGCGGCTCCGCCTCGCCCAGCCCGGCGCGGTGAGCCGTACCGAGCACTGGTGGGAGGTGGAGACCGGCGTGCTGCGGCTGCACGGGGAGGCCTCGTGGACCGAGCCGTTCTACGCGGTGTACCGCTCGGCGGACGGTGAGGTGCAGGGGCTGGTCTCCTACCGGGCGGACGACAAGTGGGGTGACGCCAAGCAGCCGTTGAACACCGCCTCGGTGCGCTGGCTGATCACCTCGACGCCGGCCGCGGAGCGCGCGCTGTGGCACTACCTCTGCTCGATCGACTGGGTGGTGCGGGTGAAGTCGGGCTGGCGGGGCCCCGACGACCTGCTGCCGCAGCTGCTGCCCGACCCGCGCGCGGCCACCGTCACCACGCAGGCGGACTGGCTGTGGGTGCGGATCCTGGACGTCGTACGGGCGCTCGAGGCGAGGACGTACGGCGCGTCGGGGGCGCTGGTGCTGGAGGTGGCCGACGGCGGCGGTCTCGCCGGGGGCCGCTATCTGCTGGACGCGTCCGGGGACGGCGTCTCCTGCGCGCCGACGACCCGTACGGCCGATCTCGCCCTGGACGTGGCCGACTTGGCGAGGCTGTGGCTGGGCGACGAGTCGGTGACGCGGCTGGCGGCGCTGGGCCGGGTCCGGGAAGAACGAGCGGGCGCCGCCCGTGAGGCCGACGCCCTGCTGCGTACGCCCGGGCGACCGTGGTGCCCGGACATGTTCTGAGGCTCCTTCCAGCTCGTCCGTAGCCGTGGCTGTCGTTTCCTCCGTGCTTGTTCAGTTGTGGCTGTGCGGGTGACAACGATCTGTAGTTGTGGCTGTGCGGGCGATCTGCAGTTGTGACTGTGCCTCGGTGCCGGCCTGCGCGGGCTCCCGGCTCCCCTCCGGAAGGAAGCCCGACCGGCCAACCGTCTGAAAGTTTGACCACGTTGTTGAAGTTGGCAGCCAACTTCACTGTACTTATGTCCGTTTGGAAGCGTCCTATAACCATCTCTCCTTGAACTGCCGCAAGATGGCGAGAAGTTGTAGTGTTCGGTCGTGGAGCCGGAACATGCCTCCGTCAAGGGGCGGGGGAGCCCGGGGCGGCCGGCGCGGCCGCGGCCGACCCCCCGCGACGTGGCCGACGAGCTGCGCACCCGGATCAGGACCGGGGTGCTGCGGCCGGGCCAGCGCATGCCCACCCAGGCCAGGCTGGCGGACGAGTTCGGGGTGGAGCGGGGCGCGGTGCGCCAGGCGCTGCGGATTCTCCAGACGGAGCGCCTGCTCACCAATGTGACGAAGGGCGCCCCGGCGACGGTCGCCCCGCACTCCGGCGCGAGCGGTTTCCCGGCCGGGCCGGGGACGCCGCCGCAGCCCACGATGGCGGCGCTGACCCCGCGTATCGTCGAGGCGTTCGCCGCTCCGCACGTGCGGATCGACGCCCTGTGCCTGACGGCCGTCTCGCTGACCCTCGCCATCGGCGAACCGCTGCGGCGCATCCACGCCGGGGAGCTGAAACCGGCCAAGATCGAGGTGCGGGTCCTGCTGCCCTCCCGGGACATCGAACTGGCCTTCCCCGCCCCGGTGGACGCCTCGGAGACCGGGCGGCTGCAACGCCGTTGGCTGTCCCACCGCAACGCCCAGGGTCAGGTGCTGCAGCACAACCTGCTCACGCTGCGCGAGACGCACGGCATCGACGTCGACGTCAGTTTCCGCGCGCTGCCCTTCACCCCGCCGGTCAAGCTGTACCTCCTCAACGGCACGGAGGCGCTGCTGGCCTACTACACCGTGCAGCGCCGCGAGCAGGAGATCGACCACGAGCAGCTCCAGATGTACGACGCCGAGGGCACGCGGTCGGTTCTGTTCGCCTTCGAGGAGGGCGCCGGGCCGCGTGACTCGGCGTTCGTGAAGCAGTCGCTGCGCTGGTTCGACGCGCTCTGGGAGACGATCAGCTCCGGGCTGACGCTCACGAGTTGACGGAGGGGCCGCTGACCAGGAGGGCGAGGATCACGGCGCCGGCGGAGCTGACGCCGGGGCGGCCGGTCCTGATGCCGACGGTGAGCAGGAGCAGGCCGACGCTGCCGGCGGTGCCGTACTTCCACTGGACGGCCTGCTCGAGAACGGCGGAGGGGACGGTGAGGGCGGTCATGGCGGTTCCTCTCTTCGGATGTGCGGCGGAGGCGGGTCCCTTCGGAGACGCTGCGGAGACGGGGATTCTGCCAACTGGACCAAGTTGGCAACCAACTCTGACAATGTTGTCCCCACTTGGCAGTAACTACTAAACAACTTTCAGGCAACTGCCGTCAGATGGATCGAAGTTGTAGCGTTTGGTCGTGACCCAGGAGAACGTGGCCGTGAACGGCAGCAGAAGGCTCTCGCCCCAGGAGATCGCCGAGGTCCTGCGCGAACGCATCCGCGTCGGGGACCTCAAGGCGGGCGACCGCCTGCCCACCCAGGCCGAGCTGGCTCACGAGTTCGACGTCGAGCGAGGCGCCGTACGCCAGGCCCTGCGGGCGCTCCAGGACGACGGACTGCTCACCGACGTCAGCAAGGGCAGCCCCCCGCGCATCGCCGAACCCCCGGCGCCGGCCCGGGAAGAGCCCCAGCCCACGATGGTCGCCCTCGCCCCCCGCCTGACCGAGGCCTTCTCCGCCCCGCACGTCCGCATCGACGCCGCCTGCCTCACCTCCGAGAGTCTCATCCCGGCCCTCGGCGAACCGCTGCGCCTCATCCACGGCGGCAGCATCCGCCCCGAGCGGATCGACGTCCGCATCCTGCTGCCCTCGCGCGACATCAACCTCGCCTTCCCCGTCCCCGTCGACGGACGGAGCGACGACGACCCGGTGCACCAGCGCTGGCTGGCGATGCGCAACGCCCAGGGCCACGTCCTGCGGCACAACCTGCTCACCTTGCGCACCCACGGCGTCGACGTCAACGTCACCTTCCGGGCCCTGCCGTTCACCCCGCCGGTGAAGCTGTACCTCCTCAACGGCAGCGAGGCGCTGATGGCGTATTACATGGTCGAGCGCCGGGAGGAGCCGACCGAGGACGGCACCCTCGACATGTACGACGTGCTGGGCACCGAGTCCCTGCTGTTCTCCTTCGAGAAGGCGGCCGGCCGGCGGGACGCCGCCTTCGTCGAGGAATCCCAGAAGTGGTTCGACGCCCTCTGGGAAACAATCACCTCGGACCTGACACTCTCCTAGTGACTTCTGATACGACGCAGACTGATCTGGTGGCATCCGAGACCGAGGACACAACCGTGGATCTGCGGGAAACGATCAGGCGTGCCCGAGTCGTGCTCTGGGACTTCGACGGGCCGATCTGCCGGCTGTTTGCGCGGCACTCGGCCGAACTGGTGGCCGACGGCCTGGTGGAGTGGCTGGAGGGACGCGGACTGCGCGGTCTGCTGACGGAGTCCGAACGGGAGTCGCTCGACCCCCACGCCGTGCTGCGTGCCGTGGACCGCCGCCACCCCGGCAGCGACCTCGTCGCGGAGCTGGAGGAACGCCTCACCCAGGAGGAACTGAAGGCCGCCGCCTCGGCGATGCCCACCGCCTGGGCCGACCCCCTGATACGCACCTGGTCGGCCGTCGGCGCCCGCCTGGCCATCACCACCAACAACTCCCCCCGGGTGGTCGGCGCCTACCTGGACAGCCGCGGCCTGACCGGCTGCTTCGCGCCCCATGTCTACGGCCGCACCCAGGACCTGCACCTTCTCAAGCCCCACCCGCACTGCCTGCGTCGCGCCCTCAACGCGACAGGCTCGGCGCCCGGCACCGCGCTGATGATCGGCGACACCCCCGCCGACTTCCTGGCCGCCCGCGAGGCCGGGGTCCCCTTCCTCGGCTACGCCCGCAACGAGCGCAAGGAAAAGCTCCTGAGGGACGCCGGAGCGACGACCGTGGTGGCCTCGCTGGAGGCGGTGCTGGACACCGTCAGACAGGCGCCCTGAGTCGAACGGGATGACGGTCGCGGCGTCTTCTCTCACGTCTTCGCACCACCCGGATCAGGAGCTGCGCTACAGTTCCGCAATCGCGTGAGCAACAGCTCCCGCCGGCACGTATGAGACGGCGAACAGGCCCGATTCCTCGACCACGCCGGACGCGTCTGAGCGGCGATCAACCCAATGGCCCAGCTCATGGCGGTCCGGGCGTGCGCGGCAGCACACGGCATCTAGCGTTTGCCGTATCCATTCGACGAGTGTGAGCACCCGGAGCGGCCCAGTGGGCGACGACCCTGTTTCCCCCCGCCCCTTCGGGGGTCGAACGGCCGCACGGAGCAGGTCCGCCGCCGTGCTCCACGCCTTCGTCCGGAACGCGGCGTCGACCCCGTCGGCCTGCGGTCCCCACCGTCGCGACCGTGTGCTGGACCTGCCGCCGGACGTGGCCCGGATCGTCGGCGGGCAGGCCGGATCACCGGTCACCGTGCGGATCCGGCGCTCCGACGCGCTGCCCGCGGTGATCAGGACCTGGCGCGAGGAGAAGGCCGTCCAGAACGCCGTCCGCGCCGTCCTGCCGCACACTCCGCGGTGCCTGGCCGAGGGGCCGGGCTTCGCCCTCCACAGTCATGTGCCGGGCGTACCGCTGTCGGCGCTGTGCGGAAACGGTAAACCTGTGGACGCGCTGCTCGTCGAGTCACTGACCACGCTGCTGGCCCGGCTGACCCAGGTGCGCGCCTCGGCGCTGCCGCCCCTGCCGTCGGCGTGGCCCGCCGACCACACCGACAGCCGCGCCTTCCTGCGGACCCTGGCCCGGCTCGCCGACGAGCAGATCCGCAGGCCCAACTGGGCCGTCTTCGGCGGCCTGTTCACGGCGCTGGGCATCCCCGCCGACGCCCTGTCCGCGCTGGCGGAACGGGTTCCGCCGATGACGCGGAGGCCGTACAGCCTGCTCCACACCGACCTGCGCCGGGACAACCTGATCGTCCCCGGCCCGGGCGGCGACGCATCCGTCGTCTGCGTCGACTGGGGGCCGGCCACCTACGGGGACCCGCTGAACGACCTCGCCACCCACCTGGTGCGCATGAGGTACCCGCGGCACCAGGAGCAGGAGGTCACCGAGGCCTGGGCGCGGGCCATGCGGCACGTCCGCCCCGCCGCGGTGAACGGCCTGGCCAAGGACCTGGACCACTACCTGGCCTTCGAACGGGCGCAGTCCGTGTTCCCGGATGTCATGCGCGCCGCGCGGTCCCTGGAGCGGTCGTTCACCCAGGAGAGCCTGGAGGAGGCGACGGCGGAGGTGCACCGGGCGGTCCTGGCGGCGGCCGAACCGCTGCGGCTGAGCCGTGTCCCCACCCCCCTGGAGATCGAGGGCGCCCTCTTCCGCTGGCTGGCCTCGCGCGGCCTCGACGGCATCGGCGGCCGGAGCCGGGGCGCCGGGGCCCTCGACTGGACGCCCGACCCCCGCCTCCCCGAGCACCCCGACTTCCCGGCGTCCGCGGTCCGGGACGCCCTGCTGGCGGAGGGCGCCGCCCCGGCCGGCCGGGTGGTGAAGGGGACCGCGCACCTCAACTCGGTGGTGCGGGTGCCGGGCGTCGAGTTCCCGGTGGTCGTCCGGCGCAGACTGCGCGACGTCTGCCGCAGGGAACCGAGTTTCCTCAGCGAACACGCGGTGCTCCGCGCCATCGAGGACTCCGGCGTCGAGGTGGCCGCCCCGAGGGTCCTCGCGCTGGGCACGGACTTCACAGGCGACGCCTTCGCCGTCCACACCTACGTGGGCCCCTGGGACGTCGACCTGCGCCCCGTCCACCCCGTGAACGGCCTGCGCCCGCACGAGGCCGACGCTCTCGTCGACCAGCTGTGCGCCCTGACCGGCGTGAAATACGAGAGCGTCGACCCGGCGGCCGGACAGGGCGGCTTCCACGCCTGGCTCACGGGGCAACTCGTCGCCCTGGTGAGGGACCTGCCCAGGGATTCCATGCGGCTGGCGCGGTCGCTCGGCCTGCCCGACCACCAGCGGCTGGGGGAGATCCTCTCCCGGCACACGGTCACCGACCGCGTGCCCGCGCTCCTGCACGGCGACCTCAACCCGTGGAACCTGGTGCGCCGCGACGACGCGCTCGGACTCACGATCATCGACTGGGAGATGGCACTCGTCGGCGACCCCCTCTACGACCTGGTCCGGCACATGCACCTCACCCCCAACCGCCAGGAGATCAGGGAGCGCATGGTCCGCCGCTGGGAGCGGCGGCTGGCTCCCGAGTACACCCGGGACTGGCGCCGCGACTGGCGCGTCTACCGCTGCGTCGAGATCGTCCGCTCCGCCTACATCGACCTCGACCGCCTGGTCACCGGCGCCGCCCTGGACGCCCCCAACGTCCGCCGCGCCGTCGACTCCTACGCCTCCACCCTGGTCGCCGCCACCACGGCCCTGGGCCTGCCCGTCCCCCCGACGACGAACCCGTACACGGCCCGCGCCCGGGTGCGGACGGCGGATGCGTAGGCTCGCCCCATGAGCGAGCCCGGCCTGCGTGAACGCAAGAAGCGACGGACGTTCCAGAACGTGTCGGACACCGCCGTACGGCTCTTCGTCGAGCGGGGGTTCGACGCGGTGTCCGTCGCGGAGGTCGCGGCGGCCGCCGAGATCTCCAAGCCGACGCTGTTCCGGTACTTCCCGGCCAAGGAGGACCTCGTCCTGCACCGGATCGCCGACCACGAGCGGGAGGCGGCCGACGTGGTCACCGCGGCGCGCGCCGAAGGCGTCGCCCCCCTGCCCGCGCTGCGCCGCCGTTTCCTCGACCTGCTGGCCGCCGCCGACCCCGTCACCGGCCTGAACGACGACCCGGAGGTCCGCGTCTTCCACGCCCTCCTCTACGGCACGCCCGCCCTGGTCGCCGGTCTCCACGCGCATGTGGAGCGCTCCGAGGCCGCCCTCGCCGACGCCTTGGGCGGCGACCTCGACGCCAGGCTGGCGGCCGGTCAGATCGTCGCCGTGCGGCGCGTCCTCGCGGAGGAGAACTGGCGGCGGATCGAGGCCGGCGAGCGGGTGGCGGCCGTCCGCCCGGACGCGGTGGCGGCGGCGGAGCGGGCGTTCGCGGGGCTGGAGGCGGGGCTGCCGCACCTCGCGTGAACGATCGCCAAGTGAAGCTCAGTAAAAAATGTAACTCAGTAACGTTATTGCTAGGGTCGTCGGCATGACGTCTCCCGCTGCCGCCCCACGCCCCGAGGACCCCGCCGAGCTCCACACCTCCCTTCGCCAGGAACGCGCCCACCACGACGCCTGCCGCACGGCCCTCGCCGCGATGGTCGCGGGCACCGACCTCCAGGTCGTCACCGGCGAGGACGTCTCCGCCTCCGGCGCCGACGCCGAAGTGCTCGGCCACCGGCTGCGCAGCCAGGCCAAGGCCCTGCGCGAACTCCCCGAAGGGCCCCTGTTCTTCGGACGGCTGGACTTCGCCGAGGGCGCCGGCGACCACGCCGGGCTCAGTCACCACATCGGCCGGCTCCGCATCGGCGAGCACCCGGCCGCCCCGCCCCTCGTCGTCGACTGGCGCGCGCCGGTCTCCCGCGCCTTCTATCAGGCGAGCCCCCGCGACCCGCTGGGCGTCGCCGTGCGCCGCCGCTTCGGCTGGGCGCCCGGCAGTCGCGGCGACTCCGCCGATCTGACCGCCCTGGAGGACGAACACCTGGGCCACGGCGAGCACGGGGTCGGCGACCTCCTCGCCCGCGAGGTCGAACGGCCCCGCCTCGGCCCGATGCGCGACATCGCGGCCACCATCCAGCCCGAGCAGGACGACCTCGTCCGCGAGGACCGGGACCGGTCCGTGTGCGTACAGGGCGCCCCCGGCACCGGTAAGACGGCGGTGGGTCTGCACCGGGCCGCCTACCTCCTCTACACCCATCCCCGGCGCGTCCACCGCGACGGCGGCCTGCTGATCCTCGGCCCGCACCGCGGCTACCTCTCCTACATCGCCGAGGTCCTGCCCGCCCTCGGCGAGACCGGCGTCCGCCAGTCGACCCTCCTCGACGAGATCGCCCGCCACCCGGTGACCGCCGTCGACCCCGCCGACACGGCCGCCGTCAAACACGACCCCCGGATGGCACAGGTGCTGCGCCGGGCCCTCCACGGCAGGGTGACCGCCGCCCGCGTCGACGATCTCGCCGTGCCGGACGGCTCGTACCGATGGCGGGTCACGGGCGACGAACTCGCCCGCATCGTGACCGACGTCCTCGCCGAAGCCCCGCCGTACGACGTCGGCCGTGAACGCGTACGCAGCCGGATCACGCGCCGGATCCAGGAGCAGGCCGAGCGCCGCGGGGGACCGCGGCCGCCCGCCTGGCAGCGCCGGACGCAACGGTCACGTCCGGTCAGCGCCTGCGTGGACGCCGTATGGCCGAAGGCACGACCGGAAGAGGTGCTGGCCGAACTCCTCACAGATCCAGAGGCGTTGGGCGAGGCCGCGCACGGAGTCCTCGGACCCGCCGAGCAGCGCGTCCTTCTCTGGCCGCGCCCGCCCCGGTCGTACAGGTCCGCACGCTGGTCGGCGGCCGACCTCGTCCTCCTCGACGAGATCGCCGGCCTCATCGAACGCCCCCAGGGATACGGCCATGTCGTGGTCGACGAGGCGCAGGACCTCTCCCCGATGGAGTGCCGGGCCATCGCCCGCCGGGCGCCCTCGGGGGCGCTGACCGTCCTCGGCGACCTGGCCCAGGGCACCACGCCCTGGGCCGCGCGCACCTGGCCGGAACTTCTCGCCCACCTGGGCCGGCCCGACGCGGCGGTGGTCGCGCTGACCACCGGGTTCCGGGTCCCCACAGCGGTGCTCGCCCTGGCCAACCGGCTCCTCGCCCGCCTCGACACCGGCGTCCCGCCCGGCCGCTCCCTCCGCCGCGACGGCGAACTGCGCATCCGGCGCGCGCACGGCGGCCTCACGGCCGAGGTGGTGGCCGCCGTGCGGGACGCCCTCGCCCACGAGGGCTCCGTCGGTGTCGTGACCCCGGCCGCCGACGCCTCCCGCATCCGCCAGGCCCTCACCGCGGCCGGGATCCCCCTCGCCGCCGACCCCGCCGACCAGGCCGCACGGGTGACGGTGATCCCCGCGACGGAGGTCAAGGGTCTCGAGTACGACCACGTCGTCGCCGTGGAACCGGCGGCGATCGCCGAGGCGGAGGAACGCGGCCTGAACCGGCTCTACGTGGTGCTGACCCGCGCGGTGACGCGCCTGGAGGTGATTCACGAGCGGGAGCTGCCCTGGTGAGGCTCCGGGGCGGGTGGGATGGTGGGCGGTGATGCTGCTCTTCCTCGACGTCGACGGGCCGCTGATCCCCTTCGGGGGCCGGGGCCGTATCCGGTTCACCGTCCTGGCCCCTCCTGGCGTCCTCGGGCCGCGCCGGACGAGGTGCATCCGCTGCTGTCCCGTCTCGACCCGGCTCTCGGGCCTCGCCTGCTCGCACTCGGGTGTGAGCTGGTGTGGGCCACGACCTGGCTGGACGACGCCAACGCGGTGGTGGCGCCGTGGCTCGGACTGCCCGCGCTGCCCGTGCTGGAGCCGCCGCGGACGCCGGCCCCGTCCGGCCCGCACTGGAAGACGCCGTCACTGCTGGACCGGGCGGCCGGCCGGCCCTTCGTCTGGGTCGACGACGAGATCAGCGCCGTGGACGAAGACCTGGTCGCCGCCCTGCACCCGGCCCCGGCCCTCCTGCACCGTGTGGACCACCGGCACGGCCTCACGGACGCCGACTTCGAGGTGCTGGAGGAGTGGCTGCGGGCCGACGCCGCGCCGGCGTCTGCTTCGGCTCCATCTCCTCCACCACCCGGATGTACCCGTCCGCGCCGTGCCCCCGGCCGATGACCCGGCGGGCCTGGCCCTCCACCGCCCGCATGACGGCCGCGTCGATGCCGTGCGCCTCGGAGGCGTCGATGACGTGCTTCATGGTCACCGCCGCCGACGTGACGGGGTAGGCCTCGCCGGAGAAGGTGGCCGCGTCCACCTCGGCGGCGGTCTCCGCGAACTGCGCCGGGAGGATCGCCGCGATGCCCGCGGCGTACGGGGCCAGTTCACTTGCGGTGACCCCCTCGGCGCGGGCCAGCGCCACGGCGTGGGCCCAGCCCGCCTTCGCCGTCCAGAACACGTCGAGCAGCGCCACGTCGTGGGCGGCGGCCCGGCCGATCTCCTCACCGAGGTGGGTGTGGGAGCCGCCGAAGGCGCGCAGCGCGGGCAGCCACTCCTCGTAGAGGTCCGCGGGCCCGCTGTACAGGAACACCCCGGCGGGCGTTCCGATGGTGTCCGTCGGCGTCATGATCGCGCCGTCCAGGTACCGCACTCCGTGCCGGGCCGCCCAGTCGGCGGTGTCCCGGGCGCGGGCCGGGGTGTCGGCGCAGAGGTTCACGACCGTGCGCCCCTTGAGCGCGGCGGTGACCGGCTCCGCCCGCAGGACGGCGTCGGCGGCGTCGTAGTCCCGCACGCACACCACGGTCAGCGCGCTCGCCGCGACGGCCTCCCGCGCGGTGTCCGCTGCCACGGCGCCCCGTTCCACCAGCTCCCGGTCCCGGCCGGGGGTCCGGTTCCACACCGTGGTGCGCAGCCCCGCGTCCAGGAAGGCGCCGGCGAGCGCACGCCCCATGGGGCCCAGCCCCACAACGGTGACGGAGAGGTCGGCAGACGATGAGGACATGACTCAACTCCCTTATGATGAAGAACATTTGATGACAAAGAGGGGGAGACGGATGGCGAGCAGGCGTACCGAGCACACGAACGTCTGTGGAGTGACCGCCGCGATCGCCGTGATCGACGGCAAGTGGAAGACCAGCGTGCTCTGGCTGCTGGAATCCGGCCCGCACCGCCCCGCCGAACTGCGCCGGAGGCTGCCGGGGCTCACGGAGAAGGTGCTGACCCAGGCGTTACGGGAGATGGAGGCCGACGGTCTCGTGCACCGGGAGGTGCACGATGTCCTCCCCCTGAAGACCGTCTACTCCCTCACCCCGTTCGGCCGTGAGCTGTCCGAGGCGCTGGCCCCCCTTTCCGACTGGGGCCACCGCCGCCTGGACGGGCTGGCCGCCTCCTGACCACCTGTCACCAGCCTCGCGGCAGGGCCGTCCGCTGCCAAGTACGCACAAAAAAGTGGGTACGCGGCATGGCCTTCCCGCCTACGCCGCGGCGGGGGCGAAGTCGTACGTGGACCACTCGGTGAGCGGGCGGTAGCCGAGGCGCTGGTAGACGGCGTTGCTCGTCGGGTTGGCCAGGTCCGCGAAGAGGACGACCTCCCGTGCGCCCGCCGCCAGCGCCGCCCGGCTCACCTCGGCCGTCACGGCGGCCGCGTAGCCACGACCGCGCAGGTGGGCCGGGGTGTAGACGACGTCCACCTGGACCTGGCCGCCGATCAGCGGGTTCATGCCCGCGACGGAGACGGCGTCGCCGTCGGGGGTCTCCCACACCGTGTAACGCTTGTCGGCGTAGCGGGTGCCGGCCCAGGTGCCGGCGTCGATGGTGACGTCCTCGCCGACCGCGGCCGCGAACTCGCCGCACCAGTACATGACTTCCTCGAAGTCCTCGTCGCCCAGGAGGCGGGCCCGGCCGGCCGGGTGCGGGTCCGGCGGGGTGAGCGTGCCGAGGCCGTACAGGCAGAGCCGGGTGGCGCGGAGCGCCGGAATCGCGCCGGTGCGCCGCTGCCAGGCCTCGGCGAAGGCGGTGGCGGTGTCGTGGTCCGCGCTGACGGCGGGGAGGGGGTGCCCGAGGGCGGCGAAATGGGCGGCGAGGCCGTCGGCCTGCTCGGGGGTCAGCGGGGTGGGGGCCACGGCGCGGGGCCGGAGCTGGTGGAAGGCGGCCTCGACCTCGCCCGCCCGCTCCAGCACCCCGAAGACGGGAGCCTCGGTGCAGCCGAACGCCTCCGCCCCCCGCGCCCGAAGCCTCGCGGCCCACGTCAACTGCATGACATGCCGCCCCGGCCGTGACCCCAGGAACCCTCCGGCAAGGGCGAGGTATTCGTCCACGTCCTCGGTGAGCCGCCATCGCCCGACATCCGGGCCACCGCCCGGGCGGCGCCGGTCGCCTCGGGTGGTGTCGCCTTCGGTGGTCTGCACGTCATCGGGGAGCATGCTTGATGATGCCCCACCCCGAGGCCGCGCCCCACGCTTTCGCGTCAGCATGACGGGGCGCCGGCGGGCGTCCCGACTGTCACCCGCGCTCCTCGGCGAGGAAGCGCCGGACGTCGGCTGCCAGGGACGTCATCTGCTCGCCGGCCTCCAGCCATGTGGTCGCCGAGGCGCTCCAGCCGCCGGCGGCTCGGGGCCAGGGGCGCAGGGTCCAGGTGAGCCCGACGTGGCCGCCCGACCGCCAGACGGCCGACACCGCCAGGTCACCGTCGTCGGTCTGCCGGCGCCGTTCGCCGTCCCATCCCCGGTAGTCCGCGGCCAGTCCTTCCAGGAACGCGGGGAGGCCGCCGTCCCGGACCCAGGCGACCGCCTCGTCGACGCGGGCGGTCAGGCCCGGGGCCCGCAGCTCGACGGCGTAGTGCACGCAGTCCGCGTCGAGGCGGAACCGGTCGCAGAGGGTCACGCCGACGGAGGCGTTGTCCTGGCAGCGGATGGTCACGCCGGCCTTGTCGTCAGTGTCGGTGTCCAGGGAGGTCATGGCTGGAACGGTAGGTCAGCGTCAGCGGAGTTCTTACCCGTACGAGCAGGCGTCCCGGACCGAGAGGTGGGCAAGGTCAGGGCTGCGTGGTCCGGAACGCGAGGTACCGGTTGAAGGCTTCGTGGCTGTCGGGGGTGAAGTTCCACTCCTGCAGGGCAGACCGGAGCTGCGGCTCGGTCAGCCAGGCGTGCCAGGCGACCTCCTCGGGATCGGCGGTCACGGTGTCCGGCGCCACGGCTTCGTGCACGCCGAGCCAGTGCGGGCTCAGACCGCTGCGGTTGAGGAACGTGAACAGCAGGCGGGGCCGCGCACGCACGCCCAGCTCTTCGGCCAGCTCCCGCGCGGCGGCCTGTTCGTACGACTCGCCGGCGTTCACGGCGCCGCCGACCAAGACCTCGTAGCGCCCGGGGAAGCGGGACAGGTGCTCCGACCGGCGGTGGACGAGGACCCGTCCGCGCCCGTCACGGCACACCGTCACGGCGACCCGGTGCAGCCACCCCTCCCGGACGGCCTGCCGGCGGCTGACCGCCACCCCCAGCCCACGATCCTGATCGTCGACACGCTCCACCAGTTCCTCCATGACCGACACCCTGGCAGGGCCTACCGACAACGCAGCCCCGGGCGCCGAGCGAAACCGCACTTTTGCAAGCGGGCGCTTGCAATTGTTAGCGGGAGTGAGGCACTGTGGAGGCATGGCATCGCTCAACGTCGGCAATCTCGGTGAGTACCTGCGCGAGCAGCGGCGAAACGCTCAGCTCTCGCTGCGGCAGCTCGCCGACGCCGCCGGGGTGTCCAATCCGTACCTGAGCCAGATCGAGCGAGGGCTGCGCAAGCCCAGCGCCGAGGTGCTGCAGCAGGTCGCCAAGGCCCTGCGGATCTCCGCCGAGACGCTCTACGTGCGCGCGGGCATCCTGGACGCCGAGCGGGACCGTGACGAGGTCGAGGTGCGGGCCGTCATCCTTGCCGACCCCGCCCTCACCGGGCAGCAGAAACAGGTGCTGCTCCAGATCTACGAGTCCTTCCGCAAGGCGAACGGGTTCGCGCCCGGCGACGACGCGGTGGACTCCCGGGACCTCGGCGGCAGCGACGCCGATCCGCAGCAGACGGCCGGTTGACCGGACCAGGGGACCGGACGCCGGCTGCGGATCCGCACCAACCGATATCGACGAACGTCAAGAACGCGACTACGGGAGACCAACACCATGGCCATCAGCGACGACCTGCGCAAGACCCTCAGCGACCCGACTCCGCTCTACTTCGCTGCGGGCACCGCCGACCTGGCCCTCCAGCAGGCCAAGAAGGTGCCGGGTCTGGTGGAGCAGCTGCGCACGGAGGCCCCGGCCCGTTTCGAGGCCGTCCGCAACACCGACCCCAAGGCCGTGCAGGAGAAGGCCGCCGCCCGTGCCAAGGAGGCCGGCGCCAAGGCCAAGGAGGCGCAGGAGTCCTTCCAGAGCAAGGTCGGCGAGTTCCTCGGCAGCCTCGACGGCGACCTGAAGAAGCTGGGCAGCACGCTCGACGCCGACCTGAAGAAGCTCGGCGAGTCCGCCCAGGACTTCGCGCTGCGCGGTGTCGGCGTCGCCGCCGAGTACGCCGTCAAGGCCCGTGAGACCTACGAGAAGGTCGCCGAGCACGGCGAGCAGGCCGTGCGCACCTGGCGCGGCGAGGCCGCCGAGGAGATCGAGGAGCTGGCGATCGTCGTCGAGGGCAAGGAGGACACCACGCCCGGGACGGTGACCGAGATCAAGAGCGAGCCGAAGCCCGCCCCGACGCCCGTCGCCACCCCGGCCGAGGCCAAGGTCGACCCCCTGACGGCCAAGAAGCCCGCGCCGGCCCCCAAGAAGGCCCCGGCCCCCCGCAAGACCCCCACGGTGAAGAAGACGACCCCGCCGGCCAAGTGAGACCGACCGCGCCGGACGGGCACGTACGAAGACGGCGTGACCGCGAGCGAAGCGGACGCGGCGAACACGCCGAAGGGCCGGGCACTCCTGGAGTGCCCGGCCCGTTGTCCGGGTAGCGGGAGTGAGGTTGCGGGTACGGTGACCGCGTAGAACCGAGAACGAACTGGGCGGAACGAGTGGGCCCGGTCAAGTCGGAGTCGTGCCGAGTCGGGTGGTGGACGTAGTGCTGATGCAAGGTTTCGCAGGGTTCATGTCTCTGCTGAGCCTGGCCCTGATCGTGTTCAGCGGCTTCGCTCTCGTCGACGCGGCGATCCGCCGCGAGGACGGCTACCGGGCTGCCGACAAGCAGACCAAGCCGTTCTGGATGATCATCCTCGGCCTGGCCTTCGTGGTGAACCTGATCTTCCCGATCCTGTCGTTCCTGCCGGTCATCGGCCTGGTCGCGACCATCGTGTACATGGTCGACGTGCGCCCCGCCCTGCGTTCCCTCCCCGGCGGCGGCCGCCCCCGCCGAGGCGGCTCCAGCAGCGACGGCCCCTACGGCCCGTACAACGGCGGCCGCTGAACGCCGCTCCCGCCGCATCACCGCCGGCCGGACACCGCCCGAGCGGGCGCCACCGCTGGTCCGGCACGACCGCCGCGCGAGCGCCGCCACTGATCAGGCACGACCGCCGACCAGGCGCCACCGCCGAGCCCATGCCGTGACCGTGGTCACGGCACGCGGTCGAGCAACACCACCGCCACGTCGTCCGTCAGCTCCCCGCCGTTGAGCTCCCGCACCTCGTTGACGGCGGCCCGCAGCAGATCCTCACCCTGGAGGCCGGAGGCCAGCTGGCGGCGGATCATCTCCACCATGCCGTCCTGGCCCAGCCGCTCACGCCCCTCGCCGACGCGGCCCTCGATCAGACCGTCGGTGTAGAGCATCAGGCTCCACTGCGCGCCCAGCTCGACCTGCATCCGCGGCCAGCGGGCGCCCGGCAGCAGGCCGAGGGCCGGGCCGTTGTTGTCGTAGGGCAGCAGCCGGGCAGGCCGGTCCGGGCGGGCGATCAGCGGCGCCGGGTGACCGGCCAGGCACAGGCCGGCACGGCGGCCGTCGGGCGCGATGTCCACCGTGCACAGCGTCGCGAAGATCTCGTCGTCGTCGCGCTCGTGCTCCAGCACCTGCTGCAGCGTGTTCAGCAGCTCGTCGCCGCACAGCCCGGCCAGCGTCAGCGCCCGCCAGGCGATGCGCAGCTCCACGCCGAGCGCCGCCTCGTCCGGGCCGTGCCCGCAGACGTCGCCGATCATGGCGTGGACGGTGCCGTCCGGGGTGCGGACGGTGTCGTAGAAGTCGCCGCCGAGCAGCGCGCGCGAGCGGCCGGGGCGGTAGCGGGCGGCGAAACGCAGCGGCGAGCCCTCCAGGAGGGGCGTCGGCAGCAGGCCGCGCTCCAGGCGGGCGTTCTCCTGCGCGCGCAGCTTGCCCTCGGCGAGCCGCCGCTCGGCGGTGTCCGACCGCTTGCGCTCCACGGCGTACCGGATGGCGCGGCTGAGCAGCCGGCCGTCCAGCTCGTCGCGGAACAGATAGTCCTGGGCGCCCACCCGCACGGCCTGCGCGCCACGCTCGGCGTCGCCGGACGCGGTGAGCGCGAGCACGGCGTGCCGGGGCGCGAGCTCCAGGACATGCCTGAGTACGGCCAGCTCGTCGTCGTCGGCGGTGCGTCCGGGCGCGGGCAGCGCGAGGTCCAGCAGGATGCAGTGGACGTCGTCGGTGAGCAGCCGCTCGGCCTCGGTGAGGTTGCGGGCGGTGCGCACACGGATCGGCTTGCCGGCCGAGTCGAGCAGGCCGGGGACGATCGGGGCGGCCGCGGGGTCGTCCTCGATCAGCAGCAGTGTGAGGTTGGTGTGGGCGGCGGCGCTCACACCGTGAGGGACGCGGTCGCCGTTGGTGGCGGCGTCGTCCCCGACCGTGGGGTTCTTCGCTTCGTCGCGATGGTCGTTCCGGTCGTCCGTGCGCGGGGCTTCTTCCTTGGAGGGGCCGCCGACTGCGGGCGCGGCCTGCGCCTGACCACACTCCACGGCCGGGATCGCTCTCTGCCGCGGTACGGGTACGGGCATTGTCCTGGGTTCCTTCCCTCCCCCCGAGGGCATGGCGGGTACGAGGGACCTCGACCCACCGACGGGGACCATAGCGGCAGAAAGGGCCGCAGCGGAATGGTCCACGGCACGCCGCTTGATCTCAGACCGGCGTCATATGCCGCCAATTGTGGCGCAGTTGGGCAGGGTCGGACCGGTCCGGGGATGACGAACGTCACGTCGGCGCGTGGCTTGCCGACGGGTTGAGGTGCGGTGGGTCACGTGGGCGGTGTCACGGGCGGACGCGCCCTCGGTCGAGCGCGCCCTCAGCCCCGTACATGCCGTACGCCGCGGCCGGCGCGCCCTCACGCGTCCGGGCGGACCACCCCGAGTATCGGCATCGAGCCCGCGCCCGCGACGGTGATCGTCCGGCCCGGGCGCGGGGCGTGGATCATCTTCCCGTCGCCCAGGTAGAGCGCGATGTGGCTGGCGTCGTCGAAGTAGACGATCAGGTCCCCGGGGCGCATGTCCTTGACGTCGACGCGCGTCAGCTGCCGCCACTGCTCCTGCGAGGTCCGCGGGACCTGGACACCGGCGGACGCCCAGGCCTGCGACGTCAGACCGGAGCAGTCGAAGGACTCCGGACCCTCGGCGCCCCACACGTACGGCTTGCCGAGCTGCGCGGTCGCGTAGGCGATGGCCTGCTTGCCCAGCGGGCCGGCCTGGCTGTCGACGCCGGTCAGGGCGCCGCTGTCCAGCCAGGCGGTCTGCGCCCGCTGGGCGGCCTGCTCCTGGAGCCGGGTGAGGCGGTCCCGCTCCTCCTGCTCCAGCTCCGATTCCAGCTTCTCGGCGGCCGCGATCTGCTGCTCGACCTTCTTCTGGGCCGTCGCCTTGGCCTTGCGGTTGGCCTCCAGCTTCTGCCACTGGGCCGAGGCGTCCTTGGCGTACTGCTCCAAGTCCTGCTGGGTGCGGGTCATTTCGCCGAGCAGTCCCTCGGTCGCCCGCTGGCCCTGCCGGGCCCGGCCCGCCCCGTCGAGGAACTCGCCCGGGCTGTCGCTGAGCACAAGTTTCGCCTCGTCGGGCAGACCGCCGCCCCGGTACTGGGCGCGGGCCGCGGCGCCGGCGCGATCCTTCAGGCCGGCCAGCGCCTCACGACCCTCGGTGATCTTCTTCGCCAGCTCCACGATCTCCGTGGACTGCTTCTCCGCCTGCTCCTCGGCCGCGTTGTAGGCGTCGGTGGCGACCGCGGCGTCGTGGTAGAGCGCGTCGAGTCTGGTGCGCACCGCCTCCAGGTCCGTGTCGGACGACGGCGGCAGGGTCAGATCGGGGTTCGTGGTGGGGAGCGGCGTGGGCGTGGGAGCCGGGGCCGCGAAGGCGGTGCCCGGAACCGTCAGCACGGTGACCGCGCAGACCGCGGCCACCGCCGCCGCGATCAGGCTGCGCTTGCCCCTACCCATACATCCCCCAAGACCTGATTTCCCGTCAGTAACATACGGTCACCCGGGGGATCGTGCCACGCTGCGCCGGAAAACGACAGGGTCTGTCCCACCCCGCCCTCACCTGCCGTGAGGATCTCCCCGCCATGTGTGACGAACACCTCGCGGAGATCGTTCCCGGGCGCGGGTCGATCGGCGGAGCCGTCCGACGGCGGCCCGCGCCCCGGTCTCCGCGACCCGCGCCGCCCGGTCTCGCCCGGTGCCGGCAGTCCCCGCCCCGTCTCGGCAACCCCCGGTGTCCGCCTCTCACCCCCGAGGGGCCAGTGCCTCCCACCGCACCGTCACTTCGCCCTGCCGCCACCGTCCGGGCCCGTCCGCCACCGGCCAGTCCGCGGTGAGGTCCCGTACCGCCCGTATCCACCGCTGGCGCGCGCCGTACGACGCGTAGGGCGCCGCCGCCGCCCAGGCGCGGTCGAAGTCGCGGAGGAACGCGTGCACGGGCTCACCGGGCACGTTCCGGTGGATGAGCGCCTTGGGGAGTCGTTCGGCGAGGTCGGAGGGGCGGTCCAGGGAGCCGAGCCGGGTGGCGAAGGTGACCGTCCGCGGCCCCTCGGGCCCGAGCGCGACCCACACGTGCCGCCGTCCGACCTCGTCGCAGGTCCCCTCGACGAGCAGTCCGCCGCGGGAGCCGTCCGCCGCCGGCGCGAGCCGTGCGCACAGCCGTTCCCAGACGCCGCCGACCTCCTCCTCGTCGTACTGCCGCAGCACGTTGGCGGCGCGGATGAGGTGCGGCCGGTGGGAGAGCGGGATCTCGAAGCCGCCGTGCCGGAAGACGAGGCCGTCGCGTTCGTACGGCTTCGCGGCGGCGACCCGGGCCGGCTCGATCTCGACGCCCACCACGCGCGCGTGGGGCGCGACCGACCTCAGCCGGCCCAGCAGTTCGACGGCGGTCCAGGGGGCCGCGCCGTAACCGAGGTCGACGGCGACGGGACGGCCCGCGCGGCGCAGCTCGGCGCCGTGCACGGCCGCGATCCAGCGGTCCATGCGGCGCAGCCGGTTGGGGTTCGTCGTCCCGCGCGTGACCGTCCCCACGGGGCGGGACGGTGCGCGGGAAACCATGCCTACGAGTATGCGGTGCCCGCGCGGGCACCCGGCCCCCACCACGCGCCAGCCTCCGGCACGTGAGGCGATCCCGGCCCCCGGACGCCGCCCGCCCTCGAACGGTTGAGCGACCTCGGTAACGCTCAGGCAAAAACCGCCCCCAGGGAGTCCCTTCCAGGAATGGGAGCGTGCCCTTCCGGTGTTCCTCCCCCCGGAGGGCGCCCCACATCCTCCGGCCGGCATGCCCGCAGCAAGGAGGACCGCCAGTGAGCCAGTACGGCAGCAGGCTCGGGCGTCGCTCTACGACGGCAACCCCACGCCGCAGACTGCACCGCCGCCCCCGCCGTGTCGCCATGCTCTCCGTGCACACGTCACCGCTCCACCAGCCCGGCACCGGGGACGCCGGCGGCATGAACGTCTACATCGTGGAGCTCGCCCAGCGCCTCGCCGCGCTCAACATAGAGGTCGAGATCTTCACCCGCGCCACCACCGGCGGTCTGCCGCCCACCGTCGACCTGGCACCCGGCGTCCTCGTCCGCCATGTCGACGCCGGTCCCTACGAGGGCCTCGCCAAGGAAGACCTCCCCGCCCAGCTGTGCGCCTTCACGCACGGCGTGATGCAGGCCTGGGCCGGCCACCGCCCCGGCTACTACGACCTCGTCCACTCGCACTACTGGCTCTCCGGCCACGTCGGCTGGCTCTCCGCCCAGCGCTGGGGCGCTCCCCTCGTGCACGCCATGCACACCATGGCCAAGGTCAAGAACGCCAACCTCGCCGACGGCGACACCCCCGAGCCCGCCGCCCGCGTCATCGGCGAGACCCAGATCGTCGAAGCCGCCGACCGCCTCATCGCCAACACCGCGGAGGAGGCGGACGAACTCGTCCGCCACTACCTCGCCGACCCCGGCAAGGTCGCCGTCGTCCACCCCGGCGTCAACCTCGACCGCTTCAGCCCCGCCGACGGCCGCGCCGCCGCCCGCGCCCGCCTGGGCCTGCCGCAGGACGCCCTGATCCCGCTCTTCGCCGGCCGCATCCAGCCGCTCAAGGCCCCCGACGTCCTGCTGCGCGCCGTGGCCGTCCTCCTCGACGAGCGGCCCGACCTGCGCTCCAGGCTCGTCGTCCCCGTCGTCGGCGGCCCCAGCGGCAGCGGCCTCGCCAAGCCGGAAGGGCTGCAGAAGCTGGCCGCGCGCCTCGGCGTCTCCGACGTCGTACGGTTCCGCCCGCCCGTCGGGCAGGAGCAGCTCGCGGACTGGTTCCGGGCCGCCTCCGTCCTCGTCGTCCCCTCCTACAGCGAGTCCTTCGGCCTGGTCGCCATAGAGGCGCAGGCCGCCGGCACACCGGTGCTCGCCGCGTCCGTCGGCGGACTCCCGGTGGCCGTGCGCGACGGCGAGACGGGCTTCCTCGTCGAGGGCCACGACCCGGCGGCCTACGCGCGCGTGCTCGCCGAGTTCGCCGACCGCCCCGAACTCCCCGCCCGCATGGGCGCGGCAGCCGCCCGGCACGCCCAGTCCTTCGGCTGGGACACGGCGGCGGCCGCCACCGCCGACGTCTACGCGGCCGCGACGCAGGCGCACCGCCGTCGCGTACGCTCCCAGCATGGGTGATGCCGAGAAGACCGCCGCGCAGGTCATCGAGGACGTCCTGAAGGACGCCGAACTGGAATGGGAGAGTCCCGAGCCGGGCAACTACGTCGTCCAGCTCCCCGGCACTCACAAGCTGAAGACGACGCTCTCGCTCATCGTCGGCCGCCACTCCCTCTCCCTGAACGCCTTCGTCATCCGCCACCCCGACGAGAACGAGGCAGGCGTCCACCGCTGGCTCCTGGAGCGCAACCTGAAGCTGTACGGCGTGAGTTACGCCGTCGACCAGCTCGGCGACGTCTACGTCACCGCCCGTCTCCCCCTCGCCGCCGTCACCGCCGACGCGACCGACCGTCTCCTCGGCCAGGTCCTGGAGGCCGCCGACGGGGCCTTCAACACCCTTCTGGAGCTGGGCTTCGCCACCGCGATCCGCCGCGAGTACGCCTGGCGCGTCTCCCGCGGCGAGTCCACCCGCAACCTGGACGCCTTCGCCCATCTGACGCGGCGGGAGGCGCAGTGAGCACGCCGGTCAGCGGACGACGGGCCCCCGCGCATACCGTCCCGGAGTGACCCCGACCCACTTCCTGAAGTGGCGGGTGAGATGGGACTGGTCGAAGAAACCGCTGGCCGCCGCCACCTCCCCGGGCGGCAGACCGCCGAGCAGCAGACCGCGGGCCCGTCCGAGGCGGCGGGACATCAGATACTGGTGCGGCGCGATGCCGTACGCCGTGCTGAACGCCCGCACGAGGTGCGCCGGGTGAGCGCCCAGCAGCCGGGACGCCTCGTTCAGGGCGACACCCTCCAGGACGCGCTCGTCGAGGAGTTCGCGGAGCCGACGGGCCAGGACCGGGTCGCGGCGGACGGATTCCACGGGGCCTTGGGGCCGCAGATGCGAGCGCAGCCGCTCGCCGATCAGCGTCAGCCGGCTGTCCGCCTCCAGTTCGCCGCCGGGCCCGGTGAGCGCCGTGTGCAACTGCCCGACGCGCTGCCGCAGCACGGGGTCCCGCAGGTCGGGACCGTCGACGGCGGCGCCGATCAGATCCGCGCCGAGCACGCTCGCGTCGAGATACAGCACCCGCTTGCGGAAGCCGCCCGGGGTGGCGGCGGAGCCGTTGTGCGGCACGTGCGGCGGCAGCAGCGTCACCGTGTCGTGCGGGGTGCCGTGCTCGTGCCGCTCCAGGTCGTACCGCACGGCCCCGGCGTCCACGATGAGCAGCGTCCACACGTCGTGCACGTGCATCGGGTACGCGTGGTCGGTGAAGTGGGCGTGGAAGACCTCGACGACGCCCGGGACACGCGGGCGCCAGGCGGAGACGTCGGCGACCATGCAAAGAACGTACAAGACCCCGCCGTGGCGGGGGCGGCAGTCTCGCCACATGAGCACGCACCCGAACCGCAACCCGCATGCGGACGTCGACGCCGGTGACGCCCCCGTCCGCTTCGACACGAAGATCGCCGTCCTGCTGCGCGGCGACCTGGAGACCTGGCAGCGCCTGAACGTCACCGCGTTCCTGGTCAGCGGCCTGGGCACCCGGGTCCCCGAGGTGATGGGGGAGCCGTACGAGGACGCGGACGGCGTCGGCTACCTGCCGATGCTCCGTCAGCCGGTGATGGTCTTCGAGGCGACGAAGGAAGCGCTGACGACGGCCCACGCGCGGGTGCTGTCCCGGGCCCTCCCGCGTGCCGTGTTCACCTCGGACCTCTTCGCCACCGGCAACGACCGCGACAACCGCGCGGCGGTGCGGGCGGTGCGGACCGACGACCTGGACCTGGTGGGCCTCGCGGTCTACGGGCCGCGGAACGCGGTGGACAAGGTGGTGAAGGGGGCGCGGATGCATCCCTGACGGATGCGGGAGGTGACGGCCGGGCGGCGGGGGCGGCGGTGAACGCCCCCGCCGCCCGGCGGGTTCGGGAAGGGGACCAGACGGCCGGGTGAGGGCCGGGCGGCCGGTAGCGGGTCAGACGGCCGGGCTGACCTCGGGCTTGCCGCACGCGACTCCGCTCGCCGCCCGAGGCGCGTCCTCGACCCCGTCGGCCGGCTCCGCCGGAGGCACCGCCTCGACCTCGTCAGCGGGCTCCGCCGTCTCAGCCCCGTCGGCCCCGTCCGCCGCTCGCGTCTCCTCCGCCGGCAGCCTCCGGGTCAGCGCGGCGAACCCGACGCCCGCCACCGCTCCGACGACGGCGCACAGCCCCCACAGCCACTCCGCCCCGAACCGGTCGATGACGAGACCGGAGAACACCGGGGCGATCAGCGAGGCCACCGCCCACGACATCGTGTACATGCCCTGGTAGCGCCCCCGCCCGTGGACGGGGGAGAGCCGCACGACGAGACCGGTCTGGGTCGGCGCGTTGACGATCTCGGCGAGCGTCCACACGCAGACGGTGAGCGCGAAGACGCCGACCGACCCGGCGAAGGCGGTGAGCCCGAAACCGGCCCCGGCGAGCACGGACGACACGATGAGCAGCCGCCCGGGGTCACGGTGCTGGATGAGCCGGGTGACCGGGATCTGCAGGACGACGATGAGGAGGCCGTTGACGGCGATGGCCATGCCGTAGTCGGCCGGCGTGAATCCGGCCTCGCCCATCGCCACCGGCAGGCCGATCGCGCCCTGCTGGAAGATGAAGGCGACGGCGAAGGACAGCCCGACGAGCCCCATGAACCGCCCGTCGCGCAGCACGGAGCCCAGACCGACGGCGCTCTCCTCGACGGACGCGTCCTCCCGCACCGGCCGGGACTCGGGGAGCTTGAGGAAGACGACGACCGCGCAGAGCAGGGTCATCCCGCCCTCGATGAGGAAGCCGGCGAGGTAGCTGAACTCGGCGACGAACCCGGCGCCCATGGAGGAGACGGCGAAACCGAGGTTGATGGCCCAGTAGTTGAGCGAGAACGCCCGGACGCGGTCCTCGGGCCGCACGATGTCGGCCATCATCGCCTGCACGGCGGGCCGGGAGGCGTTGGAGGCTGCGCCGACGAGGAAGGCGACGGCCGCGATGGCGACGGGATGCTCCATGAAGCCGAGCAGCGTCACCGACAGACCGGTGGCCACCTGGGCGACGAGCAGCGTGGGCCGCCGCCCGAGCCGGTCCGCCATCACACCGCCGGCGAGGGAGGAGAGGACGCCGCCGAGTCCGTAGAGGGAGGCGACGACACCGGCGTAGACGGCGGAATAGCCACGTTCGAGCGTCAGATACAGGGCCATGAAGGTGGCGACGAACGCCCCGAGCCGGTTGACGAGGGTGCTGGTCCACAACCACCAGAACTCCCGGGGCAGCCCGGAGACGCTCTCGCGGGCGGCACGTCTCAAAGAGGCGACGGACACAGGGATCCCCCGAACGGTAAGAGGCACGGTAAGAGACACGCGCCGGAGGCGCATGTAAGAGGCGAAGACGGCATCGACAACTTACGAGCACGGGGATGTCGATGGCCACTCGATTAACAGATCCCGTCAACCGTCCGCTCTGCGGGCGGGGCGCACCCCCGCCCAAAGGCTTGGATTACGCTCATACGCATGGCCGACGCACCGTACAAGCTGATCCTGCTCCGTCACGGCGAGAGCGAGTGGAACGCGAAGAACCTGTTCACCGGCTGGGTGGACGTCAACCTCAACGAGAAGGGCGAGAAGGAGGCGGTCCGCGGCGGTGAGCTGCTGAAGGACGCCGACCTGCTCCCCGACGTGGTCCACACCTCGCTCCAGAAGCGCGCGATCCGCACCGCGCAGCTCGCCCTGGAGGCCGCCGACCGCCACTGGATCCCCGTCCACCGCTCCTGGCGCCTGAACGAGCGCCACTACGGCGCCCTCCAGGGCAAGGACAAGGCCCAGACGCTCGCCGAGTTCGGCGAGGAGCAGTTCATGCTGTGGCGCCGCTCCTACGACGTCCCGCCGCCGCCGCTCGAGGACGGCTCGGAGTTCTCCCAGTCCGACGACCCGCGCTACGCGACCATCCCGCCGGAGCTGCGCCCCCGCACGGAGTGCCTCAAGGACGTCGTCATCCGGATGCTCCCCTACTGGTACGACGGCATCGTCCCCGACCTCCTCACCGGCCGCACGGTCCTGGTCGCCGCCCACGGCAACTCCCTGCGCGCCCTGGTCAAGCACCTCGACGGCATCTCCGACGCCGACATCGCCGGCCTGAACATCCCGACGGGCATCCCCCTTTACTACGAACTCGACGCCGACTTCAAGCCGCTGACCCCGGGCGGCAAGTACCTCGACCCCGAGGCGGCAGCAGCAGCCATCGAGGCGGTCAAGAACCAGGGCAAGAAGAAGTAACGCGACACCGGTAAGCCCCCGACCTGCGCTTTCTTGGCAGGCCGGGGGCTTTTTGGTGGGGCTGGGCCGTCAGCCGGTTGATCCCGCCGTGCTCAGTGCTGCAGGAAGTCCGGCTCAGGCTGTTCTCTCGTCTCCGCCTGGGCTCCCGCATCACGGAGGGCCGACACGGCTGCCACCGCTTCTTCCTCGGGCACGCCGGCGAGAACGACGGCGGGAACCTGAGTCGCCAGAACCTTGCTGCGCCACAGGCTGAGTCCCGTCAGTCGACGCACGACCTGGACGACGTCCATCACACGGACACCGAGGTCAGCGAGCACCACGTCATGAGGCACGTCGTCGCAAACCAGCAAGAAGGACTCGCCCGCCATTGCTCTCCCCGCCCCTTCCATCTCGGAGCGTACGAGCCCTCAGACGTCATGTTGCACCGTTTCGGTGGTGCCGAAGACCGTGGCTACGGCTTTGCGGATCCGCTCCTGGCCGGGCGGCATCAGGTGCGCCTGCACGCGCAGCGTCAGGCCCGGCTCCGGGAGCCCGCGCCGCCTCTGCGGTGCGCTGAGGCGATGGGGTCGTGCGCCTTCCGGGATGCGGCTCCTGTGACCGGGCCCTGCAGTCAGGCCGGGACCCGTGATCTTTCCGAGTTGCACTCATGGCTGGGCCGTCGGGGCGAGTTCGTCGATCAGGACGCGGATGCGCTTCTCGATCTCGTCGCGGATCGGGCGGACCGCTTCGACTCCCTGTCCGGCCGGGTCGGGGAGCTCCCAGTCGAGGTAGCGCTTGCCGGGGAAGACCGGGCAGGTGTCGCCGCAGCCCATCGTGATGACGACGTCGGACGCCTGGACCGCCTCCACGGTGAGCACCTTGGAGGCTTCGGCCGAGATGTCGATGCCCACCTCCGCCAAGGCCTCCACCACGGCCGGGTTCACGGTGTCGGCGGGGGCGGACCCGGCGGAGCGCACCTGAACGCGGTCGCCCGCCAGTCGGGTGAGGAAGGCGGCGGCCATCTGGGAGCGGCCGGCGTTGTGGACGCAGACGAAGAGAACGGAGGGGAGCGCGTCGGGAGTGGGCGTCACGGGTGTCTTTCTGAGCGGAGCGGGTCAGGGGGCGGCGAGTCCGGGTTCGCCGTCGGTTGCGGACTGGCGGCCGGGGCGACCGACCCCACCGGCTCAGCCAGGGCCCGGCGGCCGAGCGATGCGCTCATGCGGTCGCCTCATCCGTCCGCGTGGTCGCCAGGAAGGCGGACAACCGGTCCAGGGTCCCGGGAAGGGCCCAGTAGTACACCCATGTCCCGCGACGCTCGCAGTCGATCAGCCCCGCCTGCCGGAGCAGCTTGAGGTGATGCGAGATCGTCGGCTGCGAGAGGTCGAAGGCCGGGGTCAGGTCACACACGCAGACCTCGCCGCCCGACGGCGAGGCGATCATCGACAGCAGCCGCAGCCGGACCGGGTCGCCCAGCGCCTTGAAGATCTTCGCCAGGCCGGCCGCCTGGACGTCGTCCAGGGGAGCGGTCACCAGCCCCGGGCAGCAAGCGGCGGACCCGTCATCCTGCCCGATCACCACGAGTTCTTGCTTCGACATTCTTCTATGTTGACGTTTCTCGATCCAAGGCGCAAGCTCTGTATTGACAGAGGTCAATGCAAGCAGATCGGAGTCACGTCATGTCCCGTGCCCAGCTCGCCCTGCGCGTCAGCGACCTCGAAGCCTCGATCACCTTCTACTCGAAGCTCTTCGGTGCCGAACCGGCCAAGCGCCGCGAGGGCTACGCCAACTTCGCCATCGCCGAACCCCCGCTCAAGCTCGTACTGATCGAGGGCGAGCCCGGCGAGGAGACCCGCCTGGACCACCTCGGCGTCGAGGTCGAGTCGACCGGCCAGGTCACCGCCACCACCACCCGGCTCAAAGAGGCCGGCCTGGCCACCTTCGAGGAGAACGACACCTCCTGCTGCTACGCGCTCCAGGACAAGGTGTGGGTCCACGGCCCCGGCAAGGAGCCGTGGGAGGTCTACGTCGTCAAGGCCGACGCCGACACCCCCGGCAAGAGCGCCGGCCCCCACGGCACCGGCGACGGCTGCTGCACCGGCCAGGTCACCGACGAGGCCCCGGCCGCTGTCGGGTGTTCCTGCGGCTGACCAGTCCGTCGCGCGCCGGCGCGTCCGACGACGGGACGTCAGCTCACGGTCACGAAAAGGGACTCAGGTGCCGTCTCGCGCTGACTGGACATCACTCCCCGGCGCGCCGCCACTCGTAGGCACCGGGTGACGTCTCGACGACCTCTCGGGGACGTCCGAGTGAGAGTTCGGCCGTTCGGCTGCGGACGGCTGAGGCCGTGGGGCCCTGCGGAGGTGCGTCGAGCGCTGATGGCCCGTGTACGGAGCGGAAGGGGCCCGGGCGGGATGCCGGGCCCCTTCAGTGACGGTGTGCTGTCAGCCGCACTGGCACGGGCTTCCCGACTGGCACCCGCACCCGCAGCCCGAGCCACAGCCGCACGCCGCGATCAGGGGCAGGCTCCTGATCTGCACGGGCTGTTCGGTGGGGCGTTCCTGGGTGGGGGCCGCCGGGGTGGAGGTGCTGGGAGCTTCGGCCATGGGTTCCTCCTGGAGGCCTGAAGGCTGGAGCGCCTTGTTGCCCATTGCACGCCCCTGCGGACGGGCGCATCAACGGCGCACGGAGGCTCCGCCGCGCCCGGGGCTCGCTTTTTCGCGCCGGCGCGCCGTCGCGGGCGGTCGCCTCCCCGGACCCACGGCCCCGCGGCCGGTCACGCCCCCTCCGTCCCCGGCACCGGATGGATCTCCGTCGGCAGGTCCTGCTGGAGTTCGTCCGCGTGTTCGCCGGTCACCAGGAACACCACCCGCTTCGCGACCGCCACCGCGTGGTCGGCGAAGCGTTCGTAGTAGCGGCCCAGCAGGGTGACGTCCACCGCCGTCTCGATGCCGTGCTTCCAGCGATCGTCGATCAGGTGCTGGAACAGCGTCCGGTGCAGCAGGTCCATCTCGTCGTCGTCCGTCTCCAGCTGGAGCGCGAGATCGACGTCCTTCGTGATGATCACCTCGGCCGCCTTGGCCATCAGACGCTGCGCCAGCTGGCCCATCTCCAGGATCGTGGCGTGCAGGTCACGCGGCACCGCCCGCTCCGGGAAACGCAGCCGCGCCAGCTTCGCCACATGCTGGGCGAGGTCGCCCGAGCGCTCCAGGTCCGCCGACATGCGCAGCGACGTCACCACTATGCGCAGGTCCGTCGCGACCGGCTGCTGCCGCGCCAGCAGCGCGATGGCCCGCGCCTCCAGGTCGTGCTGAAGCTCGTCGACCTTCTGGTCGGCCTCGATCACGCTCTCGGCCAGCTTGAGATCGGCGTCGAGGATGGCGGTCGTGGCGCGTCCGACTGCCGACCCCACCAGCCGGGCCATCTCCACCAGACTGTCGCCGATCGAGTCCAGTTCCTCGTGGTACGCGTCCCGCATCAGGGTTCCCTCTCGTACGTCGTTCTTCAGGGGCTCCGGGGGCCGGGACCGGCCGTGGAACCGGCGCTGTGAACCCCACGGTGCCACGGTCCGCCCCGTACGCGTCGGTTTCCGTCACCTCAAATGAACCACCACTGGCTCCAAGGTGAACTCTGGGCGACGAGTGTCCGAGGTCCCACACCGATGGCTGTGGCCAGGCCGGACGCCATGCCTAACCTGGACGCATGGACGTGAACGCGGCGGTCGCCGCAGCGGCTGCGATCGCCGGGGTGCTCACCGGCGTCATCGCCATGCTGGCGTTCCGTTGGAGCGAACGCGACCAGAAACGACCCACCAGGACCTCTTTGCACACCGATGCCGTCCTCCCCCCGGGTGTGGACACCGTCCTGTCCGTCCTCCGTTCCTCGGCCGTCGTCCTCGACGAGGCCGACGCCGTCGTCAAGGCCAGCTCGGCGGCGTACGCCCTCGGCCTCGTCCGCGGCGGCAAACTCGCCGTCGAGCCGATGCTCCAGATGGCCCGCGACACCAGACGCGACGGGGAGATACGCCAGGTCGAACTGGATCTGCCCAGACGGGGCACCGGCCGGGGCGAGGCCCTCGCCGTCTCCGCCCGCGTGGCGCCCCTCGGCTCCCGCCTCGTCCTGCTCCTCGTCGAGGACCTCACCGAAGCCCGGCGGATCGAAGCCGTACGACGCGACTTCGTCGCCAACGTCAGCCATGAGCTGAAGACGCCCGTCGGTGCGCTCTCCCTGCTCTCGGAAGCCGTCATGGACGCCTCCGACGACCCGGAGGCCGTGGAACGCTTCGCCGGCCGGATGCAGATCGAGGCCACCCGGCTCACCAACCTGGTCCAGGAGCTCATCGACCTCTCCCGCGTGCAGAACGACGACCCACTGGAGGACGCCGAGCCCGTCGCGGTCGACGAACTCGTCACCGAGGCCGTCGACCGCTGCCGCCACCAGGCCGGCGCCAAGCAGATCACCATGGCCGCCGCCGGCGCCTCCGGCCTGAGCGTCCACGGCAACCGAGGCCAACTGGCCGCCGCCCTCGGCAACCTCGTCGAGAACGCCGTCAACTACTCGCCCGCCCGCACCCGCGTCGGCATAGCCGCCCGCCGGGTGACCGCCCCCGGTGGCGACCTGATCGAGATCGCCGTCACCGACCAGGGCATCGGCATCTCCGACAAGGACAAGGAACGCATCTTCGAGCGCTTCTACCGCGTCGACCCCGCCCGCTCCCGCGCCACCGGCGGCACAGGCCTCGGACTGGCCATCGTCAAGCACGTGGCGGCCTCGCACGGCGGAGAGGTCACCGTGTGGAGCGCCGAGGGACAGGGCTCCACCTTCACACTCCGGCTCCCGGAAGGGGCCGCCCGCCGCCGCGCCGACCCCTACAGCGGCGGCGACGACCACCCCTACGGGGACGACGGCGCGTACGGCGACGATGCCGTCCTCTACGCCGACGGCGTCTACGACCAGGACCCCGGCCCCTACGACCCCGATGCGCCCGCCGGCGGCGCTCGCCGCCCCTCTACTCCCCCGGGCCCCGGCCCCTCCCCGGGGACCCCGGAACACCCCGCAACTCCCGCATCCCCCGACTCAACCGCGTACCAGACGCTTTCCGCCCCGGAGGTCCTTCCGTGACCCGAGTGCTCGTCGTCGAGGACGAGGAGTCCTTTTCCGACGCCCTGTCGTACATGCTCCGCAAGGAGGGTTTCGAGGTCGCCGTTGCGACCACCGGGCCCGACGGACTCGACGAGTTCGAGCGCAACGGCGCCGACCTCGTCCTCCTCGACCTGATGCTGCCGGGGCTGCCCGGCACGGAGGTGTGCCGGCAGCTGCGCGGCCGCTCCAACGTTCCCGTGATCATGGTGACCGCCAAGGACAGCGAGATCGACAAGGTCGTCGGCCTGGAGATAGGCGCCGACGACTACGTCACCAAGCCGTTCTCCTCGCGCGAGCTGGTCGCCCGGATCAGGGCCGTCCTGCGCCGGCGGGGCGAGCCGGAGGAGACGACCCCCGCGGCCCTGGAGGCGGGGCCGGTCAGGATGGACGTCGACCGGCACGTCGTGACCGTCGCCGGCTCGAAGGTCGACCTTCCGCTGAAGGAGTTCGACCTGCTGGAGATGCTGCTGCGCAACGCCGGCCGCGTCCTCACCCGTATGCAGCTCATCGACCGCGTCTGGGGCGCCGACTACGTGGGCGACACCAAGACCCTCGACGTCCACGTCAAGCGCCTGCGCGCGAAGATCGAGCCCGACCCGGGCGCGCCCCGGTACCTGGTGACGGTACGGGGGCTCGGCTACAAGTTCGAGCCGTAGGCCGTCACGGTCGGCCGAGGGCGGTCACCGAAGGCATGACGAAGGGCGGCACCCCACGCGGGGCGCCGCCCTTCGGTCATGCGTACGAGGCGGGACGGGGCTCAGTGGCCGGCGGCCGCCGACTCCGAGGCGCTCGCGGAGGCGGTGCCCGCGCCCGCCGTACCCGGCTGGCCCGCCGACGCGGAGGCCGACGCCGACGCGGAGGCCGAGGCCCCCGGCGCGGACGGGATGTCGCTCGGGCCCCACTCGCTGAAGTAGCTCTCGGCGGGGACGACGAAGGCCATCAGGCTGACCTCGCCGGTCTGGCTGAAGGTGAACGTCACCTTCTGGACGTTGCCGCTCTGGACCGCCTCTTCGCTGCCGCTCACGATCGCGGAGGGGTTGCCCTTGCCGCCGATGACGACCGAACCGCCGGCCGGGATCGTCACCTTGCTCTCACCCTTGGCGGGCTTGATCTCGACGGGCTTGCTCACCCCCTCCACGCTGATCGAGTCCAGCGTCTGCGGCTTGTCGCCGCCGTTGAACACCGTCGCGGAGACCGCGGCCGGACCGGTGGACTCCGGGTCGGGCTGAGTGATGACGACGACGTTCTGCAGCTTGATGTCGCCGACGCTGGTGGCGGCGTTGTCCGGCTTGATCTCCAGCGTCTGGCTGTCGTTGCCGGCACCGCACGCGGCGAGCGTGGCGATCGAGAAAGCAAGGGCGGAGGCGGCGAGGGCGCCGCGTCGAAGGCTGCTGCTCACGGCGGCGGCATCTCCTTGGAACGCGCGGGCAGCTCTCCTGGATAAAGCCACCCTAAGGGTCTGTCAGCGGGCCACAAGGTTACCGAGCCGCTCCCACGCCGCCGCACCCGACCCGCCTCTACGACGTTCTGCACCGGTGAGGGCCGCTCCTGCGGGGGTCGGCACCTCCCGGCACTCGGGTGCCCTGTGGGCGCGGCGGCCACTCACATCACTTCAGTCACCCACGCCACTGCAGTCACAAGTGACCCACCAGTCACTTCAGTCACTTCATCATTCACATAACCGCCACTCGGCGGGACCGGGGATTTTCCGTGAAGGAAAGCGGGGCCGCCCCGGAAATTGATCACCGGGCGCTCGGTCGGCGGTGTGATCCCCCGGCGTGATCAATTCGGGAAACGGCTCGGATGCGACTCGGGACACCGAACGGAGTAGCGGAAGTCGCACACCGACAACCGGACATATGGGGTTGTTCGGGCACTCGGGAGGGGTTGTGGATGCGTGTAACGTACGCGTTTCACCCCCGTCGGACAGCCGCTCCGACCTGCGAATACCTGCTTCCGTGCCCCGCGCGCAGCACGTCCCTGTCGTGGTTGTCAACCCCCGAGATATGCCCTGACCTGCGAAAACGCCATTCAGAACCCGCGGATTCCGTGTTACCCTGGATAGCCACGGAAGGGGTACCTGTCACATGACGTTCAAGGTTGGCGACACCGTGGTCTATCCCCATCACGGGGCCGCGCTGATCGAGGCTATCGAAACTCGTCAGATCAAAGGCGTGGACAAGACCTACTTGGTGCTGAAGGTCGCCCAGGGCGACCTGACAGTGCGTGTGCCAGCGGACAATGCGGAGTTCGTCGGCGTGCGTGATGTGGTCGGTCAGGACGGACTGGACCGGGTCTTCGAGGTGCTGCGCGCGCCGTACGCCGAGGAGCCCACGAACTGGTCGCGTCGTTACAAGGCAAATCTCGAGAAGCTCGCCTCCGGCGATGTCATCAAGGTCGCGGAAGTCGTGCGTGACCTGTGGCGTCGTGAGCGTGAGCGTGGACTCTCCGCCGGCGAGAAGCGCATGCTCGCCAAGGCCCGCCAGATCCTGGTGAGCGAGCTCGCCCTCGCGGAGAACACCAACGAGGACAAGGCGGAGGCGCTCCTCGACGAGGTCCTCGCGTCCTGACGCCGACGCACACAGGCCTCGGCTCAGCACACTGAAATGCCGCGGTGCCCGATGACGTAGCTCAAGTCGCCGGGCGCTGCGGCATGTCCGTGCCCGGACGCCGTACGCACGTCTCTCCCGCAGTGCCGCACACCGTCGCCGATGCCACGCCACCCGAGTGCTCTTCGCATGTCGCCTGCAGCCGATCGCGTCCTGCGGTCGACCGCATGGTGCTTCGGGGGAAGATCCCCCGATTTCCGGGGTGCCGGGCCCGGGCAGCAGGCTCGACCGGCGTCACGGAAGGGTCCGGTCAAGGCGTCGCGCCCGGCACGCTGTCTCCGTACCCACCAAGGCCGAGCACACAAACCTGACAGGAACCGATGTCTGACGATTCGCGTCCCTCGCCCGCCCCGGCCCGCGCGGCCGCGGTCATTCCGGCCGCCGGCCGAGGCGTACGCCTCGGCCCGGGCGCCCCCAAGGCGCTCCGCGCGCTGGGCGGGACCCCCATGCTGATCCACGCGGTGCGCGCCCTCGCCGCCTCCCGCGCGGTCACCCTCGTGGTCGTGGTCGCCCCGCCCGAGGGCGCCGCCGAGGTCAGGTCACTGCTCGACGCGCACTCCCTGCCCGAGCGCACCGACTTCGTCGTCGTCCCCGGCGGCGAGAGCCGGCAGGAGTCGGTCAGGCTCGGCCTCGACGCGCTGCCGCCCGGCCACGACATCGTCCTCGTGCACGACGCCGCCCGGCCGCTGGTCCCCGTCGACACCGTCGACGCCGTGATCGAGGCGGTCCGCGACGGCGCCCGCGCCGTCGTCCCCGCGCTGCCTCTCGCCGACACCGTCAAAGAGGTCGACCCCGCCTCCGCCCCCGGCGAACCTGAGCCGGTCGTCGCCACCCCGGAGCGGGCCCGGCTGCGCGCCGTGCAGACCCCGCAGGGCTTCGACCGCGCCACCCTCATCCAGGCCCACGAGAGCGTGACCGACGAGGTCACCGACGACGCCGGCATGGTCGAACGGCTCGGCCTGACCGTCGTCGCCGTCCCCGGCCACGAGGAGGCCTTCAAGGTGACGCGCCCGCTCGACCTCGTCCTCGCCGAGGCGGTCCTGGCCCGCAGGAGGCTCAACGATGTCTTCTGACGCCCCGCTTCTGCCCCAGGTCGGCATCGGCACCGACATCCACGCCTTCGAGGACGGCCGCGAGCTGTGGTGCGCGGGCCTGAAATGGGAGGGCGAGGGACCCGGGCTGGCCGGCCACTCCGACGCCGACGTCGTCGCGCACGCCGCGTGCAACGCGCTCTTCTCCGCCGCCGGACTCGGCGACCTCGGACAGCACTTCGGCACCGGCCGCCCCGAGTGGTCCGGCGCCTCCGGGGTGACCCTGCTGACGGAGGCCGCCCGGATCGTCCGCGCCGCCGGCTTCACCATCGGCAACATCGCCGTCCAGGTGGTCGGCCCGCGCCCGAAGATCGGCAAGCGGCGCGACGAGGCCCAGAAGATCCTGTCCGACGCGGCCGGCGCCCCCGTCTCCGTCTCGGGCGCCACCACCGACGGCCTCGGCTTCCCCGGCCGGGACGAGGGCCTCATGGCGGTGGCGACGGCACTGGTCGCCCGCACGGGCTGACGGGCCCGAGGCGCTCCCGGCAGCCGCGCCGGGAGCGCCCGCGGGCCGTCATATGCCGTGTCGTGTCACGAATCTGTGGCCCTCGAGCGGAAGAGAGCGGGGCATGGTCCCACGCCCACTACCCTGGAGGGGTGACTATTCGCCTGTACGACACCAGCGCCCGGCAGATCCGTGACTTCTCCCCGCTCCAGCCGGGTTGCGTCTCGATCTACCTGTGTGGCGCCACCGTGCAGGCGGCTCCGCACATCGGGCACATCCGCTCGGGCCTGAACTTCGACATCATGCGCCGCTGGTTCGCCCACCGCGGCTACAACGTCACGTTCATCCGCAACGTCACCGACATCGACGACAAGATCATCGCCAAGTCCCACGACCAGGGCCGCCCCTGGTGGTCCATCGGGTACGAAAACGAGCGCGCGTTCAACGACGGCTACCAGGCACTCGGCTGCCTGCCGCCGACGTACGAACCGCGGGCCACCGGGCACATCCCCGAGATGATCGAGATGATGCGCGGCCTCATCGAGCGCGGACACGCCTACGAGGCCGACGGCAACGTCTACTTCGACGTGCGGTCCTTCCCGGAGTACCTGCGGCTGTCCAACCAGGAACTGGACAACCTGCTCCAGCCCTCCGGCGAGGGCGAGACGGGCAAGCGGGACCCCCGCGACTTCGCCATGTGGAAGGCGACCAAGCCCGGCGAGCCCAGCTGGGAGACGCCCTGGGGCCGAGGCCGCCCCGGCTGGCACCTGGAGTGCTCGGCGATGGCCCACAAGTACCTGGGCACCGCCTTCGACATCCACGGCGGCGGCCTCGACCTGATCTTCCCCCACCACGAGAACGAGATCGCCCAGGCCAAGGCCTACGGCGACGACTTCGCCCGGTACTGGGTGCACAACGCCTGGGTCACCATGAGCGGCGAGAAGATGTCGAAGTCGCTGGGCAACAGCGTCCTCGTCTCCGAGATGGTCAAGCAGTGGCGGCCCATCGTCCTGCGCTACTACCTCGGCACACCGCACTACCGCTCGATGATCGAGTACAGCGAGGAAGCCCTGCGCGAGGCCGAGTCGGCGTTCGCACGGATCGAGGGCTTCGTCCAGCGCGTCGTCGAGAAGGCGGGGGGAGTCGTCGAGCCCGCCCCCGAGGTCCCGCCGGCCTTCGCCGAGGCGATGGACGACGACTTCGGCGTCCCCCAGGCGCTCGCCGTCGTGCACACGACGGTCCGGCAGGGCAACTCCGCCCTCGCCGCCGACGACAAGGAAGCCGCCGTGGCCCGCCTCGCCGAGGTCCGCGCCATGCTCGGCGTCCTCGGACTCGACCCCCTCGACGCACACTGGGCGGGCGAGACCGACCGGGGCGAGGACCTCCACGGTGTCGTCGACAGCCTCGTACGCCTCGTCCTGGACCAGCGCGAAGCCGCCCGGGGGCGCAAGGACTGGGCGACCGCGGACGCCATCCGCGACCAGCTCAACCAGTCCGGCCTCGTCATCGAGGACGGCCCGCAGGGACCACGCTGGTCTCTGGGCCCCCGTTGACAGCACCCTTGATCGATTGTGCCGCCCGGCCCCCCGGGCGGCACACTGCATGTACGCACGCACCACAGTTCACGGAAAACAGGTAGGTCATGGCAGCCAACAACCGTCGCATGTCCGGCAAGAAGGGCGCGCAGGTCGGCAGCGGCGGCCAGCGGCGCCGAGGCCTTGAGGGCAAGGGGCCGACCCCGCCCGCCGAGATGCGCAAGGGCCACAAGAAGAACCGCATCGCCACCGTCAAGGCCAAGCAGGCCACACGCCGTCCCGCACCCCGCGGCCGCGGCGGCAAGTCGGCCTCCGAACTGGTCGTCGGCCGCAACCCGGTCGTCGAGGCACTGCGCGAGGGCGTCCCCGCCTCGACGCTCTACGTCCAGCAGTTCATCGACAACGACGAGCGCGTGCGCGAGGCGCTGCAGCTCGCGGCCGAGCGCGGCGGCATCAACCTCATGGAGGCCCCGCGCCCCGAGCTCGACCGCATGACGAACGGCCTCAACCACCAGGGCCTCGTCCTCCAGGTCCCGCCCTACGAGTACGCCCACCCCGAGGACCTCGCCGCCGCCGCCTTCGACGCGGGCGAGGACCCGCTGATCGTCGCCCTCGACGGTGTGACCGACCCGCGCAACCTCGGCGCCGTCGTCCGCTCCGTCTCCGCCTTCGGCGGCCACGGCGTCGTCGTCCCCGAGCGGCGCGCCGCCGGCATGACCGCCGGCGCCTGGAAGACCTCCGCCGGCACCGCCGCCCGCACCCCGGTGGCCCGCGCCACCAACCTCACGCGCGCACTGGAGGCCTACAAGAAGGCCGGCATCGCGGTCGTCGGCCTCGCAGCCGACGGAGAAGCGGAGATCGGCGAACTGGAAGCCCTCCAGGGCCCCGTCGTCATCGTCGTCGGCAGCGAGGGCAAGGGCCTGTCCCGACTGGTCGGCGAGACCTGCGACTTCCGGGTGCGCATCCCCATGCCGGGCGGCGCGGAATCCCTCAATGCCGGTGTGGCGGCGGGAGTCGTGCTGTACGAGGCCGCGCGCCGACGGGGATAGCCGGCACGCGGGAGACGGCGGCGCGCCGACGGGGACAGCCGGGTGTGTGCCTGCCGCCGCGCCGGCGGGGGCAGGCACGCGTGTACAAGGCGGTGCGCCGGCGCAGCTCCCCGGACACCGTGTGCGCGGCTCCGCAGGGGGCGCGGGCGGCTGTGGGCAGCCTTGACGGCGTCCGGACAGATCCGGTCGGTCAAGGCAGTGTCCTAACGTCACGTCACTCGGTTAGATGAGTGTGGACACCAGAACACCCCGCACACCCACGGGGGACCGCTCGTCGGGATTCGACGACGCTCCCGCGCTGAGCATGGTGAAGGTGCCGAGCGATCCGGCGCAGGTCATCGTCAGTCACGCGAGCTTCCGCGTGCAGTTGGGCGCGTCGGCCCGGCGCACCCAATCCCCGCGCGTCGCCCGGCACTTGAGCGCCACCCAGGACACCGCCCGCATCCCCGTCGTCGGGACCGCGGGCAGAGCGGGCCTGGCCGGCGCGCCCGGAACGCGCCGCCGGGCCGTCGTCTGGAGCGGCCGGTCGGCCCCGGACGACACCGGCGCCCACCGCCTCCTCCAGGCCGTGCGGGCCGGCAGCGTGGGCCACGGCGAACCGCCCTCCGACATCGTCGGAGCCACCCGCGTCATCCCCCGCGTCGGGCCCGGCGAGACCTACGACGGCTACGACGGCGGCCTCACCGCCCAGACCCTCGAAACCCCCACCGTCGGCGCCCAGCGCACCCCCGGCGCCGGCGAGAACCGCATCCTGCCCCCCATGCGCACCGTCGGCAGTGCCTACGACGAGCCCGCATACGCCCCACCGGGCCACGGCCAGGACCTGTCCGGTTACGACGCGCCCTACGACGACGCCCCCTTCGAGGAGTTCGGCGAAGCCGTCGCCGCGCAGACCGCCCCGCGCTCCCGGCGCCACGGCGACGAACCCGCCCGGCACGCCTTCTACCCCGACCGCCGCCTCAACCTCGGCGTGGTCCTGCTCCCCCTGCGCGTCCTCCTCGGCTTCATCTCCGTCTACACCGGCATGGGCAAACTGTGCGACCCCGTCTACTTCGACGGCGGTGAACGCGGCTCCATGGTCAAGTGGCTCAACACCCTGCACCCCTGGGAAGTCGCCGAGCCGCTGCGGCAGTTCGCCCTGCACCACCCCGTCGGCTCGGGGCTCGTCATCGCCTTCCTCCAGGTGATCGTCGGCGTCCTCACGGTCCTCGGCTGCTGGCAGCGCGTCGCCGCGTTCGTCGGCGCGGCGCTCTCCGCCGCACTCCTCGTCACCGTCAGCTGGAAGACCGCCCCGGTCTACGAGACGCCCGACATCATCTACCTCGCCGCCTGGTCGCCCCTGGTCATCGCCGGCGCCCCCGTCTATTCCGTCGACGGCCGGCTGGCCGCCGGCGCCTGGCGCCGACTCGGCCCCCGCGCCGACCTGTGGGACCTGCGCCGCTACGTCCTGCGCCGCGGTGCACTCGTCACCGCGATCACCGTGGGCATCACCCTGCTCGTCGGCTCCCTGCTCGGCGGCGCCGTCCGCGACGCCGACCGCGTCGTCGTCCCCGGCCCCGGTGAGGCCCCTCGCAACGAACTGCCCGGCTCCCCGCTCCCGCAGGAGTCCGGCGGCCAGCGCCCCAGCAAGAAGAAGGCCTCCCCGTCCGCCGAGCCCACCCGGGAGACCACCTCGGCGGCCCCCACCGCCGGCGCCGACAGCTCTCCCGACGCCGTCCAGGACGACACCGAGAGCGCCACCACCGGCGTGCCCAGCCAGACCCAGGGCACCGGCGGCGGCCAGGCCCCGCCCCAGCGCTCCACGCCGGACCAGCAGGCCCCCAGCACCAGCTCCGGCCCCACCTCCGGCGGCTCCTCCAGCACCGGAGGCTCCACGAGCGGCGGCTCCGACAGCACCGGCGGATCGTCGTCCGACACGGGCCGTCCGGGCCTGGTGGGCGGGCTCCTCGGCTGACACACAGCTCCCCAGGATCCATGGGGAAACGACGGTGTCCCCGGTGCTCTCCAGCACCGGGGACACCGTCATGTCGAACAGGACGGACGGACCGTCAGCGCCCCAGCGCCGCCAGCTCCTTCGCCGCCTCCGTCAGATCCTTCGCCGTGTCGATCGCCCGCCAGTAGGCGCCCTGCGGGATCGGGAACCCGGCGAGACGCCGCTCCCGGGCCAGATGCGGGAACGTCGTACGCTCGTGATCCCCACGCTCGGGCAGCAGGCCGGCGAACTCGGGGGAGAAGACGTAGACGCCCGCGTTGATCTCGTACGTCGTCGGCGGCGCCTCGATGAAGTCCGTGATGTGACCGAAGCCGTCCGTTTTCACCGCACCCCACGGGATGCGCGGACGGGCCAGCGCGAGGGTGGCGAGGGCGTCGCGCTCGGTGTGGAAGTCCGCCATGTCGCGCAGCGAGAACCGGGTCCAGATGTCGCCGTTGGTGGCGTACCAGGGACGATCCGGGTGCGGGAGGCGGGCAGCCGCGTACTTGAGACCGCCGCCGCGGCCGAGAGGCTCGGACTCCACGACCGTCGTGACACGCACCGGCAGGTCTGCCGTCTCCAGCCACTTCTCCAGCACGTCGGCGAGATGACCGCAGGAGACGACGACGTCGGTGACGCCCTCCTCGGCGAGCCAGCCCAGCTGGTGACCGATGATCGGCTTACCCGTCCCGGGGATCTCGACCATCGGCTTGGGCCGGTCGTCGGTGTAGGGGCGCAGCCGCGACCCCTGGCCACCGGCCAGGACGACGGCTTGCGTGGGGCGGGACGCGGCATGCGGATGGGTCATGACCGGCACTGTACGCGGCGCCCTCGACGGCCCGAGGAACTGCCCCGGAGGCAGGCGGGCACGGGCCCCCAGGAGCGCCGGGTCAACGCCGGTACCGAGCCGGGTTGTAGCTTGATCACCTGCTTCGCCTCGGTGTCGGGCCTGCTCGACGCGGTGCGAAAAAAGATTCCGAAGAAAGTCGTCGTCGGATGTCGAGGAGCCGTTTCCCGCTCCGACCGAGGGGTGACAGCGCGCCGACGGGGCGTGCGAACGGGAAGGGACACCCGAGATGAAGTACGTCGCGATGATCTACGGCAACCAGGCCAAGTGGGATTCCTTCCCGGCCGAGGAGTGGCCTGCGGCGATCGCCAAGCAGGAGGCGTTCAACAAGAAGTACCGCGAGAGCGGTGAACTCCTCGGCGCCTACGGCCTGGCGGACGCGGCCAACGCGCAGCTCGTGCGCCGCGAGGACGGTGCTCCGGCGGTCACCGACGGCCCGTACCTGGAGACCAAGGAGTACATCGCCAGCTTCTACATGCTGGACTGCGACAGCCTGGAACGGGCGCAGGCGATCGCGGCGGACATGCCGTTCGCCGACGTGGAGCCGGTCGAGCTGTGGCCGGTGCTGCACGAGTCCGCGGCGGACGTGTGACCGGCGAGCGCCGCACCGCCGAGGACCTGCTGCGCGAGCTGGCGCCGCAGGTCCTCGGCACGCTCGTACGCCGCTACGGCGGCTTCGACGCGTGCGAGGACGCGGTCCAGGAAGCCCTGTTGGCGGCCGCCCTGCAGTGGCCCGAGGCCGGCGTCCCGGACAACCCACGGGGTTGGCTGGTCACCGTCGCCTCCCGCAAGCTGGTCGACCGGATCCGCAGCGACAGCGCCCGCCGACGCCGCGAGGACAGCCTCGCCCTGGCCACTCCGCAGGCCGAACTGCTCGGCCACCCCGCCGACACCGTGCCCGACACGGACCGGGACGACTCGCTGGCCCTGCTGTTCCTGTGCTGCCACCCCGCACTGTCGCCCGCCAGCCGCATCGCACTGACCCTGCGCGCGGTCGGCGGTCTGACCACCGCACAGATCGCCGCGGCCTTCCTGGTACCCGAGGCGACCATGGCGCAGCGAGTCAGCCGGGCCAAGCAGACCGTCAAGGCGTCCGGCATCCCCCTGGCCGTGCCTGAAGACGCCGATCTCACCGCGCGGCTGGCCGAGGTGCGACACGTGCTCTACCTGGTCTTCAACGAGGGGTACACCACCACCGGCGGAACCGAGGGCACCGGCCTGACCGCGCCGGAACTGTCCACCGAAGCGATCCGGCTCACCCGGATGCTGCGCCGCCTGGTGCCCGACGACACCGAGACCGCGGGCCTCCTCGCGCTGATGCTGCTCACCGACGCGCGCCGGCCCGCCCGCACCGGCCCCTCCGGCGAGGTGGTGCCGCTGACGGAACAGAACCGAGCGCTGTGGGACCGCCGTGCCATCGCAGAGGGAGTCGATCTGATCAGCCGAACCCTGCCCCGCGGCCGGGTCGGCCCCTACCAACTGCAGGCGGCCATCGCGGCCGTGCACGACGAGGCCGAGGACACCGACGCCACCGACTGGCCCCAGATCCTCGCCTTGTACGACCTCCTGGAGCAGTTCGGGCCGAATCCGATGGTCTCCCTCAACCGCGCGGTCGCCGTCGCCATGGTTCACGACCCGGCCGCGGGGCTCGACCTGGTCAGGGCACTGGAGGCCGACAACCGCATGGCCCGCCACCACCGGCTGCTCGCCACCCGTGCCCACCTCCTCGAACTCCTCGGCGAACACGGGGCCGCGGCGGCCTCCTACCGCGAAGCCGCCCGCCGCACCATCAGTGCCCCCGAACGCCGCCACCTCAGCGCCCGAGCCCACCGCCTGGAGTCCCGCCTGTGACGCGCCGAGGCGACGGAGAGGTGCGAGCCAGGGGTCGGTGCGGCCGGCGGCGTTCGGGCTCACCCGGAGGGGTGTGCCCGCTGTCGTGCCTCAGCTGTGGGCCGCCATGACGCCCGAGGCGAAGGACGTGTCACAGACGGGACGGGCGTAGGACTGCGCCCGGGCGGGGCCGTGGAGACGGACCGCCGCACGGCCGAGGGCTCGGGCGATGGAGGCGCAGTGCCTGGCCAGGGACGGCTTGCCGTTCACCGCCTCCTGGAGGTGGGTCAGCGCGACGCCCGGGTTCTCGTCGTGGAGCTCGGTCAGCAGCCGGTCGCGCAGGATGTCCTGCGGGGCCTTCGCGGCGCTGTGGGAGGTGCGGTGCCCGGTGGCGGAGGCGTCGGAGGCGGTGAGCACCGAATCCGAGGGGTCCCCCGACCAGTTGACCCGGGTGACCGCCAGGGTGCCGGAGAGCACCATGACGACGGGCAGGACGAGGGCGAGGGAGCGACCGATCCGCCGGGCGGGGCCCCGGCCGCGTCGCGTCTGAGGGGTGCTGGAGTGCTTCACGGAGTGCTTCACGCGTGTGAGGGTAGCGCGCCGTAATGACACGGCGACATTAAGTCACTCGGTCGGGGGATGAAGGTGTGCTTCTTTTTGGGTAGGGGGTTGACGAGTGCCGTTCGAAACGCCCGGTGTGTCGGGGTTCGCCGGGTGGACGGCGGTGACGAGAAGGGCCCCGCGGCAACCGCGGGGCCCTTCTCTTGAAGATGTGGGGCGGTCCGACGTCAGTCGGAGAGACGCTCGCCCGTCGAGGTGGAGAACACGTGGGTCTCGCCCGCGCGCGGGACGACGTGCAGCGTGCTGCCCTTCTCCGGGACGTCACGGCCGCTGACACGGACGACGAGGTCCTTCGAGTCGTCGCCGCCGAGCTTGGCCGTGCCGTAGACGTACGCGTCGGCGCCCAGCTCCTCCACCACGTTCACGGTGACCGCGAGGCCCTGGTCGGAGTCCGCGCCGGCGACGTCGAAGTGCTCGGGGCGGACGCCGACGGTGACCGTCTTGTCGGTGGTCGCCGAGATCGCGTCACGCTGGACCGGCACCACCGAGTTGCCGAACTTCACGCCGCCGTCGGCGATCGGCACCTCGACGAGGTTCATCGCCGGCGAGCCGATGAAGCCGGCCACGAAGAGGTTCGCGGGACGGTCGTACATGTTGCGCGGGGTGTCGACCTGCTGGAGCAGACCGTCCTTGAGGACCGCCACACGGTCGCCCATCGTCATGGCCTCGACCTGGTCGTGGGTGACGTAGACGGTGGTGATGCCGAGACGGCGCTGCAGCGAGGCGATCTGCGTACGCGTGGAGACACGGAGCTTGGCGTCCAGGTTGGACAGCGGCTCGTCCATGAGGAAGACCTGCGGCTCACGCACGATGGCGCGGCCCATCGCGACACGCTGGCGCTGACCGCCGGAGAGGGCCTTCGGCTTGCGGTCCAGGTACTCGGTGAGGTCGAGGATCTTCGCGGCCTCCTCGACCTTCTGCCGGATCTCCGCCTTGTTGACGCCGGCGATCTTGAGCGCGAAGCCCATGTTGTCGGCGACGGTCATGTGCGGGTAGAGCGCGTAGTTCTGGAACACCATGGCGATGTCCCGGTCCTTCGGCGGCAGGTGTGTGACGTCGCGGTCACCGATGCGGATGGCGCCGCCGTTGACGTCCTCGAGCCCCGCGAGCATCCGGAGCGAGGTGGACTTGCCGCAGCCCGACGGGCCGACCAGGACGAGGAACTCGCCGTCCTCGATCGCGATGTCGAGTGCGTCGACGGCGGGCTTGGTGGAACCCGGGTAGATCCGGGTCGCCTTGTCGAAAGTGACAGTGGCCATGGCTCGAAGGCCCCCTTCTACCGGCAGGAACGTGCCGGACGATCCGTTGTAGGAAGGTGGTTGGTGTAGTCCACCGGAGTGAACTGGCTCAGGACGGTACCCGGCCGCCGTCGCCCTGTCAGCACCTGCGGGCCTGTGAACTTTGCGGAAATTTTCGGCGGCGGCCGGCTCCGAACCGCCGAGGCGTTCTTTGGGACAGCAACTCCGTGGCTGGGTGAAGCAGCGCCTGTGTAAAGTGGTCCCGCCTTCGCGTGCGGCCTTGTAGCGCGTAATGCCGCCTTAGCTCAGTTGGCAGAGCAGCGTACTTGTAATGCGCAGGTCGTCGGTTCGATTCCGACAGGCGGCTCAGCAGCCCAGGTCAAGCAGTGTTTGGCCTGGGCTTCTTCATGTGTGCGGCGTGGTCATGGCCGCCTTCCCGGGCCTGCGTGGTCCTCGCTGAGGCGGTGGGCGATCTCCAGGTCCTGTGCGGAGGGGCGGTCGCCGTTGTCGATGTCCCAGAGGGCGTTCTGGAGGATGCGGGCCAGGGTCCAGGCGCGGGCACGGGCGCGGTCCAGGGACAGCACGTCGGTCATCGCGTCGAAGCGCCAGCGGACGTCGGCCGGGTCGAAGCGGTCGGCGAGGGCGGGCCAGAGGTCGAAGCCGGGGTCGACGAGCCGTACGACTCCTGCGGCACGACGAACCCACCGGCGCCCTGCTCCTCGAACGCCTCGACCCCGCCCGCATGCTGGCCCACGTCCCCGACCCCCACGAAGCGGTCGGCCGGCCCAGGTCCGCAGGGCGACGGGTTCGCCTGCGTTCTCGTCGTCGACCGGTTGGAGTTTGAGGGCGGCCTGGGTGCCGTCGGTGGTGGAGGTGACGGGCAGGACCAGGGCGCATCGGCCGTGCATCGGGGCGCCGTCGAGGCGTAGGTCCCAGCGTTCGAGGAAGTGCGCGGCGAGTGTGGGCAGTGCGGCGATGAAGGCTCGTCCCGCCTTGCCGTTGTCTTTGGCCTGTGATGTCGCCAGTGCGTCGGGAACGTCGATCATTCCTGGGACGGTACGGCGGTCCGGGGTGCCGTATCGCGCGGTTTTCCCGCGGTTCCGGCCGGGGCGGGGGTGGTCTCAGGTGATCGATTCGGGGAGGGCCGGTTGTTCGGCCGGGACGGGGTGGCGGGTGGGTCTGCCGGTGACCATCAGGCCTGCCACGAGGGCGGCGGTGAGCATGATGGCGGCGGCGCACCAGATGGCGACGGTGTAGCCGTGCACGGTGGCTTCCGCGGCGATGCGTGCTCGGTCGGTGTGGTCGGTGAGGTGGGCGCCGGCGTATGCCGTGGCGCTGGTGGTGGCGATGGTGTTGAGCAGTGTGGTGCCGATCGAGCCGCCTACTTGTTGTGAGGTGTTGACGGTGGCCGATGTGACTCCGGCGTCCTGGGGGTCGACGCCGGCGGTGGCTGTGGAGAAGACGGGCATGAAGGTGAGGCCCATGCCGAGGCCCATGAGCACCAGTGCGGGGAGGATCTGGGTGGCGTAGGCGCTGTCCACGGTCATGCGGGTGAGGACGAGCATGCCGCCGGCCGCGAGGGTCATGCCGGGTGCCATGAGCATGCGGGGTGGGACGCGGTTGATGAGCCGGGCGGAGATCTGGGTGGAGCCGGTGACGATGGAGGCGGTGAGGGGGAGGAACGCGAGTCCTGTTTGCAGGGGGGAGTACTCCAGGACCACTTGGAGGTAGTAGGTCATGAAGAGGAACATGCCGAACATGCCTACGACGGCGAGGGCCATGGTGAGGAAGCAGCCGGCGCGGTTGCGGTCCCGGACGATGTGCAGGGGCAGCAGGGGTACCGGTGCGCGGGTCTGCCACCAGACGAACACCGTCAGGAGTGTGATCCCGGTGGCGAGGAGGGTGGGCACGAGGGGGTCGGTCCAGCCGCGTGGCTGGGCCTCGCTGACGGCGTAGACGATGGAGATGAGGCCGCCGCAGCCGAGCAGGACACCGGGTACGTCGAGGCGGGCGGCGGTGTGGCCGGGGCGGTCGCGCAGGACGGTGAGGGCGATGCAGACGGCGGCGATGGCGAGGGGGACGTTGACGTAGAGGCACCAGCGCCAGTTCAGGTACTGGGTGAGGAGTCCGCCGACGATGAAGCCGATGGCTGCGCCGCTGGCGGAGAGTGTGCCGTAGGTGCCGAATGCTTTGGCGCGTTCTTCGGGGTCGGTGAAGGTGGTGGTGAGGAGGCTGAGCGCGGAGGGGGCGAGGACGGCGGCGAAGACGCCTTGGAGGGCACGGGCGGCGAACAGCGTGCCGGGGCCGGTGGCGGCGCCGCCGAAGATCGAGGCGAGCGCGAAGCCGACGAGGCCGAGGACGAAGGTGCGTTTGCGGCCGACGAGGTCGGCGATGCGGCCGCCGAGGAGGAGGAGGCCGCCGAAGGCCAGTGAGTAGGCGGTGATGACCCATTGGCGGTTGCCGTCGGTGATGCCGAGGTCGTGTTGCGCGGAGGGGAGCGCGATGTTCACGATCGTGGCGTCGAGGACGACCATGAGCTGAGCGAGCGCGATGACCACCAGGGCCCACCAGCGGCGGGGGTCCGGGGTGGGCTGGGGGTCGGGCTCGGGGGCGGGGACGGCGGCCGGCGCGGGCTCACCTGCCCGGTGGACGATCACCTGGCCAGAAGATCACGGCCGGGGCGGGGGCGCATGCGGGGCGGGTCCGCTCGGGGGTCTGCCCGTTCGCCGGTCTCATGCGGGTTCGCGTTCGGGGCGGGTGCGGCCGAGGGCGAGGGAGACGGCGGTGAGGGCGCTGGTGAAGGAGACTTCGCAGAGCACGCCGGGTGAGGCCACTTGGTCGCCGGCCAGGTAGACGTCGTCGCCGCGGTCGATGGCGGGGCGGTCGCGCCAGTGGGTGCCGGGTGGGTCGACAGCGCCGGTGCGGCCGCCGGCGACCGCCTCGCGTCGCCAGGTGAGGCGTTCGCGCCAGTCGGGGAAGCCGAGGTCGAGGAGCTGTTCCGCGCGTGCGATGCCGTCGGCTTTGGTTTCGTGCGGGGCGATCGGGATCTGGCCTTGGATCAGTTGTTCGCCGGCGGGGGCGAGGGTGCGGTCCTGGGCGGTGAATCGTTCGATCCAGCCGGGTGCGTCGAGGTCGGAGAGGGCGAAGGCGTCGCGGGTGGCGGTTCTTCCGGTTGAGCGGGGGTGGGTGCGCAGGGCGAGGTCGATGAGTGTGGTGCGGCCGCTGGGCCAGGTGAGGGAGTCGTCCTTGAGCAGTCGGCGCGCGGCGTCGAGGGAGGTGGCGACGATCACGGGGGTGTCGTCGGGGAGGGTGTCGACGCGGGACCGGGTTTCGAGGCGGACGCCGAGGTTCCAGGCGTGGGTGGCCATGCGGTCGATGAGGGTGGTCCAGCCGCCGCGCGGGTAGTGCGCTTCGGGCGGGAGTTTGATGGCGCGGCGCAGGCGCTCGTGGACGAAGGCGGCGGACAGGGCGCCGGGGTCGTGGTGGAAGAGGGCCACGGCGCTGTAGTGGGCGGCGGCGCGGGCGCCGTCCTCGCCGGCCAGCTCGGTCGCCCAGGTGAGGAAGTCGGTGTCCACGGGTGGGTGGTGGCGGGTGGCGCGGTGCAGGAGTTTCAGCGTCGCGAGGGGCGGTGTGCGGCGGAGGGCGCCGTGGTGGCGGAGGCGGAGTCGGGTGGCTTCCAGGGGTGGCAGGGGGGCGAGGGGTCCGATGAGGTCGCGTCGGGCGAGCCAGGTCCAGTGGGGGCCGCCGTTGTAGAGGGCGTGCGGGCCTTCGTTCGTCCGGTAGGGGCCGTCTGTGGTCCTGGCTCGTCCGCCGAGGGTGTGGTGGGCTTCGTGGAGGGTGACTTCGGCGCCCGCCTCCGCGGCGGCGATGGCGGCGGTGAGGCCGGCGAGGCCGCCGCCGATGACGGTGATGCGGTGCACGGGCTCTCCTTCGGTCGGTGTGATGGGGTCTTGTGGATACGACCGGTTCGGGGCCCTGGTTTGTGACATCCCGGTGTTTGTGCTGGTCGGGGCGCTTGTCAGTGGTGGGGTGCAGGATGGGGGCATGGCGAGGGCAGGTGTCGGCGGGGCCGGTGCGGGGCGTGGGGCCGGCGGGAGCGCGGTGAAGGGTGCTCGGCGGCCGGAGGTGCGGCTGCCGGGGGCGTTGGAGCCGTACGGGGGAGGGGAGGTGGAGCCTGACGGGGATTACGACGGGTTGGAGTTCGTGGGGGCGGATCTCGCGCGGCAGGACGGCGCGGGGGCGCGTTTCATGGACTGCGCGCTGAGAGAGTGCGCGTTGGACGGGACGCGGCTGCATCACGCCCGCTTCCTCGATTCGGTGCTCACCGGGGTGCGGGGTGTGGGCACCGAGCTGGCCGATGCGACGTTGCGGGATGTCGAGGTCGTCGACGCGCGGCTGGGTGGCGTCCAGTTGCACGGGGCGGTTCTGGAGCGGGTGTTGGTGCGCGGCGGCAAGATCGATTTTCTGAATCTGCGGCAGGCGCGGTTGCGGGATGTGGTGTTCGAGGGCTGTGTGCTGGTGGAGCCTGATTTCGGGGGTGCGCGGCTGGAGCGGGTGGAGTTCGTGGACTGTGCGCTGAAGGCCGCTGATTTCACCGCCGCGGTCCTGAAGGACGTGGACTTTCGGGGTGCGGCGGAGCTGGGTCTCGCGGGCGGTCTGGACCGTCTGTCGGGCGCGGTGATCAGTGCGGCCCAACTACTGGACCTGGCACCGGCGTTGGCTGCGGAGCTGGGGATCAGGGTGGAGGGCTGAGGACCCCTGAGGCCAGGCGGGGTCAGCTGATACGGGGGAAGCGTGCCTGGAGGGTCCAGATCGCGGGGTTGTCGGCGAGGTCTTCGTGGAGGTCGGTGAGGTCGGCGATCAGGTCGTGCAGGAAGTCGCGGGCCTCACGCCGGAGTTCGGTGTGGGAGAAGGTCAGTGGGGGTTCCTCGGCCGGCATCCAGTCGGCTTCGACGTCCACCCAGCCGAAGCGGCGTTCGAAGAGCATGCGGTCCGTGGATTCGGTGAAGTCCAGCTCCGCGTGCTGGGGGCGGGAGGCGCGGGAGCCCGCCGGGTCGCGGTCGAGGTGTTCGGCGATGTCGCACAGCGCCCACGCGAAGTCCAGTACGGGCACCCATCCCCAGGCTGTGGACAGCTCGCGGTCCGTCTTGGTGTCGGCGAGGTAGACGTCTCCGCAGAACAGGTCGTGCCGCAGTGCCCGGACGTCCGCGCGGCGGTAGTCGGTCTGCGGGGGGTCGGGGAACCGGTTGGAGAGGGCGTAGCCGATGTCGAGCACGTAGGCGATGGTGTCATGAGGTGGGCGCGATCAGGTGTCCGGTCGAACGGCTGCGCATAGGATCGCCGGCATGTGCCGAACTGTGCGGCTTGTCCGGGCCGCTGCTGCGGGGGTTGTCGTTCCGGTGCTCGCGTTAGGCCTGGGGGCGTGCGACGGAGGGGGCCGGGGCGATGCCGAGGGTTCCTCGGGGGTGGGGGACCCGTACTTCCCGAAGTCGGGCAACGGTGGTTACGACGTCACGCACTACGCCTTGGACCTGGCCTACGACCCCGCCACGCGCCGGCTGTCCGGCACCGCCCGGATCACGGCCCGGGCCACCCAGGCGCTGGACGGATTTCATCTCGATCTGGAGGGGCTGGAGGTCGAGGGGGTCACGGTCGGGGGCAAGGAGGCGTCCTTCGATCATGAGGGCCAGGAGTTGATCGTCCGCCCGTCCGCCCGGCTGGCCGAGGGCGCGATGTTCGAGACGTCCGTGCGCTACGGGGGCCGTCCGGCCGTGATCACTGATCCCGACGGTTCGAAGGAGGGCTGGCTGCGTACGGCCGACGGCGCCTTGGCGCTGGGCGAGCCGACCGGCTCCATGGCGTGGTTCCCGGGCAATCACCACCCTTCCGACAAGGCGTCGTACGACATCACGGTGACCGTGCCCGAGGGGCTCACCGCCGTCTCCAACGGTGAGCTGCGGGGCGAGCGGACCGCCGGTGGGCGCACCGCCTTCTCCTGGCACACCGCGGAGCCGATGGCGAGCTATCTGGCCACGGTCGCCATCGGCCGGTACGACATCAGCCGGCCCGCTGCCGGGGACGGGCCGCCCCTGTATGTAGCCGTGGACTCGACCCAGGCCGCGCGTGGTCGTGAGGCGCTCGCCCGGTTGCCGGAGGTACTGGAGTGGGCGGCGTTCAACTTCGGGCCGTATCCCTTCTCCTCCGCCGGTGCGATCGTCGACCGCCCGGACGACGTCGAGTACGCCCTGGAGACGCAGAACCGTCCTGTGTTCCCCGGCCCGCCCGGTGCCTCGCTGCTCGTCCATGAGATCGCCCATCAGTGGTTCGGTGACTCCGTGACGCCGCGGACCTGGCGTGACATGTGGCTCAACGAGGGGTTCGCCACCTACGCGGAGTGGCTGTGGACGGAGGACGAGGGCGGTCCCACCGCCGAGCAGACCTTTCAGGAGCGGTACGACGAGGGCGAGGAGTCGTACGAGGATTTGTGGTCCTTCCCGCCGGCGGTGCCGCCTGGCGCCGAGGACATCTCGGCGCAGGGGCCCGTCTATCAGCGTGGCGCGATGGTGATCCACAAGATTCGGCAGACCGTGGGCGACGACGTCTTCTTCGATCTGGTCCAGGGCTGGACCGCCGCCCACCGTCACGGCAACGCCACGACGGAGCAGTTCACGGCCTTCGTGGAGAAGCAGGCGCCGGACAAGGACTTCCGCCCCGTCTGGCGGGACTGGCTGTACGGGGAGGGCAAGCCGGAGCGGGCGTGACGGGGTCTCGCCCTTCGGGAGACGCGGAGGTGGCTTCCGCCGGGCACGCCGGAGCCCCCGGCCCTTTTCGGCCGGGGGCTCCGCGAGACGTGATGCTCGCTCAGGCGGGGCACCGGGGTGCCGCAGGGGTGTCGGGTCAGACGTTGACGCCGAAGTCCTGGGCGATGCCGACCAGGCCCGAGGCGTAGCCCTGGCCGACCGCACGGAACTTCCACTCCGCGCCGTTGCGGTACAGCTCGCCGAAGACCATGGCCGTCTCGGTGGCCGCGTCCTCCGACAGGTCGTAGCGGGCGATCTCCGCGCCGCCGGCCTGGTTGACGATGCGGATGTACGCGTTGCGGACCTGGCCGAAGTTCTGCGAGCGGTTCTCCGCGTCGTAGATGGAGACCGGGAAGACGATCTTGTCGATGTCGGCGGGGAGGGCCGCCAGGTTGACGTTGATCGCCTCGTCGTCGCCCGCGCCTTCGCCGGTGCGGTTGTCACCGGTGTGGACGATGGAGTTGTCGGGGGTCTGCTTGTTGTTGAAGAAGACGAAGTGGGCGTCCGAGTAGACCTTGCCCTGGGGGTTGACCGCGATCGCGGAGGCGTCGAGGTCGAAGTCCGTGCCGGTGGTGGTGCGGACGTCCCAGCCGAGGCCCACGGTGACGGCGGTCAGGCCCGGAGCCTCCTTGGTGAGCGAGACGTTGCCACCCTTGGACAGGCTTACAGCCATGGGAGTCCTTTCCCTCGTTGCGTAGAGGCTTCGTGCGCCACGAAGCTACAGCTACCCCTATGAACGCCGTGCGGGACGTCCAAGGTTCCCGTGTCTTTACTTTCTTTACCGACGGTTCCACGGACGGCCGCACGGACGGCCCGCGGCCCTCGGGGATTCCGTCGGATATTCGGGTGACGTGGACGGGGCACAGCCGGGAACATGGACGTCATGTCCGGTTCCTCTCGGGGGCCTGGGGGTCCGACCCCCGGGCGACTCATCATCCGCGGCTCCGTCTCTTTGCCCGAGGCCGAGCTCATGTGGCGTTTCTCGCGGTCGTCGGGGCCGGGTGGCCAGCACGTCAACACCAGCGACTCGCAGGTGGAGCTGCGCTTCGACCTCGCGTCGACCGAGGCGCTGCCCGAGGTGTGGAAGGCGCGGGCCCTGGAGCGGCTGGCCGGTCGGCTGGTCGACGGGGTCGTCAGCGTCCGCTCCTCCGAGCACCGCTCGCAGTGGCGCAACCGTGAGACCGCCCTGGTGCGCCTCACCGCCCTGCTCGCCGAGGCGACCGCGCCCCCGCCCAAGCCGCGCCGCCCGACCCGCATCCCGCGGGGCATCAACGAGCGCCGGCTGCGGGAGAAGAAGCAGCGCTCGGAGACCAAGCGCGGCAGGACCAGCCGGGACTGGTCCTGACCTGACCTGACCTGACCTGACCTGACGGTGGGCGCAGCCACGAAGGCTCCAGCCCGTGAGCCCGCTCTCAGTCCAGTTCCAGCACGCCCACCGTCTCCCCCTCGCTCTTCTCACCCGTGTCCTTGAAGCCCAGGTTCTGGTAGAAGCGCTCGGGGCCGTGCGGGCCGGGGTGCCAGGTGACGTACAACTGGCGGCCGCCGCGGCGGCGGATCTCGGCGGCGACGGACTCGACGGCGAAGCGGCCGTGGCCGCGGCCCTGTTCGGCGGCGGCGATGTTCAGCCGCCACAGGCCGGAGCGGATCAGGCTGCCGCCGTCCTGCTTCCAGTCGATGTCGAAGAAGGCCATCAGGAAGCCGACGGGCCGGCCGGCGTCGACGATCAGGCGCGGCCAGGCGACGTCCTGGTACACGTAGGCCTCGGCGAGGGACTTCGCGACGGGGGACACCGCGAATTCCTGCTCGGGGCGGACCTGAATGGCGAGCGCGGCTTCCACATTCGCGCGGGTGATTTCCTCGAGCGCGAGGGAAGGCGCGGCGGGGGTGGCGGAGGTCGTCATCCGGGCACGCTAAGACGGCGATCCGCGGCGGGCCACTGAATTACCGTTCAGTCCGGGTCAGCCCAACTGCCGGTAACGGCCCTTGAAATAGAGCAGCGGTCCGCCTTCCGCGCTCGGTACCCGCGCGCTCAGCACGCGTCCGATCACCAGGGTGTGGTCGCCCGCCGTCACCCGCTGCTCGGTGCGGCATTCCAGGGTGGACAGCGCGCCGCCCACCAGGGGCGCGCCGGTGGCCTCGCCGGTCACGTACGGGATGTCCTCGAAGAGGAGGCGGTCGCTGAGGCGTCCCTTCATGGCGAAGCGGCCGGCGATGTGCCGCTGGCTCTCCGCGAGTACGGACACCGCCCACAGGGGCTGCTCGTCGAGCACGTCGTCCATGCGGGAGCCCGTGCGCAGGCTGACCAGGACCAGTGGGGGGTCCAGGGAGACGGACAGGAAGGCGGTGGCCGTCATGCCGGCGTACTCGCCCTGCGGCGCCAGCGGGTCGTCCGGGTCCAGAGGCGGCTCCTGCGCGGTCACCAGGACGACCCCGCCGGCGAGCCGGGACAGGGCGGTGCGGAACTCGTCGTCGCTCACCCCCACAGCATGCCCGGCGGCCGGCGGGGTGGCCGGGACGGGGTGAGCCGGCGGGGGGCGGGGCGGGAGCAGTTCGGGGGGCATGGGAGAAGGCACGTTCCGCACGCTAGTGACCGCCGGGGCCGGCCCGCATCGGACTTCCGTCCGAGAGGGGGCGTAGGTCCGGGGACCGATTCCCGTAGGCTCTGCGGCACACTGCGTCATGCGCGCAGGAATGACACAGGAAAAACGCAGAATCATCACTCAAATGTTCACGTTCTTATGTGACTTGAGTCACAAGAGGCGTGAATTGTTGACCCTGTGTACCGAGTGGGGAGCGCGCTGTGATTCAGTGGCGGAGGCGTTACTGAAGACAGTCACGACGTCGACGCAGCGCGACACACACCGGACACGTGTCACGCGCGGATCGAAACAGAAACGACAGCGTCGACAGCAACGACGTCACGCCGAAGACAACCCTTGATTCGCTGCGAAGTCTCGGGGGGAGGGCGAAGCATGGAGACCGAGTCGGAGCCGTATGTCCGCCTTGCGTCCCTGCGACAGCTGCACCAGGTCATGGCCGACATGAACACGGCACGGAGCATGGCCGACACACTGCAGACCGTCGCCGACGGCGTGGTCACCGCACTGGGCTACGAGCTGGCGTGCGTGAACCTCGTGCGCCCCGACGGCGACCTGGTCGTCGCCGCCTTCTCCGGCAACCCCGCCGCCGAGGCCCTCATCACCGGCCGCGTCGGCTCGCGCGAGTCCTGGGAACGCCGCCTGACCATGGGCGAGACCTGGGGAGACCTGGTCTTCATACCCCACACCGAGGGCTGGATACTCGACGACGACGACGTCCCGCAGTGGTACACCGACGGCCCCGAGCCGCGCTTCGAGGACGAGTGGCACCCCTCCGACCGGCTCTTCGCACCGATGTACACGCCCGCCGCACCCGGCGGCGGCTCCTGCGGCGAACTGATCGGCGTGCTCTCCGTGGACCGGCCGCGCAACGGCCGCCGGCCCGGCGCCTGGGGCCGCGAAGCCCTTCAGATGTACGCGTTCCAGGCGGCGATAGCCCTCAGCAACGCACGTCTACGCGCGAATATGCAGCGGGCGCTGGTCAGGCTCGGACGCGAGCAGCAAGCCCTGCGCGCCAGTGAGGAATCCTTCCGCCAGGCCTTCGAGTACGCCCCCTCCGGCATGGCCATCGCCGAGATGGGCGGCGACCAGCACGGGCGGATCCTGCGCACCAACGACGCCCTGTGCCGGCTGCTGGGCCGCCCCGCCTCCGCGATGCGCCGCTACTCCTTCTCCGACCTCGTCCACCCCGAGGACATAGGCACCCTGCTGCGCACCTCCGCCGAGGGCGGCCGCGCCGAGCTGCGCCTCGGCCGCCGTGACGGCACGTACGTGTGGGTGTCGCTGCGCAACTCCGTGGTCGCCGACGCCGCCGACGGGCCCCGCTTCCTCCTCACCCACGTCGAGGACATAGAGGAGCGCAAGCGCCGCGAGCTCCAGCTCGCCCACCGCGCCTCCCACGACTCCCTCACCGGCCTGCCGAACTCCGCCGAGCTGCGCTCCCGCCTCTCCGCCCGGCTCTGCCGGCGCCCCCAGTCCGCCCACCCCGCCGCCCTCGACGCCATGGAAGCCCTGTCCACGACCGACGCCGTGGACACCGTGGAGAGCGCCTACGGCCACCCCGCCTTCGACGCCCCCGACCACGGGTTCGACTACCGGCCGGCCGGCGCCGAGGCGTACGACGCCTACGACCACCACGTGCACACCGTCGCCCCCGAGGAGAGCGCCCGCGACGACGGCTCCAAGGGCCTCGCGGTGCTCTTCTGCGACCTCGACGGCTTCAAGTCGATCAACGACCGGTTCGGGCACAACGCCGGCGACGCGGTCCTCATCGAGGTCGCCCGGCGGCTCTCGAGCGGGGTCCGCGACGGCGACACCGTCGCCCGGCTCGGCGGCGACGAATTCGTGATACTGGCCGACGGTCTCGGCCGCGCCGACGCCCAGGACCTCGCCGTACGCCTGCGCAACGAGATCATCCAGCCGATCCGCGCCGAGGGCCGCGCCGTCCGCGTGGGCGCGAGCTTCGGCATCGGCTGGGCGCACTGCGGGATGACCGCCGACGAGGTCCTGAAGTCGGCCGACGAGCGCATGTACGTCGAGAAACGATCTCGTCCCAAACAGCACAGACGGGCGGGCTGACACCCAGGTCAGCTGACCGGTCGCGGAGTTGATGCGACCCGAGTCACCCGTTTGGGGGTTGGGATGGGGGTAGGCTCGGCTTTCTCCGCACGAATCGGTCCGCGCACCGAACGGAATGAAGAACTCCGCCCGCGGACCGCATCCGCCCCGCACCTGTTGAGGAGAACGAAGGGATGACGCCCGGCAACAACGGCGCGAGCACGCCCGAGGACGACGACCCGTTCGGCTACCTCTACGCCGACGGTCAGGCCAACGGAGCTCAGCCGCCCTCCGGGGGCTACGGCTACCCGAACTCGGTCAGCCGTGTGCGTGCCGTCGGCGAGCGTAAGTACGCCCAGCCGCAGCAGCAGTCGACCGCGCAGTACGGGCAGTCGACGGTGCCGCAGCAGGGCGCTTACGGCCAGCCGAACTCTCACTACGCAGCCCCGGAGACCCTCCCCGGCGGCGGTTCCGTGCCCACCGGCAACCGGCAGCCGGCGCCGTCCGGCGGCGGCCGGGGTCGCGGCCCCAACACCAAGGGGCTGCTGATCGGCGCGGTCGCGGTCGTCGCCGCGGTCGTGGTCGGCATCGCGGTGGCCATGTCGAACGGCGACCCCGACGACAACAAGAAGGACGACACCGCGGCCTCCCCCGGCCCCGCGGCGTCCGCGAGCGCCTCACCCAGCCCGTCCGGCAGCGGAGAGCCCTCCCAGGAGGCCGAACTGCCGACGGTCGACGCCAAGGCGCTGCGCCTCGGCGGTGCCGCCGCACTGGCCTCCGACGTCAAGGGCGCGCAGTCCGACGGCGGCACTTACGTGGGCAACCTCAACCAGGTCGGCAACTCCGTCACCTGGACCGTCGACGCCATCCCGTCGGAGGGCGACTACACGCTCTTCACCCGGTTCAACGTGACCGGCGCGGACCAGGAGATGACGCTCACCGTCAACGGCAAGCCCTTCGGCAACAAGGTCAACCTCGGCAACTTCACGCACGCCAAGGAGGGCGACCTCGAGAAGGGCTGGACGACCACCTACACGTGGCCGACGCTCAACAAGGGCACCAACACCTTCACCATCTCCTGTGAGAACGGCGACAAGTGCAACGTGCTGCTCGACCAGTTGTGGCTGAAGAAGGGCCAGGTCACGAAGTAGCGGTCAGGCCGCGTTGACCTCGCCGGTCACCGCGACCCGGCCGAGCAGGTCCTCGTAGGCGGCCGGGTCGAACTCGCAGGCCGCCGGAGCGAGGACCTTCGCCGTGGACAGGGCGACCGCGCGGGCCAGGGTCTCCGGCCAGTGGAGGCGTTCGGCCAGGCCGGACAGCAGTCCGGCGGTGACGAAACCGCCGACGTCGGTGAGGCCGCCGCGCGGTCGGGTGGGGGGTGCGGCCCGCCAGTGGCCCTCCGGGGTCGCCGCGACCAGGCCCTCGGGGCCCAGAGAGGCCACCACGGAGCGGGCGCCGCGCCGGCGGGCGTCCTGGGTGGCCCGCAACGGCTCGTGCGAGCCGGTGAGTTCGGCCAGTTCGTCGCCGTTCGGCGCGATCAGATCGGGGCGGGCGGCGACCGCGCGGCGCAGCGGCTCCCCTCCGGTGTCCAGCAGCACGGGAACCCCCGCGGCGCGCGCGAGACGCACCAGGCCCGCGTACGCGCCCACGGGCACCCCCGGCGGCAGGCTTCCGCACAGGGCCACCGCGTCCGCGCCGGCCAGCAGCCCCTCGTACGCCTGGAGGAAGGCGGTCCACTCGGCGGGCGTGACGAGGGGGCCGGGCTCGTCGAGGCGGGTGGTGTCGCCGGTGCGGGCGTCGACGACGGCGATCGTGCGGCGGGTGGAGCCGGATATCGGTACGAGCGCGTCGGCGACGCCGGTCAGGCGCTCCCGCACGACCCGGCCGGTGGCGCCGCCCGCGAAACCGGTGACGGTCGCCTCGTGGCCGAGCGCGGCCAGGACGCGTGCCACGTTCAGTCCCCGGCCGCCGGGCCGTTCCGTCACCTGGGTCACCCGGTGCGCGCTGTGCGGGCGCAGCGCCGGGACGCGATAGGTGACGTCGAGAGCGGTGTTCAGCGTGACGGTGAGGATCACCTGGTCCGACCTCCCCCGAGGGCCGGCTGTTCGCCGTCCGTTCGCGTGCTGTGACTTGTGCGGATTCCGCTTCCGTGGAAGCCGGTTCTCCGTTTTCCGGAGGCACGATCATGCCAAAGAGACGGCGGCCGGCCCAGTCCCCGGGTCGGCCGCCGTCCGCGGACGGGCGGACGTTTCAGCCCAGTTGGGGATCCACCACCCAATCCCCCTTGCGCATCACGCCCTTGAGGTCGAAGTTCTCGTCGAGGATGACCAGGTCGGCGTCCTTGCCGGGTTCCAGGGAGCCCACCGTGTCGGCCATGCCGAGCAGCCGGGCCGGGGTGGCCGACAGGGCCGTGACGGCGTCCTCGACCGGGATGCGGTCGACCGTCACCGCCCGTTTGAAGGCGCGGTCCTGGGTGAGGGTGGAGCCGGCGATCGAGCCGCCCTCGACCAGCCGGGCCACGCCGTCGACGACGTCGACCGCGAGCGGTCCGAGGTCGTAGCGGCCGTCGCCGAAGCCGGCGGCGTCCATGGCGTCGGTGATGAACGCCACCCGGTGCGGGCCCGCGTGACGGAACGCCAGCTCCAGTGCGGCCGGGTGCAGGTGGACGCCGTCGTTGATGAGCTCGACGGTGACCCGTTCGTCCGCGAGGAGGGCGGCGATCGGGCCGGGGGAGCGGTGGCCGAGGGCGGGCATCGCGTTGAAGAGGTGGGTGGCGACCGTGGCGCCCGCCTCGATGGCCTCGACGGTCTGCTCGTAGGTGGCGTCGGTGTGGCCGACGGCGGCGATCACTGCGTGGTCCCTCAGCAGCCGTACGGAGTCGATGCCGCCGGGCAGCTCGGTGGCCAGGGTGACCATTTTCGCCTGGCCGCGGGCCGCGTCGACCAGCTTGCGCACCTCGGCCGGATGGGGGTCGCGCAGCAGCCGTTCGGAGTGCGCGCCCTTGCGGCACGGTGAGATGAACGGGCCCTCGAAGTGGATTCCCGCCAGGTCACCCTGTTCGGCCAGCTCGGACAGCAGGCCGGCCTGACGGACCAGGGCGTCCATGTCGTCGGTGACGGTGGAGGCGACGAGGGTGGTGGTGCCGTGCAGACGGTGGGTGTGGACGGCTTTCAGCACGTCGTCGGCCGGGCCGGAGAAGGAGGCTCCGCCGCCGCCGTGGTTGTGGAGGTCGACGAAGCCGGGGATCAGCCAGTGGCCCTTTACGTCGATGAACTGGGCGTCTGCAGGAATCGCGGCGGAGATGCGGGTGCCGGCGACGGTGACGCTTCCGTCCGGGACCGTGCCGGTGGGCAGCACGACCCGGGCGCCGGTGAGCACCTTCGTGCTTCGGCCGCCCGCGGGCTGCGGCTGCGTGGCTTGTCGTGCCCCGCGGCGGAGCCGCATGTCGGCGCTGTCCCGCGCCCCCAGGGGGGTGACCATCAGGGCGTTACCTCCGTGGCGTCGGTTGTTTTGAGGAGATCCCAGGCCAGGAGTCCCGCTCCCAGGCAGCCGGCCGTGTCGCCCAGGGACGCGGGGACGATCCGCGGCGGTTTCTGGAAGGTGAGCCGCCGCCGGACGGCGTCCCTCAGTGGTGTGAACAAGGTTTCCCCCGACTCCGCTAGGCCGCCACCGATGACGAGCGTGTGGGGGTCCAGCAGGGTGAGCGCGGTGACCAGGCCGTCGGCCAGGGCGTCCACGGCGTCCCGCCAGACCCGGACGGCGTTCGGGTCGCCGGCCGTGACGGCCTTCGCGCAGTGGGCCGCGTCCGCCCCCGGGTTCCCGCAGGCAGCGGCCCATGCCTCGCCGACGGCCGCGGCGGAGGCGTACCGCTCCAGGCAGCCGCGCTGTCCGCAGGGGCACGGGGTTCCACCGGGTCGTACGACGACGTGCCCGATCTCGCCCGCGAAGCCGTGCGCGCCGGCCTCGACCCGGCCGTCGAGGCCGATGGCGCCGGCGATGCCGGTGCCCAGCGCCACGAAAAGGAACCGGTCCGCGTCCCGGCCCGCGCCGAGGCGTCCCTCGGCGAGCCCGCCGGTGCGTACGTCGTGGCCGAGGGCGACCGGGACGCCCAGGTCGGCGGCGATCAGTTCGCGCAGCGGGACGTCGCGCCAGCCGAGGTTGGCGGCGTAGACGGCGGTGCCACGGGCCTCGTCGACGATGCCGGGGACCACGACGCCGGCCGCGGCCGCGGGTTCGCCGAAGTGCTCGGCCCCGTGGGCGCGCAGTGCGGCGGCGAAGTCGCGGACGCCGGCGACGACGGCGTCGGGCCCGCGTTCGCGGCCGGTGGCCCGGCGGGCGCGGTGCAGCAGCGTGCCGTCCGCGCCGACCAGGGCGGCCTTCATCCCGGTGCCGCCCACGTCGAGGGCGATGACATGTCTCACGGGGAACAGTGTGGACCGACGGGCCTCAAGAGGTCTAGTCCACTGTGGAGTAGACCTATGGAGTAGACCTCGGTCCGGATAGCGGTTTAATTGGTCGGAACATTCATTCGACGATGTCGACCGACCGGTGCTCACCGGCCGGTCGCCGGCCGGAGCCCCTGAGCGGCGACGGCCCTCAGGGGAGCGGAGACGGGCAGTGCGGCTGCGGGCAGGTAAATCGGGGACGATCGCGGTGACGACCGCCCTCGGGATGACGGCGGTCCTCGCCGGCTGCGGTGTCGGCGGCTCCGAAGACGTCACGCTGAGACTGGTGGCCGCCGATTACGGCGACAACGGCGCCAACACCTCGAAGAAGTACTGGGACAAGCTCGTCCAGGCCTACGAGGCCGAGCACCCCGACGTCACCGTCGACGTCAGCGTGTACTCCTGGAACGACGTCGACGCCAAGGTCAAGGCGATGGTCAAGGCCGGTGACGCGCCCGACATGGCGCAGATCGGCTCCTACTCCGACTACGCCGCCGCCGACCTGCTCTACAAGGCCGACGACGTGCTCTCCATCCCCGTCCAGGCCGACTTCGTCTCCCGGCTCGCCGACGCCGGCCAGGTGCGCGGCGTGCAGTACGGCATGCCGTTCGCCTCCTCCACGCGGCTGCTCTTCTACAACAAGACCCTCTTCGCCAAGGCCGGCATCACCCCGCCGACCACCTGGGCCGAGCTCGCCGACGACGCCGAGGCGCTCAAGGACGAGGGCGTGAAGTACCCCTACGCGCTGCCGCTGGGCCCCGAGGAGGCGCAGGCCGAGACCCTGCAGTGGCTGCTCAGCGGCGGGGGCGGCTACACCCCGAGCGCCACCGGCTACAACTTCGACTCCGCCGAGAACGTCGAGACCGTCACCTGGCTGAAGAACGAGCTGGTCGGCAAGGGCCTGACCGGGCCGGTCGCGCCGGGCAAGCTGAACCGGGCCGCCGCGTTCTCGGCGTTCACCGCCGGCCAGGTGGGGATGCTCAACGGACATCCCTCGCTGATGAAGGCGGCGAAGAAGAAGGGCGTGCAGTTCGGCATGGTGGCCATGCCGGGCGCCGACGGCCCGAGCAAGACCTCCCTCGGCGTCGCCGACTGGATGACCGCCTTCAAGCAGAACGAGCACGCCGAGGAGATCGGCGACTTCCTCGACTTCGTCTACGACGAGGACAACGTGCTCGCCTTCTCCCGCGAGTACGACCTGCTGCCGGTCACCAACTCCGCCTCCGAGACCATGAGCAACGCCCCCGAGGACGCGGACCTGCGGCCCTTCCTGGACATGCTGCCGGTCGCCGAGGCCTACCCCGCCGGGCTGACCTCGTGGGCGACGGTCAGCGCCGACATCAAGCAGCGGATCGGCTCCGCCGTCACCGCGAACGGCAACCCCTCCGTTGTACTGAGCGAGCTCCAGTCGGCGGCGACGATCGCGGAGAGCTCCGCCGGCTGAGCCGGTTCGGCTACCGTGCAGGGCATGGAACGGCCTGAGGGGCAGGAGCTGGGGGCGAGGGAGCGGGACATCCTCGCCCTGGAACGGCGCGGGTTCTCCGGGCCCGGCGCGAAGGAGCGGGTGATCCGTGAGGAGCTTCAGCTGTCCCCGGTGCGCTACTACCAGCTCCTCAACGCCCTCCTGGACGACCCGCGCGCCCTGTCCCACGACCCGGTGACGGTCAACCGCCTCCGCCGCGTCCGGGAGGCCCGCCGGGCGGAGCGCTGAGAATCCCTCCGGGGGGTGCGCCGATTCGGTGAGCCGCTGTGTGTCCTCCGCCCTTGGGGGCTACGCCCCCAGACCTCCTGCCGGCCCTGAACGGGCCTCGTCCTCGAACGCCGGACGGGCTGTCACCGGTGCCCCCGGCCCCCTGAGCGGCCCTGGACGGGCCGCGTCCTCGAACTCCCCAGAGGGGGGACCCCCAGACGGGCTGGGATGGTGTCGGCTGCCGTGGATAACCTCACCGTATGGGCACCCAACTCCCCACCCCCACGACCCCCCAAGGCCGGGAGGCGCTCGAGGCGATCCTCGCGCGTCCCGGCGCCACCCTCGTCGCGCTCGACTTCGACGGCACCCTCGCCCCGATCGTCGAGAACCCCGACGACGCCCGGGCGCACCCCGACGCCGTCCCCGCGCTCGCGGCGCTCGCCCCGAAGGTCGCCTCCATCGCGGTCGTCACCGGCCGGCCGCCCGCCGTGGCCGTGCGCAACGGCGGCTTCGCCGGGGTGCCGGGCCTGGACCGGCTGGTGGTGCTCGGGCACTACGGCGCCGAACGCTGGGACGCCCGCACCGACACCGTCAGCGCGCCCGACCCCCACCCCGGCGTCGCCGCCGCCCGCGCCGAACTGCCGGACGTGCTGGAGGCGGCCGGGGCGTGGCCGGGGACGTGGGTGGAGGAGAAGGGCCGGGCCGTCGCCGTGCACACCCGGCGTGCCGAGGACCCGCAGGCCGCCTTCGAGGCGCTGCGCAAGCCCCTCGCCGACCTCGCCGCCCGGCACGGGCTGATCGTCGAGCCGGGCCGCATGGTCCTGGAGCTGCGGCCGCCCGGCGTGGACAAGGGCGTCGCCCTGACCGAGTACGTGCGGGAGATCGGCGCCGAGTGCGTCCTCTACGCCGGCGACGACCTCGGCGACCTCCCCGCCTTCGCCGCCGTCGACCGACTCCGCTCCGAGGGGGTGCCCGGCCTGCTCGTGGCCAGCGGCAGCGCCGAGGTCACCGAGCTCTCCGAGCGCGCGGACCTCGTCGTCGACGGCCCGGCAGGCGTCGTACGACTGCTGCGCGCGCTCGCGGATCAGCTGGGCTGAACACCCGGCCGGACGTTGCGCAGCGCCTGCAACTGCTCCAGGAACCACTGGGCCGGGGGCAGCGCGGTCGCGGCCGCCGTCAGCCTCTTGGTGTGCTCCGCCCGCTCCTGCGGCGGCGTGGTGAGCGCCTCGTGCAGGGCGCGGGCGGTCTCCAGCACGTCGTAGGGGTTCACGACGATCGCGTCGTCGCCGAGTTCCGCGTACGCGCCGGCCTCCCGGGACAGGACCAGCACGCAGCCCTCGTCGGAGACGACCGGCACCTCCTTCGCGACGAGGTTCATGCCGTCCCGGATGGGGTTGACCAAGGCCACGTCGGCGAGGCGGTAGGCGGCGAGGGAGCGGGCGAAGTCGTCCTTGACGTGCAGGACGACCGGGGTCCAGCCGGGGGTGCCGTACGACTCGTTGATCTCCCGCGCGACCCGCTGCACCTCGGCGGTGTAGTCGCGGTAGACCGCGAGGTCCTGGCGGGAGGGGTAGGCGAAGGCGACGTGGACGACGCGTTCGCGCCACTCCGGTCGGTCGTCGAGGAGCTGCCGGTAGGCCAGCAGGCCGCGCACGATGTTCTTCGACAGCTCGGTGCGGTCGACGCGGACGATGGTCCGGCGGGCGCCGCCGTCGGGGGCGGCGCCGATCTCCTCGCGCAGCGCCGCCATGCGCTCGTCGACGTCCGGCTCGTGGGAGCGGGCGCGCAGGAAGTCGGCGTCCGCGCCGAGCCCGTGCACGCCGATCTCGGTCCCGTCGAGGCCGCCGGCGAACTCGTCGCAGCACGCGGTGAAGGCGTCCGCCCAGCGGCGGGTGAGGAAGCCGAGCCGGTCCGCGCCGAGCATGCCCCGCAGCAGCTGCCGGCGGACGTCGGCGGGCAGCAGGCCGAAGTAGTCCACGGGCGCCCACGGCGTGTGCGAGAAGTGGCCGATGCGCAGGTCGGGGCGGAGCTCGCGGAGCATTCCGGGGACGAGGCACAGGTGGTAGTCCTGCACGAGGACGGCCGCGCCCGGCGCCGCCTCCTCGGCGAGCGCCTCGGCGAAGGCGTGGTTGTACGTCTCGTACGACGCCCACTGGCGTCGGAAGCCGGCGTCGAACACCGGCTCCAGCGGGGTCTGGTAGAGCAGGTGGTGGACGAACCAGAGCACGGAGTTGGCGATGCCGTTGTAGGCGTCGGCGTGCACGTCGGCGGGGATGTCCAGCATCCGCACGCCGTCCTCGCCGACCCCGCGCCGGACCGCCTCGCGGTCGTCGTCGGAGAGGGCCGAGCACACCCACAGGGCGCCCGCCTCCGGGCCGATGGCGGAAAGGCCCGACACCAGGCCGCCGCCGCCCCGTTTGGTCTGCAGCGAGCCGTCCTCGTGGACCGTGTAGGAGACCGGGCCGCGGTTGGACGCGACCAACACCTGAGCACCCTGGGCAGCGACGTCGTGCGGGGAAGCCGTGGAAGCCATACGCCTCAACCTAGCCCGCACGGGAAACGCTCAAACGTACGGAAGCCCTCCGAGGGGGTGTCGCTCACGCCACCCTGCGGGAGGCGTACTCCGCGATCTCCGCCATCGGCGGCCGCTCCTCGGTGTCCACCGGGTGGGTGCGCGGTTCGAAGCCGTCCGCGCCGCGCTCGAACTGGGTGAGGGCGGGGCGCACCAGGTGGCCGCGGGCCAGCCGCAGCTGCGCGGTGCGGTAGATCGCAGCCGCCATCCGGCCGAGCGCCTGCCCGTCCTGGTGGCGGTGTCTGCGCACGCCCACGTCGACCTGGGCGAGCGCGTCCAGACCGACCAGGTGCAGCGCGTCGACGAGCATCCCCAGCTCGACCCCGTAGCCGACGGGGAAGGGCAGCCGCTCCAGCAGACTGCGGCGGGCCGCGTACTCGCCGCCGAGGGGCTGCACGAAGCCCGCGAGCTGCGGCCAGTGCATGTTCAGCAGCGGGCGCGCCATCAGTTCCGTGACCCGGCCGCCCTGGCCGGCCGCCCCGGTGGGGGCGGGCGTGTCGGCTCCGGCGCCCAGGGGGCGGTCGTACATGGCCTTGACCAGGTCCACGCCGGGATCGGTGAGCAGCGGGCCGACGATTCCGGACACGAAGTCGGAGGAGAACTCCCGCAGATCGGCGTCCACGAAGCAGACGACGTCGCCCGTGGTGACCAGCAGCGACCGCCACAGCACCTCGCCCTTGCCGGGCAGCGCCGGGATGCGGGGGAGTATCGCGTCCCGGTGGACGACGCGCGCCCCCGCCGCCGCGGCGACCTGGGAGGTGCGGTCGGTGGAGCCGGAGTCGACGACGACGATCTCGTCGACGAGCGGGGCCTGCCGCATGAGGTCGTGACGGATGACCGTGACGATCTCGCCGACCGTCTCCTCCTCGTTCAGCGCGGGCAGCACCACGGACACCGACTGGCCCGTGGCGCGCTTGGCGGCCAGGATTCTGTGCAGCGGGCGATCGGTCACCGACCAGGAGCGGGTGGCGAGCCAGCGCCCGACTTCTTCCAGCACGGTCTGCGGCTCCTCACTGTCGCGATCACACCAGGTGCACGGGGGGTGACCGTGTGATCCGTCTCGCGCTTCGGACGACTATCTCAACTGTCCGGGGTGTCGGTTACAGTCTTGAACAACGCGGATGACCATCGCATGTCCGGGGTCAATCCGGCGTTCAGGGATCAACAACTGCATACCGCTCATCCAGAGGGGCAGAGGGACACGGCCCGATGAAGCCCCGGCAACCCTCCAGCCGGCTCTTGTCACATCGACGTGGCGGGGCTCCCGGCTCGGGAAGGTGCCAAATCCGTCTCACGGCGAGATGCGTCGTGAGGAAGATGAGGAGAAAGGGCCTCGCCTCACATGGCTGCGCAGACTGTTGCGACCGGAACCACCGCTTCCACCGGCACCGCCGCCCCCGCCGTCGATCTCGGCCCCGCCGCGGCGCTGAGCTGCCGGGAGTGCGGTCACCGCGTCCCCCTCGGCCCGGTCTTCGCCTGCGAGGAGTGTTTCGGCCCGCTGGAGATCGCCTACGACTTCTCCTCCTACGACACGGAGGAGCTCCGCAAGCGCATCGAGGCCGGCCCCGCCGACATCTGGCGCTACGCCCCGCTGCTGCCCGTCCCGGCCGACGTCGCGGACAAGCCGAACATCAACCCCGGCTGGACCAAGCTCGTCCAGGCCGACAACCTGGCCCGCGAGCTGGGCGTCGAGCCCGGCAAGCTGTTCGTGAAGGACGACTCCGGCAACCCGACCCACTCCTTCAAGGACCGGGTCGTCGCCCAGGCCCTGGAGGCCGCCCGCGCGTTCGGCTTCACCACCCTTTCCTGCTCCTCCACCGGCAACCTCGCCGGCGCGGTGGGCGCCGCCGCGGCCCGGGCCGGCTTCCGCTCCTGCGTGTTCATCCCGCACGACCTGGAGCAGGGCAAGGTCGTCATGGCCGCGGTCTACGGCGGTGAACTCGTCGGCATCGAGGGCAACTACGACGACGTCAACCGCTTCTGCTCCGAGCTCATCGGCGACCCGGCGGGCGAGGGCTGGGGCTTCGTCAACGTCAACCTGCGGCCGTACTACGCCGAGGGCTCCAAGACGCTGGCGTACGAGATCTGCGAGCAGCTCGGCTGGCGGCTCCCCGACCAGCTGGTGGTGCCCATCGCCTCCGGCTCCCAGCTCACGAAGATCGACAAGGGGCTGCAGGAGCTGATCAAGCTCGGGCTCGTCGAGGACAAGCCGTACAAGATCTTCGGCGCGCAGGCGGAGGGGTGCTCACCGGTGTCCGTCGCCTACAAGGCGGGGCACGACGTCGTGCGGCCGCAGAAGCCGGACACCATCGCCAAGTCGCTGGCGATCGGCAACCCTGCCGACGGCCCGTACGTGCTCGACATCGCGCGGCGCACCGGCGGCGCGGTGGAGGACGTGAACGACGAGCAGATCGTCGACGCGATCAAGGTGCTGGCGCGGACCGAGGGGATCTTCGCGGAGACCGCCGGCGGAGTGACCGTGGGCGTGACGCGCAAGCTGATCGAGAACGGGGTGCTGGACCCGACGCTGACGACCGTCGTCCTCAACACCGGGGACGGTCTGAAGACCCTGGACGCGGTGGCCGGCACGGGGCTCACCGCGACGATCCGGCCGAACCTGGAGTCGTTCCGCGAGGCTGGTCTCGTCTAGTCCCGTCCGCCGGGGCACCGGCCCCCGCGCCTGTCAGCAGTCTGCTTCACCGGAGGTCTGAGCATGAGCGTCACCGTCCGCATCCCGACCATTCTCCGCACCTACACGGGCGGGGCGGCCGAGGTCACCGCCGAGGGCGGGACCCTCGGGGAGGTCATCGCCGACCTGGAGAAGAACCACACGGGCATCGCCGCCCGCGTTCTCGACGACCAGGGCAAGCTGCGCCGGTTCGTCAACGTGTACGTGAACGACGACGACGTCCGCTTCGAGCAGGGCCTTGAGACGGCGACGCCCGAGGGTGCGGGAGTTTCCATCATTCCGGCCGTCGCGGGTGGCTGAGCGACGGTCCCTACCCGCCGGTAGTAACCGTCGGTAACAGTGATTACCGAGAGTTCATCGAATTGCCCTCTCCGCAAGAGAAGCGGAGGGGGCAATTCAGTGTGGTTGAGCGCGGTACAGTTGGGGAACCGGCCTCCGATTCAATGATCCGGAGCCTTTGATTTCTGCCTTACGTCCGACAAGAAGTAGCCAAAGTGTGTGCGCCTTCTGCGGCTTTTGTAACGTTTGGGCGGTCCGACTTGCCCTGAATTCGGACGAATTCTCACCACTTTCCGGACGGTGTGCGTCCAGAATTCTCGTCCGATTGACCTGTTGCAGACGGCAGTTGGACAGATACATTCAGCCGCGGTCGACGCGTTCCGGCGCACGCCCCCAACCAACTGGGGGGTGAGGTCTGACCCGGATCCGCGAAGTGTGGATCTGTGCAAGGGCCAGTAATAGGGGAGTTAGGCATGGCTCAGGGCACCGTCAAGTGGTTCAACGCGGAGAAGGGGTACGGCTTCATCGCGGTCGACGGTGGTGCGGACGTCTTCGTCCACTACAGCGCCATTCAGATGGACGGCTACCGCACCCTGGAAGAGGGCCAGCGGGTCGAGTTCGAGATCTCGCAGGGCCAGAAGGGCCCGCAGGCCGACATGGTTCGCGTCACCGCCTGAACGTTTCAAACGAAGGGCTCGCACCCCGCCGACGGGGGTGCGGGCCCTTCGTGCTGCCCGGCCGTGGATCCGGCCGCGCCGTGGCCCCGTCCCGGCGGTTCCGGGGGCGCCGGCGGTGTTCGCGCATGGCCGACAGTCCCGGCGTATCCGACGAAGGCGCTTGCACTCGCCATGGCCGAGTGCTAATCATTGGCGTTAGCACTCTGAAGGTGAGAGTGACAACGAAGGACCGGGTCGGTGAGGCCCGCAGGCCGGGTGGGAAGGAACCACGAGGCCGGCGAGCCGTCCGTCGCGGGCGCGGGCGCGGTCCGAAGGAATCACCCCCAGTCCTGGAGGGACCACTTCACATGGCCAAGATCATCGCGTTCGACGAGGAGGCGCGGCGCGGCCTCGAGCGCGGCATGAACCAGCTCGCGGACGCCGTCAAGGTGACGCTCGGCCCCAAGGGCCGCAACGTCGTCCTCGAGAAGAAGTGGGGCGCCCCCACGATCACCAACGATGGTGTGTCCATCGCCAAGGAGATCGAGCTCGAGGACCCGTACGAGAAGATCGGCGCCGAGCTGGTCAAGGAAGTCGCCAAGAAGACGGACGACGTCGCCGGTGACGGTACGACCACCGCGACCGTCCTCGCCCAGGCCCTGGTCAAGGAGGGTCTGCGCAACGTAGCCGCCGGCGCCAACCCGATGGCCCTCAAGCGCGGTATCGAGAAGGCCGTCGAGGCCGTCTCCGGTGCCCTGCTGGAGCAGGCGAAGGATGTCGAGACCAAGGAGCAGATCGCTTCGACGGCCTCCATCTCCGCCGCCGACACCCAGATCGGCGAGCTCATCGCCGAGGCCATGGACAAGGTCGGCAAGGAAGGCGTCATCACCGTCGAGGAGTCGCAGACCTTCGGGCTCGAGCTCGAGCTCACCGAGGGCATGCGCTTCGACAAGGGCTACATCTCGGCGTACTTCGCCACCGACATGGAGCGTATGGAGGCCGTCCTCGACGACCCGTACATCCTGATCGCCAACTCCAAGATCTCCAGCGTCAAGGACCTGCTCCCGCTCCTGGAGAAGGTCATGCAGTCGGGCAAGCCGCTGCTGATCATCGCCGAGGACGTCGAGGGCGAGGCCCTGTCGACCCTGGTCGTCAACAAGATCCGTGGCACGTTCAAGTCCGTCGCCGTCAAGGCCCCGGGCTTCGGCGACCGCCGCAAGGCCATGCTCGGCGACATCGCCATCCTCACGGGCGGCGAGGTCATCTCCGAGGAGGTCGGCCTCAAGCTGGAGAACGCGACCCTGGACCTTCTGGGCCGCGCCCGCAAGGTCGTCGTCACCAAGGACGAGACCACGATCGTCGACGGCGCCGGCTCCTCGGACCAGGTCGCGGGCCGTGTGAACCAGATCCGCGCCGAGATCGAGAACAGCGACTCCGACTACGACCGCGAGAAGCTCCAGGAGCGCCTGGCGAAGCTCGCGGGCGGCGTGGCCGTCATCAAGGCGGGCGCGGCCACCGAGGTGGAGCTCAAGGAGCGCAAGCACCGCATCGAGGACGCCGTCCGCAACGCGAAGGCGGCCGTCGAGGAGGGTATCGTCGCCGGTGGTGGCGTGGCCCTGCTGCAGGCCTCCCAGGTCTTCGAGAAGCTGGAGCTCGACGGTGACGAGGCGACCGGCGCCAACGCCGTGAAGCTCGCGCTGGAGGCCCCGCTCAAGCAGATCGCCGTCAACGGTGGTCTCGAGGGCGGCGTCGTCGTGGAGAAGGTCCGCAACCTCCAGGTCGGCCACGGCCTGAACGCCGCGACCGGCGAGTACGTCGACATGATCGCCGAGGGCATCATCGACCCGGCGAAGGTGACGCGCTCCGCGCTGCAGAACGCCGCGTCGATCGCCGCGCTGTTCCTCACCACCGAGGCCGTCATCGCCGACAAGCCGGAGAAGGCCGCGGCCCCGGCCGGCGGCGGCATGCCGGGCGGTGACATGGACTTCTGATCGACCTGACGGTTGATCGCCTGTCCTTCGGACCGAGGGCGGCACCCCCTGCTGACGCGGGGGGTGCCGCCCTCGGGCGTTTCGGCTGCCGCGGCCGACCTCCGGGGGCGGGCGGCCGGTGGGTGCGTGGGCGGGATCACAGGGCGGGGTGGTCGTGAGCCGGAATGCGGGAGGCGTCCCAGCCGGTTGAACCGTTCGCAGGAACTGAATGCATATGCACATACCAATGGTTACGTCGTGAGGAGCCCCACGTGAGCGTCACCCCGCCCACTTCCACCCGCGCTGCCGAGATCCTCTCCCGGCCGGTCACGATCAACGGCCTCACGGTCCCGAACCGCATCGCGATGGCGCCGATGACGCGCATGTTCTCCCCGGGCGGCGTCCCCGGCGACGACGTCGTGTCGTACTACGCCCGTCGCGCCGCCGCCGGCGTCGGCCTCATCGTCACCGAGGGTACGTACGTCGGGCACGACTCCGCCGGCCAGAGCGACCGGGTGCCCCGGTTCCACGGCGAGGAGCAGCTCGCGGGGTGGGCGAAGGTCGCCGAGGCCGTGCGCGCGGCGGGCGGCACGATCGTGCCCCAGCTGTGGCACATCGGGATGGTGCGCAAGGACGGCGAGCCGCCCTACGCGGACGCGCCCGCCGTCGGTCCCTCCGGCATCCGCGTCGACGGCGACGACGTCACCGGCAAGGCCATGACCCAGCGCGACCTGGACGACGTCATCGGGGCGTTCGCACAGGCCGCGGCCGCCGCCGAGCGCATCGGCTTCCACGGCGTGGAGATCCACGGCGCCCACGGCTACCTCGTCGACCAGTTCCTGTGGGAGCACACCAACCGCCGCACCGACGCCTACGGCGGCGACCCGGTGGCCCGTACGAAGTTCGCCGCCGAGATCGTGGCCGCCGTGCGGGAGACCGTCTCGCCCGAGTTCCCGATCATCTTCCGCTACTCGCAGTGGAAGCAGGAGGCCTACGACGCGCGCCTCGCCGAGACCCCGGAGGAGCTGGAGGCCATCCTGACCCCGCTCGCCGCGGCCGGTGTCGATGCCTTCCACGCCTCCACCCGCCGCTACTGGCTGCCGGAGTTCGAGGACTCCGACCTCAACCTCGCGGGCTGGACCAAGAAGCTCACCGGCAAGACCGCCATCACCGTCGGCTCGGTCGGTCTCGACGGCGACTTCATCAAGGGGTTCCAGGGCGAGGGCTCGCCGGTCAAGGGCATCGACGACCTCCTCGACAGCCTGGAGCGCGACGAGTTCGACATGGTGGCCGTGGGGCGCGCCCTGCTCCAGGACCCGCAGTGGGCGGCGAAGGTCCTCGCCGGCCGCTTCGCCGACCTGGCTCCCTACGACGCGTCGGCGCTGCGCACGCTGAGCTGAGCTGAGCTGTGTCCGGGGTGCGTCCCGGCTGAGTCCGGGGTGAGCCCTCGCGGGGCCCGGGGTGGAATGCTGTCCGCCTCGGGCCCCGTTCATGTCATACGACTTCGCGAGGCGGCTGTCACTCACACGAGGGGTGACGGCCGCTTCCGGCACTTCCCCCGACCGCCGGTCGTTCCATGAACAGCCGGCCGATGACAGCGGATCACCGCAGACGACAGCTGATCACAGCCGACGGCAGTCCATGACAGTCGAAGCCAGTCAAAGTCAGTCGATGACAGGAGTGTTGGATGACGATCGCCGAGTCCCAGCTCGTCGTGCGCACCGCCGCGGGAGCCGTGCGCGGGCGCCGTGAGGACGGCCTGACGGTGTTCCGCGGCATCCCGTTCGCCGCGCCTCCGGTCGGCGAGGCCCGGTTCCAGGCCCCACGCCCGCCGCAGCCGTGGGACGGCGTGCGGGACGCGCACGCCTTCGGGCCGCCGCCCCCGCAGGAGGCGGTGTTCCAGGGGCTCGCGGCAACCCGTGAGGAGCCCACGGGCGACGACTGGCTGACGGTGAACGTCTGGACGCCGGAGACGGGCGGGCTCGGGACGGACCCGGCGGAGGCCGCCCGGCCGGTGATGGTGTGGATCTACGGCGGCGCCTACAAGCTCGGGCATTCCGGCAGCCCGGGATACGACGCCCAGCACATAGCCCGCGCCGGCGACCTCGTGGTGGTCACCTTCAACTACCGCGTCGGCATAGAGGGGTTCGCGCGGCTGGACGGCGCTCCCGCCAACCGGGGGCTGCTGGACCAGATCGCGGCGCTGGAGTGGGTGCGGGACAACATCGCGGGGTTCGGCGGGGACCCCGGCCGGGTGACCGTGTTCGGCGAGTCGGCGGGCGCCGGTTCGGTGGCCGCGCTGCTCGCCGCACCGGGCGCGCGCGGGCTGTTCGGGCGGGCGATCGCCCAGAGCGTGCCCGGCACGTTCTTCTCCGACGAACTGGCCCGCGACCTGGCGGCGGCCATCGCGGCCGAGGCCGGGCTGCGCCCCACGGCCGCCGACCTGTCCGCGGTGGACCCGCGTCGGCTGACGGAGGCCGGGGCCGCGGTGGGCGCGAAGATGGGGCAGCGGGTGGACCGCTGGGGGCAGGTCGCGCCCACGGCCACGCCTTTCTCGCCGGTCGTCGACGGCGAGGTCCTGCCCGCCACCCCCTGGCAGGCGCTGGCGGCGGGCGCCGGGCGGGACGTGGAACTGGTCGTCGGGCACAACGCGCAGGAGTACCGCCTGTTCGTCGCCATGACGGGCCGCCTGGGCAAGGTGACGGAGGAACAGGCGGCCGCCGCGCTGCGGACGTTCGCCCCGGACGGCGGCGAGGCCGCTTACCGCGCGGCCTACCCGGAGGCGGGAGCCGAGGAGTTGTACGAGCGGGTGCAGTCGGACTGGCTGTTCCAGATACCGTCCCTGCGGCTGGGCGAGGCGCAGATCGCGGGCGGTGGCCGGGTCCATCTCTACGAGCTGACCTGGCCGGCGCCGGGCATGGGCGGCGGGCTCGGCGCGTGCCACGCCCTGGACGTGCCCCTGCTGTTCGGCACTTACGAGGCGGACCTGGGGGCGCTGCTGTTCGCGGGGGTGGAGGTGCCGGCGGAGGCCAAGGAGCTGACGGCCCGCTTCCAGGCCGCGTGGACGTCCTTCGCCCGGACCGGCGACCCGGGCTGGCCGGCGTACGACGGGCAGCGGCGGCTGACGCAGGTGCTGGACGTGCGGCCGGAGGTGCGGGCGTATCCGGAGGAGACGTCGCGGCGGCTGTGGGAGGGCTACGACTTCCCGGCGCTGCCGCTGGTGGGACGGTGACCGGGACGGAGAAACAGGACGAAGGGACGGGGCAAAGGAACGGGACGACGGGACGGGACGACGGGACGGGACGGGACGGAGAAGGGACTACAGGTTGCCGAGAGGTTCGATGTCGGTGCGGACCGGGGTGCCCCAGATCCGCAGCACCTCGTAGTCGGTGAACTCGTGCACCAGCCGGTAGGCCATCGCGGGGCGGGAGCCGCGGCGCAGGGCGGCGAGGTAGAGCTCGGCCTCGCGGCGGTCCCGGCGGGGGGTGCCGCACAGCTGCCACTCCTGTCCGTTCCACAGCTCCGGGAGCCAGCGCTGCTGGGGCTGGGGGCGGTCGGCGCGGGTGCCGTAGCGGGAAGGGGTGGGGGCGGCCGGGCTCGATGAGTGCGGGGCGGGGCCGTTGAACTCGGCGCGGCGGGCCGCGCGGCGGCGGGTCTCGCAGAGCAGGCAGAGGTCGGGGGCGGCCTGGTCGACCGGGCCGCCGGGGTGCTCGGCGCACCGGGTGGCGGGCGCGGCGGCGGTGACGCTTTCGTCCAGCAGCTCCAGGGCGCGCCGCAGGTCCGCCTTGACCTCGTGGAGCTTGGCGTCCGGGGTGTCCGCGGCGAGGGCATCGCCGTGCTCACCGAGGAGGCGGAGGGCGCGGCCCAGGTGGGTGAGCTGGGCGTGGTTCATGGCGGGCGGCTCCGGTTTCTGCTGCTGGCCGAGGTTGCGTCGCGCGGGCGGCGCGGGGCGGTGGTTCTCGAAACCACGGTCGCACATGTCCGGGGCGGAGCGGGGTCAGGCCGGTGGGCGCGGGCGGTCGGGGACGCCGAAGAGGTAGGTCGCGGTGAAGCCGACGGCGTAGCCCGTCAGCAGGCCGCCCGAGTAGATGGCGAGCAGGGAGCCCCAGCCGCGGTTCCCGGCCAGCAGGGGGAACAGGGCCCAGCCGGACGGACCGATGGCCGTCGCGCCGACGCGGTCGCCGAGCATCGCGAAGAAGCCGACGAACGCGCCGCCGGCCGCCCCGCCCGCGCAGGCGGTGAGGAACGGGCGCCCCAGAGGAAGGGAGACGCCGTAGATCAGGGGCTCGCCGACGCCCAGCAGACCCGCCGGGAGCGCCGAGCGGATCGTCGTACGCAGGGAGGTGTCATGACGCAGACGGACGTAGACGGCGAGGCAGGCGCCGACCTGGCCCGCGCCGGCCATCGCCAGGACGGGCAGCAGCACGGTGTAGCCCTGCTGCTCGATGAGGGTGGCGTGGATGGGGATGAGGGCCTGGTGCAGGCCCAGCATCACCAGCGGCAGGAACAGTCCGCCGAGGACGAGGCCGGCGAAGGGGCCCGTCGTCGTGAGCAGCCAGTTCGCGGCCGTGCCGATGGCGGTGGACACCGCGCCGGCCGCCCACATCAGGCCGTAGAGGGTGGCGAGGCCCGCGACGAGGACGGTGAGGGTGGGGGTGAGGAGCACGTCCAGGGCGTCGGGGACCCGGCCCCGGCACCACTTCTCGACACGGGTCGCCAGCAGGGCGGCGGCCAGCGCGCCGAGGACGCCGCCCTGGCCGGGGGAGAGCGTCACCCCGAACACGGTGAGCTTCGCGACGCCCGGATACACCACGATCGCGGCGACCGCGCCGCCGAGGACCGGCGTGCCGCCGAACTCCTTGGCGGTGTTGAGGCCGACGAAGACCGCGATCAGCGCCATGAAGCCGGAGGCGACGGCGGACAGCGCGGGCGTCAGCCACGGCAGCAGGCCGGCGTTCACCAGCAGCCCGTTGACTCCCGCGACGACGCCGCAGCCGATGAGGGCGGGGATGAGGGGGACGAAGACGTTCGCGAGGCGGCGCAGTGCCGACTTGAGGGGCGTGGCGTTGCGCCGCCGCCGCTCCTCCCGCAACAGGTCCCCGCGCGCGGCGAGTTCACCGGCGAGTTCGCCGCGCGCCGCACCGGGGGGTTCGCCGTCGGTGGGTGCGGCGAGCAGTGCTTCGAGGGCGGAGGTCACCCGCGTCACCGCGCCCGGGCCCAGCACCACCTGGTACGAGCCGGCGTCCACGACGAGCCCGAGGACGCCGGGCAGGGACCGCAGCGCCTCCTCGTCCACCCGGGACGGGTCGGCCAGGCCCAGCCGCAGCCGGGTCATGCAGTGGGCGACGGAGACGACGTTGGCCGGGCCGCCCACGAGGGGCAGGACGGCGGCGGCGGTGACGGTGGGGTCGATGCGCACTCCCCGAGGGTGCGGCTCAACGCCCCGCGGCGGCGAGCGCGGCGCGCAGACGGCCGTCGGACTCCTCCAGAAGGCGGGCGGCCGACGGTCCGTCGACCCCGGCGAGCAGGGCCAGGATCGCGTGCTTCACCTCGCCGCCGGTGGCTGTGAGGGCGGCCTCGATCTCCTCGTCGGCGGCACCCGTGGCGAGGGCGACGATCCGCCGGGAGCGGGCGCGCAGCTTCTCGTTGGAGGCGCGCACGTCGACCATGAGGTTCCCGTAGGTCTTGCCGAGCCGGATCATCGTGATCGTCGAGAGCATGTTCAGCACCAGCTTCTGGGCGGTGCCCGCCTTCAGCCGGGTGGAGCCGGTGAGGAGTTCCGGTCCGACGACGACCTCGATGCCGTGCTCGGCGGCGGCGGCCAGCGCGCTGCCCGGGTTGCAGGCCAGCCCGACGGTCAGGGCGCCCCGGGAGCGGGCGTACTCGACGGCGGCGAGGGCGTAGGGGGTGCGTCCGGAGGCGGAGATGCCGACCACGGTGTCCTCGGGGGTGAGGGCGAGGCCGGCGAGGTCCGCCTCGGCCAGCTCGCGGGAGTCCTCGGCGCCCTCGACGGAGCGAATCATCGCCTCCGGGCCGCCGGCGATCAGTCCGACCACCTGGCCAGGGGCGGTGGCGAAGGTGGGCGGGCACTCGGAGGCGTCGAGCACACCGAGCCGTCCGGCGGTGCCGGCGCCGGCGTGGATGAGCCGTCCGCCGCGCGCCATCCGCTCGGCGACGGCGTCGACGGCGGCGGCGATCTCGGGCAGCCGCGCGGCGACCGCGGCGGGGACGGTGGCGTCCTCGCCGTTCATCAGGCGGGCGATGTCGAGGGTGGGGAGCCGGTCGATCTCGGCCAGCTCGGGCCGGAAGGCCTCGGTGGTGAGGGAGTCGAGCTGCGAGCGCAGTTCGTCGTGACGGGCACGAGGGCCGGGAGGAGGGGAGGAGGTGGTCATGGGGAGGGCTCTTTCCGGTGCGGGGTCGATGCGGCCGGCTGGGGCGTGCGGCGGTCAGGGCGTGCGGTCCGCCGCGGGGGCGCGACCGGTGGGGCGGGCCCGGGCCGGCCGGGGGCGAACACCCCTACGGTTTACCGGTGCCGGCCGGCCGACGCCTCGCACGACGCGGCCAGGGCGGGCGCCGGGCTGCCGCGGGTGCGCCGGGCAGGTGAGCACATGGTCCCCGTACCGGGGTCGAAAAGCACTTCCGGTTCGAGGTCGGGGGAGGGAGTTGCGCACAATGGGGGCATGGATCCCTCCTCCGGCAACCCCGTCGACCCCCTGGAACAGGCGCTGCACGCGGCCCGCGCCCTGGTGCTCGCCGATCTGGCCGCGGGCGACGTCGCCGCGGCGGACGTCGTCTCGATGGTCGAGGACTCCGTGGTGCAGCGGCGCTGGTGGGTCGAGCAGTGGCCGGAGGGCGTGGCGTTCGTCGCCGGGCTGGTCGCGCAGGACGTGCAGGACGCGCTGCTGGAGCGGTACGGGCGCTGGCCGTTGTGCCCGGTGTGCGGCTCGGGCGACCCGCACGCGCTCGACGTGGAGCCCGAACTCGGTCCGGACCCGCACTGGGTGTGCCACAAGGCGGGGGTGCGGGTCGCGGCGGTGGGCACGCTGGGCCGGGCGGTCGGCGGGCCGCAGGCCTCGTGAGGTCCCGGTGACGGTCTACATCGACCCGCCGAGCTGGCCCGGTCACGGCCGGCTGTGGTCCCATCTGGTCAGCGACCTCTCCTTCGACGAACTGCACGCATTCGCCGAGGGGTTGGGTGTGCCGCGGCGCGCCTTCGAACGGGACCACTACGACCTCCCGTCGCACCGCTACGCGGACGCGGTCGCGGCCGGCGCGGTCGAGGTCAGCAGCCGCGAGGTGGTCCGTCTGCTGACGGCGGCCGGCCTGCGCAGACCCAAGGGCCGGCCGGCCTGACGGGGCGGGGTGCGAAAGCAGCGCCCGCCCGCACGTCTCACCCCCGGCTGCGGACGTACAGCAGCAGCTCGTCGCCGTTCAGCCGTGTGCGGGTGAACCCGGCCCGGTGCAGCACGTTCTGGGACGCGGTGTTCGTCTCCTCGACCGTCGCGCACACGCAGCCCACGTCGTCCCGGGCCAGCGTCCAGGCGGTGAGGACGTCGACCGCCTCGGTGGCGTAGCCGTGCCCACGGGCGGCCTCGACGAGGTCGTAGCCGATCTCGACGCGGCCCTCGTCGTCGGGGGGTCCGTGGAAGGCGATGCTGCCGACGGCGCGGCCGTCACCGCGCCGCACGAGCGCGAACATCCCGAACTCGGGCCGGTACACCCCGGCGGCGTGCGCCTGGGTCAGCATCCCGGAGACGTCCCGGGTGCCCTCGAAGGGCGCGCCCCCGAGCCAGGCGAACCCGCCGTCGCCGCCCGCCCGGAGACCGGCGGCGGCGTCCGGTGCCACACCTTCGAGAGTGAGGCGCGGCGTGGGGATGCGCAGCGTGCCGCCGTGAGGGGACGCCACGACCGTCTCGGCGGGCGCTCCCGGCAGCGGCGGCTGTTCGCTCATCGAGCGCGGTCCTTCCGGTAGGGGGACGCGCCCGACGCTACTCCGAGGTAGGTCACAGCGTCAGCAGTTCGAGTTCCGCGCGGAGATTGTGGCGCGCCGTCGGCTCCCAGTGCTCCACGCCGTGCGGGGTGTGGAACAGGCGTGGCAGGTCGAGGAGTTGGCGCAGGATCGCCGCGCGGCCCTCGCGGAAGGCGTCGTTCGGGACGAAGTGGTACTCCTCGCGGACCGCGGCCGTGTACGCGGCGTACGCGGACGGCGGCGCGGCCAGGATCGCGAGGTCGGCGTCGCAGAGCACCTGGCCGTCGGGGTCGTCGTCGGCCGGGGCGTGGGTGACGGTGAGCCGGACCAGGCGGGCCACCTCGGCGGTCTTCGCGTCCGGCAGACCGGCCTCGGGGAGCGCGCGCTCGGCGAGACGGGCCGAGCGTTCCTCGTTCTCCGAGCGCTCGGGCAGGTAGACGGCGTCGTGGAACCAGGCGGCGAGGCGGACGACGTCCGGGTCGCCGGCGTGCTCGGCGAGGGCGTCGACGTGGTCGAGGACGGCGGTGAGGTGCGTGAGCGTGTGGTAGCGGCGCTGCGGCTCCCGCCAGCGGGCGAGGAGGGCGTCGGCGTAGGGGAGGGGGTCCGGGCCGGGGGCGGGGCCGCGGGCGCTTCGGAGGGCGTGGGCGAAGCGGGCGCGCAGGGCGTCGAGGCCGCCTCCGGCGGCCGGGGCTTCGCGGTCGTCGGCCGATGGGGTCATGGACGTCATTCTTACGCGCCACGCGACGTGGCCGACGACGGCGCCGCCGACGCCCGCGTCCCGGGCGGGCGGCGTACCCTTGAATTGGACTAGACCTATAGCCGACCCGGACCTGTGCGCGACCCGAACCTGCACCCGACCCGAACCTGCACCCGACCCGGGCCTGCACCCGACCCGGGCCTGTAGCCACCCGTGAACGCCGACGAATGGGGACCCATGAGCAAGCGTGCGGTTCTGGAGGTGATCGCACTCGACGCCGAGGACGCGGTCGCCGCCCAGGCCGGAGGCGCGGACCGCCTCGAACTGGTCGCCGACATGGCGGCCGACGGGCTCACCCCGCCCGTGCGGACCTTCGCGGCGATCCGCGCCGCCGTCGACATCGACCTGCGCGTGATGCTGCGCCTGACCGACGGCTTCGCCGCCGGCGGCCCCGAGGGCCTCGCCCGGCTGGTCCGGGTCGCCGGGGAGCTGGCGGCGGCCGGCGCGCGGGAGTTCGTGCTCGGCTTCCTCGACGAGGAGGGCGCGGTGGACCTGCCGGCGGTGGAGAGCGTCGTCGCGGAGCTGGCCGGCTGCCGGTGGACCTTCCACCGCGCCATCGACCACGCCGCCGACCGCGACGCCCTGCGCAAGCAGCTGGACGGCCTGCCCGGCCTGGACGCCTACCTCACGGCCGGCTCCCCGGCAGGCGTCGACGAGGGCCTGCCCACCCTCCTCGCGGAGGCCTCCCGCGGCGGCGAGCCGGGCTACGGGCAGCGCCTCCTCGTCGGCGGAGGCCTGCGCCTCGACCACGTGCCCACCCTGCGCGCCGCCGGCGTCGACGCCTTCCACATCGGAGGAGCGGCCCGGCCCGGAGGCTGGACCGAGCCGGTGTCGACGTCGGCGGTGGCGCGGTGGCGCGGCGCACTGGACGCGGACCGGAAACCGGACAGGCCCTAGCCGAGCTGGGACGGCAGTGGGGTCCTGTGGGTGATGATCAGGCCGGAGACGGCTCGGGTCAGGGACACGTACAGGCGGCGCAGGCCCGTTCGTTCGTCGGGTTCGCCGTCCACCACCGCCTGCGGCTCGTCCAGGACCACGTAGTCGTACTCCAGGCCCTTGGCGAGGGACGCGGGGACCAGCGTCAGACGGGTCTCGTGGGTGGTCTCCTCGCCGGGGGCGAGGTGGCCGATGCCCGCCGCGCCGAGCGCCTCGGCCAGGGCCGGGATGCGGGCGTCCGCCGCGATCAGTCCCGTCGATCCCTCGTGGCGCAGCAACTCCTCGCACGCGGCGACCACTTCACCGTCCCCCGAGGTCTGGCGGACGGCGAAGAAGCCCGGGTTCTCACGGACCGAGGCGACCGGGGTCAGGCCCGGCGCGATGTGCGGGAGGAGCCGGGAGGCGTAACCGATGACGTCCGTCGGGACGCGGAAGCCGGCCGTCAACTCCTCGATGACCGCATCGGGTTTGCCGAGATGGGCGAGGGCTTCCGGCCAACTTCTCGTCGCCCACGGCGTGGTGCCCTGCGCGAGGTCGCCCAGCACGGTCGCGCTGCCGGTGGAGCAGCGGCGGCCGACGGCCCGGTACTGCATGGGGGAGAGGTCCTGCGCCTCGTCCAGCACCACGTGGCCCAGCGAGTGCGTGCGCTCGACGAGGTCGCACGCCTCGTCGACCAGCACCGCGTCCGCCGCCGACCACTTCGCCGACTTCACCGAGCGGGCCGGCTTCGCCCACAGGATCGTCTTCTGCTCCTCCTCGGTGAGGACGCCCTCGGCGTGGGCGGCGAGGAACTCCGCGTCGGTCAGCAGCCGCAGGACCAGCTTCGCCGGGTCGACCGGCGGCCACACCGCCTTCACGGCCGCCTTGACGGCGCTGTTGCGGGCCACGGCGTCCTGCACCCGGTCGTCCGGCGCTTCCCCGGCCCGCTCCATCTGGACCAGCACCGCGTGCGCGACGCGCTGCGGCAGGGCTTCGCGGGCGGCGCCGTAGCGGATGTCCCGCTCCAGCAACTCCCGCACGATCGAATCCAGTTCGTACGCCGGGATCCGCCAGCGGCGGGAGCCGCGCACCACGACGACGGGCTCGGCCGGCATCGTGATGTGGGAGTACAGGGCCCGGCGGAGCACCTGCGCCATACGGGCGTCGCCCTTGACGACGGCCGCCGCCGCCTCGTCCTCGCCGCGCACCTCCACATGCGCGACCAGGTCCTCGACCGTGGCCTGCCGGACCGTCAACTCGCCCAGTGCGGGCAGCACTTGCTCGATGTAGTGGAGGAAGGACCGGTTCGGCCCGATCACCAGCGTGCCGGTGCGGGCCAGCCGCTCGCGGTGGGCGTAGAGGAGGTAGGCGACGCGGTGCAGACCGACGGCGGTCTTCCCCGTCCCCGGCCCGCCCTGCACGCAGACGCTGCCCGAGAGCCCCGACCGTACGATCTCGTCCTGCTCGGGCTGGATCGTCGCCACGATGTCGCGCATCGGGCCGACGCGCGGGCGCTCGATCTCCTGCTGGAGCAGCTTGCTGACGACCGCCGCCTCGGCCGGGTCGGAGAGGTGCTCGTCCTCGTACGCGGTGAGGGCGCCGCCCGTGTAGCCGAAGCGGCGGCGCAGCCCGACGTCCATGGGATCGTTCTTGGAGGCCCGGTAGAACGGCTGCGAGACGGGCGCGCGCCAGTCGATGACCATGGGGTCGCCGTCGTGGTCGTGGACGTGCCGCCGCCCGATGTAGAAGGACTCCCCTTCGGCCCCCTCCGCCTTCTCGGCCCCCGGAGCGTGCAGGTAGTCGAGGCGGCCGAAGAACAGCGGGATGTCGCTGAGGTCGGCCAGCGCCTTGATGCGCTCGCCGATCTGGCGCTCCAGGATCTGCGCGTTGACCCAGTTCGCGGTGACGTCGCTGATGTCGAGGGCCTCGACGTCCTCGCGCATGGCCCGCAGCGCGGCACGCGAGGCGCCGAGGTGGGCGCGCTCACGGCCCAGCGGGTCGTCGACGGCGTCGGGGGAGTCCTGCGGGGGTGCGGCGGGCGTGGACAAGGGGGTGCCTCCGGAGGGACCTGCGGGAAGGGCGCTGCGGGAACCGCGCCGGACGGCCGGCGCTGCGGGATGCCGTCCGGTTTCCGGCCGGACGACGGCACTCCGTGAGGGAGGCGGGCAAGAGCGGAGAGTGTAGGTGAGGGGCACCGGGCGACGCCAATGGATTTACGCCCCCGTTGACGGCCCCTGCCCCCGCGCACGGCCGACGCGGACGCCCCGTCGCCGAGACGTCCCGGGGGCCCGGGGAGACGGGCGACGCCTGTGATCCCGTCGTCCGTGTCCGCCTCGGCGCGGCCCCGGACCGCAGCCGATGCATCACCGGGGAAGCGGCTCGCATGATGGAGACATGAGTGCAGCGACCGTTCACCCAGCCCGCCTCCCGGCCGGCGCCACTCCCGTCGCGGGCGCCCACCGTCACCTCCTCGGCGACGCCCTGCGCGCGGTGAAGGTCTTCGCCGGCGCCGCCTTCGACGTGATCATCCTCGGTGAGTACGGGGAGGAGGCGGGCGTCCGCCGCAGGTGAGACGCCCGTCAGCCGAACCCGTGGGAAGCCCCCGGCGTCAGCTGTCCGCCAGCAGCTCGTCCGCGTCCACGATCCGGTACGCGTAGCCCTGTTCCGCCAGGAACCGCTGACGGTGGGCGGCGAAGTCCTGGTCGATGGTGTCCCGGGCGACGACCGAGTAGAAGTGGGCCTGGTGGCCGTCCGCCTTCGGGCGCAGGACCCGGCCCAGCCGCTGAGCCTCCTCCTGCCGTGACCCGAAGGTCCCCGACACCTGGATGGCGACCGTCGCCTCCGGCAGGTCGATCGAGAAGTTCGCGACCTTCGACACCACCAGCACGCTGATCTCGCCCTCCCGGAACGCGTCGAAGAGTTTCTCCCGCTGCGCGTTGGAGGTCTCGCCCTTGATCACGGGCGCGTCCAGATGCTCGCCCAGCTCGTCCAGCTGGTCGATGTACTGCCCGATGACGAGGATCTGCTGCCCGGCGAAGCGCCGCACCAGAGCCTCGGTCACCTTCCGCTTCGTCGCCGTCGTCGCGCAGAAGCGGTACTTCTCCTCCGTCTCGGCGGTCGCGTACGCGAGCCGTTCGGAGTCGGTCAGGTTCACCCGGACCTCGACGCAGTCCGCCGGCGCGATGTAGCCCTGCGCCTCGATCTCCTTCCACGGCGCGTCGAACCGCTTCGGCCCGATGAGGGAGAACACGTCCGACTCACGGCCGTCCTCCCGCACCAGCGTCGCGGTCAGGCCCAGCCGCCGCCGCGCCTGGAGGTCGGCGGTGAACTTGAAGACGGGGGCCGGCAGCAGATGCACCTCGTCGTAGACGATCAGGCCCCAGTCCCGGGAGTCGAACAGCTCCAGGTGCGGGTAGACGCCCTTGCGTCTCGTCGTCAGCACCTGGTAAGTGGCGATGGTGACGGGCCGGACCTCCTTCTTCGTGCCGCTGTACTCGCCGATCTCGTCCTCGGTCAGCGAGGTCCGCTTCACCAGCTCGTGCTTCCACTGCCGGGCCGAGACCGTGTTCGTGACGAGGATCAGCGTGGTCGACTTCGCCTGCGCCATCGCCCCCGCGCCGACCAGCGTCTTGCCCGCGCCGCAGGGCAGGACCACCACACCGCTCCCACCGTGCCAGAAGTTCTCCACGGCCTGCTTCTGGTACGGCCGCAGCGCCCAGCCGTCCTCGGCGAGCCCGATCGGATGCGCCTCACCGTCCACGTACCCGGCGAGGTCCTCGGCCGGCCAGCCCAGCTTCAGCAGCGTCTGCTTGATCTGGCCGCGCTCGGAGGGGTGCACGACCACGGTGTCCGGGTCGAGGCGGGCGCCGACGAGCGGCGTGATCCGCTTCGAGCGCAGGATCTCCTCCAGCACCGGCCGGTCGGTGGTGGTCAGCACCAGCCCGTGCGCCGGGTGCTTGCTGAGCGTCAGCCGGCCGTAGCGGTCCATCGTCTCCGCGACGTCCACGAGCAGCGCGTGCGGCACCGGGTAGCGGCTGTACTGCACGAGCGCGTCCACCACCTGCTCGGCGTCGTGCCCGGCCGCCCGCGCGTTCCACAGGCCGAGCGGGGTGACCCGGTAGGTGTGGATGTGCTCGGGCGCCCGCTCCAGCTCCGCGAACGGAGCGATGGCGCGACGGCACTCGTCGGCCTGCTCGTGGTCGACCTCGAGCAGCAGAGTCTTGTCCGACTGGACGATCAGCGGTCCGTTCACGTACGCATCCCTTCCGCACGGCCAAACCTCCAGTGTGCCGCACCGCGCGTCCGAGTGGCGGGCCGCTTCCCCGGAACGGCCGGACAACCCTGTGCCCCCCTCGGACGTCTGACCAGGGGACGACCAGAGGTTGCGGCCGCGCGGGGCGTGGCCGTGGTGAGGGAGGTCTGGGTATGACGGTGCTGTCGGCCCGTGGCTGGGCGACCGGCGCGGGAGCCGTGGTGGTGCTGGTGGCCAGCGGCGTGTGGGCGATGCGGCCGGCCGAGGTCGACGACGGGCTGTGGGGCCGGGTACGGCCGGTCCTGGAGGACGGGCTGGAGGCGCGCGGGGCCGACGAGGGCGAGCCGGCGTCTCAGGCGCGCTGGTTCTGCCGGGCGGAGGCGCTCGGACTGGAGGAGTACGGGGACGCCGTGCGGGCCGACGTCGACACGCTGTGCGTGGAGTACGGGGTGCGCGAGGACGCCCTCGTGGAGTGCGCCGGCGCGCAGGTCCCGCAGGTGGTGCGGCTGGAGCGGGACGCGTCGGCCGCCGGCGGCTACCGGATCGTGTCCCGGGAGGAGCCGCCCGAGGGGGCGGGCGTCGCGCAGTGGGTGCGGGCCCGCTTCGGCGTCGTCGCCGCGTCCGCCGTCCAGGACCCGATGTCCTCCGACGCCCTGGCGGCCGAGGCCCGCGCCCACTTCGACCTGCCGGCCGACGCGGGCGTCGGGGACTGCTGAGGCCGACGGCCGCCTGAGGGCGTCCCCGGCCCGGTCAGTCGTCGGCCAGCTCCGCGACGCCCGTGATCCGGTGCAGCGGGTAGGTGCGGACCTCGTCCGCCGTGTGGTCGTACGCCGTCACGAAGCCGCCCTCCACCCGCACCGGGGCGATGACGCGCTGGCTGGCGGCGCCCTCCGCGTTGACGTAGCCGATCCACAGGGCCTCGCCGGTGAGGACGGCGGCCTGCACGGTGGCGAGGGTCTCGGCGGGTCCGGTGCGGGGCAGTTCGCCGGGGGCCAGAGGGGCGGCGTCGGGAGCCTTGCGCGGGGCCGTGGAAGCCAGGTCGCCGGCCCGGATCGCGCGGATCGCGGCGGCGAGAAGGGTGGCGTCGGGGACCGGCGGGCCGTCCGGGACGGGCACGGGAGGCGTGCGGGGCGGGGTGCGGTGGGCGAGGGCCCGGGTGATCACCACGTCCCCTTCCGCGGACTCGGCGGCCGGCGCGTACCCCATCGCGCGCAGCCCCTCCAGCAGTGTCGCGGGGTCGGCCTGGGCGGCGATCACGGTCGGCGCGAGCCGGCGCAACCGCAGGGCCGCGGCACGCTTGTCGGCGAGGATCTCGTTCAGCAGGGCGTCGTCGTCGCAGCGGACGTAGGCGGAGGCCGCGCCCACGCGCAGATGGCCGTGCCGGCGTGCCACGTCGTCGATCAGGTACGCGAGCGGCTGCGGGACCGGCGTGCGGGAGTGCGCGGTGAGGAAGGCGTGCAGGTCGGACGCGGTCTGCCCGGAGTCCAGGGCGCGCCGCACGGAGGCGGGCGTGAAGCGGTAGACGGTCGCGCCGCCCTTCGACTCCACGTCGGCGAGCACGCCGAGGGTGTCGGCGAGCGGGCGGTGCAGGGGGCCCGGCGCCACGGCGGTCAGATCGGCCTGGAGCAGCACGTGGTCCAGCGGCTCGGGCAGCAGCGGGGCGAGCAGCCGGGCGGCGTCGGCGGCCGCGGCCTCCGCGTCGGCAGCGGCAGGGGCAACCGCCTTGTCGAGTACGGCGGTGGTGGGGTTCCGGGCCGCTGCGGAACCCACAGCAGTGCCGCCCGCCGCGGCCTCCGGTTCCACGTCAGCGCCGAGCAGCGCCCGCCCGTGCGCCGACAGCGCGCCCCGGCCGGTCACGCCCAGCAGCTCCGCCTCGCTCAGCGTCCAGCGGGCGAGCCGTGAGCGCAGGTCGTCGTCCTCGGCCCGCGGCGGATGCGCCTGCCCCTGGGCCGGCTGCGGGACGCCCTGGGTGCGCAACGGCCGCTCCCAGCGCAGCCGGGCCAGCACCGTCTCCGCGTCCGGCGCGCCGCCCTCGGGCAGCCGGGCCAGCAGCGTCAGCACCCGGCGCCGTACCTCCGGCGCGGCCGAACGGTCGAGCCCGGGGCCCAGCGCCGACAGCGCACGGTCCTTCAGGTCCCGCCCGCCCACGACCCCGGCCGTCCGGGTCGCCGACAGCCACACCTGGGCGAGCCGCGCCCACCGCTCGGCCGCCGGACGCTCCCGCCACTCGTCGTACTCCGGGGTCGCCGCGTACCGCTCGTCGGCCTCGGCGTCGGAGGCGATCAGCCCCGCCGCGTACGCCAGTTCCACCCAGAACGCGGCGACGGGCTCGGGGACGTCCAGGGCGACAGCCGTGCGCTTGAGGTCGCGCACGCTCAGCCCGCCCGCCCGCAGCACGGTCGGCCCGCCCTCGTCCCAGTCCTTCAGCAGTTCCTCGACCGTCGTCAGCGCCGTGTACGCCTGCCCGGCCGCCGTCGCGTCCACAACCTGTGGGCGGTGGACCACGGCCGGTTCCACGGCGGGCGGCACCGGCTCCACCGCGCGGTGGGCCCGGCCCTCCCGCAGGTGCAGGGCGACCTCGCGCGGCAGCACGACCGTGCCGGGCGAGGTCGGCAGCAGCAGAGCCCGGTCCAGCAGCCAGCGCAGCCTGGGCGCGGGGTCCGCCGTCACCTGCCCGTACGGCGGCCCCCACACCAGCCGGTCGAGCACGTCGAGGGAGTCGGCCGGGGCCTTGGCCAGCAGCGCCTTCATCCTGCGCCGGTCGGAGAAGAGGGAGCTCAGCGCGGCCACCGCCGACACGGAGTCGTGCGTCGACGGCAGCCCGGCCGCCGTCACGATCTCCTGGATCCGGCCCGGCGACATCCCCGCCGTGGCCTCCCGCACGGAGGGGCCGAGCCCCGTGGGGGACGGGTGCTGCGGCGACGGCGAGAGCAGCTCCCGCGCGGTGCGGACCAGCCGGAGCCGGTCGTCGGCGCCCCACACCAGCGCCTGCTCCCGCAGGGCGGCGACCGCGCCGGGCAGCGCCTCGACGACGGCCCGGTCCGGCTTGTCCCCCGCCATCAGTCCCAGCAGTTCGTCGTACGCCGCCGGGTCCCCGGCCACCGCGAGCGCCTCCGCGGTCTGCAGGGCGAACCGGTCCAGCCGCTCCAGCGCGCGCACGACGGAGGCGCGGGTGCCGGCACGGGTGGCGAGCTGGGTGAGGTCGGTGGGGACCGGGGTGATGAGGTCGGGGCGGTGGCGCAGGAGGGCGGCCAGGGAGGCGTCGTCCCTGCCGCGGAGTGCCTCCGCGAGGGAGCGGGGGGCCGGGGCGTCCTCAGGGCTCATCTGACCCACGTTAGCGGGTGGGTGCGACGGCGACCCCGGAGAGCATCGCTCAGCCCGTCCGGCGGCCGAGGACACGGCTGTTCAGGCCGATGCGGGGGGTCTGAAGGGCGGCACCGCGCCGGCACGGTACCGTGACCAAAGGGGACGACAACGGCCAACCCCCCGGAGGGACTTCGTGGGGATCGAGAGCGACCAGGTCGTGTACGAGTTCCTGAGCCGCGTCGGTGACGTGGCCCAGCAGCGGCAGTTGTCGTCGGCCACGCGGATGCGGCTCGTGTCGGACCTGCGGAACGAGATCGACAAACGGCGCGCCAGGTCGCCCGTGGACTCTCCCGCCGCCGTCCGCCGTATCCTCGACCGGCTCGGCAGCCCGGACGACCTGGTGGCCGCCGCGGCCGGCGGCTCCCCTCACGTGCCCGAGGAGGCCGCCGCTCCCTCCGTGCCCGCGCAGCGCGACCGCGAGGACGAGAGCGGGGGCGAGCGGCCCGGGCGGTTCCGCCGGGTCGTGCCGCGCCCCCGGCAGAAGCCGGACGCCGCGCCCGCCGCTCCCGACGTCCCGTCCCCGCCGCACCGCGCCGGCGCGCACGAACTCGGCGACGGCGTCGAGTCCCCGGACTGGTGGCGGCGGCGCGAGCCGAGTCCCTTCGACCTGGGCGACGAGGTCCCCGGCTTCGTCGGCGGCGTCGAGATCCCCGACATGCTCAAGCCGCCGCCCCCCAAGCGGACGGAGAAGGAACAGGCCCCCGAGGAGCCCGAGAGGCAAGAGGAGGCGGAAGCCGCCCCGGCGGGACGTCGGCGCCGGCTGGCCCCCCTGCTGCGGGGCGGCCGCTGGAGCAACCCGCTCCTGCTGCTCGCCGCCGGCTGCCTCGTCGCCGGCGCGGTGGCCGGGAGCTGGCTCGCGCTGATCGTGGGCTGGCTGATCGCCTACGCCTCACGCCGGCTGACCGAGCGGGAGACGAAGTGGGCCGTCATGGTCCTGCCGGGGCTGGCGGTGGCGTCCGGCGTGGTGTGGCTGTGGGGCCGTACGGAGGGCCGCTGGGGCGCGCCCGTCGCCGAGGGCCACCTGAACGACGCCATCCACGAGACCTTCCCGTGGGTCGTGCGGGGGGCGGCGGTGGCGTCGGCCCTGTTCCTGGTGTGGCGGTCGCAGCGGCGGAAGTAAGGCACGTGCGGGCGGGGGCGGCGGGGGCGGCGGGGGCGCCGGGCCCGCCGGCCAGCACAATGGCCTCCATGGCCACCACCCCCACGCTCACGGTCGGCTTCGACCTCGACATGACCCTCATCGACTCGCGCCCCGGAATCCACGCCTGCTACACCGCCCTCTCCGAGCGCACCGGCCGCCCCGTGGACGCCGACCTCGTCGTCACCCGTCTCGGCCCGCCGCTCGCCGACGAACTGGTCAACTGGTTCCCGGCCGACGAGGTCGACGCCGTCGGGGACCTGTACCGCGAGATCTACCCGACCGTGGCCATCGCCCCCACCCTCGCGCTGCCCGGCGCGCGGGAGGCGATCGCGGCGGTGCGCGCCGCCGGAGGGAAGGCGGTCGTCGTCACCGCCAAGTACGAGCCCAACGCCGAGCTGCACCTCGCCCACCTGGGCATCGAGCCCGACGCGCTCGTCGGCGACCTGTGGGCCGAGGGGAAGGCGGCGGCCCTGCGCGAGCACGGCGCGGACGTGTACGTCGGCGACCATGTCGGGGACGTGCGTGGGGCGCGGGCCGCCGGGGCCCTCTCCGTCGCCGTGGCCACCGGCCCGTGCGACGTGCGGGAGCTGACGGACGCCGGCGCGGACGTCGTCCTCGGGGACCTCACGGAGTTCCCCGCCTGGCTGGCCGCCTACCGCCCCGCGCGCGCCTGACGCCGCCCCGCCGCGACCGACCGCAGCACGCCCGCGCCGGCCAGCAGGAAGCCGACGCCCATGAGCATGCTCAGCCCGAACATGAACGTCGGGAAGGGCGTCGTCCCGAGGAACAGCGGGGCCACGGTGACCAGGGTGGCCACGGCGCCGGCGAAGAACACGAGCGCCCCGGCCCGGATCAGCCGGTCGCCGGGTGCGGGGGCCTCACCACGAGCACCGGAAGCGCCGGAAAGACCGGGAGTGCCGGAAGTGTCCGATGCGCCGGAAGCGCCGGGAGCGTCTGAAGTCGTCTGGGTCTCGTCACGCACCGCTCCAGGGTAGTCCCGCCCCGCCCGGGACCGTCCGGCACGAGGGTCACCGCTTCGGCGGAACGTGATCGTCCCGGCGGTTTCCCGACCCCCTTGGCGCACTGTGCTTCGGCTCGTTTTAAGGCGTGCCCGCCTGGAGAGACCCCCGGTAGGGTGTCATGACGGCAGTTCAACCGGCGTCCAGGAGCGCCCGGGACCGATCGAGGGAGCGTGTGCTTTGCCGACTGGCAAGGTCAAGTGGTTCAACAGCGAGAAGGGCTTCGGCTTCCTCTCCCGCGACGACGGCGGCGACGTCTTCGTCCATTCCTCGGTCCTCCCCGCCGGAGTCGAGGCACTGAAGCCGGGGCAGCGCGTGGAGTTCGGCGTCGTCGCCGGGCAGCGCGGTGACCAGGCCCTCTCCGTCGTCGTCCTGGACCCGACCCCCTCGGTCGCCGCCGCGACCCGCAAGAAGCCGGACGAACTGGCCTCGATCGTCCAGGATCTGACGACCCTCCTGGAGAACATCACGCCGATGCTGGAGAAGGGCCGCTACCCCGAGAAGGCCTCCGGCAAGAAGATCGCCGGCCTGCTCCGCGCGGTCGCCGACCAGCTGGACGTCTGAACCGCCGGGGCTCAGGGGAAAGCGAGCGCGTCCGGGCCGAGGGGCGGCACCAGTCCCTCGGCCGCCGCGCGCGTCAGCAGCCCGCGCACCGCCGCGTAGCCGTCGTCGCCCAGGTCGGCCGTGAACTCGTTGACGTACAGGCCGATGTGCTGGTCGGCGACGGCCGGGTCCATCTCCTGGGCGTGCGCCATGACGTACGGGCGGGAGACATCCGGCGCGTCCCACGCGGCTCGCACGGATGTGCGGATCGAGTCGGCGAGCCGGGTCAGGGCGGCCGCTCCCAGCGCGCGCTTGGCGATGATCGCGCCGAGCGGGATGGGCAGGCCCGTCGTGTCCTCCCAGTGCTCGCCCATGTCGGCGAGCTTGTGCAGCCCGTAGTTCCGGTAGGTGAAGCGGGCCTCGTGGATGACCAGTCCCGCGTCCACCTTGCCGTCCCGTACGGCCGGCATGATCTCGTGGAACGGCATGACGACGATCTCGCCGACCCCACCGGGCACCTGGTCCGCCGCCCACAGCCGGAACAGCAGGTAGGCCGTCGACTTCTCGCTCGGCACGGCGACCGTGCGGCCGGCCAGGCCGAGCCCCGGCTCCCGGGTGAGCACCAGCGGCCCGCAGCCCCGGCCCAGCGCGCCCCCGCACGGCAGCAGCGTGTAGGCGCCGAGGACGTACGGCAGCACGGCGTACGACACCTTCAGCACGTCGTGCTCGCCGCGCTCGGCCATGCCGTTGGTGACGTCGATGTCCGCGAACGTCACGTCGAGCGCGGGCGCGCCGGGCACCCTGCCGTGGGCGAGGGCGTCGAAGACGAAGGTGTCGTTCGGGCAGGGCGAGTACGCGATCCGCAGCGGGTCACCGGTCGTGGTCATACGCGTTCCAACTCCTGAGGACGGGCGTGAGCTTCCCGAAGGCCCCGGTCAGGGCGGTCAGGGCGTCGCCGATGCGCCAGGCGGCCCGGTCGCGGGGGCCGACCGGGTTGGAGACCGCGCGGATCTCCAGCACCGGCGTGCCGTGCGCGGCGGCGGCCTCGGCGACCCCGAAGCCCTCCATGGCCTCGGCGAGGGCGCGGGGATGGCGGGAGCGCAGGGCGGCGGCGCGGGCGGCGGTGCCGGTCACGGTGGACACCGTGAGGACCGTGCCGGTGCGCGCCCCGGCGGCGGCCGCGGCCTGCCGCACGAGGGCGGCGGGCGGCCGGTGGGTGACGGCGCCGAAGCCCAGGTCGGTGACCGGCAGAAAGCCGTCGGCGGTCTCGGCGCCGAGGTCGGCGGCGGTGATCTCGTCGGCGACGACGAGGGAGCCGACGGGCGCGCCGCTCTCGTCCTGCCCGGCCGTGGCTCCCGCGGAGGGCGTGAAGCCGCCGGCGATCCCGGCGGAGACGACGAGGCCGTAGGGGGCGTCGCCCAGGGCTGCGGCGGTCAGGGCGCTCGAAGTGGAGGCGGCGGCGAGGGCGGGGCCCACGCCGGCGGCCAGCAGGTCGACCGTCAACGGCCCCGACGTCGTCCTCAGCAGGCTCGCCCCGGGCAGCCGCACCTCGCGCCCCGGCCCGTCGAACGCCCGTGCCACCGCGTCCCGCTCCACGGGGACCGCGGTGGCCACCAGCACGCGCCGAGCGACGGAAGCGATCAGTCGTCCTTCTTCAGCTTGAACGACCACAGCCCGGTGACCGCCTGGCTCTCCTTCTTGCCGTCCCCCGCCTTGATGGAGACGAGCGTGGAGTCGCCCTGCGCGCCGTACTGGGCGTTGAAGAAGACGCTGCCGGGGATCGTGCGGTACGTCTTGTCGCTGTCCTCGACGAGCGGCTGACCGTTCATCAGGATCGTCCAGCGCTTCTCGGCGACGTCCGGGTCGACGCCGAAGCGCACCGTCTCGTCCGGGTCGACCTTGATCGACTTGATGTCCGTGTCCTTCAGGCACGCCGTGAGCGCCTCGGTGGTCAGCGTCTTGCCCTCACCGCCGCAGGTGGCCTCCTCGCTGACCGAGGACTGGCCGACGGTGATCGTGGACAGCGGGGTCGGCTTGTCGCAGGCCGACAGGACGAGCAGTCCGGCACAAACGGCGCCGGCGGCGGCGACGGCGCGGCGGCGTCGCACAACGCCGTGAACATCAGCGGCTCCGCCGCGGGGCATCGTGGTCATGGCGGAAGGCTATCTGGCAGGCCCCGAGGTCTCTCTACGTGGGGTACGGCGTGCCCGCGTGTCAGGGGCGTGTGGGGTGCGGCGTGTCAGGGTCGTTCACGCCACGCGCGCGCGTGGGCCGGCGCCGTGGCGGGAGGAGACGAGCAGGCCGCGGGCCGTGGTGACCCAGCCGAGGGCGACCACCGCGGCCGCCACCGACAGGCCCAGCGTGCCGTTCAGCGGCATCGCGATGCCTACCGCGCCGCCGAACACCCACGACATCTGCAGCAGCGTCTCCGAACGCGCGAACGCCGACGTGCGCACCAGCTCCGGCACGTCCCGCTGGATCAGCGCGTCCAGGGACAGCTTCGCCAGCGCCTGCGAGAAGCCCGCCACCGCCGCCAGACACGCCACCAGGAACGCCCCGAAGAACACCGCCGTCGTGATCGCCGCGCCGAGGACGACCGCCACCACCGTCACGATGATCAGCTCCGGCGCCCGGGACCGCAGCCACGCCCCCACCGCCGTCCCGAGCGCGTTGCCCGCGCCCGCCGCGACGGCCACCATGCCGAGCGACACCGCCGCGCTCTGCCCGGTCAGCGGGTGCTCGCGCAGCAGGAACGCCAGGAAGAACGTCAGGAACCCCGACAGCCAGCGCAGCGCGGTGTTCGCCCCCAGCGCGTGCGTGACGGCGATGCCGACGGTCCTCAGGCCCGGCCGCTTCACCGGCTGCCGGTGCGGGCCGTGCAGATGCTGCTCGTCCGCCGCGAGCAGGGCGGTGTCCTCACCCTTCGCCGAGTCCACCTTCGGCGGCAGGGAGAACGACAGGAACGTCCCCACGACGAAGATGACGAACGCGCCGTAGAGCGGATAGCGCGGGCCGAGCGCCTGCAACCCGGCCCCGACCGGCGCGGCGATCCCGGTGGCGAGGAGCCCGCCCAGCGTGACGCGCGAGTTGGCCTTCACCAGGGAGAAGCGCGGCGGCAGCAGACGCGGCACGACGGCGCTTCTGACCACGCCGTACGCCTTCGACGCGACGAGCACGCCGAGGGCGGCCGGGTACATCTCGATGCTGCCGGTGACGACGGCGCCCGACAGCACCAGCGCGAGCAGCGCCCGCGCGCCCATCGCACCGGCCATGGCGGCCCGGCGGCCGTGCGGCACCTTGTCCAGGAGGGGGCCGATCACCGGCGCGAGCACCGTGAACGGCGCCATGGTGATGGCGAGGTAGAGCGCCACGCGGCCGCGGGCCTCGTCGGTCGGCACCGAGAAGAAGACGGTCGACGCGAGCGCGATGGTGATCATGACGTCGCCGGCGCCGTTCACCCCGTGCAGTTCGATCAGCTTGCCGAGGCCGGACTCGCCGGCGCCGTGCGCGTGGGTGGCCTTGCGGATGCCGCGCGCGGTGCCGGTGAACGGCAGGTGCAGGGCACGGCCCACCGCGCGGACGGACCCTCCGACCCGGCCCGAACCGCTCACCCGACTCTCCTCCTCGGACCCCTTGTGCCCCTCGGCCCCGCCCGTCCCGGCGGCGTCATGGGGCGTCCTCGCGGTTGCCACCCCGTCATAGTGCCCCGAGATGGGCGGACGTAGTGCGGATACCGCGCGTATGGGCGTGCGGGGGCCGGGGTGGCGGAGCGGGCCCGCGGGCGTCGTAGGGTGGGAAACGTCCCGTCGGTGTAGGCCGAGCGGCGCTGAACAGGTAGCGTGCGTAGCGCGCCGTGGCGATTGTTCTCGGCCGCGCGCCTCCCGGCCATCCCGCAGAATGGATGACAGCAGGTGCGTCCGAGCGCGATCGGGCGCGGACGTCGACGCGGCCCTCAGGTCCGCTCCGTCCGCACCCGCCCGCCTTCAGGCCGGCGCACTCGAGAGACGGCGTAGGAGAGAAGCGATACCTGTGAGCGCAGCGACCACGCGAAGCCGCACCCCCGACCGCCTGTGCGCCGAGGCCGTCGACCTCGCCCGCGCCGCGGCGGAGGAGGCCGCCGCCCCCGGCGTCGTCGGGGAGCACGTAGGGGTGGTCTCCGACGGGGACCGCGTGGTCACGCACTTCTTCGAGTGCAAGGAACTCGGGTACCGCGGCTGGCGCTGGGCGGCGACGGTGGCGCGGGCCTCCCGCGCGAAGACCGTCACCCTCGACGAGGTGGTGCTGCTGCCCGGCCCGGACGCGGTCCTCGCCCCCGAGTGGGTCCCGTGGAGCGAGCGCCTGCGCCCCGGCGACATGGGCCCCGGCGACCTCCTGCCCACCGACGCGGAGGATCTGCGCCTCGAGCCTGGCTTCACCGGCGAGGACGCCCCGCCGCCGAACTCGGCCGTCTCGCACGAGATGGCGGAACTGGTCGAGGCGGAGGACGCCGAGGTGACGGAGGGCCCGCCCGCGCGGCTGCCGTCCGCCCCGGCGCGCGGCTCCATCCCCGCCGTCGCCGAGGAACTCGGCATGCGCCGGGCCCGGGTCCTCTCCCGCTACGGCCTGCACGCCGCCGCCGACCGCTGGGAGGAGGCGTACGGCCCCAAGACGCCCATGGCCCAGGCGGCCCCCGCAACCTGCGCCACCTGCGGCTTCCTCACCCCCATCGGCGGCTCCCTCGGCCAGGCCTTCGGCGTCTGCGCCAACGAGTTCTCCCCGGCGGACGGCCGCGTGGTGTCGCTGGCGTACGGCTGCGGCGGCCACTCCGAGGCCGCGGTCATGCCGAAGCCCCCGCAGCCTGCCCCGCCGGTCATCGACGAGACACGGGTGGACCCCTTCCCGCTGCGCCCGTCCGCCGACTCGGGGTCGGTGCCGGCGACGACGGACGAGGAGTCGGCGGAGCTGGGGCACTCGTAGTGCTCGCGCGCTCGTTTCGTGCGCTTGTGAAGTCCGCTTTCACCGGCGCGAGTTGAGGGTCGGGGCGGGGCAACTGCGGGATCATGCGCCGGTACGCGCCGGCGGTGGTGCTGCTCCGGCTTCGCCTTCCGGCGACAGCGGCCGTCCGCGTCCCGCACTCCTCCGGAAGCTGACCCCCTTCCTCGCGCGATACCTTCTCCTCACGCAGACGACGAGAGGGAAACCGACGTGAGCAAGTTCGTGCGGCCGGCGCCCGAGGGAGCGGATCCCTTCGGCACGGCCCGTCTGCGCCGCGGTGTCCTGGACGCCTGGGCGACCAGTCCCGCCCGTTTCCGGGAGGACGCCAACGCCGAGGAGGACCTCGTCCTCGGCGGCTACCGGGACCGCCTCGTCGTCGAGCTGGCGCAGAACGCGGCCGACGCGGCGGCGCGGGCCGGCGTCCCCGGCCGGCTGCGCCTCACCCTCCGCGAGGGCGTCCTCGTCGCCGCGAACACCGGCGCCCCGCTGGACGCGGCCGGCGTCGAGTCGCTCGCCACGCTCCGCGCCTCGGCGAAGCGGGACACACGGCAGTCGGCGGTGGGCCGGTTCGGCGTCGGCTTCGCAGCCGTGCTCGCTGTCACCGACGAACCCGCCGTCGTCGGCCGCCACGGCGGGGTGCGCTGGTCGCTCGCGGAGGCCCGCGACCTGGCCTCGGACACCGCCCGCCACAGCCCCGGCCTCGGCGACGAGATCCGCCGCCGCGACGGCCACGTCCCGCTGCTGAGGCTGCCGTTCGCCGCCGAGGGCACCGCGCCCGACCCGTACGACACAGCCGTCATCCTGCCCCTGCGCGACCCGGCCGCCGCCGACCTCGCCGAGCGGCTCCTGACCGCTGTGGACGACGCGCTGCTCCTCGCCCTGCCCGGCCTGCACGAGGTCGTCGTCGAGGTGCACGACCAGGAGCCGCGCACCCTGCGCCGCGCGGCCGACGGCGAGCTGACCGTCGTCGAGGACTCCCGCGACGGGAGCACCCGCTGGCGGATCGCCGCCGCCGACGGCCCGCTCACGCCGGACCTGCTGGCCGACCGGCCGGTGGAGGAACGGCTGCGACCGTACTGGTCGGTGACCTGGGCCGTCCCCGTCGACGGCGACGGCGCACCCGCGCGGCCACGCACCGGTCCCGTGGTGCACGCGCCCACGCCCAGCGACGAACCCCTCGGCGTGCCCGCGCTGCTCATCGCCTCGCTGCCGCTGGACACCACCCGCCGGCACGCGGCGCCCGGCCCGCTGACCGACTTCCTCGTCCAGCGCGCCGCCGACGCCTACGCCGGGCTGCTCGCCGCGTGGCGGCCGGTGGGCGCGGGGATCATCGACCTGGTGCCGGGCCCGCTCGGCAAGGGCGAACTGGACGGCGCCCTGCGCCAGGCGATCCTGGAGCGGCTCCCGCGCACCGCCTTCCTGCCGCCCGCGGTACCGCCGGCGCCGGAGGACGAGCTTCCGCAGGCGCTGCGCCCACGGGACGCGGAGATCGTGGAGGGCGCGGGCGCGGACACCGTGCGCGTGCTGGCGGAGGTCCTGCCCACACTGCTGCCGGCCGGCCTGGAACGGCGGGTCGAGCTGCGCACCCTCGGCGTGCCCCGCATCCCGCTGGCCGACGCGATCGACCGGCTGGCGGGCCTTGAGAAGGACCCGCACTGGTGGCACCGGCTCTACGACAGCCTCGCGGGCGTCGACCCGGACCGGCTGACCGGCCTGCCCGTGCCGCTGGCCGACCGGCGCACGACCATCGGGCCCCGCCAGGTGCTGCTGCCCACCGCGGACACCACCGGCGTCGACGCGGACGTCCTGGCCCGCCTCGGCCTCAAGGTCGCCCACCCCGACGCCGCGCACCCGCTCCTGGAGAAGCTCGGCGCGCTGCCCGCGACGCCGCGCGCGGTCCTCACCACCCCGCAGGTGCGGGCGGCCGTCGCCGCGTCCCTGGACGACGACGGCGGAGCCTTCTACGACGACCAGGACGCCCCGGACGCCGAGGAACTCGCCGACACCGTCCTGGCGTTGGTCCGGGACGCGGACCTCGCGCCCGGCGACGAACCCTGGCTGGGGGCGCTCGCCCTGCCCGACGAGGACGGCGAGCTCGCCCCCGCCGGTGAACTCGTCCTGCCCGGCAGCCCGTTCGCCTCCATCATCCGCGAGGACGAACTCGGCATGGTGGACGCCGACTTGGCGGAGAAGTGGGGCGAACAGCCGCTGGCCGCCTGCGGGGTGCTGGCCGGCTTCGCGCTCGTGCGCGCCACGGACGTCGTCCTCGACCCGGACGAACTGGAGCCCCGCGAGAGCGACTTCCCCGAGCCGGACGACGTGGGGCTGCTGGACGCGGTGGACGTGTGGTGCGAGGACGTCCTCGACCGGTTCCCCGACGCGCCGGTGCCGCCCGTCGCCACCGAGCTCGTCGCCGTCCGCGACCTCGACCTCGTCGACGACGACAAGTGGCCCGAGGCCCTCGCCCTGCTCGCCCGGCCGCCCCTGCGCGACGCCCTCACCCAGCCGGTCCGCGTCCTCCTCCACGACGGCACCCACGAGGTCGTACGCCCGTACACGGCGTGGTGGCTGCGCGGGAACCCGGTGCTCGACGGCCGCCGCCCCGCAGGCCTGCTGGCCGCGGGCGGCGACCCGCTGCTCCACGGCCTCTACGACGAGGCGGACGCGACCGGCTTCGACGACGAGCAGGTGCTGCGCGCGCTCGGCGTCCGCACGTCGGTGTCCGCGCTCCTCGACGAGCCGGGCGGCGCGGCCGAACTCCTGGACCGCCTGGCGGACCCGGACCGCGAGGTCTCCGCGACCCAACTGCACGGCCTGTACACGGCGTTGGCGGACCTCGACCCCGAGCAGGTCACCCTCCCCGACGACCTGCGGGCCGTCGTCGACGGCGAGGTGAGGATCGTGGACGCGACCGAGGCGATGGTGGTCGACTCACCCGACCTCCTCCCCTTCGCCCAGGGCATCCCCCTGCTCCCCGTCCGCCCCTCCCGTGCGGCCGAGTTGGCGGAACTCTTCCAGGTCCGCCGCCTCAGCGAGTCCGTGACGGCCGCGATCGACTCCGAGGGCACGGAACACGAGGTCCCCGCGTCGGTACGCACCTTGCTCGGCCCGAGCACACCGCACTCGTACGTCGAACACGAGGAACTGATCGTCGACGGCGTGGAGATCGACTGGCGCCTGACCCCCGACGGAGTGCTCCACGCCGCCACCCTGGAAGGAGTAGCCGCCGGCCTGGCCTGGTCCACAACCCAATGGCCCCGCCGCTTCGAGGTGGCAGCCCTTTTGGAAGACCCGTCCCGCACGGAGGAACTGGCGAGGGACCGCTGGTTCGACTGAAGACGGGGACCGTCCCGCCGGACGGCCCCCGCTCGTCGGACATGCCCACAGTTCCCCGCGTCTCCCGACCGGTGCAGGGGCGGCGCTGTCACAAGGGTGACCAACGCAACCAGGGCGTGTTTCTGAAGTCCTTCCCCCACTGCCTCAAGGGCGTTGGAGGCACCCCCAGGCTCGCAACGCTTGGCACGCGCGCTCGCCGTTGTCCGGGGTCGCCCTCGTACGCCCAGTACGAGGGCGACCTTCCGCCTTGCGATCGCACGCTCCCCACGCCCAAAGCGAACTCGCGCGGGAGAGCCCCCATCGCCGCCGCGAGCCCCGGCCTCCGGGTGGACGACGCTACTGCTTGTCGTGGTGCAGCAGACGCCCTAATTCCCAAAGGCTGGGATTGATCTTCGAACGGTCGCGAAGGAATGGTCGGCACAGATCACATGTACTGGAAATACTCCTCGCCCTGGAGCGTCAACACTGAAAACGCTCAGTGCCACCTGGTTGTGGTGCGCCGCGCTGGCGCAGTTTGCGCATGAACCGGATGTGGTCGACCTGGTGATAGCTGACATCGTTGATGAGCCCGATCTCCCGGGCTCCGCAGTGATTGTTCAGTTGGCCAAAATGAACGCCAGGAAGCACATGACGATGACAGAGGAGACCATGAATATCTGATATTTGCGAGGGTAATGGTATTGCTCCCTCTTGATCCCATTTCGAAATTCTTCGCCGTACTGGAGTAAAAGTGTTCGAGATGGCAGAAACCCAATCGTCAGCCCCGTCCATGTGAACGAGTACAGAATCAGCATTTGACTGGCGTTCCAGTGCTGCCATTGAGCTTTGCCGGCCGCGATCATGCCGAGGCAGGAGGCGATGGAGAGGACGAAGAGCATCAATGTCAACTTACGCACCTTCATCCATCTGTCCACTGCAAGGCACAGCAGTAAAGTTGCGAAAGCGGCCATCATGATCGGGTAAATCAGGGGAAGCCGGGCAAGCACAAGAGGTCCCATCGGTAGTCAGGGGGCCGTCGGCCGGCCGCCGGCCCCCTGCAGGGCTGTCGTCTTCAAGTGTTCAGAATAGAGATCCCAGCAGACCGGTGACGGGTGATATGAGATCGTGCCCGAACTGCGTGATCTTGGTAGCCGCCTTCGTGCCGCCGAGGGTGCCGATCCACTTTGACTGGCCGAAGGTGAGCACACCCAGCGCGGTGCTAGCTACGGAGCTCTTGAACTCGCTGCTGCCCCATCCGTAGCCGATCCCGGTGAAGAGGGTGTTCAGTCCCGCGAAGCCCAACGAAGCGTAGGCGAAACCTGCTGCAAAACCTTCTATGTACGGCACAGCGGGCGGGAAGACCACGCCGGCGCCCAAGCCGCTGACGCCGAGAATGGCAGACATGAAACCGGTGCCGATGCTCAGCCAGTTGGTGGCGTTAGCGAGCCACCTCGCGCCTTCCTGCCACCAGGGAAGGCCGCCCTGCACGCTGTCGTTGTCAGGGGTGTCGGCCGGGTTCGTTCCGCCTGCCTTGGCCTTGCGCACCTCCTCGACTGCCTTCTTGGCTGCTTCTGCGAGCTCCACTGTCCGCTTTGCGGAAGCGATCTGCTGAGCCTGGCTTGCGGCGGCTGAAGCCGCTCGCGCATCTTGGCCGGTCCCGCCACAGCGGTCCTCGACGCGGCCGAGTACCCACCACTGCTCAGCACCTGGTCAGCTCTCTTCCCCGGGCGGCCGGCGGTATCGCGGGTTCGGCAGGATGCCGGAGGCAGGGCTTGAGCCCGACACGCGGATTATGATCGACGACCCCTTTGTGTGCAATGACCTGCTTGAGGTCTTTTTGCGTAAGATCACTCCGGGGTACGCCGGTCCAGCCACCGCCACAGCAGCTCCAGCAGCGCCGACGCCGCCGCCGCGACGGCGACCGCCGTCCACGGCATCGACACCCCGACCAGCTTCAGGGCGAAGAAGTCCTGGAGCCACGGCACCACCAGCACCACCAGGAACGCCGCGCCCAGCGCCGCCACCAGGGCGATCCGCCACCACGTGTACGGGCGGGCGATGATTGCCAGGATCCACATCGAGGTCAGGAACAGCGTCAGCGTCGCCGCGCTGGTCTCCGCGTCCAGCGCGCCCGGCCCGGTGTAATGGTGGCGGGCGATCAGGTACGTCGTGAAGGTCGCCGCCCCGGCCAGCACCCCGCCCGGGATCGAGTACCGCATGACACGGCGCACGAAGTGCGGGCGGGCGCGTTCGGTGTTCGGGGCGAGGGCGAGGAAGAAGGCCGGGACGCCGATCGTCAGCGTCGACAGCAGGGTCAGATGACGGGGCAGGAAGGGGTACTCCACCTGCCAGCACACCACCAGCAGCGCCAGCAGCACCGAGTACACCGTCTTGACCAGGAAGAGCGTCGCCACCCGGGTGATGTTCCCGATCACCCGTCGGCCCTCGGCCACCACCGAGGGCAGCGTGGCGAAGCTGTTGTCCAGCAGCACGATCTGCGCGACCGCCCGGGTCGCCTCGGAGCCCGAGCCCATCGCGACGCCGATGTCCGCGTCCTTGAGCGCGAGCACGTCGTTGACGCCGTCGCCGGTCATCGCGACGGTGTGCCCGCGGGACTGGAGCGCGCCGACCATGTCCCGCTTCTGCTGCGGGGTGACCCGCCCGAACACGGTCGCCCGGTCCAGCTCCCGCCCCATGTCGTCCCGGCCGTCGGGCAGCTCGCGCGCGTCGACGGTACGGGCGTCCAGGCCGAGCTTGGCGGCGACCGCGCCCACGGACACCGCGTTGTCCCCGGAGATGACCTTGGCGCGGACGTCCTGCTCGGCGAAGTAGCCGAGGGTGTCGGCCGCGTCCGGGCGCAGCCGCTGCTCCAGGACGACGAGGGCGGTGGCCCGCGCGCCCCGGGCCGGCTCCGGGTCGGACAGGTCGCCGGCGGCACGGGCGAGCAGCAGGACCCGCAGGCCCTGCTCGTTGAGCCGTTCGGTCGCCGCGAGGGCCGGGTCGTCGGCGGCCAGCAGGACGTCGGGGGCGCCCAGCAGCCAGGTGCTCCGCTCCCCGTCGCCCTCACTGAACGTGGCCCCGCTGAACTTGCGCGCGGAGGTGAAGGGGAGCGCCTCGGTGCAGCGCCAGCCGTCGGCGTCGTCCGGGTAGGCGTCGATGATCGCCTGGAGTGAGGCGTTGGGCCGCGGGTCGGCCTCGCCGAGCGCGCCGAGCACCCGGCGTACGTAGGCGTCGTCGGCCCCGTCGAGCGCGCGGACCTCGGTGACGTCCATCCCGCCCTCGGTGAGGGTGCCCGTCTTGTCCAGGCACACGGTGTCCACGCGGGCGAGGCCCTCGATCGCGGGCAGCTCCTGGACCAGGCACTGCCGGCGGCCCAGCCGGATGACGCCGATCGCGAAGGCGACCGAGGTGAGCAGGACCAGACCCTCCGGGACCATCGGGATGATCCCGCCGACGGTCCGCGCGATGGAGTCCTTGAGGTCGTTCTCCTTGACGATCAGCTGGGTGACGACCAGGCCGATCGCGGCCGGGACCATCATCCATGTCACGTACTTGAGGATCGTCGAGATGCCCGAACGCAGCTCGGAGTGGACGAGCGTGAACCGGGAGGCCTCCTCGGCCAGCTGCGCCGCGTACGCCTCGCGGCCGACCTTGGTCGCCTGGAACGCGCCGCTGCCCCCTACGACGAAGCTGCCGGACATGACCGCGTCGCCGGGGTGTTTGACGACGGGATCGGCCTCGCCGGTGAGCAGCGACTCGTCGACCTCCAGCCCGTCCGCCTCCGCGCAGGTCCCGTCGACGACGATCTTGTCGCCGGGGCCGATCTCGATGAGGTCGCCGAGGACCAGCTCGGAGGTGCCGACCCGCACGGCGACGCCGTCGCGCCGCACGGTCGGCCGGGACTCGCCGATGACGGCCAGGGAGTCGAGGGTCTTCTTCGCCCGCCACTCCTGGATGATGCCGATGCCGGTGTTGGCGAGGATCACGAAGCCGAACAGGCTGTCCTGGATCGGGGCGACCGCCAGCATGACCAGCCACAGGACGCCGATGATCGCGTTGAACCGGGTGAACACGTTCGCCCGGACGATCTCTCCGACGGACCGGCTGCTGCGGACGGGGATGTCGTTGACCTCACCGCGCTCGACGCGCTCCGCGACCTCGGCGGAGGTGAGTCCGGTCACCGCCGGGCGGGCCGGGGCGGCTGTGGCGGCGTGCTCGGCGTCGGCGTCGGTGTGGGTCATGGGTTCGACGGTACGTGCGGATCAGGGCGGTCACCCGCCGGAAGTCCGAAAGATCCGACCCTGGGAGGAGGGGGGAGGGCAACCGTCGTGCGGCGGTATTACGGGTCCTACGGGTTGTCCGAGGGGCGCGCGTCGACGCCCCGCAGGCCGGCGGCGTCCGCGGCGTCCCCGGCGTGCCTCGCGTCCCCGCGGTGTACCGCACCCTCGGTGTGCGGCGCGTCCGTCGCGTCTCCGCCGTGTGCCGCATCCCCGGTGCGCGTCGCGTTCGCCGCGTCTCCCGCCCTCGCGGCCTCCCGCTTGATCGCCGCGTCCCGCTTGCGCACGTACCAGATGCCGATGAGGCCGAGGCCCGCGCCGGCCAGGCAGGTCCACAGCCACCACAGATGGCCGTGGTCCTCGTACCAGCCGTAGAAGGGGAGCTGGGCGAGGAAGAGGACGAACCAGATGACGGTGCCGCCGGTGACGGTGCCGACCACGGGGCCCTCCAGGGGCTCCGGCGCCTCGTGTCTGGGAGTTCCCGTAAGGAAGGGGGCCATGGGGGACAGCCTACGAGGCCTGTCGGTCTACGCGCGGAGATGGCGTGGCTTCATCTATGTGTTCATACTGAAACGGTTTGTCTTTGTCCCTTTCTGTTCGTAGGAAACGCCAATGTCGCCCTCGGCCACTGCCAAGGACCCCGCGCCGCAGGAGCCGGGCAGTATGCCCGAGCACGGTGCTCTCGACCGTTACTTCCGCATCTCCGAGCGCGGCAGCAGCCTCGCCCGTGAGATCCGCGGCGGCTTCGCCACCTTCTTCGCGATGGCCTACATCATCGTGCTGAACCCGATCATTCTCGGCAGCGCGAAGGACATGTACGGTCACCAGCTCGACAACGGTCAGTTGGTGACCGCGACCTGCCTGACCGCGGCGTTCACCACGCTGCTGATGGGCGTCGTGGGCAACGTCCCCATCGCCCTCGCCGCCGGCCTCGGCGTGAACTCCGTCGTGGCCCTCCAGCTCGCGCCCCGGATGTCCTGGCCGGACGCGATGGGCATGGTGGTCCTCGCCGGTCTCGTCGTGATGCTGCTCGTGGCGACCGGCCTGCGCGAGCGCGTGATGAACGCCGTGCCCTTCGGGCTGCGCAAGGCGATCTCCATCGGCATCGGCCTGTTCATCATGCTGATCGGTCTGGTGGACGCCGGTTTCGTCACCCGCATCCCGGACGTCGCCCAGACCACCGTCCCGCTCCAGCTGGGCACCGGCGGTCACCTCACCGGCTGGCCGGTGCTCGTCTTCGTCCTCGGCGCGCTGCTGACGCTGGCGCTGATCGTCCGCAAGGTGCCCGGCGCGATCCTGATCTCGATCGTCGCGATGACCGTCCTCGCGGTGATCGTCAACGCCGTCACCGACGTGCCGTCCTGGGGCCTGACCACCCCGGAGTGGCCGGGCAACCCCGTGGCCAGCCCCGACTTCGGCCTGATCGGCCAGTTCAGCCTGTTCGGCGGGTTCTCGAAGGTCGGCGTGCTGACCGGCGTCCTGTTCGTCTTCACGGTCCTGCTGTCCTGCTTCTTCGACGCCATGGGCACGATCATGGGCGTCAGTGACGAGGCCAAGCTGACCGACGCCCAGGGGCAGATGCCCGGCATCAACAAGGTGCTCTTCGTCGACGGCATCGCCGTCGCCGCGGGCGGCGCGAGCTCCTCCTCCGCCACCACCGCCTTCGTGGAGTCCACGGCGGGCGTCGGCGAGGGCGCGCGCACCGGCTTCGCGAACCTCGTCACCGGCGGCCTGTTCGCCGTCGCCCTCTTCCTGACCCCCGTCGCCACGATGGTCCCCTCCCAGGCGGCCACCCCGGCCCTCGTCGCGGTCGGCTTCCTGATCCTCGCGAACTCGGTCAGGGACATCGACTGGGCGGACTACACGATCGCCGTCCCCGCCTTCGTGACGATGGTGATGATGCCGTTCACCTACTCGATCACCAACGGCATCGGCATGGGCTTCATCACCTTCGCCGTGCTGCGCCTTGCGGCGGGGCGGGGTCGGGAGGTGCCGACGCCGATGTACGTCGTCGCCGCCGTGTTCGCCTTCTACTACCTGATGCCGGCTCTCGGACTGACCTGATGCCGGGCCGCCGGTCCCGCCCGGTCCACAGGCCTGCCGGCCGGCGGGCTCACGGGCCTGTGAGCCGACCGGTGTGAACCCGGCCTTCGGGCCGGCCGATGTGTGAGCCCTGCGGCCTCGCGTGATCCGCTCGACGCGGTTCAAGCGAGGCCGTAGAACTTTTCCGTCTCCTCGACTGCGATCTGGAACCGCTCGTCGAAGTCGTTGCGGACGAGCGTCTGGACGACGTAGTCCTGGACGCTCATCCCGCTTCTGGCGGCATGGTGCCGGAGCCGTTCGAGCAGGTCGTGGTCTATTCGCAGGCTGAGCACACTGGTCCCCATGGCTACGAGGGTCGCGGCACGTATCGGGACGGTGGGAGGCATTCCGCGCACGTATCACCCGTATGAGTGACATTCGGGCACAGGTGAGGTTGCGTGGCGGGCGTCACGGGCACTCGGGGACCCCTGCGGTGGTCCTTAGCGAGGGTAATGAGTTACGCTAAAGAACATGCCGGACCTTACCCATGGCGACGACGCTGCCGCCGTGAACTCCCTGCGATCCGCCGTGATGCGGTTGTCCCGTCGGCTCAAGCACCAGCGGGTCGACGAGTCGCTGAGCCCCACCGAGATGTCGGTGCTCGGCACCCTCTCCCTGTGCGGCAGTGCCACCCCGGGCGAACTCGCCCGCAAGGAGCACGTGCAGCCGCCCTCGATGACCCGCATCGTGGCGCTGCTGGAGGCCAAGGGCCTGGTCCGGCTGGAGCCGCACCCCGAGGACCGGCGCCAGAAGGTCGTCACCAAGACCGAGCAGGCCGAAACCATGCTCGAGGAGAGCCGCCGCAAGCGGAACGCCTTCCTGGCCACCCTCGTCGACGGCCTCGACGACGACGAGTGGGCGAAGCTGCGCGCCGCCGCCCCCGTGCTGGAGAAACTCGCACAACTGTAGGACGCCAGAAGGAGGCGAACCCGTTTGAGTTCGGGACCCGGAGCAGACTCCGCCCCCGCACCGACCACCCACGACACCGTTCCACCGGCGCCTGCCGAAGGCGCCCGCACGTCCTCACCGGGCGACGCCGCCAAGGCCCCGCTCGGCACAGGCGCCCGCAAGTCCTCGATGTTCAGCTCCCTGAAGGTCAGGAACTACCGGCTGTTCTTCGCCGGCCAGGTCGTCTCCAACATCGGCACCTGGATGCAGCGCATCGCCCAGGACTGGCTGGTGCTCAGCCTCACCGGCTCCGCCACCGCCGTCGGCGTCACCACCGCCCTGCAGTTCGTGCCCATGCTCTTCTTCGGGCTCTACGGCGGCGTCCTCGTCGACCGGCTGTCCAAGCGCCGCACGCTGCTCGGCACCCAGGCCGCGATGGGCCTCACCGGCGTCGCGCTCGCCGCGCTCACCCTCTCCGGACACGTCCAGGTCTGGCACGTCTACGTCGCCGCCTTCGCCATGGGCCTGGCGACCGTGCTCGACAACCCCGCCCGCCAGTCCTTCGTCTCCGAGATGGTCGGCCCGGCGCAACTGCAGAACGCGGTCAGCCTGAACTCCGCGAACTTCCAGTCCGCCCGGCTCGTCGGCCCCGCCGTCGCGGGCCTGATGATCACCGGTGTGGGCACCGGCTGGGCGTTCCTCGCCAACGGCCTGTCCTTCGTCGCGCCCATCACCGGTCTGCTGCTGATGCGCGCCCGCGAGCTGCACGTCGTCGAGCGCGCCCCGCGCGGCAAGGGCCAGCTGCGGGAAGGCCTGCGCTACGTCGCCGGGCGCCCCGACCTGATCTGGCCGATCGTCCTGGTCGGGTTCGTCGGCACCTTCGGCTTCAACTTCCCCGTCTACCTGACCGCCTTCGCCGACGACGTCTTCCACGCCGGCGCGGGCTCCTACAGCCTCTTCAACACACTCATGGCCGTCGGCTCGCTGATCGGCGCGCTGCTCGCGGCCCGGCGCGGCACGGCCCGGCTCCGGGTGCTGGTCGCGGCGGGGATCGCCTTCGGCGTGCTGGAGCTGGTCGCGGCGGCCGCCCCGTCCCTGTGGCTGTTCGCCTTGCTCATGGCCCCGATCGGGGTGTTCGGCATGACGCTCAACGTCACCGCCAACACCAGCCTTCAGATGGGCACCGACCCCGCCATGCGCGGCCGGGTCATGGCCCTGTACATGATGGTCTTCCTGGGCGGCTCCCCGGTGGGCGCGCCGATCGCCGGCTGGATCACCGACGCGTACGGCGTCCGCGCCGGCCTCGCGGCGGGCGGCGCCGTCTCCGCCGTCGCGGCCGTCGCGATCGGCTTGATCCTCACCCGCATCGGCGGTCTGCGGCTCGCGGTGGGCTGGCGCCACGGGCACCCGACGGTGCGGTTCGTGCCGCGGGAGCGGGAGGAGCTGGCCGCGGCGGCATAGCCCCCGGTCCGACGTTCGGCGGGCCCTCAGGATCGGCCGCGCACGGGTTCAGTCGCGGGGGAACTTGTCGGTCTTGAGGGTCAGGCCGAGGGGCGTGGAGGTCATGTCGACGTCCGTACCGAAGACCACGGACAGTTCACTGAGGTACTCGCCGTCCTTGGGCTGCGTGTAGAGGTGACACTTGCCCTGGTAGGGGTCGGCGACGAGATAGACGGGCACCTCGGCGACGGCGTAGGCGGTCTTCTTGGGGCCGTAGTCGTTGGCGGCGGTGCCCTTGGAGATCACCTCGGCGACGAACTCGACGTCGTCGTGACGCCAGCGGCCCTCGTCGTCAGCCTCGGCGGAGTCGCGGAGTTTGACCACGTCCGGGCAGAAGCCGTTCTCCTGACCGGGGAAGTCGATGCGGACGTCGGAGAGAACCCTGACGCCCTTCCCGGACTTCTCGCGGACAGCCAAGGCGATCTGGAAGATGATCTCCCAGTGAGTGGCCCTCTGAGGTGTCATGTGGACGCTGCCCCCGACGATCTCGACCCGGAATCCTTCGGGGACGGGCATCTGCTCCAGCCGCTCGAACCACTCGTCCAGGCGCTGGGTGTTCGCGTCGGCCATGGCGATCCTGTCGTCGACGACGGTCATCGTGGCGCTTCCTCCCCGGCTGTCCCGTGGGCGGGTGCAGCCGCGCAGTACAACCATACGTACGGCGTCCGGGACACACGCCCGGAACCCGGGGCAGGAGCAGGGGCAGACTGACCGTATGAGACTCTTCGCCGCCGTCCTGCCTCCCGAGGACGTCGCCCTCGAACTCGCCGACGAGGTGGCCGCGTTGCGGAAGCTGCCCGGTGCGGACGCGTTGCGCTGGACCGGACGGCCCGGCTGGCACTTCACGCTCGCCTTCTACGGCGAGGTCGACGACGACGTCGTATCGGAGCTGTCGGCCCGGCTGGCGCGGGCCGCGCATCGCACCGCGCCTTTCGCTCTCGCGCTGCGCGGCGGCGGGCAGTTCGGGCACGGGCGGGCGTTGTGGGCCGGGGCGGACGGTGAGACGGCGGCGCTGCGGCGGCTCGCCGAGCGGGCGGAGGCCGCGGCGCGCAAGGCCGGCCTCGACATGGGGGAGCACCGCCGCTACAAGGCCCATCTGACGCTGGCCCGCAGCCGGGACGCCGTCGACGTCCGGCGTTACGTCGAGACGCTGGACGCCTTCGCCGGCCGGACGTGGACGGTGGGCGAGCTGGTGCTGGTGCGCAGCAACCTGCCCAGGTCCGGGACGCCGGGGGAGCAGCCCCGCTACGACCCGGTCGGCCGGTGGGCACTGGACGGGGCCGGTTAGGCTCGTGGTGTGGACCCGAAAACCCGTAACCGGATCATGGCCGCCGTGCTGGTGCTGATGTTCGTCGTCGTGGCGGTGGCCGCGGCGCTCTAGCTCCGCTGGTCGGGCGGCTCGGGGTGCTTGCCGTCGCCGGTCGGCCGCGGGTCTGTGGGGGCTGGTCGTGCAGTTCCCCGCGCCCCTCGGGGGGTTGCCCTCGCGGCGTCTGCAGGCGGGCGCTTGCTTGCTTCGAGTGGGCTTCAAGGCGTTGGCTGGGGCCCCATGGAGTACACGCAGCTCGGACGTACCGGACTCAAGGTCAGCCGACTGGTCCTGGGGACCATGAACTTCGGACCGCAGACGGACGAAGCGGACAGCCACGCGATCATGGACGCGGCGCTGGACGCCGGTATCAACTTCGTCGACACCGCGAACGTGTACGGGTGGGGCGAGAACAAGGGCCGCACCGAGGAGATCATCGGCAGCTGGTTCGCCAAGGGGGGCGAGCGGCGCGACAAGGTCGTCCTCGCCACGAAGGTGTACGGCAACATGGCCGGCGACGGCGCCGCATGGCCCAACCACGACAAGCTCTCCGCGCTGAACATCCGGCGCGCGGTCGACGCCAGCCTCAAGCGGCTGGGGACCGACCACATCGACGTCTACCAGTTCCACCACGTCGACCGGAACACCCCGTTCGAGGAGATCTGGCAGGCCGTCGACGTGCTCGTGCAGCAGGGCAAGATCCTCTACGCCGGGTCAAGCAACTTCCCCGGCTACAAGATCGCCCAGGCCAACGAGATCGCCGCCCGCCGCGGCGGCACCATCGGGCTCGTCAGCGAGCAGTGCCTGTACAACCTGGCCGAGCGGCGCGCCGAGATGGAGGTCATCCCGGCCGCGCGGGAGTACGGGCTCGGGGTGATCCCCTGGTCCCCGCTGCACGGCGGACTGCTCGGCGGCGTCCTCAAGAAGGAGGCGCAGGGCGTCCGCCGCGCCTCCGGCCGTGCCGCCGCCGCACTGGAGGACGACGGCGTCCGCGCACAGGTGCAGGCCTACGAGAACCTCCTCGACAAGCACGGCCTGGAGCCCGGCGAGGCCGCCCTGGCGTGGCTGCTCACCCGCCCCGGCGTGACCGGCCCGATCGTCGGCCCCCGCACCGCCGAGCAGCTCCAGTCGGCGGTCCGCGCGGTGGAGTTGGAGCTGTCCGAGGAGCTCCTCGCCGGCCTGGACGAGGTCTTCCCCGGCCCGGGCCCGTCCCCGGAGGCCTTCGCCTGGTGAGGACTTGAGCGTCAGCCGGCTGTGCCGTCGGGTTGTAGGGGCGTAGGGGTCGTAGGGGGCCGGGCTCCGGGCCTACGAACTTCTGCGCCCCGTACGGGCCTTGGGGGTGTTACCGGTCCTACGGGTCGTAGGGGCCGCCCATGCCCCACGCCTGGTGCAGCGCGTCCGCGAACGCGCCGGCGAGTTTGTGTTCGCCGCTCGCGTTCGGGTGGGTGCCGTCGTAGGTGTCGGTGTGGATGTCCCAGGTCTCCGGGACCGACGCCATCAGCAGCGGCGACGAGGGCTGGTCGAGGTCCGCGGCCGTCTTGGCGAGCAGTTCGTTGAAGCGGGCGACCTGCGTGGCGAAGGGCGCGTCGTTCGCGGCGCGGACGTTGGGGATCACCGGCAGCAGCACCGCCCGCACCCGGGGCCGGGCCGTCCTCGCCTCGGCGACGAACGCGCGGACGTTGTCCGCCGTCTGCTCGGCGTTCGTGTAGAAGCCGAGGTCGATCAGGCCCAGGGAGACCAGCAGGACGTCCGCCCGCTGCTCCCGCACGGCCCCGCCGACCAGCGGCGCCATGTGCAGCCAGCCCTCGCCCCACCCGGCCAGGTGCCGGCGCGGGAAGTCGGGTTCGGCGTACGCGTACGAGGTGGGGGCGTCCGCTGCCTTCTCGTACAGCGTCTCGCGCGGGCCGACGAAGGTGAACGAGCCGCCGTACGTCTCGCACAGGTGTCGCCACAGGCGGTAGCGCCAGGTGTGCTCACCCGCGCTGCCGATCGTCATCGAGTCGCCGACGGGCATCAACCTGAGCATCCGCTCATCATGAGGGATCAAGGTGACGTGTGGGGTGTGAGGCCTGCCACGGACGACGCAAAGACCGGGCGGGGTGGCAGTCTTGGGGCATGCGTCGACCGTTCGCCCTCCTTGCCGGGGCCCTGCTCGTGGGCGCCCTCACCGTGCCCGCCTCCGCCGCCGACGGCGACGGGAGCTTCACGATCGAGGACCCGCGCATCACCGAGTCCAGCGGCCTGGCCGCCTCCCGCCGGCACCCCGGGATCTACTGGACGCACAACGACCAGGACAAGGGCGCCTTCCTCTACGCGGTGGACAGCTCCACCGGCCGCACCGTCGCGACGATCACCATGACCGGCGTGGGCACCCCGCGCGACGTCGAGGCGATCGCCGTCGGGCCGGACGGCCGGCTCTACGTCGGCGACATCGGCGACAACGACGGCGTCGAGTGGGACCACGTGTGGGTGTACCGGCTGCCCGAGCCGAAGGAACTCAAGGACCAGAAGGTCCGCGCCACGCAGTACGTCGTGAAGTACCAGGACGGCCCGCGCGACGCCGAGTCGCTCGTGGTGCACCCGAAGACCGGCCGTGTCTACATCATCGACAAGCAGGAGGAGGGCGGGCACCTCTACGAGGGTCCGGCCCGGCTCTCCGCCTCCGGCGTCAACGTGTTCAGGCCCGTCGCCCCCATCGACCTGTGGGCCACCGACGCCGCCCTCTCCCCGGACGGCCGGCGTCTCGCCGTGCGCGGTTACTTCGGCGGCATCGACTACGACTGGAACGACGGCCGGCCCGAGCGGCTGGGGCGGCTCGACCTGCCGTTGCAGCGGCAGGGGGAGTCCGTCAGCTTCTCGGCCGACGGCTCGAAGCTGCTGTACGGCACGGAGGGCGAACAGAGCCCGGTGCAGGCCGAGGACGCTCCCGGCGATGCCGGCGGGAGCGGCAAGTCCGCTTCCGGAGGCGGGAGTTCGGCGTCCTCGAAGAGCGGAGACGGGGCCGGTGAGGGGACGGGCAGGACCGTGAAGCTGGGCGCGGCGGCCCTGGCGGCGCTGTGCCTGGCCGTGTTCGGCGTGCGACGACTGCGGCGGCGGGGGTAGCGGGGGCGGCGGAGGCTCTCCCGGGGCCGGCGGAGGTACCCGGGAGCGGCGGGGGGGGGTGAGCCGTCCCCTGATCGCGCGCGGAGCGGAGTCCGCGGCGTTCCGCATCTTGACGTGTTCATGCGCCTTGACTTCCATGGAAGAGCGGGGTGGGAGCGCTCCCACTGATTCCGGCCCGCACCTCCCGAGAGGAAGCAGGCACATGTTCCGCACCAGCTTGCGCAGGACGCTGTGCGCGGTGGTCGCCGCGCTCGTGTTACCGCTGGCGGCCGGCACGCGGGCCACCGCCGACACCGCCGCCGACGTGGCGGCCGGAGCCGGGACGGCGGCGGCCGGGCTCCGCTCCGCCGACGCCGGAGCCGGCTACTGGCACACCAGTGGACGCCGGCTCCTGGACTCCGCCGGTCAGCCGGTCCGCGTCGCCGGCATCAACTGGTTCGGCTTCGAGACCGACAACCGGGTCGTCCACGGCCTGTGGACCCGCGACTACAAGAGCATGGTCGACCAGATCCGGACGCTGGGTTACAACACCCTCCGCATCCCCTACAGCGACGACATCCTCAAGCCGGGGGCGACGCCCGTCGGCGTCGACTTCTCCGGCGGCAAGAACGCCGACCTCCAGGGCCTGACCTCGCTGCAGGTCCTGGACAAGATCGTCGGCTACGCCGGTCAGACCGGCCTGAAGGTCATCCTGGACCGCCACCGGCCGGACTCGGCGGGCCAGTCGGCGCTCTGGTACACCCAGGCGGTCCCCGAGTCCACGTGGATCGCCAACCTCAAGGCGCTGGCGGGCCGTTACGCCGGCAACTCCGCCGTCGTCGGCGTCGATCTGCACAACGAGCCGCACGATCCGGCCTGTTGGGGGTGCGGCGACACGACCAGGGACTGGCGGTTGGCCGCCGAGCGGGCCGGGAACGCGGTCCTGTCCGTCAACCCGCAGCTGCTGATCTTCGTGGAGGGCGTGCAGAGCTTCAACGGCTCCTCCAACTGGTGGGGCGGCAACCTGATGGGCGTCGCCCAGTACCCGGTCCGTCTGAACGTCGCCGACCGGCTGGTGTACTCCGCGCACGACTACGCCACCAGCGTGGCCCAGCAGCCCTGGTTCAGCGACCCCTCGTTCCCCGCGAACATGCCGGGCATCTGGGACCGGTACTGGGGTTACATCTTCAAGCAGAACATCGCCCCGGTCTGGCTCGGCGAGTTCGGCACGACGCTCCAGTCCACCGTCGACCAGCGCTGGCTGTCCGCCCTGGTGAGCTACCTGCGCTCGACGTCGGCGTACGGCAGCGACTCCTTCCACTGGACCTTCTGGTCATGGAACCCCAACTCCGGGGACACCGGGGGCATCCTGAAGGACGACTGGACGACCGTGGACACCGTGAAGGACGGCTACCTGGCGAGCGTCAAGGCTCCGGGCTTCCCTCCCGGCCCCGGAGGCGGCGACCCCGGCGACCCCGGTGACCCGGGTGGCGGCACGCCCGCCTGCACCGCCGTCTACAGCGTCAGCAGCGACTGGGGAGGCGGTTTCAACGCGGAGGTGAAGGTCACCAACTCCGGTGCCAAGCAGCTGAGTTCGTGGAAGGTCACCTGGACGTGGCCCGGCGCCCAGAAGGTGACGAACATGTGGAACGCGACGTACACCCAGACCGGTGCGACGGTGACGGCGACGAACGCCGCGCACAACGGCAGCGTCCCGGCGGGCGGTTCGGCGAGCCTCGGCTTCGGCGGGGCGCCGGGCGGGGGAGGCGTACCGAGCGTGAGCTGCACGGCGACATAGACCCGCTACGCGGGCAGGCGGGGGCCGAGAGGATCCCGCGGACGCGGCGAAGGGCGCCCGGTGCCGTCACCGAGCGCCCTTCGTCGTGCTTGCGTACTGGGCTACAGCTGTTCGATCACGTAGTCGACGCACTTCGTCAGGGCCTCGACGTCCGCCGGGTCGATCGCCGGGAACATCGCGACGCGCAGCTGGTTGCGGCCGAGCTTGCGGTAGGGCTCGGTGTCGACGATGCCGTTGGCGCGCAGTACCTTGGCGACGGCGGCGGCGTCCACCTCGTCGGTGAAGTCGATCGTGCCGATGACGGCCGAGCGCTTGGCCGGGTCGGTGACGAACGGGTCGGCGTACTTGACGTCCTCGGCCCAGCCGTAGAGCGTGCGGGCCGAGGTCGCCGTGCGGCGCACCGACCAGTCCAGGCCGCCCTGGCCGTTGATCCACTCGAGCTGCTGGTTCAGCAGGAAGAGGGTCGACAGGGCCGGGGTGTTGTACGTCTGGTTCTTGCGGGAGTTGTCGATCGCCGTCGGGAGCGAGAAGAACTCCGGGACGTGGCGGCCGGAGGCGTGGACGCGCTCGGCGCGCTCGATCGCCGCCGGGGAGAAGACGCCGATCCACAGGCCGCCGTCGGAGGCGAAGCACTTCTGCGGGGCGAAGTAGTAGACGTCCGTCTCGGCGATGTCGACGGGGAGGCCGCCGGCGCCTGAGGTGGCGTCCACGAGGACCAGCGCGCCCTCGTCGGCGCCCTGCACCCGCCGGATGGGGGCGGCGACGCCGGTGGAGGTCTCGTTGTGCGTGAAGGCGTAGACGTCGACGCCGGCCTCGGCCTCGGGCTCGGGGTGCGTGCCCGGGTCGGAGGAGATGACGGTGGGCTCGGCGAGCCAGGGGGCCAGCTTGGCGGCCTTGGCGAACTTCGAGCTGAACTCGCCGAAGCTGAGGTGCTGCGACTTGTTCTCGATCAGGCCGTGCGTCGCGATGTCCCAGAAGGCGGTGGAGCCGCCGTTGCCCAGGATCACCTCGTATCCGTCCGGGACCTGGAACAGCTCGGAGATTCCCTCGCGCACCTGGCCGACCAGGTTCTTGACCGGGGCCTGGCGGTGGGAGGTGCCGAGGAGTGAGGTGCCGGTGGCGGCCAGGGCGTCCAGCGCCTCGATCCGCACCTTGGAGGGGCCCGCGCCGAATCGACCGTCGGCGGGCTTGATGTCAGCAGGAATCTGGATCTCAGCCACGCAGGCGAGCGTAGCCGTTTCCGTAAACGCGGGCGAAACCTCGTCCGTCGGGTGAGACGAGAATCAGGGGGCGGGCATAGTCCAAGGAACCCAGGTGCGGACGGGCTGATCGGCGGAGACGGATGTCGGATCTCGAGGACGAACTGCGCAAGGCCGTCAGGGGTGACGTCGGGTTCGACGTCGCCTCCCGGGCGCTGGTCACCATGGACGCCTCCAACTACCGTCGCGTGCCGGTCGGCGTCGTCGCCCCGCGCGACGCCGACGACGTGGCGGCCGTGCTGGAGGTGTGCCGGGAGCGCGGGGTGCCCGTGGTGCCGCGCGGCGGGGGCACGTCGATCGCCGGGCAGGCCACCGGCGTCGGGGTGGTGCTGGACTTCACCCGGCACATGAACCGGCTGGTCTCCCTGGACCCGGGCGCGCGCACCGCCGTCGTCCAGCCGGGGCTGGTCCTCGACCGGCTCCAGGAGGCCGCCGCGCCGCACGGGCTGCGCTTCGGGCCCGACCCGTCCACCCACAGCCGCTGCACGCTCGGCGGGATGATCGGCAACAACTCCTGCGGTTCGCACTCGGTGGCCTGGGGGACGACGGCGGACAGCGTGCGCGAGCTGGACGTGGTGACCGCTCGGGGCGGACGGCTGCGGCTCGGGCGGGGGTGGAGCGGGGCGCCGGACGGCTTGCGGGAACTCGTCGACGGCGAGCTGGCCCGGTTGCGCACCGGCTTCCCCGAGCTGCCCCGCCGTATCTCCGGGTACGCGCTGGACGCCCTCCTGCCCGAGAACGGCGCCGACGTGGCCCGCTCCTTCTGCGGCTCGGAAGGCACGCTGGGCGTGCTCACGGAGGCCGTCGTCCGCCTCGTCGAAGCGCCACGCGCGCGTGCGCTCGCGGTGCTCGGCTACGCCGACGAGACGGCCGCCGCCGAGGCCGCGGCCGGGCTGCTTCAGTACGGGCCGCTGACGGTCGAGGGCATGGCGGCCGACCTGGTGCCGTCGCCTGCGGGGCTGCCGCGGGGCGGGGCCTGGCTGTTCGTGGAGACGGGCGGGGACTCGGCGGGCGAGGCACGCGCGCGTGCGGAAGCCGTCGTGCGCGGAGCGGACGTCGTGGACGCCGTGGTGGTGACGGACGAGGCCGGGCAGCGGGCCCTGTGGCGGGTCCGCGAGGACGCCAGCGGCACCGCCACCCGGATGCCGGACGGTTCGGAGGCCTGGCCCGGCTGGGAGGACTGCGCGGTCCCGCCGGCCCGGCTCGGCGCGTATCTGCGCGACTTCCGGGCGCTGCTCGCCGCGCACGGTCTGCGCGGCACCCCGTACGGTCACTTCGGGGACGGCTGCATCCACGTCCGCATCGACTTCGACCTGCTCGGCGCGGCGGGCGTGGCGCGCTTCCGCCGCTTCTCGGAGGAACTCGCCGAGCTGGTCACGGCTCACGGCGGCTCGCTGTCGGGCGAGCACGGCGACGGACAGGCGCGGGCGGAACTGCTGCCGGCGATGTACGGCACGGACATGGTCGCCCTCTTCGAGCGGGCGAAGGGGGTGTGGGACCCGGACGACCTGCTCAATCCGGGGATGCTGGTGCGGCCCGCGCCCCTGGACTCCGGTCTGCGCTTCTCCGCCCTGCCCCGCGAACCCGTCGACGTGGCCTTCGGATACCCCGACGACGGCGGCGACTTCACGGCGGCGGTCCGGCGCTGCGTCGGCGTCGCCAAGTGCCGTACGACGACGGCCTCCGGGCCCGCCGTGATGTGCCCGTCCTTCCGCGTCACCGGCGAGGAACAGCACTCCACGCGCGGGCGTGCGCGACTGCTGCACGAGATGCTGGCGGGCGAGCTGGTGACCGACGGCTGGCGCTCGGAGGAGGTGCGGGAGGCGCTGGATCTGTGCCTGTCCTGCAAGGGCTGCCGCTCGGACTGCCCGGTCGGGGTCGACATGGCCACCTACAAGGCGGAGTTCCTGCACCACCACTACGCGGGCCGGCGACGCCCCGCCGCGCACTACAGCATGGGCCGGCTCCCGGTGTGGCTGCGCTGGGCGAGCCGCACGCGCGCGGTGGCGCTGTTCAACGCGCTGGCCTCGACGGGGCCGGTCGCGTGGGCGGTGAAACGGACGGGCGGGATCGCCCCGGAGCGGACGATCCCACGGCTCGCGCGGGAGACGTTCAGCCGCTGGTGGCGGCGCAGGCGCCCCGCTGACGGCACGGGCGATCTCGTCGTGCTGTGGCCGGACACGTTCACCGAGCATCTCTCACCGTCCGTCGGACGGGCGGCGGTGCGGGTGCTGGAGGCGGCGGGGCTGCGGGTCGCTCTGCCGCCGACGCTGCGGATGCGCGGACGGCCCGTCGGCGACGCCCGCTCCCGCTCCGCCCTGCGGCTGCTGGCGGCCCGCCGGGGGCGCGTCTGCTGCGGGCTGACGTACGTCTCCACCGGGCAGCTCGACCACGCGCGCGCGGTGCTGCGCCGCACGCTCGACCTGATGGAACCGGTGCTGGAGACGGCGGCCCCGGTCGTCGTCCTGGAGCCGAGCTGCGCGGCCGCTCTGCGCACCGACCTGCCGGACCTGTTGCCCGACGACCCGCGCGCGGCGCGTCTCGCCGCCCGGGTCCTCACCTTCGCGGAGACCCTGGAGCGCCACGCCCCCGACTGGACTCCGCCGCGCCTGGACCGCCCGGCGGTCGGCCAGACCCACTGCCACCAGCACGCGGTGCTGGGCGACGCGCCCGACCGCCGCCTGCGCGCGGCCGCCGGCCTCACCGGCGAGCTGGCAGGCGGCTGCTGCGGCCTGGCCGGCGACTTCGGCTTCGAGAAGGGGCACTTCGAGGTCTCCGAGCGCTGCGCGCAGGAGCAGCTCCTGCCCGCCGTGCGCCAGGCTCCCCAGGGGGCGGCGGTCCTGGCGGACGGCTACTCCTGCCGGACCCAGATGGAACAGCTGGCGGGGGTGCGGGGGCGGCATCTGGCGGAGGTGCTGGCGGAGGCGTTGGAAGGGGCGTCCGGTGAGGAGACGTCCGACGCGTCCGGGGCATCCGGGGGGTCCAGGGCGTCCGGGATCTGAGATGACGGAGTGACAGTGGCTAATCCGCTTCACACTCCTGTCCTGGTCTATTATCGTGGACTGCAAAGTACATCTTGCTGAACGTATGCGCCTCGTCGCCCCGTGTCGTCGCCGTCGGCGTCGGCGCTCTTCCCGAGCCGAGATCCAGGACCGCCCGTGAGCACCTCCGACACCGCCGCCACGTCGACCTCGTCGTCCCGGTCCGCCTCCGCCTCCACGGGGGCGGGCGCCGGTCCGGGCGGTCGCCGGGGATCCCTCGGGCCCGTCGGGCTCGTGCTCGCCGGGGGCGTGTCCGTGCAGTTCGGCGGCGCGCTCGCGGTGACCTTGATGCCGAGGGCGGGCGCGCTGGGCGTGGTGGCGCTGCGGCTGCTGGTGGCGGCCGTCGTGCTGCTCGTCGTCTGCCGGCCGCGGCTGCGCGGGCACTCGCGGGCCGACTGGGCCACCGTCGTCGTCTTCGGCGTCACCATGGCCGCGATGAACGGCCTCTTCTATCAGGCGGTCGCCCGCATTCCGCTGGGCCCGGCGGTCACCCTCGAAGTCCTCGGCCCGCTCGCCCTGTCCGTCCTGGCCTCGCGCCGCGCCGTCAACCTCGTCTGGGCCGCGTTCGCCCTTGCGGGCGTCTTCCTGCTCGGCGGCGGCGGATTCGGCGACCTCGACCCGGTGGGGGCGGCGTTCGCCCTGGGCGCGGGCGTGATGTGGGCGGCGTACATCGTCTTCAGCGCCCGCACGGGCCGCCGCTTCCCGCAGGCCGACGGTCTGGCGCTGGCCATGGCGGTGGGCGCGCTGCTCTTCGTGCCGCTGGGGCTCGCCGAGTCCGGCGCCAGGCTCCTCGACCCGGTGACGCTGGGGCTCGGGGCCGCGGTGGCGCTGCTGTCCTCCGTCCTGCCGTACACCCTCGAACTCCTCGCCCTGCGTCGCCTCCCCGCCTCCACCTTCGCGGTCCTGATGAGCCTGGAGCCCGCCCTCGCCGCCCTGTCCGGCTTCCTCGTCCTCGACCAGACGCTCTCCGCCGCGCAGGCCGCCGCGATCGCCCTCGTCGTCGCGGCGAGCATGGGCGCCGTGCGGACCCAGGTGGGGCGCGTCAAGACGGCTGTGCCGGAGGCGTGAGGCGCGGCTGTCCTTGCCGGCGCGCCACACGCGCGCGTACGGACGGGCGGTCACGCGTGCCTACGACACGGCCGGCACCTGTCGGCGTGCCGCACGCGCGCGTGTCCGTGCAGCAAATAATGCAAGCATGCTTGCTTGTTTATAGCCCCGCTGCCATGCTCCCCCCATGGCCGACCCCACGCCCGTGCTAGCCGACCTGCGTGCCGAGAGCGACGAACTCGACCTTCTGGTAGCAGAGTTGACGTCCGATCAGTGGGCGCTCCCGACGCCCTCCCCCGGCTGGACCGTCGCCCACCAGATCGCGCACCTCGCCTGGACCGACCGTTCCTCCGTGCTGGCCGTGACCGACCAGGCCGCCTTCGCCCGCGAGGTGGAGAAGGCGCTGGCGGAACCCGGCGACTTCGTGGACAACGGCGCGAACGAAGGGGCCGGGAAACCGCCCGCGCAGCTGCTCGCGGACTGGCGGGACGGGCGGGCGGCCCTCCAGGACGCCCTGGCGGCGGTTCCGGAGGGCGCGCGTCTGCCCTGGTACGGCCCGCCGATGACCGCCGCCTCCATGGCCACCGCCCGGCTCATGGAGACCTGGGCCCACGCCCGGGACGTGGCGGACGCGCTGGGCGCGACACCCGAACCCACCGACCGGCTCCGGCACATCGTCCGCCTCGGCGTCCGCACCCGTGACTTCTCCTTCGGCGTCCACGGACTGTCCGTGCCGTTCGAGGAGTTCCGCGTCGAACTCCTCGCCCCCGGAGGCGAGCTGTGGACGTACGGCCCCGAGGACGCCGCCGACCGCGTCACCGGCCCCGCCCTCGACTTCTGCCTCCTGGTCACCCAACGCGCCCACCGCGCCGACCTGGCCCTGCGCGCCGACGGACCCGACGCCGACCTCTGGCTGGACGTCGCGCAGGCCTTCGCGGGCCCGCCCGGCGCCGGCCGCCCGCCGAAGTCCGGCGACGGCGCGAAGGACCCGGTCCGGTGACCGCGCCGCTGCGCGTGGGCAACGCCTCGGGCTTCTACGGCGACCGCTTCGACGCCCTGCGCGAGATGCTCACCGGCGGTGAACTCGACGTCGTCACCGGCGACTACCTCGCCGAACTCACCATGCTGATCCTCGGCCGGGACCGGCTGAAGGACCCCTCCGCCGGGTACGCCCGCACCTTCCTGCGCCAGCTGGAGGAGTGCCTCGGCCTCGCGCACGACCGGCGCGTCCGCATCGTGACCAACGCCGGCGGCCTCAACCCGGCCGGACTCGCCGACTCCGTGCGCGAACTCGCCGGCCGCCTCGGCGTCCCGGTGCGGGTCGCCCACGTCGAGGGCGACGACCTCGGCGCCCGCCACCCCGGCAGCCTCACCGCCCACGCCTACCTCGGCGGCTTCGGCATCGCCGCCTGCCTGAAGGAAGGCGCCGACATCGTGGTCACCGGGCGGGTGACCGACGCGGCGCTGGTCACAGGGCCGGCCGCCGCCCACTTCGGCTGGGCTCCGACCGACTTCGACCGGCTCGCGGGAGCCGTCGTCGCCGGGCACGTACTGGAGTGCGGCACGCAGGCCACCGGCGGCAACCACGCCTTCTTCCGCGCGGGCGACGTCCGCCGCCCCGGATTCCCGCTCGCCGAGCTCCACGCCGACGGCAGCTGCGTCATCACCAAGCACCCGGGGACGGGCGGCTTCGTCGACGTCGGCACGGTGACCGCCCAGCTCCTGTACGAGACCGGCGGCGCCCGGTACGCGGGTCCCGACGTCACCGCGCGGCTGGACACCGTACGGCTCACCCAGGACGGGCCGGACCGGGTGCGGATCGACGGCGTGCGCGGCGAGGCCCCGCCGCCGGACCTGAAGGTCGGCCTCAGCCGGATCGGCGGCCACCGCAACGAGGTCGTCTTCGTGCTCACCGGCCTCGACATCGAGGCGAAGGCGGCGCTGGTGCGGCAGCAGATGGGGGATGTGTTCGAGAAGGCGCGCCCGCAGGAGGTGGACTGGGAGCTCGTCCGCACCGACCGGGCCGACGCCGACACCGAGGAGGGGGCGAGCGCGCTGCTGCGGCTCGTCGTCCGCGACCCCGACGAGGCCGTCGTCGGACGCGCGCTGACCGGCGCGGCCGTCGAGCTGGCCCTGGCGAGCTACCCCGGCTTCCACGTCCTCGCCCCGCCCGGAAGGGGCTCCCCCTACGGGGTGTTCGAGGCCGCCTACGTCTCGCAGGACACGGTGGAGCACACGGCCGTCCTCGACGACGGACGCCGCGTCCCGGTGCCCCCGCCGGCCGTCACCCTCGCCCTCGACGCCGTGCCGCGCCCGCCCCTGCCCGGCCCCCTCCCGGCCGGGCCCGTGAGGAAGGCCCCCCTGGGGCTCGTCGCCGGGGCTCGCAGCGGGGACAAGGGCGGGGACGCGAACGTCGGGGTGTGGGTGCGCACCGACGAGGCCTGGCGGTGGCTCGTCCACACGCTGACCGTCGACCGGTTCCGGCAGCTGATCCCGGAGAGCGCCCGGCTGACGGTCACCCGGCACGTCCTGCCCGAGCTGCGCGCCCTGAACTTCGTCGTCGAGGGCCTCCTCGGCGCCGGCGCCGCCTCCCGGCACCGCTTCGACCCGCAGGCCAAGGCCCTCGGCGAATGGCTGCGCTCCCGCCACCTGGACATCCCGGAGGTCCTGCTGTGACCGTCCTGCCGTCGGCGCTGGATCCCCACGGCCCCGACTTCCGCGCCCACCGCGAGGCGATGCTCGCCAAACTCGACGAGCTGACCGCCGAGCACGCCAAGGCGCTCGCGGGCGGCGGCGAGAAGTACGTCGCCCGGCACCGCGCGCGCGGCAAGCTCCTCGCCCGGGAGCGCGTCGAGTTGCTCCTCGACCCCGACACGCCGTTCCTGGAACTGTCGCCGCTGGCCGCGTGGGGCAGCGACCACGCCGTCGGCGCGTCGCTCGTCACCGGCATCGGGGTCGTCGAGGGCGTGGAGTGCGTGATCACGGCCAATGACCCGACCGTGCGCGGCGGCGCGAGCAACCCGTGGTCGCTGAAGAAGGCCCTGCGGGCGAACGACATCGCGCTCGCCAACCGGCTGCCCTGCGTCAGCCTGGTCGAGTCGGGCGGCGCCGACCTGCCCTCCCAGAAGGAGATCTTCATCCCGGGCGGGGCCGTCTTCCGCGACCTGACCCGGCTGTCCGCCGCCGGCATCCCGACCGTCGCCGTCGTCTTCGGCAACTCCACCGCCGGGGGCGCGTACGTCCCCGGCATGTCCGACCACGTGATCATGGTCAAGGAGCGGGCGAAGGTGTTCCTCGGCGGGCCGCCGCTGGTGAAGATGGCCACCGGCGAGGAGAGCGACGACGAGTCGCTGGGCGGCGCGGAGATGCACGCGCGCGTGTCGGGCCTCGCCGACCACTTCGCCGTCGACGAGCCGGACGCGCTGCGGCAGGCACGCCGCGTGGTGGCCCGCCTCAACCACCGCAAGGCGTACGAGGATCCCGGCCCGGCCGTCCCTCCGAAGTACGACCCCGAGGAGCTCCTCGGGATCGTCCCAGGCGACCTGCGCACACCCTTCGACCCGCGCGAGGTGATCGCCCGGATCGTCGACGCCTCCGACTTCGACGAGTTCAAGCCCCTGTACGGGACGAGCCTGGTCACCGGCTGGGCGACCCTGCACGGCTATCCCGTCGGGATCCTGGCGAACGCCCGGGGCGTGCTGTTCAGCGAGGAGTCGCAGAAGGCCGCCCAGTTCATCCAGCTCGCCAACCAGCGCGACATCCCGCTGCTGTTCCTGCACAACACCACCGGCTACATGGTCGGCAGGGAGTACGAGCAGGGCGGCATCATCAAGCACGGCGCGATGATGATCAACGCGGTGTCCAACTCGCGCGTGCCGCACCTGTCCGTGCTCATGGGCGCCTCGTACGGCGCCGGACACTACGGCATGTGCGGGCGGGCCTACGACCCGCGTTTCCTGTTCGCCTGGCCCAGCGCCAAGTCGGCCGTCATGGGCCCGCAGCAACTCGCCGGGGTGTTGTCCATCGTCGCCCGCCAGTCGGCCGCGGCGAAGGGACAGCCCTACGACGAGGACGGCGACGCCGCCCTGCGCGCCATGGTGGAGCAGCAGATCGAGTCGGAGTCGCTGCCGATGTTCCTGTCGGGACGGCTGTACGACGACGGCGTCATCGACCCGCGCGACACCCGCACCGTCCTCGGGCTGTGCCTGTCCGCCGTCCACACCGCGCCCTTCGAGGGCGCGCGCGGCGGCTTCGGCGTCTTCCGGATGTGAGGGGAACTCCAGTGATCGCTTCTCTGCTGGTCGCCAACCGGGGCGAGATCGCCTGCCGCGTCTTCCGCACCTGCCGGGAGCAGGGCATCCGGACGGTCGCCGTGCACTCGGACGCCGACGACGACGCCCTGCACACACGCGTGGCCGACGCGGCCGTACGTCTGCCGGGCTCGGCGCCCGCCGACACCTATCTGCGGGCCGACCTGATCGTGAAGGCGGCCGTGGCGGCGGGCGCGGACGCCGTGCACCCCGGGTACGGCTTCCTCTCGGAGAACGCCGGCTTCGCGCGCGCGGTCCTGGACGCCGGCCTGGTCTGGATCGGGCCGCCGCCCGAGGCGATCGAGGCGATGGCCTCCAAGACGCGCGCCAAGGCGCTCATGGGCCTGCCCCCGCTGAGTGCGGACGCGCTGACGGACGCCGACCTCCCGGTGCTGGTGAAGGCGGCCGCCGGCGGCGGCGGCCGCGGCATGCGCGTCGTACGCCGCACGGAGGACCTTCACGGCGCCCTTGAAGCGGCGCGCACGGAGGCCGCAAGCGCCTTCGGCGACGGCGAGGTGTTCGTCGAGCCGTACGTCGTCGACGGCCGCCATGTGGAGGTGCAGATCCTCGCCGACACGCACGGCACGGTGTGGACGCTCGGCACGCGCGACTGCTCGCTCCAGCGCCGCCACCAGAAGGTGATCGAGGAGGCACCGGCGCCCGGCCTCTCCGACGCGCTCACGCGGGAGCTCGGCGCCCTCGCCGTCCGGGCGGCGCGCGCGGTGGACTACGTCGGCGCGGGAACCGTCGAGTTCCTCGTCGCCGACGGCAGGGCGCACTTCCTGGAGATGAACACCCGCCTCCAGGTCGAGCACCCCGTCACGGAGGCCGTGTTCGGGCTGGACCTGGTCGCCGAGCAGATCCGCGTCGCCGAAGGACACGCCCTCGCCCCCGAGCCACCACACGCGCGTGGCCACGCCGTCGAGGCCCGCCTCTACGCCGAGGACCCGGCGACCGGCTGGACGCCCCAGACCGGAGTGCTGCACCGCCTCGCCGTCCCCGACGCCGTCCGCCTGGACACCGGCTACGCGGACGGCGACACGATCGGCGTCCACTACGACCCGATGCTCGCCAAGGTCGTCGCGCACGCCCCCACGCGCGCGGAGGCCGTCCGCACCCTGGCGGGGGCGCTGGAGCGGGCCACGATCCACGGCCCGGTGACCAACCGCGACCTGCTCGTCCGCTCCCTGCGTCACGAGGAGTTCACCTCCGCCCGCATGAACACGGGCTTCTACGACCGCCACCTCACCTCGCTCACCGAGCCGGTCCCCGACCCGTACGCCCCGCTCGCGGCGGCCCTCGCCGAAGCCCACGGCCGCTCCCGCTTCGGCGGCTGGCGCAACCTGCCGTCACAGCCGCAGATCAAGCGGTACGCGCTGGGCGGCGAGGAGCACGAGGTCCGCTACCACCACACCCGGGACGGCCTGGCGGCGGACGGCGTGCGCGTCGTGCACGCCGGCGCGGACCTGGTGGTCCTGGAAGCCGACGGCGTCCGGCGCAGGTTCGAGGTGGCGCGCTACGGCGACCAGGTCAACGTCAACGCCACGACCCTCACGGCCCTGCCCCGCTTCCCCGCCCCGACCGCCGAACGCGCCCCCGGCTCCCTGCTGGCCCCCATGCCGGGCACGGTCGTCAAGGTCGCGGACGGTCTCATCACCGGATCGAGTGTCCGCACCGGCGAACCGCTGATCTGGCTCGAAGCGATGAAGATGCAACACGTCATCGCATCCCCGACAACGGGCACGGTGACAGCCCTGCAAGTGACGGCAGGGCAGCAGGTCGAGGTCGGCGCCCTCTTGGCGGTGGTCGACAGCAACGAACCCTAGGGGCGCGGGGCCGTATCGACATGCGGCTCCGCCGCGCGAGCCCGACCAGCCACGACGACGCCGCACACGAAGGAGCCATAGTGACCGACCTCATCGAGTCCGAAGAGCACCAAGCCCTCCGCAAGGCCGTCGCGTCCTTCGCCGAGGACCACCCCGACGCGGGAAACCGGACCCTCTGGCGGGAGGCGGCCGAGCTCGGCTACATCGGCGTCAACCTCCCCGAGACGTACGGAGGAGGCGGCGGCGGCATCACCGAACTCTCGCTCGTCCTCGAAGAGCTCGGCGCCGCGGGCAACCCCCTCCTGATGATGATCGTCTCCCCGGCGATCTGCGGCACGGTCATCGCCCGCTTCGGCACCGAAGCCCAGAAACAGCAGTGGCTGCCCGCACTCGCGGACGGCTCCCGCCTGATGGCCTTCGGCATCACGGAGCCCGACGCCGGCTCCAACAGCCACCGCATCACCACCACGGCCCGCCGCGACGGCACGGACTGGCTGCTCACCGGCCGCAAGGTGTTCGTCTCCGGCGTGGACATCGCGGACGCGACCCTCGTCGTCGGCCGCACCGAGGACGCCCGCACCGGCAGGCTCAAGCCCTGCCTGTTCATCGTCCCGCGAGACGCGCCCGGCTTCACCCGCCGCATGATCGACATGGAACTGCACAGCGAGGAGAAGCAGTTCGAGCTGATCCTCGACGAGGTCCGGCTGCCCGCCGACGCCCTCGTCGGCGACGAGGACGCGGGCCTGCTCCAGCTGTTCGCCGGCCTCAACCCGGAGCGGATCATGACGGCCGCCTTCGCGATCGGCATGGGCCGCCACGCCCTCGCCAAGGCGGTCGGCTACGCGCGCGAACGCACCGTCTGGAACGCCCCCATCGGCGCCCACCAGGCCATCGCCCACCCCCTCGCGCAGGCCCACATCGAACTGGAACTGGCCCGCCTGATGATGCAGAAGGCGGCCCGTCTGTACGACGCGGGCGACGACGCCGGTGCGGGCGAGGCCGCCAACATGGCGAAGTACGCGGCCGGGGAGGCCTGTGTGAAGGCGGTCGACCAGGCCGTGCACACCCTCGGCGGCAACGGCCTCACACGCGAGTTCGGCCTCGCCCGGCTGATATCGGCCGCGCGCGTGGCTCGTATCGCCCCGGTGAGCCGGGAGATGATCCTCAACTACGTCTCCCACCAGACCCTGGGCCTGCCCAAGTCGTACTGACCAGCTCGCAGCCGCGCCGGCCGCGGCGCCGGCAGCTCAGGGAGGAACACGCATGACACCGCTGATCGGCCGCACCCGCGCGCGAGGCGTCGAAACCCTCAGCCTCGACTCCCCGCACACCCGCAACGCCCTCTCCCGCGCGCTCGTGGCCGAACTGACCGACGCCCTGGAGCGGTGCGGCGACGACCCCGGTGCACGGGCCGTCCTGCTCACCCACAGCGGGAACACCTTCTGCGCGGGCGCCGACCTGCGCGACCCGCCGCCCGCCGAGGCGTTCACCGGCCTGCTGGAGCTGATCGTCCGCCTTCCCAAGCCCGTCGTGGCCCGCGTCGACGGCCACGTCCGGGCGGGCGGTCTCGGACTGCTCGGCACCTGCGACCTGTCCGTCGCCTCCGCCGAAGCGACGTTCGCGTTCACCGAGGTCCGCGTCGGCGTCGCCCCCGCCGTCATCGCGCTGCCGCTGCGGCCCCGTGTCGACCCGCGCGCCCTGGCCCGCTACTGCCTCACCGGCGAACGGTTCGACGCACGGGAGGCGGCCCGCATCGGCCTGGTCACCGCCGCCGCGGGCGAGGAGGGCCCGGACGAGGCACTCGCCCCCGTCCTCGACGGCCTGCGCCGGGCCGCCCCACAAGCCCTGGCCAGGACGAAGGAGCTGCTCACGGTTAAGGTGCTGGAGGCCTTCGCCGAGGACGCGGGCGGGATGAGCCGGCTCACGGCCTCGCTGTTCTCCCAGCCCGACGCACGCGAGGGGATGACGGCCTTCCTCGAACGACGGGATCCCGCATGGGTGCTGTGAGCACGGCCGACCGTGTCCCGGGCGACCGCGCCCCCAAACAGGACCGCAGCCGCGCGACCCGGCAGCGGCTCCTGGAGGCCGCCGTGGCCTGCCTCGCCGAACACGGCTGGGCGGGCTCCACGGTCTCCGTCGTCGCCGAGCGCGCCGGCGTCTCCCGCGGCGCCACCCAGCACCACTTCCCCACCCGCGAGGACCTCTTCACCGCCGCCGTCGAGTACGTCGCCGAGGAACGCTCCACCGCCCTGCGTGCCTTGTTCCCCGAGGGCGCGGCAGGGGATCGCCAGGCCGTCGTGGCCGCCCTCGTCGACCTCTACACCGGCCCGCTCTTCCGCGCCGCCCTCCACCTGTGGGTCGCCGCCTCCGACGAGGAGCCGCTGCGGCCCCGGGTGACCGAACTGGAGGCCCGCGTCGGCCGCGAGACCCATCGGATCGCCGTCCAGCTCCTCGACGCGGACGAGTCCCGCCCAGGCGTGCGCGAGACCGTCCAGGGCCTCCTGGACATGGCCCGCGGCCTCGGCCTCGCCAACCTCCTCACCGACGACAGCGCCCGCCGCGAACGGGTGGTGGCGCAGTGGGCGGCGCTGCTTGAGGAGGCGCTGCGCTGAACGGGCCGCCGCGGATGCTCAGGGGCTGAGCCGCTCCAGCCGCCAGCTGCCGTCCGCCTCCGCGACGTACCGCAGGCGGTCGTGCAGGCGGTTCTCGCGGCCCTGCCAGAACTCCACCGACTCCGGCGCCACCCGGAAGCCGCCCCAGTGCGGCGGCACCGGCACCTGCTCTCCCTCGGGATAGCGGGCCGCCAGCTCGGCGTACGCGGCGTCCAGACCGGCGCGGCCGTCGATCACCGAGGACTGGGCGCTGGCCCACGCGCCCAGCTGGGAGCCGTGCGGCCGGGTGCGGAAGTAGGCGGCGGTCTCGTCCCGCCCCGTGCGCCGTGCCACGCCTCGCACGATGACCTGCCGGGCCATCGGATGCCACGGGAAGAGCAGTGAGACGTACGGGTTCTCCGCCAGCTCGCGGCCCTTGCGGGAGTCGTAGTTGGTGTAGAAGACGAAGCCCTGTTCGTCGAAGGTCTTCAGCAGCACCGTGCGGGAGCTGGGCCGGCCCTCGGCGTCCGCGGTGGAGACCACCATGGCGTTCGGCTCGAACAGGTGGGCCTCGGCCGCCGCCTGCTTGAACCAGCGCGCGAACTGCTCCACGGGCGTGGCGGCCAGATCGGCCTCGGCCAGGCCCTCGGCCCGGTACTGCTTGCGCATGGAGGCGGGATCGGGGGAGGCGGCGTCTGCTGCGTTCACATGGTCATCCTGCCGTATGACCGGCCGCGCCACAGGAGGTGGCACTGAGTGCCGTAGGGGCTCCCCAAAGGTGACACTCGGGGATATGGTGCAGATGCCGCCCCGGTGGGGTGACCCGACGGCGCACGGGGCAACACCGGGGTGACCGCCCTGGACCGCGAGCCCCGCACGGGACCGTGGATCCGTCGGCGCCGCCGTCGCGCACACCCCCATGCCGCGCACACCGTCCGTACCGTCGTCGCACTGCCGTCACCGCAAAAAAAAGAGCCGTCCACATCACGAGGAGCCGCCTGATGTCCGACTTCGTACCCGGGCTCGAAGGAGTCGTCGCGTTCGAGACGGAGATCGCCGAACCGGACAAGGAGGGCGGCGCCCTCCGTTACCGGGGCGTCGACATCGAGGACCTGGTCGGCCACGTCTCGTTCGGCAACGTCTGGGGTCTCCTCGTCGACGGCGCCTTCAACCCCGGCCTGCCGCCCGCCGAGCCCTTCCCCATCCCCGTCCACTCCGGCGACATCCGCGTCGACGTCCAGTCCGCGCTGGCCATGCTCGCCCCCGTGTGGGGACTGAAGCCGCTCCTCGACATCGACGCCGAGCAAGCCCGCGAGGACCTCGCCCGCGCCGCCGTCATGGCCCTGTCCTACGTCGCCCAGTCGGCCCGCGGCCAGGGCCGCCCCATGGTGCCGCAGCGGGAGATCGACAAGGCGCAGTCCGTCGTCGAACGCTTCATGATCCGCTGGCGCGGCGAACCCGACCCCAAGCACGTCGCCGCCGTCGACGCCTACTGGACCTCCGCCGCCGAACACGGCATGAACGCGTCCACCTTCACGGCCCGCGTCATCGCCTCGACGGGCGCCGACGTCGCCGCCGCCCTCTCCGGGGCCGTCGGCGCCATGTCCGGCCCGCTCCACGGCGGCGCGCCCTCCCGCGTCCTCGGCATGATCGAGGAGATCGAACGCACGGGCGACGCCGAGGCCTACGTCAAGCAGGCCCTCGACAAGGGCGAACGCCTCATGGGCTTCGGCCACCGCGTCTACCGCGCCGAGGACCCCCGCGCGCGCGTGCTGCGCCGCACCGCCCGCGAACTGGGCGCCCCGCGCTTCGAGATCGCCGAGGCCCTGGAGAAGGCCGCCCTGGCGGAGCTCCACGCCCGCAGGCCCGACCGGGTGCTCGCGACGAACGTCGAGTTCTGGGCCGCGATCATCCTGGACTTCGCCGAGGTCCCGGCGCACATGTTCACCTCGATGTTCACCTGCGCCCGCACGGCCGGCTGGTCGGCGCACATCCTCGAACAGAAGCGCACGGGCCGCCTGGTCCGCCCCTCGGCCCGCTACACAGGCCCTGGCGCCCGCGGCCCCCAGGAGATCGAGGGCTACGGAGACATCGCCCACTAGCGGGCCGACGCCCCCTGGAACGCAGACGACCCGCGAGTCTGGTCCTCCCTTGGGAGGGCCGGCCGGACGTACCGGCGACTCGCGGGTCGGGTGACTGCGTGGAACTGGCCGGCTGCGCGCGTCTCACACGCGCTGGTCCGGCACCGCACTGAAGCGGGGCGACGGGCCGCTAGCCCGCAGCCACCTCCGACGTCCGGTGTGCATACATGCTCCGAACCACCTCCTTTCCTCGGTGCGACCACACTAAAAAGCGCCCGGTGCCGCTTCAAGTCTTTTTTCGAGAAGTCGACGGCGACGCCCTCCGTCGCCCGCCCGGCGTGGCCGAACGCGTTGACGTGCGGGGCGCGGCGCGGTTCCCTGCCGGGGTGACCGATCTTCGAAGCGATGTCCTGCGCGTGGAGCCTGTCGAGGGCGAGGCCATGCTCGAGCAGTGGCGGCACGTCCACAATCTGATCGTGCCGCCCGCCGCCCTGACCCTGGACGAGGTACGCGCGCGTGCCGAGCGCTACCGGCTGGAGAACGCCTACGCCGGCGACGTCCTCGTCGGCTGCACGACCGTCCGCCCGCCCGCGGCCGGCGTCGAGGAGGCCGTGGCCACCGTCATCGCGCGCGTGCTGCCCCCGTACCGCCGGCGCGGCTACGGCGCCGCCCTCTACGACCGCGCGCTCGCCCACGCGCGCGAGCTCGGCACCGAGGCGGTCGAGACGTGTGTGCTGGCCGCCAACGAGGACGGCCTGCGGTTCGCGCTGGCGCGCGGGTTCGCCGAGACCGAGCGGTACACGCTCGACGGCGAGAGCGACGTGTGGGTCGACCTGAGGCTGGCCGGGTAGCGCGGGACGCGGACGTGGCGGCCCTCCTCCCGGCGGCGGCGATTCCTCCCCGAGGAACTTGTCCTCCGCGAACTTGCGGGAACCATATGTGCGCTGCGTCACGTTCAAGTTGAATGAGGGCACGTGAGCGAACCTGCAGGGGGTTCAGGTGAGTGCTTCCCGGCGTAGTGGGACCACCGACGAGTTGGGACCGGACGAGCCCGAGCGGCCCGGCCCGGACGGCTCCGACCTGCTCGCCGCCCTCCTCGACGGGATGGACGCGGCCCTGTGCGCCTTCGACGCCGACGGGGTCGTCACCCACTGGAACCGCGAGGCCGAACGCATCCTCGGCTGGAGCGCGCAGGAGGCCGTGGGCCGTCGCGGCTTCGCCGGCTGGGCGGTCCGGGAGGCGGACGCCCCGGAGGTCGAGAGCCGTCTGACGTCCGCGATGCACGCGCCGGGCCGCCAGGTGCACGAGTTCGCGCTGCTGACCAAGGACGGCGGCCGGGTCCTCGTCCGCACCCAGTCCGCCGCCGTCCACGGCACCGACGGCAAGCCCGCCGGACTCTACTGCGCGTTCAGCGAGGTGCACGCGCAGATCGACCTGGAGCGTTCCATCGCGCTCAGCGAGGCGCTGCTCGAGGACGCGTCCTGGGGCGTCGTCCTCGTCGACGCCGACCTGCGTCCCGCCGTCGTCAACGCGCACGCCGCCCGCGCGCTCGGCACGGGCCGTACGACCGTCCTGGGCCGCCCGCTGGGCGAACTGCTCACGCGGGGCGTGGAGGAGCTGGAGAACGCGCTGACGCACGTCCTCGCCGAGGGCGCCCCGCCCGCCCCCGCCGAGATGTGGGTGGGGGTGCGCTCACCGGACGGCGAGAAGCGGCGCTGCTGGCGGAGCGGCTTCCTGAGGCTGGCGTCACCGCTCACCGAGGAACCGGTGCCGCTCGGGGTGGCCTGGCTGTTCCAGGACGTCACCGAGACCAAGCTGGGCGAGCAGGAGGCCGCGCTGCTGCGGTTCCGCGCCAACCAGCTGCACCGGGCGTCCCGCGCGGCCGCCGAGTGCGAGGACCCGGCGGAGGCGGCCACCGTGCACCTCGACTTCGCGCTCGCCGGGTTCGCCGACCACGCCGTGATCGACCGCGTCGAGGGGCCGCCCGCGGCCGACGGCGAGGCGAGCGGCGGCGGGAGCGGGGCCCGGCGGCTGGTGCAGGTCGCGGCCACTCCCTCGGGCGGGCCCGGCCCGAGCGCGCTCACCGGCCACGCGGGGCTGCCCGTGCGCTACGCCGACGGCCACCCTGCCCTCCAGTGCGTGGCGCGGGCCGGCTCGGTGCGGGCGTCGGCGGGGACGGTGGCGGCGGATGAGGCACGCGAGTGGGCACGCGCGCGGCAGTGGCCCGAGGACACCGTCCACGCACTGTGCGCGGTGCTGCGCAGCCGAGGGCGCACCCTGGGCGTCGTGACGTTCCTCCGGGGCGCGGGCCGCAGCCCCTTCGAACGCTCCGACGCGACGTACGCGGAGGACGTGGCCGTGCGCATAGCGGGGTCGCTGGACCTCGCGGCGGCGACGGAAGCGGGCGCCCAGGGAGCGGCGGGGGGCGTCGAGGGCGGGATCGCCTGACGCGTCGGGCTGTGCACGGCCCCGAGCGGTCGGCCGGTCTTGCCGGGGCGACTGCCGAGGGGCGCGGGCTCAGTGACGGTAGAAGATCCGGTCGCGGTACTGCTCCATCACCCGGCCGTTCCACTCGTGGCCGCCGTCCACGTTGCCGGAGCGCAGCAGCGGGGGCTCGACGCCGCGGTCGGCCAGGGCCGTGGCCGCCGTGGCCATGACGGCCTGGAGCAGGGCTGTCGTGACGACCGTGGAGGCGGGCGCGAAGGGCGCCGGGACGGTGTCGTAGGTCAGCTCGGCGTCCCCGACCGCGATCTTCGAGTCCAGGACGACGTCGCAGTGGTCCTTCAGGAACGTCCCCGAGGCGTGCCGGGACTTCGTCTCCTCGGTGTACGCCACAGAGGTCACGCCGATGACCTTCACGCCCAGGGCGCGCGCGTTGAGGGCCATCTCCACGGGCAGGGCGTTGCGGCCGGACAGGGAGATGATCACCAGGGCGTCGCCCGCGCGGACCGGCGAGGTGTCGAGCACGGCGGCCGCGAGGCCGTCGACGCGCTCCAGGGCCGAGCCGAGCGTGGCGGGGGTGACGTCGACGCCCACGGTGCCCGGGACGGCGAGCAGGTTCATCAGGGCGAGGCCGCCGGCACGGTAGACGACGTCCTGGGCGGCCAGGGAGGAGTGGCCCGCGCCGAAGGCGAAAAGGCGGCCGCCGGAGGCGACGGTGTCGGCGAGGAGGGCGCCGGCGGCCTGGATGTCCGCCGAGTTTTCGTCACGGACGCGGTGGAGCAGCGCGATCGCCGCGTCGAAGAACTGTGCGGCGGGCGTGCGGTCGCTCATCCGAAGGGCCCCCTTGCCGTGTCGGGTGGGTGCGAGGTGGTGCGTGGCCATGCGAGAGGTGCCAGGCGCGTGGACGGCGGTCGGCGCCCGTCCGCCGTCGCGGATCACGGTGCGGTCTGGACCAGTGCGGTGTCAATACGGCGCAGCCCTCGGGGGCTGCTCATTCGGGCGGGGCGGCACGGTTGTCAGTGGTATCCGGCAGAATTGAAGTCAGGGCCAGCGCACGCGCCGGAGCCGGCCGGCCTTCGGCAGAGCTAATCGAGGGGCACGTATGTCCGGACTGATCGACACCACGGAGATGTATCTCCGCACCATCCTCGAGCTGGAGGAGGAAGGTGTGGTCCCCATGCGCGCCCGGATCGCCGAGCGGCTCGACCAGAGCGGGCCGACCGTCAGCCAGACGGTGGCGCGCATGGAGCGCGACGGCCTGGTCTCCGTGGCCAGCGACCGGCACCTGGAGCTGACCGACGAGGGCCGGCGGCTGGCCACGCGCGTGATGCGCAAGCACCGCCTCGCCGAGTGCCTCCTCGTCGACGTGATCGGCCTGGAGTGGGAGCAGGTCCACGCCGAGGCCTGTCGCTGGGAGCACGTGATGAGCGAGGCCGTCGAGCGCCGTGTGCTCGAACTGCTCCGGCACCCCACCGAGTCGCCCTACGGCAACCCCATCCCGGGGCTCGAGGAGCTGGGCGAGAAGGACGGCGCCGACCCGTTCCTGGACGAGGGGATGGTGTCCCTCGCCGACCTCGACCCCGGCACGGAGGGCAAGAACGTCGTCGTGCGCCGGATCGGCGAGCCCATCCAGACGGACGCGCAGCTGATGTACACGCTGCGCCGCGCCGGAGTGCAGCCCGGCTCGGTGGTGAGCGTGACGGAGTCGGCCGGCGGTGTCCTCGTGGGCAGCGGCGGCGAGGCGGCCGAGCTGGCGTCGGACGTCGCCTCCCACGTGTTCGTCGCCAAGCGCTGAGGCGCCGCCGACGCCGGGTGCTCGGCCAGTGCTGGGCCTTTTCAATCCCGGGCACCACAGGGGCTGTTGAGGCGCGGGTGGATGTCATCGGATCGGGGATTCCCTGTGTCGAATCCCAGCGCATCGCCGCCGCGCGTGCCACCCTGTCGCGTGAGGCATGACCTGTGAGGGGGGCGGGATGGTGTGCCGTAGTCGACAGGAGGGCCCCGGCGCCGTGTGGCGCCGGGGCCTGTCCTCCCCTGTTCTGACCCGGAGCCCCGAGCTCTCAGGGTCATTCCCCGCGGACCGTTTTCCCCGAGCGGTCCGCCCCCCGCTGAAGATCTCCCCTCGGTCGGGGCGATCAATCCTTGAGCGAGGTCACTCGAACGAGGGGTGTTGCCCGCGGAAGAACCAATTCTCGAATAAGAGTTCGATAATGTGCGAGTGTCGGAGTGAATGACGGCGCGCAGGGTGATGCGTGAGGGTAGGCAGCGGTAGCGGCAGCACAGCGGAGCTAGGGGGGTGCCAGAACGTATGGCGCGACGCATCGACGTGACCGGAGCGGACGGCGTACGCCTGGCCGCCTGGGAGTTCGGTGACCCGCCCAAGGGAGACCCCCCGGACCACGCGCCGGACATCATGATCCCGGCCCAGTCGCCGGCCGCGGCAGGCGCGGGCAAGGGGGCGGGGGCGGGCTCCGGCGTCCTGTTACTGCACGGTCTGATGGGCCGTGCCTCGCACTGGGCGTCCACCGCCCGCTGGCTGGCCGAACGGCATCGGGCCATCGCCCTCGACCAGCGCGGTCACGGCCGGAGCGAGAAGCCCCCGCAGGCCGCCGCCTACACCCGTGAGGCGTATGTCGAGGACGCCGAGGCCGCTCTCGAACAGCTCGGTCTCGCCCCCGCGGTCCTCATCGGCCACGCCATGGGGGCGCTGACCGCCTGGCAGCTCGCCGCCAAGCGGCCCGATCTCGTCGCCGGCGTGGTCATCTGCGACATGCGGGCCTCCGCGCTCGGCGCGGCCTCGCAGCGGGAGTGGGCCGACTGGTTCAAGTCCTGGCCCGTTCCCTTCGCCACCCTCGCCGACGTCCGCAAGTGGTTCGGCGAGGACGATCCCTGGGTGGAGCGCCCCAATCCGGCGCGGGGCGAGTTCTACGCCGAGGTGATGCGCGAGTCCGCCGACGGCTGGGAGCCGGTGTTCGAGCCCGAGCAGATGCTGAAGTCCCGTGAGACGTGGGTGCTCGACGCGCACTGGGAGGAGCTCACTCAGGTGCAGTGCCCGGCCCTCGTGGTGCGCGGGCTCGACGGTGAGCTGGGGCGGGCGGAGGCGCAGGAGATGGTGCGGGTGCTGCCGCGCGGGGAGTACGCCGAGGTCGCCGACGCGGGGCATCTCGTCCACTATGACCAGCCGGCGGCCTGGCGGTCGGCGATCGAACCGTTCCTGGAAGGGGTGCTCGCTCGGTAGCGCCGGGGGCCTTCTCGTGGGCGGGTGCGGTGCGGGTTGTGGGGGGCCGGTCGCGCAGTTCCCGCGCCCCTGGGTTGGCTGGGCGTGCCCCTTGTCGGAAGTGGTCCCGGGTGCGGGGCGGTTGTGGGCGGGTGCGGGTTGTGGGGGGCCGGTCGCGCAGTTCCCGCGCCCCTCGGTGGGCTGGGCTTGGCCTTTGTCGGAAGTGAGCCCGAGTACCGGGGTGGGGGGGGGCGGCCTTCGGCGGCCCCGTGGCGACTTCCCGTTCCCGGGTTCAGCCCTTGCTCACCGCTGTGAGGATCTCCGGTAGGTGGGTCGCCGTGTGGGGGGCTGCCAAGCGCAGGCCCAGCAGGGTGAGCGCCGTTCCGTAGGCCGCGCCTGTCGGCAGCAGGGTCCAGGTCCACGCCTCACCGCCGGCGCTGACGTTCAGCCAGATCGTCAGCGCGATGACCGGGGTGCACAGCAGTGCGGCGGCGACCATGCCGCCGAAGACGGCGATCCAGGCCAGGCCCGCCTGCCCGGGGGCCACGTTCTTGTAGCCCTCCTGGGGGATGGAGTACGGGAAGCGGGCGGAGGTCCATGCCCCGGTCGCCAGCATCGCGCCCAGCAGCGCGAACGACAGCCCGAGCGCCTCGGGCAGCCTCGCCCAGTCGCCGAGCAGCGCCGTCGTCAGGGCGGTCACGAGCGTCGCGTACGGCAAGGTGATCACCAGCAGCGCGAGGGCACGCGCGCGCAGCTCGACGTACGCGTCCCGGGTCGAGGACACGGTCGTCGCGATCATCCAGAACGCGGACGTGTCCTGCCCGAACTGGTTGTACATCTGGATGCCGAGCATCCCGGCGGCGAAGCAGGCGAAGTAGATCGAGCCGGTGCCCTGGACCGCGTTGAAGACGGGCACGATCAGCCCGATGGCCAGCGAGGACACCCACGCCGCCTTCGTCTTGGGGTCGCGCCAGACGTAGCGCAGCCCGCGTTCCATGACCGCGCCGGTGCGCCCGTCCGGCAGCAGCCGCCGCGCCCCCAGGGCCCGCCCGGACCGCCGGCCCTCGGCCGACGGCTCGGCGGCCTGGAGGGTGGAGCCGTCGGGCGCGGTCATCAGCCGGGTCAGGCTCCGCGCCCACAGCGCCACCAGAGCCGCCAGCGCGCCCGCGGTCACCACGAGCCGCGCCGCGGCGACGCCGTACGAGCCCTGGCTCGCCGCGTCCACCGCACCGATCGCGGAGGCGGGCGGCGCCCAGGCCAGCACCCGCGCCACCGGATCGAGCGGCCCGAGCCCGGCCGTGCCGAGCCGCTGCGCGCCGAAGTTGACGACCTGCGCCCCGATCGCGATCACCAGCCCGCTCAGCACGGCCAGATCGCGGCCCTTGCGGCTGGTCAGCAGCCGGATGTTCGCCGCGGCGACGGCCCGCGCCAGCGCCACGCACACCAGCAGCCCCAGTACGACGCCGAGCACGGCCGTCCCGTACGCCACCGCCCCGTGCGCCACGGCGATCGCCGAGCCCAGCAGCGTCAACGCCGTGAACAGCGGCCCGACGCCCAACAGGGATGCCGCGAGCAGCGCCCGCACCAGGGGGCGCGGCCGCAGCGGCAGCATCACCAGCCGGGTCGGGTCGAGCGTCTCGTCGCCGCTGGGGAAGAACAGCGGCACCACCGCCCAGCCGAGCCCCAGCACGGCCACCAGCGACACCCCGAGCGACGCCGCGTGCGCGTGCCCGCGCAGCGCGACCAGCCCGACGAACTGGAGCACGGCGAACAGCAGCGTGACGACCGCGGAGGCGACGTACACGGCCCGCCGGCCCCCGGACTGCCGCAGCCCGTTGCGCACCAGCGACAGCTTCAGCCGTACGACGACGCCGGTCACGCCGGTCACCGGGCGCCGCCGCCCAGCCAGTCGAGGTCGGCGACGGCGTCCCGGCCGTGTGCGCCGACGAGTTCGAGGAACGCCTGCTGGAGCGAGGGGGCAGAGCCGCGCACCTCCGCCAGCGGGCCGTGGGCGCGGATCCGTCCCGCCGCCATCACGGCCACCCAGTCGCACAGCGACTCGACGAGTTCCATGACATGGGAGGAGAACACCACGGTCGCGCCGGAGGCGGTGTAGCGCTCCAGCACACCCCGGATGGTCTGCGCGGACACCGGGTCCACGCCTTCGAACGGCTCGTCCAGGAAGAGCACTTCGGGGTTGTGCAGCAGCGCCGCCGCGAGCCCGATCTTCTTCCGCATGCCCGTCGAGTAGTCCACGACGAGCTTGTGCCGGGCCCCGGCGAGGTCGAGGACGTCGAGCAACTGACCGGCCCGCTTGTCCACCTCGGCGCCCGGCAGGCCGCGCAACCGGCCGCTGTAGCCGAGCAGTTCGCTCCCGGACAGTCGCTCGAACAGCCGAAGTCCCTCGGGCAGCACGCCGATCCTGGCCTTCACCTCGACCGGATCGCGCCACACGTCGTGTCCGACGACCTCGACGCTTCCCTGGTCGGGCCGCAGCAGCCCGGTGACCATGGAGAGCGTGGTGGTCTTCCCGGCTCCGTTGGGGCCGACCAGCCCGATGAACTTCCCGGCGGGCAGGTCGAGATCGATCCCGGCCACGGCGACCTGCTGCCCGAACCGCTTCCAGAGCCCGCGCACACGGACAGCGGCACCGGCGACGACTGCATCGGAGGTCATGCCAGAACTCTAGGCTGTGACAGCCGACTTCAGTGGACCCGAAGGCGCCCTCAGCGCTCCCGCCCGCACGCGTAGGCGAGCGGCGAGATCAACTCCTCCGCGTCCGGCAGCCATCGGTTCGCCGGCGTCGGACGGCACGCCCACTGCACGGCCCCGCGGGACCCGAACCGGGTGGGCGGCGCGGCCACGTACGCACCCTCGCCCCACGCGAGGAGATCGAGCGAGGCCGGGGACCAGCCCAGCGCGCGGACCAGCCCCGGCACCTTCGCCGACGTACCCGGCAGGACGAAGAACTGCATCCGCCGGTCGGGCGTCAGCGTCACCGGCCCCAGCGTCGACTCCATCCGCTCCATGCGCGCCAGTGCCAGGAACCCGGCCGTCTCCGGCACGGAGATCGCGTCGAAGGTCCGCCCCGTGGGAAGCAGGATCGACGCCGACGGCTGCTGCTGCCACATGCGCCGGGCGACGGTCGCGCTGCCCGTCGCCTGGGCCGCCCAGTCGGGCCGCGCGGGGTGCGCGCCGGGCGCCGGACACGCGGTGTCGTCGCAGGAACAGCGCTGCACCCCGTCGACGGCTTCCAGCCAGACGCCGGGGACCACCTCCCAGTGACGCTCCTCGACGTAGCGAACTGCGGTCTCCAGCAGCGATTCTCCGCGCTGCTTCGGGATCTGGGTGGCTTCGGCGCCCGCGATGGTCTCTTCCACGACGAGCACAACTCCGGGCGTCACCAGGGGTTACGCCCGCCCGTGTGCGCGGGGGAGGAGCACCGGCCCCCCGTTCGGGGCGCACAGGTGCATGTGCGGGGGCGCGCGGCAGGAACGGGCGCGGAAGCGGGTAGTGACGTTCGGGGGTCGGCTTCCATCCGAAAGGGCCCCGCACCCGGCAATCCTCACATGCCTCGCATTTTCGCCGTGCGAGCGGGGCATCGATCTTCACGGCCGGAAACATCCGGTGGAAGAGACGTCAACTCGGAACGCGGTAAGGCGCCGCCGCCGCACGCGAGCCGCCAAGACAGCAGGGGGTAGTGCCCATGGCCGCAAGGCCTCTCGTCGCACGGCAGCCGAACGAACGGCTGCAGGCGCTCATCCAGGAGGCGGGGTGCTCGAACGCCGGACTCGCCCGCCGCGTCAACATGTGCGGTGCGGAACACGGCCTCGACCTGCGCTACGACAAGACGTCCGTGGCCCGTTGGCTGCGCGGGCAGCAACCGCGGGGCCGCGCGCCCGCGATCATCGCCGAGGCGCTGGGCCGCAAACTCGGCCGCACGGTCACGATCGACGAGATCGGGATGGCCAACGGCAAGAACCTCGCGTCCGGCGTCGGCCTCCAGTTCTCCCCCACGGTGCTGGGCGCCATCGAGCAGGTCTGCGAACTGTGGCGCAGCGACGTGGGCCGCCGGGACTTCCTGTCCGGTTCGTCCGTGGCCGCCTCGGCGCTCGTCGAGCCCAGCCGGGACTGGCTGATCTCGTCCGCCGACGCCCAGGTGGCGCGTACGGCGGGCCCGCGGGTGGGCCTGTCCGACGTGGCGGCGGTACGGGCGACGACCCAGGCGCTCGTCGACCTCGACCACCAGTACGGCAGCGGGCATGTGCGCCCGGTCGTCGTGCACTACCTCAACAGCGTCGTCTCGGGGCTCCTCGCCGGCTCCTACCGGGAGGCCGTCGGGCGTGAACTCTTCGCCGCCGTGGCCAGGTTGACGGAGCTGGCCGGCTACATGGCCGTCGACACCGGCCAACCCGGCCTCGCCCAGCGCTACTACATCCAGGCCCTGCGTCTCGCGCAGGCCGCCGGCGACCGCGGCTACGGCGGCTACGTGCTCGCCGCCTCCATGAGCCACCTCGCCGCGCAGCTCGGGAACCCGCGGGAGATCGCCCAGCTGGCGAGGGCGGCGCAGGAGGGCGCACGCGGGCGGGTCACCCCGCGCGCGGAGGCGATGTTCCACGCCGCCGAGGCCCGCGGGCACGCGCTGATGGGCGACGTACGGGCGGCCCAGACGGCGTCCGCGCGGGCGGTGTCGGCGCTGGACGCGGCCGATCCGGGGTCGGGGGACGACCCGCCCTGGATCGCGCACTTCGACCAGGCCTACCTGGCCGACGAGTTGGCGCACTGCCACCGGGACCTCGGCCAGGCCGAGGCGGCGGCGCGCTGCGCGGAGCAGTCCCTGGCCGGGCATCCGGAGAGCCGGGCCCGCCGCCGGGCCATCGGCTATGTGCTGTTGGCCACCGCGCAGGTGCAAAAGCGCGAGGTCGAGGAGGCCTGCGCGACCGGCCTGAAGGCCGTGGAACTGCTCGAGACGCTCCGCTCCAACCGGGGCGCGGAGTACCTGGAGGACCTCCAGCAGCGGCTGGAGCCGTTCCGGGAGGAGGCGGTGGTCAGGGAGTTCGGAGCACGTCTGGACCTGCAGACCGCCGCCTGAACGGACGGGGCGCCGTGGCGTGAACGGGTCCTCGCCACAAGCGGAAGCGGCCCTTCGTCGCGCGGTGTGCGGCGGACGCAGCGCACGGCGCTCCGGTTCTGTTACCGACGTCACTGGGAGGCACGTCACGTCCTGAGCTGCGTGGCACGGTATTCGGGGAACCCGGTAGCGTGAGCCGACGATTGACGAAGGTCCCCCATTCGTAGGAGTCCCGGTGACGCAGAGTGGACAGGGCGAGGAGCCCTCGGCGCGGCCCGCGCACGAAGGCATCGTGCTGCCCTCCGACGGCGGGGAGCCCCTGCTGCCGGGCATGACGAACGCTTCCTATTCCAGACCCCGCCCGCACGAGCAGCAGCCCTCGGCGTCCGCCCCGGGCGGCGGTCAGACCTGGGGCCAGCCCTGGGGCCCGGAGCAGCAGCAGCCCGGGCAGGGCTGGCCGCTCCCGGCGGACCAGCAGCAGTGGGGTGCGCCGCAGGGCGCGAGCCCCGACGCGTGGACGCAGCAGTCCCCCGACGGTGCCGGCGCTCCCCGCCCGGCCGGCGCGGGCCCCCTGCCCCCGGAAGGCGCCCCGGCCCCGTCCTACGGCCACGGCATGCCCGGAGCCCCACTTCCGCCCGCCTCCGGCGACGAGGGGGCGACGCAGTACATACCGCCGGTCCCGTCCGGCCACGGCGGCGGCCACCCCGCCTCCTTCCCGCCGCCCGCCTCCGCCGACGAGGGCGCGACGCAGTACATGCCCCCGGTCCCGGGCGGTGATCACCACACCTCCTACCCGCAGCCCCCTGCGGCCGACGACGGCGCGACGCAGTACATACCGCCCGTCCCGTCGGGCTCCGCCGATGAAGGCGCGACGCAGTACATACCGCCCGTCCCGTCGGGCTCCGCCGATGAAGGCGCGACGCAGTACATACCGCCCGTCCCGTCCGGCCCCGGCGACGACGGCGCGACGCAGTACATCCCGCCGGTCCGTCCCGGCGCGCTGCCGCCCGAGACGCCGGCGGAGTCCACCCACTACCTGGGCCGCGCGGCGGCCTCCCCGGACGCCGAGGCCACTCAGTACATTCCGCCCGTCACCGACCAGGGGCCGTACGGTCCGGGCGCGGGCGGCGCGGACCGACAGCCGCCCGCCGGGTTCGAGAACCTCTTCCGCGAAGGCCCGGCCGGCGACGGCCCGGCCGACGGCTCCACGCAGCAGATGCCCCGCATCTCCGAGCGCGAGGGCGCCGGGCACGGCCACCCCGCCGCCCCCCAGCCGTCCTACACCCCGCCCGGCGACGGCTCCGGCGGCCGGCGAGGCCGGCGGGACGACGACCACGGGCGCGGCCGTGACAGCCGTACCGGCTCGCGGCTGCCGATGATCGCGGCGATCGGCGTGGGCATCGCCGTCGTCGGGGTCGGCGCGGGCGCGCTGCTCGGGGCCGGCGGCGACGGCGGCGACAAGGGCGACGACAACAAGACCGTCGCCGCGTCCGCGCCCGCCACCGAGGGCTCCGCCTCGGCGTCCGCCGACGGGGCCGAACAGCAGGCGATCGCGCTGGACAAGCTGCTCTCGGACAGCGGCAGCAGCCGGGCCACGGTGATCAGCGCGGTGGCCGACGTAAAGGCGTGCACCGATCTGGCGCAGGCGGCCACCGATCTGCGGGGCGCGGCGCAGCAGCGCAACCAGCTGGTGACCAAGCTGTCCGCCCTGAGTCTGGACCAGCTGCCGAACCACGCCGAGCTGACCGACGCCCTGACCAAGGCGTGGCAGGCGTCGGCGTCGGCCGACGACCACTACGCGGCCTGGGCCGACCAGGTCGCCGGCGACAAGAAGCGCAACTGCAAGAAGGGGCAGGCCCGCAGCACGCCCCAGACGCAGGCCGGCAACCAGGCGAGCGGCACCGCCAGCACCCAGAAGACGCGGGCCGCGAAGGTGTGGAACGAGATCGCGCGGAAGTACGGCCTGACGGAGCGCCAGCCCGTCCAGCTCTGACGGCTCGACGGTCGCGACGCCGGCGGGAGCTCTTGCCTGCCGGCGCCCACGGGCTCAAGGGGCGAGCGCCCTTCAGCCCACCTCGGCGGCCCCTCAGTCCACCTCGGCCTTCTCCATCGTCCGCGTCACGTCCACGAAGCCGGGCTTCGCCGCGACCAGCCGGCCCCGCCGCACCTTCTGCAGGGTCACATGGGCGTTGACCAGGCGCGGAAGGCCGATCGAGGCGAGCTTGTCGCTGAACTGCCAGCGCAGCGTCGGCGTGAGCTCGCCGGTGTCGATCCTCAGCCCGTCGTCCAGGGCGCCCCGTACGGTGGTGGCGCTCACCTCGCCGTCGCCGAGCGACTCCACGGCCGTGCGCAGCACCGCGTACGCGATCCAGGTGGTCTGCACGCCGGTGTCCGCCGCGTCGATCCGGGTGTCGGAGAAGGCGCTCTCGCTGATCACCTTCTTCATCCCGTCCCAGCGCGGATCGCTCGCCACCGGGTACCAGCCGGTGACGTAGGCCCCCTCGAACGCGCTGGACGCGCCGCCGGTGGAGTCGACGACCGTCTGGTCGACGCTGCCGAGCACGGTGGCGGTGCGCACGTCGGCGTAGTCGTCGCGGGTGCGGCGGAAGGAGTCCATGAAGGTGGCGGTGCGGTCGCCGAGGGCGGGGATCACGCAGCCCTTCTCCTTCTGGTCGCCGGTCGCCTCCTTCAGCGCCTTCTCGGCCTGCGCGGAGTACTCGGCGGAGTCCTCGGGGGCCCGCTGGTCCTCGGCCGAGTCGTGCCCGCCCGTGGTCAGGCCGGCGTCGAGCATGGGCGGCAGGGCGTCGCCCGCGATGGTGTCGGGGCGGACCAGCGCGACCGGACCGCAGTTCCCGGCGAGTTCCTTGCCGAGCCCGGCGAGCAGCGCGGGCTGGCCGCCGTTGACCGGGTAGGACAGCGGGCTGGTGAACTCGGCGTTGGTGACGCCGTAGCCGCCGATGTAGGGGATGCCGGCGCCTTCCAGGTGCGGGAAGAAGGAGTCGGAGTGCTGGCTGTAGGAGCCGACGACGGCCACCGCCCCCTCCTTGACGGCCCGCCGGGCGCACTTCGCCGCGTCCACGGCGGTGTTGTGGTCGTTGCAGGTCAGGACGGTGAGCTTGCGGCCGCCGATGCCGCCGTTCGCGTTGACCCAGCGGGCGTAGGCGAGGGCGAAGGCGGGCATGCCGGGCTTGTTGGTCGCGCCGGTGCCCTCGGGCGCCCAGGTCATGACGACGACCGGGCCGTCCCCGGAACCCCCCGTGGTACCGGGGACGACCCCGCAGCCGGCGAGGAGCGACGCACAGCACGCCAGTGCGCCCGCCGCGAGGACGGCGGCCCTGGTGGAGCCGGTGCAGCGGAGGAGCCTGGGGAGGAAGGTGCTTCGCGTGCGTCGCCTGCCGGTCATGGCTCCACACGATTCCGTCACACGGCCAACCCTGGAGTGACCCTTGGTCGACGTTTGGTGACGCGGAGGTGAATTACAGGGGCCTGCGAGGCGCGCGGGACGGAGAACGTACGATCGACGACCGTGCAACAAGGTTCGGAGAACTCTTCCCGTCGCGGCCGTCGCTCCTCCACCATGGGCGGCATGCCACTGAACGACATGCCGTGGTGGCGCTGGCGCAGCAATGTGCGCTCCGCGCTGCACATGCTCTCCGACCCGGTGTTCCAGCGGGACGTCTGGCTGGCCGGGGTGGACGGCTACGGTGACGTCACCGACGCCGTGTACCGCCTGGTCGAGGACACCTGGCTGGACAACTGGTCCGCCGAGAAGTACGTCGGCACGATCTTCCGTGACTCCCAGGAGGCGGCGCTCGTCGACACCGCGGTGCTGCGCGTGCTGCGGATCATGCACCAGGTCGGGCCGGACGCGCCGGTCTCCGCGTACGTCGACCACCCCGGCTGGCCGGAGGCGGTGCGGGCGGCGCGCGACGCGCACGTCCGGATGGCGGCGGCCGACGGCGAGGACGCGGACGCGCCCCCGCGCACGCTCGAGGTGCTGCGCATCCTGACCAGGTCGGCATAGCGCTGCCCGGTTCGTCTGTTCTGCCGGGTCCACCCGAGGTTCGTCCGGAACACCCGGTCCGTCCCGTGCTTCCTGCTCGCCCTGCGGACGGATGCCGGGCCGCGCGGGCCGTCGTGAGACCCTGTGCTGCATGAGTGAGCAGTCCACCCGAGCCTCGGCGAGCCTCGCCGACCAGTACGTCCTCACCCTGTCCTGCCCCGACAAGCAGGGCATCGTGCACGCCGTGTCGAGCTACCTCTTCATGACCGGCTGCAACATCGAGGACAGCCAGCAGTTCGGCGACCATGACACGGGACTGTTCTTCATGCGCGTCCACTTCTCGGCGGAGGCGCCGGTGACGGTGGACAAGCTCCGGGCGAGCTTCGCGGCGATCGGCGACTCCTTCCACATGGACTGGAAGATCAACCGGGCCGACGAGAAGATGCGCGTCGTCCTGATGGTCAGCAAGTTCGGGCACTGTCTGAACGACCTGCTGTTCCGCGCGCGCATCGGCGCGCTGCCGGTGGAGATCGCGGCGGTGGTGTCCAACCACACCGACTTCGCCGAACTGGTGGCCTCGTACGACATTCCCTTCCATCACATCGCGGTGACGCGGGAGAACAAGTCCGAGGCGGAGGCCCAGCTTCTGGAGATCGTCCGCGGGGAGAACGTCGAGCTGGTCGTCCTCGCCCGGTACATGCAGGTGCTGTCGGACGACCTGTGCAAGCAGCTGAGCGGGCGGATCATCAACATCCACCACTCCTTCCTGCCGAGCTTCAAGGGTGCGAAGCCGTACCACCAGGCGCACGCGCGGGGCGTGAAGCTCATCGGCGCGACGGCGCACTATGTGACGGCCGATCTCGACGAGGGGCCGATCATCGAGCAGGAGGTCGAGCGGGTGGGCCACGACGTGACCCCGGACCAGCTGGTCGCGGTGGGGCGGGACGTGGAGTGCCAGGCGCTGGCGCGGGCCGTGAAGTGGCACGCGGAGCGGCGCATCCTCCTCAACGGCCGTCGCACGGTGGTGTTCGCCTGACGCCCCGCCCAACGCCCGGCCTTCACTTCGGCGGTGACGGCCGGTGGGCGGCCCGTCCTACATCCGGCTCAGGCTCGCCGCGGCGAACAGCACGTCCCTGATCGCCGAGCGGTCCCCCAACTGCCCCGCCGCCGCCTCCTCCGGCGGCACATGACCCGCCGCCAGCCGGCAGAACTCCACGTCGTCCAGCGCCACGTGGGCCACCTCGTGGTCGGCGGAGCCCACCGCTCCGGGGGAGTCCAGCGGGATCAGCCACTGCCCGCCGCCCTCGCCCTCGATCTCCAGGCGGAGACTGCGGCCGGGACTGCCGGCGCTCACCAGGTGCCGTCGGGCGCCGGGAGCCGCAAGTCCCGCCCGGCGGCGCGCGGCGAGGGCCTTGGGCAGCATCCGCGCCGCGAGATCGATCATGCCGTGCAGATGGCGCGGTGCGGGCGGGGCGTACGGGTAGTCGACGGCGTCGGCGATGTCCTCGGCGTGCACCCAGCACTCGAAGGCCCGGTCCAGCAGTGCGTCACGGATGGGCAGTTCGAAGTGGCCGTACGACACGGGCAGCGCGCCGGGGGTCGGTCCGGAGAAAGAGACGGTGCGCACGACGGCGTGGGTCTGCTCCCGCCACGGCCCGCGCACCGAACGCGTCGGCGGGAAGTGCGAGGCCTCCCAGAAGGCCTCGGTCCGCGCGGCCGGGGTGCGGACGGCCGTCGGCGCGCGGCCGGCGCCCGCGTCGTCCCTCGCGGCCGCCGCCGTCCCGCGGTCGTGGCCCGGGCCGCCGCCCGAGCGCAGCGGGTCCTCCAGGCCGAGCGCGGCGGCGACCAGTCCGTCCACGGCGATCAGATGGGCGATGACCCCGGCGACGGTCGTGCGGCGGCTGGTCGCTCCCTCGCCGCGGAACCAGCGCAGCCGCACGGGCGCGTGCCACTCGGCGTCCCCGAAGTCCTGCAGCAGCGCGTCCAGGCGCGCGGTCTCCGCGTCGTACGACGACGCCCAGACGGGCACCGGGACGCGGGGCGGGCGCCGGTCCAGGCAGGCGTCGAGGACGCGGGTGCGCAGGGCGGGGTCGAGGTCGAGGCTCTCGGGGCGCTGGAGCAGGCCGACCGCCTCGCGCAGCCGCAGCGCCTCGTCGGCGCAGGGCCCGCACTCGCCGAGGTGCTCCTCGACGGCCGCGGTCTCCTCCGCCGAGCAGGCCGCCAGCGCCCAGGCGCCCAGCATCGACTTCAGCACCGGGTGCTCCAGCGGCGGAGGCGGCGACGCCGGGCCGTCCGGGTCGTGGCGCGGGTCGTCGTACGGGTCGTGGTCCGTGCCGTCGTGCCGGTCGCCGTGCGGGGCGGTCATGCCGCGCCCCCGTATCCGGGCGGCGCCCCGGGGGCGGTTGCGTCCGGGGCGGTCACGTCGTGCGCGGTGGACAGCAGTTGCAGGCCGAGGCGGAGGCGGCGGCGGGCCTCGTCATCGGTGACGCCGAGGTCGGCGGCGGTCTGTTGGTAGTCGCGGCGCTGGAAGTAGGCCAGTTCCAGGGCGGCGCGCAGCGGGGCCGGCATGGACTGGACGATGTAGTCGGCGCGGGCGGCGACGGAGGCGTGCCGGACCTTGTTCTCCAGGTCCTCCCGCTGCTCGGCGGTGCGGGGGCCGCCGTCGCCGAGGGCCTCGGTCTCGGTGGCGCGCAGCCGCCGCACGGCGAGGCGGTGGGTCAGGGAGGCCACCCAGGTGCGCAGGGGGCCCTGCTGGGGGTCGTAGGCGTCGGGGTGTTCCCAGACGTGGGCGAAGACCTCGCGGGTGATGCCGTCGGCGGCCCGTTCGTCTCCGAGCACGCGGTGGGCGAGTCCGTGCACGAGCGAAGCGAACCGGTCATAAAGCTCACCGAGGGCGGCGGCCTCCCCGTGGGCGAGTCGCTGCTGCATCGTGCGGTCCCAGCGGGGCAGTGTGTCCTTTTCCACCCTGCGACCCCCTCGCCCCTGCTCCGTTCGGCGTCCTCGCCGACCTGTGTCCTTGTCCAGCGTGCGTCCCCCGTCGGCTCGAATGTAGTCGGCACACCGGTCGGCGCACGCCCCTTTGTCGCAATGTGCGCCCCCCGTCGCGCCGGGGGTGGTAAAGGGGCGTCAGCCGCCGGGCCGGTCCGTTCCGCCCGTGATCGAGTTCGAACGATCTTGTTGCAGTACGTTCAAGTGAGACCGAAAGCGACTGAATCAGGCCTCTTTTCTTCCTGGGCAGTTTTCTGTGCGGAGTTTCGGGGAACGGCCGCTGGGCAGCCGCGCTGCGAGGAAGCGAAGGGACAGCTTCCGTTTCGGCGACTGAAGGGCGTGGTGGTGGCTTTCAAAGTGATCGGCGTCGAGCGCGGCGGATGGGCCGTGCTCCATGTTTCCGGTGAGCTGGACCTGGTGACGTCACCGGTGCTGCGTCAGCGGGTGCACGACGAAGTGGCCGAGGGCCGGCACAGTCTCGTCCTCGACCTCTCCGAGGTGCATTTCTGCGACTCGAGCGGCGTCGGTGTCCTGATCGCCTCCCGCCGCCTCATCCGTTCCTGCCGGGGCAGGCTGCGCCTGATCCTTCCGGCGCGCGGAGCCGAGGAGCACTCCCACGTCAACCGGGTGCTCGGCGCGCTGGGGGTGCGCCGCCTCTTCGACGTGTACGGCGACGTCCCGGCGGCCGTGGACGACGGAACCGAGCCCCTGTCCGCCTGACGCGCGCCTCAGGGTCCTCGCGCCCGACGGTGAGTCACCTCACGTCGACGCCATACGTTTGTCCCGAATTCACCCCGGTTCAGGCACAACCGCCGCCTTTCCGCCCCCGGGGCGTCGCCGGCGTCGTACGCTCCCTGCCGACAAGCACCCGCACGCGACGACGTAAGGCGGCCCGAGAAGAGATGGTCAGCAGCGAGTACGAGCGCAGGATCGCCGGCCGGTTCGCCACCTTCGACCAGGACGGCAACGGCTACATCAGCCGCGAGGACTTCGCGGCGGCGGCCCAGGCGCTGCTCACCGAGTTCGACACCCCGGCCCGCTCGGACAAGGGGCAGGCCCTGTACGCCGGCGCCGAGGCGTTCTGGCAGGGCATGGCGGGGATGGCGGACCGCGACGGCGACCAGCGCATCACGCGCGAGGAGTTCGTCGGCGGCGCGGTCAAGCGACTGCGCGACAACCCCGACCGGTTCGGCGAGATCGCCCGCCCGTTCCTGCACGCGGCCCTGGCCGTGGCCGGCGCCGACGGAGCGGTCACCGTGGAGGACACCGTGCGGGTGCTGACCTGCCTGGGCGTGCCCGGACAGGCCGCGCGCGCCGTCGCCGCCGCCCTGGACGCGGACGCCGACGGCCGTGTCCTGGAGACGGACGTCGTCCCGGCCTTCGCCCGCTACTTCACGGTGCCCGAGTAGCCCCGGACGCAGGGCCCCTTCTTCACGGCGTGGGCGGCGCGGCCGAGAACCGCTCCCGCAGCTTGTACTTCAGCACCTTGCGCAGCGTCTCGTTGCGCGGCAGGGCGTCCACGACCTCCAGTTGCTCGGGCAGCTTGTGCGGCGACAGCCCTTCCGCGCGCAGGTGCGCCGTCACTGACTCCAGGGTCAGCGCCCCCGCGTCCGTCGCCCGGTCCGCCGCCGGTTCGACCACCGCGCACACCCGCTCCCCGCGTTCGGGGTCCGGCAGCCCGATCACCGCCACGTCGCCCACGGCCGGGTGGGTGTGCAGCAGGTCCTCGATCTCCTTGGCCGACACGTTCTCCCCCTTGCGGATGATCACGTCCTTCAGCCGGCCGGTGAGCACGAGATGGCCGCTGCCGGTCACCCGCCCCAGGTCGCCGGTGCGCAGGAAGCCCTCCTCGTCGAAGGCCTCGGCCGTCTGGGCGGGGTCGAGGTAGCCCCGGCAGACCGCCTCCCCGCGCAGCCGCACCTCCCCGTCGGGCGCGATCCGTATCTCCATGCCGCTCGGCGGCCGTCCCTCCGTCGTCGCCAGGTTCTCCGGGGTGTCGTCGGGCGAGCCCATGGTGATCATCGGCACCTCGGTCATCCCGTACCCGTGGGTGAGCTGGACGCCCATCTCGCGGACGACGGCGTGGTACAGCTCCGGCGGCTTGGGCGCGCCCCCGCCCGCGAGCAGCCGCAGCGAGGGGATCACCGGGTCGCCGGGCCGCTTGCGCTGCTCGGCCAGGAACATCGAGTAGAACGCCGTGGAGCCGCCCGCCACCGTCACCCCGTGCCGCCGGTACTCCGCCAGCGCGTCCGGCATCGCGAACTGCTCGAACATCACCGCCGGGAAGCCGTACAGCAGCAGCATGACCGTGTAGTCGGGGCCGGCGATGTGCGCGTACGGGAAGGCCATCGAGCCGACGTCGCCGGCGGTGAGGCGCAGCGCGTGGGCGAGGCAGGAGCCGCCCGCGATCAGCGAACGGTCGGTGTGCAGCACGCCCTTGGGGTCGGAGGTCGTCCCCGAGGTCCAGTAGATCCAGCGTACGGATGTGCCGTCGCGGGGCGGGGCGGGCAGCACGGCCGGATCGCCCTCGGGCAGGTCGTCGTAGGCCTCGAAGACGCCCTTCGCGCCCAGGCGGCGCGCCATCTCGCCGTGGTCGAAGCCCCGCCACACACCGGGCACGGCGAAGTACTCCGCCTTGGACTCGCGCAGCGCGAAGCCGACCTCGCGGTCCCGGTAGAACGGGATGACCGGGCTCTGCACGGCGCCCAGCCGGGCCAGCGCGAAGGTCAGCACGGCCGTCTCGAGGCGGGTGGGGAGCTGCCAGGCGACGACCGTGCCGGGGCGTACGCCCATGTCGTACAGGCCGGCCGCGGCGCGTTCGGCGCGCTCGCGCAGCCCGCCGAAGGTCAGGGCGCGGTCGCCCTGGAGGAGGACCGGACGGTCGGGGGTGAGGGCGGCGCGGCGGTCGAGCAGGTCCCACAGGGTGCGGGACGCGCTCAGGGCGTGGGCGGTGTCGGTCACGGCGGCCCCCTCAATAACTGACGGTCAGTCAGATCGTGGGCAGAGCGTAGGGCTCGCCGCCTTGTCGGTCCAGGGGTCGCGGACTAGCCTGCTGGGCAGAACAAATCTGACGGGCCATCAGATTGTCGGGTCCGCCGGACCACGCCCGCCGGACCACGGCCCGCGGAACCGGCCGTGGCACCTGCGGCCTTTCAGCACGCGTCCGCCAGGCGGAGGGGACCATGACCGAACTGCCCCGCATCATCAGCGTCGACGACCACGTGATCGAGCCCGCGCACCTCTTCGAGACCTGGCTGCCGCGCAAGTACCACGACCGCGGCCCCAAGCCCCTCACCGCCGGGATCGGGGAGCTGGCGTACGTGGGCGGCAAGTACCGGATCACCATGGACCCCGACGGTCCGCCCACCGACTGGTGGATCTACGAGGACCTCCAGTTCCCGTACAAGCGCAACATCGCCGCCGTCGGCTTCGACCGCGACGAGATGACGCTGGAGGGCATCACGCGTGCGGAGATGCGACGCGGCTGCTGGGACCCGAAGGCGCGGCTCGCAGACATGGACCTCAACCACGTCGAGGGCAGCCTCTGCTTCCCGACCTTCCCGCGCTTCTGCGGCCAGACCTTCGCCGAGGCGCACGACAAGGAGGTCGCGCTGGCCTGCGTGCGCGCCTACAACGACTGGATGGTGGAGGAGTGGTGCGGCGACAGCGGCGGCCGGCTCATCCCGTTGTGCCTGATCCCGCTGTGGGACATCGAGCTGGCCGTCGCCGAGATCAGGCGCAACGCCGCGCGCGGCGTGCGCGCGGTGACCTTCTCTGAGATCCCCACCTACCTGGGCCTGCCCTCCATCCACTCCGGCTACTGGGACCCGTTCTTCGCGGTGTGCCAGGAGACCGGCACGGTCGTCAACATGCACATCGGGTCCAGCAGCCAGATGCCCGCCGCCTCACCGGACGCGCCGCCCGCCGTCCAGGCCTCGCTGAGCTTCAACAACGCCATGGCCTCGATGATGGACTTCCTCTTCAGCGGCGTCCTGGTGAAGTTCCCGGCCCTGAAACTCGCCTACTCCGAAGGTCAGATGGGCTGGATCCCCTACGCCCTGGAGCGCGCCGACGACGTCTGGGCGGAGCACCGCGCCTGGGGCGGGGTCCGCGACATCGTCCCCGAGCCGCCGTCGACGTACTACTACCGGCAGATCTTCTGCTGCTTCTTCCGCGACAAGCACGGAGTGACGTCCCTGGACGTCGTCGGCCGCGACAACGCCACCTTCGAGACGGACTACCCGCACGTCGACTCCACCTTCCCGCACACCAAGGAGGTCGCCCTCGACCATGTGAAGGGCCTGGACGACGAGACCGTCTACAAGCTGATGCGGGGCAACGCCATCCGCATGCTCGGCCTGGACCTCGTCCGCGACCGCCGCCCCGACCGCTCCGGGTGACGCCGATGGACCTCGCGGACACCCCGCAGGAAGCCGAGTTCCGGGCCCGGCTGCGGGAATGGCTGGCCAAGGCGCTCCCCAAGCTGCCCCCGAAGCCCTCCCCGGACGACTGGCCGGCCCGCAGGGCCTACGACCTCGGCTGGCAGCGCATGCTGTACGACGCCGGGTACGCGCACGTGCACTGGGACGCCTCGCCCACCGTACGGCTGATCTTCCTGGAGGAGACGGAGGAGGCGGGCGCGCCCTACGTCGGCGCGGGCTTCGTCGGACTGCTGCACGCCGGGCCGACCATCGCCGCCGAGGGCACCGCGGCCCAGCGGGAGCGCTGGCTGCCGCCGATCCTGCGCGGCGAGGAGGTCTGGTGCCAGGGCTTCAGCGAGCCCGACGCCGGCTCCGACCTCGCGGCGCTGCGCACCCGCGCGCGACGCGACGGCGATGCCTACGTGGTGAACGGATCCAAGATCTGGACCTCGCACGCCGAGGTCGCCGACTGGTGCGAACTGCTGGTGCGCACCGACCCGTCGGCCCCCCGGCACCGGGGCATCACCTGGCTCGCCCTGCCGATGGACGCCCCCGGCGTCACCGTACGGCCGCTGCGGACGCTCGCCGGGTCCGCCGAGTTCGCGGAGGTGTTCCTCGACGACGTGCGCGTGCCCGTCGCCAACCGGGTGGGGGAGGAGAACGACGGCTGGCGGGTGACGATGGTGACGCTGTCCTTCGAACGAGGCACGGCGTTCGCGGGGGAGGTGGTGGCCTGCCGGCGCACCCTCGGCGAACTCGCCCGCGAGGCGCGCCGCAACGGCCGCTGGGACGATCCCGCGGTCAGGAGGCGGCTCGGCAGGCTCAACGCCGAGCTGCGGGCCCTGTGGCGGCTCACCCAGTGGAACGTGAGCGAGGCGGAGGCCACGGGCGGCGGCGTGCCCGGCACGGGCGGCTCGGTCTTCAAACTGAGCTACTCGCACGCCCGCCAGGAGCTCTACGACGCGGCGGCCGACGTCCTCGGCGACGACGCCCTCGACCTGGAGCGGCCCTGGGTCCTGGACCGGCTCTCCTCCCTCTCGTACACCATCGCGGCCGGTACCTCGCAGATCCAGCGCAACATCGTGGGCGAGCGGATCCTCGGTCTGCCGAAGGGAGGCTGACGTGCGTTTCCGGCTGACGAAGGACCAGCGGGACCTGCGAGGCGGCGTACGGGAGCTGTTGGCGCGGCGGTTCGGCCCCGAGGAGCTGCGCGCGGCGGTGTCCCGGCCCGGGCTCGACCGCCGGCTGTGGCGGGAGCTCGGGGAGGCCGGCTTCTTCGCGCTCCGGCTGCCCGAGGCGGACGGCGGCGTCGGACTGGGCCTGCCCGAGGCGGTCCTGGCCTTCGAGGAGGCCGGCCGCGCCCTGCTGCCCGGCCCGCTGACGGCCACCTTCCTCGCGGCGGGTGAGGTGCCCGGCGCGGCGACCGGCGAGAGCGTGGTGACCGCGGTCGACGGCGGCCTGGTGGAGTGGCTGGCCGAGGCGGACGTCGTCCTGGGCGACGCGGAGGGCGCGCGGCCCCTGCGGTCGGTGGACCCGCTGACCCCGCTGCACCGCACGCGGGGAGGCCGGGCACCGTCCCCCGATCCCGTCGCGGCCCTCTTCACCGCCGCCGAGCAACTCGGCACGGCCACGCGCGCGTGCGAGCTCGCCGTGCGACACGCGCGCACGCGCGAGCAGTTCGGGCGGCCCGTGGGCGCCTTCCAGGCCGTCAAACACCTCTGTGCGGACCTGCTGGTCCGCGTGGAGGTGGCCCGGGCGGCGGTGTACGCGGCCGCCGTCACCGCCGGACCGGCCGATGTCGCGGCGGCCCGGCTGCTCGCCGACGAGGCCGCCGTGCGCGGAGCGCGCGACTGCCTCCAGGTGTTCGGCGGGATGGGATTCACCTGGGAGGCGGAGGTTCATCTGCTGCTGAAGCGTTCCTGGGTGCGCACGAGACGTACGGGAGGTGGCACGCAGGGTGAGGAAAGGCTCGCCGAGGACCTGCTGACGACGCCTGACCACCAGCCGCCGCAGGCCGCCTGCCTGCGCTGATGTGCAAGCGCGGGGCGGGCCGTGCGGCATGTGTCACTGATCGTGGCAAGACATGGTCACGGAACGTGAGATTCGGTTGTGTCCGATCGGTGACCCGTCACGGCCCGGAGTCGGGCGGTCGCTCCGGTACCTTCTGTGAGATGCGAGTTGCCGTGAGCGCGGACCGTGCCGGCCGAGCCCTTGGGGCGACGCCGTGGACGGGGGTGCGCACCGCTGCTCGCAGGGCGGACGGGCGTCACGGCCCCGTCTGTTCGACTTTCCGCGATGAGCGTCGCACAGTATGCCGCACGGGTACTCCTTCGCGCTGGAATATGCCCGAAGCGCTTGTTGAGGTGACTGTACGTCAACCAAGCTGTCTCTCAAGGGATTCACGTTCCGTCACTCTGCCCCTGACTGTTGTTCTGGTCATGCAGAAAATGGCTACGATCGTGGCCCTCGTCGTCATGGTCCTCGCGTGGCTAGCGTGGCTCACGTGGCGCGCGGCCATGTGTCCGCCGGTTCGGATGGTGTGAGCGGTGCAGGTGCTTCAAGTGCAGCTGGAGATCCGGCCCGACCCCACTGAAGTGGGTCGCGCCCGCAGGTGGGCCCGTGGGCGCCTCGCCGGGTCCGGGATAGGGGCCGACGAGCCGCTCGCCGAGACGCTGATCCTGCTCGTCTCCGAGCTGGTCACCAATGCCGTGGTCCACACGGGCTGTCCAGCCGTCCTGAGGCTCTCGCTGCCGGGCGCGGCGGTCGGGACCCCGGAGGGAGCCGGCAGGCCCTGGGAGGGTGTCGTGCGGCTCGAGGTGGCCGACAGCAGCGACCGCGCCCCCGTCCCCCGCTGTGTGGGCGACGACGCCACGGGCGGCCGCGGACTGGCCCTCGTGGACTGCCTCGCGGACCGCTGGGGCTGGAGCGTCGAGGGTCCCGGCAAGCGCATCTGGTGTGAACTCGACCGCTGTGCGGCCCCCCGCCCGGACGCCGGCCCGACGGGCGGGACGGCGACGGTCTGTCAGAAACCGTCGTACGGGGGGATCGCGTACGAAGCCGTGTGACACGCGGCGTGCGCGCGGCCCCGTACGGCCGGTGCACGGTGGCGGGGGATGTGGCGCGTGTGTCCCCGGCGGGCCTCGGTGCGCCCGTGCGTGCTTCCGTGCGCGCCCGTGACAAAACGGGGCGCAAGCAACAAATCACCGATCGGGTGTTGACGTCACGTGTCCGTTTGATCACGCTTGTGGTCAGCGATTCGCCGTGAGGGGACGACGAGGGCGTCGGTGACGGAGGCCCTCGCCGAATGCGGATCGCCGATTCGGCGTCGGAGCCCTCAGGGCCGAGGGGAACCGAGGGGAGGGTACGCCGAGTCGGATGGTGGCGCGCGGTGCCGTGCTCGGGGCGGGCAGTGGCGCGCCACCATCCGTCGAACCCCGTGAGCCGCCCCGCCGCGCTCGCCGTCGGCCGGAGCTCCCGAGCCGCCCTACAGGATCGCCACCGGCGCCACCGGAGTCCCGGTCCCGCCGACGAACGGCTCGGGCATCGCCGACAGCAGGAACGCGTAGCGCCCTTCTTGTCCACAGGCTGTGGACAACTCTTCGAGATTCCAGTTCTGCCCCTGGAGCATCCCCATCTCCACGAGGTCGAGGGCGTGCACGGGCAGCCACAGGTCGTCGATCTCCGGCGGAAAGATCTCGAACGTGAGGGTGTCGTCGGCGACGGCGGCCACATCGCGCGCGTGGAACCACTCCGGAGTGCGCAGCGACAGCCCCGGCGAGGGGTACGCGTACCCGTGCTTGTCCCCGGCGAGGTACAACCGCATCTGCCCGGTCCGCACGAGCACGATGTCGCCGGCCCGCACCCGCGTCCCCGCCAGTTCCTCGGCCGCCTCCAGGTCCTCGGGCGTGACCGCGTGACCGCCGGCCAGCCGGTCGACGCCACGCGCGCGTGCCACGTCCAGCAGCACTCCGCGCGAGACGACGTGCCGCGCCTTGTCGATGCCGCTGAACTCCGCGCCCCCGTGCGGGGTGATGGTGCCGGCCGGGCGGCCGTTGTAGAGCTTGCCGGAGTGCGAGACATGGGTCAGCGCGTCCCAGTGGGTGGCCGCCTGGAGGCCCATCGTCACGGCGTCGTCGCTGCACGCCACCGAGCCCGGGCCGAAGATCTCCTGGTTGATCTGCACCATGGTGTGCAGCGGGTTGACCCGACCCGGGATCATCCCCGTCTGCACGCCGTCCTCCCGCAGGGGCAGGGCGAGCGGGACCCGGCGGCCCGTGCGGACCTCGGCCGCCGCCGTCCGCACGACCTCGTCGGTGATCAGGTTCAGGGTGCCGATCTCGTCGTCGTCCCCCCAGCGCCCCCAGTTGTTGACGCGCTTGGCGATGTCCTGGAACGCCGGATGGAGCGAGGGCAGTGCCATTCGTGCCTCCCCGGGGCTTGTCCCCGACTGACTGACGGGCCATAAAATCTAACGGTCCGTCAGAAACTGCGGGAAGGGGCCCGGCGTGGGGAACTTCTTGAGCGGCAAGGTCGTCGCCGTCACCGGCGCGGGACGAGGCATCGGACGGGCGGTGTCCCTCGCGGCGGCGGCCGAGGGGGCGCGGGTCGTCGTCAACGACTACGGCGTCTCCGTGGCCGGCGCCTCACCCACCAGCGAGGTCGCCGAGGCCGTCGTCAAGGAGATCGAGGCGGCCGGCGGGGAGGCCGTCGCCGTCGCCGACGACATCTCCACGATGGCAGGCGGACAACGCGTCGTGGACACGGCCATGGAGTCCTACGGGCGGCTCGACGGGGTCGTCTGCGTGGCCGGCATCCTGCGGGAGCGGATGCTGTTCAACATGACCGAGGAGGAGTGGGACCCGGTCGTCGCCACCCACCTCAAGGGCACGTTCACCGTGTTCCGGGCGGCCTCGGCGGTCATGCGGGCCCAGCGGTCCGGCACGCTCATCGGCTTCACCAGCGGCAACCACCAAGGCTCCGTCTCACAGGCCAATTACAGCGCGGCCAAGGGCGGGATCATCTCGCTGGTGCGCAGCGCGGCGCTCGGCCTGCACAAGTACGGGGTGACCGCCAACGCGGTGGCCCCCGTGGCCCGCACCCGGATGTCGGCCGGAGTGCCGACCGAACTCGCGGAGATCGGCGAGCCGGAGGACGTCGCCGCCATGGTGACTTTCCTCTTGTCGGACCGCGCGCGCGACCTGGGGATAACCGGCCAGGTCTACACGGTCGCCGGTGAGAAGATCGCGGTGTGGGCGCAGCCCCGCGAACTCCGCTCGGCCTACGCCGCCGACGGCTGGACGCCGGACCGGATCGGCCGGGCGCTGGCAGGAGCGGTCGGCTCGGACCCCATGCCGATGCTGGAACGCCTCCAGGAGATGGCCCGCGCAGCGGCGCAGGGAGCACGACCCAACGCATGAGCGGGGGCGCCGGCTTGCGGGGACGGCATCCCGTGCGAGCGAAGTCGAGGCGGCCACGCCGGCGACGCGGTCCTGGCGCGTCTCAAGGCGGCGGCTGGCCGAGGCCCCGCGCACCCGACGGCGGAGCCGCTGCCGGGCTGGTGCAGCAGCAGGACCGTGCCCCACGGTCCCCACCGCGTGGCGGTGCCGGCGCTGGACTCGGGCACCGGCTGGAGGTCCGTCCTGCTTCCGAGGGAGGGGGCGGGCCGTGGCCGGGCGGGGCTGCGGAGCGCACTGCATCGGATATCGACACCCGTGAGCGGGGCCGTGCGGTCCCCGGCTGGAGGAGGCAGCGTGGACTTCGGGTTTGCCGCGGCTGATGACGAGTTCCGGGCGGACGCGCGGGCGTGGCTGGCCGCGCACGCCGGCGGACAGGCCGACCGGCGCGGCTGGGAACGGACCCTCGGGAGCGCCGGCTGGATCGGGCTCGGCTGGGCGGAAGGGGGGTACGGCAACCGGACCGCCACCCTCACCCAACAGGTCGCCTGGGCCGAGGAGTACGCGCGGTCGGGCGCCCCGCCCCGCTCCGGGCACATCGGGGAGAACCTGCTCGCGCCGACCCTCGTCGCCCACGGCAGCGCCGGCCAGAAGCGCCGCTTCCTGCCGGCGATCGCCGCCGGGGAGGAACTGTGGTGCCAGGGGTACAGCGAGCCGGGCGCGGGATCGGATCTCGCGGGCGTGCGCACGCGTGCCGAGCGGACGGCCGACGGCGACTACCGCGTCACCGGGCAGAAGATCTGGACCTCCCTCGCCCACGAGGCCGACTGGTGCTTCGTGCTGGCCCGCAGCGACCCGCAGTCCACCCGCCACCACGGGCTGACCTTCCTCCTCGTGCCCATGGACCAGCCCGGGCGGATCGAGGTGCGGCCCATCCGGCAGATGACCGGCACGAGCGAGTTCAACGAGGTCTTCTTCGACGGGGCGCACGCCCGCGCGGAGCACGTGGTGGGCGGCGTCGGCGACGGCTGGCGGGTCGCCATGGGGCTGCTCGGCTTCGAGCGCGGGGTCTCGACGCTGGCCCAGCAGATCGGGTTCGCCGAGGAGCTGGGGCGCGTGGTGCGCACGGCCGTGGAGACGGGCGCCGCCGGCGATCCCGTCGTCCGCGCCCGGATCGTGGAGCTGTGGGCCGAGCTGTGGGCGATGCGGTGGAACGCGCTGCGCACGCTCGGCGGCTCCGGCGGGCCGGGCGCGCCCAGTGTCGCCAAGCTGCTGTGGGCGGGCTGGCACCAGCGGCTCGGGGAGCTCGCGGTGGAGGTGCGGGGCGCGGCCGCGGGGGTGGGCCCGGCCGACTGGTCGCCCACCGCGCCGTACGGACTCGACGAGGCGCAGCGCCTGTTCCTGTTCTCCCGGGCCGACACGATCTACGGCGGCTCCGACCAGATCCAGCGCACGATCATCGCCGAGCGGGTGCTCGGTCTGCCCAGAGAACGCAAGGGGGTCGTCTGATGCGTGGCGTGGTGTTCGACGGGAAGCGGGTGGAGGTCGTCGACGATCTCGTCGTCCGCGATCCGGGCCCCGGGGAGGTGCTCGTCGCGGTGTCGGCGGCCGGGCTGTGCCACAGCGACCTGTCGGTGGTCGACGGGACCATTCCCTTCCCGGCGCCGGTGGTGCTGGGGCACGAGGGCGCGGGGGTGGTGGAGGCGGTGGGCGCCGGGGTCGCCCATGTGGCTCCCGGGGACCATGTGGCCCTGTCCACGCTCGCCAACTGTGGGACGTGCGCCGACTGCGACCGGGGGCGGCCGACGATGTGCCGGCGGGCCATCGGGCGGCCGGGGCGGCCGTTCACGCGTGCGGGGCGGCCGGTGTTCCAGTTCGCGTCGAACTCCGCGTTCGCCGAGCGGACGGTGGTCAAGGCCGTGCAGGCGGTGCGGATACCGCAGGACGTCCCCCTGACGTCCGCCGCGTTGATCGGCTGCGGGGTGCTGACCGGTGTGGGGGCCGTGCTCAACCGCGCGCGCGTGGACCGCGGGGAGTCCGTCGTCGTCATCGGTACCGGCGGCATCGGGCTCAACGTGCTGCAGGGCGCGCGGATCGCGGGCGCGGGGCGGATCGTCGCCGTGGACGCCAACCCGGCGAAGGAGGCGGTGGCGCGGCGGTTCGGGGCCACCGACTTCCTGGCTTCCACGGACGGCGTGCGGGACCTGCTGCCGACCGGGGCGGACCATGTGTTCGAGTGCGTGGGGCGGGTGGAGCTGATCCGCCGGGCGATCGACCTGCTCGACCGTCACGGCCAGGCCGTGCTGCTCGGCGTGCCGCCCGCGACGGCGGAGGCGTCCTTCCTCGTCTCGTCGCTCTACCTGGACAAGTCGATCCTGGGCTGCCGTTACGGCTCCTCCCGCCCCCAGCGGGACATCGCGCTGTACGCCGCGCTGTACCGCGAGGGCCGGCTGCTGCTGGACGAGCTCGTCACCCGGACCTACCCGGTCGAGGACTTCGAGAAGGCGGCGACGGACGCGGAGGCGGGGCGGGTGGCGCGGGCGGTCCTCACGTTCTGAGGGCGGCGCCCGTCCGGAACGTCCGCCGGTAGGCGGTCGGGGTGACGCCGAGCGCCGTCTGGAGGTGCTGGCGCATCGACTGGGCGGTGCCGAAGCCGGCGTCCCGGGCCACCTGGTCGACGGAGAGGTCGGTCGACTCCAGCAGGTGCCGGGCGCGTTCGACGCGCTGCCGGGTGAGCCACTGGCCGGGGCTGACGCCGACCTCCTCGCGGAAGCGGCGGGTGAAGGTGCGTACCGACATCGACTCCCGCGCGGCCATGTCCCGCAGCTGGAGCGGCTCGTGGAGGCGGCCGAGGGCCCAGGCGCGGGCGCCGGTCGTGGTCGCCTGCTGGGGGTCGGGCACGGGCCGCTCGATGTACTGCGCCTGTCCGCCGTCGCGGTGCGGCGGGACGACCGTGCGGCGGGCGACCTCGTTGGCGACGGCGGTGCCGTGGTCGCGGCGCACCATGTGCAGGCACAGGTCGATCCCGGCGGCGACCCCGGCGGAGGTGAGGACGTCGCCGTCGTCGATGAACAGGACGTCCGGGTCGACCTGGATCCGCGGGAAGAGACGCTGGAGGCGGTCGGCGTCGGCCCAGTGCGTGGTCGCCGGGCGGCCGTCGAGGAGGCCGGCGGCGGCGAGGACGTAGACGCCGGTGCAGATGGAGGCGAGGCGCGTGCCGGGTCGGATGTGGCCGAGGGCCGCGGCCAGGTCCTCCGTCAGCACGCCCTCCTCGAAGACGGGGCCCAGCTCGTAGGAGGCCGGGACGATCACGGTGTCGGCGGTGGCGAGCGTCTCCGGTCCGAGCCCGACCTGGATCGCGAAGTCGGCGTCCGTCTCGACCGGGCCGGGCGGGCGGACCGAGCAGGTGACGACCTCGTACAGGTGCCGGCCCGCGGCATCCTTGGGGCGGCCGAAGATGCGGTGCGGGATGCCCAGCTCGAAGGGGAGCAGGCCGTCCAGGGCGAGGACGACGACGCGGTGGGGGCGCAAGCCCGTGGCCCTTTCCATGGCCCGATCCTAACGAACACTGTCTTTCGGGCCACTCGATGGGCGTGGTGCCGTGCCCGAAGCTCTATGGCGTGACCCGGACCATCGAAGTGCTCGCCGCCGCACAAGACCTCAAGCCCGCCCGCAGGCGTGTCCACCGCGCCTGGCTGGTCGCCGCCGTCACCTTCGTGACGATCATCGGGGCGGCCGCCTTCCGCTCGGTGCCGGGGCTGCTCATCGACCCCTTGCACGAGGAGTACGGCTGGTCGCACGGCACGATCGGCGCGGCCGTCTCGGTCAACCTCGCGCTGTACGGGCTCACCGCGCCGTTCGCGGCGGCGCTGATGGACCGCTTCGGCATCCGCCGGGTGGTGGCCGTCGCGCTGACGGTGATCGCGGCCGGCTCCGGACTGACGGTGTTCATGACCTCGGCCTGGCAACTGCTGCTGTGCTGGGGTCTGTTGGTGGGCGCCGGCTCGGGGGCGATGGCGCTGGCCTTCGCCGCGACGGTCACCAACCGCTGGTTCACCGAGCGGCGCGGCCTGGTCAGCGGCATCCTCACCGCGGCCTCCGCCTCCGGCCAGCTGATCTTCCTGCCGCTGCTGTCCTGGCTGGTCACCCGCTACGACTGGCGTCCGGCGGCGCTGACGGTCGCCCTGGCGGCCCTCGTGGTCGTCCCCTTCGTCTGGCTCCTGCTGCACGACCACCCGGCCGACGTGGGCCTCAAGCCCTACGGCGCACGGGAGTTCGTCCCGAAGCCCGCGCCGGTGACGGGCGCCGCGCGCAGGGCGGTCTCCGTGCTCCTCTCCGCCGCGCGCACCGGCCCCTTCTGGCTGCTGGCCGGCACCTTCGCGATCTGCGGAGCCTCGACCAACGGCCTGGTGCAGACCCACTTCGTGCCCGCCGCCCACGACCACGGCATGCCCGTCACGGCCGCCGCCTCGCTCCTCGCGGTCATCGGCGTCTTCGACGTCGCCGGCACGATCGCCTCCGGCTGGTTCACCGACCGCTTCGACTCCCGCCGCCTGCTGGCGGTGTACTACGCGCTGCGCGGCCTCTCCCTGCTCTTCCTGCCCATGCTGCTCGCGCCGTCCGTCCGCCTGCCGATGGTCTTCTTCATCGTCTTCTACGGCCTCGACTGGGTGGCCACCGTCCCGCCCACCCTGGCTCTGTGCCGCGAGCAGTACGGCGACGACAGCGCCATCGTCTTCGGGTGGGTCCTCGCCGCCCACCAGGTCGGCGCGGCCCTCATCGCCTTCCTCGGCGGCGTCGCCCGAGACGTCTTCGGCACGTACGACATGGTCTGGTACGCCTCCGGCGCGCTGTGCGCGGCGGCGGCCCTGATGGCCCTGGTGATCCGGCGGAGGCCGGAGGCGGGGGCGCGAACGACGGGCGGCGGGTGAGCCGCTCGCTCGTCTACGGCGCTGTGAAGAGCATCGGGAAGCGCAGGCCCAGCCACGGTTTGCGGCCCCAGGCGACGACCTTGGCGCGGGCCATGACGGCGGGGGCGGTCCAGCGGCCCAGGGCGAGGAGGAGGAAGGCGACGGGGTCGATGGCGATCGTGCAGTCGGGGCGCCGGGGCGGGGTGTCGGTGACCGTGGGCACGCCGTCCGCGAAGGTGACGGCGAAGCGGTCGGGGCCGATCCGCAACAGGTAGCACGCGTGGTGGCCGGCCGCGCCGGCGTTCACGACTCGCGGCATGGCCTGTCGCATGAAGGGCAGCGTGAAAGCGACCACTTCCCGGTCGACCATGTGCGGCCCGCGCAGCGCGACCGCGATGTCGTATCCGTGCCCGAGCAGGTGCGTGAGCAGGTACGAGCCCAGGGTGGCCATGTCCATCGGCCCCATCGGCGTCAGCACCGCCTTGCGCGGACCGCAGTCGGCCGCGGCCGCGACGAAGTCCCGGGCGCTGTCCGCGATCTCCGCGCCGAGGACCGCCGGATCCCGCTGCGGGTAGACGGCCAGAGCCGCACGGTTGGCCGCCGCGAGACCGCTCGGCGTCCCATCGCCGTAGGGACGGTCCTCGCCCGCCCCGATGTCCGCCATCAGCTTCCCCGCCAGCGCGAGGTGCGCCGCCGCCTCCCCCACCGTCCACTCCGCGCCTGGCAACGGCGTCCGTGGATCGGCCCCCGCCTGCAGCAGCGCCGCGATCCGGTCGGCCGTGGCGACAATGGCGTCCTCGGGTGTCATGAGCACGATCGTGTCCGCACTCGGACGTCCTGTCCAGTGTCCTGCCCGTCCCCGTTTCCGGCCTGCCGATCGCCCCCCGGTTATCTTCTTCGCGGTCCTGCAAGAGGGCCGCCGGCCTCCGGGCCCGGCCCCCCGGCCCTGCCGCGCTCCGCCTCGTGCTGCCGGACCTGACGGCCCGCTCGACCGCCCCGGGCGGGACGTGGCGTCCCGTCCAGCGACGCTGCCGCCGTCACGGGGCGGTCAGAGGAAGCGGCCTCGGTGGAACAGCAGCGGTGCGCCGCCGGACGCGGGGGCGCCCAGGGCGTTCACCCTGCCCACGACGATCAGGTGGTCGCCTCCGGTGTGGACCGCGTGGATCGTGCAGTCGATCCAGGCGGCGGCGCCGGTGAGGCGGGGTGAGCCGGTGGTGGGGGCGGGGTCGTGGGCGACGCCCGCGAACTTGTCGGCGCCGCTCACCGCGAAGGCACGGCACAGGCCGGCCTGGCCCGCGCTCAGGACGTTCACGCAGAACACGCCCGCGCGTGCGATCCGCGGCCAGGTCGTGGAGGTGCGGCCGACCATGAACGCGACCAGCGGCGGGTCGAGGGAGAGGGAGGTGAACGACTGGCAGGCGAAGCCGGCGGGCGCGTCCTCGTCGGCGCCGGCCGGCGCGGTGATGACCGTGACGCCCGTCGCGAACGTGCCCAGCACGCGCCGGAACTCGCCCTGGTCCACCGGCGCCCGCTCGTCCTCGCGGACGCAGCGCAACTCGGGCCGGGGGTGCGCCTCGACCGGCCGGCCCCGGAGGTGGCGGACTGCGGCGGCCGCCATGCCTGCGTGTCCCATCATGTCGCCATTGAAGCTGACGGCTCGTCAGATAGGAAGGGCATTGCGGGGAGGTCCGGCGATGACTTCTACGCTGCTCGCATGGGGTGGGCAGGCGTGCGGGATCGGGTGCGTCCGGGGCGGGCGTGGCCCGAGTCGGTCGCGGCTGTGGCAGCGGGAGCGGCGCAGCTTCCGGCGGTGTTCGCGCTGCTGTTCTGGCAGGCGCTGGCCACCGATCGTTACGGCGTCGGCTACGGCCCGGCGTTCGGGCTGCTCTGTCTGTTCCTCTTCGCGCCGGTGCTGCTGCCGGTGCTGGGACTGCTGCACGCGTGGGCGCAGATCCTTCCGGGGGCCGTCGTCGCCGACGTCGTGCTGCGCCGTGTCCCATGGCCGCTGTGGGCCCGCCGTCTGCTGGGCGTGACGCTCGTCGGCGCGGTGTGGGCCGTCGTGGGGGCCGTGGGGGCGGGGATGTCCTTCCCCGCCGCGGCCGCCTGCCTCGCCGCCCTCGGCGTGCTGCCGGTGCTCGCGATGGAGTACGCGCGCGTGCGGCCGACGGGCAACGGGGGCCTGTGGTGGCGGGCCGCGGGCGCCTCCGTCGTGCTGTTCGTCCTCGCCCTCGTCGCCGGGCCCCTGGCCACGGCGGTGGGCCTGGCCGAGGAGTACGAGCCGCCCCCGCTGTCCGCCGAACGGGTCGCCGGGGTCTGGCACGGCGAGGACGGGGCCGTGCTGGAGCTGCTTCCGGGCGGCCGGGCGGAGTTGACGCGGATGCCGGTCGATCCCGGCGTCCGGGCGACCGCGGACTTCGCGGTGTGCGACGGTGCCGGGAGCTGGCGGCTGGAGCCAGGTCGCGTACGGGACGGCGTGGTCGTCCGCCTCGCCGCCGACGAGGCGGGCGAGGATGAGGACGGCTGTCGTGGGGAGACGGTCTGGTCTTCCGGTGGGACGGAGCGGTCGCCCGAGTTGTTCGTGTTCTTCGGGGATCCGGACGCGAGCAGTCCGCGGGTGCTGACCCGGGATCCCTGAGCCTCACCGCCCCCGGAACCGCGCCTCCCTCCGCCGTACGAAGCTCGCCACGCCTTCCTGTGCGTCCGCCGTCGTCATGTTGATCTCCTGGGCAGCCGCCTCCGCCGCGAAGGCGGTGGCGCGGTCGGAGTCGAGGGAGGCGTTGACGAGCTGCTTGGCCAGGGCGAGGGCGCGGGTGGGACCGCCGGCCAGGCGCTCCGCCCAGGCGCGGGCCGTCTTGTCCAGGTCGGCGTCCGGCACCACCCGGTTGACCAGCCCGAGGCGTTCGGCGTCGGCCGCGGTGAGGGCGTCGCCGAAGAACATCAGTTCCTTGGCGCGATGCAGGCCGATGAGCCGGGGCAGGAGGTAGGCGCCGCCGGCGTCGGGGACCAGACCGCGCCGTACGAACACCTCGATGAAGCGGGCCGACTCCGCCGCCAGGACCAGGTCGCAGGCGAGGGCGAGGTGCGCGCCGAGGCCGGCCGCCGTGCCGTTCACCGCCGCGATCACCGGCTTCTCGCAGTCCAGCACGGCGGCGACGAGACGCTGCGCGCCGAGCCGGAGGGTCCGGGCCACGTCGCCGGGGATCCGCTCCCCGGCCGCCGTGCCGCTGCCGCTCCTGTCGCCGTTCGCGCCCGTCCCCCTCGCGGGCCCGCCCCGCAGGTCCGCGCCCGCGCAGAAGCCCCGTCCGGTCCCGGTGAGGACGACCGCCCGGATCTCCGGGTCGGCGGAGGCGTCCGCGAGGTGCTGGATCAGGTGTTCGCGCTGGTCGGGGGTGATGGCGTTGAGCGCCTCGGGGCGGTTGAGGGTGAGGGTCGAGACGTGATTGTCAGTGGCGTGCAGTACCAATGAGTCAGCGGATCTGTCCGGCTTGTCCGTCCAAGTGGAGTCATCGGGGGAATTGTTCATGCGCATCTCAGCGACACACCGCCAACGCGTCCAGCGCCACCGCGCCCTGCCCGCGGGGCAACACCATCAGGGGGTTGATGTCCAGCTCGGCCAGGTCGTCGCCCAGTTCGAGAGCCATGTGCTGCACGCGCAGGACGACTTCGACGAGCGCGTCCAGGTCCGCAGGCGGGCGGCCCCGGACGCCGTCCAGCAGGGCCCGCCCGCGCAGTTCGCCGAGCATGGCGCGGGCCTGGCCCTCGCCGAAGGGCGGCACGCGGACGGCCGCGTCCCGCAGCACCTCCACCAGGACGCCGCCCAGCCCGACCGTCACCGTCGGCCCGAACAGGTCGTCATGAGTGACGCCGACGACCATCTCCACGCCCCGCTCGACCATCTGGCAGACGAGGACGCCGTCCAGGTCGACGCCCTCGTAGCGGGCGATGTCGGTCAGCTCGCGGTAGGCGTCGCGGACCTGGCTGGCCGAGGTGAGGCCGATCTTCACCAGGCCCAGCTCGGTCTTGTGGGCGATCTGCGCGCCGGACGCCTTCATCACCACCGGGTAGCCGACCGGCCCCGCCGCCCGCACCGCCGCCGCAGCGCTGGTCACCAGCTGTTCGCGCGGCACGCGTATGCCGTACGCGCGAAGGAGCTGCTTCGCCGCGTGCTCGCTCAGCTGCTGCCCCGGCCGCATCAGCATCCGCGCCTTGCGGAAGGACGGGGAGGGGGTGCGCGGGGCCTGGTCGAAGGGGGAGCGGTAGTCCCGTGCGAAGCGGTGGTGCTCCAGATGGGCGCGGACGGCGGTGAGGCAGCCCGAGACCGTGCGGAAGGTCGCCACCCGGGAGGAGCCGAGCAGGACGTCCCGGTAGGCGGACTCGGTGCCGACCGGCGAGCCCCACACGACGCAGACCAGCTTGTCCGTGGTCTCGGCCGCGTCGACCAGGTCCCGCACCAGCCGGTCGCTGAGCGGCGGGAACGGGCCGGTGACGGGGCAGATCAGCACACCGATCCCGGGATCGGCGAGGATCGCGTCGATGATCTTGCGGCCCCGTTCGTCACCGACCGGGTGCCCGCCGTTGTCGACGGGGTTGGAGACGTTCAGGTACTCCGGTATCCACTGGTGCAGCTCGGCCTGCTTGGCGGCGGACAGCTCGGGCAGCCGCAGTCCGGCCGCCGTCGCCAGGTCGGCCACGTGCGCGCCGGTGCCGCCGGAGATGGCGTACACCGCCACGCCGTCCGCGCGCGGGGGCTTCGCCCGAGCCAGCAGGGTCGCGGTGTCCTGGAGTTCGTCCAGGCCGTCGACGCGGATCACGCCGTACTGGCGCATCGCCGCGTCCACGACGTCGTCCGCGCCGGTCAGCTTGCCGGTGTGGGTGGCGGCGGTGCGCGCGCCCACCTCGGTGCGGCCGACCTTGACCGCGACGACCGGGACGCCGCGCCGGGCGGCCCGGTCGGCGGCGAGCAGGAAGGCGCGGCCGTCCTTGAGGCCCTCGACGTAGCAGGCGATCGCGCCTACCTCGGGCTGCTCGGCGAAGTAGGAGAGGAAGTCGGCGGTCTCCAGGTCGGCCTCGTTGCCGGTCGGCGCCCAGTGCGAGAGGCGGACGCCGAGCTCCTGCAGCGCGAAGACGGGGCGGCCCTGGTGGCCGGACTGGGTGATCAACGCGATGGCCGGGCCGTCGAGGTCGTCCCGGAACCGTTCGAACGCGTTGAGGTTGGTGTTGGGGCCCAGCAAGCGCATTCCGGAGCGGGCCACGGCCGCCGCGAGCCGGCCCTGCGCCGCAGCGCCCTCCGCGCCCGTCTCCGCGAACCCGGAGGCGAAGACCACCGCGAACTTCACTTTCGTATCGGCGAGTTCCTCGATCACCGGCAGCGGGTCGGCGACCAGAAGCACCGCCAGGTCGACCTGCTCGGGCAGGTCGGCGACGGACGGCGCGCACGGGATACCGAAGACGGTCGCGCGGGTGGGGTGCACCGGATGCAGCCGTGCCCCCACCCGCTCCGCCCAGGCGGCCAGCTGCCGGGTGATGCCGGTGTTCGGCCGGCCCTCGGCGTCCGAGGCCCCGATCACCGCGACGGACTCGGGGCGGAAGAACCGGTCCAGATCGGGTACGGCCTGGTACAGCGGGCGTCCGCTGACGTCCAGGTCGTCCGTGTCGGAGGACCGGCCGTGCACGGCGGGCCCGGGGCGTTCCTCGCAGGCGAGGACCCGGGCCCGGCGGGAGTCGGTGGTGAGGGTGCCGTGGGTTGATCCAAGCATGGGCCCGCCCGCTCCTGTGTGACTGCCAAGTAACTGACGAACTGTCAGGTTACAGAACTGACGGTCTGTCAGGAATGGGCTTGCACAGAGGAGATGCCCCCTTCGTGGCGGGCCGCGAAACCGGCGGTGTCGCGGCCCCGGCGTCACAGCGCCGCGAGCACCTCCCGGGCCACCCGCTCCCCCGAGCGCACCGCTCCGTCCATGAAGCCCATCCAGTGGATGGACGTCTCGGTGCCGGCCCAGTGGATGCCGCCGACGGGGGCGCGCAGGGCGGGGCCGTACTGGGTGAGCACGCCGGGCGGGGCGATGGAGACCGGGCCGCCCCGGGTGTAGCCCTCGTTGTTCCAGCGCTGGAGCACGAAGGAGGTCGGGTTGGCGGCTTTCTCACCGAAGTACGTCGTGTAGTCCCTCAGCACCGCCGTCCTGACCTCCGCCTCGCTCGCCGCGTCCAGGGCCCGTGCCTTGTCGGCCTCGATGAAGCCCATCAGCGCGCCGTAGGAGGCGTCGGGAGGGGAGTTGTCGAAGGTGGAGCTGATCACGCCGGTGTCGCTGACGACCTGGCCGTTGAGGCCGTCGGCCCGCCAGAAGGGGGTGTCGTAGATCGCGATGGCCTTGCCGACGGAGGCCATCGGCATGCGCTGGGTGAGCTGGTCGCGGGCGGCCGGCAGGAGGGGGTCGTAGGAGATGCGGGCCGCGAGGGGCGGGGGCAGGGCGACGACGACGCGGTCGGCGGTGACCGTCGTGCCGTTCGCGCTCACCACGTACCGGCTGCCGGAGCGGGAGATGGAGCGCACCGGGGCGTTCAGCACCACCCGGTCGCCGAGTGTGGCGGCGAGCTTGATCGGGAGCAGCTGGGAGCCGCCGACGAAGCGCAGCTCCTGGGCGCCGTTCGCGGTCTCGGTGAGGCGTTCCAGGGTGCCCGGGGTGGAGGGGTTGCCGGCGGCCGCGATGTAGAAGAGGACGAACAGGAAGGACAGTTCGCGGGGCTCGGCCGAGAAGATCGACGTGCAGGCCACGTCGAGGAGGAACTTCGCCGACGGGACCACCGCGTTGGCGCGCAGCCAGGTCTCGAAGGTCTGCCGGTCCCACTCCGCGGCCTTCGCGGCGGTCCAGGGCGCGTCGACCGGCACCTGTTTGGCCAGGTCGTCCAGGCCGGCCTGCACGATCGCGGCGTTGGCGAGCCCGGCCGCGTCGATCGGCGGGACCGAGCCGAGCAGCCCGTCAGTGGCGTACGGGGTTCTCCTGCCGTCCTTGTAGAGGAGGTTCTTGCCGCTGTTGTAGGTGGGGAAGGTGGCCACGCCGAGGGAGTCGGCGAGCGCCTTCACACGGTCCTGGGTCGGGCCGATGAACTCACCGCCGCCCTCGGTGACCCCGCCGCCCGCCAGTGGCAGGCCCATCACCCGGCCGCCGACGCGGTCACGGGCCTCCAGGACGACGACCTTCTTCCCCGCTGCCACGAGATCGCGGGCCGCGGTCAGGCCGGCGAGCCCGGCGCCGACGATCGCGACGTCCACGTCCCGCGCGGTCGCGGAGGTCCCGGCGCCGGCCGCGGTCGCCGTGCCGGCGGCGGTCGCGGTGAGAGCGGTTGCGCCGGCGGTTGCTCCGGCGGCCACGGCGGCGGTGCGGCCGAGCAGGGAGCGGCGGGAGAGGGCTGCGCCGGAACCGGGGGAGAGCTGTCTTTCGCTTGCCACGTGCGTCCTCCGTCGAGAGGGTGGTACCGGAAAGGTGAACAGTCCTCACATTCTGGCTCCGCACAAAGGCACGGGACAACGCTCCGGTCACACCGAAGTCATCTGTAACGGGCAGCTATGGCAATGGAGTTGGGGGGCGGTGGGCTGGGTACGGCGGACCCTTTCGGCTCGGTCAGCCGAGTTGGCGGCGTATCGCCTTCGCTATTCGTTCTGCGTCCAGGCCGAGTTCGCGCAGGGTGCCGCTGATCGGGGTGGTGAAGCCGGTGAAGTACAGGCCCGGCGCGTCCTTCGGGGCGCGGCCGCCGTGGGTGAGCGGGCGGCCCTGCTCGTCGAGCACGCCGAGGTGCCCCACCAGATCCTCCAGTGCGCGCTCGTACCCGGTCGCGGCGACGACGGCGTCCGCCTCGACGCGGGAGCCGTCGGCGAGGACGACCTTGCCGTCCTCGAAGCCCTCCACGGCGGCCACGATCTCCACCTTCCCGGTGCGCACCGCGTCGATCAGGCCGACGTCCTGCACCGGGATCGCCCCCTGCCTGGCCCGGGAGTAGAGCCCGGTGTCGGGGCGCGGCAGCCCGTGCGCCGACAGGTCCGGGACGCTCGCCTTCGCCATCACCCGGCAGAGCCGGTCCACCAGCCCCACCGGCAGCCGGCGCACGAGGATGCCGCTGTACTGGGCGGCCCAGCCGGCCGTGGACCGGCGCACGATGTGCGGGACGGTCCGCACGGCCAGCCGCACCCGCGCAGCGCCGCGCTCCACGAGGTCGACGGCGATCTCGGCACCCGTGTTGCCGACGCCGACGACGAGGACGTCCCGGCCGGCGTACGGGACGCCGTCGCGGTAGGCGGACGCGTGGACGAGCTCGCCGGGGTAGTCCTCCAGACCGGGCCAGTCGGGCAGGGACGGGGTGTGGTTGTAGCCGGTGGCGACGACGACCGCCGCCCCGGTCAGCTCCCGTCCGCCGGAGGCGCGCAGCAGCCAGCCGGTCCCGTCGGGGGAGCGCTCGACGCGGGAGACCTCGACGCCGGTGACGAGTTCCAGGTCGTGGTGTTCGGCGTACTTCTCGAGGTAGTGCACCACGTCGTCCCGGGCGACCCAGCGTCCGAACCGGCGCGGCATCGCCAGGCCCGGCAGCGCCGACAGCCGCCGGGTGGTGTGCAGATGCAGCCGGTCGTAGTGCCGGCGCCAGGACGTGCCGACCCGGTCCGCCTTCTCCACGACGACCGCGCGTATCCCCCGCGTCCGCAGCGCGTACGCGGCGGCGAGCCCGCCGGGGCCGCCGCCGATGACGTAGACGGGGCGCTCGGCGGGGTTCCCGGAATCGCCGCCGGAAGCGTTTGCGGTGGGGTGCTCGAGTGGTGCGGAGTCGGCCATGAGCGGGAGCGTAATCACGTAAAACGTTGATGGGTCTCGGTCAAGACCGGAATTGGTTGCGGATCGATCACGCTTGGGGGAGGTCTGCGCGAAGCGTGTGCCGCGGGCCGTCCGTTCATGGACGTGATGTGGTGACGCGGGCGCTTCCGCGGCCTTCCCCGCGCTCCTGAGCTGACGTACCGTCAGATTCATGGACACGATCTGGCTCACCGGTGCGCAATGGCTGGCCGTGCTGCGGATCGGGCTCGGCCTGTGGTGGCTGGAGAGCTGGCGGCACAAGGACAAAAAGGGCTGGTTCGAGCGCGGCACGGGTATCGCGTGGGCGGCGGACGTCGCGGCCCGGCATCGCTGGAGCGCCGTACGGTCGGGCTTCCGGAGGGTGGTGGCCCCGAGGCCGCGGGCGATGGCGTACGTGGTCGTCTACGCGGAACTGGCACTCGGGCTCGGTCTCGTCGCCGGTTTCCTGACCCCGGTCGCACTGGCGGGCGGGCTGCTGCTCAACCTCCTCTACTTCACCCTCATGATCCACGACTGGGCGGAGCAGGGGCAGAACGCGATGATGGCGCTGATCTCGGCGGTGGCGCTGTTCGCGATGGCATGGCAGACGTGGTCGCTGGACAGCGCGCTGGGGTGGTTCTGAGATGGGCGCGGCGGGCGAGGGCCGGTACGACGTCCCCGACGCCGACGCCTTCACGCGCGCGTACTGGGACGCGGCGGCGCGGGGACGGATGCTGATCCGCCGCTGTGCGGTCTGCGCGCGGGCTCACCACTACCCGCGGGAGTTCTGCCCGTACTGCTGGAGCGACGACGTGAACTGGGAGGACGCGAGCGGCCGGGCGACCCTCTACACCTGGTCCGTCGTCCACCGCAACGACCTGCCGCCCTTCGGGGAGCGGACGCCGTACGTCGCGGCGGTGGTCGATCTGGCGGAGGGGCCGCGGATGGCCACGGAGATCGTCGGCCCGGGGGAGCTGTCCGCCGGGGCGGAGCTGGAGGTGGCCTTCAGGGAGGGCGTGCCGGTGTTCCGCCGTACGGACGGCGGCCCTCCTGGCGCGGACGGTCGAGCGGGCGCTGCGGACGGTCGTGCGGGAGCCCCGGACGGGCCTGCGGGGGCTCCGGACGCTCCCGGTGTTCAATGACCGGATGACCGAGATACGTGTGCCGCGCTCCGTCCTGCCCGCATCCGGCCTCCGGGGTCACGGCCTCCTCCTGCGCGCCTGGGACCCGGACGCCGAGGCCGATGTGGACGCCTGGCTGCGCGGTCACCAGGACCCCGAGTTCCTGCGCTGGAACACACCGCTGCGGGACGTCACGGACGCCGGGGACGCCCGGAAGTCGCTGCGCTCGAAGGCCGCGCAGGCGGTGGCCGGGACCGGCGCGGCCTTCTGCGTCACGGACGCCGGTGACGGGACGGTCCTCGGGCAGATCGGGCTGAACTCCCTCGACACCGTGCAGAGCGTCGCCAACGTCGGCTACTGGGTGCTGCCCGAGGCGCGAGGCCGCCAGGTGGCCACCCGCTCCCTGCGGCTGATGGCGAGCTGGGCGTTCGGGGAACTCGGCCTGCACCGGTTGGAGTTGGGTCATGCCGTAGGGCATGAAGCGTCCTGCCGGGTCGCTGAGCGGTGCGGCTTCCGGTACGAGGGGACCCTGCGCGGGGCGATGTGGGAGGCGGGCCGCAGGGACGCCTGGCGTGACGTCCACCGCCACGGCCGCCTGTCGACCGACCCGGAGTAACTCCCTTATAAGTTCCTGATGTTGACCGGGGCACTCTGTGATCGACGCGTTGTCATCAGGGGGGAAGCGCGATGCGTGAGCTGGAAGTGTCCTCAAGAGAACCCGAGACGGTCGGGTTCCGCCGGATCGGCTGGTCGGCGGCGGCCGCTTGCGGCTTGGCCGCTCTGGTGCACGTCGGTACGGCGGGTCTGCTGATCGGCGGCCTGCTGCTCGTCGTTCTCGGCTGGAGCACCGTGGTGCAGCCGCTGATCGGCTTGCTGATGATCGGGCTCGCCGTCCAGGTGCGGCCCCGCTTCAGCAGGCCCAGACCCGACCTGCCCACGCTCGGACGGGACGACGCGCCGTCCCTGTTCGCCTTGCTGGACTCGATCGCGGACGCCGCCCGGGCGCGGCACATCGACATCGTCCAGCTCAGCGGGAACTTCGCCGTACGGCTCTCTCTCACGGGCGTCCGGCGCAGGCCGTGCCTGGAGTTGGGCCTGCCGCTGTGGCAGACGTTCACCCCGCAGCAGCGCGTCGCCGCCGTCGCCCACGAGGTGGGCCACTTCGCGGCGGGCGACATCCGGCGCGGCACCCTGGTCGGCACGGCTCTCAGCTCGCTGGCGGGTGGTGCGGACCTGACGCAGAGTCGCCCCGAAGGGACTCATTCCGGTGTCGCTCTGTCCCCCACCTCTCGGTATGCGGACGAGGCTACGACCGCGGTGAACAGGTTCAAGGCCCGCGGTCGCACGAACAACTGGATCATGTGGTTGCCCGGCCTGCTGGTGCGGGGCACGGCGCGGCTGCTGACCCGGCTCACCCGGTCCGGCTCGCTGCACGTCGAGTTCCAGGCCGACGAGGTCGCCGCCCGGATAGCGTCCACCCGGGCGGTGGACTCCGTCCTGCGCGACCGGCGACTGGCCGATGCCGTCGGCTTCGAGGTGCACCGGCTGGCGGTGACGGCCCGCACGTTCGGCCACGGTAAGGCCGCGAGCACCGAGCGGGAGTTCTGGGACCGGGTCGCGGCGCACGCCCGTGCGCTGCCCCACCGCACGGGAGACGGCCCCGAGAGCCCCCTCCACGCCGACCCCGAGCAGCCCGCCCACCGCCGGGGCGAGGACTGCGCCCCCGTACCCGAACCCCAGCGCCTGGCCCGCCTCTCCCGCACCGAGGCCCAGCCGGCGACGATCACACTCGACCCCCGCCTGGCAGGGACGATCGCCGAGGAACTGTCCGCCCCGGGAAGCCTGTTGGCGAGAAAGATCATCCGCGACTGTGTCACCCGGTGACGTTCCCCTCTCGCAGCTGAAGGTCAACTGGTCTGATCAGCAGGGGCGTTAAGGTCTCCACCCGTGACCGAACCGACCTACCTGCAAGCCACTCGCGCGGCCTACGACACCGTCGCCGTCGACTACGCCGAGCTCGTCCCGCCGCTGTTCGAGGACGACCTGTACGGCCGCGCGATGATCAGCACGTTCGCCCGGCTCACGCGGTCCCTCGACGCCGGACCGGTCGCCGACCTCGGCTGCGGGCCCGGCCATGTGACGGCGCACCTCCAGTCGCTCGGGGTGACCGCGTTCGGCGTCGACCTGTCCCCGAAGACGGTCGCGGTCGCCCGCCGCAGACATCCGGACCTGCGGTTCGACGAAGGGTCGATGACCGACCTGGACCTGGCGGACGGCAGTCTCGGCGGCGTCATCGCCTGGTACTCCATCGTGCACACGCCTCCGGAGCTGCTGCCGGTGGTGTTCGCCGAGTTCCACCGCGTACTGGCTCCGGGCGGTCATCTGCTGCTCGCCTTCAAGGCCGGCGACAGGCTCCGGCACCTGGAGAACGCCTACGGCCACGACCTGTCCCTGGACGTCTACTGGGTCTCCCCGGACCACATCACCGACCTGCTGACCCGGGCCGGACTGCCAGTGGAAGCCCGCCTGATCCGCGAACCGAACGCCCAGGAAAAACCCCGCCAGGGCCAACAGGCATACCTCCTGGCCCAAAAGCCGACCCAACCGGCGACGAGAGCCGACGACTCCGTCACGTGACCCGGGCGGCCCGGTCGGTAGAGAAGTGCGCAGGCGCCCCGCCCGCCGCACGAAAGACCCCGCCCCCGCCGCTCGGAAGCGGCGGGGGCGGGGCCTGTGAGAGGAGTGTTACGGGCCGTCGGTCAGAGGTAGTAGCCGAACAGGTCCGCGATCACGTGGGCGCTGCCGGCGTTCGGGCGGAAGTCGATCTTTCCGTTGACGACCGGCACGGTCACCAGGTTGGCCACGGTCTGGCCGGCGGTCCAGTTGAGGTTGGACGCGTTCGGCAGGGTGGTTCCGTCGGGCCAGACGGTCAGGAAGCCGTTGGTCGTCGGGGCGGTGACGGTCACGTTGAGGACCACGGCCTTGGCCTTCGCCAGGGTGTGGCCGTCGTTGATGTTCAGCACCAGGTTGGTGCCGCCGGGAATCGGCGTGTTGCGGGCCGTGCCGAGGGCGTACCGGGTGTCGAGCAGTCGGCTCGGGCCCGCGGTGTGGAAGGACGAGCCTTCCGGCGCGGACGAGAAGTAGCCGAAGACGTCCGCGATGAAGTGCACGGTGCCGGTGCCGGCGTTGTACAGGTTCACCTTGCCGTCGGGGCCGATGGGCAGGACGACCATGTTCGGACGGGTCTGGCCCTTGAGCCAGTTGATGTTCGACGCGGTCGGCTGGGCAGCACCGCTCGGGTACGCGATCAGGTGACCGGTCGAGGTCGGCGCGGTCGCCGTGACGTTGAGGACCACGGCGGTGGCACCCGAGGCCGGGACGCCGCCGGCGCCCGCGACCTGGAGGGACACCGTGCCCTTGCCGGCGACCGGGGTCTTGCCCGGGACGCCGATGGCATTACGGGTGTCGAGGATCCGGGCCGGGCCCTTGGCCAGGTAGGTGCTGCCGCCGGCCTCGGTGGAGTAGTAACCGGACACGTCGGCGATGAAGTGCGTGGTGCCGCCGCCGGCGTTGAAGAGGTCGATCGAGCCGTCCTTGCCGACCGGCACGGTCACCAGGTTCGGGACGATCTGGCCCTTCAGCCAGTTCATGTTGGACGAGGACGGGCGGGTGGTGCCGCTCGGGTAGGCGATCAGGAAACCGGACGCGGTCGGCGAGACGGCCGTGACGTTGACGACGACGGCGGTGACGCCGGTCGCCGGGACGCCGCCGACGCCCGCCACCTTCAGCTTGACGGTGCCGTTCGCGGCGACCGGGGTGGTGCCGGCGCGGCCGATGCCGTAGCGGGTGTCGAGGACACGGGCCGGGGTCAGCGCGTTGAACGTGCTGGCCGGGGAGGCCGGGACGGCCTGGCACAGACCCTTGACGATCTCGCGGCCGTTCGGGGAGCCGAGGCCGGTCGCGAGGTCGTAGCCGGTGCCGGCCTGGTACGAACCGCTGAAGTTGCCGGACGCCGTCACGTTGTTGTTGCCGGTGGTGACGTCACGGAACGCGGTGCCCGGGAGCTGGTACAGCGCGGAATGGACGTAGCCGACCGAGCCGTTGGCCTGGCAGGCGAGGTCCTGGTCGGCCTGCGCCATCAGCGCGGCCCACACCGGAGCGGCGCCGCTGGTGCCGCCGATGATGTTCCAGTACTGGGTGCCGTCGTCGTCGTGACCGAAGGCGACCGGGTAGCCGGTGGCCGGGTCGCCGACGCCGGAGACGTCCGGAACCTGACGGCAGACCTTGCCCTCGCCGGCGCCGCAGGCGTTGCTGTAACCGGCCCCGGTGCGGTTCTGGAAGCCGTCGTTCGCCAGCTGGATGCGCCGGGAGACACCGCCGCCCGAGCCGTTCCAGGTGGTCTGGTTGGTGACCGCGGTCCGCATGGTCGTGCCGCCGACGCCGAGGACGTACGGCGAGCTGGCCGGGTTGTCGGTGACCAGCTGGTTCGCGTTCGGCGCGGCGTAGTTGGGGCTGTAGCAGCCGGTGGAGCCGCTGTCGCCGGAGGCGGCGACGACGGTCTGGCCCTGGGCGGCCGCCTGCTGGAAGATCAGGTTCTCGGCGTCGAGGACCTCGTTCGGGGTGTTCAGCTCACAGCTGCCCCAGCTGACCGAGACGACCTTCGCGCGGTTCTCGTTGACGATCCGGCGGAAGGTCTCGGTGCCCTGGTCCCAGGTGTTCTCGCCCTGGTAGACGAGGATCTTGGACTGCGGGGCGAGGCCGACGATGGTCTCGACGTCCAGCGCGGTCTCCAGGCCGACACCGGTGTACAGGTCGGCCGGCTCCTGGGGACCGCGGCCCACCCGCACCGAGCTGACCGGCACCTTCGTGCCGTGGCACGCCTGGTAGCTGTTGATGTCCCGCAGGTCGTAATTCTCCAGCGAGTAGACGGCGATGGTGGTGCCCGTCTGCACGTTGGGCTGGTCCGCCATGTTGTAGGCCGAGGCCAGCGACTTGGCGCTCCAGTAGTCCTGCTTGTCGTAGGCCGGCTGGGAGCCGCCGTCGGTCGACGCGTACAGGTCCCTGATGGACGTGCACATCGTCGGCGTGGTGCCGGTCAGCCGGGACTGACGGGCGCCGTCGCTCGTCACCGCGGTCCGCTGCTTGCGGGCCGCGCTCTTCGCGCCGGTGTTGCGCGGCTCGTACGAGGCGAGCGTGCTCAGGCCGACCACACCGCGGACGTCGTCCGCGACCGCGCCGTCGAACTGCGGGGCGCGGGTGTTGGTGAGGCCGGTGTCGCCGTCCTTCAGCTTGTAGCCGTCGAACTCGGTGGAGAAGGCCTTGGACGCCTCGGCGACCGTCGTGCGCACCGGCAGGGTGAGCCCGTCGGAGCCCAGCTCGCCCACCGTGAGGCCCTTGTCCTCCAGCTCGGCGCGGACCTTCTCGACGGTCTGCGGCAGCGCGCCGAAGACCTTCGCGAACTCGCCCGTGCCGAGGTAGCGGCGGTAGTTCGGCGACTTGGGGTCGGACACCTCGGCGACGAAACGGCTCAGCGCCGCCGGGTCGCGGGGCTCCAGGACGACGCTCAGGTCGAGCGACTCCCCGGCCGCCGGGTCCGCCGCGCGGACGGCACCCTGCGGGATCTTCGGCGCGGAACCGACCCGCTGCGGGGCCGGCTCGTCGTTCGTGGTCGCGTACGACAACGGGGTCATGGTCGCGGTCACGGCCAGGGCGGCGACGGTCGCCGCACTCCACCTGAACGCCTTCTCACGGGCGGTTCGGCCCATGCACACTCCTTCTCGCGGTCCCTGTCGCCCGGTCAGGGCGCGGGCGGGTGAGACCGCGGAGGGGGCGCGTCCGTGCGGACGTGCGCGCGGAACTGCGCGCACGCGGGCACGGCGAAAGCGTGAAGAGTCGGTTCACTGGGTCCGGGCACGACGAGCCCGGACAGGACGACCTACGTGAGCCCCCCCGGCGGTGTCACCGCTCCCACGCGGCGGACGACAGCCAGAAGTGAATCTTTACGCGTCGTCAGGGCGACCGCTACGAGCGGGGAGTGGTTTTTATCTGACCGTGATCAGACAAACTGGAACATCCGTGGACATTGATCGTCTCTTGTGGTCAAGGCCACAGCAGTTCCCTGACCCAGGACGCGTCCTCGCGGCCCGTGTCACCCTCCTGGGCCGCGCCCTCCCGCCGGTACCTGAGCCGCAGGTGCCGCCGACGCGCGTCCCCCTGGAAGAACTCCGCCTCCGCGGGCCGCAGCCGGTACAGCGTCCAGGTCGGCGAGGGGGCGTCCGGCTCACGGCGGGCCCGCTCCCAGGCCGCCTCCGACTCTCTCGCCAGCTCCTCGGGCGACGCCAGGACCTCGCTCTGCCGGCCCGTCAGCGCGGCGGCCAGCGCACCCGTCGAGCGGGCGTGCAGATCCGCCTGGGACTCGGCGGAGGGCGACGCCGCGACCGGGCCGCGCAGCCGGACCTGACGGCCCAGGACGGGCCAGTAGAAGGTGAGCGCCGCGCAGGGGCGGGCGGCGAGGGAGCGGCCCTTCCTGCTCGTCGCGTGACTGGCGAAGGACCAGCCGTCGGCGTCGGCGCCGTGCAGCATGACGATCCGGGCGTCCGGCAGTCCCTCCTCGTCGACGGTCGAGAGGGTCATGGTGTGCGGCTCCCGCTCGCCCGCCGCCGCCACCTCGCCGAACCACGTCGTGAACAGCGTGAGCGGATCGGCGGGCGCCGCCCCGGGGTCGAAGGCCGGCAGCTCGGTCACCTCCGGGTCCCACACCCGCAGCGACCTCAGCAGCTCGTGAAGATCCGTTGCCATGCCGCGAGTATCGCCCGTGCGCTACCGAAGGGGTGCGCGTCCGGGCCGGGCCGGTTCTCACTCCCGGCCCAGGACCACCGTCCCCGAGGAGCAGAACCATCCGCCGGTCCCCGAGGCCACGCCCAGGCGGGGCAGGCCGCCGTCCCGCCCGCGCACCTGCCGCGCCCCCGCCTCGCCGCGCAGCTGCCGTACCGCCTCCACCAGCAGGAACAGACCGCGCATCCCCGGGTGCTGGGCCGACAGGCCGCCGCCGTCGGTGTTGACCGGCAGCTCCCCGCCCTCGACCCTGAGCCGGCCCTTCTCCACGAACGCCCCGCCCTCGCCCTTCCCGCAGAAACCGAGGTCCTCCAGGGTCACCAGCGTCATGTAGGTGAACGCGTCGTAGATCTGCGCGAAGTCCATCTCCGCCGGCCCCACCCCGGCCCGCTCGAAGGCGAGTCGCCCGCTGACCGCCGCCGGGGAGACGGTGAAGTCGTCCCACTCCGTCATGCTCGCGTGCGAGACGTGCTCGCCGGCGCCGAGGATCCAGACGGGGGCGGTGCGGCAGTCCCGTACGTACTCCTCGGCGGCCAGCAGGACCGCCGCGCCCCCGTCGGAGCGCAGGCAGCAGTGCAGCTTGGTGAACGGGTCGGCGATCATCGGGCCGGACAGGACGTCGTCCACGGAGACCGGGGTGCGGAACATCGCGTCGGGGTTGAGGGCCGCGTTGGCGCGGGCCTGGACGGCGACTTCGGCCAACTGCTCGATGGTCGTGCCGTGTTCCAGCATGTGGCGGCGCGCGGCCATCGCGTACTTGGCGATCAGGGTGTGGCCGTAGGGGACTTCGAACTGGAGCGGGCCGCGGGTGCCGAACGCGAACGTGCCGGTCCGCCGGCCCGCCCGGATGTCGGCGCGGGCGGTGGAGCCGTAGGCGAGCAGGACGGCGTTCGCGTGCCCGGTCGCGATCGCGTCGGCGGCATGGGCGGCCATGACCTCCCAGGTGGAGCCGCCGACGGAGGTGGAGTCGACCCAGGTGGGCCGCAGGCCCAGGTAGTCGGCCACCTCGACGGGCGCGAGGGCGCCGAGGCCCGCGGAGGCGAAGCCGTCGACGTGGGCGCGGTCCAGTCCCGCGTCCGCGAGCGCGCGGCGGGCCGCCTGGGCGTGCAGGGCGTACGGGGTCGCGTCGTCCACCCGGCCGCAGTCGGAGAGGGCCGCGCCGACCACGGCGACCCTGCGAGAGCTGACGGTCACCATGAATCTGACGGTACATCAGAAACGTACGTCAGGGCAGGCGTCGTCGCTCTGGGCATCCCCGGCCGCCCGCCCTAATATGACGCTCCGTCAAATCCGGAGCGGTCCGGACAGGGGCGTCCGGAGGGGGCGTTCCGGAGGGGAGTGCCGCCCATGGACCCCAGCTTCACCGCCGAACAGGACGAGATCCGCCGCACCCTGCGGGAACTGCTCTGCAAACGCTGCGGCCCCCATGAGCTGCGGGCCGCCCTCGATGCCCCCGCCGGCCACGACCCCGCCCTGTGGGCCGCCCTCGCCGACCAGCTCGGCCTGCCCGGCCTCGCCCTCCCGGAGGAGTACGGCGGCGTCGGCTGCCCGGTCACCGACCTCGCGCTCGCCTGCGAGGAGACCGGCCGTGCCCTCGCCCCCTCCCCGCTCCTCGCCACCTCCGTCCTCACCGCCCCGCTGATCCTCGCCCTCGGCGACGACGCCCAGCGGGCCGCCCTCCTCCCGCGTCTCGCCTCCGGCGACCTCACCGCCGCCCTCGCCGTCCCCGGCCCCGCCCTGGCCACCGCCCTCGGGCTGACCGGCGGCAACGACGGCGACTGGGCCGGCGGCGGACGCGCGGGCGGCGTCCAGGCCCGCCGGACGGCAAGCGGCCGGGACGGCGGCGGACGGGACGGCGGCGCGGGCTGGCGGCTGTACGGGGAGGCGGCGCAGATCCTCGACGGGCACAGCGCCGGCCTGCTGCTCGTCGCCGCCCGCACGGGCGGATACGTCCGCTCCCGCACCCTCCTCTTCCTCGTCCCCGGGGACGCCCCCGGCCTCGTCCGCACCCGGCAGACCGCGCTGGACGCGACCCGGCCGCTGGGGCGCGTCCAACTGCGTGACGTGGAAGCGGAGTTACTGGGAGACGGAGACGGGGAGCAGGTGCTGCGGGCCCTCCTGCGGCTCGGCGACCAGGCCGCCGCCGTCCTCGCCTGCGAGGCCGCCGGGGCCGCCGGCCGCGCGCTGGAGCGCACCGTCGAGTACGTCGGGCAGCGCGAGCAGTTCGGCCGGGCCGTCGGCTCCTTCCAGGCCGTCCAGCACCGCCTGGCCGACGTCCACGTCCAGGTCCAGGCCGCCCGCTCCGCCGCCTACTACGCCGCCTGGGCGACGCCCCGGGGCGAGCGGGTCGGCGGGCTCGCCCTGGCCCAGGCCCTCAAGGCCCAGCGCAGCGCCGCCGCGGAAGCCGTCCAGCTGCACGGCGGCATCGGTTTCACCTGGGAGCACGACGCCCACCTTTACTTCAAGCGGGCCGCGGGCGACGACCTGCTCTTCGGCCCGGCGCACCGGCTGCGCGCCCGCGCCGCCGAAGAGGCCCGCGTCTTCGGGCGAACGGAGGTGACGGCGTGATCGGCGTACGTCTCGTGCAGAAGATGTCCTCGGCCCCGGCCTTCGCCAAGGTCGCGCCCCATGTCATTCCCGCCCTGGACCGTGCCGTCCACCGGCTCACCCGGGGAAAGGTGCTGCTCAGCGCGCAGATGCTGCCCGGGGTCGTCCTCACCGCCACCGGCGCGCGCAGCGGGCGGCCCCGCCGGACGCCCCTCGCCTGCGTGCCCGAGGAGGGCGGCCGGAGCTGGCTGCTGGTCGGCTCCAACTTCGGCAGGCCCGGCCACCCCGCCTGGACCGCCAACCTCCTCGCCCACCCCGACGCCGAGATCAGCTTCAAGGGCGCCGACCTCCCCGTGACGGCCCGCCTGCTGACGGGGGAGGAGCGGGCGGCGGCCTGGCGGGCGGCGCTGGCGTTCTGGCCGCCGTACGCGACGTACCAGGCGCGGGTGGAACGCGAGATCCGCCTCTTCCGGATCACCCTCAGGGACGTCCCGGGCGCCCCGTAGGGGGTGCTCAGAAGGCGTGCTGGAGCAGCAGGAACGCCCCGATCCCCAGCATCGCCGCCCCCGAGGTGCGGGTGACCGCGCGGGCTGCGGCCGGGCGGGCCCCGAGCAGTGTGCGGGCCAGGACGCCCACCGTCAGGTAGACGGCGGCGCAGCACGCCATGTGCAGGACTCCGAGGACCGCGGTCTGCGCCGGCACCGGCAGGGCCGCGTCCCGGGTGACGAGGAACTGGGGCAGCACCGACAGGTAGAGCAGCAGGCCCTTGGGATTCAGGCCGCTGATCGCCGCCCCGCGCAGGAAGACCCGCCGTCCGCCCTCAGTGGCGGGTGCTTCTCCCGCCTCCGGCACCGCGGGCCGGCGCAGCACGCTCCACCCCAGCCACACGAGGTAGCCCGCGCCCGCGACCGTCAGCGCGGTGAGCAGCGCCGGCGAGCCCGCCACCAGCACCGCCAGGCCCGCTGCGGCCAGAGCGGTGTGCAGGGCGTAGCCGCCGACCAGGCCGCCCACGGCGGCGGCGACCGAGCGGCCGCGCAGCCCGGCGGCGATCACGTACGCCCAGTCCGCGCCCGGCACGCACACCAGCAGCAGGTCGACGAGGAGGAAGGAGAGCAGGATTCCCGAGTCCATGCAGGGGACAATAGTGGCGATACGGGCGAAGGTGTTTCCGTTGTTTTCCCAGCAAGCGCGTGCTTGAAGAAAGATCTGCCCCATGGACGACGTCGACCGGAAGATTCTTGCCGAGCTGCAGCAGGATGGGCGGCTGACCGTGACGGAGCTGGCCGCGCGGGTGCGGCTGAGCGTCTCGCCCTGCCACCGGCGGCTGCGGGAGCTGGAGCGGTCGGGGGCGATCAGCCGGTACCGCGCGGTGGTGGAGCCGGCCGCGGTGGGGCTGAGCTTCGAGGCGCTGGTCTTCGTCTCGATGCGGCAGGAGGACCGGGACACCGTCGCCGAGTTCGAGCGGGCCGTCGGCGAGGTGGAACACGTCCTGGACGCGCAGCGGCTGTTCGGCGAGCCGGACTACCTGCTCCGGGTGGCCACCGCCGACCTCGCGGCCTTCCAGCGGCTGTACGACGAGCGGCTGGCGACCCTGCCGGGGGTGCAGCGGCTGACGTCCACGCTCGTGATGAAGCACGTCGTGAAGGACCGCCCGCTGCCGGCGTGAACAAGGCGCCCGCGCGCACTTTCGCACACCTTCGAGCCGGGCGCCGGTGAGGACCGCACAGGACCGCACATCCTCCTCACACGGCCGCAGGCGGTGGCCCACCGGGGTGGACCACCGCCTGCGTGACAGGACTCGGGGCATCGATGCGGGAGTGCTACAAGGGCGCTACTTCGTCGGCTTCTTGCCGGTGATGCCCAGGTGCACCAACAGGGCCAGGTTCGGCTTGAGTTCGGCCTGCTTGACGCCCCAGCTCTGGAAACCCTTCTGGTGCGAGGCGACCGCCGCGAGCATCGCGACGATCGAACCCGCGATCGCGGCCGGGTTCACGTCCTTGTCGACTCGCCCCTTGGCCTGCAACTCGGCGACGGCGTCCGAAAGGGAGTTGTTCACCGAGTTGAGGATCTTCATACGCAGTTTGTAGAAGCGTTTGTCGCCTTCGGCCGCACCGAGGTCGACGACGCGCAGGATGGCGTCGTTCTTCCGCCAGAACTCCAGGAAGCCGTCGACGAGTTCCTGGGCCGTCTGCCAGCCCGCCTTGCCGACCCAGGACCGTCCTTCGAGCAGCTCGGTCAACCCGGCTCCCTCGGCGGCCACTTGCTCGGCGATCTCGAGGACGGCGCCCTCGACGTCGGGGAAGTACTGGTAGAACGTCGCGGGCGAAGTGCCCGCCCTCCGGGCGACGTCGATGACCTTGACGTCCCGGTAGGGGGAGGAGCTGAGCATCTCGCTGAGGCAGTCGAGCAGCTTCTGCCGCGTCGCCTGCCCGCGCCGACCGGCCACGCGGCCGTCGACGGTACGCACTTGTCCTGTCATGCCGTCAGCTTACCGAGGGGTGATCGGAGCGCTATTCGGCCGACTGCAAATGGGGTGCGAGGGGGTGCGGGGGCGGGTGTGCCTGGTCTGCGGCCCGCGGACGGCGCGGTTAGTTTGGCAGCATGGCCGAAAACAGGGCATCGGTGGACGCGGCGGGCGTCACGGAGGGCGTCCCCTGCTGGGTGGACGCGCAGCTTCCCGACGTGGGCGCGGGCAAGCGGTTCTACGGTGAGCTGTTCGGGTGGGGGTTCCAGGAGCCCGGTACGGCGTACGGCGCCACCGTGTGGGCCCGGCTGGACGGCGAGCCCGTCGCCGGTCTCGCGCACAAGACGGACGGCCGTATGCCCACTGTGTGGACGGTGTACTTCGCGACGCCGGACGCCGGGGCCACCGTCCGCCGGGTGCAGGCGGCCGGCGGGCAGGTGATCATGGCGCCCTACCCGGTCGACGGCCTGGGCCGGGCCGCCCTCGCCGCCGACCCGGAGGGCGCAGTCTTCGGCCTGTGGCAGCCCGGCGTCCACCGAGGGTTCGGTGTCCGGCGCCGGCCCGGCGCGTTCGCCTGGGCGCAGCTGTACGCCCGTGACACCGGGACGGCCAACACCTTCTACGGGCACCTCTTCCACGAGGCGTTGTTCGGGTCCGGCGCGGAACCCGACTTCGGGCGGGCGCCGGTCACCGACGTGTTCCCCGAGATGATGCCGCCGCACTTCCTCGTCCACTTCGGCGTGGAGGACTGCGAGGCGGCTCTCGGCGCGGTGACCCGGCTCGGCGGCCGGGTGCAGGCGGGGCCGTTCACAGCTTCGTACGGAACGGTGGCCGTCGTCACCGACAATCAAGGGGCGTCGTTCGCGGTTCTGGAGCGCTGAGCTGTAGCTTTTGCCCCGGAATGGCGTTGGACACCCCGTTTGTCGCCGGGTTCGCAACCGGTGGCCGGGCCAGGAAGAATCGGGGTGCGTGCCGCCACGGCGGTGCGGTGGTGAGACGCTGCACGGGGCCGCGTACACAAATGGGCTGCACGGGGTCGCGTACACACACGGGTGGCGTGGCTCGTACGGGGAGGTGGCAGGCAAGTGGTGGATCAGCTGACGCAGCACGATCCGCGGCGGATCGGGCCGTTCGAGGTGCTGGGACGGCTGGGGGCCGGCGGCATGGGGCTGGTCTATCTCGCGCGGTCGGCCTCGGGCCGGCGCGTGGCGATCAAGACGGTCCGGACCGAGCTCGCCGAGGACCAGCTCTTCCGCGTGCGTTTCACGCGCGAGGTGGAGGCGGCGCGGGCGGTCTCCGGCTTCTACACGGCCGCCGTCGTCGACGCCGATCCGCGCGCTGCCGTGCCCTGGCTGGCCACCGCCTACGTTCCCGCGCCCTCCCTCGAGGAGATAGTGAACGAGTGCGGGCCGCTGCCGGCCCAGGCGGTGCGCTGGCTGGCCGCGGGCGTCGCCGAGGCGCTGCAGTCCATCCACGGCGCCGGACTCGTGCACCGGGACCTGAAGCCGTCCAACGTCCTCGTCGTCGAGGACGGCCCCCGGGTGATCGACTTCGGGATCGCCTCCGGAGTGTCGAACACACGTTTGACGATGACGAACGTGGCGGTCGGCACGCCCGCGTACATGTCCCCCGAGCAGGCGAAGGACTCACGCAGCGTCACCGGCGCGAGCGATGTGTTCTCGCTCGGCTCCATGCTGGTCTTCGCGGCCACCGGGCACCCGCCGTTCCACGGGGCGAACCCGGTCGAGACGGTCTTCATGCTGCTGCGCGAGGAGCCCGACCTCGACGGACTCCCGGACGAGCTGCGCCCGCTGATCGACTCCTGTATGCAGATGGACGCCACGGGCCGCCCCAACCCCGCCGACCTCCAGGCCCAGCTCGCCCCGCATCTCTTCGGCTCGGGATCCGACGACAGCGGCACGGCGTCGGCGTGGCTGCCCGAGAAGGCGGTCGCCCTCATCGAGACGCGCCGCGGCGGCCGCCCGGCGAAACCGGCGCCCAGCCCCGCCCGGCCGGCCCTGCCGCCCCCGCCGCCGCCCCCGCACGACCCGGTCGTCCTCTCCCGCCCCGCGACGGCCGCCCCCGGCACCGGCCCGGTCCGGCTGCCGGGCGCCGCCGTGCCGATCGGCCCCGGGCCGCGCGTCGCCGACGTCCGTGCCACCGCCGCCGTCAAGGCGCCCCTGCCCGAGCCCGGCCTGGTCGCCTCCTGGTCGCGGCCCCGCCCCGGCGTCAACGGCGCCGACCCGGCCGCCCTGCCGGCCGCCCCGTCCGCGCCGCCGGAGACCCCGGCCGGCTGGCGTCCCTGGCGTTTCCGCATGTCGAACGATGTGTGGGGCACCCCGTCCGTCGCCGACGACCTCGTCTACGTCACCTCCTTCGAGGTGCACGCGCTGGACGTGGCGACGGGGCGGCGGCGCTTCAAGACGCGGGACGTGGCCTGGTCGACGGCGGTCGCCGACGGCCGCGTCCACGCCTCCGACGGCCCCACCCTGTTCGCCCTCGACGCCCGTGAGGGCACCGACCTGTGGCGGCTGCCGACGGACGGCTGGGTGTACTGCCTGAAGGCCGAACGGGGCACCGTCGTCACCGGCACCCGCGGCGGCGGCGTCCAGGCCTGGGAGGCCTCCACCGGCCAGAAGCTGTGGGAGGTGACCGGCTGCCAGACCGACTTCGAGTCACCGGAGGCCGGCCCCGCCCTGCACGACGGCACCGTCTACGTCTGGCAGGACGCCCGGCTGCGCGCCCTGGACGCCCGCACGGGCGACGAGCGCTGGTCGTACCCCGTCGGCGACATGGCGTCCTGCGGCGGCGTCCCCGTCCGCGTCACGGCCGCCCCCGACGGCCACGTCTACCTCTCCGCCGGCACCCGCGTCCTCGCCGTCGACGTGGCGAGCGGGATGGTGCGCTGGCACTTCGAGGCCCCGGCGGTCTTCCTCTCCCCGCCCACGTTCGTGTCCGGCCCCGCGGTGACCGGCGGCGGCGTGTACCTCGCCGACTACCTCGGCACGGTCTACGCCCTCGACGCCGCCGACGGCCGCGACCGCTGGCGCATCGCCACCGAAGCGCGCTCCTCCATCGACCCGGTGCTGGTCGCCGGCGGCCACGTCCACGTCGGCAGCGGCAAGGGCCTCTACACCCTCGACGCGGTCACCGGCACGCCCAAGTGGCGCTTCCAGGCGGGCGGCGACATCGTGGGCGCCCCCGCGGTCGCCGAGGGCCGCATCCACTTCGGCTCCACCGACCACCTCCTGTACACCCTCAAGGCCGACGACGGCCGCCTGCGCTGGAAACTCGCCACCGGCGGCGAGATCACCGGCTCCCCCGTCGTCCGCGACGGAGTCGTCTACGCCTGCAGCAAAGACCGCTGCGTCTACGCCCTGGACGCGGAGAAGGGCACCGGCACGGCGCGAACGACCTGACCCGGCCCGCTCACCGCACCCGGTACCCCTCGGCCCGGCGGCCCGTGAACAGCTCCGCCTGACGCTCCGGGGGCAGGTTGCCCAGGGTGATGAGGTGGGGGGCCTCGGCGAAGGCCGCGGCACGGGACGGGGCCCGGGTCGCCCAGAGGGCCCTCACCGTGCCCTGGACGGCGGTGGGCGGCAGGCCGGCGAGGGTGGCGGCGTGGGTCAGCGTCGTGGGCAACGCCTGGCCGGGCTCGGTGAGTTCGGAGACCAGGCCGATGTCGTGGGCGCGGCGCGCGGAGAGGCGTTCGACGGCGCCCATGAGCGTCATCCGGGCGACCTCCCCGTACGGCATCCGCTGCGCCATCAGTGCCGACTCGTACGCGCTGACCATCCCGTACGTGGTGTGCGGGTCGAAGAAGACCGCGTCGGCGCCGGCGACGAGGAACTCGCACTCGCCGAGCAGGTAGAACGCGCCGCCGCACGCCATGCCCTCCACCGCGCCGAGGACCGGCTTCCACAGGTCGTTGGCCTTCGGGCCGACGGTGAGCAGCGGATCGTCCTGCATGTAGGGCGAGGCGGGCTGGGGCACGACGGCGTCCCGGTCGATGCCGGTGCAGAACGCCCGCCGGCCCGCGCCCGTGAGGACGACCGCGCGCACCGAGTCGTCGAACCGCAGCTCCCGCCACACCTCGCGCAGCCGCCCGGCCATGTCGAGATCGATGGCGTTGAGCCGGTCCGGCCGGTCGAGGGTGACGACGGCGACGCCGGTGTCCGCGTCGCGGGACAGCCGCACGCTCACGGCCGCTCCAGGACCCACTGGGGCAGGCCGCCCTCGGGGAAGACGGCCCGCACCCGGGCGCCGATGCGCAGCCGGGCCGGGTCGAACGAGTCCAGCGGCGCTCCGGGTTCGGTCACCAGGTTGCCGACCAGCCGGATCCTCGGCGCCTCGGCCAGCTCCACCAGGACGACGTTGTACGGGGCGTGGGCGGCGTAGTCGGGCAGCAGCGGCGGGTGCGGGACGACGAACGACCACAGGCGCCCGCGTCCGTCGGTGCGCCGCCATGCGCTCGCGAAGGACTGGCAGTGCGGGCAGCAGGGGCGGGGCGGGAAGCGGGGCTCGCCGCAGTCCGCGCAGGCCTGGACGCGCAGTTCGCCGCGGGCGGCGTGGGCCCAGAAGGGGGCGCCGTCGGTGTCGACGACCGGTTCGAGCATCTCGGACTCCTCAGTTCCTGAGCAGCAGCGCGGAGGTCGGGACCCCCTCGCCCGCGGTGACGAGGCAGGTGGCGGCGCCGGGGACCTGGGCGGTGCTGGTCCCGCGGAGCTGCTTGACGCCCTCGTTGATGAGGTTGAAGCCGTGGACGTACGCCTCCGACAGCCCGCCCCCGCCGGTGTTGACGGGCAGCCGTCCGCCGGTCTCCAGCGCGCCGCCCTCGGTGAACGCGCCGCCCTCGCCCCGGCCGCAGAAGCCGTACCCCTCCAGGGACAGCGGGACGAGCGGGGTGAACGCGTCGTAGATCTGGGCGACATCGACGTCCTGCGGGGTGAAGTCGGCGTGTTTCCACAGGTGTCGGGCGGCGGCCCAGGCGGGGCCGGTGAGCGGGTCGTCGTTCCAGTAGTTGACCATGCCGTGGTGCTGGGCGGGCAGCCCCTGGGCGGCGGAGTGCACGTACACGGGCCGCTGCCGGCAGTCCTGGGCGCGCTCACGGCTCACCACCACGCACGCCAACGCACCGTCCGTCTCCAGGCAGTTGTCGTAGAGGCACAAGGGCTCGCTGATCCACCGGGCGGTCATGTACGACTCCCGGGTGAGGGGCCGCTCGTACATGATCGCGGCGGGGTTCTGGTTGGCGCGGTTGCGGCAGGCCAGGGCGACGTTGAAGAGGTGGTCGCGGGTCGCGCCGTACTCGTGCATGTAACGGCGGGCGAGCATGGCGATCTCGTCGACGGGCCGCAGCAGCCCGTAGGGCCGCGTCCACTGGGCGGGCGTGGGGAGCTGGACGGCGGTGTCGGTCCACGGCCGGGGCCCGCTGCCCCGCTTCCGCGACCGCCACGCGACCCCGACCGTCGCCTGGCCGGCGGCGATGGCGGCGGCGAGGTGGGCGACGGTGGCGCAGGAGCCACCGCCGCCGTAGGGGACGCGGGAGAAGTAGGTGAGGTCCCCGAAGCCGACGGCCTTCGCGAGCTCCACCTCGTCGGTCTCCTCCATGGTGTAGGAGGCGAGCGCGTCGACCTCGCCGGGGGCGATCCCGGCGTCGTCGAGAGCTGCGAGGACGGCGCGGCAGGCGAGCGTCTTCTCGTCCTCGGGGAGGCGCTTGGCGAAGGGCGTCTGGCCGATGCCGACGACGGCGGTGGCGTCCTTGATTCCTGGTGCTCCGGGCATGCGCGCACACCTCCGCGACAGGGACGGACGGAGCTGACAGGTCGTCAGGTTACAGCTAATCTGACGGTCAGTCAGCTACTGTGCCGGGGAGGCGTCATGGGCCGTGACGTGGAGTGGGAGACGATCCCGGAGCTGGTCCGGTGGGCCGCCGTGCGGTTCGCGGACACCGAGGCGGTGGTGGAGGGCCGCACGCGCGTCTCCTACGCCGGGCTGGGCGCCCGCGTGGAGTGTGCGGCGGCGGCCTGCCTGGCGAACGGGGTGGAGCCGGGCGACCGGGTGGCGATCTGGGCGCCCAACTCCCTGGACTGGATGGTCGCGGCGCTCGGAGCGGTGTCGGCGGGCGCGGTCCTCGTCCCGCTGAACACGCGGTTCAAGGGCGGCGAGGCGGCCGATGTGCTCCGGCGCAGCGGCGCGCGACTGCTGTTCGTGACCGGCACTTTCCTCGGGACCTCGTACGTGGCGTCGCTTCGGCGGGCGGCCGGTGAGGGGCCGGGGGAGGGGCCGCTGCCCGGGCTGCCCGCGCTGCGCGAGGTGGTGGTGCTGTCCCAGGACGCGCCCGTCGGCTTCCGCGCCTGGAAGGACTTCCTGGCGGGCGGGGAGGGGGTGGGCGCGGCCGAGGTCCGGTCGAGGGCGGGGGCGGTGGCCGGTCACTGGCCCTCGGACATCGTCTTCACCTCCGGCACGACCGGCCGCCCCAAGGGCGCGGTGATCACCCACGGGCAGACGCTGCGGGCGTACGACATCTGGTCCGACCTGGCCGGACTGCGCCGGGGCGACCGCTACCTCGTCGTGAACCCCTTCTTCCACACCTTCGGCTACAAGGCGGGCGTCATCGCCTGTCTGACGCGGGGCGCGACGATGATCCCGCAGCCGGTGTTCAACGTGGAGACGGTGCTGGCGAACGTCGCGTCCGAGCGGGTGTCGGTGCTGCCCGGCCCGCCGACCCTCCACCAGTCCCTCCTGGACCACCCGTCCCGGGACGCCTACGACCTCTCCACGCTGCGCCTGGTGGTGACCGGCGCGGCGGTGGTGCCGCTGCGGCTGGTGGAACGGCTACGGGGCGAGCTGGGCGTGTCCACCGTGCTCACGGCGTACGGCCTGTCCGAGGCGAGCGGCATCGTCACGATGTGCCGCCGGGGCGACGAGCCGGCGGTGATCGCCTCGACGTCCGGCCGGGCGATCCCCGGCACCCAGGTGCGGGTGGTCTCCGCCGAGGGCGCGGTGCTCGGCCCCGGGGTCCCCGGGGAGGTCCTGGTCCGCGGCTTCAACGTCATGCGCGGCTACTACGAGGACGCGGCGGCCACGGCGGAGGTGCTGGACGAGGACGGCTGGCTGCGCACCGGTGACGTGGGCGTCCTGGACGCCGGGGGCAACCTGCGCATCACCGACCGCATCAAGGACATGTTCATCGTCGGCGGCTTCAACGCCTATCCGGCGGAGATCGAGCAACTTTTGGGCCTGCACCCCGATGTGGCCGACGTGGCGGTGATCGGCGTCCCGGACGCCCGCCTCGGCGAGGTGGGCAAGGCCTACGTGGTCCGCCGCCCCGGCGCACCGCTGACCGCCGACGACCTGATCGCCTGGTCCCGCAGGGAGATGGCGAACTACAAGGTGCCCAGAGCGGTCGAGTTCGTACGGGAACTGCCGCGCAACGCGAGCGGGAAGGTGGTCAAGGGGGAGCTGCGGGAGGGCGCCCGGACGCCCGTTCGGAAGCTCTGACGGACACACGTCGGCCGCGGTGGCGTCCCCTCCCCGCCACCGCGGCCGAACTCCCCCGTCGAGGTGCCTACTCGGCGCGCTCAGAGGTGGCGTGGTTCTCCATCGTGCGGACGTCTGCGACCCCGCCGGTGGCGTGGTTCTCAAGGGTGCGGACGTCTGCGACCCCGCCGGTGGCGTGGTTCTCAAGGGTGCGCACGTCGGCGACGCCGCCGGTGGCGTGGTTCTCCATCGTGCGGACGTCGGCGACGCCACCCGTGGCGTGGTTCTCCAGCGTGGTGACGGCCGGCTTCTCGCCCGTGGCGTGGTTCTCCGCCGGCTTGGCGGCGGCCTGTGCCTCGCTGTTGTGCTGCTCGCTCATGATGTGGCTCCTAAAGGACGGGACGAGGTCCGTGAAGCCCGTCCAGCGACTCCCCCGCGGGTCGCTGGACGGGCGTTCGGGGCGCCCACCCTGGTGGTGGGGGCCGACATCGACCCGCCTGCCCCCCGACGCGCCGGATCGACGTGGGACGAGCCTGCCTGACGGCGATAAACGAACGATGAATGCGCCGGACCAGGGCCTTGTCAGACCGCCGGGACGGGGGCCAGCAGCGCCCGGACCTCCTCGGTCTCCGGCGAGCCGAGTTGCTCGAAGACGGCGAGCGCCTCCTGCCAGCAGGCCCGCGCCCGATCCGACTGCCCGAGCCCTCGCAGGCTGCGCCCGAGCACCGTCAGCACGTTCGCGCGCCGCCACTCGCCCCCGATGCCCCGCAGCACGGAGAGGGAGTGCTCGGCCATGGCCGCCGCCTGCGCGGACCGGCGCGCGGCGAGATGGACCTCGGCCGTGCGGAAGATGGTCATGCCCTCCCAGAGCCGCTGGCGGCACTCCCGGAACACCTCCAGCGCGTCGTCGAGGCAGCTGACGGCCTCCTCCAACTGAGCGGCCTGCGTCAGCGCGAGGCCCAGCGCGTAGCGGGCGTTCGCGCCCCGCAGGGAGTGCCCCAGCCTGTCGTAGATGGCGACGCCCTCCCGGGCCAGCGCCACGGCGCCCGAGGTGCGGCCGGTGGCCAGGAGGATCCGCGACATGTTGCACAGCGCGCTGGCCTCGCCCGGCCGGTTGCCGTCGGCCCGGTAGTTGGCGATGGCCTCGTTCAGGAGGGCCTCGCCGTCACGGTGGCGGCCCTGGTACAGGGCGATGATCCCGCGGTCGTTCGGGGTGCAGCCGCTCGGCAGCGGATCCCGGGTGACGCGCGTCAACTCCATGACCTGGGCGGCCTCTTCGTCGGCCTGCGCGAAACGGCCGGCGACGAGGTGCACGTTGGTGATGGCCATCCGGGCCCGGCCCTCCGTGCGCGGATCGCCCACGGCCCGCGCGGCCTCGCGTGCGGCGGCCGCCGACACCTCGTAGTCCCGGGCGTTGGCCCCCGACTCCGCGAGGTCCTTGGCGGCCCACAGCAGGTCCGTGGCCCGCCGCAGCCGTTCGTCGCCGAGCGACTGGCGCACGCAGGCGAGCAGGCAGTCCGCCTCCGTGTACAGCCAGTCCAGCGCGGCGGCGGCCTCGGCGAAGCGCAGCCCCGGGTACTCCGTCCCCGCCAGATGGTCCACCAGCCGGTCTCCGGGCCGCTCGATGGCGTAGACGCCCGCCGCCGTCGCCAGGTAGAAGTCCAGCAGGCGCGACATCGCCGCCTTCCGCTCGCCGGGCGGTTGTTCGTCCCGCTCCGCGCATGCACGCGCGTAGAGGCGGACCAGGTCGTGGAAGCGGTAGCGTCCGGGGGCCGCCGACTCCAGCAGGGAGGTGTCGACGAGGGACTCCAGCAGGTCCTCGGCGTCCTCCTGCGCCAGGTCGAGGACGGCCGCCGCAGCCGGCAGGGAGATGTCGGGGCCGTCCGCCAGGCCCAGCAGGCGGAAGGCACGCGCCTGGGCCGGCTCCAGCTGGCCGTAGCCGAGTTCGAAGGTCGCCTTGACCGCGAGGTCGCCGGCCTGCAACTCGTCCAGACGCCGCCGCTCGTCGGCGAGCTTCGCCGCGAGGACGGACACCGTCCACGTGCGGCGGGCGGCGAGGCGCGACGCGGCGATACGGATCGCCAACGGCAGGAAACCGCACGCCGCGACGACGTCCAGCGCGGCCTCCCGCTCCGCCGCCACCCGCTCCTCGCCCACGATCTTCGTGAACAGCGACAGCGCCTCGTCGGGGGACATCACGTCCAGGTCGACCAGATGCGCGCCGGCGAGCCCCACCATCCGCACCCGGGAGGTCACGAGGGCCGCGCACCCCTCCGTGCCCGGCAGCAGCGGACGCACCTGCGCCGCGTCCTTGGCGTTGTCCAGCAGGACCAGCACCCGCCGCCCGTCCAGCACCGACCGGTACAGCGCCGCCCGCTCCTCCAGGGAGTCGGGCACCGCCGAGTCCGCCGTGCCGAGGGCGCGCAGGAAGGCGCCGAGAACGGTCACCGGCTCGGCCGCCCTACCGCCCGCCCCCTGGAGGTCGACGTACAACTGCCCGTCGGGGAAGGCGGACCGGGCCTGGTGGGCGACGTGCACGGCCAGCGTCGTCTTGCCGACGCCCCCGATGCCCGCCAGCGCCGACACGGCCATCACCCGGCCCTCACCGCCGCCCTGCGGCCCCGACGCCCCCGCCAGCACCTCGCTCAGCTCGGTCACGAAGGCCGCCCGGCCCGTGAAGTCCGGCACCGTCGCCGGGAGTTGCGCGGGCCGCACCAGCACCACCGCCGCCTCCGTCGCGGCCGACGGCTCCGCCAGCTCCGGGTCCGCCTGGAGGATACGGCGCTGCAGCTCACGCAGGCCGGGGCGCGGATCCACGCCCAGCTCCTCGGCGAGCAGCCGCCGTGTGTCCGCGTACACCGCGAGCGCCTCCGCCTGCCGGCCGCTGCGGTACAGCGCCAGCATCAGCAGCTCACGGAAGCGTTCGCGCAGCGGATGCGCCGCCGTCAGCGCGGTCAGCTCCGAGACCGCCTCGGCGTGGCAGCCCTGCTCCAGGTCCATGTCGAGCCGGCTTTCGAGGAGTTGGAGCCGCCACTCCTCCAGGCGGACGCGCTGCGCCTCCGCGTACGGGCCGGGCACCCCGGCCAGCGCCTCGCCGTCCCACAGCGCCAGCGCCCGGTTCAGCGTCTCCCGCGCCTGCCGCAGATCCCCGGCACCGCGCGCCTTCTCCGCCTCGGCGGACAGTTCCTGAGCCGCCGTCAGGTCCAGTGAGCCGTCGGCCGGGGCGCGCACCGCGTACCCGCCCGACTCGCTCACCAGAACGCCGGGGTCCAGCGCCTTGCGCAGCCGGGAGGCGTACGTCCGCACCGCCGCCAGCGCCTGCGACGGCGGTTCCTCGCCCCACAGCGCGTCGATCAGCTCGGCGGCCGTCGCCGTACGCCCTTCGCGGAGCAACAGGGCGGCGAGCAGCGCGCGTTGCTGAGGAGATCCGGTCGCCAGCGGCTGATCGCCGCGCCAGGCCCGCACCGGACCCAGCACGTCGAAGCGCAGCGCCGCGGGCTCCTCCGAGGAGCCGGGGCGTCTTGGCTCCGGTGCGCGCGGTACACCCTCGTTCATCGGGGTCCCCCTAGGCATCATGACCGACCAGGTCAGTTTGCCCTGTCCGTGCCGGAACCGTCAGCCGGGGGCGACGCCGATCGCGGGCCGGCACACGGAAGCGACACAGCCGTGACACATCCTCCGCACACGAAGGCCCGCGAACCGGCCCCGCCCCGCGCTGTCGCCGCTCACGAACGCGTACGAAACCGTCTCGCACACCGTTACTGACGGACCGTCAGATCGGCGCTACCGTGCCCCCATGGAGACATCGGAGACCTTGGCGACCGACGAGAGCTTCCCCCGGATCATCTCCGTCGACGACCACACCGTCGAACCCCCCACCGTCTGGCAGGACCGCCTCCCGAAGAGGTACCTGGACACCGGACCCCGCGTCGTCCGCGCCCCGCTGAAGGAGATGACCTTCCTCGGCGGCCGCTTCTCGCCCGTCATGGGCGCGCCGGGGGACGACGGCCCCGTCGGCGACTGGTGGGTCTACGAGGACCTGCACCGCCCCCTGACCCGCCTCGACACCGCCGTCGGCTTCAGCCGGGACGAGATCAAGCTGGAGGTGATCACCTACGAGCAGATGCGCCCCGGCTCCTACGACGTCCCCTCCCGCCTCGCCGACATGGACGTCAACCACGTCCAGTCCGCCGTCTGCTTCCCCACCTTTCCCCGCTTCTGCGGCCAGACCTTCACCGAGGCCGCCGACCGCGAGCTCGGCCTGCTGTGCGTGCGCGCCTACAACGACTGGATGGTGGAGGAGTGGTGCGGCCCGCAGGCGCGCGGCCGGCTGATCCCGCTCACCCTCATCCCCCTGTGGGACGCCGAGCTGGCCGCCGCCGAGGTCCGCCGCAACGCCGCGCGCGGGGTCCGCGCGGTCGCCTTCTCCGAGATACCCCCGCACCTCGGGCTGCCGTCCGTCCACACCGACGACTGGGACCCGTTCCTCGCCGCCTGCGACGAGACCGGCACCGTCGTCGCCATGCACATCGGCTCCTCCAGCCGTATGCCGTCGACCTCCGCCGACGCCCCGCCCGCCGTCGGCTCCACCATCACCTTCGCCAACTGCTGCTTCTCGATGGTCGACTGGCTGATGAGCGGCAAGTTCGAACGCTTCCCGGGCCTGAAGGTGATGTACGCGGAGGGGCAGATCGGCTGGATCCCCTACATCCTGGAGCGCGCCGACGTCGTCTGGGAGGAGAACCGCGGCTGGGGAGGCGTCGCCGACAAGGTCCACCGCCCGCCGTCGGAGCTGTTCGCCGAGCACGTCTACGGCTGCTTCTTCGACGACGCGTTCGGGCTGAGGAACCTGGACGCGATCGGCGTCCGAAACGTGCTGTACGAGACGGACTACCCGCACTCCGACTCCACCTGGCCGAAGTCGCGCGAGGTCGGCGAGGCGCAGATGGGCCACCTGGACCCCCAGGTCGTCGAACGGATCGTCCGGGGCAACGCGATCGACCTGCTGGGGCTGACGCGGGACGGTCTGTGGCCGGGCGGCGCCCGGTGAGCCTCGCCTACGGCATCCAGCTGCCCGTCCAGTCCCAGTCCGCCCTGTACGCCGAGCGCTGGGAGGCCGACGCCGGCCCCGCCGACCTGGTCGCCGTCGCCCGCGCCGCCGACCGCGCCGGCTTCTCCTACGTCGCCTGCTGCGACCATGTCGCCGTGCCGCGCCGGCTCGCGTCCGCGATGGGCACGATCTGGTACGACCCGGTGGCCACCCTCGCCCACCTCGCCGCCGTCACCGAACGCGTCCGCCTGCTCAGCCATGTCGCGATCGTCGGCCTGCGGCACCCGCTGGTCACCGCCAAGCAGTACGCCACCCTCGATCACCTCAGCGGCGGCCGGCTGATCCTCGGCGTCGGCGCGGGGCACGTGCCGGAGGAGTTCGAGGCGCTCGACGTCGACTTCACGAGCCGCGGAGCCGTCCTGGACGAGTGCGTCGACGCGCTCAGGGCGGCGCTCGGCCCCGAGGAGTACCCCGTCCACCACGGAAAGGCGTACGACTTCGAAGGGCTGGGCCAGCGCCCCCGGCCCGCCCAGCCGCGCGTGCCCCTCTGGGTCGGCGGCTCCTCCCCGGCCGCCGTGCGCCGCGCCGCCCTCAGAGGCGACGGCTGGCTGCCGCAGGGGGACCCGCGCGACCGGCTGCCCGCGCAGATCGAACGCCTCCGCTCCCTGCGGGCGGGCGCGGGCCTCGACTCCCCGTTCACCGTGGGGGCCATCACCGAGCCCCTCTACGTCGGCACGCCCGCCTGGGACGTCGGCCGCCGCACCCTCACCGGCCCGCCGGGGGAACTCGCCGCCTCCCTGCGGGAGTACCGCGCGATGGGCGTGGACCAGATCCAGGTCCGCTTCCGCTGCCGCTCCCGCACCGAACTCACCGACCAGATCGAGGCGTTCGGAGCCGACGTGGCCCCGCACCTCGACGCCGGCCCCCGACTCGGCATCGCCGCACACCCCTGAGGAGACACCATGGGCAAGCTGGACGGACGTGTCGTGCTCGTCACCGGCGGCGCGCGCGGGCAGGGCGAGCAGGAGGCGCGACTGTTCGCGGCGGAGGGCGCGCGGGTCGTCGTCGCCGACGTCCTCGACGAGCAGGGGCAGGCCCTGGCCGACGAGATCGGGGCGCTGTACGCCCACCTCGACGTGCGCGAGGAGGACAGCTGGCGGCACGCCCTCGACACCGCGCAGGAGGCGTACGGCCGGGTCGACGGCCTCGTCAACAACGCCGGCATCCTGCGGTTCAACTCCCTCACCGACACGCCTCTCGACGAGTTCATGGAGGTGGTCCGGGTCAACCAGGTCGGCTGCTTCCTGGGGGTGCGGACGGTGGCCCCGGCCATGGCCGACGGCGGTACCGTCGTGAACACGGCCTCCTACACCGGGCTGACCGGGATGGCGGCCGTGGGCGCGTACGCGGCGACCAAGCACGCGATCGTCGGGCTCACCCGGGTCGCCGCCCTGGAACTGGCCCCGCGCGGCATCCGCGTCAACGCGATGTGCCCCGGGGCCATCGACACGCCGATGTCGAACCCGGCCGCCCTGGACCCGGCCGCGGACGCCGAGGAGACCACCAAGGCACTCGACGGGCTGTACCGCAAGCTCGTGCCGCTGGGCCGCATCGGCCGTCCGGAGGAGGTGGCCCGGCTGGCGCTGTTCCTCACCTCGGACGACTCCTCCTACATCACCGGGCAGCCGTTCGTCATAGACGGGGGATGGCTGGCCGGGGTCAGCATCATCTGACGGTCAGTCAGCTCGTGGGGGTGCGGCTATTGACGGTGCGAGGGGGTGGTGCCACAGTCGGCGGGAAGCTGATCTGACGAGGCGTCAGAAAAGGAATCGGTGGACCTGGGGACGGTGAAACTCCTTGGAATTCGGGCTCTTTGTACAGGGATACGTCGGCAAGCGCGCGGAGACCGACCCGCTGGCCGAGCACAAGGCGCTGATGGAGGAGACCGAGTACGTCATCCAGGCGGACAAGTCCGGCTTCAAGTACGCCTGGGCGTCCGAGCACCACTTCCTGGAGGAGTACTCCCACCTCTCCGCCAACGACGTCTTCCTCGGCTACCTCGCGCACGCGACCGACCGCATCCATCTCGGCTCGGGCATCTTCAACCCGCTGGCCCAGGTCAACCACCCCGTGAAGGTCGCCGAGAAGGTGGCCATGCTCGACCACCTCTCCGAGGGCCGCTTCGAGTTCGGCAGCGGACGCGGGGCCGGCTCACACGAGATCCTCGGGTTCATCCCGGGCGTGACCGACATGAACCACACCAAGGAGATCTGGGAAGAGACCATCGCCGAGTTCCCCAAGATGTGGCTCCAGGACGAGTACGCCGGCTTCCAGGGCAAGCACTGGCAGCTCCCGCCGAGGAAGATCCTGCCCAAGCCGTACGGCTCGTCCCACCCGGCGATGTGGTACGCGGCCGGCTCCCCGCCCTCGTACGCGATGGCGGCCCGCAAGGGCCTCGGCGTGCTCGGCTTCAGCATCCAGAAGGTCTCCGACATGGAGTGGGTGCTGGAGCAGTACAAGACGGCGATCGTGAACGCCGAGCCGGTCGGGGACTTCGTCAACGACAACGTGATGGTGACGACGACCGCGATCTGCGCGCCCACCCACGACGAGGCGATCCGGATCGCCGCCTCCGGCGGGCTGCACTACCTGCCCTCGCTGGTCTTCCGCTACCACGACACCTTCCCGCGGCCCGAGGGTTTCCCGGAGTGGCCCGAGACGCTGCCCGAGTACACCCCGGAGTTCGTGGAGCTGCTGGTGGAGGAGGAGCTGCTGATCTGCGGGGACCCGGACGAGGTGCTGCGCCAGTGCAAGCGGTGGGAGCAGGCGGGCGCCGACCAGCTGTCCTTCGGACTGCCCGTCGGGGTGCCGAAGGAGGAGACGCTGCAGACGATCCGGCTGATCGGGGAGCACGTGATCCCGAAGATCGACACCGATCCCGTGCACCGCACCTCGCGGTTCCGGGCCGCCGCGTGATCGCCGTCGGCGGGTGAGGGCGCGGGTGCGCCGTGGCTGGTCGCGCCCACGCGGCGGAGCCGCGGATCGGTACAGCCCCGCACCCCCGGACAGGCATCCTCACGCACTCGAAGGAGTCACCCCCATGCTCGACCACGTCATCAAAGGGGCGACCGTCGTCGACGGGACGGGCGCGCCCGCCCGTGCCGCCGACGTCGGCGTACGGGACGGTCGTATCGCCGTGATCGGCCACGTCACAGAGGAGGCGAGGTCCGCCGAGGACGCCTCCGGGCTCGTCCTCGCCCCCGGGTTCGTCGACCCGCACACCCACTACGACGCCCAGCTGTTCTGGGACCCCTACGCCACGCCCTCGCTGAACCACGGGGTCACCACGGTCGCCGCCGGGAACTGCGGGTTCACCCTCGCGCCGCTCAACCCGGAGCGGCCCGGCGACGCCGACTACACGCGCCGCATGATGTCCAAGGTCGAGGGCATGTCGCTGGTCGCGCTGGAGGAGGGCGCGCCCTGGAACTGGCACTCGTTCGGGGAGTACCTGGACGCGCTGGAGGGCCGCATCGCCGTCAACGCCGGGTTCATGGTGGGGCATTGCGCGCTGCGGCGGTACGTGATGGGGCCGGACGCGGTCGGCGGGCAGCCCAGCGAGGAACAACTCGACCGGATCGTCGGGCTGTTGCACGAGGCGATGGACGCCGGCGCATGGGGCTTCTCCACCACCCAGTCCTCCACCCACTCCGACGGCGACGGACAGCCGGTCGCCTCCCGGCACGCCCGCCCCCGGGAACTGCTCGCGCTGGCCCGCGCCGTCGGGGAGCACGAGGGCACCCAGATCGAGGCGATCGTCGCGGGCTGCCTCGACCAGTTCAGCGACGCCGAGATCGACCTGTTCGTCGAGATGAGCGCGACGGCCGGACGCCCCCTGAACTGGAACGTCCTCACCGTCGACGCGGCCGTGCCGGAGCGGGTGCCCCGGCAGCTGGCGGCGAGCGAGCGGGCGCGGAAGGCCGGGGGCCGGGTGGTGGCCCTGACCATGCCGATCCTCACCCCGATGAACATGTCCCTGGGCACCTTCTGCGCCCTCAACCTCATCCCCGGCTGGGGGCCGGTCCTCGCGCTGCCGGTCCCGGAGCGGATCGAGAAGCTCCGTGACCCGGCCGTCCGGGCCGAGATGCTGCGGCGCGCCGACTCCAAGGAGGCGGGCGTCTTCCGGCGGCTGGCCGACTTCGGGCGGTACGTCATCGGCGACACCTACAGCGAGGCGAACCGGGGCTTGAGCGGCCGGGTGGTGCGCGACATCGCGGCGGAGCGCGGCCTGGACCCGTTCGCCTGCCTGGTGGAGATCTGCGCCGCCGACGGGCTGCGCACGGTGCTGTGGCCGATGCCGACGGACAACGACCCGGCGTCGTGGGCGCTCAGAGCGGAGACCTGGCAGCACGAGGACGTGCTGTTGGGCGGCTCCGACGCGGGCGCGCACCTGGACCGCATGTGCGGGGCGCCGTACACGACCCGGTTCCTCGGCGACTGTCTGCGCGGGCGCCGGCTCGTCGGCCTGGAGCAGGCGGTGAAGATGCTCACCGACGACCCCGCGCGGCTGTTCGGCCTGCGGGAGCGGGGCCGGATCGAGGAGGGCTTCCATGCCGACCTGGTCCTGTTCGACCCGGAGCGGATCGACGCGGGCACGGCCACCCTGGTGCACGACCTGCCGGGAGACAGCCCGCGGCTGGACTCCAAGGCGCTGGGCGTGCGGGCGGTGTGGGTCAACGGGGTCCCCGCGATCCGCGACGACGTGGTGACCGGGGCGGTGCCGGGCCGGGTGCTGCGCTCGGGCCGCGACACACGGACGGTGGCGACGAAGTGAGCCGGGGATCCGGGTCGACCGCGAGCGGCGGCCGAGCGGGCGACGGGCAGCGGCTGTTCGTCGGCGGTGCGTGGGCCGAACCGGACGGCGGTCACTACGCGGTGACCGACCCGGCGACCGAGGAGAGGGTCGGATGGGCTCCGGAGGCATCACGGGAGCAGGTGCTCGCGGCCTGCGCGGCGGCCCGCGAGGCCTTCGGCCCCTGGTCGCGGACTGCGCCCGAGGAGCGGGCGGCGGTGCTGGCCCGGGCCGCGGACTTCATCCGCGGCCACCTCGGGCCGTACACCGAACTGGCCCGCGCGGAGACGGGCGCGACGACGGGGACCGCGCGGGCGATGCAGGTGGGCGTCGGGGCGGCCCGCTTCCGCCGGTACGCGCGCGTGGAGCCCGCCGAGTGGGCGATCCCGCCGCAGATCAACGAGGCCGGCCCGATGGGGAAGGCCGGGGTGACGGGCGCGCTGGCCGTGCGCCAGCCGGTCGGCGTCGTCACCTGCGTCACCTCGTACAACAACCCGTGGGCGAACCCGGCGGGCAAGGTCGCCCCGGCGCTGGCCATGGGCAACACGGTGGTGGTGAAGCCGGCCCCGCAGGATCCGCTGTCCGTGTACCGCATGGCGGAGGCGTTGGAGGCCGCCGGGGTGCCGAGGGGTGTGGTGAACGTCGTCTCCGGCCGCGCGGTGGAGGTCGGTGAGACTGCGGTGTCCTCGCCGGACGTCGACATGGTGAGCTTCACCGGTTCCACTGCGGTCGGGCAGCGCATCGCCGAGGAGTGCGGGCGTTCCATGAAGCGGCAGTTGATGGAGCTGGGCGGCAAGGGCGCGGCGCTCGTCCTCGACGACGCGGACGTCAGGTCGGCGGTGGCCGGGATCGGCACCACCTTCTCCTTCTACAGCGGCCAGATATGCACCGCCCCGACCCGCGTCCTGGCCCAACGGGGCGTGTACGAACGGCTGGTGGAGGGGCTGGCGGCGTACGCGGGCCGGCTGAAGGTGGGCGACCCGAGCGAACCGGACACCGTCGTCGGCCCGTTGATCTCCGCCGCCCACCGCGACCGGGTGGAGTCGTACGTCGAACTGGGCCGCAAGGAGGGTGCGGTGATCGTCGCCGGTGGTGAACGCCCGCCACTGGAGCGCGGGTTCTACGTCGCCCCGACCCTCCTGGCCGACTGCACGAACGACATGCGGGTCGCCCGGGAGGAGATCTTCGGCCCGGTGGTCGTGGTGATCCCCTTCGACGACGAGGAGGAGGGGGTTGCCCTGGCCAACGACAGCGACTACGGCCTGATCGACTACGTGTGGTCCGCCGACGTGGCGAAGGCCTTCCGCGTCGCCCGCCGCCTCCGCGCCGGCGGCGTCGGCGTCAACACGGTCGCCCGCAACATGGAAGCCCCCTTCGGCGGCTTCAAGAAGAGCGGAGTCGGCCGCGACGTCGGCTCCTACGCCCTGCACGCGTACAGCGAGGTTCAGGCGATCGTCTGGCCTGGGTGAGAACCGCTGCCGGCGGTCACAGGTCGAGAACGGCGCGAAGCCCGATCTCGACCGCCTCCATCACCCGCTCCTCCACAGGGCCCAGGTCATGGGTGAAGCGGGTGGCGGCCAGCGTCCGGAACTCACCCAGCACGACGGTGCCGGAGGAGGGGGAGGTCACGGGGATGTCCACCAGTGTGGCCTCGCGCACCTGCTGCGGGTAGATCAACACGCAGGTCGCCGACTTGTGCTGGTCGTTGAGGACATCGGAGAGACCACCAGGACGTGTGCCGGCCCACCGGCGAAGCGCAGTTCGTAGACGTGCCCGCGCCTCATCACCCCGCCACCCGGCCCCACCGCTCCAGCGTGGCCTCTTCATTCTCACCGGGCTCCGCGACCGTGGCCGTGATGTCGGCTTCGGCGCGCACCCACGCCGACCTCTGCAGTTCCTCGGCGAGCATTTGCTGACGCAGTATGCGCGCCGTATAGGCGGAGGCGTTGCCCTTGGCCTTCACGAAGGCCGCCACGTCGTCCGGCAGGCTCATCGTCGTGTTGACCGTCATGCCGCCACCATACGATGCTCATGTGCCGTGGGACGGAGGCTGTCGATGCGGGTCGTGACCTGGAATCTTTGGTGGCGCTTCGGGCCGTGGGAGGCGCGGCAGAAGGCGATCCTGTCCGTGCTGCGCGATCTGCGTCCCGACGTGGTCGGACTGCAGGAGGTGTGGGCCTCCGGCGGTGAGAACCAGGCGGAGTGGCTCGCCGGCGAGCTGGGCCTGCACTGGGCTTGGGGCCCCTCCCCGTCCCCCGAACGCTGGCGGCGACGGATCGGGGACGCGTCCGTCGACGTCGGCAACGCGGTGCTGAGCCGCTGGCCCGTGGTCGAGCGGGAGGTGCTCGAACTGCCCGCGCCGGCCGACCTCGCCGACGGCCGCACCGCCCTGTACGCCCGCCTCGCCACCCCCGCCCACGACGTCCCGTTCTTCACCGCCCACCTCACCTCGGCCCCGGCGGCCGCGGCCCTACGCCGCCAACAGGTCACCGCGCTCGCCGAGTTCGTCGCCCGGCACCGCGGCGACACCCCCTTCCCACCCGTGGTCACCGGCGACTTCAACGCCGTGCCGGACTCCGACGCGGTGCGCCTGTTCGGCGGCTACAAGACCGAGCCCGCGGTGCCCGGCCAAGTCCTGTACGACGCCTGGGAGTACGCCGACCCGACGGCCCCCTCCGCCACCTGGACCCCCGAGAACCCCTACGCGGCCCGCCTCCTGGAACCGCCAGCCCGCATCGACTACATCCACGTCGGCCTGCCGGGCCCCGCAGGCGAGGGCCACATCCGCGCCGTCCGCCGCGCCGGCCACGGCCCCGTCGACGGCGTGTGGCCCTCGGACCACGCGGCGGTACTCGCCGACCTGGCGGCGGACGGCGTGGACGGTCCTTGACCCACTGCGGCCGCCTCGGCCCGGCGTCTCCCGCCAGTGGCGCGGGCACTTCGTCGTGGCCGCCTTCGACCGGTTGGCGCCGATGACCTCGCGCATCCGGGGCAGTTCCGCTCCGCTGGACGCGTCCGTCTCCAGGTCCTCGCGGAGCGGGGTGACGAGCAGGAGGTGCTGCCCCTTTTCCCGTCAGGGGGATGCTTCACTTCCGCCCCAGGAACACCGGATTCGTCAAGGCGGCCATCACCCCGGGCACCGGACCCACCGCCGTCTCGTGCCGGATCTCGGCCCGCACGTACGTCGCGCGCGAGGGCGTCGTGGCCCACTCCGCGACGCCCCGGCCCGACACCGGCAGCGGGCCGCCCGTGAACAGCACCCCCTGGTCGGTCACGAAGCGGACCGTGCAGCGGGGGGCGCCCGTCACCTCCAGGCGGACGGTCACCGGGGTGTCCGGCTCCACGTCCAGCCGCTCCCCGATGCCCGCCCCCGCCCCCCGGGCGTCCGTCGCCGTGAACGTCAGCGACAGTCCGGCCGACTCGGCCACGTACGACCGGCCGGCCCGGAGGCCCGCCAGGACGGCCCGCCGGGTCAGGTCGTCGGCCAGGACCACCGTCTGCGGCAGCCCCACCGCGTCCGGGGCCCGGTGCGCGTCGCTGCCGCCCATCGCCGGCAGCCACTCCCGCCGGCCCCCGCGCGCCCCCGACGCCAGCCGCGCGTCCCAGTCCGCCAGCGTCGTCGCGTCGTCCGGTGTGTACGGCCCGTTCCACACCTCCACCGCGTCCGCCTCGTCGTAGCCGAACCGCCAGCCGCAGCCGACGCACGGGGCGTGCGGGTGGGCCGGGACGACCAGGCCGCCCGCCGCGCGGATCTGCCGGGCGAACCGGCCGAAGCAGTCGTCGCGGGCCCGGTGGCGCCAGTCGACGAAGGTGCCGGGGTCCGTGCCCACGGCCAGGGCGTGGCCGTTGCGCGTGGTGACCTCCTCACCCAGGAGGACCAGCAGGTCGTCGTCGGCCGCGTCCGCCCAGGCGCCGTGCCCCGCATGGGTGTTGTGCTCGGAGGTATTGACGAAGTCCAGTCCGGCCGCCCGGGCCAGCGCGGCGATCTCGCCGGGTGTGCGGCGGCCGTCGGAGTGCCAGGAGTGCAGATGGCAGTCGCCCCGGTACCAGGCTCGCCCCCGGCCCCGCGCCCGCTCCGGCGGGTACGCCGGCCGGGGGGTCTCGCCCCGCTCGCCGAAGGTCAGCGTGACCGTCAGCTCGTAGGACAAGCCCTGCGGGGCCACCGTGTAGGGGCCCAGCGCCACATGCCACCTCCCCTCGCGCACGGGGCCGGCGACATAGCCGGGCGTCGCCTCGTCCGCGCGGACGAAGAACTCCGAGCGGGCGCCTCCCGACCAGCCCCGGAAGCCCTCTCCGCCGAGCTCGGTGCCCCGCTCGTCGAAGACGCCGACGTCGAGTGCGTTGCGGGGCGTGCCCGGGGGGACGGACGGGCGGTCGTAGGCGTACGCGACCCTGAACTCCCGTACACCCGGCGGGACGTCGACGGGTATGTACACATAGTCGGGGGCGCCGGCGGGCAGTGTGCCCCGCACGGTCCTCGTCACCCGCTCACGGCCGCCGCCGGCCGGGAAGAAGCCCACTCTTGGAAGCGTAGGCCCGACGGCGACCGTCGTCGCCGGGAGAAGCGCGGCCCACGGCTGATGCCGACCGGTCGGTATGGACAGTCGCTCCTTGCGGCGGTACAGATGAGGGCGACTCCCGCGTCGCCGAGTCGGACGAGACGAAAGGCCACTCATGCGCATCGCCGTCACGATCTTCCTCACCGATGAGACGATCACCCCGACCCGCCTCGCCCGGGAGCTGGAGGAACGCGGGTTCGCCGGCCTCTATCTGCCCGAGCACACCCACATCCCGGTGGAGCGGACAACGCCCTACCCCGCCGGCGGCGACCTGCCTCGCGAGTACGGCCGCACCCTGGACCCCTTCGTCGCCCTCGGCCAGGCGGCGGCCGTGACGGAGAACCTCGGCCTGGGAACCGGCATCACTCTCGTCGCCCAGCACGACCCGATCGGCCTCGCCAAGCAGATCGCGACCCTGGACCACCTGTCCGGCGGACGGTTCACCCTCGGCCTCGGCTACGGGTGGAACGTCGAGGAGGCCGCCGACCACGGCGTGGAGTGGCGCACCCGCCGTGAACTCGTCCGGGACCGGATGGCGGTGATGCACGCCCTGTGGTCGGCGCGGCCCACCGCCCACGAAGGCCCCTACGCCTCCGTCCGAGCCAGCGACGCCCACCCCAAGCCCGTCCAGCGGCCGCGGGGCCCGGTCGTCGGCCCCCGCACGCTGATCGGCGGGGCGGCGGGACCCAAACTGTTCGCCCACATCGGCGAGTACGCCGACGGCTGGCTGCCGATCGGCGGGCGCGGCCTGTCCGAGTCGCTGCCCGTGCTGCGCGCCGCCTGGGCCGACGCCGGCCGCGAACCGTCCGCCCTCCAGGTCGTCCCGTACGCCGTCCAGCCGTCCCCCGGCAAGCTCGCGTACTACGCCGACCTGGGCATCGAGGAGGTCGTGCTGCAACTGCCCCCGGCGGGCGAGAAGGAGGTCCTGGGGCTGCTCGACGACTGCGCCCGGTACCTGCCCGCCGCCGGCGCCATCGCGTGACGCCGGCCGGGCAGGCGTATCCGGGCGTCCCCGTCGGCCCTGATCAGCGCGAACGTATGCTCAAGAGATGACGAATTCCGCGACCTCCGGAACCGGACCCGCCGACCGCCCCGGCGGCGCAGGACCCACCGAGAACTCCCTGCGTCGCGCGCTCAAACGTGCCCGGGACGGCGTCGCCCTCGACGTCTCCGAGGCCGCGGTCCTGCTCCAGGCCCGCGGCGCGCACCTGGAAGACCTGGCCGAGTCCGCCGCCCGCGTCCGGGACGCGGGCCTGGAGGCGGCCGGCCGCCCCGGCGTCATCACCTACTCCAAGAGCGTCTTCATCCCCCTCACCCGGCTGTGCCGGGACAAGTGCCACTACTGCACCTTCGTCACCGTCCCCGGCAAGCTCCGCCGCGCCGGGCACGGCATGTTCATGTCCCCGGACGAGGTCCTCGACATCGCCCGCAAGGGCGCGGCCCTCGGCTGCAAGGAAGCCCTGATCACCCTCGGCGACAAGCCGGAGGACCGCTGGCCCGAGGCCCGCGAGTGGCTCGACGCGCACGGCTACGACGACACCATCGCCTACGTCCGCGCCGTCTCCGTCCGCATCCTGGAGGAGACGGGGCTGCTGCCCCACCTCAACCCGGGCGTGATGTCCTGGACCGACTTCCAGCGGCTCAAGCCCGTCGCGCCCAGCATGGGCATGATGCTGGAGACGACCGCGACCCGCCTGTGGTCGGAGCCCGGCGGCCCCCACCACGGCTCCCCGGACAAGGAGCCCGCCGTGCGGCTGCGCGTCCTGGAGGACGCCGGCCGCTCCTCCGTGCCGTTCACCTCCGGCGTCCTCATCGGGATCGGCGAGACCTACGAGGAGCGCGCCGAGTCGCTGTTCGCGCTGCGCAAGGTCTCGCGCGCCTACCACGGCATACAGGAACTGATCATCCAGAACTTCCGCGCCAAGCCGGACACCGCGATGCGCGGCATGCCCGACGCGGAACTCGACGAACTGGTCGCCACCGTCGCCGTCGCCCGGCACATCATGGGCCCGAGCGCCTGTCTCCAGGCGCCGCCCAACCTCGTCGACTCCGAGTACGAACGCCTCATCGGCGCCGGCATCGACGACTGGGGCGGCGTCTCGCCCCTCACCATCGACCACGTCAACCCCGAACGCCCCTGGCCGCAGATCGAGGAGCTCGCCGCGAAGTCGGAGGCCGCCGGCTTCACCCTGCGCGAACGGCTGTGCGTCTACCCGGAGTTCGTCCAGCGCGGCGAGCCCTGGCTGGACCCGCGGCTGCGGCCGCACGTACGGGCGCTGGCCGACCCCGAGACCGGGCTCGCCCGTCCGGACGCCGTCGTCGAAGGGCTCCCGTGGCAGGAGCCGGAGGAGGCCTTCGAGGCGTCCGGCCGCACCGACCTGCACCGCACCATCGACACCGACGGCCGCACCTCCGACCGGCGTGACGACTTCGACGAGGTCTACGGCGACTGGGCCGCCCTGCGCGAGGCCGCCGCCCCCGGCATGGTCCCGCAGCGCATCGACACCGACGTACGGCAGGCGCTGGCGACGGCGGCCGACGACCCGACCCGGCTCACCGACGAGGAGGCCCTCGCCCTCCTGCACGCGGACGGCCCCGCCCTGGACGCCCTGTGCCAAGTCGCCGACGACGTACGCAAGTCGGCGGTAGGCGACGACGTCACCTACATCGTCACCCGCAACATCAACTTCACCAACGTCTGCTACACCGGCTGCCGTTTCTGCGCCTTCGCGCAGCGCCGCACCGACGCCGACGCCTACACCCTCTCCCTGGAGCAGGTCGCCGACCGCGCCCGGCAGGCCTGGGACGTGGGCGCGGTGGAGGTCTGCATGCAGGGCGGCATCCACCCCGACCTGCCCGGCACCGCCTACTTCGACATCGCCAAGGCGGTCAAGGAACGCGTCCCCGGCATGCATGTGCACGCCTTCTCGCCGATGGAGGTCGTCAACGGAGCGACCCGCACCGGCATGTCGATCCGCGAGTGGCTGACGGCGGCGAAGGAGGCCGGCCTCGACTCCGTCCCCGGCACGGCCGCCGAGATCCTCGACGACGAGGTGCGCTGGATCCTGACCAAGGGCAAGCTGCCCACGGCGACCTGGATCGAGGTCATCACCACCGCCCACGAACTGGGCATCCGCTCCTCCTCGACGATGATGTACGGCCACGTCGACCAGCCGCGGCACTGGCTCGGCCATCTGCGCACCCTGGCCGGGATCCAGCAACGCACCGGCGGCTTCACGGAGTTCGTGACGCTCCCCTTCATCCACACCAACGCCCCGGTCTACCTCGCGGGCATCGCCCGCCCCGGACCGACGACACGGGACAACCGGGCGGTCACCGCGATGGCCCGCCTCCTGCTGCACCCCTGGATCCCCAACATCCAGACCAGCTGGGTCAAGCTGGGCACGGAGGGCGCGGCCGAGATGCTCCGCTCCGGGGCGAACGACCTCGGCGGCACGCTGATGGAGGAGACCATCTCCCGGATGGCGGGCTCCTCCTACGGCTCCTACAAGTCGGTCAAGGACCTGATCGCCGTCGCCGACGCGGCCGGCCGCCCCTCCCGGCCCCGCACCACCCTGTACGGCGAGGTCCCCGAGGAACGACAGCGCGCGGCCACCGCCTCGGACGGCCATCTGCCCGAACTGCTCCCGGTGTTGGACTGAGACTCCCTCCGTGCAGGCAGCGCGATCCGACGCCGGGCCGGGCATGGTCCCGGCGTCGGATCGCGGGCCGGGGGACGGGAACCGGCGGCCGGGGGACGGGAACCCGGGGGCAGGAACCGCACAGTACGATGATCGGGCCCCGGAGGACGGGGCCCCGTATCTGAGGAGATGTGCCCGTGGCTGCCCGACGGCTTCCCTCGTGGGCCTGGGTCACCGGTCTCACGGCCGGCGCGATCGTCGCCGTCGGCGCGCTGACGCTGCAGGCCGACAAGGGGGAGCGGCCGGCGGTGACGGCGGACAAGCCCTCCGCGTCGGCCTCCGCGAGCCCCCGGCCCCCGGCGCCCGCGCCGTCCGCCCCGGCGAAGGCCGCCGTGCCCGAGGACTCCGGCACGGGCCGCCGTATCGTCTACTCCCTCCAGCAGCGCCGCGTCTGGCTGGTCGACGCCGACGACGCGGCCCGCCGCACCTTCCTCGTCTGGCCGGGCACCGTCGACCCCGACCCCGGCAACTACACGATCTCCCTGCGCAAGGACGCAACCACCGGCTCCGACGGTGTCGAGATCGAGCACATCGTGTACTTCACCGTGAAGTCCGGCGTGAACGTCGCTTTCTCCAACGCCGTCGACGGCGCGTCCCCGAACCCGGCCGCCGGCGCCCAGACCGGCGGCATCCGCATGGCCAAGGCCGACGGCTCGGCCCTGTGGGCGTTCGGCGCGACGGGCACGAAGGTGCGCGTCGTCAACTGAGCGCGTCGGCGACCCCGCCCGTCCGTGACAGGCGGTCCCCGGTCGTGCCGGGCAGGCCTCCTCTGCCGCTCCGGCCTCGTTCGATTACAGTGGCGAACGTCGTACGTACGGACGGTGCCGGGAGGACTTGGTGGGTGCGACAGCCGGCCCGGTCTGGGGCCGTACCGAACAGCAGGACTTCCGCAGCCGGGTGCGCGGCACGCTGCTGGGCGCCGCCGTCGGGGACGCCCTCGGCGCGCCCGTCGACCGGCTCGGCCTGGAGGAGATCCGGCAGACCCACGGCCCCGAGGCCGTCGTCGACCTCGCCCCCGTCCACGGCCGTCGCGGCGCCGTCACCCACCTCACCCAGCTCAGCCTGTTCACCGTGGACGGCCTGATCCGCGCCCAGGTCCGTCGGGACACCGGCGCCTGGTACCCGCCGACCGACCTGCACCGCGCCTACCTCAGATGGGCGGCCACCCAGCGCGACTGGGGCCCCGACCTGCGCCGCAAGGAGGACGGCTGGCTGGCCCACGAGGAGTGGCTGTACGTCCGCCGGGACCCGCCCCGCGCGCTGCTCCTCGGGCTCGGCGACGAGGTGATGGGCACTCTGGAGGCGCCCAAGAACCCCGACGAGACGGGCCCCGAGGCAGCCGCCCGGTCGGCGCCCTTCGGGCTGCTGGTCGGCTGGGAGCCGCAGCTCGTCGCCCAGCTCGCCGTCGAGTGCGCGGCCCAGACCCACGGCCACCCGGTTGCGTACCTCTCCGCGGGCGCGTACGCCGTGACCGTGCACGCCCTCGCCCGCGGCGACAGTCTCGACGGCGCGGTGCAGCGGGCGCTCGCCGTGCTGGCCGCCCGCCCCGGGCACGAGCCGGTGTCGGAGGCGCTGCAGCGCGCGCTCGGCGCGGTGCGGCAGGGGATGCCCGGCCCGGCGCGGGTGGCGGAGCTGGCGGGGGAGGGGACGGCGGCGGGACTGCTGTCGGCGGCCGTGTACTGCGCCCTCGTCGCGGAGGACGTACGGCACGGGCTGCGCCTCGCGGTGAACCACGGCGCCCGCTCGGCCCCGGCCGGCGCGCTGACCGGCGGGCTGCTCGGCGCGCTGCACGGCGAGACGGCCCTCCCGCCGGCCTGGGTGGCCGAGCTGGAGGGCCGTCCGACGATGCTGGAACTGTGCGACGACTTCGCGATGGAGATGACGCAGGGGCCGGCCCTGCACAGCCCTGCGGGGGCTTCCGCCGCCTGGTTGGCGCGGTATCCCCGGGGCGGGGTGGACTGAGACTCGTCGAGGTCGGCGGGTCTCGTCCTCAAGCCCCGGACGGACTGGAGGTGCGGGCCGCCCTCTCGGACTCCGCCGCAGCGCCCGTGTCGCCCCCGTCGCCGTTGACGCGGTCGATGATCGCCAGACGTTCCGGGGTGTCCTCCGGCTTCAGGTAGCCGATCAGGATGTAGAGGACCAGGGAGACGGCCAGCGGCACCGAGACCTGGTACTGGAGGGGCACGCCGCCCTCGACGTTCCAGTTGATCGGGTAGTTGACCAGCCAGAAGGCGAGCAGGCCCATCGACCAGCTCGTCAGGGCCGCCGTCGGGCCGGAGCGCCGGAACGGGCGCAGCAGGCCGAGCATCATCGGGATCGCCATCGGGCCCATCAGCCCGGCCACCCACTTGATCACCACGGTGATGATGTCCTTGAACGTGGGCGAGTTGACCTGGGTCGCCGCCGCCATGGACAGCCCGAGGAAGACGACCGTGGCGATCCGCGCCACCCGCAGGCCCTGACCCTCGCTCCAGGTGCGCGCCCTGCGCCACACCACCGGCGCGCAGTCCCGGGTGAACACGGCGGCGATGGCGTTGGCGTCGGAGGAGCACATGGCCATCGTGTGCGAGAAGAAGCCGACGATGACGAGGCCCAACAGACCGTGCGGCAGGAGCTGTTCGGTCATCAGGGCGTAGGAGTCGGAGCCGTTCGGCTTCTGCGACTTCACCAGCAGCGGTGACATCCACATGGGGAAGAACAGCACCAGCGGCCACACCAGCCACAGCACCGCCGACAGTCGCGCCGAGCGGGCGGCCTCCCGCGGGGTGGCGGTGGCCATGTACCGCTGGGCCTGGTTGAGCATGCCGCCGTTGTACTCGAAGAGCTTGATGAACAGGAACGCCAGCAGGAAGACCACGCCGTAGTCGCCGACCAGCGGCTCCGCGTGGCCCTTCATGGCCGGCTCGTCCCACGCGCTGACCGGCCCGAGGCCCTTGTCGTCGAGTTCGGCCAGAACCGCGACGAACATCGCGACACCCGCGAGGAGTTGGATGACGAACTGCCCCAACTCGGTCAGCGCGTCCGCCCACAGTCCGCCGATCGTGCAGTACACGGCCGTGATGCCGCCGGTGATCAGGATTCCCTGGTTGAGGGAGATGCCGGTGAAGACGGACAACAGGGTCGCGATGGCGGCCCACTTGGCGCCCACGTCCACGATCTTCAGCAGCATCCCGGACCAGGCGAGCGCCTGCTGCGTCTTCAGGTCGTAGCGGTTCTTCAGGTACTCCAGCGGGGAGGCGACATGGAGACGCGAGCGCAGCCGGTTGATGCGCGGCGCGAAGAGCTTGGACCCGATGGCGATGCCGATCGCGATGGGGAAGGACCAGGTGACGAAGGAGGTGACGCCGTAGGTGTAGGCGATCCCGGCGTACCCGGTGAACATGACCGCGCTGTAGCCCGACATGTGGTGCGAGATGCCCGACAGCCACCACGGCATCCTGCCGCCCGCGGTGAAGAAGTCGCTGACGTCGTCCACGCGTTTGTGGGACCAGACGCCGATGGCGACCATCACGCCGAAGTAGCCGATGAGCACGGTCCAGTCGAGACCGTTCATGTGCGCCCTCCCAGGGATCAGCCCGGCGCTCATCGTGGGCGCTGTCGCGTGAACACGACAAGTAACCGTAAGGTCAAAGGGAGGTAAAAATATTCGTCATGCTGTCCGATGTTCACTTACATGAACCTGTGGAGAGGGCTCACCGGCAGCCCGCCGCAAGGCCCACCCCAGGGCTCACCGCATCAGCTCGCCCGCGTTGACCAGCAGCGACTGCCCGGTGATCGCCCGAGCCCGGTCCGACGCCAGGAACACCGCCGCGTCCGCCACATCCGCGTCCGTGGCCAGCTCCGGCAGCGCCATCCGCTCCGCCAGCCGCCCGAGCACCACCTCCTCGGCCACCCCCTCCGTCGCCGCCGTGAACTGCACGTACGCCCGCACCGGCGGCCCCCACATCCAGCCCGGCAGCACGGTGTTGACCCGGATCCGGGACGGCCCCAGCTCCCGCGCCAACGAGTACATCGCGCTGGTCAGCGCCCCCTTCGACGCCGCGTACGCCGCCTGGCGCACCTGCGAGGGCGCGGCCACCGCCGACTGCGTCCCGATGAACACCACCGAACCGCCCCGCGCCCGCAGCCCGTCAAGGCATGCCCGCGTCATCCGCAGCGACCCCAGCAGGTTCACGTCGATGACCGACTGCCAGGTCGCGAAGTCCGCGTCCTCCAGCCCGCCGAAGTAGGAGTCCCAGGCCGCCACGTGCACCACGGCGTCGATGCCGCCGAACCGCTCCACCGCGAGCCCCGCCAGCGCCGCGCACTGCTCCTCGTCGGTGACGTCCGTCGCCCGGTACGCGGTGTGCGTCCCGTCCGGGTCGATCTCCGCCGCGCTCTTGGCGAGGTTCGCCTCCGTGCGTGCCCCCAGCACCGCGGCGCCGCCGTCCCGTACGACCGCGGCGGCGACCTGGTGGCCGAGCCCGGCGCCGACTCCCGAGACGACGACGGTCTTGCCGGTGAGCAGGGGCATCGGGACCTCCCGGGTCTGGGGCGTGTTTCGAAAGTCCCGCCTGCCCGGCGGGCGGACGACGCTACTTTCGGAACGCGCCCTGGCGCATCACCTGACGGGGCGTCAGAGTATGGGCGACCGCAGGAGGACGGAAGAGGACGGAAGGGAACGCCATGAGCGAGGAGACCCGCAGCGACGAGACCCACAGCGAGACCTACGCCGAACTGGCCGCCGTCGGCCCCTACGGGGTCCACCCCGGCCACGCCCTGATCACCATGGTCGAACCCCATCCCGGCCATGAGTACGCCTACAACCGCTGGTACGAGGACGACCACTACTACGCCGGCGCGATGGCCATGCCCTGGATGTACGCGGGCCGCCGCTGGGTCGCCACCCGCGACCTCCAGCTCCTGCGCGCCCCCGAGAAGTCGGCGATCGCCCAGCCCGTCACCGCCGGCTGCTACCTCTCCACCTACTGGATCACCGACGGCCGCTACGACGACCACATGCGCTGGACGGTCGCCATCAACAAACGCCTCAACCGCGACGCCCGCGTCTACCGCGACCGCACCCACGTCTTCACCGCGTTCCAGGACCACGAGACAACCGTCTACCGCGACGGTGCGGCCGGCCCCCGCGACTTCCACGCCCTCGACCACCCCTACGCCGGACTGGTCCTCCAGGTCGTCGACGCCGACACCCCCGAGCAGCGCCCCGCCCTCCTGGACTGGCTGCGCACCCGCCTGCTCCCCCGGCGTCTCGCCGGCTCACCGACGGCGATGGTGACCGTCTTCCGCCCGACCCCCCTGCCCGGCGACCGCATGACGTACGTCAAGCAGGTCGAGGGCGTCGGCACCCGGCTGACCCTGCTGTGGTTCCTGCAGAGCGACCCAAGGGACTGCTGGGACGCCCACTTCGCCGACCTGGAGACGGCGGTGGGGGAGTCGGGCCTCGGACGGCTGGAACTGCTGGCACCCTTCATCCCGACGATCCCGGGCACGGACACCCACGTGGCCGACCTGCGCTGACCGGCCCCGGGCGGCGACGCCCACTCCGGCCGCCGTCACCGGGACGGGAACGTCACCGCATCTCGTCCGGGCACGGTGTCCCCCGGGGCAGCTCGTACGGCGCGGCAAGGCGATACGTCCCCGCCCGGGGAGCGACCAGCATCGTCCACTTGTCGCCCTCCCCGTCCTCCTCGGTCTCGAAGAGGCACCCGTTGAGGTTGTCGTACGTCTTGGCCTCGCCCTCGGAGCGGTCCTTGGACGCCTGGGTCTCCTGCGGCGGCTCCAGCTTCTCGCCCTCCGCGTCGACGATGCTCAGCCACGGCGAGTACGGGATCTTGATCAGCACCCGCCCGGCCTTCCGCACGTCCACCGTCAGCTCACCCTGCGCCGCCCGCTGCACGACGGCGTTCGGCTCCGCGAGGGACGCGGGGTCCTTCACCCGGAACAGCTGCCAGTTGGCGTCGCCCCAGATCTGCTCCAGGAACGGCAGCCCGCGCTGCAACAGCGCACGCTCCCGCTGCCCGCCGTCCCCGTCGGGCTCGTCCTTCGGCAGGACCACGAAGTGCACGGCCCACCGCTGGAGCCACTGGTGGTAGTTCGCGGAGTTGAGGGTGTCGTCGTAGAAGAGGGGGTTGCGCTTCATGTCGGCCTGGCGGTTCCAGCCGCGGGCCAGGTTCACGTACGGCGCGAGCGCGGACGCCTCGCGGTGCGAGCGGGCCGGCACGACCTCCACCCGGCCACGCTCGGCGCCGACCTCCTGGAGTTCGTTGACCAGCGGCGCCAGCTCACGTGCCCAGGACGCCCTCGGCGTCGTGTGGATGATGTCGTCGACCGTCTTGAAGCCGACGAAGCCGACGAACACGGCCGTGGTCAGCACGATCGCGTACCACTTGCGGGTCTTCGGAGCCGCGAACGGCAGCGCCGCCATCAGCACCACACCCGCGAACAGCATCGGCAGCCGCGTGATGTTCGAGCCGATCTGCGAGCTCACGATCCACACCATGAGCACCGCGGTCCCGTACACCGCCGCCGTGATCCGCACGGTCGTCCAGTCCTGCGGGACGGCGATGTAGACCACCACCGAGAACAGGATCGGCAGCACGGTCGAGCCGAACAGCATCGGCTGGGTTCCGGAGAACGGGAACAGCCACGCGGACAGCGCCACGACCACCGCCGGGGCGAGGCCCAGCGCCCACGCGCCAGGCCGCCGCTTCTGCAGGAACATCGCGACGGCGACCAGCCCCACGAACAGGCCCGCCACCGGCGACCCCATCGTGGCCAGCGCGGCCAGCGGCGCGGCGCACAGAGCCTTGGCCCACCGCTTGTAGCGCCAGCGGTGCGGCCAGCAGAACACGACGGCGACCGCGCCGAGCGCGAACATGGTGCCGAGCCCGAAGGTGACCCGCCCCGAGATCGCGTTGCACAGCAGCCCGAACACGCCCGCCAGCGCCGGCGGCAGGGGGTCCCGCACCGGCCGGCAGCGCAGCAGGATCAGCGTCAGCAGCCCCGCCGAGATCGTCCCGGCGATCATCATCGTCGTACGGACGCCGAGCACGGACATCAGATACGGCGACACCACGCTGTACGACACCGGGTGCATGCCGCCGTACCAGGCGAGGTTGTACGCGGAATCGGGGTGCCGGCCGACGAACTCGGCCCACGCGTCCTGCGCCGCCAGGTCCCCGCCGCTGTTCGCGAACGTGAAGAACCAGATGACGTGGAGGAGACCGGACAGCAGGGTGACGGACAGCACGAGATGCCGCCGGCACCAGGCGCGCGCCCGCTCGGCGACGCCGCCCGGAGCGGGGGTGGGCTCGGGGGCGGTCTCCTGCGGGGCGGCGGTGGTGTTCCGCGGGCCGGCAGGCTCGGCGTCGGGTTTCACGGGGTCACCGGATGCGAGGTCGTCGTCGCGGGCGTCTGAGGCGTCTGAGGCGTCTGGGGCAGCGGGGGCCGGGCGGGCGTCACGGTCGTGGTCGCCCGCCTGCGGCGCGGGCAAGCGCACCCGTGTGTCGTCGGCGCGTCTCGGCTCCGCAGTGGCCACCTGAAGGCACTCCCCGTGTCCCGTCTTCCCGTCCTCGGTCGCGTCGCGTTCGCGCTCGCTGCACGGCCGCGTCGCCACGACCGCCGACCTGTCCCGGTTCGGGACGCTAGCACGCACCGTTCCTGATGACTGAGCGGGAGTGAGTCCTGGTGCCAGGACTCACGCTCAGCCGCGTGCCCCGAACGATTGTGGGCACACTGGTCCCCCGCTTTCGCTCCGCATCCGGCACGCACGGATCGTGTCCGTGGTCCGGTGATGCGGAGGCGGGTTTCCGCACGCTCCCGGGTGCCCGCTGCGGCCTGGACGGTCCGATGCCCCTCCGCATCGCGCCGGTGCGGAGGGGGCGGTGCCGTCCTCCCCCAGTGCCTTAAGGGCCTTGGGAGGTACCCCCAGCCGGATCCGGTGTCCCAGGGCGCGCCTTCCGATCGCCACGGCGGCGGCCTCGTGGCGGGTGGTGGTGCGGGTCGTGCTGGTGAGGGGTATCTGCCAGTGTTGGGCGCCGGTGATCAGCACCCCGCCGGGCGGCTGCCCGGCGGGGTGCGTGAGGGGACTGTGAGCGGTGCGGGGCTCAGCTGACGCGGGTCAGCTTGTCCAGGAAGCCAGGCTCGGCCAGCTCCGACTGGAGCGCGACCGGAACCTTGACGGCCCCGCTGACCCCGTCGCCGACGGTGAGCGTGCCCACCTGGGTGCCCGCCTTCGCCGTGTGCGGAACCTCACCGGGGGCGAACGACAGCTTCACCGTCAGCCCGGCCCAGCCGACCGCCGAGACGTCCTCGGTCGCCACGACGGGAGTGTGGTGCCCCATCCTGTCGTCCACGTACCCGACGACGTCGCCCTTCTTGAGGATCTTCGCCGAGGTCATCGCGTCCTGGGCGGCGAGCAGCGCGGTCTTGCTGACCGCGTTGACCGTGTCGATGATCGGCGCGGTGTGCTGGCCGAGGACCGCGCCCACCAGGGTGACGGTCTTGCCGCCGGCTTCCTTGGTCGCGGCGAACAGCAGGTTGCCGCCGGCCTTGCTGGTGGAGCCGGTCTTCAGGCCGATGGCGTTGTTGTAAGGCACGAGCGTGTTGTAGTTGCGCCACTCCTTGCCGGTCGGGTCGAACCACTTCGGCAGTTTGGTGATCTCCACCAGGGCGGGGATCTTCACCAGCTCGTTGCCGAGCTTCACCTGGTCCGCGGCCGTGGAGACGGTGGTCTCCTTCAGCCCCGAGGCGTCGGTGTACGTCGTGTTCGTCATCCCCAGCTGCTTGGCGGTGGCGTTCATCTTGGCGATGAAGGCCGCCTCGTTGCCCGCGTCCCAACGGGCCAGCAGCCGGGCGATGTTGTTCGCCGAGGGGATCATCACGGCCGACAGGGCCTGACGCAGGGTGAGCTTGTCGCCCGCCTTGACGGTGTTGAGGGTGGACTCGCCGCCGCTGACGTCGTAGCCGCCCTCCTTCTCGGCGGTGGGGTCGACGGTGATGGCCGGCCCCTCCTCGCCCGACTTCAGCGTGTGGTCCTTGAGCACGACGTACGCCGTCATCGCCTTCGCCACCGAGCCGATGGCCACGGGCTTCTGGTCGCCGAAGCTGCTCATGGTGCCGATGCCGGTGACGTCCATCGAGCCCTGGCCGTCCGCGGGCCACGGCAGCGTGAGCTTGCCGCCCTCGAAGGTGTACGTCTCCTTCGCGGTGAGAGCCAGCGCGGGTGCCGGGAGCGGCCGTACGGCCTGCGCGATCGCAAACACGATCACCAGCAGCACGAACAGCGGCGTCCAGATCTTGACCCGGCGGCCCAGCGTGCGCAGCGGAGTGGGCGGGGGCGGCGGGGTGTTGGTCAGCTCGGCCAGCAGGTCCAGCGGCGGCTTGGGCGGCAGCGGCTGCTGGGTGGTGCGCTCGGGGCCGATCTGCGGCACGACGGCGGTGGCGTCGGCGGCCGGCTTCGCGGGCTTCGAGGGCTCGGTGGTCGGCTGCGGGGACGGCTTGGCGGCCGGCTTGGTTTCAGGCTTGGCGGTCGTCTTGGCGCCGGGCTCGGCCGGTGCGGGCGTCGGCTCGGCCGGGGCGGCGGTCGGCGGCTTGCGGGTGGAGGGGTCGTCGAGGGGCTTGAGCGCGACGAATTTGCTGGTGCGCTCGGGGGCGGGGGTGGGGTCGGGCTCCGCCTCGCCGTCGGCGGCCTTCGCCTTGTCGTCGGCCTTCGGCTTGTCGGCGTCGGCCTTCGGCTTGTCGGTGGCCGGCTTCTTCGCGTCCTTCTTCGCCCCGGACACGGGCTCGGTGGCGTCGCCGCCGAGCTTCAGCATCGTGGTGGGCTGGTCCACGGCGGGCTTGGCGGACGGCATCTTGAAGATGGCGGTGGGCTGGTCGACGGGGGCGTCGGTGTCGGCGTCCTCGTCGTCCTCGGCGGCCTTGGGGGACTTGGCGTCCTTGGCTTCCGTGTCGTTCGCGGGGGCGTCGTCGGCCTTGCCGGCTTCGGGCTCGTCGTCCTCGGCGGTGTCCTCCTCGGAGGTCTCGCCGCCCTTGGGAGCCTCGTCCTCGGGGGCGTCGCCCGCCTCGTCCTCGGCCTTGGCGTCGTCCTTCGCGGCCCACTTGGGCGCGGACTTGGCGACGGGCTTCGCCCCGGAGTCCTTCTCGGACTCCTCCTCGGCCCCGGAATCCCTCCGGGCCGCGGACGACCCCTCGGTCTCGTCCGAGTCCTTCGCGTCCTTCGTGCTCTCCGGGGCCTCGGCCGTCTCCTCGTCCGCGGAGGCCACCCACTGGGCCACCGCGGCCCGCAGACGCCCGTCGCCGCTCCCCGAGCCGCCGGAGGCGCCGTCGGAGGCGTCGGCCTTCTCCGTGGAGCCCTCGGCCGCCTCTGAGGCCTCCTCAGCGCTCTCCTCGGGCTCGCCCCGCTCCTCCTGCCCGTCCTCGTCGGTCTTCAGCTCGCGGACGGAGAACACCCTTGTCGCCGTGTCCACACCCCCGCGTGCCGCACTCGACGAACTCGACGCCTCGCCGTCACGTGCCGCCGCGACCCTGGGATCCCGAGCTTCGGGAACCGCGCCGGCGCTCCCCGACGTCGGTTCTGCCGACGACTCGCGCTGCTTCGACTTCGACTTGTCGGGGGACTCGCCCGCCACCGATGCCTCCTCATGTGCCGCACGCCCACCGCGCGCGCCTGCCGAACCGTGAACCGCCGCCCGTGACAGTGCCGTACGCGCTGTCCGAACCATCTACCAGTGTCCTGGGTAGTGACCTTGGCTCCTGCGGTAGACGAGAACGACATACCTACTGGTTCCACTACGAACCGGTCACGCACCCTCGACAGATGAATGTGAGAGGGGTCACCCTGTCATTCATCCACGCGGGGAGGCATGGATGGGCAGGAGCCGCAGAACACTTCCGGAGGAGCTTCTGCTGCTGGCATTGGACCCGACCACGGGTACCACTGCGCAGCCGCAGTCGCTCGACCTTGGTCTGGCCGGAGCGCAGCTAGTGGAGCTGGCGCTGGCCGGACGGATAGCCCCAGACGGGGATCGTATCGCCGTGGTGTCCCCACGGCCGACTGGAGATCCGACTCTGGACTGCGCGTTGGAGTTGCTGCGAAGGCGCGGCGCTCCCGTACGGGCCGTCCACTGGATCGGCGGACCCCGGCTGGGGCTCCGTCAGACCTACCTCTCGCATCTGGAGCGGTGCGGCATGGTGCATGCCGTGGCGGGCCAGATGTGCGGAGTGCTGCCGACGACTCGCTACCAGGCGACCGACACGGCGATCAGCCGGGAGATCAGGGCCCGGCTGGACTCCGCGATCCGCACCGGCGTGCCGCCGGACCCGCGGACCGCGGCGCTCGCCGCGCTGGCGCACGCGGTCGGTCTCGGCAAGCACCTGTACCCGGGCAACGAGGGACGCTCGTCCCGCTCCCGGCTGCGGGACCTGATCAGGCACGACCCCATGGGCGGCCTCGTGGCGCACGCCGTGATGGACGTTCAGAACGGCGCGGCGGCCCAGCCGCGCCGGAGCCCGGCCCAGGCCGGCCGTCAGGCCGGACCGGGAGCGAGGACGGCCCCGGAGCCCGCCCGTGGCGTTCCGGTGCAGCCTCATCGAAGCGCCATGGCACGCGTCGTGGCCCACTGAGCACACCTTTGAGGGACGGCTGACGGGGACCCCTTCACCCCCGTGAGACCCGTAGCACCCGTAGTACCCGTGCGATGCGCACGACCCGTAAGACCCGTTCGGGAGCCGCCGCGGCCCGCGCGGGGCGGTGACGCCGTACGTCCGTCAGCAGGGACGTCCTTCGGTGTCGCCGTCCCGCGCGGACGCATGTCCGGGGCAGGCGATCGCATATCCACCGTTTTCCAGCGGTGGAAAGCACCTTGGTGGCAGTCTGCTCAACAGCAGATACGCAAAGTGTCAGATACAGGCATGCAGCCGGAGGTGCACGTCCCGTGGCGTCGAATGTCAATCCCACCGTCCGGCGGCGCCGGCTGGGCCAGGAGTTGCGCAAGCTCCGCGAGGACAAGGGCATGACGGCGGAACAGGTCGCCGACCGCCTGCTCGTGTCGCAGTCGAAGATCAGCCGTCTGGAGAACGGCCGGCGCAGCATCAGCCAACGTGACGTCCGCGATCTGTGCGGGGTCTACGAGGTCGAGGACCAGCGGATGGTCGACTCGCTGATGGAGATGGCGAAGGACTCCCGTCAGCAGGGCTGGTGGCACGCCTTCGGGGACGTCCCCTACAGCGTCTACATCGGCCTGGAGACCGACGCGGCGAGCCTGCGCGTGTACGACCCGCAGGTGGTGCCCGGCCTGCTGCAGACCCGGCAGTACGCCGAGACGCTGATCGCCGGCGCGCTGCCGGAGACCGCGCCGGCCGAGATCGACAAGCGGGTGCAGGTGCGGATGCGCCGTCAGGAACGCATCAGCGCCGAGGAGAACCCGCTGCGGCTGTGGACGGTGATGGACGAGGCGGCGCTGCGTCGTGTCGTGGGCGGCAGGTCCCTGATGCGGGATCAGCTGGAGTATCTCGTCGAGCAGTCCCAACTGCCGCACGTCACCGTGCAGGTGATCCCCTTCGACATGGGCGCGCACCCGGGCCTGAACGGCCAGTACGCGATCCTGGAGTTCCCCGACGCGTCCGACTCCAGCGTCGTCTACATCGAGGGAGTCACCAGCGATCTGTACCTGGAGAAGCCGAACGACGTCCAGAAGTACAGCGTGATGTACGAGCATCTGCGGGCGCAGGCGCTGAACGTGGAGCAGTCCCGGCAGTTCATCTCGCGGATCGCCAAGGAGTACGCCCAGTAGTGCCGTTGGCGGCCGCTGAGAGGCCGTCGGGTGTGGAAGGTGCCGCAGAGTACACCCGACCCAACCGGGACGGAAGACTCATCTGGAATATGCCATCCGGTCGAGTGAATAGTCGCTTCGTACGTCGATGTCGGCGAGTAGCGTCGATCACGCCATCGGGCAACGCCGTTGGCGGAAACCGTTCCTGGGCTCGCGTTCCTGCCCGGGGCGGCGACACAGCAACTCATCACACCGGCAATCCGGAGCAAAAAAATGGCAATTCGTCAGGGTGCCACGGACACGTGGACCAAGTCCTCCTACTCCACCGGCAACGGCGCGTGCGTCGAGATCAAGTCGCCGGTCGTCGCGGCCATGGCCGTTCGGGACTCCAAGGTCGAGAACGGGCCCGTGCTGGACTTCCCCGCCACCGCGTGGAACGTCTTCGTCGCCTCGGTCAAGGCGTAGTCTCCGGTCACGGCTCAGGGGGAGGACAGGTCCTGAACTCCTCGCTCAGTGCCGCGACCGGCCAAGCCCTCTCGACGAGCTCGCCGTCCTTGCCGAGGGGGCTCGGCTTGCGCCCTGGCGCACTCGGGAATCCCGGCCCGGGGATTCTCAGCCCAGGTGCTTCTCGACAGCGGCGACGACCTCGGCGGACTCCGGCTCGGTCTGCGGCGAGAAACGGGCCACGACTGTGCCGTCCCGCCCGATGAGGAACTTCTCGAAGTTCCACCGGATGTCGCCGGAGTGGCCCTCGGCGTCGGCGAAGCCGACGAGCCGCTCGTAGAGGGGGTGCCGGCCGTCCCCGTTCACCTCGACCTTCTCGGTCAGCGGGAAGGTCACGCCGTACGTGGCGGAGCAGAACTCGGCGATCTCCTCGGCGGAGCCCGGCTCCTGCCCGAGGAACTGGTTGCAGGGCACCCCGAGCACGGTGAAGCCCTGCTCGGCGTACCGCTCCTGGAGCCGCTCCAGCCCCGTGTACTGCGGCGTCAGACCGCAGTTGGACGCGACGTTCACCACCAGCACGACCTGCCCGGCATACCGCGAGAGCTCAGCGCCGCCTCCCTTGAGCGCACCGATCTCCACGTCGAGGGGCGAACCAACAGCATCAGTAGTCATGCCCGCGATGCTAAACGCTCCGCTGCCTCAACCCTGCCCCTCACCCGGGCGCGGTGCCTGGAAAGCACCGTGCGCCGGTTCGCGGTTGCGCCGAGGGGAGTGCCGCGATGCGTTGTCGGTTCGGCGCTGCGCCGTCGTGGCCGGTCGCGCAGTTCCCCGCGCCCCTTCCCGGTGCTGCCGCACCCGGTGTCCACCCCGCATCACGCCCGGCCCAGGCCGCACACCCGCCCAACCACGCGGGCCCGCCCGGTCCGCCCGACCGCGGGCAGTCGTGCCGCTGGGGCGGCACGGGTGGGCGCGGCGGCACCCCGGCAGCACCGGGCTGCGCGACCCACCCCCCCCCAGCCCCAGCCGACCCGCGCAGCAACTAACCCCCCGCCTCCACCACCGCATCCCCCACCCCCGTCCGGGAGTACAGCACCGACCGTCCCACCCTCCGCCGCTCCACCAGCCCCGCGTCCAGCAGCACCCGCAGATGCCGACCCACCGACCCCAACCCCTGCCCGGTCGACGCGACCAGCTGCGTCGTGGTCAGCGCACCCTCCCCGAGCAGCACCAGGACCATCGCCCGCCCAGCCCCCAGCAGCGCGCTCAGCGCAGGCGTCGCCGCTGCGCCGCCGCAGTCCCCGGCGAGAGCCCCCACGCAGGGATAGACGACGGCATACCGTCCCCGCCCTCCCCGCTCCCCAGCCCCTCCCCGCCCCTCCGCCTCCTCCCACGACACCCACCCCGCGCGCGGAGTCACCGGCACGAACAGCAGCTCCGCGCCGGAGATCTCCCGAGGAGGGTACTCATGCAGGTTCACCTGCAGCCGGCTCTCCCCGAGCCACCGCGTCCCCGGCCGCAACGAATCCAGCACCGAGGCCCACCCGCCCCGACTGACCTGCGCCGTCCGCACCGCGACATCCGCTTCGAGGACTCTGCGCCGCCGCTCCCAGTAGGGCAGTACGGCCGCCTCCCACACGTACTCCAGCAGCGCCGCCGCCCGCTCGGGCAGATCGTCCCGCTCAAGGACGTCCGGCAGCGGTCCCGCGAGGGACATCCGCAGATGCGCCAGGGCGTCCGCCGGCCGCGCCGACCGCACCCTGCCGAGGCCGTCCTCGAAGCTCTCCCCGTCCCTCGGGGTGGGCGTCAGGAAGTCCGCGAGCCAGTACCGCCCGAGCCCCGCCCGCACCAGCCGCGCCGTGACGGGATCGGCGGCTAGCCGCGCCCGGTAACCGGGCAGATGCGCCCGCAGCCAGGCCGTCTCCCCGGGATGAGCGCCCGCCCCGGAGTGCAGCAGCTTCAGACTCGCGAAGGTCTCGGCGAGCGGCGAGATCAGAAACCGGCTCCCGGCGAGCGTGTCGGCGTTCACCTGCCACCACCCCACCCGCCCCACCCCCTCACCTCTGCCACACGGCAAAACGGTCCCGCTCGGAGCCAGGGCTCACGCCCCTCCCACGCCAGGCCCAGCCAAGCCCGACTCCCCACCGCACCCCAACGTTTCGCACCCCGGCGAAACAATAACCACCCCCTCCCGCCCCGCCCGAGACTCCCCGCATGACGCTCAGCGCGACCGGATACCGACCCCTCTTCCGCACCCCGGAGTTCAGCCCCCTCCTCCTGTCCTCAGCCGCCCACACCGCCGCCCAGACCATCGCGGGACTCGCCCTGGGCACCCTCGTCCACCGTGCCACCGGCTCTCCGTTCCTCTCGGCGGTGAGCATGTTCGGGCCGTCCCTCGCCCAGGTCCTCGGTGCGACGCTCCTCCTCTCCGGGGCCGACCGCCTCCCGCCGAGACGTGTCCTGGCCGGCCTCTCCCTGGCCTTCGCCGTCATCACGGCCGTACTCGCCCTGCCGGGGCTGCCGATCGGGGCCGTCTTCGTCGCCGTCCTCGCGCAGGGGCTGGTCGCGGCCCTCGGCGGCGGGGTGCGCTGGGGCCTGCTCAACGAGATCGTCCCCGAGGGCGGCTACCTCGCCGCGCGGTCCGTCTTCAACATGACGCACGGGCTGCTGCAGATCACCGGGTACGCGACCGGCGGCGTCCTCGTCGCCGTCCTCTCCCCACGGCCCGTCCTCCTCCTCGCCGCCCTCCTCCACGCCGGCGCCGCGCTCGTCGCCCGCGTCGGGCTGACCGTCCGCGCACCCCGTGCCGTGGGCCGCCCCTCGGTCGCGCGGACCTGGCGCACCAACGCCCGCCTGTGGTCCTCCCGTCCACGCCGGCTGCTCTATCTCGGCCTGTGGCTGCCCAACGGTCTGATCGTCGGCTGCGAAGCCCTCTTCGTGTCGTACGACCCCGATGCCGCGGGCACGCTGTTCGCGTGCGCGGCGCTGGGCATGCTGGCCGGCGACCTCGCCGTCGGCCGCCTCCTCCCGCCCGCGGTGCGCAGCCGCCTCGCCACCCCGCTCCTGCTGCTCCTGGCCGCCCCGTACGCCGTCTTCGTCCTTCGCCCGCCGCTGCCCGTCGCCGCGGTCACCGTCGCCTTGGCCTCCGTCGGATTCGGCGCGAGCCTCGTCCAGCAGGAACGCCTGATGGCCCTCACCCCGCCCGAACTCGCCGGCCAGGCCCTCGGCTTGCACTCCGCCGGGATGCTCACCCTCCAGGGCGTGAGCGCCGCCCTCGCCGGCGCCGCGGCCCAACTCGCCTCGCCGGGAACGGCGATGACGGCGATGGCGCTCGCGTCGGTCGTGGTGACCCTGACACTGGCCCGGGCGGGATCCCGAGGAGCCGCCGAACTCCGTAGAGTGCGAGGAGAGGGAGACGGGATCCGCCGGGGAGGGGAAGCGGGATGAACAGGACGGAAGGGGCGCCGGTCAGTCCGGAACAGCTGATCGCGGAGGCGCGCAAGGCGTTCTTCACGGTGTTCGCGTTCCTGGCGATCGTCTGGCTGGTGCAACTGGCCAACGCGGCACAGGACTACGGACTCGCCCGTGACTTCGGCGTGTCGTCCGGCGACGTCGGATCGCTGCCCCATGTGCTGTCCGCTCCGTTCCTGCACTGGAGTTGGGCCCACATCGAGAGCAACTCCGGCCCGCTGTTCGTCTTCGGCTTCCTCGCCGCGTACCGCGGCGTCGCCCGCTTCCTCGGGCTCAGCCTGCTGGTCGCCCTCACCAGCGGCACGGCGGTGTGGCTCCTGGAGCAGGGCGACGCGGTGACGGTCGGCGCGAGCGGCCTGGTCTACGGGTACTTCGCCTACGTCGTCGTCCGCGGGCTCTTCGACCGGCACCTGATCGACACCCTGATCGGCCTGGTCATGGCGGCCTCTTTCGCCTACCTGCTCACCACGGCCGTCCCCGGCACGCCCGGCGTGAGCTGGCTCGGCCACCTGGGCGGGCTGGTCGGCGGTCTCGCGGGAGCCTGGCTCTTCCGCGACCGCGACCGCGGCGCCCGCCCCGAGGCCGCCGCCCCGGCACTCGCGACCGGTGCCACCGCCCGCGCCCCGAAGCGCCGCTCCGTGCCGTCGACGCCCGCCGACCACCCCCGCGCGGACCTCCACAGGGAACTGGACGACCTGGGCCTGCTCTGACCGGGCGGGGCCCTCGCAGCCCGTTCGCCGGGCCTTCGCGGCCCCGCCGCTGGTGGCAGGTCCCGACCCGCCCTACCGTCGTGGATACGGCGACGGCGCTCCCGGCGGAAGGAGACGGGCCATGCCAGGACGGCGGGCGGAGTCGCCGGCGATGCCGGCCGGCCTGCGGGCGATGCTGGCCGACCTGGAGGAACTCGTGCGGTGCGAGTCCTTCTCCGCCGACCACGCCGCGGTGGCGCGCAGCGCCCGCACGGTCGGCGTGTTCGGCGCACGGCTGTTGGGTGCCGCGCCGGAGACGATCGTGATCGACGGGGTGACCCACCTGCGGTGGACGTTCGGCAGTCCGCGCGTCCTGCTGCTGGGCCACCACGACACGGTGTGGCCCCTCGGCTCGCTCCGCTCCCACCCCTGGTCGGCCGAGGCCGGGATCGCCCGCGGTCCGGGCGTCCTCGACATGAAGGCGGGCCTGGTGCAGATGTTCCACGCGCTGGCCTCGCTGCCCTCGCCGTCCGGGGTGTGCGTGCTGGTCACCGGGGACGAGGAGGTCGGCTCCCCGACCTCGCGCGCGCTCGTCGAGCAGACCGCGCGGCGCTGCGCGGCCGCCTTCGTGCTGGAGGCGGCGGCCGACGCGCGGGGCGCGGTGAAGACCGCCCGCAAGGGCACCTCGCGGTACGAGATCGTGGTGCACGGCCGGGCCGCGCACGCCGGGGTGGAGCCGCACGAGGGGATCAACGCCTCCGTCGAGGCGGCCCACCAGGTCCTGGCCGTCGCCGGCATCGAGGCCGCGCTGCCCGCCGACGCCGCCCACCCCGTCCTCGGCGCGACGACTGTCACGCCGACGCTGCTGTCGTCGGGCAGCGTCCGCAACACGGTGCCCGCGCGCGCGAGCCTGTGGGTGGACGTCCGGGTGCCGACGGCGACGGCGCAGCACCGCGTCGACGCCCTCGTACGCGGTCTCGCTCCCGTGACGCCCGGCGCGCGTCTGGAGATCGTGGGCGGCGCGCAACGCCCGCCGATGCCACCGCAGGCCTCCGCCGACCTGTTCGCCCTCGCCGCGCGCGCCGCCGCGGACCTGGGCCAGGCGCCCCTGGCGGGAAGAGCCGTAGGGGGATCCTCCGACGCCAACTACACGGCGGCGGCGGGCTGCCCCACCCTGGACGGCCTGGGCGCGGTGGGCGAGGGCCCCCACGCGGACACCGAGCACGTGAAGATCCCCCACATGCTCCCCCGCACCCACCTGCTGACCGAACTGATCACCCGGGTCCTCGCCCGCCGCTGAACCGGCCCGAGATCCGCTGGTCCGTCGGGAGCACCTTGACCCGGGCCGCATGCGCCCGCCACTGCTTCTTGCGTTCGATGATGTCCTTGACGTTCACGTCAGCCTCCCAGCCGGCTCAGTAGCCCTTGAGAGTCAGGGGTCCGGGCAGTGCGACCCTCACTCCTCCTCCGGAGGCGACGACTCCAGAAGGCGTTCCGCGATGTCGTCCGCCCACTCCTGCGCCCACCGGCGCAGCGCGGCCACGGCGGGACCGTCGAGGCCGTACGCGGTGAACTCGACGTCGTCGATCATCTCCGCGCCGGTCAGACGGGCCTGGAGGTCGGCGAGGTCGAAGGCGTCGCGGGCGTGGCGACGGCCCAGTTCCTCCAGCTCGGGGTGGCTCCAGCGCCCCGCGGCGGCGTGGACGTCGATGAGGTCGCGGGCCAGCCCCCGGTCGGCCAACGCCCGGACCTTCGTGCCGACCACGTCCTCCAGGGAGAGGGCGAGACCCAGGTCCGTGGGCACGGGCGGCCGCCACAGCACCTCCTTGAGGACGTCGACCTGGCATTCCTCACCGGTGACCGGTTCGACGACGACCAGCCGGGCGGAGAGGGGATCCGTCTCCGGAGGCCGAGGGACGAGCCACCCGCGCTCCTGCAGCCCCGCCCGGAGCACGCCGGCGATGTCCTCCATCCCGGCCGGGCTCTCGGTCGCGACGGCCACATGCCGTACGACGCGTTCCACGAGCCCGTGCGCCTGGGCGGCGTGACCACCGGTCAGCGCCAAGAGGTAAGGCGCGCCCAGGTCGAGGAGGTCGGCCAGCAGACGGCGGTGCAGATCGGTCACTCTCACAGGGCCAGTCTCGGGCAACGGGCGGCCGACGGCACACATGTCACGCCCGCCCCGTGTAACGCTTCTCCCGCCTCGGACCAAGAACAGACGACGACGTTGCCCGACGACGACAAGGAGGCCGCCCGTGGACGGCGCTGAACGGGGTGAGCCGGAGGCGGCGTTACGGGACCCGCGCCTCTTCGAGGACTTCTACCGACGTCATGTGGACGCCGTCCTGCGCTTCGTGGCCCGCCGGGTGGACGACCCGCACACCGCGGCGGACCTGACCGCCGAGATCTTCCTCGCCGTCCTCGACTCGGCCGCCTCGTACCGCCCGAGTCTCGGCAGCGAGACGGCCTGGCTGTACGGCGTCGCGCGCAACGTCGTGTCGTCGGAGCGCCGCCGGATCGCCCGTGAGGCCGCACGCGATCTGCGCCTGTCCGGGAGACGGCTGCTGGACGCCGACGACGTCGTCCGCCTGGAGGACAAGCTCGACGCGGAGAGCCCGGGGCGGCGCGCCCTGGCCGCGCTGGCGCGACTGCCCGAGGGGGAGCGGGCGGTGATGGAGCTGATCGCCGTGGACCAGCTGACCATCACCGAGGCGGCGGCCGCGCTGGGCATCCGCCAGGTCACCGCGAGGGTGCGCCTGCACCGCGCGCGCCGGGCGCTGCGCGCCGAGGCGGCCGCGACGACGGCGACGGCCGCGACGACGGCATCGGTCCCGACGACTGCGAGTGCCGCGCCCACGGCTTCGGCTGCACCCGTGACCCGGCGGCGTCCGGAGGCGGCGCGGACGCCGGACGGACCCTTGATGTACGTCTCCGGGGGAGAGGCATGAGCACGAGGCCGACGTTCGAGGACCGTCTGCTGGCCGAGCTGAAACGGGACATCGCGTTCCGCGAGCAGCCGCCCCCCGCGACACCGCCGCGCCGCCTGCTCGCCCCCCGCCGCCTGGCCGTCGTGGCGCTGCCCTGCGCGCTGCTCGGACTCGCCTCGCTGCTCGGGCTCGGCCCCGTGCTCGCCTCCGAACCACCGGCCCAGCCGGTCGCGTACGCGGTGCAGGGGCGCGGCGACGGCAAAGTGAGGCTCACGGTCCGGGAGCAGTTCATCAGCGTGGAGGCCCAGGAGGCCCTGGCGAGGGCGCTGCGCCCCTGGGAGATCCACGTGACGATCGACGTACTGCCACCGGGGTACGTGTGCGAGCGCAGCGCCCCCGCTTCCACGCTGGTGGCTCTGGACGAGCAGGGCGACCCCGTACCCGTGGTACCCCTGAAGTCGAGCTGGGACTTCACCCTGGGCAGAGGCGACCTGCTCGCCTTCGAGAACACGGCGGGCGACCACAGGGCCCGCGCGGTCGAGCACTACGCCGCCGGGACCAAGGCGGAACCCTGCGTCTCCCTGAAACTCGCCCTGCCGGACCGCTCGAAGCCGAAGAAGTAACACCCGGCGACCAGAACGACTCGGCCTCCAACGCGCGATCTCCCCCGCGAAGAAAGGCGCTTGTCCATGCCCCCCTCCCAAGTACCCGTGGAACCCGGCCGATTACGCACCGATTCATCGCTCTCACCCCAAGTGACACCGCTGCGGGAGAGACCCAGGGCCGGCTGGCTGGACGCCCTCAGAGGCCTCGCCGCCCTGGTCGTCGTCTTCGACCACTCCTCGTACGCGTTCCTGCCGCAGTTCCGGCAGGAGTTGATGCCTGAGTTCAACACCAGCCGTTACGGCATCATGGTGTTCTTCCTGGTGAGCGGCTACATCATCCCCGCGTCCCTCGAACGCGGCGGCTCCGTGCGGACGTTCTGGATCGGACGCCTGTTCCGCGTGTACCCGCTGTGGGCGGTGGCCGTCACGGTGCTGGCGGCGCTGCACGCGCTGGACCTGGCCCGGATCCGCCCCGACCTGGCGCAGCAGCCCCTGGCCACCGTGGCCGCCGCCCATCTGACCATGTTCCAGGAGCTGTTGGGCACCCCCAACCTCCTGCTGGTCCTGTGGACGCTCTCCTACGAGATGGCGTTCTATCTCCTCACCGTCGCCCTCTTCACGGTGGGCCGGCACTACCGTTCGGCGACGGTCGCGGTCACCCTGGCCGTACTGGCCGCCGCCGGCGTCGCGGCCGGAGTCAGCCTGCCGCCCTCGGCCCTCTCCCACGCCCTGGGCACCGGCCCGCTGGTGGCGATCACCTCCGTCGCCATGACGACCGCCGTCTGCTGCGCCTGCGCCGGGCGGCCCGTACTGCGCACGGCCGGGGGCGTGCTGGGCGGACTGCTGGCCCTGCTGCTGGTGACGGCGAACGGCACGGTCCCCGTCTGGGAGGGGTTGACGATCCTCGCCGTGATGTTCCTGGGCACGGCGATCCACCGCGCCGAGCACGGTCAGGTGAGGTGGCGCGCCACCGCCTGCGCGACCGCGGTGGTGCTGCTGTGCGCCGTGGCCAGTGCCCACGGCCACGGCGACGCCCGCCAGTTCACGGAACGCGGCTGGCTCACGGCGTTCCTGCTGGCCGTCCTCACCTTCGCCGCCGGCTGGGCCCTCCGGCACCGGCGGACCCCCCGCTGGCTGACGGCCCTGGGGGCGATCAGCTACTCCGTCTACCTGCTCCACCCGGTGATGCTGGCCGTGACGGACGCCACGATCGGCCGCTCCGCCCGCGACGACCTCGTCCTGGAGGCGGCCTTCGCAGCCGTTCTCCTCCCTCTCTCCTGGCTGACCCACCGCTATGTCGAGACCCCGCCCCAGAGATGGGGCCGCGCTCTTTCCCGGCGGCTACGGGGGCGAGCCGGCGGATGATCCCGGCGTCACTGTGAGCACCGACCTACCGGTCGGCGAAGCACGGTGATAGACAGCCGGGGTGGAGAAGACTCAGGAGTCCCGTGCCGCCCCGAGGGCGACCGATTCAAGGACCCAAGCCCGACTTCACACTCTATCCGATAGTATGTTCGATCTCGCGATGGTGACCCCTGTCGCCTTTCGTTCATCGACCACTCGACAAAAGCGGCCAGACGATTGATAACCAGACCATCGCGGGTGTTTTCGCGGACAAGCGACAGGATCTCGCCGGTCGCGCGGCGTCATGGGCGCGCAATGCTGTGGGCGACGGCGGGGGCGGTCGCTCTCGTGCTCCTCGTCGCACTGGAGATCGCCGCACGCCGCTACGGCGAACCGGGCCCCATCACCACCCAGGTGGAAGCCCTGGTGTTCGCCCCGAAGCCGGGGCCGCTGTACGGCGGCCTGGCGCTGATGATGGTGGTGCTCACCTGGCGGCAGCGGTTCGTCGCGGCCGGCGCGGCGATCGGCATCGACGCCGTCTTCGCGCTGGTGCGGTGGGCGGTCGACGCCCGGATACCCGAGGACCATTCCGTCGGAAACGGCGCGTTGTGGGTGATGCTGGGCACCGCGGTCATCGCCGTCACGCGCCGCACCGGCCCGGAACGCGTCCTGCTGCTGAAGGGCGTCGGCCTGGCCCTGCTGCTGGTGGCCGGCCGCAAGATCGGCGACACCTGGCTGTTCATCACGGCGAAGACCCGCACCGACGTGCTCGACCCCTACGTGGTGACCGCCGATCAGGCGCTGGGCAACCCGTCGTGGCTGGTGGGCCGGATGGTCGAGGCCACCAGCCCGATCAGCTCCCACCTTCTCCAGTGGGTCTACGCGCAGCTCGCGGTCGCCGCGGTCGTCGTCGCGCTGTACCAGCTGCGCCGCGTGGCGGCCGAACGCCGCTTCCCGCGCCATCACCTGGTCCGCACGTTCCTGGTGATCGGCCTTCTCGGGCCCGCCATCTACATGATCTTCCCGGTCGTGGGGCCGGTCTTCGCCTACGGCCCGGGGGCCTCCGGCACCGGCGGCGTGCAGTGGGCGGTGGCCAACCTGTGGCCGAACACCCCGCCCACGGTCACCGCCCCGCAGCCGGTGCCGTACGACGGTCTCACCCCCCGAAACTGCATGCCCAGCCTGCACACGGCGTGGTCCGTCGCGATCTTCATCCACACCCGCAAGGCGCCCCGCCTGCTGCGGTTCGCGGGCACGTTCTGGCTGATCGCCACGCTCACGGCGACCCTCGGCTTCGGTTACCACTACGGCGTGGACCTCGTCGCAGGCGTGGTGTTCGCGCTCACGATCGAGGCGGGCCTGCGCTCGTTCGACCGGGGCTGGGACCGGGCGGGAGTCCACCTCGTTCTCCACGGCACCGCGGTCTTCGCCGCGCTCCTGGTGTCGTACCGCTTCCTGCCGACGGAACTGGCCGCGTACCCGGCCGTGTCCGGCCCCCTCCTCGTCCTGGCGATGGCCTCGGTGATCTACGGCTACCGGCGCACCACCAGACTCTGGGAACCGTCCCTCGCCCCGGCCCGACGCCCGGAGCCGCAACCCGAGCCGGCCTGAGACCGCCGCCGGAGCCGAAGTGGAACGGCTCGGCCCCCGCGCGCGTCCCCCCTTTCCGGGGCACGGCGTCCGTGTCCGGGAAGGGGGGACGGGGTGCGTACGAGCGGCTTCGCCGAGTGGACAAGGCGGTTCGAGGACGAACGCGACCGCAGGAGCGCCCAGGGCGACCCTGACTGGACGAGGGGCGCGACGCTGCACCCGGCGGTGTGGGCCGGCATCCAGCGCTTCCAGGTCGGTGAGGACGGCGACGGCGCCAACCTCGTAGCCAAAGCCGACCAGGCCGGCGACGCCGACTACGCGCAGGCGGTCAGACTCTTCGTCGCCGAGGAACAGAACCACGCCCGCCTCCTCGCCCTGCTCCTGGCGGCGGGCGGCCGGAAGACGCTGGCGGGCCACTGGAGCGACACGGTCTTCGTGCGGCTACGGCGCCTGATGGGCCTGCGCATGGAACTGCTGGTGCTGATGATCGCGGAAGTGGTGGCCCTGCGTTACTACCGCGCCCTGCGCGACGGTACGGACGACCCGCTCACCTCGGACGTGGCCGCCCGGATCCTGTCCGACGAGCAGCGCCACGTCCCGTTCCACTGCGAGCGCCTGCACGCCTCTTTGACGGAACTGCCCCGTCCGGCGCGCCGCCCGGTGATGGCAGCGTGGCGGCTGCTCCTGCTCGCGGCCGCCCTCGTCGTAGCAGCCGACCACGGCCCGGCCCTACGCCGCCTCGCCGTCGGCCGCCTGAGATTCGTCGCCGACGTCATGAAGTCATCCACGACGGTCGTCACCGCGATCCTGACCCCCGACCCGGACGCCCGGACAAACCCACCCGGACCCTGCCCGAAGCCAGAGGGTCATACCCAGGTCTGACCCCGAAGACCACGGGCAGCCCGTCTACACAGGGCCGCCCTGGCTCGGCTTGCTGATCGCAGCCATGGTCGGCCTGCCGATCGCCGTGCGCCGCCGTTGGCCCGTCGCGGTGCTGACGGCCGTACTGGCCGCCCTGGTCACGGCGTCGCTCCTCGACATCCCCCGCGAGCCGTAGGCCGTCGCCGGGTTCGCGGCCTACCTCGTCGGACTGGCCGAGCCCGCCCGCCGGTCCGTGCCCGCGCTCGCGGTGGCGTGCGCCGCCGTCTACGCCGGGGAAGCGGTGGTCACTCCCAGCGAGGACTGGCGGGGCGCCGTCGGGTTGGCCTCGGTCGTGCTCCTGGTGCGGGCGGCGATCGGTGAGCGGGACGTCCTGGTCGTCAGCCGCGTCGGCGTCGAGGGATCATGCGGGGCGTCCACCTCGCTGTGCCGGACTCGGCCCGGTGCCCAGCTGATCGCCGGGCGTGTGGGGATCACGCCCATGCGGGCCATGTCTGAGGGGGCCCCTGGCGACGTCGTCGTGCTCTACCGGGCGCGCAGCGAGACCGACGCCGTGCTGCTGAAGAGGTGCGCACCCGGTCGCGCTACGGGGCGGGCGGCTGCACCTGCTCACCAACAGAAGCAGCGAGGGCGGCACCCCGCCGTCCGGCCTGGGCAGCCTGCACCGGCTGGTCGGGGCGACGACAGTGTGGCCGCGCGTCCATGACCGCGGGCCGTGCCCGATGTCAGGGCCGCCTTCCCTTCCAGCCGTTTCAATTCCCCTCCGGACTCGAAGCAGCCGAATCCACAGCAGTCGAACTCAGAGCGTCCGAGATGGACTTGACGCCGCCGTGCACGGTGAGCCCGCCGTCGACCGGGATCTCGGCGCCGGTGATGAAGGAGGACTCGTCGGACAGGAGGAAGACCACGAGCGGGGTGATCTCGTCCACCGTGCCGGTGCGGCCGAGAGGGGTCTCGCGGATGTTCGCCTCGCGGAAGGCGGGGGCGGCGGAGGCGGTCATCCCGGTCTCGATGAACCCGGGGTGGATCGTGTTGACGCGGATGCCGCGCGGGCCGAGCTCCGTGGCCGCGGTCTTCGACAGGCCGCGCAGCGCCCATTTGCTGGTCGTATAGGCGACCGGGTAGTGGCCGCTGAGCGCGGCGGTGGAGCCGACGTTGACGATGGACGAGCCGGGTGGCATGAGGGGCGTGAGGTGCTGGATGGCAAGGAGCGGTCCTGTGACGTTGACGGCGTGGACTCGGGCGAAGTCGTCGGGGGTCACATCGCCGAGGCGGGCGCGCCAGGTGATGCCCGCGTTGTTGACCAGGCCGTGCACCTGGCCGTACGACTCCCGCAGTTCGGCGGCCAGCTCCGCCCAGTGCTCCTCGTCGGTGACGTCGAGGCGGCGGCAGCCGGGGGCCTCGGTCACGTCGGTGGCGATGACGCGGGCGCCCTCACGGGTCAGTGCCTCGGCCTCGGCGGCGCCCTGGCCGCGCGCGGCACCGGTCACGACGACGACCTTGCCGAGGAGTCTTTGGGGGTGCAGGTCCTTCACGGCCGCTCCCGGGTGCGGCGGCGGGCGGTCGGCAGCGGCTCGGGCTCCCTGCCCGCGACCACGGTGTTGGAGACCGTGCCGATGCCCTCCACGGTGAGGGTGACGGTGTCTCCCGGCTTCAGCGGGGGCGGGGACTGCTCGCCCCGGACGCCCCACAGCTCCGCGAGGCAGCCGCCGTTGCCGCAGGTGCCGGAGCCGAGCACGTCGCCGGGGCGGACGACGGTGCCGCGTGAGGCGTAGGCGGCCATCTCCTCGAAGGTCCAGCTCATGTTGGACAGCAGGTCCTTGCCGACGACCTCGCCGTTCACCGAGGCAGTGAGCGCCAGGCGCAGAAAGCCGTCGGTGTCGCGGTACGGCTCCAGCCCGTCGGCGGTGACCAGGTACGGGCCGAGGGTGGCGGCCGTGTCCTTGCCCTTGCACGGGCCGAGGCGGACCTGCATCTCACGGGACTGCAGGTCGCGGGCCGACCAGTCGTTGAAGACGGTGTAGCCGATGATGTGGTCCCGTGCCTGTTGGGGCGTCAGGTCCCGCCCCTCCCGGCCGATGACGGCGGCGACCTCCAGCTCGAAGTCGAGGACTCCGCTGCCCGGCGGCACCGGGACGTCGTCGTGGGCGCCGATGACGGCGTACGGGTTGGTGAAGTAGAACGTCGGGGCGTCGTACCAGGCTTCGGGCACCCCGCCGACGCCGGCCCCGTCGACGGAGCGCCGTACGCCTTCGACGTGTTCCTCGAAGGTGACGAAGTCCCGCACGGTGGGCGGCTGTAGCGGTGGCAGCAGCCGCACCTCGGACACGTGAGGGCCCGGCGGGACGTCGAGCGTGGCGGCGCCGGCGCGCAGGAGCGCGTCGAGTCCGTCGCCGCAGCTGATCAGCTCCGTGAGCGAGCGCGCCCCGGGAACCGGGTGGAGGGTGCCGTCCTCCGCCACGACGGCGACCCGTCGCTGGTGTCGATGTTCATAGGTGGCGAAACGCATGCACGGCTCCAGGCTCCGGGGGTCTTCGAACAGCGGTGGAAACCGGGGACGCGGCAAGGGCGTCAGGGCGGTCGACAGGGCCACCGCGTCCCCGGGGTTCGAGGGGGTCAGACCGGCGGGGCGACGAAGCAGCCGCGGTCGACGTCGTTGAAGGACTCCTTGGCGACCAGTTCGTTCATGGGGTTGGCGGTGCCCCACTGGTCGGTGACCTCGGGCCGGGAGAAGTCGTGGACGTGGGGGTGCCAGGTGTCCTCGTCCAGCAGCTCCAGTTCCGTCGTGTACTCGACGGTGTTGCCGTGCGGGTCCAGGAAGTACGTGAACGTGTTGTCGCCCGCCAGGTGCCGGCCCGGCCCCCAGACCTTCTTGAAGCCGGCGCGGATCACGCGGCCGGAGCCGCGCATGTACTCGTCCAGGCCGCGCATCTCGAAGGAGACGTGGTGCAGGGAGGTGTGCGGGCCCTTGGCGATGGCCATGGAGTGGTGCTGGTTGGAGATCCGCATGAAGTGCATGACCTCGCCCATGTGCGTCGAGCTGAGGGTGTCGGAGAGCCGGAAGCCGAGGTGGGTCTCATACCACTCACGGGTCTTGTTCAGATCGGGGGAGTTGAGCACCACGTGCGACAGGCGTACCGGGATCGCCTCCTTCTCCTCGATACGGCGGTGCTGCCGTGCCTCGACATCGGCGGAGACCTCGATGGTGCGGCCGTCGACGTCGAAGAAGCGGAAGCCGTAGCCGCCACCGGGTGTGTCGATCTTGCCCGGCTGGGAGATCAACTGAACGCCTCTCGCAAGGAGTTGATCGGCGAGGGTGTCCACGTCCTCGGTGGAGGCGGCGCCGTACGAGACGAGGTCGAGGCGCTTCTCCTCGGCCTTGCGCAGCCGTACCACGTACTGCTCGGGGCTGCCTTCGGCGGCGAGGAAGGAGATGCCGGAGTCCTCGGCGACCTGGGTCAGGCCCCAGACGCCGGCGTAGAAGTCGAGCTGCTTGTCGTAGTCGGGCACGGCGAGGTCGACGTGCCGCAGATGTGTGAGCAGGCGGGTGCTCATGGCGGGTTCTCCTGTGCGGGGGTCAGGTGAGGCGCAGCAGCGTTGTCGCGTTGCCACCGCGCACGGCGTGGAAGTCGTCGTCGGGCAGGCGTGCGGCGCGCAGTGCGCCGACGGGGTCCTCGGTGCCCATGTCGAAGGGGAAGTCGGAGCCGAGCAGCACACGGTCCGGGCCGACCGCGCCGATCAGCGCCCGCAGTTCCTGCGGGTCGTGGACCAGGGAGTCGAAGTACAAGCGCTTGAGGTAGCTGCTGGGCAGGTGGGCGCAGCCCGCTCCCGCGTCGGAGCGGGCCGACCAGGCGTGGTCGGAGCGGCCGATGTGGGTGGGCAGATAGCCGCCCCCGTGCGCGGCGATCACCTTCAGCTCCGGGTGCCGGTCCAGCACCCCGGAGAAGATCAGGTGCGAGAGGGCGACGGCGTTCTCGGTGGGCTGGCCGACGGTGTTGGACAGGTACCACTGGTCGAGGCGCTCGTCGAGCGTGCAGCCGAAGGGGTGCAGGAAGAGGATCGCGCCCGTCTCCTCGGCCCGGGTCCAGAAGGGTTCGTACGCGGGGTCGGACAGCTCCCGGCCTGGCGCGTGCGAGGAGATCTCGACACCCAACAGGCCCATATCCACGGCTAGCTCGAGCGCGCGCACGGCCGACTCCGGGTGCTGCAGGGGGACGAGGCCCAGACCGTGCAGCCGGTGGGGCGCCCGGGCGCAGTGGGCGGCCGTCGCCTCGTCGGCCAGGCGGTACACCTTCTCCGCCGTCTCCTCGTCCGCCCAGTAGTGGTAGTGCGAGGGCGACGGGCTGACCAACTGGACGTCCACACCCTGTGCGTCCATCGCGGCCAGCCGTACGGCAACGTCCGTCAGCCTCGGAATGCGCTCGGCGACCATGGGGCCGCTGACGGCTTGGGCCGCGGGCCCGTTGCGGCGGGCGTCGAGGGCCCTGGCCTCCGCGAGGCCCGGCAGGCCGGCCACCAGGGCCTCGACCTCGGGGATCAGGACGTGCGCGTGTACGTCGACAGTCGGGGAAGTGTGCGCGTCCATGCTCGACGAGGGGCGGGGGTCGGGCTGGGGGCGGCTCCCAGCGGTAGCCGGGGGCGGGTGGGCCGTCACGGCAGCTCCTTGAGCACCGGCATGGTGGCGCCCAGCAGCCCGGGCACGTCACCGGGCACGCCGTCGAGCTGCCACTGCCCGATCTGCACGGACGCTTCGACGACCAACCGGACCCGATCGATCCGCCGCTCGTGGTAGCGCGTGAGCAGTTCCTCGTCCCACGCGGATCCGCTGGTCAGCAGCTGGGACAGCACCCAGGCGTCCTCCATGGCCATCGCCGCGCCCTGGGCCATCGTGGGCGGGCAGCAGTGCGCGGCGTCGCCGACGAGGACGACCCGGCCCCGGTGCCAGGACCCCTCGACCAGCATCCGGTCGAACCAGGTGTAGTTCACCTGCGCCGGGTCGGTGATCGAGTCACGGATCTCGTCCCAGGCACCGCCGTAGCCCTCAGCGAGGCGGCGCATCTCCTGCGCGTAGGACTCGGGCGGGATCGTGTCGCGGTCGCGGCCGGCCTCCACCAGATAGGCGTAGATCGTGTCCTCGCCGGTGGGCGTGTAGCCGGCGATGTAGCAGGGCCCGCCGTGGCAGAGGTCGCTGCGCTCCACTCCGGCCGGGCGGGGCGCCGGGACACGCCAGATGGCCATGCCGGTCGGCTCGGGTTTGACGTCGATGCCGATGGCGGCGCGGGTCGCGGAATGCAGGCCGTCGGCGGCCACGACGAGGTCGTAGCTGCCCTCGGTGCCGTCACTGAACCGGACGGTCACTGACGTGTCGTCCTCGGTGAGGATCTCGGCGGTGGTGCCGAGCCGGATGTTCGCGCCGGATGCCCGGACGGCGTCGACGAGGATGCGCTGGAGCACCGGGCGCTGCATGCCCAGGGTGGCGGGGAGGTCGTCTCCGCCGGTGCGGAGGACCTCGCCGACGTGGAGCACGGTGCCGTCGGGCGTCGTCAGCCCCAGGGAGTCGAAGCCGAAGCCGCGCTCGCGGACCTCGTCCCAGACGCCGATCTCGCGCAGTACGCGCAGGGCGTTGCCCTGGAGGGTGATGCCGGAGCCGCGTACGTTCCAGTCCTCCTTGACCTCGACGAGGTCGACGTCGACGCCGGCCCGCCGCAGCAGCACGGTCATGACGTTGCCGGAGGTACCCCCTCCGATGACCAGGACTCTCTTTCCTTCCATGGCCGACTCCCTTGTTGGACGGTTCACTTGACGGCGACCGGATTGACGGGGGAGCCGACGGCTCCGGTGATGGGCAGGGGCGCGGCGGTGAGCCAGAACTCGTGCACGCCGTCGGACGCGCAGTCGTCCGCGAGAGCGTCGGGGTCCCACATCTCGCCGATGAGCAGGCCCATGTTGGGGATGACGACCTGGTGCAGCGGCTGGAAGGCGCCGTCGAACTCGTTCGGCCGTACCTCGAAGCCCCACGTGTCGGTGGCGATCGCGGCGATCTCGCTCGCGTGCAGCCAGCCGGCGGTGGTGAAGGACAGACCGGGAGAGTCTCCGCCCGCGTAGTCGCCCCAGCCCTCGCGGCGGGCGCGCGTCAGCCGCCCGGTCCGGACGATGACGATGTCCCCGCGGCCTACGGCCACGCCGTGCGCCTCGGCCGTCGAGGTCAGGTGTTCCTCGGTGATCGCGAAACCGTCCGGCAGTTCCCCGCGTTCGTCGCCGATCACCCGGCCGACGTCGAGGAGGACTCCGCGCCCGGCGACGTACGGGGCCATGTGCTCGATGCCGGTGACCAGATCGCCGTCAGAGGTGACGACCCTCTCGGCCGCCCGCCCGTTCCACGCCTTGCCGTGGTCGAAGATGTGTCCGAGCCCGTCCCACTGGGTGGAGCACTGCAGGGGCATCGTGATCACGTCGTCGGCGCCGCCGATGCCGTGCGGAAAGCCCTGGTTGCCCAGCGCCGCGTCCGTTCCCGTGTCCAGCATGGTGTGGACGGGGTTGGTGCGGCGGCGCCAGCCCTTCTGCGGCCCGTTCATGTCGAACCGCTGCGCAAGCGAGAAACTCATGCCCCGGCGGACCAGTGCCGCACCCTCGCGGCGCTTGGCCTCGTCGAGGAAGTTCAGCGTGCCGAGCACGTCGTCTTCGCCCCAACGCCCCCAGTTGGAACACCGCTTGGCGGCCTCGGCGATCGCGGCCTCGGCATCCGGGGGGTCGGGCGGGGCCGTCACGACGCGGTCCTCTCGGCGACGCAGCGGTTGCGCTGCGCGCCCAGGCCCGTGATGGAGCCCTCCATGACGTCGCCGTCGCGCAGCAGCCGTCCCCAGTGCATGCCGTTGCCGGCCGGGCTGCCGGTGAGCACCAGGTCGCCGGGCAGAAGCCGGGAGGTCCGGGAGATGTACGACACCAGCCGCGCGATGCCGAAGAGCATGTCCTTGGTGGACTCGTCCTGCATGGTCTCGCCGTTGAGCTTCAGCGTGACACGTAGGTCACCCGGGTCGGCGATCGCATCGGCGGGCACGATCCACGGGCCGAGCGGGGTGAAACCGGGAGCGTTCTTGCAGCGCAGCCAGTCGGTGCCGATGGCTTTCATGTCCCGGCGGAAGACGGTGGAGCGGTCGGTGAGGTCGTTGGCGATGGTGTAGCCGGCCACGTACTCCAGGGCCTCCGCGACCGTCACCCGGTAGGCGGGCCTGGCGATGACGGCCGCCAACTCCAGCTCCCAGTCGGGCTGTTCGGCCCAGTCCGGAAGTACGACGTCGTCGAAGGGGCCGGTGATCGCGCTCGGCAGGCCGATGAACACGTACGGCAGGTCCTCGGCCGCCCTCCGGTCCATGACCGCGGCGATCTCCGCGCGCGCCTCCTCCACCGTGCGAGGGTCGTCGGGGGCGCGGTGGGCGACCTCCAGGTCGATCACGTGCTGCCGGTAGTTGGCACCGGACTGGAAGACCTGGCGGGGCGCGACCGGCGCGTGCGCCCGCAGGTGCTCCAACGGCCGCCAGTCGGCCGTCTCGTCGGCCGCTACCTCGTGCAGGCGAGGGAGCAGCTCGTCCCAGCGCTCGAAGATCCCCCGGGCCGTCAGGGCCGGCTCCCCGAGGGCCGTACGAAGATCCAGAACGCGCCCCCCGGGGGTCACAAGACCGGGGAAAGGCGCCAGGTCGGAGGAGGAGAGAACGCCAAGGGCGAAGGGCCCGGAGAAGGAGAAGGACGCGGAAGCGACTGCGAGGTTCACGGGAATGTCCTCCAGATTGCGGTGAGACCAATGTGACCGCCACCCCGTAATCTGGGAAATAGATTCTTTAGATAATGATCATCTGTGGTGTGAATGATTGCCGCCCGCAAGGGGCTCGCTCTGGAGGCGCCATGTCCCTCTCCGGCCTCGATCTCAATCTCGTCCTGTCCCTGCGGGCCTTGCTGGAGGAACGCAACGTCACCCGCGCCGGGCAGCGCGTCGGGCTCAGTCAGCCGGCGATGAGCGCGGCCCTGGCCCGCCTGCGCCGCCACTTCGACGACGAACTGCTCTCACGCGTCGGCAAACAGTACGAACTGACCGCCCTCGGCCGCGCTCTGCTGGACCGCACCTCGACCGCCTGCGACCTGCTGGAACGGGTCTTCAGCAGCAGGGCCGACTTCTCTCCCGGCAGTGAGGAACACGAGTTCACCCTCCTCACCTCCGACTACGCCCTCGCCGTGTTCGGCACCGAGCTCGCCCGGACCGTGCACGCCGAGGCCCCGGGGGTACGGCTGCGCTTCCAGAGGACACCCATCGATGTCACTGAGGACACGGCACCGCTGCTCAGCACGGCCGACGGGCTTCTGATGCCGCGCGGCATCATCAGCGGTTTCCCCGCCGTCGACCTGTTCACCGACCGTTGGGCCTTCCTGGTGGCCGAGACGAACGACGAGGTCGGCGACCAGCTGACCATGGACGACCTGGCACGGCTTCCCTGGGTCGTCTACCAGCGCGCCTACGACGCTCCGGCCGCCCGGCAGCTGAGCATGCTCGGTGTCGATCCCCGCGTGGAGGTCTCCGTCGACAGCTTCCAAGCACTGCCCTTCCTGGTCGCGGGCACCCGCCGGATCGCCCTGGTACAGCAGCGCCTCGCCGAGAAGCTGCGCGGCGTGGCCGCCGTACGCCTCATGGAACCGCCTTATGGGGCGGTCCCGCTCCAGGAGGCACTGTGGTGGCACCCGGTGCACACCCACGACGCGGCCCACATCTGGCTGCGCGAGACCGCGGCCCGCGTGGGAGCGGAGCTGGCCGCTTCCGAGCCCGGCCGTATCGCCACGGTCGCACCGAGATAACGGGCTCCTACGGATGCCCGGCATCCAAGGCCCGGATGATCCACATCTTCGATATCGATCGGATGAGGGCTAGGCAGGACCTGTCCGTTGACCCATAGTCGTCCCCACCCGGCACCGGAGCCACACCATCCCCCACTGCCGGGACCGCGCAGGCGCCCGGCGAGCCGGCCCGCCGCGACGCCCGGCAGTCATCGGCTCCCCACTCCGAACCTGCCACGGATACCGGACGGCCCGACCACGAGGGCCGCACCGCCCCGTCCCCCTCCCGACCCGCCACGTGGAGTTCCCGCATGCCTGCATCCGTGCCCCCGCTCCCTTCCCCGCCTCCCGCAGCTGTCGTGGACGCCCCGCCCGAGCACACCGTCTCCGGCCCCGGCCACCGGCTTCGCCTCACGCTGCTGATGGCCGGCGCCTGTCTGCCCATCCTGGGCGCCGTGCTCATCGCCCCCGTCCTGCCGCAGATGCACGCCCACTTCGCCGACGTGCCGGGCGTCGACGCGCTCGTCCCCGTGGCCCTGACCATCCCCGCCCTCTCCCTGGCGCTGCTGGCCCCCTTCGCCGGCGTCCTCGTCGACCGGATCGGCCGCAAACGCCTGCTCGTCGTCTCGACCGTGCTGTACGCGATCCTCGGCACCGCCCCCCTGTGGCTGGACTCCCTCGGCGCCATCGTCGCCAGCCGCGCCCTCGTCGGCGTCGCCGAAGCCGCCATCATGACCTGCAGTACCACGCTGATCGGCGACTACTACTCCGGTCGGCAACGCGACCGCTACCTCGCGATGCAGACGATGTGCGCCTCGATCTCCGCGACGGCCTTCTTCGTGCTGGGCGGTGCGGCCGGATCGGCCGGCTGGCGCGCGCCGTTCTGGGCCTACGCCGTGAGCCTGCTGCTCGCCCCGGCCATGGCCGCCTTCCTGCCGCGGCCCCGCCCGGCCGACCAAGCGGACGAGCCCGCCACCTCGGCCGCGGAACCGATGGCCAAACGGCCCTTCCCCTGGCGTCCGCTGGCCGGCACCTGCGCGCTGACCCTCTTCGGCGCCGTCCTCTTCTACACCGTCCAGGTGGAGATGGCGTTCCTCCTGGACGACATGGGCGTGAGCAACACCGGCGTGATCGGACTGGCCACAGCCGGCTCCAGTGCCGCGGTCGTGATCGGCGCCGTCGTCTTCGCCAAGGCCGGCCGCAGCCCGCAAGCCTGGCTGCCCACCGCCTTCGGCCTTTGCGCCCTCGGCTTCGCGGTGATCTGGCTCGCCCCCGACCCCGTCGTACTGACCGCCGGCGCGGTGATCAACTGCCTCGGCAGCGGCATCATGCTGCCGAGTCTGCTCACCCTCGCCATGTCCAAGCTCCACTACGTCGACCGCGGCCGCGGCACCGGCCTGTGGACGGGCTCCTTCTTCCTCGGCCAGTTCATCTGCCCGCTCGTGGTCCTCGCGCTCACCTCCACCGTCGGCACGCCGGCGAACGCCCTGGGCGTACTCGCCCTCGCCGGGGCCGTCGCCACCGCCGCACTCGCCCTCGCCGCCCGACGCTGCCGGAGGACGACAACCCGGGTGCGCACGCGACCACGGCCCGAGACCGCCACGTGCCCGGACATCCGCGCGGGGTGAGCACGCCTGGCCGGTGGTGTGTGCCAGGAGCGGCCGGGGTACTCGGGGGCACCCACCGTGCGGGGCACCCCGCAGGAACCCAGGCCGTCACGGCTCGACGGCTGCGGGGCACCCGGCCTCCCACACCTCTCCTGCGAGGCCTCCGATGAGCCGTCTCTTCTCGCCGCTCACCCTCCGCGGCACGACCTTCCCGAACCGGGCCTGGGTGGCCCCCATGTGCCAGTACAGCTCGGTCGACGGCTATCCGCAGGACTGGCATCTGGTCCATCTCGAAGCAGTACCAGCGTGGCCGCCCACGTCATCGCTGAAGCCGTCATCGCCGAGCACCCGGGAATTCGGCACAAGACAACGAGGTTTCCTCCGATATGAGCGATCAATGCACCAATGCCGCTTTCGCCGCGTCCCAGGGCGAGTCGATGCGGGCGCTGCTCGCGGCCGACCGTGTCGGCACGCTGCACCAGATATCCGCCCTCAGCTGTGAGTTCGAAGGGATCGTCGAGGCGAACGCACTGGTGGCCATTGACGACGAGCACGACCCGGATGGCGGGAGCACGGCCTTCGAGCGGGCGCACGTCGCCGCCCTGCTGTTCCAGGCGCGCGAGCATCTGAACGATCTCGATCGCGCCCTGGAACGGCTGGAGAGGGGCGACTACGGGCGCTGCGAGCAATGCGGTGAGCCGATCCCGACGGAGCGCCTCGAAGTTCGCCCGGCGGCGAAAACCTGCGTGCGCTGCGCGTCCGTGGCTCGTTGAAGGGTGTGCACAGTCGAGGACGTGACATGTCGTCCGGCCCCGACTCGGCGTGCGGGCAGACGCCGAGTTCCTCCGTCGGCGGCCGCTCACCATCTGACCTTCACCCGGCCTGATCAGGAGAACACACGGCCTGGCTCATCGGAGACGGTGGAGGAGTGCTCCCGGGAGCGGGCACGGAGCCTGGAACGCCGAAGGGCCGGCTCAGGAGGGAATCCCTCCTGAGCCGGCCCTTTTCTCTGCGCCCCGGCAGGATTCGAACCTGCGACACCCGCTTCAGGAGTGGGATCGAATTCCTGCCGAGGGCTGCCCGGCGCTGCCGTACGGTGCGGTTTTCCCTGGTCAGAATCGCGCGGCGAGCCGCTTGATCCGGCTCATACCGCCCCGAATCGGGCCGTCCGCTCACGCATCGCTCACGCGTCGCCGACTGCCAAGCAGTGCATGGTCAGACCTGGCCGAGGTCGACCTCCACCGGGAAAGGGGCCGCGACCTTGAGGACGCCGGTGAAGACGTCTCCGTCCCGGTAGGTCTTCGTCGCGGGGTCGAGAACGTAGGTGTACACGAGAGGAACGCCTGTCACGGCCTGCTCGATCCGCCAGTAGAAGCCGATGCCTGCCTTGGCGTACTGGTCGACCTTCACGATCCGGTCGGTGGTCTCCGAGCCTGGCGACACCACCTCCGCGACCAGCAGCACGTGCTCAGGGCGAGTGGGGGTGATGTCGATCGTGTCCGCGCGGTACACGATGACGTCCGGGCGGCGATTGGTGAGCGGGACGTCCTGAAGCCGGACGTCGAAGCCCGTGTCCGCGTTCCACTCAGGGCCCGCGGCGGCATCCAGGGCGTTCGCCAGAATCCGAGCGAGCCGGTTGTGCCGCTTGGACGCGCTCGGACTCACGACGACCATCCCGTCCACGACCTCGATACCGGCGCACTGCTCCTCGGACCAGGAGTCGTACTCCTCCGCCGTGATCTGCTCATGCATCCATGCCGGGGCCACCATATCGGCCGTCATGAAGCACCTCCCGGACACTGTGCTGCGGGCCCGATCCCGCTGGATTCAGCGTACTGTCCGCCGTCCTTCCGGCACGCTGATCTCACTCACGCCCCCTCTCGTCGGCCGACATCCGACCAGCAAGCCCACGACATGTGGGAAACCGGTGCGGTGGACTCGTCGCCAGAGGATCGGAACACGGCCGGCGGCACCACTGACCTGGCGGCCAGACCGGTGAGCGCTGAACCACCCGGCGACGTGACCGTCGCGAGACCCTCGGCCGCAGAGCAACATGATTTCGGCGATGCTGCTACTGGAGGAAGCGGGTCAGGAAGCCGAACCGTCGAGGTCGAGGCGGATCACGGCGAGCGCCTCGGCGATCTCGACGGTCCTCTCGTCCGCCGGGCCGAACACCAAAAACACCACTCCGTGGTTCTGCAGTGTTCACGGGGCTTCCCGACCTCATGTGTGCTGGATCCGTTCCGTCGGGGGCGGGGCGAGAGGGCGGGCGATCTTGCAGACGTCAGTGCGCGTGGCGCCAGGAGTAGCGTGAGAGCTGCGGGGCGGAGTCCCGTCGTCGCACCGGCCCTACAGACGGGTGGTCGTCATGACCAGCTCGGATACACCACCTGTTCCCCGGCGTCTGCCCAGTGGCGTCCACGAGGCCGTGCGACCGGGATCTGCGCTTCTCAGGCTGGAGACGACCGAATCACGCAAAGGCGTCCTCGACGGCGCGTGGTGGCCGCGCTCGCGCGACATCGGCGCCGAGCTGCCCGCCCTGTTGAGTGCCCTCGTCGCCCACCTCGGCCCCGTGACCCGTGTGGGGCTGGATGCCGCCGCCTGGGAGGGTCTCCCGACGCGTGTCGTCGTGGACGACCACGTGGTGCACGTCGACTCCTTCCCGGTCGGTGACGACACGGTCCTGATCACCCGGGGCGACCGGGACATCTTCTCGCTGCTGGTCGTCCCGCCCGACGCGGCACCGGATGCCGCCCGTGCCGCGATGGCCCAGGCGGTCCGGGCGGACAACGTCAGCGACGCGGAACAGATCCTCATCGACACCGGGAGCGGGCGTGGTCCTGTGGGCTGACGGGGCGACGCGGGGCACGACCGGCGTACGGCTCGACCGGCGCACCAGCGCCCCCCGTCCGGCGGCCCGTTCCCTGGGGCGCTTCTGTCGACGTCAGGCCCGCTGAGGGCGCGCCCCTCCCGGCCTCATCGGGTAGAGCAGACCGTCGGAGCCCGTGTCCATGAGCAGTCGTTCGGTCTGCGGGGAGGGGTGATGCAGCAGCAGGAACGCCTGGGCCTCGGCGGCATGTTCCGACACGTCGGGGAAGACGCGCAGGCCGTTGTCGTCACAGCGGTCGACGGTGGTCAGATCGACGTCGATGAGGGTGATGCCGTCCCGCAGACACTGCTCCAGAGCGGCGCGCACCCGGGGTGCGGTGACGGGGTCGATCACACCGGCCAGGGGGCCAGAGTGACCAGGGCCCGCGCGCCCCGGTCGTGCCGGTAGATCGCCGCCAGTTCACTCAGCAGGTCCCGCGACCGCGGCCACCAGGCTCCGTCCAACAGCCCGCGGGAGGCGCCGTCGGTCTTCAGCGCGAGACGCGCGGCCGGGGCTGCGACGGGGTCGCGGTGCGGCAGGGTGGGATTACAAGGTCGCCGACATGGCGCGCACCTGTCCTCGGGCCACCTGTGCCGTGGCCCGGATGTCATCCTTCGCCGGGGACGACCCGGCGTGGAAGCCGGTGTGCGAGATGCCCTCGGTACTGCCCACACCACTCCGCGTTCACCGACGGCGAGGGGGGTAGCGGTCGCACGGATGTGCGGTATCTGCCGTCGCGCAACGGTGACGGACGGCGGGGACGAGAGGTCAGCCGCGCCACTCCACCATCAGCAGCGTCGCGTCGTCGCTGGTCTGTCCGCCCCGCGCCCGCTTGAGTGTGTGGGACAGGGAGCGCGTCACCGCCCGGATGCCGCGGCCGGTCCTCTCCAGATGGTTCACGCAGTCGATCAGCTGGTCCTCCCCGAACTCCTCCCCGCCGCTCTTGTGCTCCTCGACCACTCCGTCGGTGAAGCAGAGGACGCGGTCCCCGGGCACCAGCCCCAGCTCGCTCACCCGAGGCTCCGAACCGCCCAGGCCGACAGGAAGGGTCGTCGGGACGACCAGACGCTGTGCCACGCGGTGGTCGCGGACGAGGATCGGCGGCGGGTGCCCGGCGTTGACCCACTGCACCCGTCCCGTCGTCGTGTCCAGCTGCAGCATCTGCGCGGTGACGAAATGCTCGGGACCGAACTGCTCGGCCACGGCGCGGTCCATGAACGCGTAGATCTCCGACAGTCCGATGCCGGCGCGGCGGGCGTGGCGGTAGGCGCCGATGGCCACGGTGGCCATCGTGGCCGCGTCCAGTCCGTGCCCCATCGCGTCGATCATGACCACGTGGAGGACGTCGCCGTTCAGCGCGTAGTCGAAGCTGTCGCCGCCCACGTCGTAGGCGGGTTCCAGGATCCCGGCGACGGCGACCCGGGGCATGATCATGGCCAGCGGTGGCAGCAGGGACCACTGGATCTCCGCGGCGACGCTCATCCCCTCATCGCGTCGGACGTCGAAGAACAGGTCGGAATAGCCGTGCTTGGTCACCAGAAGGTCGGCCACCAGGCCGGAGATTCTGAGCAGCAGGCGGCGGTCGTCGTCATCGACGCTGTCCAGCGTCACCGCCATGACCCCCACCTGGTCACCGCCGTCCAGCAGGGGCAGATGGACCCGGACGCCGTCCTCCTCGGGCACCTCCACGGGAACCGCGTCGAGAAAGCAGCGGCCCGCCTCGGAGTCGTCGATCACATGCGGTTCCCCGCCGGTGAGTCCACCACCGGGCAGCGGTACGAGCACCGACTGGCCGTAGTCCTGCAACAGCACCTGCGGACGGCGGCCACCGAGCCGCTCCACCACGTCGGCGACCAAGGGCCCGATGAGATGGGGTGGGAGTTCGTGCGCGCTGTCGAGGATCTTTCCGAGGAGCGCTTCCCCGAAGCTTTCGGACCGGTCCTGGCGCCGTCCTGCTGTCATCCCCTCACCTTCCGCGGTCACGCTTCGGGCGGGGGCGGGCCCGTATGACAACGGGTCTGTCGGTGCCATGGCTCCATCATGCGGTCGTGGATGCCCGGCCCGCCGGTCGGGCGGAGCCGGCCGGGCTGCTCACCTGGGTCCGGCTCCTCCTTCCGACTCCCATGTGTCCTGTCCGTCGAGGCCGCTCTCGGCGAGTGCCAGCAGGCGCGGAGCCGACAGTGGGTTCGCGGGGTCGGCGGCAGCGGTCAGCAGCCGGGTGGCCACTCGGGCCGGCTCGTCCGGGGGGATCACCAGCAGTTCCCAGCGCCCCACGGTGCCGCAGTCCACGGTGATGGCATGCGCCTCGGCGGCGGAATCGGTCAGCACCACCTCGATCACGTGGCCGGGTGCCATCACCTCCTGCGGGGCATCGGGCCAAGCGGCCGTCCCCACGGTCACGCGGGTGATGGTGCCGATGCCCGGATCCAAGGAGCCGACCAGCACGGGCAGCTCCAGTTCCAGTGCGTCGCAGCGCGGCCACCATGCGCCGTCCAGCGGGCCATGGCTGACGTCCGGCGTGAGGCGCAGCCGGGGCAAGGGCATGCGGTAGGAGTGTCCGTCACCTGGCGCCGCACCTTCGGCGGGCTCTGTGGTGGTGTTCATCGTGCGATTCCGTTCCGGGCGGTTCCCGGCTGCCCGTGTCTGTCACTCGCCGGGAACGGCGCCGTCGTCATCGTGCGCCCGGAAGTTCTCGGTATGTCTCAGATTACTCCCGGCTGTGCCAGGCGGTGTGGCGCGAAGCCATCGCACTGCCGCATCACCGGCGTGCCAAGGGCTGTCCTTCGGCGGACAAGGTCAGCACGCAGGGGGCGACGGCGCCGTGCAGCCCCACGACCTCACCCATGTTCTGCCAGCCCCAGGACGAGAAGGCGGCTTGTCCTGCCTGGTCGCCAGGATGCAGCAGGGTGACCCCGAGGGAGGAGTGCAGGTCTGTGAGCAGACGCTGTTGCAGTCGGCGGGCGATATCGCGGTGCTGTGCGTGCGGATGGGCCACGACCTGGGTGAGGACGACGAACCGTGTCCGGGAAGTGAGCCGCTGGATGATCTCCTGGAGTGTTCCGCCGCCCTGCCGGCCGTCGGAGCCGTCAGAGCCCGCCGGAGAACCGAAGGCGCAACCGACCAGCACCGTCGTCTCGGCGACCAGCAGGGCGAAGCCGGGGCGGTGGGCGGTGACCGCCAAGCAGTGCAGGAAGTCTCCGCGGTCGTGGTATGCCTCTCCGGCGGTGCCCGCGACGGACTCCGCAGCCAGGTCGGCGATGTCCTCGCGCATGTCTTCTGCCTGCCGGCGGGTCAGCCGGCGAAGGCGGATACCGTCCCTGAGGACCGGCTGGTCCGGCCGACGGGCCAGGTCCTCTGGCGCCCGCGTCGCGGTACTCATGAGGTCGCCGGATGCGGTGGGCGGCACGGGACTCACGGGGGCCGTAAGGAGCAGCGAAGTCGATCCGGTGGCATCGAGGAGCCGGGCGATCTGAGCGCACGGATGGTGCAGCCGCAGGCGAGCGTGGACCCGGCCGGCGCGCCGTGCTGCCGACAGGAGGACGTCCAAGCCCCTGGCGTCGCAGGAGCCGACCGTGGTCAGGTCGATGTCGATCTCGGTGACGCCGTCCAGCAGACACTGCTCCACTGCGGCCCGCAGCAGCGGCGTCGTGGTCGGTCCGATGTCGCCGGCAAGCGTGACGAGCGTTCGCTCTCCTCGGTTCCGCCGGTGGATGTCCAGCCGGGACAGGGCCATCACGTCTCTCCTCGGCGGGGCTGTGGACCTGCGGGGGCGCTCAGCGCGGCTCCTGCCGTGATCAGCTCGCTGAGTTGCTTCGATCGCGGCGGACATGGTGCCGACCCGTCTCCGCGCCGACCACGGGGGCGGCCCGGATTCACTCGTCTCTCGCCGAGGACGACCCGGCGTGGGGGCCGGAGTGCGTGATGCCCTCGGTACTTCAACCGTACGTCGGCCGCAACCGGAAGCGGCTGCGTCGAAGACGCGCACCTCACATAGCCGAGGGCCTGCGGGGTAAGGGCAGGGGCCCCGCCCCCTGCCCTGTCTCCGCAGGTGCCACAGGATGTGCGCCGGCTCTGGACCAGTACCGGCCGCAGCGCAGTCCCCTGACCACGGCACAGCGCTGCCTCCCGCGATCGAAGCGGGTCAACCGCGGGCCGAGGGCCCGCGGTTGACGTGGGTGCTTTCAGGCCTTGGTCGTAGTCCATGCGCTGCAAGAGCTGTCAATGACATGCTTGTTGTGCCACTCGCCGGCGCAGACCCGCAGCTCGAGGATGTATCCCTCGTTGAAGTCCTTGTTCTTGTATCGGTACGTCTGGAAGCCAGCGGTGTTCCAGATGGTTCCCTGTCGAACAGTCGCCTGGCTCTCGGGGTAGACGAGGCGCCAGGCAGCAAGGGTCGCGTGCCCGTCCTTCTTCTCGTCGACGATCTCGAACCAGTCCCCGACCTCGCGGAAGCAGGCCTTGCCCACGGAGTTATGGGCGCACGCCATGGCGGACGGAACACTGCCGTCAAACGTCGTGGTGCCGGCCTTCTCGACACTGAAGATGACGGCCGAGGCGTTGCCGATCGTGAGCAAGGTCGCGGCGGCGATACCGCCGAGAACAGTGGCTATTCGTGCTTTAAGCAAGGTAGTTGCTTTCTTTGACGATCATTCAGTTAGACGCTGTGAGTGTAAGGCTGCCCGGCGTCTTCTGCACCAGGCAGCGCTCCCGTACCCGCCAGCCCCACGATTCTCCAGACCACTTACCACCTACTCGCCGGGCGGCACGCGTGCCCCACCCCAGTCGGCCAGGGCTGGTTGTAGGCAAGCGGCCAGCCGGCGAAGCCGCCGTCTTCGGTCTGGTAGACCAACTCCACGTACTCCTCACCCAGGAGATCCTTGACGTCCTCTGTGGGCTCGCTGGGCAGCAGCACAGCAACGCGCAGTTCCTTGCGGCCGGGGATGTGCCGGCGGCAGTCCGCCAACTGCCCGGTCGCCATCCGCACATTGGCCCGCGTCGTCCGCCCCTTCGTCTCATACAGCGCATGATCCGTCGCGTCGTACAAGTCGGGAGTCAGCGCCCCGGGCTCACCCTTGATGGTGATCTGAAAGCTGTGCGTCTTGTGGCCCGCCGCGGCCAGATGAGCAATGAACGCATTGGAGGGCGACCGCGCGTACGCCGAAGAACTGCGGCTGTCGCTCGGCGCGCCAGACACGACCCATGCCCCACTCTCGGACCAAGGTTGTGAGCGGCCAGGCGGAAACCCGTAGCCTGGGAGCAGCAGCAGTACGCAGCCCGATGCACGCGGAGGGGATGCCGATGACCACAGCTCCGAGCGGAGACGCTCACCCGCCGCGCCCGTCGTCGCATCCGCTGCGGACCATCCGTGACATCCGGGAGTCCCTGCCGGAGGACCAGCGTCGGCATTTCGACGCGGAGCTCGCCGACACGGAGATCGAGGCTCTGCCCGAGATGTTGCACCGCTGGGTTACGTTGAGTAACGACGGCTTCGAGGAATTCCTGCTCTCCCGGCCCTTCGAGGGGCTGGAGTTCGGCGCCCGTTCCTACGATGCGCAGACGGACGCCGAGTGATCTACCTGCTCGACACCAATGTCGTTGCCGAGCTCACGGCCCGGGCGAAGCCCGACCCGCGCGTCCTGGCCTGGTTCCGGTCCACGGCCCGCCCCAACCGCTTCCTGAGCGTCATCACCGTGGCTGAGATCGAGGCAGGCGTTGCCGCCGCCCCGGATCCCGTAAGGCAAGCCCGCTACGCACAAGCCCTCGCTGCGCTACGGCACGAATTCCGTGACCGCATCGCACCGATCGGCGAATCGGAAGCCGCTGCCTACCTCACCATCCACAAGACGCTCAAGGCCGTCGGCACCAGCATCGACCCACCGGACGCCCTGATCGCCGCCACCGCCCTGGCCAACGGCTGGACGGTGGCCACACGCAACATCAAGCACGTGGCCCGAACCGGGGCTCTGGTGGTCAATCCGTGGGAGCAGCAACTGTAGGTGGCCGCGGCGTCGGTGCCGTATGTGTGCTGCAACCGCAGGGGCCCTCCCCTCCGCTGGATGGAAGGGCCCCTGACCTGATGTTTCTTCGTGCCCCCGGCAGGATTCGAACCTGCGACACCCGCTTTAGGAGAGAGGCTGAGCCGTAGGACCGGTGACCTGCGGCTTTGCTGGCGGAGTCAGCGGGCACGAGTGCGTCCGTCAGCCACCCTGGTTGACCGTGGCTGACCCTCGCATCTGGCACGGCTGTGGCACGCGCCTCCTTCGTAGAGGCGTGCGCGGTCAGCGTCCTTCGCGTTCGTAGCGTTCCACCCGACGCGCCAACTTGGCGCGATACCTCTCAGGTGCGTGGAAAGCCTGAGAGCGACGGACCATGTCCTCGGCCCTGAGGCTTTCTGCATAGGCCTGGAGCGCGGGTATCCGGAGGAGGACAGCGCGCTGCGCTTCGGCTTCCTCGACAATCCCCAGCGGCGTGCTGGCGTTGCGTTCATGGTTGCAGCCCCAATGAGTGAGCCGCACATTGTCGCGAGTGTCAGCGCCGCCGGCCGCGATAGTGCGGACGTGGTCGATGCTCGGCGACCGAGGGTCTGGATGCTGATAGGCCTGGTCCACTGGATCTTGGCATAGGCCACAGATCCAACCGTCCCGTTCACCGATCTCTAGCGCTGTGTAGCGTTCGATGCTCCCATTGCTCCGCATGCGCTCGCGGCGGCGCCGGTCCTGGGAGCGCTTGGCTTCGCTGCGCCGAGGCGTGGGCAGGTCTGCGTTGCTCACCCGTGCCTCCTTCTATGCGCTGACGGGCAAGGCTCTTGCCCGCTCCCGAGCTTTGGCGCGCACTTCCTTGAGGCGGTCGTGAAAGCCGTTGTGGCGGTTCTGGTCGAGGTTCAGGGGAAGGTCAATCTGAGCGATGAGCTCCGACTCCAACGTCCACGGTTCGTCGTGTTCCAGCCAGCACACTTGCGCGTGGTCGGCCATCCATCGGCTGAGGCTGGCTTCTCCGCTCTTACAGAACGTCAGGCGGTTCCCGCTACCTACTCGGCGTAGCTCGAGCCCGAGCAGGCAGCCAAGGGTGAGCCGCAGAGTTGATCCAGCCGCGTTCCCCCGGTAGTGGTACCGGACGCGCTTCCTCAGGTTCTGCGTGCTGGTCCGGTTGGACATGTGGCGCGGAGCTATGCCGACGTAGAGCAGTCGTTCGGGGGCCAAGTCGGGGTGAGGTGGCTCCTTGAAGTGCCACCCGTAGACTCCGGTCGCTGCTGGTATAGGGCATTGCCGCACCAAGACCTCTCGCGCCGACCACAGCCGTGCAGGATTGGTGAGGGCGGTCGCGTCCACGGAACCTCCAGCGCTGGAAAGTGCACTAGGCGCAGGCTACTTGGCGACAACGACATGAGACGTCCGCGGCATGCGCGCCACCCGGCTCCGACAACAGGAGACACTCAGCTTGGGAAGCTGCGATCATTTGAGGTTCGTTGGGGTGCTGACCTGCGCGAACGGCCGGTGAGTGGTGCTTTCGGCCCTGGTTGCTTTCACCGTGATTCCCCGCTGGTCCCCGCTGGATCTGGTGCGCTTGTGGTGCGCGCCGTCATCGTTCAGTTCTCGGCGCTGCCTATCGCTTCTGCGCTCGGTAGCGCTTCATCAGCGCGGTGATCCGCGTTTGGTCCGCCTGCCCATTGAGCTCAGCCAGGAGATCATCAGGGCAGAACTCGTAGAGATCGCCCCACCAACGACGGCCTCGGTTGTCCCAGATCCGGTACCCACCCGGCACGCCCCTGGCGACGTAGCGTCTTCTGCTCACTGTCCCTCTTCTCCCCGTACAGTTCGCGTCGTCGTTCAACCTTGTTCCCGGCGCAGACCATACGGAGGCGTGGACCGTCCCGGCGAGGCGGTATGCGGCACTAAGTGGTCGACTCCGGAAGTCCTTCGGGGGTTGACGCGATTGGCGTGGCCGTGTGGGGCACCGGCAGGCTGGGCAGCGACCTGGGGCGCTGCCCAGCGCTGATGAGGGGGCATGTGGGCTCGGCCCCCGCGTCTGGGGTGATCCCTTTCCGCCCGGGCGGGGCGCGTGGGGCTGACCTTGTGGTCGACGCTTTCGGCGTGTTGTCAGGCGACGCGGAGGATGCTCTTGCCGTGGGTGGCACCCTCGGCGAGCCGTTGCACGGCGGTGGCCAGGTCTGTCAGGTCGTATTCGGCGGTGATGTCCACGCGCACCTTGCGGTCTGCGACGAGACCGAGTGCACGGCGGGCGCTGCCGGCGAGGCGCTCGGGGTGGGTCTGGCTGAGCAGGTTGCTGTTGTACGTCATGAGTGACTTGCCGTGCATGAGCAGGTCGTTGGTGTCGGCCAGGACGGGTTCGTAGGTGCTGAGGTTGCCGAACACCGCGAGTCGGCCGTGCGCCGCTAGCTGCTCCAGGCCGACGCGGCGGGTCCCACCGCCGACCGGGTCGAGAATCACGTCGAAGCGTTCGGTGCCGAGCTTGGCCGGGAACTCTTCGCGCAGCAGGACCTGGTCGTAGCCGAACTGGGCGGCGTAGTCGGCCCTGGCGGTACTGCCGGCGACACCGACGATCCGGCCGGCCCCGGCCAACCGGGCGAACTGGGCGGCGAGCGTGCCGACTGAGCCGGCCGCGGCGTGGATCAGCACGCTCTCGCCCGGCCGCACCTGCGCGGTGGTGTTGATCAGGTCGTAAGCGGTCGGGGCGCCCCAGCCGAGACCTGCGGCCGTCCGAAGCGGCAGGTCGCCGATGTCCAGGCTGAGCGCGGTGGATGCCAGGACCACCTCGGCATAGGCGCCTGCCGTGGTCAGCGCGGCAACGGGCGCACCGACACGGCTTGCGTCGACGCCCTCGCCGACCGCGGCGATGTGCCCGGACGCCTCGAAGCCGGGGACGAAGGGGCGCGGCATGGGGAAGTGGCCGTCCCGGACCATGGTGTCCCCCCACTGGATCCCGGCGTAGGCGACGCGGATCGCCACCTCGCCGGGGCCGGGGGTGGGCTCATCGAGTTCGGCGACCCGGTAGTGGTCCTCGGTGTCGAGGAGGACAGCCTTCATGGTTACAGCCCCTTGTGTTGACTCAGTAACCTGACAGTCGAGGACAGTATGCATATAAGGTTCCTGAGTCAACCCATGAACCTGTCAATGGAGTGGGAGTGCATGGTGGAAGCCCCGGTCGAGGAGTCCCTCTGTACCCGGATCAGGCGGTCGGAGCAGGCGTTGATGGCGCACCACGAGGCGGTGCTGCGCGCCTACGGGCTCACCATGACGCAGTACACCGTGCTGCTGGCCCTCTCGCGCGAAGGCGGCATGTCCGGTGCCCAACTGGCCCGCTCCTGCGGGGTGACGCAGCAGAGTATGAGCAGCGTGCTGACCAATATGGAGACCAAGGAACTCATCCGCCGCGAGGCGTCCCCGGTGCATGCCAAGGTGCAAATCGCCACCCTGACCGATGAGGGGCAGGCGCTCCTTGGCCGCGCCTACCAGGAGGTGATCATCCTTGAGCGCGCACTCACCGACGCGTTCACGCCCTCCGAACACGCCGCGCTCTGCGAACTCCTGGAACGAGCCACTACCGTCCTGATCCAGCAGACGCGCCACGCAGCAGCACCACCCGCCGCCTGAGCCCTCGGCCGCCAGACGCACCAGGAGCCCCCCATCCCCCTACGCGCCCTGGAAGATTTGGTTGCCCTGCCTGCGATGCCTCCCTGCTCTGCCGTGCCCGTGGTGCTGACCGCCGCCGAGCGCCACCGTCTGAAGAAGCTGGCCTACGGCCACAAGACCCCGCACCAGATGCGGCAACGGGCGACGGTCGTCTTACTGGCGGCACGCGGCCGCAGCAACGCCCGGATAGCCGCCGAGACCCGTCTGCACGTGGACACCGTGCGGACCTGGCGTGGCCGGTTCGCCGTCGGCGGGCTGCCGGCCCTGGCCGACCGTAAACGCTGCGGACGCCCCGCCCGCTTCACTCCCGTGCAGGTTGCCGAGGCCAAGGCGCTGGCCTGCCAGCTTCCCGCCGAGACCAGCGTGCCGCTGTCGCGCTGGTCCTGCCCGGAATTGGCCGCCGAGCTGACCGCGCGCGGGATCACCGACGCCATCTCGGCGTCCACGGTGCGCCGCTGGTTGCGTGAGGACGCGCTCAAACCGTGGCAGTACCGGTCCTGGATCTTCATCCGCGACCCGGACTTCCGGCTCAAGGCCGCCCGGATCATGGACCTGTACGCCCGCACCTTCGACGGCGTCCCCCTCGGCACGGAGGAGTACGTGATCTCCGCGGACGAGAAGACCTCGATCCAGGCCCGCTGCCGCTGCCACCCCACCCTGGCCCCGGGCCAGGCCCGGGCGATGCGGGTCAACCACGAGTACCAGCGTGGCGGAGCCCTGGCCTACCTGGCCGCCTACGACGTCCACCGCGCGAAGGTCTTCGGCCGCTGTGAGCCCACCACCGGCATCGCGCCCTTCATGAACGTGGTCACCCAGGTCATGACCACCGAGCCCTACGCCAGCGCGAAACGCGTTTTCTGGATCGTCGACAACGGCTCCTCCCACCGCGGCAAGAAGGCCGCCGACCGCCTGACCAAGGCGTTTCCCAACGCAGTCATGATCCACACCCCCGTCCACGCGTCGTGGACCAACCAGGTCGAGATCTTCTTCTCCGTCGTCCAACGCAAAGTCGTGGCACCCAACGACTTCACGAACCTCGACCAGATTCGAGACCGGCTCCAAGCATTCGAAGACCGCTACAACGCCGCAGCACAGCCGCTCCAGTGGAAATTCACCACTTCCGACCTGGACGATCTGCTGGCCAGGCTCGACCGACACACACCCGACCGACGGGAAGAATCCTCCGCCGTCCTCGCAGCATGATCAACCCCCGAAGGACTTACGACGCAGACCACTAAGGCAACACGCTTTCCAACTGTGGTGGTGCCTCGTGGGGCCGCGTACGGGTCCGTTCACCTGCATTCATGGCCGGTCGGTCGCGGGAGCGGCTACGGGCTACGGTCTCGTCTGAACGGCCGTGAACGGCGCTGAATGAGAAGGAAACTGAGACGGAGGGTTGGGGCCGGGCTCGCTAGCATCGTTGGTGGTGAAGGGGGAGGCATGGCACTGGTCCGCAAGGGATCGCGACGGATCGATGTCGACGGCACGGCCTACCGCTGGCGGCTGCGAGGCAGACCGACGTACTCCCAGGGGCTGGCCTGGTCGCCGTGCACGTTCGCGGTCGAGCATGCGGACACCCCCGGAGCGACGCTCGTGGTCACCACCGACCAGCCGCATCCGAGTAACTGGATGGGTAGCGAGGCTGGGCCTGTACTGCCGTCCGGTGTTGCCGCGGCCGTTCGTCTTGCCCTGCGTGAGGGGTGGACACCGACGGCGCCAGGCTCCGCGTTCCACCTCGACCAGTCCGCCGGCTTCACGCCTTCGTCCTGAGTGGTGTTGAGACTGAGCACCGCTTTAGGAGTTCGATCACTCCTCGGCCCTGCCGGGGAGCCACATGACCAAGCTGGCCCTACACGGTCGCCTAGGAGTGCTGGCGTCCGGGGCCGTTGATGTCACTTATGGATGTCAGAGCGGCCCAACTGCGCGCGCTGCGCTGGCACGATGGTCCCGTGGTTGACCTGGAGCGAATCGCGGCAGAGATCATGGCGTACCTGCGAGCACTCGACGAGAGCGCCACGCTGCGGCACCACTTCCGCCACGCTGACGAGGAAGGCGGCCTCTGGTACATCGAGGCCGTACCCGACCGCGGCGAGTTGATCGTCATCAAGCAGGCCGAGCTGACCTCGGCCGGGCAGCTCCACCGGTACAGCTGGGAGCACCTGGAGGACGAGCACGGCGGCCTGACAGACCAAGCGATCGATCCTGAAGAAGATCCGCTGGAGGCCATCCCGGCCGAAGAGTTCCAGAGAGTGTGGACTCAGTGAGCGTGCTGGACAACCACTTTAGGAGAGAGGCGAGGGCGTAGTGCAGGTGACCTGCGACGTCGCTAGTCGAGCGAGCGGGCACGGATGCCCGGCTAGCCACCCTTGTTGACCGCTGGTGACCCCTGCTTCTGGCACGGCCGTGGCACGCGGCTCGTTGCGTGAGCTGGCCACGATAGCGACTGAAGGTCACGACTAGTGACAGGTCGTCACTTCGTGGCTAGGATTTCGATCTCGTTGCAGGTTGAACCCAGGGCTGGGCGGACAGTCATGCAGATGTGCGCTGGCGGGCCGGGACGGGGAAGCCGCACGGCGGGGAGGGGGCAACGCACTTGCATTCGATCGCCACGCTGGATCCGAACACGGCTAAAGGTAGATTCGGTGTCGCCTATGTGAAATCGATATTTAGCCAGGCTGCGGTCGGCTTCAACGAGACGGCACCGGATGAAGATGCCATCGCAGTAGACGGCAGCTTGGAATTTGCGATAGCAGCAGCGCGAGTTCAGATCAAGTGTAGCTCGCAATTCAAAATTTCAGGCAATAGTGCCACTTGGGGCTCAGAGCTGCACTGGCGGGATAGCTGGTCAACCTCAGCTGTGCCGGTCTATTTCGTGCTAGTTATTCTGGATTATAAGGATCCCGTGGACTGGGTTCAGCATCACGATGCCGGAACCAACCACAGGGCAGCCGCATTTTGGGTGCGGGTAAACGGCGCAGGGGCTCCTACTGACAAGATCGTGGTCCCAAAGACGCAGCGACTTACCGCGGCAACGTTGGAATTGTGGGAAAGGGAGGTGAAATCATGCTTCATTCCAACGATGCCCTAGGCTCGCGTGGCGTCAGGATCCCGAACGTCTCTCAAATTCGCACTTACTTGCAAGCTGAGGGATGGGAAAGTCAGCCTCCTGGATCGGCCGGCACGATATGGGTCCGAGATGGTGTCATGATCGGGGTCCCAGCTGTAAACGATCCGGGGATTGCTGTCGGGATCGTTGAAAGAATAGCTAGGCAAGAGCATAGAAGTCCAAAAGACGTAGCTCTGAGTATTCGATATCACCTGATGGATGTGACGTACCTGCGGGCTGCGAATGACTATGCCATCACAGATACGATCCCATTCGAGGCCGCATCTACGGTGATCACCTCCGCGCGCAAGTTGCTCAGGGCAGTTGGTACCACCGCATGGAATGAACGCGGCGACATCGGGGGCAACTATGCACGCCAGGGCGACGCAGTCTTGCGACGTGCACGGATGGATCACACCCAAGAAGGCTCTTTTATCATCCCCATTCTAGTTCCTCTATCGCATACACAAGAGACTCCTGGAGAATATTCGCAGACGGCCGACCTTGAGCTATTTCAAGCTGCTCCGGAACCTTTTGAGCGTCGAGTGACGCGCACTTTGGCGCAGTCGCTTATGGCAGTGAAAGAGATTATTGTCGAGCCTGAGTCCTCGCCCAGTGTGGGAGATCTGCATGCCGTGGTTGCACGCGGTGTCAGCAGGGAGTTTTGCTCTGCGCTGGCCAAGATCCTAACGGAACCTTCGGTTAGCGAATTCGAGACAAGTTTCGAATGGGCCTCTTCTGTTCCCGCCCCAGAGACAATTCCTGATTCAGTGTCAATTGAATCAGATGCTTCAGATAAGATCGAGGAGGCCGCAGAAAAGCTGAAAAAGCATCGCATCGATTCCACATCGACATTCTCAGGGAATATTGTGGAGTTGAGACACGTGGGAGATGACCCGTTCGGCTTTGCCACAATCTCAACAGTACGCAGGGGGAGGCGGTCGGAAATCCGCGTCCGCCTTCCCTATGAGGCTTACCAAGAGGCCGTCATTTGGCATCGTGCTCGCCGAGTGGTCATCGTGGATGGCGAGGTGAATCACGGCACTGGTAGGAGATTGGTAGTCGATAATCCAGTGGGCTTCCGGCCCATTGATGAGATCTTGCTTCCCATTTCATGACGAACTGGTTGAATGAGTATTCAACTCGACTGATGCTGTTGGGTGTCGCGTTGACCTGCGCTGATGTGCGCGTTATTTATCGATGTGGGTCACTGTTGGACGGCCCAGAAACGGCCTCGCGTTGATTGCCGTCTGGTCGCCTGGCAGGCGGCGGAGGCCTCAGCGGTAGGACGTTCAGTCGCCGGCGAACCACAAGTAGCTGCCTGGAGTGGCCGCGCACTGTGCCAGCATCGTTGCGAGGTCATCCAATGCGGCGAGCTGACGGTCATCACCGCATCGCTGCTTCAGGCCGGGGATCTCTCGGAGGGTGGCTGCGGACTCCTGCTCGTTCATCAACGTGTCCCCCCCCGTACGGATCGACGGCAGTGAGCTTCCCGGACACTCCAAGAATCCGGAGCGAGCCGAGTGCATCGGCCAGCGCGTCGCCGTGCCCGTACGAGCTACGCAGGAGTGTTGTGCGGGACTTGCTCCAGTCGCGGGCCGGCCGTGACCTGCGGCCGCCGAATCGATCAACGTCCTGACCTGCTGCTGAGCTGTCCGCAGTTGTCGACGTTGGTCATCGCTGAGCGCCGTTCCACGGCCCGAGGACGGCCCGGGAGGGCGCTCGCGTACGCGGGTGCTTTTGGACGGTGGCTCGGCACTCGAACAGCACCAGACACCACAGCGTTACGCCACGTAACCGACGCGGACGAACTGCAAGAAAAGCATCGTACGGTTCGTAGGGCGCCGATAAGCTTGAGCACCACAACCGCCGCACGGGCAAAGGGGCTACGAAAGTGCAGCTTTCAGGACTGTCGGTAAAGAATTACCGATCCATCAAACAGACCCCGCGCCTCAACTTCGGAGAGTTGGCAGTTCTGGTCGGTCCTAATAATGAGGGGAAGTCTAACATTCTCCGAGCGGCTGTTATGGGCATGCGAATACTGCGCCGCTTTGGAATGATGGGATCCGCCAGAGCTAACTCTCCCAGCGTGCGGCTTTCCAGCAGGCAATATTACGACTGGTTTGAAGACTACCCGAAAGATCTTCAGGAGAGGACCCCGAATGGCAGTACGATAATTGATTTTTGGTTTGAGTTGGATGATGCAGAAAAGGCTCTCTTCAAGAGTCAGATTGGAGTCAGCCTCAAAACGGAACTTCCGATTCGCCTAACGGTCAACAAGTATGTAGATTTTACTGTCCGTAAGCAGGGGCCAGGCAAGGAGACGCTAAACCGGAAATCTGGGCAAGTGGCGAGCTTTGTTGGTCGCCGCCTTCGTATCGAATACGTCGGCTCGGTTAGAACTGCCGCTGATGCTACAGAGGTCATCCGTGAAATGTTGCGTGACCGCATCACTGAAGCTCTCGATGCCGAACAATACGAGAGTCTGGTGAGTCAACTTTCAGTAGCCGTTACTGATGCCATGAAGCCGCTGGCAATCGAATTGCGCGAGACTCTCAAAGATTTCATCCCGGACATAGCTGACGTTCGCATTCAAGTGACGGAAGGGGGTATTCTTGACGGACTAATCGACGAGATCAAGGTGCTTATCGATGATGGCGCTGAGACCGACCTAAGGAACAAGGGTGATGGTGTACAGAGCCTGGCGGCTTTGGCCATGGCGCGGAAGGTGGCCGACAGCGGGAGACGTTCGTTGATCCTGGCTATTGAGGAGCCCGAGGCGCATCTGCATCCGAGCGCCGTGCACAGGGTGCGCCAGGTAGTGAACGAAATCGCATCGAAGCAGCAGGTGATTTACACGACCCATAGTCCACTATTGGTGGACAGGTTCAAGCTATCCAATAACGTCATCGTACGGGGCAGTAAGGCTGCACCAGCGAAAACGCTGAATGAACTGCGCGATGTTCTGGGAGTAAGAACTTCAGACAACCTCGCACAAGCTGCCCTTGTGCTCATTGTTGAGGGACTTACGGATCGCCATTCACTTGAGGCTCTGATCGCGAACAATAGCGCAAAACTCAGAACGTTTATCGCTAGTGGTGGACTTTCCCTGGATTATTTGAAGGGGGCCTCCAATCTACTGCCCAAGCTGGACGGATTGCGACAGCAGCTCTGCCAGTATCATGTTCTCTTGGATCATGACGGAGCTGGGTTGATGGCCGGAAGTAAAGCGCGTGATGCAGGTCTACTTTCCCCCAAAGAGGAGACCTATACCATAGTCCCTTCCATGAAGGAGTCGGAATTCGAAGATACTCTGAACGTCGAGCTATATAAGGATGAGGTGTCGAAAACATTTGGCGTTTCTTTGGATGTGCCGGAATTCAAGAGGGAAAAGAGTAAGTGGGGTGACCGAATGGACGCTGCTTTTCGGTCGCAGGGTAAGGTGTATGACACAAGCGTGGGAACGCAGGTGAAAATGCTCGTGTCGAGGCTCGTGGTTGCGAATCCTGGCTCCGCTTTGCACCCTAGGCGTGCAAGCAGTATTGATGCACTCTGCTTGCAGCTCGAGAATCGTATTGATGAGATGGAGCTCTAAGCGGATCGCTGCGGCTTTGAGACACGCGAGGTCGGCGGAGCGGCTTTGGGCTGGAGCTGATTTGGCGCGAGTGATCATGGCCCATTACGCTAGCCAGCGGATCGGGCAGGTTTGTGAGCCTGCCCGTTAGTGCCCGATCTTGGGCCATGATCTTCGAGGCTCGCGCCAAATTGGCTGCCTAAAGCCGTGGAGCCGACCGCCCTAGCCACAGAGGGTGTCTCCCACTTCATGCCCGCAGCTCGCCAGCGCGCCGCCGGGCGCGGCCAGCCGGGGCGGAGACAGGAGGCAGGCCGCGCCGCAGAGGCGGCGCGCGCCCGCGCCGTGCGCGGGCCTTGAACCAGTAGAGAAAGTTGTAACTCAGTCGGCCGTGCGGGGCTTGAAGTCGTCCACGCAGGCTGGGAGTTCGACGCCCTGACGGTGTGCAAGGGGCAGGAAGAGCGCTGGTCGTACGGTCCACGTGATGCGTGTGCTGGCGTGCGTGATGGACACCGTCCACGGCTCCCGGCGCAACAGGGCTCGTCTCGTGTCGATGCGGTCGTCATGGAGCCGCGTCCACGCCTCCTGGGAAGCGGCCGTGTCCAGGGCCGGTGAGATGGTGCGCAGGATCGTCGCCACCCAGTTGTTCGCCTCGACCGCCGAGTGCGCGTCGAAGGATCCGAAGAGGGCCGGCGGGCGTCGTCCGTCGAGCCGTTGGGTCCAGCACTCGCACCAGAAGCCCGGCCTGGTCGTCGTCTTCAGCACGGGTGCCCTCCTCGGCGTGCGTAGGTGAAGAGCTCCGCCGTGATGGTGTGGCCGGTCTCGCTGCCGTGGACGACGACCCGGTGAGCGATCGCGCTGACCATGCCGAGTCCGCGGCCGTGCTCGGCGTCCTGCTCCTGGTGCTCGATCTTCGGGGCCGTGCCCGTGCCTCCGGCGTCCGTCACCGATACGGCGACCACCTGCGCCGAGACGGCGACGGCCAGGTGGAAGCTGCCGGACTCGCGTCCGCTCGCCGTGTGGAGGATCGCGTTCGCGCTGAGCTCGCTCACGATCAGCTCGGCGTCGTCGGCGAAAGGGGAGCCTCGCAGGACGTCGCGCGTCCATCGGCGGGCCCGGCTGACCTCTTCCGGGAAACCTGGGCAAGACAGTCCCCAGACCCGGGCAGTACTCGTATACTCGTGCATACAAGTTCCTTCATGCTGGTAGGCCGCCATGTGCAGCGGGTTCGGACTAGACGAGTTTCACGCCGTCGTGGGCGCGGATGGCCGGCGGCGACGCCGCGTCGAGTGCGTCTATGACGCGGATCGCGTACGCCTCGTCGGCAAGTTCGGAGACTTCTTCACGGGTCACCCAGCGCAGTGCGCGGGTCTCGTCGCCGGTGGTCGGAGTGCCGTCGGCCGCCTCGCAGCGGAAGACCATCGAGACGATCAGGCCCGTCATGTTCTTGTAGACGCCGGTGAGGGTCGCGGGAAGTGCGATCTTGATGCCGGTCTCTTCGAGGACTTCGCGCTGAAGGGCTTCGGGGATGGTCTCCTCGCGTTCGAGGATGCCGCCCGGCGGTTCCCAGTGGCCGTTGTCCCGGCGCTGGATCAGGAGGGCCCGGCCCTGGGCGTCGACGACGACCCCGGCCACGCTCACGGAGTGCGGGCGTTCTGTGCTCACGTTCCTCGGCCCTCTCGGATGGCTAGGCTCTCCACCGTAGCAACAAGCACTCGCCCACTCGTCTAGATACCTAAAGGAGTACACACGTGAGCCCTCTTTCTTCGGGCCTGCTCGGTGATCTCGATCCCACGAGTGATCGTGCGGTCTTCCGGCAGATTGCCGACCAGCTGCGTGAGGCCATCGACCGTGGGCGGTTCCGGGAGGGCGAGAAGCTGCCTTCGGAAGCGGAGCTCGTCGACCACTACGGGGTCTCTCGCATGACGGTCCGCAACTCCTTCTCGATCCTCCAGGGGGAGGGCCTGGTCCACGCCGAGCACGGCAAGGGCGTCTTCGTCCGGCCGCGTCCGCCTGTGCGGCGTCTCGCCTCGGACCGGTTCGCCCGTCGCCATCGCGAGCAGGGGAAGTCCGCGTTCATCGTCGAAGCCGACGCGGCGGGCAGCCACCCGCAGGTCGACAGTCTTGAGGTGAAGGAAGAGAAGGCGAGTCAGGACATCTCCACGCGGCTCGGGTCCGTGCGGCGGGTCCTCGCGCGTCGGCGCCGCTACCTCCTCGACGGGCGACCGGTCGAGTTCGCCACCTCCTACCTGCCGCTCGACATCGCCCGCGGCACGCTGATCGCCGAACCCAACCCCGGCCCCGGCGGCATCTACGCCCGACTCGAAGAGCTGGGCCACCGCCTCGACCACTTCGAGGAAGAGATCCGCGCCCGGATGCCCTCGCCGGACGAGGTGCGCACGCTGAGGCTGGCGGCCGGCGTGCCCGTGATCCACCTGATCCGGACCGCCTTCGACACCGAAAAGCGACCCGTCGAGGTCTGCGACACGGTCATGGCGGCGGATGCTTACGTCCTGGCCTACCAGCTCCCGGCGACGTGACCGCATGACCGGTGTCGGTGGGGTGCTAGGCCTCCGGTGTGAACATGTCGCCGATGTTGTTCCACATGAAGCCTTCGCGCCAGTCCGGCTTGCCGGTCGCCCAGCCGATGAGCGCCTCCCGCACCTTCTCCTGCGACACGGTCTGCGTCTGGTAGTGCTCGGCAGGGACGCCGTCCCGGTACTCCAGCTGGTAGGTGTTGTTGGCGCGGAACAGGACCTGGATGTACCAGTCCCCTTCGAGGTCCTCCTCTTGCCGCTCAAGCACCATGTGCTCGATACCGCGTTGCAAGTTGGCGAGCATCGTCCCGATGGCCGGCTTCGAGGGGCGCTTGACCACGAGGCCGTTGGCGTTCGTCGCTATCAGCATGGCCGGATTCTGACGGATGGGTCTGACAGCGGCCGGCACGCTTCTCGAACTCGTACACCCCAACACGCTTACTCGTATAGACGAGTGGGCAAGTTGTGTGGCAAGGTGATCGTCGTGAGCCCGAGGAAATCGGGTTCGCAGATCGCAGCTTGTATAGACGAGTAGATAGGAACGTGCCTGTGCGCACCATCCGTGTTGAGGCCTCCGCCGCGACGATCCTCCTCACCGAGGCTCCCGAGCCGAAGGTCCGCGACCGGCAGACCGGCGAGATCGCCAAGGACGCCGTCAGTGGCGAGGCGCTGATGACCATCGGCGTCGTCTACATCGAGGACGGGGAGTCCTCGCTGATCAAGGTCACCGTCCCGGAAGGCGGCGTCTCCGAGGGGCTGAACCTCGGTGCGCCGGTCTCGCTGCCGGGGCTGGTCGCCCGGCCGTGGGAGTCCGTGTTCAACGGCCAGCAGCGTCACGGCATCGCCTTCCGGGCCGCCGCCGTCACCCCGGCCGCCTTCCCGGCCGTCATGGGGGCCTCGGCCTGATGAGCGATCTCGCGACGCTTCTGGAGGTGGGTGGTCCTGTCGCCGCGCTCGGCGGCGGGGCCGCCTACGCACGGGCCAACCACCCCGGCCTCTACTGGTCCGCCGTCGGCGGACCGATATCCACCGTCCGACTGCTCAGCTCGTACGCCTCGGTCATGGAAGCCTGCGGCCTGACCGTCGCGCCGTCCCGGCTGCGCATCCTCGCCGTCAAGGCCACCACTCGACGCGAGGTGCGGCCCGTTCCACCCCGCCGGGGCATCATCCGACCCACGTCGACCGGCTTACGGCTCCGGCTCCGCCTCGCTCCGGGGCAGGAACCCGCCGACGTCGCCGCCTCGGCCGAACGGCTGCGGCACGCCTGGGGCGTCCACGCCGTCTACGTCTCCACCGTCAAGCCCGGTGTCGTCGAACTACGGCTCGTCGGCTTCGACGTCCTGCGCAAGGTACGGATGCCCCGCAAGGTCGACGGCGGCTTCCTCAAAGTGCCGGTCGCGCTGCGGGAGGACGCCATGCCCTTCGTGCGCGATTACCGGGCCGTACCGCACCAACTCACCCTCGGCGCGACCTTGTCGGGCAAGTCCATGTACCTCCGGCACCTGGTCGCCGGACTCGCCCGTCAGGACGTCGCTCTCGTCGGCGTCGACTGCAAGCGCGGGGTCGAGCTGGCCCCGTTCGCCCCGCGCCTCTCGGCGCTCGCCACCGATCCGGACGAAGCCGCCGAACTGCTGCCCGTCCTGATCAAGGAAATGGAGGACCGATACGACCTGATCAAGGCCAGGCAAGGCATCGCCCCCGATCTCCCCGACGAAGAAATCACCTCCGACATCTGGGGGCTGCCCGAGAGCGAACGGCCCGTGCCCATCGTCCTGTTCGTCGACGAGGTGGCCGAGCTCTTCCTGACCGCCACCCGCAAGGACGAGGAACGGCGCGACGAGATGGTCACCCAGCTCATCCGGCTCGCCCAGCTCGGCCGCGCGGCCGGCATCTACCTCGAGGTGTGTGGGCAGCGCTTCGGCGCTGAGCTGGGCAAGGGCGCGACCATGCTCCGGGCCCAGTTGACCGGCCGCGTCTGCCACCGCGTCAATGACGAAGCCTCCGCGAAGATGGCCCTCGGCGACATCGCGCCGGAAGCCGTTCTCGCCGCCTGCGCCATCGCCCCTGAACGCCCCGGCCTCGCCGTCGCGGGCGACACCTCCGGCGGCTGGTCCCGCATCCGCACCCCGTACCTCTCCCTCGGCGACGCCGCCGATGTCTGCCGAGAGACGGCTCACCTGGTGCCCGAGCTGCCCGCGCTGAAGCCCTTCCGGCCCTACGTCCCCGTACGGCCCGTCGAGACCCCGGCCCCCGCAGTCCAGCCGCACCCCGTCACGGACTGACACCCCTCACCTCAACGGTCAGCGTGACCCCCTCGCGCCACGTCCCTACCCCTCCCATGCCTGATCCCGGAAGGAGCCACCATGCGCGCCCAACTGGCCCGCGTCGACGCGGTGCTCGTACAGGCGCTCATCGCCGCCGCGCTGTCCTTCGCCCACATTCACGACGTCGCCGTGGCGGCCGGACAGGACGGCTGGAAGGCCTGGGCCTATCCCGTCTCCGTCGACCTGCTGCTCGTCGCCGCCTGGCGTCGACTGCGCTCCGGCTCGGCCAAGGGCGTGGCCTGGTGCTGGTTCGTCATCGCGCTCGCTGCATCCCTGGGCGCGAACGTCGCCACGGCCGGCCTGCTCGACCTCGACGACGTCCCGGCCTGGCTGCGCATCCTCGTCGCGGGCTGGCCCGCCGTCGCCTTCCTCGGCGGAACCCTCCTCGCCCACTCCGCACCCAAGACGGCTGACGACGTCGAGCTGATCGAGGACCAGGAGGTCGAACCCGAAACGGCCCCCGAGCCGCCCACCCCGGCACCACCCGCCATCGAGGCCCCGCCGGAACGCCCCGCCGTCCCAGTCCCGGCCGCTCTCATCGACCACGCCCGCAAGGTCGCCGCCGAACACCACACCCGGACAGGCACCCCCATGGACGTCACCACCCTGCGCGCCCGCCTCGGCGTCCCGGCGCCCATGGCCGAAGCCATCGCCACCCACCTCTGAGGGAGCTCTGATGACCGCCAACCGCCGCTTCCGCAACGTCACCCGCATCGGCCCCGTGCAGGTCGGCACCACCTACGACCACCGCGGCCGCGAGAAGCACACCGCCGCCTGCACCGCCCCGCGCTGCAACTTCTCCGCCGACTACGACAGCCGAGCCGCCGCCGAGCTGGCCGCCCGCACCCACCGCTGCCCCGTCCGCTGAAAGGACCCCGTACCCCGTGACCGTCAGCCTGCCGCTCGTCGTCGTCCTCGGCTTCTTCGCCTGGGCGGCCATCAAGTACCTCGGCGTCCGAGTGTGGATCGTCGTCCTGATCACCCTCTTCGGCTTCTGGCTCTCGCGCACCTTCCTCGCCCCCGCCATCGAGTCCGGCACGCGTTCCGGCGTGACCGTCATAAACGGCCAACACATCTAGACGAGTAGACAGGAGATCGCAACCGTGTTCCTGCCCAAGTACCCGGACAACCCCACCCCGCCGCCCGCGCACACCCACGCCCCGACCGACCCGGCCCCCGCACCGGTCCGGCGCTCACTTCCGTCGGTCTCCATCGATCAGAAGACCGTCGCGGCCGTCCTCGTCGGCGGAGTCGTCCTCACCGCGCTCCTAGCCGCCGTCGCCGTCACGGCCATGTCGGTCGCCGTCGCCGCCGTGGTCCTGCGCTCCCTGCTCCGCGACCACCACCGCCGCTGACCTGCGGCCAGACCTCCGGGGCGGCGTGACACAGCCACGTACCCGCCGCCCCGGCGGCCCACCCCTCCCGAAGTGCCCGTCAGAAGGAGAACCGTCATCTTCGCCCGCGCCACCCCGCCCCCTCTCCCGGAACTCAGCAACCTCGCCGCAGGCGGCACCCTGCCCGGTATCCTCCGCCAGCTCTCCGGCCTCGGCGGCTGCACCCACCCGATCCGCCTCGACGGCCACCGCACCGAATACGACGTCGACACCACCACCGGCGAAATCGGCCGCGTCCTCCACCACCTCGACTCGGGCGACCTCCCGGCCGGCCAACTCCTCGTCCGCTGCAACAACCGCCGCACGACCCGCTGCCCGGCCTGCTCCGAGGTCTACCGCCGCGACACCTTCCAACTGATCACCGCCGGACTGCGCGGCGGCAAGGGCACCCCCGAACACGTCGCCACCCACCCCCGCGTCTTCGCCACCTTCACCGCCCCCGGCTTCGGCTTGGTCCACAACCGCCGCACCGACGGACGCCCCTGCCGCTGCGGCACCCACCACGACCAGGAGGACGAAGCACTCGGCACTCCGCTCAACCCGGACACCTACGACTACGAAGCCGCCGTCCTCTGGAACGCGCATGCCGGGCCCCTCTGGCGACGCTTCTCGATCTACCTGCGCCGAGAGGTCGCCAAGCGTGCGGGCCTGTCACAGCGGGAGCTCCGCGACCACGCCCGCGTGTCCTTCGCCAAGGTCGCCGAATACCAGAAGCGCGGTGCGGTCCACTTTCACGCCGTCATCCGCATCGACGGCGCGACCGGCGGGGACACCCCGCCCCCGGCCTGGGCAACCGCCGAGCTGCTGACCGACGCCATCGGCGCTGCCGCGTCCAAGGTTCAAGTCGACGGCCCGACCATCGACGGCCGCGCCCATGAGTTCGTCTTCGGCCGCCAACTCGACGTCCGCACCATCCGATCCGCCGACTTCAACGACGGCCAGGAGCTCACCGAACGAGCCGTCGCCGCCTACATCGCCAAGTACGCCACCAAGGGCGCGGAGACAGCTACGGGAGCTCTCGACCGCCCGCTGAAGTTCGTCGCCGAACTTGCCCAGCTCGACATCAGCGAGCATGCCCGCCGCCTGATCCGAACCGCCTGGGCTCTCGGCGCACGCAAGGACCTCGAACACCTCCGCCTGCGTGCCTGGGCCCACATGCTCGGCTTCCGCGGCCACTTCTCCACCAAGTCCCGCCGCTACTCCACCACCCTCGGCGCACTCCGCGACGCTCGCGCCGAATGGCGACGCGCCCAAGCCGCCACCCCCGACACCGGGCCCGAGACGACGTACGTCCTCGCGCACTGGGTCTTCGCCGGCACTGGCCTCTCCGATGCCGAAGCCTGGCTCGCCGCATCGCTCGAACCCGCCCCCGGAACGGAAGGAGAGTCCACCCATGCCTGACGAAGAGCTGCTGACGGTCCCGGACGTCATGGCACGGCTCAAGCTCGGCCGCTCCACGGTCTATGACCTGATCCGCTCCCGGCGCTTGCCCTCGATCACGATCGGCCGGTGCCGTCGTATCCCGGCGCGTGCGGTCCGCGACTACATCACCACCGAACTGGAGGCGGCGGCCTGATGGCCCAGCAGCGCAAGCGCAACCCGAATGGCGCGGGCACCATCACCAAGCGCAAGGACGGCCGCTTTCACTGTGCGGTCTACGTGCTCCAACCGGACGGCACACGCGCCCGCAAGTTCGCCTATGGCAAGACCTGGGCCGAGTGCGACGCCAAGCGCCGTGAGCTGCTCGCCAAGGTCGACCAGGGCGTGCCCGTGCCCACGAAGTCGGCCAAGCTCTCCGACTGGCTGCCCTATTGGCTGGACAACATCGTCAAGCCTCGCCGGAAGCTCAGCACGTACGACAAGTACGAGGCGCACGTCAGGCTCTACCTCGTGCCCATGCTCGGCTCCAAGCGGCTCGAATCCCTCAGCGTCGCCGACGTCCGGCGCTTCCTGACCCAGCTGGAGAACAGGACGACAGCGGCCACGGCCAAGGAGTCGCACCGGGTGCTGCGTACGGCGCTGTCCGCGGCCTGCCGGGAAGAGCTCATCGCACGGAACGTTGCGGGCCTTGTCGAGCCGCCTCGGGCCTCGTCGCGTGAGCTGAGTCCCTGGACGCTCGATGAGACGTTGGACTTTCTCGCCGCCTCCCGGAAGGACCCGCTGTACGCGGCGTTCGTGCTCGCTATCGCCATGGGGCTGCGCCGGGGTGAACTCGTCGGTCTGCGCTGGACCGATGTGGACCTGGACAAGCGCGTCCTGTACGTCCGCCAGCAGACGCAGCGGCGGCGCGGGGTTCTCTATGACGACGACACCAAGAACCGCCGCAACCGTGCCCTTCCGCTCCCGGCCATGTGCATCGCTCCGCTGCGCTGGCACCGGATGCGGCAGGTGGCTGCCAGGCAGCGCGCAGGGGAGTCGTGGGATGACGGCGGTTACGTCTTCGCCACCCGGAACGGCCGTCCGGTCGAGCCGCGCAACATGTACCGCTCCTTCACCCGAGTCGCCGAGTCCGCCGGCCTCCGCGTGATCCGGCTGCACGACGCCCGGCACGGGTGTGCCACGCTCCTCACCGCTGCCGGGGTGGCTCCTCGCGTGGTGATGGAGATCCTGGGGCACAGCCAGATCAGCATCACCATGGATGTGTACACACACGTCGTGCAGGACACCCAGCGCGAGGCCATCAGCCACATGGATCGGCTGCTCAAGAGGCGGCCCGGTCGTGAGTGATCGCCCTCGTTGATGTCAAAAGTGGATGTCAAAGGCCCCGGACCATGATCGGTCCGGGGCCTTTTGGCTGGTGCCCCCGGCAGGATTCGAACCTGCGACACCCGCTTTAGGAGAGCGGTGCTCTATCCCCTGAGCTACGAAGGCGGGGCTTGGGTGAAACCTTGGTCAAGCCCTGAGCGACCTGGGGCGGGCTGCCGTGGTCGAGGAGGTGGGCTGAGAGCCCACGACGCATGCCACAGCGCCTGCCGGGGCGCTCGGTCCACAGGTTACCGGATCAGGGCTCGGTTGGGCGCTGGCGTCGGGAAGCCGGGTGCTGTGGTGGTCAGGCCGTGTGCGTCGGCGTGCGCGCACCTCCCTGGCGGAGGGCTCGACCCGTCGAGATCTCGAGCAGGGTGATTGCCGAGGGGCAGGCACCCCGCAACCGCCAAGGCTCCAATCGTCTCATTGACGATAAGTGTCCTCCTGTGCCAAGCTGGCGGGGCGTCAATGTGCGGACACACACATCGTTTTCGGAACTTCTTCACGCCTGCGCCGCCCGGGCCGCTCCCGTCTCGCACTGCCGCCTGCCACGTCCCGTCACCGTCCGTCCGGTCCGCCTCTCCCGCGCGCCGCCGCACCTTACGGAGCCCCCGATGGCCCATGCCCGCGTTCCGCACCCCCGACTGGACGCGCACAGCGTCGACCGGGCCGCCGGCGTACTTCTCGGTGCGGCCGTGGGCGACGCGCTGGGCGTGCCCTACGAGTTCGAGGCGCGGCTGCGCGACGACCAGCAGCCGCGGATGATCGGCGGCGGGCTGGGGCCGTACGAACCCGGTGAGTACTCCGACGACACCCAGATGCAGGTCTGCATCGCCGAGGTCGCGGCCACCGGCGCGGACCTGCGCACCCCAGAGGCTCTCGACGCGATCGCCGTCAACTTCCAGAAGTGGCTGAGCGGCGGCGCGAGTGACGTCGGCGCGCAGACCCGCACCGTCCTGGGGGCCGCCGCCCGTGTCGGCGGAGCGCCGGGCGCGGCGCTGCTCGACGCCGCCCGCCGCTTCAGCGCCGGAAACGAACGCGCCGCCGGCAACGGTTCGCTCATGCGTACCGGGATCGTCGCCCTGAGTCACCTGGGCGACCTCCAGGCGATGGCCGAGGCCGCCGTCGCCGTCAGCGCGCTCACCCATCCGGACCCGGACTGCGCCGACGCCTGCGTGCTGTGGTGCTCGGGCATCCGCACCGCGGTGCTCGACGGCACGTTCGACGGTGTACGCGCCGGCCTGGACCTGATTCCCGCGGAGCGCCGAGGCGTGTGGGCGCGGCGGCTGGACGAGGCGGAGGCCCACCCGCCGCACCACTTCACCAACAACGGCTGGGTCGTCCACGCGCTGCAGGCCGCCTGGTCGGCGATCACCCGCACAGCCGTCCCCGAACTGTCTCCGGCGCAGGGGGAGTTCCCGGCCCAGCACCTTCGCCTCGCCCTGGAGGCGGCAGTGCGGGCCGGCACGGACACGGACACCGTCGCCGCGATCGCCGGCGCACTGCTCGGCGCGCGCTGGGGCTGCTCGGGCGTCCCTCTGGAGTGGCAGCGGGTCGTCCACGGCTGGCCCGGCCACACCGGGGGAGACCTCGTCCGGCTGGCGGTGCTCACCGCCCGCGGCGGGAAGGACGACGCCCAGGGCTGGCCCTCGGCGCCTCACAAGGCGGCGGAGTCCGTCGAGCGGGATCAGGCCCGTAAGGGATTCGACGAGAGCAGGAAGCCGGATCGGGACCGAACCGCGGAGCCGGAGCGGCCCGGGAGCTTCCTGAAGGAGAAGACGGCCCTTTCCCGGGTGCGCGGCCTGCTGCTCGGGCTCGCCGTGGGGGACACCCTCGGTGCCGCCGGGGGGAAGCTGCCGTCCGGCGTCCCGTTGCGGGCCGGGGTCTCGACTCAGCTGGCGTGCTTCACCGCCGAGGGCACGATCCGTGCTCTCGTGCGCAGTGCCCACAGGGGCCTCGGGCCGAGCTCGGGTGTGGTGTTCCACGCCTACTGCCGGTGGGCCGCCCTGCAGGGCATCGAGTCCGAGCGGATGCGGAGCCGCTGGGCCGGGGCGAGCGACGACAGCGTGTGGCCGGACGGCTGGCTCGCCCAGGTGCCCGTGCTGGCCCAACGACGCGGTTCCGCACCGGCGACCGTCACCGCCCTGTCGAAGGTCGGGCCCGGCGGCATGGGAAATCCGACGACCAGCCGCGGCTGCCACGCCCTCACCCGGAGCCTTCCTGCCGCTGTGGTGGGCGCCGCTCCTCACGGCTCGAAGGCGTCAGCCGATTGGGCACGCGAGATCGCCGCCCTCACCCATGGCGACTCCGCCGCGCAGTCCGCGGCGGCGCATGCGGTCGTACTGGCGGGGCACTGCCTGACCAGCGGGCCACACATGCAGGAGAGCCTGAACGGCGGGCGGTCGCAGGTACGGCAGGCGCTGCTGGAGGGCCTTCATGCCCTTGACGACGTTGACCATCCCGGCCTCACCGCCGATGAACGCGATCGACTGCACGCGGCGCTCGTGCAGGCCGACGAACATCCCGGCGAGGCGGCGCGGCTCGCACACCTCGCCCCGGACGCCACCGCGCCCTCGGCACTGCTCGGCGGTCTGTACGTCGCGGCTTCGTTCCCCGACCGGGACCAGGTGGACGCGGCTCTGCGCTTCGCCGCCCGGGCGCCCGACGGCGACTCGGTGGCCTGTGTGGCCGGGGCGTTCCTCGGTGCCGCGCACGGCGCCGAGGCGTTGCCCGTCGACCTGGTCAGCCGCCACGAACTGGCTTGGGTTCTCGACACCTTGGCCCGCGATCTCATCGCCCAGCTCACCGACTCCCCCAGTGGCGGTGAGTACACCAGTGGTTGGGATCCCCACTGGCAGGGCCGCTACCCGGGGTGGTGATCCACCGGCTGGGGGAGTCCGGAGCATCGAACAACCCGCCGTGCGTCGGCCTTAGGCCCTGGCCGCAGGCTGTTCCATCTGTGGGGACCTTCGCTCGGGCGCGGCCCGCCTGATCTCGCCCTTCTTCGAAGGCGGGTCAGGCCAACGGGACTCGGGTGAAGCGGGATGTCATGTGGAGGTCCGATTCGATTCGGGCCGCTGTTGTCCGCAGGTGGGGGAGGAGGTCGCGTTCGCATTCCTCCGGGGTGCGGCGGGCCGCGTGAGCGGTCATGGTCAGGGCCGCGACCGTGCGGCCGGTGCGGTCGTGGACGGGGACGGCCAGGGCGCGCAGGCCCTCCTCCCACTGCTCGTCGACCAGGGTGTGCGGGGTGTCCTCCAGGAGCAGGCGACCCGCCGCCGTCTCGGGGGCCGGCAGGTGTGTGCCGGGTTCTATGGACACGCTCATGACGTGACGGGCCTGCGCGCCGGCCGTGCAGCGGATCTCGTCGCCGAAGGGTGTGAGGACCGCCAGCGACGTCGACTCCTGGATCAGGTCCGTCAGGTTCTTCAGGTGGGGAGCCGCGATGCGGGGGAGCGTGGTGCGGGAGAGGGGCGGGAAGCCCAGGGCCAGCACTCGGGGGGTCAGGGAGAAAGCGCCGGTCGGAGACCGGGTCACCAGACCCTGGTGCTCGTACGTGATCAGGGCCCGGCGCGTCGTCGCCCTCGTCAGGCCCGTCGCCCTCGCCGCCTCCGCCAGGGACAGCTCGGGTCTTCCCTCGTCGAACGCCGTCAGCACCGTCAGGCCCCTGGCCAGGGACTCGATGAACTCGCGGCCCAGTTCCTGCTTGGAAGCGCCCGTCCACAGAGCCAGGGGCGAGGGAGGTGACGTGGGCTTTGGGGGAGCGCTCTCGTGCAGGGCTCGCTGCATCGCGTCCGCCGCCCTCCGCAGGGGGGACAGGAGCGTCGCACGCAGGTCCTCGGCCGTATGACGGCTCGTGTGGCTCACCACGCTCGCCACGCAGGCGATCCGGGACGTGCCGGGGTGCCGTACCGGGACCGACACCGCCACCAGGCCCGGTTCGATCAGCTGGTCGTCCAGCGCCCAGCCGTCGCGCGCCGCCTGGTCCGTCCGGCGGGCGAAGTCCTGTTCGAGCGTCGCGTCCGGGGCGCGTGGCGGGAGCGCCGGGAAGTCCCTGCCGTCCGGGTCCGTCGTGCGGCGGGAGCGCCAGCGGGTCCAGTCGGCGTCGGTCCATTCCGTGGCGAACAACGGTCCTGGCGCGGTGCGTTCGGCGGGGAGCAGGTCGCCGATGCGGAAGCTCAGGGACATCGCGCGGCGGCGGGTCGCCTGGTGGATGAAGCGGATGCCGTCCCGGTCGGCGACCGCGAGGGAGACCGACTCGTCGAGTTCGTCCGCGAGTTGGTCCGCCCGGCCGCCGAGCAGGGCGGGGAGGCGGAGGGCCGCCAGGTAGGCGTTGCCCAACTCCAGCACGGGCGGCGCGAGTACGACGTCCCTGTTGTCCAGGCGGACGTGGCCCATGCGGGCCAGGGTCGCCGCGATGCGGTCGACCGTGGAGCGGGCCAGCCCCGTGGCACGCTCCAGACCGCTCAGGCTCATCGTGCCGCCCGCCGCCGTCAGTTCCCGGAGCACGGTGACCCCCCGCATCAACGGCGCGACAGCCTCCTGCGGGGCCACCGCATCACCCGTGGTCACGGCATCATCCGGCGCCACCGCATCATCCGGGGCGATCGCATCCTGCGGGACGACGACTTCCGGCACGGCCACCTCCCGCCCAGCCGCCCCCGGCGTCCCGCGCCCTCCCGCGGGGGACCGCAGCGGTCCGTTCGGCCTCGGCGGATCCCCGGCGGGCGTGGGCGTGTTCGCGGGCATGAGCTTCGGTTCTCCGATACGGCGATACGGCGGTGCTGCGATACGGCGGTGCGGCGGTGCTGCGATACGGCGGTGCGGCGATACAACTGTGCGGCGGTACGGCGATGGCGGCAGACCCCACCGTAATGCGCGGCCGTCCGGCCCTCGCCTACGACCGTGTCACCCGCACCCGGTAGTTCCCCTCCAGGTCGGCCGCCGTCACCGCGACGCGCAGGCCCTGCCCAGGGTCCTCGAACGTCTCACCCGGCGCGAACGGCGCGTCCGACAGTTCGGCGTGCACGTTGGGGCTGCGGGTGCAGCCGCCGCTGTCGCGGTGGGCGTCATGGACGCGCACCGGGCCCATGCCGGTGTCCACCTGCGCGTCGATCTTGTAGACGAGCACGCCGGGACGGCACACCGTCTCGTCGTTGCCGCCATGCGCGCGCAGTTCGAACGCGTAGCCGGTACGACTGTCGATCGGTACGACGATCAGCTTGGGGCCGCCGGGACGGTAGAGCGGCGTGAGGGTGTACTCGGCGGTGCCGGTCGCGCTCGCGCAGCGCACCTGGTCGGTGTCCAGCCAGCCGAGCTTCCACTTGTGCCAGCCGAGCAGGTCGTTGTTGGACCCCCAGTCCTCGCTCATGATGTCCCAGTGGCCGACCGCGCCCCCGCCCTCCTGGGTGTACAGGTCGGGCAGGCCGAAGACATGGCCGTTCTCATGGGGGAGGACCCGGTAGCCGGTGCGGTCGTAGGTGCCGGAGCCGTCGTCCTGGCGGGAGTAGACGAAGGACGCGTTGGCGACGGGGACGCCGTCGGCCACCGGGGCCTCGGTGTTGCCGGCGAACGTCACCGACAGGACCGTGTCCAGCGCGGAGGGGCCGGCGTTGGGGGTGACCAGCACGTTCATCAGATCGTACGAGCGGAAGTCCACCGTGGGGTCGGCGGCGGCCACGATGTCCTGGATCAGCCGCCGGTAGCCGGGGTCGAAGGGCGCGCCGCGCTCCATGCCGTACTCCTCGAAGGACTTGGGCATGCGCAGCCAGCCGGGGATCGGGGTGTCGGGGCGGTAGTCGAGGCGGCCGTAGGACGCGGTGCGGAACCATTCCTGGGTCTGCGGGAAGAACTCGCGGTAGCGGTCCAGCGCGTTGCCCGCGCCCGGCGCGTCGGAGAAGTCGATCATCAGCGTGAGGGCGCGGACGGTGCCCGTGGAACGTGCGTAGCCGCCGGGCGTCGGCACGCCCTCCGACATCTGCACGGTGGGGCTGCCGTAGATCATGCACGGGGCGTGGGCGGCGGTGCGGGCGGGGGAAACGGGGCCGGCCCCGCCCGTCGCCGGGTTCGGGGGGAGCCGCCCGGAGCCCGCGGAGGTGCTCACCGCCAGGGTCAGAGCCGTCACGGACGCGAATGCGGCCGCCCGGCGGGTGCGTATCCGACGGCGGGGCGCGCGGGGCAGGGCGGCAGGGATCCCGTCCCCTGAGGAGGCCGACGGCATCTCCGCAGCAGGAGCGCCGGGGCGCGCGCCTTCCCCCGCTTCCCCATCGGGAGCGCCAGGGCGAGCGCCGTCCCCTGAAACCCCAGCGGCACGCGCCCCGTCCCCCCGCAGCTGCCCCGGCCCGGCGCTCGTCTCGGGGCGCTCGGGCTGCGGCTGCATGCGGGGACCCTTCGCTCCGGCAGCCGCCGGTCACCGGCTGCACCCTCGGCATCACCCTGCGTCGCCAAGTGGTGGCGCGCGCGCTGAGGCGGCCGATCGTGGGTTACCGGAAGGTAGGTCGTAAGTGACTCAGGTCACACGAAAAGGGTTCGGCTCTCGGAATTAACGGGGACTGTTCCCCCGTTTAGTCAGTGTCCGAGCGAAACGGGGAACGCTTCCCCGGTTCGGTTTCGCGGATCAACCGATTCGAAGGAGTGCACCGTGCAGACCGTCCACCCCGCGACGCGCAAGGCGACCCGGCCGCGCGCCGACGCCCTGCGCAACCGGGAGCGGATCGTCACCGCCGCCCGCGAGATGTTCGTCGAACTCGGCCCCGACGTGCCGCTCGACGACATCGCCCGCCGGGCCGGCGTCGGCAACGCCACGGTGTACCGCAACTTCCCCGACCGCGGCGCGCTGATCCGCGAGGTCGTCTGCTCCGTCATGGACCGGACGGCCGAGGCGGCCCGGCAGGCGCTCGCGGAGACCGGCGACGCCTTCGGCGCGCTGGAGCGCTTCGTGCACGGCGCCGCCGACGAGCGCATCGGCGCGCTGTGCCCGATGGTCGCCAGCACCTTCGACGAGAACCACCCCGACCTCATGGCCGCCCGGCTCCGCGCCGAGCAGCTGATCGACGAGGTCATGGAGCGCGCCCGGCAGGCGGGGCAGCTCCGCGCCGACGTGGGCATCGGGGACCTGATGGTCGCCGTGGCCCAGCTCAGCCGCCCGCCGGCCGGCACCGCCTGCCTGAGCGCCGACCGTTTCGTCCACCGCCATCTTCAGCTGTTCCTGGACGGATTGCGGGCCCCGGCCCGATCCGTGCTGCCGGGCGCGGCCGTGACCATGGAGGACCTCCGCCAGGCCTGACCCACCGTGAGTCACCTCACCCATCCGACCTACGTCACCCAGCCAGACCCGAGCTGACCCGCGTCAGCCCGCAGACATTCCGGCCGTCGCCGTCGCCGTTGCCGTGTCCGACGCGCCGCGCCTTTTCTCGTCTTTTTCCGTCACGCAGTCCCGAAGTGGGTACCTCCATGTCTGAAACAGCCAGCAAGGCTCCCGGCGCCGTCCAGGCGGACCCGAGCCGCTGGAAAGCACTCGTCTTCATCGCGCTGGCCCAGCTGATGGTCGTCCTCGACGCCACCATCGTGAACATCGCCCTGCCTTCCGCCCAGCAGGACCTGGGCATCTCCGACGGCAACCGGCAGTGGGTCGTCACGGCCTACGCCCTCGCCTTCGGCGGTCTGCTCCTCTTCGGCGGCCGGATCGCCGACCTGTGGGGCCGCAAGCGGGCCTTCGTCGTCGGACTGGCCGGTTTCGCCGCCGCCTCCGCGCTGGGCGGCGCGGCCACCAACGAGGCGATGATGTTCGGCGCCCGCGCACTCCAGGGCGTGTTCGGCGCGCTGCTCGCGCCCGCCGCGCTCTCCCTGCTCGCCGTGATGTTCACCGACGCCAAGGAGCGGGCCAAGGCGTTCGGCATCTACGGCGCGATCGCGGGCGGCGGCGGCGCCGTCGGCCTGATCCTCGGCGGTTTCCTCACCGAGTACCTGGACTGGCGCTGGACGTTCTTCGTGAACATCCCCTTCGCCGTCGTCGCCGCGGCCGGCGCGTACTTCGTCATCCGTGAGCCGGAGGGCGGCCGCAACCGCTCGCCGCTCGACATCCCCGGCGTCATCCTGTCCACCCTGGGCCTGGTCGCTCTGGTGTACGGCTTCACGCGCGCCGAGTCCGAGGGCTGGAGCGACTCCCTGACCATCGGCATGTTCGTCGCGTCCGGTGTGCTGCTGCTGGCGTTCGTGCTGGTCGAGGCGAAGGTCAAGGCCCCGCTGCTGCCCCTGCGCGTGGTGACCGAGCGCAACCGCGGCGGCGTCTACCTCTCGCTCGGCCTGGCGATCATCGCCATGTTCGGCCTGTTCCTCTTCCTGACCTACTACCTGCAGGTCGTGAAGGGCTACACGCCGGTGAAGACCGGCTTCGCCTTCCTGCCGATGATCGTGGGCATGATCACCGGGTCCACCCAGATCGGCGCCCGGCTGATGACCCGGGTCCCGCCGCGGCTGCTGATGGGCCCCGGCTTCCTGGTCGCCGCGCTCGGCATGCTGCTGCTGACCCGCATGGAGATCGGCTCCTCCTACGCGACCCTGCTGCTGCCGGCGATGCTGCTGCTCGGTCTGGGCATGGGCTCGGCGTTCATGCCGGCCATGTCCCTGTCCACGCAGGGCGTCCAGCCCCGGGACGCCGGTGTCGCCTCCGCGATGGTCAACACCTCGCAGCAGGTGGGCGGCGCGATCGGAACCGCCCTGCTGAACACCGTCGCCGCGTCCGCGACCACGTCGTACATCACGGACCACATGGCCTCGGCGACCTCCGCTCCGCAGCGGCAGCTGGTCCAGCTGGAGGGCATGGTGCACGGCTACACCAACGCGATCTGGTTCGCCGTCGGCATCCTGGTCACCGCCGCGGTGATCGCCCTGACCCTCGTCAACGCCGGCAAGCCGGACATGAGCGCGGTGACCGGCTCCGACGCGCAGGACGCCGACGACGCGGTGCCGGTCCCGGTGGTCGCCCACTGACCCCCGGCCGCTGGTGCTGCGACCGGAAAGGTTCACCGGCTCGCGACGCCCGGCACGGCTCCCCTCCCGCACGGCTCCCCTCCCGCTCGGCTTCGCTCGCGCGGGAGGGGCCCCCACCGCCGCGTTGTCGCATCACCCGCGTACGTCCGGTGCGCGGGCGATGCTCCGCCTCGCGGTGCTCCCCCACTGCCCGAAAGGCGTGGGAGGTACCCCCGGCACCGGACGCCGCGAGCTTCCCGGCAAACCTTTCCGGTCACAGCACTACTAGTTAGGCGCGGCTTCCCGCCGACCGGCGTGTGCGGATCGGCGCCCGCCGGCCGGCACCCGCGCCCCGGCGGGGCCTCACCTCAGCCAGGGCAGGTCCGCCCCCGCCTCGTTGGGCTGCAGTCCCTCGGCGATGATCTCCATGATCTCGCCGAGGGACTTCTGCTGTTCCGGGGTGAGCCGGTCGAAGAGCGCGTTGCGGACGGCGTTCACATGGCCCGGCGCGGCGCTCTTCAGCATCTCCAGTCCCTGTTCGGTCAGCACCGCGAACTGGCCGCGCTTGTCCGAGGGGCAGTCCTCGCGGCGCACCCAGCCGTTCTTCTCCAGGCGGGCGACGGCGTGGGAGAGACGGGACCGGGTGATCTTCGCCTGCATGGCCAGCTCGGTCATGCGCAGCCGTCGGCGCGGGGCCTCGGCGAGTTTGACGAGGAGCCCGTAGTAGACGTGCGGCATCCCCGCGTCGCGTTGGAGCTGGCGGTCCATGTGGTCTTCGAGGAGGTACGTGGCGTGCAGGTAGGAGCGCCAGATGCGCTGCTCCTCTGCGGTGAGCCACTGGGGCTCTTCAGCGGGTGCGGCAGCCGTCTTCATGTACTCCACTGTACGGGTTTCGTCCTTGAAACTTAAACAAAGGGTGCGTACAGTGAGATGGAGATGAAGTTTAGTTTTCAAGCAAAACTGTCGAGGGTCCCGCCCTCGGAGGGAGTCACCGCCATGTCCGCCCCCGCCGCCCAGGAACGCGCCGTCCCGCAGGAGCGGGAGCGCATGCCCGCCCTGTACCTCAGCCACGGCGCCCCGCCCCTCGCGGACGACCCGGTGTGGCCCGGCCAGCTCGCCGCCTGGTCCGCCGGTCTGCCGCGTCCCAAGGCGATCCTCATGGTCTCCGCCCACTGGGAGGAGGCCCCCCTCGCCCTCGGCGCCGTGGAGACCGTCCCCCTGGTCTACGACTTCTGGGGCTTCCCCGAGCACTACTACCAGGTGACCTACGGCGCCCCCGGCGCACCGGAGCTCGCCGAGAGCGTGCGCAAGCTGCTGCGCGCCCCCGGTATGCCCGTCCAGGACATCCCCGACCGCGGTCTCGACCACGGTGCGTACGTCCCACTCGTCGAGATGTTCCCGGACGCGGACATCCCCGTGCTGCAGATCTCCATGCCGACCCTCGACCCGGTGCGGCTCATGGAGATCGGGCGCCGGCTCGCGCCCCTGCGGGAGGAGGGCGTGCTGATCGTCGGCTCCGGCTTCTTCACCCACAACCTCGCCGCGCTGCGCCACGCCGGTGGCGTACCCGGCTGGTCGACCGAGTTCGACGACTGGGGGCGGCGGGCGCTCGACGCCGGCGACGTCGACGCGCTCCTCGACTTCACCCGCAAGTCACCGGCGGGCCTGCTCGCCCACCCGCGCACCGAGCACTTCGCACCGCTGTTCGTGACGATGGGCGCCGCGGACGCGTTCGGCGAGCTGGGGGAGCAGCGGTCGGTGATCGACGGCTTCTGGCTGGGCCTGGCCAAGCGGTCGGTGCAGTTCGGCTGAGCGCGCGCAAGGGGATCGCGCCTGCCCGTGCCGCCTCGTCTGGCCGCCCCGTGCCGTCACAGCTCCTTCTCGTACCAGGCGACGTCCCAGTACCTGCCGAACTTGCGGCCGATCTCCCGGTAGGTGCCGATGTAGCGGAACCCGAAGCGTTCGTGCAGACGGGTGGACGCCTCGTTGGGCAGCGCGATGCCCGCGTACGCGCGGTGCAGGTCCTCGCCGGCCAGCGCCTCGAAGAGCGCCTCGTAGAGCAGGGTGCCGACACCGCGGCGGCCGGCGCCCGCGGCGACGTAGACCGTCACCTCCACCGACGTCGAGTAGGCGGGCTTCGGGCGGTGGGGGCTGGAGGTGGCGTATCCCAGAATCTCCTGTGAACCGGCGTCCACGGCAACCATCAGGCGGTACGGCCCGTCTTCAGGGTGGGAGAGCAGCCAAGGGCGGCGCTCTTCCACCGTGAAGGCCACCGTGTCGAACGTGATGGGCGTCTCACGTACGTAGTGGTTGTAGAGCTCCGTGAGGGCTTCGAGGTCCGCCTCGACTCCCGGCCTGACCTGCACCTCTGTACGGTCCGACATCCTCTCGCCTCCCTGGGTGGCCGGACAGGGTACTGCATGATCAGAAAATTCGTGGGGTGGGTTGGGAATTCTGTCCTGATTCCAGTCGTTGTTTCCATCGGATGCCGGGCACACGAGAAGAGTGCCGAGCGTCTACGGACCACCCGCTGACCCACCATCGCAAGGGAGCACGCATGGCAACCCGTGCCGTCGCCCGTCGTCAGTCCGCCACCGGCGAGACCGGCGCGGCAAGCAGTGTTCGCGTCCACGGCGGGGAACTCGCCGACCGCGATCTGGTCGGCATGTACCTCGACGAGATCGCGCGCACACCACTGCTTGACGCCGCCAAGGAAGTCGAGCTGTCGCAGATCATCGAGGCGGGTGTGTTCGCGCGACAGGTCCTCGACGGGTACGAGGAGTCCAAGGCGGACGCCTCCCGTGAGGAGCTCGAGGCCCTCGTCGCCGACGGGGAGCGCGCCAAGGACGTCTTCATCCGTTCCAACCTGCGCCTGGTCGTCGCGGTCGCCCGCCGCTACCCGCGCAGCGGCCTGCCCCTGCTCGACCTGATCCAGGAGGGCAACGCCGGGCTGGTGCGCGCGGTCGAGAAGTTCGACTACCGCAAGGGCTTCAAGTTCTCCACGTACGCGACCTGGTGGATCCGCCAGGCGATCACGCGCTCGATAGCGGACCAGTCCCGCACGATCCGGCTGCCCGTCCACCTGGTGGAGGAACTGGGCCGCATCCGCCGCGTCCAGCGCGAGTTCAACCGGGAGAACGGCCGTGACCCTGAGCCCGTGGAGATCGCCGAGGAGCTGGGCTCCACGCCGGAGCGCGTCATCGACGTTCTCGACTGGGCCCGTGACCCGGTCTCGCTGAACATGTCGGTGGACGACGAGGGCGAGACGCAGTTCGGCGACCTGCTGGAGGACACCTCCGCGGTCTCGCCGGAGCAGTCCGTTCTGACGCTGCTGCGCAGCGAGGAGCTCGACGGACTGATCGACCGCCTCGACCCGCGCACGGCCTCCATCATCAAGATGCGCTACGGCATCGAGGACGGCCGGGAGCGCACCCTGACGGAGGTCGGCAAGCAGCACGGCCTGACCCGTGAGCGCATCCGTCAGATCGAGAAGCACGCCCTGCTGGAGCTGAAGAAGCTGGCCCGGTCCACCGGGTTCGAGGCGGCGGCGTAGCTGAACGCACCGGTGCCGTCCTCAAGGCGCCGTGGAGACCGCTGTGTGCCGCCCCTCGCGGGCGGCGCCGCGCCGCTGCGTGGACGAACTGAGTGAGCCGCCTCGCGTGGACGGTGGCCGAAGTCCGCGCCAACATGGCGATACAACGCCGCTTAACCGGTGACACCGGGGGAACAAGAATTCCAGGCACGGGAGTTCGGACCCACCGGACCCCGAAGCCGTACGACCACGTGGCCTGCGTCGCACCTCGGTTCCGTGCCGAGCCTCCGCTTCGCATGCCATGCGCAGGAACCCCCGGACCACGTCCCGACGCACCCCCCCGGCGGCGGGACTGCCCCAGGCCGGGCCTCGGCGCCTTCCCCCCCAAGGCGCCGGGCCCGGCCTTCTTCTCGCCCCGGTCACGCCGCCAGGCTCGCCCGCCCGCGCCCGGACCTGCCGAAGGGCGGGTCACCCCGTACCTGAACCCCGGGGTGGCCCGCCTGAATGGCAGATTGTGCCACAGGGGCATAGCCTGCAACTGTGACCAGTTCCACCCCCGCTCCGGTCCCGTCCTCGGCCTCGCTGACCGAGCGGCGCAAAGCGGCGACACGCATGGAGATCGCGCGGGCGGCCGCCCGCCTCTTCGTGAGCCGCGGCCTCAAAGCCACCAGGGCCGAGGACATCGCCGGCGCCGCGGGCATCGCTCCCCGCACCTTCTACCGGTACTTCGCCACCAAGGAGGAAGCCGTCGCGCCCCTCTACGCGGAGGGCGCCCGGCGCTGGGCCGACGCGGTGCGCGACGCCCCGCGCGAACTGCCCCTGCCGCAGGCGCTGGAACACGCGGTGCGGCACACCCTCACCCCCGGCGAGAGGGTGTCGGCCGCGTCCTGGGAATGGGCCCGCACCCTGATCCGCCTCGCCGCGAGCAGTCCTGCCCTGGGCAAGGTCTGGGCCGAGGTCTGCCACACCTCGGAGGAGACGCTCGCGCGGATCCTGCGGGAGCGGCGCGCGGGCACGCAGGAGCACGACGACGTCACCGGGCTGACCGCCGACGAACGGTTCACCGCGGCGGTCGCCGACGCCGCGGTGAGGGTGGCCGTCGAGAGCTGGTCCAGGGGCGACCAGCCGCCGACCGGCCCGCAGGGACCGGCCGAACTGGCCCTGCGCAACCTGGAGAAGCTCCGCGGGGCCGGCTGGGAGTAGCCCTACCTCTGCGAACCCGCCCCCGCCCTGCTCAGTCTCCCGCCCAACTCCCTCACGCATTCGACCAGTTCAGCCGGTCCGTGAACGGTGAACTCGCAGCCGACCTGGGCCAGACGCATCGCCACCCATTCCACCGGGTCACTGGTCACCCCACGCAGCCGGCAGCCGCCCGTGGTCCCGTCGCCGGAACCTTCGCCGATTTCGGCGGCCGAGGTGAGCCAGGCGGGCAGCCGGGCCGTGACGAACCCGGCCGGCTCCGCGAACGTGACGTCGTACGCGTACTCACGGGTGTCCGGGCGGCGGTGGATCGACCGGCGCAGGTACTCCGCCGCGTCCCCCGTCGGCAGTTCCCGGGGGGTGAAGCGGGCGCCGGTGGCGAAGGGGTCGCGCACCCGGTCGACGCGGAAGGTCCGCCAGTCCTCCCGTTCGAGGTCGTAGGCCACCAGGTACCACCGCCGACCGGTCGACACCAGCCGGTACGGCTCGGTCAGACGGCGGGACTGCGTGCCGTCCTTGGCCCGGTAGGCGAACCGCAGCCGCTCGTGGCCGGCCACCGTGGACGCCATCACGGTCAGCGTCTCAGGGGCGATGCTCGCGCCGTCGCCGCTGGTCAGCGGGGTGGTCGCGGCCTGCAGGGTGGAGACGCGGTGGCGCAGCCGGGCCGGCAGCACCTGCTCCAGCTTGGCCAGCGCACGCACCGAGGCCTCGTCCACGCCCTCCAGCGCGTGCCCGGCGCCGGCCCGCAGGCCGACCGCTATCGCCACCGCCTCCTCGTCGTCGAGGACGAGCGGCGGCATGGCCTTGCCGGCGACCAGCCGGTACCCGCCGTCCGACCCCATCGTGGCCTGGACCGGGTAGCCCAGTTCCCGCAGCCGGTCGATGTCGCGCCGGACCGTGCGCCGGGACACTCCGAGCCGGTCGGCGAGCTCGCCGCCGGGCCATTCGCGGGGCGTCTGGAGGAGGGAGAGGAGCTGCAGCAGCCGTGCCGGAGTGTCCGTCGTCATGCCTTCGAGGATGCCGCACCACTAGGACATGATCCGACCTACTGGGCTCCTAGTCTCCGGGACATGACTTCCACCGAGACACCGCCGACGTCCACACCTCCGCGCGCCGGGGACCGCCGCCGCTGGTTCGCCCTCGCGATCGTGATGACCGCGGCCTTCATGGACCTCGTCGACGTCACGATCGTCAACATCGCCATCCCGTCCATCCGGGAGGAGGCCGGCGCCTCCTGGAGCCAGATCCAGTGGATCACCGCCGGTTACGCGCTCGCGTTCGCCGCCGGTCTCGTCACCGGCGGTCGTCTCGGTGACATCCACGGCCGCAAGCGGCTCTTCCTCGTCGGCATCGGCGGTTTCACCCTCGCCTCCGCGCTGTGCGGATTCGCCGTGAACCCGGAGATGCTCGTCGCCTCCCGCATCCTCCAGGGAGCCATGGCGGCGCTGATGGTCCCGCAGGTGCTGTCGATCGTGCACGCGACCTTCCCGGCGCACGAGCGGGGCAAGGTCTTCGGGCTGTTCGGCGCGATCGTGGGGCTCGGCGCGGTCTCCGGGCCGCTGCTGGGCGCGCTCCTGACGGAGTGGAACCTCTTCGGGCTGGGCTGGCGGCCCATCTTCCTCATCAACCTCCCCGTGGGCATCGCGGGTCTGATCCTCGGCAGCCGCTTCATCACCGAGTCCCGCGCGCCCAGGGCGCTCAAGCTCGACCTCGTCGGCGTCGCGCTGGTGACGCTGGGTCTGCTGATGCTGCTCTACCCGCTCACCCGCGGGCGCGAGTTGGGCTGGCCGCTGTGGGGGCACGTCTCGATGGCCGGTTCGCTCGTCGTCTTCGGGGCGCTGGTCGCGTACGAGCGGCGCAAGGGCGCGCGGGACGGCTCCCCGCTGATCGAGCTCTCCCTGTTCCGGGTGAAGAGCTTCGCCGCCGGCATCGCGGTCCAACTCGTCTTCGGCATCGCCCTCGGCATCTTCTTCCTGGTGTGGACGCTGTACATGCAGGAGGGGCTGGGCTGGACCCCGCTGCACGCCGGTCTGACCGGCGTCCCGTTCTCCCTCGCCGTGTCGATGGCCGCCGGTCTGTCCGTGCAGAAGCTGGTCCCGCGCTTCGGCCGCAAGGTGCTCCAGGCGGGCGCGCTGACCCTGGCCCTCGGCGTCCTGCTCTACATCTGGGAGTCCGCGCGGTACGGCCTCGGCATCACGTCCTGGCAGATGGCGCCGCCGCTGGTGGTGATGGGCGTCGGCATGGGCCTGATCGTCGCGCCGCTGACGGACGCGGTGCTGTCCGGGGTGCCGCGTGAGCACGCCGGGTCGGCTTCCGGGCTGATCAACACCGTGCAGCAGATGGGCAACGCGCTCGGTCTGGGCCTGGTGGCGGTGGTCTTCTTCGGCCGGATCGGCGAGCGGCTGACGCCGGCCCAGGTGGGCCCGGAGTTCGCGGACGCCTTCCGGTACGCGCTGGGCTGGGTGGCCGCGGTGATGGGCGCGATCTTCCTGCTGATGTTCGCCCTGCCGAAGCGGCCCGCGCAGCACGTGGAAGGCGCGGACGCGGCGGCCGGGGGAGAGGGCGCCGAGGAGGAGGCGGCCGGGGAGCCTGCCGACGCGAGGAAACTGCCCGGGCAGAAGACGGCGTCCGAACTCGTCGGCTGAACGAGGCCGCGGGGACGAGGTCCCGAGAGCGAGGTCCCGAGAACGAGGTCTCCGAGGAAGGGCCCGGCGATGGACGCCGGGCCCTTCGGCGTGTGCCCAACCTTGCGACGGCGACCGCGCGAAGTCCGTTCATGCCCGATTCAGGTCCGAACCTGTTTACTTTCCGGAAAACCGGGCGTAGCCTCCCTGTAGAAACCACACGTTCGGGCACGACTCGGAGGCGAAGCGGACATGTACGCACCGGAGCGTCAGCAGGCGATCCTGCGGCTCGCCCGTGACGGCGGCCGTGTGGACGTCGTGTCGCTCGCCGAGGAGTTCCAGGTCACCGCGGAGACCATCCGCCGCGATCTGAAGGCCCTCGACCGCGCCGGCCTCGTCCGCCGCGTCCACGGCGGCGCCATACCCGTCGGACGCCTCGACTTCGAGCCGGACCTCGCGGAGCGCGAGAGCACCTCCGCCGACGAGAAGGACCGCATCGCCAAGGCGGCCCTGTCCGAGCTGCCGTCCGAGGGCACGGTGATCCTCGACGCCGGTACGACGATCGCCCGCCTGGCCGCCGCCCTCCCCCTGGAGGCCTCGCTCGTCGCCGTCACGCACTCCCTGCCCATCGCCGCCCGCCTCGCGGACCACCCGGGCATGCAGCTCCACCTGGTCGGGGGGCGCGTACGGCACCGTACGCGCGCAGCCGTGGACGCCTGGGCGCTGCGCGCGTACGGCGAGATCCGCGCCGACGTCCTGTTCGTGGCCGCCAACGGCTTCTCCGCCGAGCACGGTCTGACCACGCCCGACCTCGCCGAGGCCGCCGTCAAGAGCGCGGCGATGGCGGCGGCCCGCCGGGTGGTGCTGCTGGCCGACTCCGCCAAGCACGGCCAGGAGCACTTCGCGCGCTTCGGTGACCTGAGCGATGTGGACCTGCTGATCACCGACAGCGGGCTGAGCCCCGACGACGCCGCCGCCATCGAGCGCGGCGGCACGGAAGTAGTGCGCGCATGATCCTCACCGTCACCCCCAACCCGTCCCTCGACCGTACGTACGAGGTCCCGTCGCTGGAGCGCGGCGAGGTCATCCGCGCCACCGGCGAACGCATGGACCCCGGCGGCAAGGGCGTCAACGTCTCGCGCGCCGTGACCGCCGCCGGACGGCGCACGGTCGCCGTCCTCCCCCTGGGCGGCGCGCCGGGCGCACTTGTCGCCGACCTGCTCGACGCGCAGGGCATCGAGGTCGCACCGGTGCCGGTCGCCGGGGCCACCCGCTCCAACATCGCGCTCGCCGAGTCCGACGGGGTGCTCACGAAGATCAACGCGCCCGGCCCCGAGCTGAGCGCCGCCGAGCAGGAACTGCTCCTGGAGACCGTGCGCGAGCAGTCGCGCGACGCCGACTGGATCGCCTGCTGCGGCAGCCTTCCCCGGGGCCTCGCGCCGTCGTGGTACGCCGATGTCGTCGCGCGGGCGCACGCCGGGGGAGCGCGGATCGCGCTGGACACCTCAGGGCGCGCCCTCCTGGAGGCGCTGCGCGAGCGGCCCGACGTGGTGAAGCCGAACGCCGAGGAGCTCGCGGAGGCCGTCGGGCGGCCGCTGGCGACGGTGGGCGACGCCGTGAAGGCGGCGGAGGAACTGCGGCAGATGGGGGCGCGCGCGGTGCTCGCCAGCCTGGGCGCCGACGGGCAGCTGCTGGTCGAGGACGGGGGCGCCTGGTTCGCCTCCGCGCGAGTGGACGTCGTACGCAGCAACGTGGGCGCCGGCGACTCCTCGCTCGCCGGCTTCCTCATCGCCGGCGGCAGTGGCCCGCAGGCCCTCGCCTCCGCCGTCGCGCACGGCGCGGCCGCGGTCCAGCTTCCCGGCAGCGTGATGCCGACCCCGGCCGATCTGGACCCGGCGGCGGTGACGGTCACGGCGGAACTCCCGACGGACCGCGAACTGAAGGAGCCGGTGTCATGACCGCACCGCAGAGCACGGCCGCGCCCCTCGTCGCACGCCCCGGGCAGGGGTGGCGAGCGGATGTGTTACTCGCCGCTCCTGGCGGGCAGCAGGGCAACGGGTCGCGAGGCGACCTGAGCCGCCGTGTGACACCGCCGGGGCGAGGGGTTCCCCGCCCCGCCTCCACCGCCCCCTGCTCCTCCCCCTCCCCCATCTCCGTCCCCGTCCCCACCCCCGCCCACCCCACGCTCCGGGCGATACGCGTGCGAAGGAGCCCGCGATGAGTGACATGATCACCGCGGACCTGGTCGACCTCGACCTGTCCGCCGATACCAAGGAAGCGGCGGCGCGATCCCTCGCCGAGCGCATGGTGGCCAAGGGCCGGGTGACCGACCTCGACGGCTTCCTCGCCGACGTCGCCGCCCGCGAGGCGCAGATGCCGACCGGCCTCGACGGCGGCATCGGCATCCCGCACTGCCGCAGCGTCCACGTCACCGAGCCGACGCTCGCCTTCGGGCGCGCCGCCGACGGCATCGACTTCGGCGCGCCCGACGGCCCCGCCGACCTGATCTTCCTGATCGCCGCCCCGGCCGGCGCCGACGACGCCCATCTGACGATCCTGTCCTCCCTGGCCCGTCAGCTGATGAACGCCGACTTCACCTCCGCACTGCGGTCGGTGCGGGACGCGGGCGCCGCCGCCGCGCTGATCCGCGGCGAAGAGCCGGCGGCCGGCACGGACACCGCGGCGGACACGGACACCGCGACCGACGCCACCGGCAGCGCCGGTGAGCACACCCAGGACGCCGCCGTGGCGTCGGCGGCGGCCTCCGCCGACGCCACGGCGGGCAGCACCACGCCCACGCCGGCTCCGAGCGGCACCCCCGGCGAGACCCCCGCCGAACGCCCCTTCCGCGTCGTCGCCGTCACCTCCTGTCCCACCGGCATCGCGCACACCTACATGGCGGCCGAGTCGCTGGAGAACGCCGGCCGTGAGGCGGGCGTCGAGCTGGTCGTCGAGACGCAGGGCTCGGCCGGCTTCACCCGGCTCGACCCGGCCGTCATCGCCGCCGCGGACGGCGTGATCTTCGCCCACGACGTGCCCGTACGCGAGAAGGATCGTTTCGCCGGCAAGCCCACCGTGGACGTCGGTGTGAAGGCGGGCATCAACCGCCCGGCCGAACTGATCTCCGAGGTCCGCGGCAAGGCCGAGCGCGGCGAGGTCAGCGCCTCCGCCGGCGGCGGCACGCCGGTCGAGCGGGCCGGGGAGGCCGGCGACGGCTACGGCACCAAGCTCCGCAAGTGGCTGATGACGGGCGTCAGTTACATGGTCCCGTTCGTCGCCGCGGGCGGTCTGCTGATCGCCCTCGGGTTCGCGATCGGCGGCTGGGAGATCAGCAAGGCGCCCGCGGTCACGGAACACTTCTCCTGGACCCAGGTCGACAGCTGGGCCGCCCTGATGTTCCAGATCGGCGGCGTCGCTTTCGGCTTCCTCATCCCCGTCCTCGCCGGATACATCGCGTACGGCATGGCGGACCGGCCCGGTCTCGTGCCCGGCTTCGTCGGCGGAATGATCTCCTCCACCATCGCCGCGGGCTTCCTCGGCGGCCTGGTCGCCGGTCTGCTGGCCGGTGGCGTGGTCCTCGGCATCCAGCGGATCAAGATCCCGCCGGTGCTGCGCGGCATCATGCCGGTGGTGGTGATCCCGCTGATCTCCTCGATGATCGTCGGATTCCTGATGTTCGTCGTGGTCGGCAAGCCCATCGCCGGGGCTCAGAAGGCCATGACGGACTGGCTCGCCGGACTGTCCGGCTCCAACGCCATCCTGCTCGGCATCCTGCTCGGCCTGATGATGTGCTTCGACCTCGGCGGCCCCGTCAACAAGGTCGCGTACGCCTTCGCCACGGCCGGCATCGCCGTCCAGGACCCCAGCGGCTCGGCGATGAAGATCATGGCTGCGGTCATGGCGGCCGGCATGGTCCCGCCGCTGGCGATGGCCCTGGCCACCACCGTGCGCGGCAAGCTCTTCACCCCGACCGAGCGCGAGAACGGCAAGGCCGCCTGGGTCCTCGGCGCCTCCTTCATCTCCGAGGGCGCGATCCCGTTCGCCGCGGCCGACCCGCTGCGCGTCATCCCGGCCTCGATGGCGGGCGGCGCGGTGACCGGCGCCCTGTCGATGGCCTTCGGTGCGACGCTGCGCGCCCCGCACGGCGGCATCTTCGTGGTCCCGCTGATCGGCAACGCGGTCCTCTACCTGGTCGCCATCGCCGCCGGCGTGTGCGTCACGACCGCACTGGTCATCGTCCTCAAGGGCCTGCGCAAGACGGCCCCCGACGCCTCCGTCGCAGGTCAGGGTGTCGGCGCGGCCACCTCGGCCACGCAGGAGAAGCAGCCGGTCGCGGCGTGAGCCACGGCGAGCGGCAGCGGCCACTCGGCTGACACGAACGGCCGGTCGCGGCCCGCCCCACGAGGGAGGGCCGCGACCGGCCGCTTCCGTGCGACCACCGGCGCGCACGGCGTCCCCCGCACCGCCTGCGAGATGCATCACGATTCGATACCGAATCCCGGATCTTGCTGTGTACTGTGCGCATGCCTGAGGCCCTCTCGATCCACCAGACGGCGAGCGCGGCCGCCCTGGCCCTCGCCCTCGCCGCCTGGCTGTGCGTCCTCTTCCGCCTCCTGCGCCGAGGCCGCCCCGGCCCGGCCGCACGAGGCTCCGCCGCGACGAACGGGACGAGCAGAGGCGACCGCAGGGACGGCGTCGGCCGCACGGGCGCGAGCGACCGCGCGAGTACGGGCGAACACGCGACGGGAAGCGATCCGACGGGCTGGAGCGGCGGCGGGACGGGAGGACGGCGGGTGCGGCGCTCAGGGGAGCGCGCGCGACCCGGCCGCCCCGACGGGCGCACCCGACGCGTGCGCAACTCCAGGGCGGACAGTCTGCGCCTCAACTCCGAAGGGTGGCGCCGCGGCGCGGCCGCACGCCCGGTGGACCCCGCCACGCCGCAGGACCTTCCCTCGCTCCCGGGCCTGCCGCGCCAGCGCCAGGAACGCCCCCACCTGGAGCCCGCCGAACTGACCCGGGCCGAACAGGCCGCCTTCGCAGACCTGGTACGACGGCTCACCGACGCCGACGGCTGAGCCGGCCGCCGGGCGGCCGGCTCACGGGGGCGGCGCTCAGGACACCCGCGCCGCCCGCCGCTCCATCGCCTCACGGGCCGCCGCCTCCGACGGATACACCTCGCACATGTGCCGCCCGTCGGGCGTCGCCGTGTGCTCGACCTCCCACAGAGAGATCTCCTGGCCGTCGCGCAGCAGGAACGCGTGCTCGTACAGCGCGAAGCCCAGGCCGATGCGCCCGGCGCGGCACGGGCGGCCGAACGCCTGCGTGATCTGGTGCGCGAACGCGGTCGTCAGCAGCGTCGCCGTGTCCGGGCCGGGCCGGTCGGCGTTCTCCGCGCGGCGCAGCAGCCGGCGCGCGTGGTCCGCCGAGTCGTCCGGCACGTACACGTGCCGCGGCGCGGGAATCGGAGCCAGCTGCACCAGCACCGGCAGCTCGAAGTCCGGCGTGTCCGGCGGCAGCGGCAGCCGGGCGGTGGCGGCGCGCAGCTCCTCCTCGTCCACATACACCTCGTGCTGCGGCTCGCTGCCCGGCTGGGGGTTGTGCACGAGCTCCCACAGCGTGAGCGCACAGCCGTCGGCCAGCAGCCAGGTGTGCCGGTACGTCTCGCGGTGCAGCCCCGCGCTGTGGTGCGCGGAGTGCAGCGAGCTGTCATGCGCCAGTGCGCAGTCGAGCCGCCTGATCGTGTCGTCGGGCAGCTCGAACGAGTTCAGGGCACGGCCGAGGAGCCGCGCGAGATGCTCCTCCGGAGTCTCGGGCGACTCTGCTGGTCCGTGCGCTTCCGTCTCGTACGGAACGCTCAAGGTCTCTCCCGGCGTCGCTGCATGTCACCTTGTGGGTGCATACCGTAGCCCCTCGGCCGGACATCATGTCCAGGAACCGAGAAAACGTCCGTCGGGAAAACGTCGGGGCCGCGCGAGATGTTCCCGCCCGGCCCGACGATGCGTCAGAAACCGCCGGTCAGCGCCCCCTTCTACCGGAACGACCGCCCGCGCCGCCCGGTGGCCCGGGCGCGCGGCCCGGCGCGCAACACCATGCGCGCGGCCCCATGCGTACGGCCTCATGCGCGCGCGGCCCGGGCGCGCGGCCCGCGCCTCGCCGTGTCAGACCGCGCTGCCGGCCGTCCACTCGCTCCACTCCATGTTCCAGCCGTTCAGCCCGTTGTCCGGGGCCACCGGCTTGTCGGGGGAGTTCTCGACGATCAGCACGTCCCCGACGATCGAGTTGTCGTAGAACCACTTGGCAGGTGTGTCGCCCTGCGCGCCCCGCACGTCCCTCAGTCCCACGCAGCCGTGGCTGGTGCCCACCCGGCCGAACGGCGGCTCACCCTTGTACCAGTAGTTCCCGTGGACGAACGTGCCCGACGTGGTCAGCCGCATCGCGTGCGGCACGTCCGGGATGTCGTAGGCGTTGGCGAGGTCGACCGTCCTGCTGTCCATGTGGAGCTGAGTGAACTTCTCCGAGATCACCATCTGCCCGTTGTACGTGGTGAACTCCGCGCTGCCCGTCGACACCGGCACCGACTTCAGCGTCTTCCCGTCCCGCACGACCGTCATCGTCTGCGTGTTCACGTCCACCGTGGACACCTGGGAACGCCCGACGGTGAAGCTGACCGTCTTCTTCTGCACCCCGCGGACGCCGTTCGCGCCCTGCACCCCGTCCAGATCGATCTTCATGGTGACCTTGGAGCCGGCCTTCCAGTACTCCTGCGGCCGGAAGTCGAGCCGCCGCGACCCGAACCAGTGCCCGACCACCTTCTGCCCGCTGCTGGAGGTCACCGTGATGTGGGACTGCACGGCCTTCTTGTCGGTGATCGTCTTGTCGAACGTGAACGACACCGGCATTCCCACGCCGACCGTCGACCCGCCGTCCGGCGTGTACGTCCCGATGAAGCTGCCGGCCGGGGTGACCGTGGTGAAGGACGAACCGGCGGTCACCGTCCGGCCGTTCGCGTCCTTCGCGGTCGCCGCTATCTCGTACTTCGTCCCGCGCTCCAACTGCTCCTTCGGCTTCCAGCTCCTGCCGTCGGCCGCCAGCGAACCCTCGACCGCCTTCCCCGACCCCGCCACCGTCATCTTCACGGTGGTGAGTTCCCCGCCGCTCACCGTCACCCCCGTCGAGTTGATCGACGCGCCCGTCGAGCCGTCCGCGGCCGAGATTGCTATCTTCGCGGTCGCCGTCCTGGCGGAGTCCTTGCCGCCCCTGCCCCCCGCGCCGTCGTTGTCGGCCTTGGCGCTGCCACCGCAAGCGGTGAGGGTCAGGGCGCCGACCACGAGGGCGGCACACGCCCCCAGTACGCGCCGCGCTGCTATGTCCGGCGTTGTCACGGGCTGCTCCAGCTTCATGCGATGTGCGAGATCCGCTCCCTTACGGGGGAGTAGAGGACCCCGGCGGCCGACGGGGTTCCCCGCCGGACGCCGTTGACGCCGTCGCGTGACAGAACCGGGACAATCGCCTTTCGTACAGGGCGTGTTGGACGGATCCTTCAGCCGTCGTGACCGTCGTCGCCGCCGTACAGCTCCGTGTACGACGGCCACGCCCCGCCCGCTCCCTCCACCGGCTCGGCTGCCCGCACCGCCCGCACGATCGCGCGCGTCACCATGTCCGCGCCCGCCGCGAGCAGCTCGTTCAGCGCGAGCGGATCCCCGGCGGCGGACGGGCCCCCCGCGGTGAGCGGACGCGCCCCCGTCGCCAGCGTGAACACGGTGTCCCCGTCGTTGAGCAGATGCACCGGCCGCACCGCCCGCGCGATGCCGTCGTGCGCCGTACCTGCCAGCTTCTGCGCCTGCGCCTTCGTCAGGTCCGCGTCGGTGGCGACCACGGCCAGCGTCGTGTTCAGCGGCGGCGGAGCGTTGCGCGCCGCCGACTCGGCCAGGCGCCGGCGCGCCGCCTCCCGCACACCGTCCCGCGGATACTCCACCCGCCCCTGGAAGAACTCCCCGTACAACACCCCCGTCTCCGGATCCAGCACTGAGCCCACCGCGTTGACCACCACCAGCGCGGCCACCGTGATCCCCGAGCCGAGAACCACGCTCGCGCAGCCGACCCCACCCTTCAACGGTCCGACCACCGCACCGGTCCCCGCGCCCACGCAGCCCTGCGGCACCGCCGCGCCCGGCCCGGTCGCCGCGGCCGCTTCGACCGCCGCCCGGCCGGCGGCCGCGTCCGGACGGGCCCGGAAGTCACCGCCGCGCCCCAGATCGAAGACGCAGGCGGCGGGCACCACCGGCACCACGTGGGTGGGCTCCGGACCGACGGACACCCCGCGCCCGTGCTCCTCCAGCCAGGCCATCACCCCGGACGCCGCGTCGAGCCCGTAGGCGCTGCCGCCGGTCAGGACGACTGCCTCCACCCGCTGCACCAGGTTGCGCGGATCCAGGGCGTCGGTCTCCTTCGTGCCCGGACCACCGCCGCGCACGTCCACGGCGGCCACGGCCCCGCCCTCCGGCGCGAGGACGACCGTCACACCGGTGAGCCAACCCCCACCGGCCCGCGTGGCATGGCCCACCCGCACACCGGCGACATCCGTCAGAGCGTCAACTGTCATGCCGGCCAGTCTCGCGCGTCCGCCTCCGCGGGCGGGTGTACGCACACCGTCGCCGGGATCGTGGCGGGCGGCTGGGGCTGGGGTTGGGGACGCGGTTGCCGTTGCCACTCCGGCTCCGGCTGCGGCTGCGGCTGCGGCTGCGGGAGCGGCTCCGGCTCCCCCGGTGGCTCCGGACGGGGCTCCGGATCCTGCCTCGGCTGCGACCTCGGCTCCCGCTTCGGCCGGTCGATGACGGCACGGCCGGCCCGGTACCGGGCCGTACCCTGGACCTATGACCACCCCCTCGGCCCCTGAGCCGTGCGAGCAGCCCAAGCCCGCGCTGATCTTCGACGACCCGCTGGACCAGCAGTCCTCGGACGACACGGACCGCGGGTGGGGCGAGCGCCCGGGCGCCGGCGGCGACAGCGCGGCCGACCTCAGGCGCTTCCTCGACGAGAAGCCGCCCCACCACCTCTGAACAAGCACCGGCGCCGGACGCGAGGCGACGCCGTCCAGGCCCGCCGCCGCGATCCCGGGGCCGCCGCCCCGCCGGATCAGCGCCCGCCGTAACCGTGGCCCTGCTGCCCGCCTTGCTGCTGCTGGGCGACCAGCGCGTCGCGGATCTCCTTGAGGACCTCCAGCTCGGTCACCTCGATGACCTCGCGGGTGCTCTCCTTCGCCTTCCTGCGGGCTTCCATCCGCGCCAGGTACTTGGCCATGGGCAGCACCATCAGGAAGTAGACCACCGCCGCGGTGATCACGAAGCTGAGCGTCGCTCCGAGGACCGAGCCCCAGAGGATCTGGATGCCCTCCTCGCCCTCGCAGCTCGCGCTCAGGCACGAGCTGTAGTGGTCGAGGTTCTGGGTGCCGATCGCTCCGACCAGCGGGTTGATTATGCCCTTCACCACCGAGTTGACGATGTTCGTGAAGGCCGCGCCGATCACCACCGCGACAGCCAGATCGACGACGTTCCCGCGCATCAGGAAGGCCTTGAAGCCTTGCAGGACGCTCGGCTCCTTTTTGTTCTCGCTCACCTCGGGGACACTCCTCGTCTGCACAGGTCGTGGAACGAACAGCTCCGCAACCTACGTCAGGGCGAGGCGGGCGTGTCCAGCCCGGGGTGGCCGGCGAGGCCTCCGACACCGAACCGCGCACAAAACGCACCACAAGCCTCACCACAGAGTCACCGCCAGCCGCGCCGTCGTGCTCGCGCCCGCCAGGCGAACCGCCGTGGTCCGCGGCACCGCCAGCACGACGAGCGCACCGTCGTCGGCCGGCCCCTCCAGGAGTTCCGGCACCTTCGTCACCCGCGCCCGGCGGGCCACCACCCAAGCCCGGCCGCCTCCCGCCGTCTCCTCGGCGGCGATGACGTCGACCCGGTCGCCGGGTCGCAGCAGCCGTACCGTCGCCGCGTCGGCGATCCGCACCGGCGCCGCGACCGTCTTGGCGGGAGGTGGACGGCGTACCGGTTCGCCGGTCGGCGTGAGGGCGCCGACGCTCGGGCTGTCGTGGGGATGCCCGCGGGCGCCCTCGGCGTCACCCGGCCCCGCCGCCACCAGCGCGGCCGCGGTGACCGCCAGCCCCAGCGCCAGTGCCCGCCTGCGGCCGCGCGCCAGCCGGCGCGCCTGATACCGCCCGCCGCGTACCCGAACGGGAGGGAACGGCGGCACCCCGCACGGCGCGGGAGCCTCCGGACCCGGCGGAAGCGCGCCTGGGGCGGACGGAGACGCGCACGGAGTTCCGGACACGGGGAGAGAAGGAGCGAAGAACACGGGATCACCACCAGCGACGAGGAATCGGCCTGCGAGACCACGATCGGCCATCGCACCGCCACCCGCCGAAGCCCGTGGACGACCGAGAGGTTGTGGATAACTCCCTCACCCGAACGGTGACTTCCGCTTCCTCACCCTGTGCGCAAACCCCCGCACCCCGTGCGCAAACCCCCGCACCCCGTGCGCAAACCCCCGCACCCCGTGCGGAAACCCCCGCACCCCGTGCGGAAACCCCCGCACCCCGTGCGCAAACCCCCGCACCCCGCGCGAGAACTCCCGCACGGACCTACGGCAGCTCGAACCCCGGATCCATCCCGCCCAGCGCAGTCGTGCACAGACAGTCCCGCTCGCTGTCGGCCGGCAGCGCCGCCACCGCGTCGAACAGCACGCCCCGCAGCCGGTCCACGTTCGCCGCGAACACCTGGAGAACCTCCTCGTGCGAGACCCCCTCGCCGCTCTCCGCGCCCGCGTCCAGGTCGGTGACCAAGTTCAACGACGTGTAGCAGAGCTCCAGTTCACGGGCGAGCGCCGCTTCGGGGTGGCCCGTCATGCCGACCACCGACCAGCCCTGGGCCTGGTGCCAGAGCGATTCGGCGCGGGTCGAGAAGCGCGGTCCCTCGATCACGACGAGCGTCCCGCCGTCCACCGGCTCCCACTCCCGGCCGCGCGCGGCCTTCAGCGCCTCCGCGCGCCCGGCGGGGCAGTAGGGGTCGGCCAGCGACACGTGCACCACGTTGGGGACCGCGCCGCCCGGCAGCGGCAGCCCGTCGAAGTAGGTTCCCGCCCGGGACTTCGTACGGTCGACCAGCTGGTCCGGCACCAGCAGCGTGCCGGGCCCGTACTCGGGACGCAGACCGCCCACGGCGCACGGCCCGAGGATCTGGCGCGCGCCGACCGAGCGCAGTGCCCACAGGTTCGCCCGGTAGTTGATCCGGTGGGGCGGCAGATGGTGGCCGCGTCCGTGCCGGGGCAGGAAGGCGACCCGCCGGCCGGCGATCTCGCCGAGGAAGAGGGAGTCGCTGGGCGGCCCGTAGGGGGTGTCCACCTGAATCTCGGTCACGTCGTCGAGGAACGAGTAGAAACCCGAACCGCCGATCACGCCGATCTCTGCGTTCGCCATGACCAGCACACTAGCCGGAATCGAACACCGGCCGTCCCCGCTCCGGGGCCCCGACCTGTCAGCTGACGTACCCCGCTCCGGTGCCCGCTGTCAGCCGACGTCCCCGCCCCGGCCCCACCGTCTCAGCGGACGCCGAAGACCCTGTCGTCGTCGTGCGACGACAGGGTCCTGGAAGCGGGCCGTGAGGGTCCTCAGGCGGCGGAGGATCCGGCGGACGTGCTCGCGCCGGACGACTTCGAGTCCGATGACGTCACCGATGACGACGACGAGTCCGAAGACGCCGACGACTTGGACGCCGCCGGGGAGCTGCTCGACGAGGAGCCGCGGCTGTCGTTGCGGTAGAAGCCGGAGCCCTTGAAGACGATGCCGACGGCGGAGAACACCTTCTTGAGGCGGCCACCGCAGCTGGGGCACTCGGTCAAGGCGTCATCGGTGAACTTCTGCACCGCCTCGAGGCCCTCGCCGCACTCGGTGCACTGGTACTGGTAGGTCGGCACTGTCTTCCTCCTGGCACTCTCACTCGATGAGTGCTAACGACTGTCCATAGTGACGCATTCCCGGGGATCAGTCCACTGTCACCGGCACGCGGTGACCCACGCCACGTGCGACCGTCCGCTCGCGCAGACTCCCCACCAGCCGTGACCGCAGCGCCAGCAGGACCGCGAGGGCCAGCAGCGTGCCGCCCAGTGGCACCAGGAACCCGGCGCCCGTGCGGAGCCGGTCCTCCAGCTGGCCGGCGACCGTGACCGCCGCCGCCTGGCCCAGCGCCACCGCACCCGTCAACCAGGTGAACGCCTCGGTGCGGGCCCCGGCCGGCACCAGGCCGTCGACCAGCGTGTAGCCGGTGATCAGTGCGGGCGCGATGCACATGCCGACCAGGAGGCCGAGTCCGGCCAGCACGAGCACCGAGTGCGCGGCCCACAGGCCGGAGGCCGTCAGCGCCAGCGCCGTGTACGCGACGACGAGGCGGTGCTGCGGGGCGGCCTTCCAGGCGATGGCGCCGCAGACCAGGCCGGAGAGCATGTTGCCGGCGGCGAACGTGCCGTACAGGACGCCGTTCAGGCCGGGCTCGCCGATCGACTCGGAGTACGCGGCCAGCGACACCTGCATGCCGCCGAAGACGGACCCGATCCCCAGGAAGGTCGCGATCAGCACGCGCACGCCGGGGACGCTCAGGGCGGAGGCGTGCTTCACGCGCGCGTGGCCGCCGTCGGCGACGGACGGCTGGGTGCTCTTCTGCGCGGCGAACAGCAGTCCGCCCACCAGGGTCAGCGAGGCCTCGGTGACGAGGCCGGCGGCCGGGTTCACGGCGGTGCACAGCGCGGTGGCCAGCAGCGGGCCGACGACGAAGGTCAGCTCGTCCGTGACGGACTCGAAGGCCGCCGCGGTGCTCATCAGGGGCGAGCCCTTCAGCTTCACGCCCCAGCGGGCCCGCACCATGGGCCCGACCTGCGGGACCGACGCGCCGGTGGGCACGGCCGCCGCGAACAGCGCCCACAGGGGCGCGTCGGCCAGGGCGAGCGCCGTGAGCGTCAGGGCGGCCACGGCGTGCAGGATCACTCCGGGGACGAGGACCGCGCGCTGGCCGTGGCGGTCGGCGAGGCGTCCGCTGTAGGGCGCGAAGAGGGCCATGGAGACGCCGGTGACGGCCGCGGCGGCGCCGGCGGCGCCGTAGGAGCCGGTGGTGTGCTGCACGAGCAGCACGATGGACAGGGTGAGCATCGCGAAGGGCTGGCGCGCCGCGAAGCCCGGCAGCAGGAACGTCCATGCGCCGCGGGTGCGCAGCAGTGACCCGTATCCGGGGCGGGGGGCGGCCGACGAGTCCTTCGACGGCTCTGAGGTGACCGTGGATGCCACGGCCCGTGCCTTTCTGCCGCCTGGTAGCGCGACCCGGTGGAGCTGCGGGGCGCCGAGAGCTGTCCTCTTGCGCGTACGCGGTAGATACCGGCGCTCACTGCGGAGGGCGTCCCGGCCGCCATACGGTCGCGCCAGCTCTGCGTCAGGCAGAGTTGGTTCGATCAAGGTGCGCCTTCATGATACAGGGATCACCTGTCGTACGGCCTGTGAAAGTGAGCACCTTGACCGCCTCCGCCTTTCGATCCGGAGCGGTGTGAACGTACTGAAACCGGCCGTTAACGCCTGCGCCGCGCGTCCCGTCCGTCGCCTTCCGCGCCGCCGTCGGTGCCCAGCCAGCCGGCCAGCTTGCCGCCGCGGCCCACGGCGCGCAGCCGGCGCTCGGCGGCGTCCCGGACCGGGTCGGTGGCGACGACGAGGAGTTCGTCGCCACGTCGCAGGACCGTCGTCGGCAGCGGCACGAAGGACGTCCCGTCGCGCACGACGAGGGTGACGGCGGCCCCCGAGGGCAGCCGCAGCTCGTGCACCTCGACGCCGTGCATCTTGGAGCCCTCGGGGATGGCGACGGACAGCAGATGGCCGCGCAGCCGCTCCAGGGGCGCCGACTCGACGCCGAGGTCGGCGGCCTCGGCGCCCTGGCCGAGGCGCAGCGTGCGGGCCAGCCACGGCAGCGTCGGCCCCTGCACCAGGGTGTAGACGACGACCAGCACGAAGACGATGTTGAAGATGCGCCGGCTGGCCTCCACGCCCTGCACCATCGGGATCGTCGCCAGGATGATGGGCACCGCGCCGCGCAGTCCCGCCCAGGACATCAGCACCTGCTCCTGCCAGGGCACCCGGAACGGCGTCAGACAGACCACGACGCCGAGCGGGCGGGCCACCATGGTCAGCACCAGGCCGATGACGAGCGCGGGCACCACGTCGTCGCCCAGCTCGTGCGGGGTGACCAGCAGGCCGAGCAGGACGAACATGCCGATCTGGGCGATCCAGCCGAGCCCGTCGGCGAACCCGCGCGTGGCCGGCCAGTGCGGCAGCTTGGCGTTGCCCATGACCATCGCGGCGAGGTAGACGGCGAGGAAGCCGCTGCCGTGCGCGATGGCGCCCGCCGCGTAGGCCATGACGGCGATGGCCATGACGGCGATCGGGTAGAGGCCGGAGGCGGGCAGGGCGACGTGCCGCAGTCCCCAGGAGCCCAGGAAGCCCACCGCGATGCCGATGGCGGCGCCGATGGCCAGCTCCAGGAGTATCTCGCCGATCAGCACGTACCAGTGCTCGATGGGCCCCGCGGTGGAGAAGGCGACGACCAGGATGACCACGGGTGCGTCGTTGAAGCCGGACTCGGCCTCCATCGTGCCCGCCACGCGCGCGGGCAGGGGGATCTTGCGCAGCACTGAGAACACCGCCGCCGCGTCGGTCGAGGACACCACCGCCCCGATGATGAGCGCCTGCCGCCATTCCAGCCCGACCAGGTAGTGCGCGCCCGCCGCCGTCACGCCGACGCTCACCGCGACGCCGCCCAGGGCCAGCGCGGTGGCGGCCGGAAGGACCGGTCTGATCTCGTTCCACTTCGTGCCGAGGCCGCCCTCGGCCAGGATCACGACCAGGGCCGCGTAGCCGATGACCTGGGTGAGCTCGGCGTTGTCGAACTGGATGTCGCCGATGCCGTCCTGGCCCATGAGGACGCCGATGCCCAGGTACACGAGCAGGCTGGGGAGCCCGCTGCGCGAGGAGATCCGGACCGCTGCGACGGCGACGAGCAGGACGAGCGAGCAGACGAGCAGGAGCTGGTTGAGGTGGTGGACAGTCAGCGGCGGTTCCCTTTCCTGGCGCACGCGACGCGCGCGCGGGTGCACACGTACATGGGACACGAGGGCGACGTGCCACGCGTCCAACTACTTCATTACCTTACCTAACTCTTGACGATTTCTTGACGTTCGCTCGGGCAGGATCGAACGTCCTTCCGGGCTGGTTGCCGACTCCGCGTCAAGTGCCGCGGACCCCTGCGCCTATGGTTGCTCCAGCGCTCATTCAAAAGGACAGCCAGCCCTGCCGCTCGCGTTAGGACAGCAAGGACAGCGATGCCCCCCAACACCACCGCCACAACGGGTGACAAGCCCGGCAAGTCCGGCAGGAAGAAGGGGCGCAAAGCCCGTCTTATCGTGCTTGTACTGGTGCTGGCCATCATCGGCGGCATCGCCTACGGCGCCTACTGGTCGATCAGCACCGTGCGGGCCTCCTTCCCGCAGACCGAGGGGTCGGCCACGCTGGAGGGCCTGTCCGGCCCGGTCGACGTGAAGCGCGACGGCTACGGCATCCCGCAGATCTACGCCTCCTCCGACCAGGACCTGTTCATGGCGCAGGGCTACGTCCAGGCGCAGGACCGCTTCTACGAGATGGACGTCCGCCGGCACATGACCTCCGGGCGCCTGTCGGAGATGTTCGGCAAGAGCCAGGTGGACAACGACGAGTTCCTGCGCACCCTGGGCTGGGACCGCGTCGCCAAGAAGGAGTACGACACCAAGCTGTCGGCGGCCACCAAGAAGAACCTCCAGGCGTATGCCAAGGGCGTCAACGCGTACCTGAAGGGCAAGGACGGCGAGGACATCTCGCTGGAGTACGCCGCCCTCGGGTTCACCAACGACTACAAGCCCGCGGAGTGGACGCCCGTCGACTCCCTCGCCTGGCTGAAGGCGATGGCCTGGGACCTGCGCGGCAACATGCAGGACGAGATCGACCGCGCGCTGATGACCAGCCGCCTCGGCCCCCAGCAGATCGCCGACCTGTACCCGGGCTACCCCTACGACCGCAACCAGGCGATCGTCCAGGAGGGCGGGTACGACGAGTCGACCGGGGCGTTCGAGAAGGACGGCGGATCGTCCAGCGACTCCAGCGGCTCCGGCACCTCGTCGAGCGGCTCCAGCGGCACCGGATCGGGCGGCAGCGGCTCAGGCAGCGGTTCAGGCACCGGCACCGGCTCGGGCGCCGGCACCGAGAGCTCCGCGCTGCAGAGCCAGCTCGGCGGCCTGTACGGCGTGCTCGACGACCTGCCCACCGCCGTCGGCGTGAACGGCAACGGCATCGGCTCCAACTCCTGGGTCGTCGCCGGGTCGCACACCATCACCGGCAAGCCCCTGCTCGCCAACGACCCGCACCTGTCGGCCTCGCTGCCCTCCGTCTGGTACCAGATGGGCCTGCACTGCCGCGCCGTCTCCAGCACCTGCCAGTACGACGTCTCGGGCTACACCTTCGCCGGAATGCCCGGTGTGATCATCGGGCACAACCAGAAGATCAGCTGGGGCATGACCAACTCCGGGGTCGACGTCACCGACCTCTACCTGGAGAAGCTCACCGGCGACGGCTACCTCTACGACGGCAAGGTGAAGCCGTTCACCACGCGCGAGGAGACCATCCAGGTCGCCGGCGGCGCCGGCAAGAAGATCGTCGTCCGGCAGACCGCGGACGGCATGCCCCTGCTGTCCGACCGCAGCAACGAACTGGTGAAGGTCGGCCAGAAGGCCGGCGTCGACACCCAGGCACCCGACCGCGGGGACGGCTACGCCGTCGCCCTGAAGTGGACCGCGCTGGAACCGGGCACCTCCATGGACGCCGTGTTCGCCATGAACAAGGCGGCTGGCTGGGACGACTTCCGCGCCGCGGCCAAGCTCTTCGACGTCCCCTCGCAGAACCTGGTCTACGCGGACACCGACAACCACATCGGCTACCAGCTGCCCGGGAAGATCCCCACGCGCGCGAAGAACCACAAGGGTTCGGTCCCCGCTCCGGGCTGGGACCCGAAGTACCGGTGGACGGACTACATCGACTTCGACAAGCTGCCCTACGAGTTCGACCCCGAGCGCGGCTACATCGTCACCGCCAACCAGGCCGTCGTCGACCAGGACAAGTACCCCTACACGCTCACCACGGACTGGGGCTACGGCACCCGCAGCCAGCGCATCAGCGATCTGATCAAGCAGAAGATCGAGGGCGGCGGCAAGGTCTCCACCGACGACATGCGCCAGATGCAGACGGACAGCGACAGCCAGATCGCGCGGCTGCTCGTGCCCACCCTGCTCAAGCTGAACCTCAAGGACGCGGACGTCCGCCAGGCCCAGGACCTGCTCCAGGGCTGGGACTACACCCAGGACGCCGACTCGGCCGCCGCGGCCTACTTCAACGCGGTCTGGCGCAACATCCTGAAGCTGGCCTTCGGCAACAAGCTGCCCAAGGAACTGCGCGTCGAGGGACAGTGCCTGTGGGTCGACCCGGTCAACAACACCGGGCCCGTCGACGCCACCGGCAAGGTCCGCGAGTGCGGCCAGCGCGACGCCGACCAGGCCCAGCCGGACGGTGGCGACCGCTGGTTCGAGGTCGTGCGCCACCTGATGGACAAGCCCGGCAGCGACTGGTGGACCACCCCCGAGAACGGCAGGCGCCCCGGCGCCGACCACAACCGCGACAAGCTGTTCGAGCGCGCCATGATCGACGCGCGCTGGGAGCTGACCGCCAAGCTCGGCAAGGACGTCGACACCTGGAGCTGGGGCCGGCTGCACCGCCTGTTCCTGGAGAACCAGACCCTCGGCACCAGCGGCCCCGGCTTCCTGCAGTACGTGCTCAACCGCGGCCCGTGGGAGCTCAGCGGCGGCGAGGCCGCGGTCAACGCGGCGGGCTGGAACGCCGCCGGCGGCTACGACGTCGTATGGGTGCCGTCGATGCGGATGGTGGTCAACCTCGCCGACCTCGACAAGTCGAAGTGGATCAACCTCACCGGCGCCTCCGGACACGCCTTCAGCGCCCACTACACCGACCAGACGGGCAAGTGGGCCAAGGGCGAACTGCTCGACTGGGCCTACTCGGCGAAGGCGGTCGACGGCAGCACGAGCGACACCCTCGTCCTCAAGCCCTGACGCCGTCCCGGCCCGAGGACGTCTGAGAGGGGCGCTCCCCGCACGCACGCGGGGAGCGCCCCTCTCGCGTTCCCACCCACGCCGGCGGTCCGCCGCTCAGGTGAAGCGGCGCACCCCGGACGGCGTCACCACGGCGTGCACCGGCGCGTCGTGCGGTTCCTCGGGCACCCGCGCGACGACCTCGCCGTCGTACAGCAGCACCACCAGCGAGGGACTGGCCCCGGCCCGCTCCAGACGGGCCAGGACACGGTCGTAGGAGCCCCCGCCGCGCCCGAGCCGCATCCCGCGCCCGTCGACCGCCAGGCCCGGCAGCAGCACCACGTCGGCATCCGTGACGGCGTCACGGCCCAGCCGCTCGCCCGAGGGCTCGAACAGGGCCATCCTGCCGCCGTGCCGCACACGTGTGAGGGAGCCCTCACCGTCGTACGCGCCCCAGTCGAGGTCGTGGTCGGGCAGCAGCACCGGCAGAAGCACGCGCACGCCCCGCGCGCGCAGGGCGTCCAGCAGGTCGAGCGTCCCGGGCTCGGAGCCCACCGAGACGTACGCGGCGACCGTCCCGGCCCGGGCCAGCTCCGGCAGGTCCAGGGCGCGCCGGGCCAGCGCCCCGGCCGCCTCCCGCAGGCCGTCCGCCGTCAGCGTGCTCCTCGTCGCGAGGAGCTCCCGCCGCAACCTACGCTTGTCCGACTCCGGCCCGCCGGTGGCATGCCCCATGTGTCACTCCCGCCTCAACTCTACGAATGCGCTCAAATGAGCATGAACCAGCCGGGGGTGCGGTTTCCCGTCCAGGGCACCGGATATGGTGGCCGGCATGACTCAGTCGCACCCCAGGATCAGCAAGGCTGTCATCCCCGCAGCCGGCCTCGGCACACGGTTCCTGCCGGCGACCAAGGCCACTCCCAAGGAGATGCTGCCGGTCGTCGACAAGCCCGCGATCCAGTACGTGGTCGAGGAGGCCGTCACCGCCGGCCTCGACGACGTCCTCATGGTCACAGGCCGCAACAAGCGCCCCCTTGAGGACCACTTCGACCGCAACTACGAACTCGAGTCTGCGCTGTCGAAGAAGGGCGACGCCCACCGGCTCGCCAAGGTCCAGGAGTCCAGCGACCTGGCGACCATGCACTACGTGCGTCAGGGCGACCCCAAGGGCCTCGGCCACGCGGTGCTGTGCGCCGCGCCGCACGTCGGCCAGGAGCCGTTCGCCGTCCTCCTGGGCGACGACCTGATCGACCCGCGCGACCCGCTGCTCCAGCGGATGATCGAGGTCCAGGAGCGGCACGGCGGCAGCGTCATCGCGCTCATGGAGGTCGAGCCCGAGCAGATCCACCTCTACGGCTGCGCCGCCGTCGAGCACACCGCCGACGGCGACGTCGTCAAGGTGAGCGGCCTCGTGGAGAAGCCGGACCCGGCCGACGCCCCCTCCAACTACGCGATCATCGGCCGTTACGTCCTCGACCCCGCCGTGTTCGGCGTGCTGCGCGAGACCGAGCCGGGCCGCGGCGGCGAGATCCAGCTCACCGACGCCCTCCAGCAGCTCGCCCAGGACGAGAAGATCGGCGGCCCCGTGCACGGCGTCGTCTTCAAGGGCCGCCGCTATGACACCGGCGACCGCAGCGACTACCTCCGGGCGATTGTCCGACTCGCGTGCGAACGTGAAGACCTGGGCCCGGACTTCCGGACCTGGCTGCGCAGTTACGTCACGGAGGAGATGTAGCCACTTGAGCACCGCCGCGCCCCGCGCCACCGGTCAGGACCGCCTCTGGTCGGTGGACGAGCACCTGGACGACGTCCTCGCCACGGTCCGCCCCCTGGAACCGATCGAGCTGCAACTGCCCGACGCCCAGGGCTGCGTCCTGATCGACGACGTCACGGTCCCGGTGGCGCTGCCGCCGTTCGACAACAGTTCGATGGACGGCTACGCGGTGCGGGTCGCGGACGTCGAGGGCGCGAGCGATGAGTTCCCCGCCGTCCTGGAGGTCGTCGGGGACATCGCGGCGGGGCAGCCCGGCCTGCTGCACGTCGGCCCCGGGCAGGCCGCCCGGATCATGACCGGCGCGCCGCTGCCGCACGGCGCGGAGACCGTCGTCCCCGTCGAATGGACCGACGGCGGGCTCGGCGAGGGACCCGTCGACTCGATGCGGGCCCGCGCTCTCGCCCCCGAACAGGCCGAGGGGCACGTACGCGTGTACCGGCCCGCGGGAGCACGCGCGCACGTGCGCGCCAAGGGCAGCGACGCGAAGGCCGGCGACCGCGCCCTGGACGCCGGCACCGTCCTCGGCCCGCCGCAGATCGCCCTCCTCGCCGCGATCGGCCGCGGCACGGTCCGGGTGCGCCCACGCCCGCGCGTGGTGGTCATGTCCACCGGCAGCGAACTCGTCCAGCCCGGCGAGGAGTTGGGCAAGGGCCAGATCTACGACTCCAACAGCTTCGCCCTCACCGCGGCCGCCCGGGACGCCGGGGCGATCGCCTACCGCGTGGGCGCGGTCGCCGACGACGCCGAGACCCTCCGCTCGACCGTCGAGGACCAGCTGGTGCGCGCCGACCTCGTCGTCACCACGGGCGGCGTGAGCGTCGGGGCGTACGACGTCGTCAAGGAGGCCCTGTCGTACGTCGGGGACGAGGACCAGGGGGGCGGCGGGGTCGAGTTCCGCAGACTCGCCATGCAGCCCGGCAAGCCCCAGGGGTTCGGCGTCATCGGCCCCGACCACATCCCGCTGCTGGCCCTGCCCGGCAACCCGGTGTCGTCGTACGTCTCGTTCGAACTGTTCGTACGGCCCGCGATCCGCACCATGATGGGCCTCAAGGACGTCCACCGGCCCACCACGCGCGCGAGGCTCGTCGCCGACGAGGCGCTCACCTCGCCCCGGGGGCGCCGTCAGTTCCTGCGGGCCACCCACGCCGAGGGGACCGTGCGCCCGGTCGGCGGCACCGGTTCGCACCTGGTCGCCGCCCTCGCCCACGCCGACGCGCTGATCGTCGTCCCCGAGGGCGTGGAGTCGGTCGAGCCGGGAGCCGAGGTGGAGGTGATCCTGCTCGGCTGAGCAGGCCTCGTTGCGGGTAGCGTGTCGCGCACGAGGAGGACCGCGCGGCGCAGCGTGCCGGGCCCGGACCGGGAGTGCGACACAGCATGAGCAGGCAGGACCGCCAGAACGGGCAGGGCGGGCACGACGGGCAGGACCGGCTGACGCACATCGACGACGCGGGCGCCGCCCGCATGGTCGACGTGTCGGCCAAGGACGTCACCGCGCGCACCGCGCGCGCGAGCGGACGCGTCCTCGTCTCGCCCCGCGTGGTCGAGCTGCTGCGCGGCGAAGGCGTCCCCAAGGGCGACGCGCTGGCCACCGCGCGGATCGCGGGCATCATGGGCACCAAGCGCACGCCCGATCTGATCCCGCTGTGCCACCCCTTGGCCCTCTCCGGTGTGAAACTGGACCTGTCGGTCGCGGACGACGCCGTGGAGATCACCGCCACGGTGAGGACGACGGACCGCACGGGCGTCGAGATGGAGGCCCTCACCGCGGTCTCGGTCGCCGCGCTCACCGTGATCGACATGGTGAAGGCGGTCGACAAGACAGCGGTCATCACGGACGTGCGCGTGGAGGAGAAGACGGGCGGCAAGTCGGGCGACTGGAGCCGGGCATGACACTTGATGCGTCGAGCGGCGGCGCGCCGCGCTCCCCCTACAGCGCGCTGGTCGTGACGGCGTCCAACCGGGCCGCGGCCGGTGTCTACGAGGACCGGGGCGGACCGCTGATCGCCGAGGGCCTGAGGCGCTTCGGCTTCGCCGTCGACGGCCCCCAGGTCGTCCCGGACGGCGACCCCGTCGAGGCCGCCCTGCGCGCCGGAGTGGACGCCGGGTACGACGTGATCGTCACCACCGGCGGTACCGGGCTCTCGCCCACCGACCGCACGCCGGAGGCGACCCGCGCGGTGATCGACCACGAGGTGCCGGGGATCGCGGAGGCGATCCGGGCCTTCGGCCGGGAGAAGGTGCCGACCTCGGCGCTCTCCCGGGGGCTGGCGGGTGTCGCCCGCGGCACGCTGGTCGTCAACCTGCCCGGTTCCACCGGCGGGGTGAAGGACGGGCTGGCGGTCCTGGAGCCCCTGCTGACCCACGCCGTCGACCAGTTGCGCGGCGGTGACCACCCCAGACCCGGCGACAGCAGTGGGGGTGCGCGCTGAACAGCCTGTCCTGGCCCGTCGAACTGGCGGAGGGCGATGTCGTCCTGCGGCCGATAAAGCTGCGCGACCAGCGGGCCTGGCGCGAGGTCAACCGGCGCAACCGGGACTGGCTGCGCCCCTGGGAGGCGACCATCCCGCCGCCCGCGCCGAGCGGGCCGATCGCGCACCGGCCGACCTACCGTCAGATGGTGCGTCATCTCCGGGCGGAGGCGAACGCCGGGCGGATGCTGCCGTTCGTCATCGAGTACCAGGGCCGTCTCGTCGGGCAGTTGACGGTGGCCGGGATCACCTGGGGGTCCATGTGCTCGGGCCACGTCGGCTACTGGGTGGACCAGTCCGTGGCGGGGCGCGGGGTGATGCCCACGGCGGTGGCGCTCGTCGTGGACCACTGCTTCCGCACGGTCGGTCTGCACCGCGTCGAGGTCTGCATCCGGCCCGAGAACCGGCCCAGCCTCCGGGTGGTGGAGAAACTCGGATTCCGCGCGGAGGGGCTGCGGCCCCGCTATCTCCACATCGACGGGGCCTGGCGCGACCACCTCGTCTTCGCGCTCACGGCGGAGGAGGTCCCGGAGGGGCTGCTGAGCCGCTGGCGACGCGCCCGGCCGCGGAACCTTCCCGACGAGCCGGCCGAGCCCCGCGACCCGCAGAACGCTCCGGGGAACCGGACCAGCCCCGGTAATTGAATAAGTGTTCGAAATTGATCGAGCGATGACCGTCTTGAGGCTTTCAATTCACTGCCGGGCGGCGCGGTGATCGCATCCGTCACAAAAAAAGTTCGAAATATCAGCCAGATCGTGCGACACACCGGCCCAATTGGCGGATGGCCTCGCGCAAACCCCTCTACCGTGTGAGACGTGAGCAGCAGCGGCCTCATCTACGCAGTCATCGTCGGGGCCTGGGCCGCCTACTTGGTGCCGATGTGGCTCCGTAGGCAGGACGAGCTGAACGAGGCCCGTCCGACGGAACGCTTCAGCACCGCCATCCGGCTGCTGTCCGGACGGGCGGGGATGGAGCGCCGGTACGCCAAGGACCTGCGGGCGCGCTCCTCCGGGGAGGGCGAGCCCGACGCCGACGTCCCGGACGCGGTCACCGAATCGGTGGACGTCCGGGCCTTCGCCATGCCCCCGACCCGTCCGCAGACCAAGGTGACGGTGCACGAGCGCGAGCAGCCGCGCCCGGAGGGAGCGCGCGATCCCTCGCGGGACGCGACGCGTGAGCCGGGGCGCGAGCCGGTCCGCGATCAGGCGGCCCCGCAGGCCCACGCCCCCACGCCTCCCGCGTCCGCCGCCTCCACGCAGGCGGCGGCCGCCCGGGCCAAGCGCTCGAAGGCGCTCGCCCGCCGTCGGCGCACCACCGTCCTGCTCTTCCTCGCCTTCACGCTGGGCGCGATCGTCGCGGCCGTCGGCGGACTGGCGTTCCTGTGGGCGCCCGGTGTGCCCGCCGTCCTGCTCAGCGGCTACATCGCCTACCTGCGCACCCAGGAGCGCCGGCGCTTCGCCTACCAGATGGACCGCAGACGCGCCGAGGCCGCCGCGCAGCGGCTGCGCGAGCGTCAGCCCCGCCGACGCGGCTCCACGGCAGGGGCTGCGCAGCCGCCGTCCCTGGACGCCGACGCCGAAGCCGGCGCCGAGGAACCGCACGCCGTCGCCGAGCCGGAGACCGACCCGGGCCTGCTGGCGCTCGCCGCGGACCGCAGGGCGCTCGTCGAGCAGACCGACCACGCCGAATGGGTCGACCAGCAGCGCGAGCGGCAGCGCCGGCCCGGGCACGGCGAGAGCTGGGACCCGGTGCCGGTCCCGCTGCCGACGTACGTGACCGCCCCCGTCGCCCCGCGCGCCACCTCCGACGTGGACCTCGGCGCGCCGGACGCCTGGAGCTCGGCCCGCTCCAGCTCCTCGGCCCCGCCGGAGCAGGAGACGGCCGACGCCGCCGCGGACATGCCGTCCGCGGCGGACGCGGCGGACACCGGGAGTGACGAGCCGGCCCGCGCGGAGGACGGCGAACGCAGCGACGCGCGGCGCGCCGCGTCCGCCCGCCGCTCCCGCGAGCGGGGCCGCACCCCGCTGTTCGACCAGTACGAGGACGGGGAGCGCCCCCGCGCCGCCAACGAGTGAGCGGCCGTCCGTCCACCCCGGCAGACGCCGGGGAACGGATTTCCAAGCAGCCCGATGGGGGTGCTAGAGTTTCACTCGTTGCAAGGGCCTGTGGCGCAGTCCGGTAGCGCACCTCGTTCGCATCGAGGGGGCCAGGGGTTCAAATCCCCTCAGGTCCACGCAGCATGGGAGCCCGTTCCTGATACCAGGAACGGGCTCCTTGCCATATGTGCGACGCCATGTGCCCGCCGTCACGCGGCCGGTGTCATCCGCCCGTCCTCGTGCGGCCGGTGTCATCCGCCCGTCCTCGTGCGGCCGGTGTCATCCGCCCGTCCTCGTGCGGCCGGTCACATCTGCCCGTCCTCACGTGGGCAATTGCTCCGCCCGTCCTCACGCCGCCGGTCGGCGTCGCAAGGTCCATGCCGTCGGGATCAGTGTCGCCGTCAGTGCGAGCAGGGCGCAGGCGGCTGTCGTCCAGGCCAGGGCCGGCCACGGGACGACCACGGTCACCGGCGCCGCCAGCAGGTGCAGGGCCGCCGCCGTTCCGGCGAGGTTGACCGCCGTCACCGCCAGGCCCAGCACCGCGCCCAGGCCGACCACCGTCAGCGCCTCCGCTGCGGCCAGTCGCAGCACCTGGCCGCCCGTCGCCCCGGCCAGCCGCAGCGCGGCCGTCGCCCGGCCCCGCTCCCCGGCGGCCATGGCCAGGGTGTTGGCGAGGAACAGCCCGGTGTACAGGAGCGCGATGCCGAGGACGAGGAACGTCCCGAGCCTCGTCCTGGAGTCGGTACGGGGTTCCGCGTCGGCCACCCACTGCGCCCCGCTCGACACCCGGACCCCGTCGACCGCCCGCAGCCCGGCCGCGACCGCACCCGCGTCGGCCCCCGGCCGCACCCGCACGTCGACCCGGTCCACGCCCGCCCCGCCCGCGTTGGCCGCCGTCACGTACACGCCGTTGTCACCGGTGCCGGTGGCCAGCACGGCGGCGATCCGCAGCGACCTCGGCGTGCCGTCCCCGAGCCACACCCGCACCGTCTCTCCCACCCGGTGCTCGGCCCACTCCTCGTTGACGACGATCGAGGCGTCGTCCAGGTCCGCGAGCCGCCCGGCCGTCACCGGCAGCCGTACCGTCGTGGCGAGCAGCGCCGGATCGACGGCCCGCGCCTCGGACGCGACCAGCGCCACCCCGTCCTCCAGCGTGTACACGGAGGTCCCGGCGGTGGGGGACGCCACCGCACCGGGCACCCGCCCAAGTGCCGCCGTTTCCAAGGGTTTTCCGGTGTCCGAGGTCACCACGAAGTCGGCCGTCGTGCGCTCCCGCACCTCCGCCGCCCGCGCCCCGTTCAGCGTGGCCGTCGCGCCCAGCAGCGAGCCGGCGAGGGCCACCGTGACCAGGACCGGCGCGGCGACGGCGGCGGTGCGCCGGACCCCGGCGACCGCGTGCGCCCGCACCAGCATGCCCGTCGTCCCCGGCAGCCGGGGCGTCAGCGGCCGTACGACGGCGGGCGCCAGCAGCGCCACCGCCGTGATCAGCAGCATCGGACGGCTGATGTACGTCTTGCGGTGCAGCAGTTCGCCCGGCTCGCGCAGCAGCGTGTACGCCGCGGCCGCCCCGGCCGCCAGCAGCAGCGCCGTACCGCACAGCCGCCGCCCCCAGGTCAGCGCCCGCTCGTCCGCCGACGCCTCGCGCAGCGCCTGGGCGGGAGCGGTCCGCCCGGCCCGCAACGACGCGGCGACCGCGCCCGCGACGGCGACCACGAGGCCCGTCCAGAAGGCGAGATGGTACGGCCATACAGCCCCGCCGATCGTGTACCAGCGCGGTGCGAGGCCACCGTCGACGACCGCCTCGCCCAGCCACGGCGCCCCGTACGCCCCCAGGGCGCACCCCGTCGCCGAGGCGAGCACGCCCACCGCCAGCGCCTCCGCGAGCACCGTCCCCCGCACCTGCGCCGGGGTGGCGCCGGCGGTGCGCAGCAGGCCGAACTCCCGGCGCCGCCGCTCCACCGCGAAGGCGAACGTGGAGGCCACGACGAACACCGACACGAAGGCCGTCACCCCGCCCGCCGTGCCGAACAGCGCGTTCAGCGCGGTGAGCGCCTCTGCGTCGCGGCCGGGACCGGCGTCGGCCAGCCGCCGCTCGTCGCCTGTGAGCACCCGGGCGCCGCTGCCCGCGACCGCCGCCCGCACGGCTGCCGCATCCGCCTCGACCACCAACTGCTGCGACAGCGGCGAGAGTTGTGCGGCCCGTGCGTCCGTGTAGAACACGGCGTCCTCGAAGCCGAGCCCGCGCACGGTCCCCACCACCCGTTCACCCCCGCTCAACCGCGCGCCCACAGCGGCCCACTCGCCCGAGACCACGACCTCGCCGTCCGTGCGCGGAGCGCGGCCCGCGCTCAACTCGTAGGAGGCGAACCGCGCGACGGACCAGGGGTGCCCGACCAGGTCGGCCGGCCCGCCCGCCGCCCGCACCGGGAAGGAGCGGTCCTCGGTGACCGGCCCCAGCGCCCGCAGCGCGGCCACGACGGCGTCCGGCACCGCTCGCGGACTCGCCAACTGCGCCGTCCGCGCCCCGATCGGCGTGTCCACCCGCAGGGTGTCCTGCCCCCGCACCACCACCGGAGCCGCCGCGAACCGCTCCGGCGACCGAACCGGCGCCTTCGTCGACGCGGCCAGCGCCTGCCCCATCACGGCCAGCAGCCCGACCCCCACCGCCAGGGCGACGAAACTGCCCACGAAGGACGCCCAGCGGGCACGCAGTGTGCACCATGCGACACTCAGCACGAGGCGTCCTCCAACGAGGCGTCGTCGGAGCGGACTTGTGCGCCCCGTCCGCCGCCGCCCTCCAGTCCCGTCATCCGAGCCGCGATCGACTCCGCGTCCGCGCCCGCCAGTTCGCCGTGCACCTGCCCGTCGACCAGGAAGACCACCCGGTCCGCGTACGAGGCGGCCACCGGATCGTGGGTCACCATCACCACCGTCTGGCCCTCGCCGTCGACCATGCCGCGCAACAGCGTCAGCACCTCGCGGCCCGTCGTCGAGTCCAGCGCCCCCGTCGGCTCGTCCCCGAACAGCACCTCGGGCCGGGTGATCAGCGCCCGCGCCAGCGCCACCCGCTGCTGCTGGCCGCCGGACAGCTCACCGGGCCGGTGCCCGCCGCGCTCGCCCAGCCCGACCTGCCGCAGCGCCTCGCGCACCCGTGCCCTCGACGGACGGCGGCCCGCCAGCCGCAGCGGCAACGCCACGTTCTGCTCGGCGGTCAGCGCCGGGAGCAGGTTGAACGCCTGGAACACGAACCCGATCCGCTCGCGCCGCAACAGCGTCAGCCGCCGCTCGCTCAGCCCGGTCAGCTCCGTCCCGCCGATCCGCACCGACCCCGAGTCGGGCCGGTCCAGCCCGGCCGCGCACTGCAGCAACGTCGACTTGCCCGACCCGGACGGCCCCATCACGGCGGTGAAGGAACCCCGGGGCAGAGCCAGGCTGACGCCGTCGAGGGCGGTCACCCCTGCGGTCGTGGACCCGTACCTCCGCCGTAAAGCGGTCAGTTGGACGGCGTGCTCGGTCATCTCGGCCCGTACTCCCCTTGGTCGGCATGTCGGCGGCGCCACGAAGCTTCGCGGGACCGGCTGTCGGGTCCAGACAACCGTGCGACGGTACTCCCGGTCGCTGGGCCAGGCGCGAGAGTCGGGGTAGGGCCAGGCATACCCCCGGACCCCCCGCCGGCCCCATGGCCCGACGCCCCCACCCCCTCCTACGGTGATCCGCATGACCCCCCGAGCCCCCCACGCCCCCCGAACCGCGCCCGCCGCGCCGGCGTCCGTGTGGCGGGCCCTCGCCCGCCCGCGCTACCTGCTGTCGCCGTGGCCCTGGCGCGCCGCCGCCTATCTGTTGACGGGGACGCTGACCGGGGCGGTGCTCCTCCTGGGCCTGGTGGCCTGGGCGGCCGCCGGCGGAGTCCTCGCCATCGGCCTCGTCGGACTGCCCCTCCTCGCCGCCCTGCCTCTCGCCGGGCTGCCCGTGGCCGCCCTGGAGCGGCGAAGACTGCGGCTGATCGACCCCGGCGACGACCCGGCCGAGGACGATCCGCACGCCGAACCGCCCGCCCCCGGCCTGCGCAGCTGGCTCACCACCAGGGTGCGCGAGAACGCCACCTGGCGTGAGCTCGGCCACGCGCTCCTCACCGCGGGCCTGCTCTGGCCGGCCGAGGCGCTGCTGCTCACGACGGCCCTGGCCGCGCCCCTCGCGGTGATCGCCACCCCGCTGCTGATGGCGACGGCCGGCGAGGGCCGGGAGGCCAAGGTGCTGAAGGCGTGGACGGTCACCGACTGGCCGACCGCCTGGGCCGCCGCCGCGCTCGGCGTCCTGCTGCTGGCCGCCGGCGGCTACGCACTCGGCGTCGCCGCCGGCGCCCGGGCCGCCCTGACCCGGCTGCTCATCACCCCGGACGACGACCAGCGCGCCAGGGTCGTCGAACTGACCTGCTCCCGGGCCCGGTTGGTGGACGCCTTCGAGACGGAACGCCGCCGCGTCGAACGCGACCTGCACGACGGCGCCCAACAGCGCCTCGTCGCCCTCACCATGAGCCTCGGCCTGGCGCGCCTCGACGCCCCGCCCGACGGGCCCCTCGCCGAACAGCTCGCCCGCGCCCACGAGGAGGCGGGCGCCGCCCTCGCCGAACTGCGCGAACTCATCCACGGCATCCACCCCAAGGTCCTCGCCGACTACGGGCTGGAGGCCGCCGTCGCCGACGCAGCCGACCGCTCGCCCGTCCCCGTCGACGTGGACCTCACGCTGCCCCAGCGGCTGCCGCGGCCTGTCGAGAGCGCCGCGTACTTCGTGGTCCGCGAGGCGCTGGCCAACGTCGCCCGGCACAGCGGGGCGGGCCGTGCGCGGGTGACCGGCGGGCACCACGACGGCCGGCTCTCGCTGGAGGTGGAGGACGACGGCCACGGCGGCGCGGACGCGGCTCACGGCACCGGACTCACCGGTCTCGCCGACCGGGTCTCGGTCCTCGATGGAACACTGACGCTGACCAGCCCGCCCGGCGGGCCCACCCTGCTGCGTGTGGAGATCCCTTGCGAGCCGACGGAACCGGCCTGCGCGTAGTCCTCGCCGAGGACAGCGTCCTGCTGCGCGACGGACTGACGACGCTCCTCACCCGCTTCGGCCACGAAGTCGTCGCGGCCGTCGGCGACGCCCCGGCCCTGCTCGCGGCGGTCGCCGCCGACACCCCCGACATCGTCGTCACCGACGTGCGGATGCCGCCCGCCTTCCAGGACGAGGGCCTGCACGCCGCCGTCCGCCTGCGCGCCGAGCGCCCCGCGCTGCCGGTGCTCGTCCTCAGCCAGTACGTCCAGCGCGCCTACGCCGCCGAACTCCTCGACTCCGGCGACGGCGCCGGCGTCGGCTACCTCCTCAAGGACCGCGTCGGCCAGGTCGAGGAGTTCGTGGACGCCCTGCGGGAGGTCGCCGCCGGCGGCACCGTCGTCGACCCCGAGGTCGTCCGCCAACTGCTGCGCCGCCGCCGGGATCCGCTGGCCCGCCTCACCCCGCGCGAGCGGGAGGTGCTGGCGCTGGTGGCGGAGGGCAAGTCCAACGGGGCGATCGCGCGCACCCTGGTCGTCTCCGAGGCCGCCGTCGGCAAGCACATCGGCGGCATCCTCACCAAGCTGGACCTGCCCCCGGCGGACGACACCCACCGCCGGGTGCTGGCGGTCCTCACCTACCTCAGAAGCTGATACGCCGTCAGGAAGCGTCGCGGCCCAGCGGCTTGGCGTAGCAGCGGCTGGCCTCGTGGAACCGGTAGTAACCGAACTTGGCGCACGGTTCGTACCCGCTGGACGTGTACAGACCGATCGCCTCGGGCTGCTGCGTGCCGGTCTCCAGCACCATGCGGCGCCGGCCGGCCGCACGCGCGTCATCCTCCAGCGCGCTCAGGACGCGGCGCGCCAGACCCAGCCCGCGCATCTCCCGGATCACGAACATCCGCTTGAGCTCGGCGTCGCCGTCCTCGTTGCCCTCGCCGTTGTGGTCCTGGCTGCGCCAGCCGCCCGTGGCCACGGGACGCCCCAGCGCGTCGTAGACGATGAGGTAGACCCCGCGCGGCGGCTGGAAGTCGGCCGGCTCCAACAAGGTGGCGTCGCCGCCGTCGCCGTAGCGCTCGTGGTACTCGGCCTGGACCTCGTCGTTCAGCTTGACGGCGTCGGGATGGTCGAAGGGGACGCGGCGTATGTCCATGCTAGTCAAGGTCGTCTGTGCATTCTCTGCGGGAGGTGGAATCCGGACTGCGTCCAGTGTGCCGGTATCGTGCCCGGGTGCTGACCGTGACCTCCGTGAACGTGAATGGGCTGCGGGCCGCCGCGAAGAAGGGCTTCGTGGAGTGGCTCGCCGACACCTCCGCCGACGTGCTGTGCCTCCAGGAGGTGCGCGCCGAGGCGAAGCAGCTGCCCGACGAGGTCCGCGCCCCCGAGGGCTGGCACGTCACCCACGCCCCCGCCGCCGCCAAGGGCCGCGCCGGCGTCTCCCTCTACACCCGGCGTGAGCCCGACGCCGTCCGCGTCGGCTTCGGCTCGGCCGAGTTCGACACCGCCGGCCGCTACGTCGAGGCCGACCTGCCCGGCGTCACGGTCGCCTCCCTCTACCTCCCGTCCGGCGAGGTCGGCACCGACCGCCAGGACGAGAAGGTCCGCTTCATGGACGAGTTCCTCGCCCACCTCAAGGACCTGCGCGAACGCGCCGCCGCCGACGGCCGCGAGGTCCTGGTCTGCGGCGACTGGAACATCGCCCACCAGCAGGCCGACCTGAAGAACTGGCGCGCCAACCAGAAGAACTCCGGCTTCCTGCCGGAGGAACGGGAGTGGCTCACGCAGGTCCTCACCCCGGAAGCGGGCGGCTACGTCGACGTCGTACGGTCACTGCACCCGGACGTCACCGGCCCGTACTCGTGGTGGTCGTACCGGGGACGCGCTTTCGACAACGACTCAGGATGGAGGATCGATCTCCATGTGGCCACGCCGCGTCTCGCCGACAGGGCTCTCAAGGGCTTCGTCGAGCGCGCGGCCACCCACGAAGAGCGCTGGTCGGACCACGCGCCGGTGACGGTCGTCTACGACCTCTGACGGTCGACGGCCCTCACGCCTCGCCCGCGGCGGACCGGTCAAGCTTCTGCAGCCGGCGGTCGAAGGCGAGGGACAGCTCCGCCTCCACCACGCTTCGGGCCATGGGGCGCAGCCTGGGCAGGTCGTCCTCGGTGGCGTGGTTCAGGACGAGGTCGGTGAAGAGGTCGGCCAGGGCGTCGGCGTGTTCGCGGACGCGGGCGCCCGCGGCGATGACCGCGGCGAGCGGGATGCCCTCGCGGACCAGGGCGGTGGAGACCTCCAGCAGGCGCCGGCTGATGTGGACGATCTCGTCGCCGTCGGTGCCGAGGTAGCCGAGGTCGAGGGCGGCGGCGAGGTTCTCCGGGGTGACCTGGCCCTCGAAGCGGGCGGCGAGCTCCTCCGGGGTGAGGCGGACCGGTTCCTCCTCGGTGGGGCCGCTGACGCCGAGCAGGTCGGCCACGTCGCGGCCGTGGTCGAGGGCGTCGGCGAGTTCGGCGATGCCGTTGAGGGTGTGGCCGCGGTCCAGCAGCGCCGCGATGGTGCGCAGCCGGGCCAGATGGCGGTCGTCGTACCAGGCGATGCGGCCCTCGCGGCGGGGCGGCGCGAGCAGTTTGCGCTCGCGGTAGAAGCGCAGGGTGCGCACGGTGATGCCGGCCTCTCTGGCCAGCTCCTGCGTCCGGTACTCCCTCTTGTCCGCCACGCCGGAAGCCTATGTCGTAGCGCCGGTGCCCGCGGCGGCGGCCGTTGATGTGAAACGTCCCCCGCGCGGCCCCTACCCATCGGTACGCCGCTGCTCTACGCTCCCACTGCGCCAGTGTTCACTGGCAAGGTCGCGTTGAGGCGGGAGGCGTCGGGATGACCGAGCACGTCCATGTGCGGGTGGCGGTGATCGGATCGGGGTTCGGCGGACTCGGAGCGGCCGTGCGGCTGCGTCAGGAGGGGATCACCGACTTCGTCGTGCTGGAGCGGGCCGGCGGCGTCGGCGGCACCTGGCGGGACAACAGCTACCCCGGGTGCGCCTGCGACGTTCCCTCCCACCTCTACTCGTTCTCCTTCGCGCCCAACCCCGAGTGGCCGCGCACCTTCTCCGGGCAGGAGCACATCCGCGCCTACCTGGAGCACGTCACCGACACCTACGGCCTCCGCCGCCATCTGCGCTTCGACTCCGAGGTCAAGCGGATGACGTGGGACGCGGAGCGGCTGCGGTGGGACATCGAGACGGCGAGCGGCGCGCTCTCGGCCGACGTGGTGGTCTCCGCGACCGGCCCGCTGTCCGATCCGAAGATCCCCGACATCCCCGGCCTCGACTCCTTCCCCGGCAAGGTCTTCCACTCCGCCCGCTGGGACCACGACTACGACCTGGCCGGCAAGCGCGTCGCCATGGTCGGCACCGGGGCGTCCGCCATCCAGATCGTGCCCGCGATCCAGCCGGTGGTGGACCGCCTCACCCTCTTCCAGCGGACCCCGCCGTGGGTGATGCCCCGTATGGACCGGGGGATCACCGGCGCCGAGCGCTGGCTGCACAGGCGGCTGCCCTTCACCGCGCAGGCCCGGCGCGGGCTGCTGTGGGGCATCCGGGAGCTGCAGGTGCAGGCCTTCACCAAGCACCCGAACGAGCTCGGCTTCGTCGAGCGGCTGGCCCGCGGCAACATGGCGCGCGCCGTGAAGGACCCGGTGCTGCGCGCCAAGCTCACCCCCGACTACCGCATCGGCTGCAAACGGATCCTGCTCTCCAGCGAGTACTATCCGGCGCTCACCCGCCCGAACGTCGACCTCGTGGCCGCAGGGCTGCGCGAGGTCCGCGGGTCGACGCTGGTCGCCGCCGACGGCAGCGAGGCGGAGGCCGACGCGATCGTCTTCGGCACCGGCTTCCACGTCACCGACATGCCGATCGCCGACCGGGTCGTCGGTGCGGACGGGCGGACGCTCGCCGAGAGCTGGAAGGGCGGCATGGAGGCCCTGCGGGGCGCGAGCGCGGCCGGCTTCCCCAACTGGATGACGATCATCGGGCCCAACACCGGCCTCGGGAACTCCTCCATGATCCTCATGATCGAGTCCCAGTTGAACTACATGGCGGACTTCCTGCGTCAGTTGGACGTCCTCGGCGGTCCGGGCGTGCGCGCCGCGCTCGACGCCCGGCCGAGCGCCGTGCACGCCTGGAACCGGCGGGTGCAGGACCGGATGCGGCGCACGGTGTGGAACACGGGCGGCTGCACCAGCTGGTACCTGGACTCCGAGGGCCGCAACACCACGATCTGGCCGGGCACGACGAGCGAGTTCCGCCGGGCGACGCGTCGGGTGGACCTCGCGGAGTACGAGGTGCTGCGGTCGGCGTCGGTGCCGGGCCAGGGCAAGGGCGCGGACGTCGGCGCCGCGGAGGTGACCGCGTGAGCGTGACGGACGCCGTTCTCGCCGAACTCTACGATCCGCCCGCCCCCTCCCGTGTCCTGACCGCCCGCTCCGCCGACGGCGCCACCCTCCATGTGGAGGTGCACGGCCCCGACGACGGCGCGGCAGACGCTCCCGCCGTGGTCCTCGCCCACGGCTGGACGTGTTCCACCGCGTTCTGGGCGGCCCAGATCCGCGCCCTCCGGGCCGACCACAAGGTGATCGCCTACGACCAGCGCGGCCACGGCCGCACCCCGGCGAGCCCCGCGTGCAGCACGGACGCCCTCGCCGACGACCTCGAAGCCGTCCTGGAGGCCACCCTCGCGCCCGGTGAGCGGGCGGTGGTCGCCGGCCACTCCATGGGTGGCATGACGGTCATGGCGGCCTCCGCCCGCCCCGCGTTCCGGGCCCACGCGGCGGCCGTCCTGCTGTGCAGCACGGGCAGTTCGCGGCTGGTCGCCGAGTCGACCGTGCTGCCGCTGCGGCCCGGGCGGCTGCGGACGTGGCTGACCGGGCACATCCTCGGCTCGCGGGCGCCGCTCGGCCCGGTCACGCCGGTCGCGAGGCGCATCCTCAAGTACGCGACGATGGGAGCCGGTTCGGCCCCGCACATGGTGGAGGCGTGCGCCAGGATCGTGCACGCCTGCCCGCGGCGGGTGCGGTACTCCTGGTCGAACGTCCTGGACCTGCTCGATCTCGACCATGCCGTACGGGAGTTGCGGGTGCCGACGGCCGTGGTGGCGGGCACCGCGGACCGGCTGACGCCGCCGGTGCACGCACGCCGGCTCGCCGAGGCGCTGCCGGACTGCGCCGGCCTGACCGAACTGCCCGGTGTCGGCCACATGACGCCGGTCGAGTCCCCGGACGTGGTGACCGCCAGGATCCGCGAACTGGTCGCGGCGTACGTCACGCACCCCACGCAGGAAGCTCAAGAGCAGCAGGACCTCAAGGAGGGCGCATGACCAGGGTGGGTCTCGAAGGGCAGGTCGTGGTGGTCACCGGGGCCGCCCGCGGGGTGGGTGAGCTGCTCGCCCGCAAGCTGTCCGCGCGCGGGGCGAGCGTCGCGCTGGTGGGGCTGGAGCCGGACGCGCTCAAGCAGGTCGCGGAGCGGCTGCACGGGGACAGCGCCCACTGGTACGCCGACGTCACCGACCACGAGGCGATGGTCCGGGTCGCCGCGGAGGTGAAGGAGCGGTTCGGGAAGGTGGACGTGGTGGTCGCCAACGCGGGCGTCGCCACCGGCGGTCCCTTCGCCGACTCCGATCCGGATTCCTGGCGCCGGGTCATCGAGGTGAACCTCGTCGGCTCGGCGGTCACCGCCCGCGCCTTCCTGCCGCTGCTGACGGAGAGCCGCGGCTATCTGCTGCAGATCGCCTCGCTCGCCGCGATCACCCCGGCGCCGATGATGTCGGCGTACTGCGCGTCGAAGTCGGGTGTGGAGGCGTACGCGCACTGTCTGCGGGCCGAGGTGGGCCCCAAGGGCGTGCGGGTCGGGGTGGGTTACCTGTCCTGGACCGACACCGACATGGTGCGCGGGGCCGACCGGGACGAGGTGATGAGGGAGTTGAGGCAGCGGCTGCCGTGGCCGGCCAACAAGACGTACCCGCTGGGCCCGGCCGTCGACCGGCTCGTCGCCGGCATCGAGCGTCGCTCGGCCCATGTGTACGGGCAGGGGTGGCTGCGCGCGATGCAGGGGGTGCGCGGCTGCCTGCCCGGGATCATCGGGACGGTGGGCCAGCGGGAGATGAAGCGGTTCGCGGGGCGGCTCCAGAGCGTGCGGACGGGCCTGGTGGGAGCGGGCGGGGCGGCCGACGAGCAGGCCCGGGCTGGGCATATCACGCACCGTAGTTGATCGAAATGCGAGCGTTGTCCTCCCGTGTGAATCTGGTCGAGGCCCGACCAAGGGCCGTTCCCCCTCACCCTCCACGGGAGTGAACCCACATGGGTATGAAGGACAAGATGAAGGACCAGGCCGAGCAGTGGCAGAACCAGGCCAAGGAGAAGATGGACCAGGGCAAGGAGCAGGGCCAGCAGCGCGGCCGTCAGCGTGACCGCGAGGAGGACCCGCAGCGCACGCAGCGCGAGCGTGAGGAGCGGGACCGGTTCGACCGGGACGACTTCGAGGTCTGACCGAGCGTCACGGACCGGACTCCTCGGCGGTTCCGGGCCGTTCGACGGCCCGCCGCCGAACGGAAGGGGCGCCCTCGCGGGGGCGCCCCTTTCCCCGTTCTCATGGGCGTGGCGGCAGCTTCGGGCGGGAGCGGTCGGGGACGTCGCGGCGGTCGGGGGGCGAGGCCGGCGGGTTGGTCTCCAGGAGGTCCAGGGCGAGGCGTACGGCGTCGTCGAGTTGGCCGTAGCGGCCCTCCGCCCAGTCCAGGGGCGTGCGCAGGGCCTCCAGGTCGGGGGCGACGCCGTGGTTCTCGACGGACCAGCCGTACGCGTAGAACCAGGCCGCGTTCATGGGCACGGTGATGACCGTGCCGTCGCCGAGCCGGTGCCGGCCGGTCATGCCGACGACACCGCCCCAGGTGCGCTGGCCCACCACGGGCCCGAGGCCGAGCAGTTTGAACGCGGCGGTGATCATGTCGCCGTCGGAGGAGGTGGCCTCGTCGGCGAGCGCGACCAGCGGCCCCCGGGGCGCGTCGGACGCGTACGACACCGGCTGCGCGTCGCGGGTCAGGTCCCAGCCGATGATCGTGCGGGTGAGTTTCTCCACCACCAGTTCGCTGATGTGCCCGCCCGCGTTGCCGCGCACGTCCACCAGCAGGGCGGGGCGGGACATCTCCATGCGCAGGTCGCGGTTGAACTGGGCCCAGCCGGAGCCGCCCATGTCGGGGATGTGCAGGTACCCGCACCGGCCGCCGCTCAACTCCCGTACGACTTCGCGTCGCTTGGCCACCCAGTCCTGGTAGCGCAGCGGCCGTTCGTCGACGAGGGGCACGACGGCCACCCGCCGGGGCTGCTGTTCACGGCCCCCGGCCGGTGTGAACGTCAGCTCCACCGTGGAGCCGCCCGCTCCCGCGAGCAGGGGGTACGGGCCGCTCACCGGGTCCACCGGGCGGCCGTCCACATGGGTGAGCAGGGCGCCCTCCCGGATGCCGGTGCCGGCCAGGGGGGAGCGGGCCTTGGAGTCGGAGGAGTCACCGGGGAGGATCCGGGCGACCGCCCAACCGGCCTCGCTCCGCACGAGATTGGTCCCCAGCAGGCCCTGTCGGCGCTGGTAGTGCGGCGGGCCCTCGTTGCGGCGGGCGGCGGTGACGTAGGCGTGGGAGGTGCCCAGTTCGCCGAGCACCTCGCGGAGCAGATCGGCGAACTCGTCGGGGGAGGCCACCCGTTCGACCAGCGGCCGGTACTGGTCCAGCACCGCGTCCCAGTCGATCCCGCACATGCCCGGGTCCCAGAAGTAGGCGCGGATCAGTCGGCCGGCCTCCTCGTAGGCCTGCCGCCACTCCGCGCCGGGGTCGACCTCGTGCAGGATGCGGCGCAGGTCGATCCAGACCGTGGTGTCGGGGTCGCCGGACTCGGTGGACGGCGTCGCCCGCAGCTCGCCCTCGTCGACCACGACCAGCCGGGAGCTGTCGCCGCTCACCGCGAACCAGTCGAGGTGGCCCACGAGTTCGGACTTCTTGGCCTTGCTGATGGTGAAGTGCTCCAGCGTGGGCCGCCCGCTGGTGTCGTCGGGGTTGGCGAAGGTCTCGCCCAGCGCGCCCGAGATCGGCCAGCGCAGCCACACCAGCCCGCCGCCTGAAACCGGGTGCAGCGCCGAGTACTTGGACGCGGGCACGGGGAACGGCGTCACGCGGTTCGCCAGGCCCTCCACCTCGACGGTGACCGTCCCGTCGCCGCCCTCGTCGTCATCCAGCGGGTCCAGCCCTCCCGCGGCCGGCCGGCCCTCCGGGTTCAGCGCGAAGGGGGAGGGGGTGGCCGAGGACAGGGGCACCAGGTAGGGGCGGCAGCCCAGCGGGAAGGACAGGTCGCCGGTGTGCACGTCGTAGACGGGGTCGAAGCCGCGCCAGGACAGGAACGCGAGGTAGCGGCCGTCCCGGGTGAAGACGGGGTTCTCGTCCTCGAACCGTCCGTCGGTCACGTCGACGATCAGCCGCTCGCCCTTCGCGGGCCCGGTGACGCGCGTCATCCTGATCTGCCGCAGGGACCGCCCGATCCCCGGGTGCGACCAGGTCAGCCAGGCCCCGTCCGGGGAGAACGCGAGGTCGCGCACGGGCCCGTTGACCGAGCGGACGAGTTCGGTGACGGCGCCGTCTGCCGGGTCCTCGTCGGAATCCCCGGCGGAGTCGTCGGCAGAGCCCTCGCCCGTGTCGAGGAGCAGCAGCCGTCCGTCGTGGGAGGCGAGGGCGAGGCGTTCGCCGTCCGGGTCGGCGACCATCTCCAGCACCCGCCCCAGCTGCCCGGAGGCGAGCCGCCTCGGTGCGCGGTCCCCGCTCGCGCGCGGGAGGTGGGCGATCTCGACGGCGTCCTCGCCCTCGGCATCGGTCACATAGGCGACCCGCCCGCTCGAACCGAGCATCTCCGGGAGGCGGACCCGTATGCCGGGCGTGTCGGTGATGGTGCGCGCGGGTCCGTCCCGGTGGGTGAGCCAGTACAGGCTGCCGCGCACCACCACGGCGCTGGCCCGCCCGGTCTCGTCCACGGAGATGCCGTCCACGTGCTGGGCCGCCGGGATCTGGTACGGCCGCCGGCCCGCGCGCGGGCCGCAGAGCCGTACGTCGAGCCGGTGGGGCTCGGAGTCGGCGGACAGGTCGTCGACCATCCACAGGTCCCCGGCGCACTGGTAGACGACCCGCGTGCCGTCGCTCGCGGCGTGTCGGGCGTAGAAGGCGTCGTGGTCGGTGTGCCGGCGCAGGTCGGCGCCGTCGTGGGCGCAGGAGTAGAGGTTGCCGATGCCCTCGTGGTCGGAGAGGAAGGCGACGCGGCCGCCGACGAGCATCGGGGAGTGCAGGTGTCCGCCGAGATCGGGCAGCAGTCGTCGCCCGTTCAGCCAGAGCCGGCCCGTGGCCCCGCCCCGGTAGCGCTTCCAGGCGGCCGGCTCGTGCGGCGGGGTGCCGGTGAGCAGCAGGGTGTCGCGTTCGCCGTCGGCGCCGGCGGACTGGAGGTCGGTGACGGGTCCCCAGGGCAGTTTGCGGCCGGGGTCGCCGTCGGGGGAGACCTTGTAGGCCCAGGTGAAGTGCGAGAAGGGCTGGCCGTGGGAGGCGACGGCGAGGATGTCGGCGGCGTCGTCCCGGTTCGGGGGCGTCCAGCCGCAGACCCGGGTGTCGGGGCTTCCCCAGTACGTCAGCCGCCGTCCCGGGCCGCCGTCCACCGCGGCGAGGTGGATCTCGGGCGCCAGGCTGCGCCAGCTCGTGTACGCGATGTGGCGCCCGTCGGGCGAGAAGCGGGGGTGACCGGCTTTGGCACGGTCCACGGTGAGCCGCCACGCGCGGCCCGGTCCGTCGAGGGGGGCCAGCCAGAGGTCGTCCTCGGCCACGAAGCACAGGAGGTCGCCGCTGAGGTGCGGCAGGCGCAGATAGGTCACCTCCCCATGCTTTTCCTCCGGATGGACCAGGGCAACTCGTACCGAAGGGGGCAGGTGGAGGAGGATGCCCCGGACGTGACCCACGACACGAACGAAACCGTTTCGTTTCGTAGAGAGGCTGCGCTACGCTCCTCCTGTACGAAACGGTGTCGTTTCGGAGCTTGCTCCGGGCGCCCGGAGCGGAAGGAGGCGGAGGGCGAGATGACGCAGACCACGAGCGTGCGACGCAGTCGGATCACCCCCGAGCGTGCGGCCGAGCTCTACGAGGCCGTGCTCGACCTGCTCCGCGAGGTCGGCTACGACGCCCTCACCATGGACGCCGTCGCCGCCCGCACCCGGTCCAGCAAGGCCACGCTCTACCGCCAGTGGGGCGGCAAGGCCGAGCTGGTCGTCATGGCGCTGCGGCACGACAAGCCGGGGCCGGCCGACGAGATCGACACCGGTTCCCTGCGGGGCGACCTGCACACGCTGGTGACCCGCGAGGACGACTGCGCCATGGAGCGCAACACCGCGCTGATGCGGGGCATCGCCATGGCGATCCACAACGACGCCGAGCTGCGCCAGGTGTTCCGCGAGCAACTGGTCGAACCCGAGACGGCCGCCTTCGGGCGCGTCCTGCAACGGGCCGTCGACCGGGGCGAGATCCGCGCGGACTGTCCCGCGCTGGACTTCCTCATTCCCATGCTGGTCGGGGCGTTCGCCACCCGCGCACTCCTCGACGACCAGCCGCCGACCCAGACCTACCTCAAGTCGTACATGGACGCCGTGGTCCTCCCCGCCCTCGGCGCGCCCCCTCTCTGATCCCCTTCGGCGACCGTCCCCACGGTCCGCCGCACCACCCTGACGCCACCGCTCACGTCGTCGGGACGATCACCCCTGCACGCCCGCCGGGTTGATCACCCCTGCCCTCGGGCCCGCGCCGGAACTCCGGACGCGCCCACCGCACACGACCTGACCGGGAGAACGCCTCCGTGGCCATGTTCCTCAGCAAACTCGGACGGCTCGCCTTCAGGCGGCGCCACTTCGTCGCCCTGATATGGGTGGCCCTGCTGACGCTCGCGGGCGTCGGCGCCGCCTCCGCGCCCGCCGCGGGCAACACCTCCTTCTCCATCCCGGGAACGGAAGCGCAGAAAGCTTTCGACCTGCTGGAGCAGCGCTTCCCCGGGATGAGCGCCGACGGCGCCACCGCCCGCGTCGTCTTCAAGGCACCCGACGGCCGGAAGATGACCGACCCCGCCCAAAAGGCCGTCGTCGAGAAGACCGTCCGGGAGCTGTCCGACGGCTCCGAGGTCGCCTCCGTCGCCGACCCCTACAAGACGCACGCCGTCAGCAAGAACGGCACCATCGCGTACGCCTCCGTCAAGTACGACGTCTCCGGCATGGAGCTGGAGGAGTCCTCGCGCGAGCAGTTGAAGGACGCCGCGAAGAAGGCCCAGGAAGCCGGCCTGACCGTCGAGATCGGCGGCGACGCCCTCCAGGCCGCCCCCGAGACCGGCGCCACCGAGGTCATCGGCCTCGCCGTCGCCGCCGTCGTCCTCGTCATCACCTTCGGCTCCCTGATCGCGGCGGGCATGCCCCTGCTGACGGCGGTCATCGGCGTCGGCATCGGCGTCTCCACGATCACCGCGCTGGCCTCGACGCTGGACCTCGGCTCCACGACCTCCACCCTGGCCTCGATGATCGGCCTCGCCGTCGGCATCGACTACGCGCTCTTCATCGTCTCCCGCTACCGGGGCGAGCTCGCCGAGGGCCGCTCCCGCGAGGACGCGGCCGGCCGCGCCGTCGGCACCGCGGGCTCCGCGGTCGTCTTCGCCGGACTGACCGTCGTCATCGCCCTCGTCGGCCTCTCCGTCGTCAACATCCCGATGCTGACGAAGATGGGCGTCGCGGCGGCGGGCACGGTCGCCGTCGCCGTCCTCATCGCCCTCACGATGATCCCGGCGCTCCTCGGCTACGCCGGCCGCAGGGTGCGCCCGGCGGGCGAGAAGAGCCGCCTGCTCGGCGGGGGCCGCGCCCCGTCCGCCGAGACGGCCGCGAAGCCCAACATGGGCACCCGCTGGGCGAGTTTCGTGGTCCGCCGCCCCGTCGCCGTCCTCCTCCTCGGCGTGATCGGCCTCGGCGCCGCCGCCGTACCGGCCGCCTCGCTCGAACTGGGCCTGCCCGACGACGGCTCCCAGCCCACCTCCACCACCCAGCGCCGCGCCTACGACCTGCTCTCCGAGGGCTTCGGCCCCGGCTTCAACGGCCCGCTGCTGATGGTCGTCGACGCCAAGGACATCGACGACCCCAAGAAGGTGTTCACCGACGTCGGCGACCAGGTCGAGAAGCTCGACGGAGTCGCCACGGTCACCCCGGCCGCGCCCAACAAGGCCGGCGACACCGCGACCATCACCGTCATCCCCGACTCCAAGCCCTCCTCGGTCACGACGGAGAACCTGGTCCACGCCATCCGGGACACGGGCGAGCGGATCAAGGTCGACAAGGGCGCCGAGGTCCTGGTCACCGGCTCCACGGCCATGAACATCGACATCTCGCAGAAGATGAACGACGCGCTGATCCCGTACCTCATCCTGGTCGTGGGCCTGGCGTTCCTCCTGCTGATCGTGGTCTTCCGCTCGATCCTCGTCCCGCTGAAGGCGGCCCTCGGCTTCCTGCTCAGCGTCCTGGCCGCGCTCGGCGCCGTCGTCGCGGTGTTCCAGTGGGGCTGGCTGTCCGGCCTGATGGGCGTCGAGGAGACCGGACCGGTCATGTCGATGATGCCGATCTTCATGGTCGGCGTGGTCTTCGGTCTCGCGATGGACTACGAGGTCTTCCTCGTGACCCGTATGCGCGAGGCGTACGTCCACGGCGAGAGCCCCGCCCAGGCCGTCGTCACCGGCTTCCGGCACGGCGCCCGCGTGGTCACCGCCGCCGCGGTGATCATGATGGCGGTGTTCGCCGGCTTCATCGGCTCGTCCGAGGCGATGGTCAAGATGATCGGCTTCGGCCTGGCGATCGCCGTCTTCTTCGACGCGTTCGTCGTCCGCATGGCCATCGTCCCCGCGGTGCTGGCCCTGCTCGGCAAGAAGGCCTGGTGGCTGCCCAGGTGGCTGGACCGTGCCCTGCCCGACGTGGACATCGAGGGCGAGGCCCTGCGCGCCGAGGACGACCCGCGGGACGAGGACCGCGAACTGGCCCGCGCCTGACGGCGGAACGAACGCGGCACGCCGGCGGCCTCAAGCACGGGGCGCGGCGTGCCGACGTGATCGGCAGTGGATCGTGCGCAGCGGGCGCCGCACGCGGCGTCAACAGAGCGGAATGCTGTGACCCACTTTCGGGTGAGGGCCTCCGGCCGCAAGGGCCGTCAAAGGCTCAACCACGGGCACCGCGTTCATTCAGTGCATGGATGGACATTGCATCCGTCTGTCACCGGAATATGGACGATCGGTAACACAGTGCGCGGTCGGTCCCACACGCTCCGAAATCGATGGTCAGCTGTGTGTGCCGCAGCCGAACGGGCCGCGGCCCGCACCACGCAAGGAGACCTCGTGACCGTTTCGACCGTTTCCGCCCGCCGTCTGGCCGCCGCCTCCCTCGCGGCCGCCGCCCTGCTCGGCGCGGCAGCGCTGCCGGCGACCGCAGCCGACCGCTTCCCGAACCGGCCGCCGGTGGAGATCAGTGACGTGCAGTACGACGCGCCCGGCCACGACCGGCGCGCCAACCACTCGCTGAACAAGGAGTGGGTGGAGCTCAAGAACAACACCCGGCACGCGATCAACCTCCGGGGCTGGACGCTGACCGACCAGGACGGCGACCGGTACACCTTCCGCAACTACCGCCTCGCCCCCCGCGCCACCGTCCGCGTCCACACGGGCGAGGGCCGCGACACCCTCGGCGACGTGTTCCAGGACCGCAGCCGCCACATCTGGGACAACCGCTCCGACACGGCCACCCTGCGCGACGCCCAGGGTCGCGTCATCGACCGCGAGTCGTGGAACGAGCGCCGCCACCACGGCGGTTACCGCCACCACGGCGAGCGCCACCACGGTGACCGTCACCACGGCGGTGACCGCGGCTGACGCCCAGTCACGCACGGACAGCGGCGCGTCCGCCCCGACCACCGGGGGCGGACGCGCCGCTCGTTCGTGTCTGCCGCTAGCGTGCCTCGCATGACGACGACCGGAGCGCCCGCCCGACCTCGCCCCGCCGGCTGCTCGAGCGAGCGCGTCGCGTGACCCCGCTGGTCACCGCCGCCGTCCTGCTCGCCGCGGTCACGCACGCGTCCTGGAACGCGATCGCCCACCGCATCACCGACAAACTCACCGGCTTCGCCCTCATCTCCGGCGGCGGCCTGCTCATCGGGCTCGCGCTGACACCGTTCGCGGCGTTCCCGGCGGCGGGGGCCTGGCCGTACCTGCTCGCCTCGGCCGCCGTGCACATCGCCTACTACGCCCTGCTGATGCGCTCCTTCCGGCTCGGCGACTTCGGCCAGGCCTACCCCATCGCGCGCGGCTCCGCCCCGCTCGTGGTCACCGTCCTGGCCGCCGTGTTCGCGCACGAGGTGCCCGACGGCTGGGCGGCCGCCGGCGTCGCGGTGTCCTGCGCCGGCCTGACCGGGGTCGCCCTGTGGGGCCTGCGCGGGCGGCGGCCCGACTGGGCGGCGATCGGCGCGGCCCTGGCGACGGGGCTGACCATCGCCGCGTACACGGTCATCGACGGCCTCGGCGTCCGCGTCGCCGGCTCCCCGCTCGGCTACATCGCCTGGCTGATGGCGGTCCAGGGCACGGTCCTGCCGCTGTACGCGATCACCCGCTGGCGCGGCCGGACCCTTCAGGTGCTGCGCCCCCACGCCGTCCTCGGCCTGCTGGGCGCGGCACTGTCCGTCGCCGCCTACGCCCTCGTCCTGTGGGCCCAGACCCGCGCCGCCCTGGCCCCGATCGCCGCGCTGCGCGAGTCGTCGATCATCGTCGGCGCGGCGATCGGGGCCGTGTTCTTCAAGGAGCGGTTCGGCGCGCCCCGCATCGCCGCCGCGGGACTGCTCGTCCTCGGCATCGGGCTGATGCTGCACGCCGGTTGAGGGCGGGCGCGGCTCAGGGCCTGGCGTACGGACGGGTGATGATCTCCATGTTGTGGCCGTCCGGGTCGGCGAAGTACGCGCCGCGGCCGCCGAACAGGCCGTTCACACGGCCCGGTTCGGTGTGGCGGGGGTCGGCGTAGTACGTGACCCCGACGGCCTCCAGGCGGGCGATCATCGCGTCGAACTGCTCGTCCGGCACGAGGAACGCGTAGTGCTGGGACTGGATCGGCTCGTCGCGCAGCTCGTAGTAGTCGAGGGTGACGCCGTTGCCGAGGTCGACCGGCAGGAACGGGCCGAAGGGCGCGCCGACCGGGACGCCCAGGATCGCGGCGAGGAACTCGGCCGAGAGCCGGCGGTCGGAGGCGTAGACGGCGGTGTGGTTCAGCTGGGGCAGCGCTGTGCTGGCGGACATGTGAGGTGGTTTCTCCGGGTCGTTGACGGCGTGAAGGGCTGTCGAAGGACACGGAGGCCGGGCGGGTCTCTCCCCCGCCCCGGGCTCACGCCGAGGCCGGGCGCCTCACTCGTGTATGGCCCATGGCCGACCCGGCAGTCACCCGGGTGACGCTAGCGCGCTCTTGCGGCCCGGTGCAATCCCCGGCCGGGAGGCGCACCCTGGAAGCAGAAGTTCCGGAGGTGATCGTCATGATGCGTACCGCTGTGGGATGGCATGTCGAGCTGGAGTTCCAGGAGGACGAGCAGCACACGCGGGCGGTGGCCATGGTCCGCTTGCCCGACGGGACCGAGGTCCGGGCCCAGGGGCACGCGAGCCGTCACCGCGTCGACGCCAACCAGCCCCGGGTCGGCGAGGAGATCGCGGGCGCCCGCGCGCTGAACGAGCTCGCCATGCAGCTCCTCACCAAGGCCCACATGGAGATCGACGACGCGTCGGGGCGCACGTCGCACCCGATCAACGTCTGAGCGGCGGGGTCACGAGACCCGCTGTGCGCTCTCCCGCAGCGCCCTGACCAGCGCCTGCGCCCGCGGGTCCGCCGTCACGCTCTTGCGGAAGCCGTTGGTGACGTAGCCGAAGGCGAGGCCGGACTCCGGGTCGGCGAAGCCGAGGGCGCCGCCACGGCCGGGGTGACCGAAGGAGGTGGGGGACAGCAGCGGGGACGCGGTGCCGTGCAGCATGTAGCCGAGGCCGAACCGGGTGTTCACCACCAGCACCCGGTCCGGCCCCGCCGCACGCTCACCGCGCGCCGCCCGCGCCGTCTCCGGGAGGAACAGCCGCCTCCCGCCCTCCACTTCGCCGATCAGCGAGGCGTAGAAGCGGGCGAGCCCCTCCGCGGTGGCGATGCCGTTGGAGGCGGGGAGGGCGGCGGCGCGGTAGGCCGGGTCGTTCTCGTCGGGCAGCGGGGTGATCGCGGCGAAGGCGCGGCGGGTGAGGGAGGCGGGGTCGGCGTACGCGTCGGAGACGGCCCGCTTGGGCCGGGTCCTCAGGGCGCCCGCGGGGACGGGCGCCTCGACCGGCCCGACGCGCCCCACGCGCGCGCTCTCGCCGGCCGGCAGTCCGAGCCACAGGTCGGCGCCGAGCGGCCCGGCGATCTCCTCGGCGATCCACGCGCCGATCGTGCGCCCGGTGACCCGGCGCACCAGCTCGCCGGTCAGCCAGCTGTAGGTCTGCGCGTGGTAGCCGTGGTCGGCGCCCGGCTCCCACGCCGGCGCCTGGGCGGCGACGGCCGCCGCGCCGAGGTCGGGGTCGGCGGCCTCGGCGGGCGTCAGCGGCCGGTCCAGCACGGGCACGCCCGCGCGGTGCGCGAGCAGGTCCCGTACGAGGGTCCGCTCCTTGCCGGCCGCCTTGTACTCGGGCCAGTACGCGCCGACGGGCGCCTCCAGGTCCAGCTCCCCGCGCTGGTGCAGCAGCAGGAGGACGGCGGCGGCCACGCCCTTGGTCGCCGAGCGCACGATCTGCGCGGTGCCCCGCTCCCACGGCGCCTCGCCGTCCACGTCCCGGACGCCGCCCCACAGGTCGACGACCTTGCGCCCGTCCCGGTAGACGGCCACCGCCGCGCCTCGGTCGCCGCGCGCCGTGAAGTTCCGTGCGAACGCCTCCCGGACCGGCTCGAAGCCCTCGGCCACCGCACCGCTCACGTCCACGCCCGCACATCCTCTCGACTGCCTGTCGGCCGACCTTCGACTTCCATGGAACACCGGCCCCCCGCCTGCGATTCCTGGGGGGTGTCAGCCCAGCAGGATCGTCACGTCGATGTTGCCGCGCGTGGCGTTGGAATACGGGCACACCTGGTGCGCCGCGTCGACCAGCTTCGCGGCGAGGTCCGCGTCGAGGATGGGCAGCGAGACGCTCAGGGCGACCGCGAGGCCGTAGCCGCGGGTCCTGTTGGGGCCGATGCCGACCTTCGCCGCGACCGTGGAGCCGGTGAGGTCGTAGCCCGCGCGGTTGCCGACGAGGATCAGCGCGTTGTGGAAGCAGGAGCTGTACCCGGCCGCGAAGAGCTGCTCGGGGTTGGTGCCGGCCCCGTCACCGCCCATCGCCTGCGGCATCGCCACCTTCAGCTGGATATGGCCGTCCTGGCTGGTCACATACCCGTCCCGGCCCCCGTGTGCGGTGGCCTCGGCGACGTACATGATCTTCGTCGGACGGGTGTCGACTTCGGTGTCCTCGGTCACGGCGGTCCCTCCCCCGGACAGTGTGCAATTACATCGTGCACAAGGTACCGGCCGGTATGAAACCGCTTGTTCATCAGGGGGTCGCAACCGCGGGTAACAGCAGGTGGGGCGCGTGCGTCTCAGGGGTCAGCGGGCGCGTTCCGCCGCTTCCTGTGCCCGCCCCGCGAGCTGCCACAGCTCCTCGCGCAATCGCGCGACCTCCGCCTCGTCGACCCCCGTCGCCGCGAGCAACGCGCCGGGCACGCGCTCCGCGCGCCCCCGCAGTTCCTCACCGCGCCCGGTGCACGCCACGAGCACCGAGCGCTCGTCGCGCGCCGAGCGCTCCCGGCGCACCAGCCCCGCCGACTCCAGCCGCTTCAGCAGCGGCGACACCGTGCCGTAGTCCAGCCGCAGGGCCTCGGCCAGCTCCTTCACGGTGATCTCGCCGCGCTCCCACAGCACCAGCAGGACGAGGTACTGCGGATAGGTCAGCCCCAGCTCGTCCAGGAGCGGCCGGTAGGCGGCCGTCACCGCGCGCTGGGCGGCGTACAGCGCGAAGCACAGCTGCTGGTCCAGCTGCAGCGACGCCTCGGCCTTCGAAGGCGCACCAGCCCCCGAAGGCGCACCGGCCTGCGCGGTCGCACCGGACGCCGGCCGGGCACCGGCCCGTGCGGGCTCTCCGGCCGCCCCGGTCACGTCGGATCGCTCGTTCGTCACGCGCCCATTGTCACGGAGCGCGGATCGAACCCGAACGGCAGCTCCAGGCGGTGGGCGCGCATCAGCTCCGCGTCGGACAGCAGTTCGCCGGTCGGTCCGTCCGCCGCGATCACGCCCTCGCTGAGGATCAGCGAGCGCGGGCACAGTTCGAGCGCGTACGGCAGATCGTGCGTGACCATCAGGACGGTGACGTCCAACGAGCGCAGGATGTCGGCGAGTTCGCGGCGGGAGGCCGGGTCGAGGTTGGAGGACGGCTCGTCCAGGACGAGGATCTCCGGCTCCATCGCGAGGACCGTCGCCACGGCCACCCGGCGGCGCTGCCCGAAGGACAGATGGTGCGGCGGACGGTCCTTGAAGTCCGACATGCCGACCCGGGCGAGCGCGCGGTCCACGCGCTCCTCCAGCTCGGCCCCCTTCACCCCGGCCGCCGCGGGCCCGAACGCCACGTCCTCGCGCACCGTCGGCATGAACAGCTGGTCGTCGGGGTCCTGGAAGACGATGCCGACCTTGCGCCGGATCTCGGCCATGTGCCGCTTGCCGACGGGCAGTCCCGCGACGCTCACCGCGCCCGCGCCGCCGGTGAGGATGCCGTTGAGGTGGAGGACGAGGGTGGTCTTGCCGGCGCCGTTCGGGCCGAGCAGCGCCACCCGCTCACCGCGCGCGATCGAGAAGTCCACGCCGAACAGCGCCTGATGCCCGTCGGGGTAGGCGAAGGCGAGCCCGGCCACCTGGAGCGAGGGCGGGGCGGACACGGGGTCGGGCTCGGGCGTCACGGCGGTCATAGGGTCCATCCCAGCACGCACACCGCCAGCGCGGCCAACGGCAGGGCGAAGGCGTACGACCACTGCGCCCGGGAGGCGCTCACCTCGTCGATCACCGGCATCGAACCGGCGTACCCGCGGCTGACCATGGCCAGGTGCACGCGTTCCCCGCGTTCGTAGGAGCGGATGAACAGCGCGCCCGCCGTCTTCGCGAGCACCCCCCAGTGCCGCACCCCGCGCGCCTCGAAGCCGCGAGACTCCCGCGCGATCCGCATGCGCCGCAGCTCGTCCGTGATGACGTCGCCGTAGCGGATCATGAAGGAGGCGATCTGCACCAGCAGCGGCGGGAGTTTGAGCCGTTGCAGGCCGAGGAGGATCTCCCGCAGTTCGGTGGTGGAGGCGAGGAGGACGGACGCGGCGACGCCGAGCGTGCCCTTGGCGAGCACGTTCCAGGCGCCCCACAGCCCTTCGACGCTGAGCGACAGGCCCCACACGTCCACCCGCTCACCCTCCGCCACGAACGGCATCAGCACCGCGAACGCGACGAACGGCACCTCGATCAGCAGCCGCTTCAGCAGGAAGCCGGCCGGTACGCGCGCGCGGAACGCGACCACGCCGAGCAGGACCGCGTACAGGCCGAACGCCCACATCGCCTCGCGCGGGGTCGACACCACGACCGCCACGAAGGCGAACGCCGCCGCCAGCTTGGTGTGCGGGGGCAGGGCGTGCACGGGGGAGTGGCCGGCCCGGTAGAGCCGGTGGGCGTGTCCGGCGCCCACGCCTAGACCCCAGTGTTCGCCGGGGAGGCGTCGTCCGTACGACGCCTGCGCACCGCCCAGAACACGGCGCTGCCCGCGACGACGGTCACCCCGACGCCGATGACCCCGGCGAGGCCGCCGGACAGACGGGCGTCGGCGACGTCCTTGACGCCGTAGTCGGCGAGCGGGGAGTCGGCGGCGGCGTGCTCGCGCGCCTTGGCGTCGATGCCCTTGTCGGCGGCGACCTTCTCCAGGCCGTCGGGGCTGGCCGAGGCGTAGAAGCTGACGAACCCGGCGAGGACGAGCGAGGTGACGAGACCGCTCACCCACAGCGTGCGGCGGGAGGCGCCCGCCGGGACGGGGGCCGTGCGCTCCTCCTCGGCGTCCGGCGCGTCGACGAGTTCGCCGTTCACCCTCAGCCGCAGCTTCTGGCGCAGTCCGCGCGCCCCGTGGACGAGGTCCGGGCGCACGGCGAGGACCGCGCCGACGGTCAGCGAGGTGATCACGGCCTCGCCGATGCCGATCAGCACGTGCACGCCGACCATCGCGGTGGCGACCTTGCCGATCGGGACTTCGGTGGTGCCGCCGATCCAGTAAACGAGGGTGAAGGCGAGGGCCGCGGCCGGCACCGACAGCAGCGCGGCGACGAAGGAGGCGACGGTGACCGAGCGGCGGCTGCTGGGCAGCACCTTCACCAGGGCGCGGAAGACGGTGTACGCGACGACCGTCGTCACCACGGCCATGACGGTGATGTTCACGCCGAGCGCGGTCAGACCGCCGTCGGCGAAGAGGACGCCCTGCATCAGCAGGACCACGGACACGCACAGGACCCCCGTGTAGGGGCCCACGAGTATCGCGGCCAGGGCGCCGCCCAGCAGATGGCCGCTGGTGCCCGCGGCCACGGGGAAGTTGAGCATCTGCACGGCGAAGATGAACGCCGCCACCAGGCCGGCCAGCGGGGCCGTGCGCTCGTCGAGTTCGCGCCGCGCCCCGCGAAGGCTCACGGCGACCGCGCCGGCGGCTACGACTCCGGCGACGGCGGAGGTCGGGGCGTTGATGAATCCGTCAGGTACGTGCACTGTCCGATTGTAGGGGGCATATGCGAACCGTTCGCAAGAGCGAGTGTCTCGTCTTTTGCGGTCACCTATCGCACATGTGAGATCGACCGGTCTCAGGGGGCGGCGTCCGGAAAATATGCGACATTGGAGGGGTGTCGGACGTACAGATTCCGCACAGGTCACGCAGCGTGAAGGGGCGGCCGATGTCTGTAGTCGAACAGTACGCGCGAGCCCACATCGTCACCGACGCCGACCTGGTCGAGGAGGGATGGGCGGCCGTCCCGGTCGTGCTGCGCTACGACCCCGAGGACGACCCGCGCTCGGTCCGCGTCGGACTGCCCGGCGCCCACGAGCGCACCATCGCCCGCACGCTCCTCGAAAAGGGCTTGCGCACCCCGGCGGGCAGCGGCGAGGTACGCGTGTGGCCGTGCGGCCGGGTCCAGGCGGTGGTGGAGTTCCACTCCGTGCAGGGCGTCTCGGTGGTCCAGTTCGAGTCCAAGACCCTGCTCCGCTTCCTGCGCCGCACCTACACGGCCACGGGCCGGCCGGTCAGCCGCTGAGGCCGGCCGCCGGCGCCACGACCTTGCGGCTCGCCTGTCCTCAACGGCCCGCCTTCAGCAGGGTCGCCACGATCGGGCCGGCCGTGTCGCCGCCGTGGCCGCCCGCCTGGACGACGCCGGCGGCCGCGAGGTCGCCGCGGTAGGCGGTGAACCAGCCGTTGGGCTCCTTCTGGCCGTCGACCTCCGCCGAGCCGGTCTTCGCGCCGTAGTCGGGACCGAGGCCGGTCATCGCCTTGGCCGCAGTGCCGTAGGCGGCCGTGTAGTTCATCAGCTCGCGCAGCTGGGACAGCGTGGACGGCGACATCTTGCGCGCGGCGGTGGCCAGCGTGCGGTCGTCCACCGACGGGTCCACCAGGTAGGGCTGGTGGAACGTCCCCGACTTGATGGTGGCCGAGACGGACGCCATGTTCAGCGGGTTCATCCGCACCCCGCCCTGGCCGATCAGCTCGGCCGCCATCTGGGCCGCCGACTGCACCGGGACCGCGCCGTCGAAGCTGGGCACGCCGACCGACCAGTCGTCCCGGGACAGGCCGAAAACCTGCTGGGCCTGCTGGGTCAGGCTGTTCTCGTCGAGCTTGCCGGCCTGGCTGATGAAGGCCGTGTTGCAGGAGCGGGCGAAGCTCGCCTTGAACGTGCCGCTCTTGATCTCGAACTCGTCGTCGTTCTGGAACTTCCACCCCCCGTACGTGAAGTACTTCGGGCACGGGTGGGGCTTGTCCGCCGACGCCAGTCCCTTCTCGATCAGCAGCGAGGCGGTGACGACCTTCATGGTGGAGCCGGGCGCGAGAGAGCCCTGGAAGGCCGTGTTGAAGTTCGGGTTGCTGTTGGCGACGGCCAGGATCTCGCCGGTCGACGGGCGGACGACGACGACCGAGGACCGCGCCCTGCTCGCCACCTGCTTCTCCGCCGTGGCCTGCAGGGTGGGGCTCAGCGTCGTCTTCACGGAGCCCGGCGTGCCCTCGCTCAGCTCCAGGAGCGTCTTGTCGGAGGCCTTCTTCGCCTTGGAGTCCTTGCCGCGCATCACCCGCAGCTCGACGCCCGCCGTGCCGCCGGCCTTCTTCCCGTACTTCTCGCGCAGCCCGTCCAGGACCGTGCCCAGCGACGGGAACCTCTTCGCGGTCAGCTCGCCGCCGTCCCGGTCGAACGCCTTGACCGGCGGGTCGCCGGCCTCCCCGGTCACCAGGGTGTCCCCGTCGGCGAGGTCGGGGTGGACGACGGAGGCGTGCCAGTCGACCAGCGGCTTGCCGTCCGACGCCCGCCGTACGACGGTCAGCGCGCTGTCGTAGGCGAGCGGCTTCGCCGTCTTCTTGTACGTCACCGTGCCCTTGACGGAGAAGGCCAGCCTGTCGCCCTTGCGCGCGCCGGCGGTGAGGGCGACGCCGGTGACGTGGGCGTCCTTGGTGTAGCCGGTGAGCAGCGCGGCGGCGGCCTTCGGGTCGTCGGTGACGGCGGCGGCCTGGGCGACCTTGCCCTGCTGCCAGGCGGTCAGGAACGCCTGCGCCGCGGAGGTCACCTCGGCGGCCGACAGCGGGCCCGTCTTCACCGCGGGCTTGCGCTCGGCCGCCCGGGACGAGCCGTCCTCGGCCGCCGCACCGCCGCCGTACAGCGCGTACCCGGCGATGCCGGCGCCGCCGACGACCGCGGCGATCACACCGCCGACCACGACGGGCCGCTTGTTCCGTCGCTCGGCGACGCGCCTTCTGTTGCCCACAGCCCGAGATCCTCCAAGCTTGTCCGAGGCCGCCCTCGCCCCACTGCCCTCACCCATCCCAACGAGGGGAACCAGCCTAGGGTCCCCGGTGGCGGGGGTGACATCACGTGTGACGTCAACCACGCCCCCGTTCGGCTGCTTCTTGTCAGCCGGCGTACAGCCCGGCCGCCGTGCAGCCCAGCCGTCGTAGAGCTCAGCCGGCGTACGGCTCAGCCGGCGTACGGCTCGGCCGGCGTACGGCTCGGCCGCACCGCGCGAGTTCAGCCGCCCGTGCGCAGCACCGTGGCGACGATCGGGCCGGCCGCGTCGACGCCGTGGCCGCCGTCCTCGACCATCGCTGCGGCGGCGAGGTCGTCGCGGTAGCCGGTGAACCAGCTGTCGGAGGTCGCGTTGCCGTCGGTCTCGGCAGAGCCGGTCTTCGCGCCGATCCGGCCGTGCAGGCCGGACATCACGCCGGCCGCGGTGCCGCTGGTGGCGGTGCGGTTCATCATCGAGCGCAGTTGGGTCGCGGTCGTGCCGGGCAGCCCCTCGGCCTGGGCGAGCGTCCGCCCGTCGAGGCTCCTGGGGACGATGACCGGCTGGCGGAAGTCGCCCGTCATCGCGGTGGCCGTCACGGAGGCCATGGTCAGCGGGTTCATCTGGACCTTGCCCTGGCCGATCAGGTTGGCCGCGGTGTCGGGGCCGCCGACGGCGGGGACGGAGCCGTCGAAGGACGGGATGCCGGTCTTCCAGTCGTCGCGCCCGACGCCGAAGCGCTGCTGCGCCTCCCTGGTGAGGGAGTCGACCCCGAGCTCGTCGGCGAACTTCACGAACGCGGTGTTGCAGGAGCGGGCGAAGCTCTGCGCCAGGGTGGCGTTCTCGTCCGCGGGCAGGTCGGCGAGGTTGTGGAAGGTCTGGCTCTCCCAGACGGCCTCGGCGGGGCAGGGGGCCGGGCCGTTCGCTTCGGTCAGCCCGGCGTCGATGAGGGTGGCCGCGCTGACGATCTTCATGGTGGAGCCGGGCGCCCGCTGGCCGAGGAAGGCCGCGTTGAAGCCGTCGGCGCGGTGGTTGGCGACCGCGAGGACCTCGCCGGTGCTCGGCCGCACGGCCACCACCGAGGCGTTGTCGAACTTTCCCACCGCCTTCTCGGCCGCCGCCTGCGCCGTCGCGCTGATCGTCGTGGGCAGCCGGCCCGCCTTGCCCTCGGAGAGGGTGAGCAGCGGGGTGTCGGCGGTGTCGGGCGTGGCGTGCCGGATCGTCAGCTCGACGCCGGCGGTGCCGCCCGCCTTCTCGCCGTAGGTGGCGCGCAGTTGGTCGAGGATCGGCCCGAGCGAGGGGTACTTCTCCTTGGTGAGCACCTTGCCGTCGCGGTCGACGGCCTCGACGGGCGGCGTCGCCGACTCGCCGGTGACGAGGGTGTCGTCCATCTCCTTGAGGCCGGGGTGCACGAGCGAGGGCTGCCAGTCCACGAGCGCCTTGCCGGTGGTCAGTCCGCGCACCACCTTGAGGGAGCTCTTGTAGGCGAGCGGCTTGGACTTCCCCTCGTACGACACCGTCGCCGCGACGCTGAACGGCACGCTGGCGCCGCTCGCCTTGCCGGGTGTGATCCGCACGTCGGTGATGTGCGCGGCCCCGCCGTAGGCGGTGAGCAGGGGCTCCGCCTTCTGGTCGTTGTTGGTGAGCGCCGCGGCGGCCGCGGCCTGCCCCTTCTCCCAGGCGGCGAAGAACGCGGCCGTGGTGTCCGCGACCTCCGACGCGTCCGGCGGCCCGCTCTTCTTCACGGACACCGGCCCGTTCGCCCCCGTGGTGCCGCCGCCGTCCGAGTTCAGCGCGTTCAGGATGTTGAAGGTGCCGTATCCGGCCCCTCCCACCATCACGGCGAACACGGAACCGACGATCGCCGTCTTGGCCCCCTTGTGCATGGCCGCACCCCTCCCCGTTCTTTCCCCGTTGGTCCCGTGAGCCTCTCCGTACGCGATTGAACGCGTTCAGAAAGGCGGGTCTCGGTCGCACTGTAAGCGCAACCGGGGGCCACGGGGAAAGGAGTTGACGGAAGTTGTCCGAAGGGAGATCGACGCATGGTGAAAAAACGGGCAACCGAAACGCCGGCCAAGCATCTGAACGCGACCCCGGACGACCGCCTCACACCCAGGTGTCCAGCCACATACGTGAACGCCAGGAGTCGATGGGGATCGCCTGCCCCGTGTACAGCGGATAGAAGTAGATGAAGTTCCACGCGATCAGCAGCACCAACACGCCCGCCGCCGTCGCGCCCGCCACCCGCCGGGTGTTGCCGCCTTCCGGCCGGCCGACGAGCGCACCGACCATCATCGCCACCGCCAGGCACAGGAACGGCAGGAAGACCACGGCGTAGAACAGGAAGATCGTGCGCTCCTGGTACAGGAACCACGGCAGGTACCCGGCGGCGATGCCACAGGCGATCGCGCCCGCCCGCCAGTCACGGCGGAAGAACCAGCGCCACAGCACGAACAGGATCGCGAAGCAGGCCGCCCACCACAGCAACGGCGTGCCGAGCGCCAGCACCTCCCGCGCGCACTTCTCGCCCGCGTCCGCCGGGCAGCCGTCCTTGCCGGGCGCCGGGGACTCGTAGAAGTACGACACCGGGCGGCCCAGGACGATCCAGCTCCACGGGTTCGACTGGTACGGGTGCGGCGAGGTCAGGTGGGTGTGGAACTCGTACACCTGCGTCTCGTAGTGCCACAGGCTGCGCCACCAGTCGGGGAACAGCCACGTCCAGCTGCCGCCCTTGCCGTCGCCCTCGGCCCAGTCGCGGTAGTAGCCGCCCGAGCCGTCGCGGGCGGACAGGATCCAGCCCGCCCACGACGCCACGTACGTCACCAGTGCGACCGGCACCGTCGCCAGGAACGCAAGCCCCGTGTCCCGCCGCAGCACCGCGAGGTACGGGCGGCGCGCACCGGCCACCCGGCGCGCGGCGACATCCCACAGGACCGCCATCAGGCAGAACGCCACCATCACGTACAGCGCGTTCCACTTGGTGCCGATCGCCAGACCCAGCATCAGACCGGCCGCCCAGCGCCACGGCCGAAGGCCGAGCCGCGTCGTCTCGGCGACGTGCGCGTCCGGACGGCGCGGGCCGCCCTCCCGGTCGTCGAACGCCGGCAGCGCCGCCGCGAGCCGCTCGCGCGCCTTGTCCCGGTCGATCAGCAGACAGCCGAAGGTCGCCAGCACGAAGAACATCAGCACCCCGTCGAGCAGCGCGGCCCGGCTCATCACGAAGTGCAGCCCGTCGAGTGCCATCAGCGCGCCCGCCAGACAGCCCAGGAGCGTCGAGCGCAGCAGCCGGCGGCCGATCCGGCACAGCATCAGGACGGACAGCGTCCCCAGCAGCGCCGTCATGAACCGCCAGCCGAACGGATCGAACCCGAACAGCAGCTCGCCCAGCCCGATGACGAACTTGCCGACCGGCGGATGCACCACGTACGCCGCGTCCGACGGGACCGTGACATGGCCGCCGGAGGACAGGATCAGATCGTTGGCGTTCTTCTCCCAGTTGACCTCGAAACCCCGGTGGACGAGCGCCCAGGCGTCCTTCGCGTAGTACGTCTCGTCGAATATCACCGCCTTCGGGCTGCCCAGGTTCCAGAACCGCAGCACGCCCGCCATCAGCGTCACCAGGAGCGGCCCGCCCCAGCCCGACCAGCGCGTGATCCGCCCCGCCCACACCGGCCCGATCCCCAGCACCGCCCACAGCCGCGGACCGGGCTCGGCGAACGGCGGCGACAACCGCTCACGGACGTCGCCTTGCGGCTCCGCCGAGTATCCGAAACGGCGCAGCCGCTGCCGCCACGCCGGCCGCTGATCCTGCGGCGCCTGGTCCTGCCGGTAGTCCGTGGAGTCCATGGAGGACGCGGTACTGGTCACCGCGCCATCGTAGGGAACCCGTCTGTGGGAGTCCCGTGCACCGGGGTTCTCGCGGTCTTGGGAGACTGGAAAGGTGACAGACGCACCCGGAACCCTGGTCCTCGCCGGCACGCCCATCGGGGACGTCGCCGACGCACCGCCCCGACTCGCCGAGGAACTGGCCGGCGCCGACGTCGTCGCCGCCGAGGACACCCGCAGGCTGCGCCGGCTCACGCAGGCGCTGGGGGTGACGACCACGGGCCGGATCGTCTCCTACTTCGAGGGCAACGAGTCCGCCCGTACGCCCGAACTCGTCGAGGCGCTCCTCGGCGGCGCGCGCGTGCTGCTGGTGACCGACGCCGGGATGCCGTCGGTGTCCGACCCCGGCTATCGGCTCGTCGCCGCCGCCGTCGAACACGACGTGCGGGTCACCGCCGTGCCCGGACCGTCCGCCGTCCTGACCGCCCTCGCGCTGTCCGGCCTGCCCGTCGACCGCTTCTGCTTCGAGGGGTTCCTGCCGCGCAAGGCGGGCGAGCGGCTGTCCCGGCTGCGGGAGGTCGCCGAGGAGCGGCGCACGCTCGTCTACTTCGAGGCCCCGCACCGGCTCGACGACACCCTCGCCGCGATGAGCGAGGTGTTCGGCGGTCAGCGGCGGGCGGCCGTCTGCCGCGAGCTGACCAAGACGTACGAGGAGATCAAGCGCGGGCCGCTGGCCGAGCTGGCCGAGTGGGCGGCACAGGGCGTGCGCGGCGAGATCACCGTCGTCGTCACCGGGGCGCCCGAGCCCGGGCCCGAGGAACTCGACGCGGAGGAGCTGGTGCGGCGGGTGCGGGTGCGGGAGGAGGCCGGCGAGCGGCGCAAGGAGGCGATCGCCGCGGTGGCGGTGGAGGCGGGGCTGGCCAAGCGGGTGGTGTTCGACGCGCTCGTGGCAGCGAAGCGCACCGCTGGATGAGAGGGATGCGGTAGCGCCGATCGAGGGCTGTCGTGTCCGGGGTGCGGGTGGTGTGTGGCTGGTCGCGCAGTTCCCCGCGCCCCTGGGTCGGCTGCGCCTGCGTCCGTTTCAAGGCATGGCCAAATCGGGGCCAATTACTCGGCAGGTGTGCTGCGTTCGCAAGGGGCGAGCAGTCCACTGGGCTGAGGGCACTTCGTCCTCGACCAGTGGATCAAAGGAGCCGGGATGGGTGAGATCACAGGGCGGTCCGGCCTGAGCACCGCGGGGGTTCCCGTCGTGCACGAGTCCTATTCCTTCGCCTGCATGCGCTGCGGGCACGGCTGGGAACAGTCGTACGAGATCGAGCACCACACGGACGCCGACGGCCACGAGTTCGTCCGATACGTCGCCGACGGACGCGTCGTGCCGTCGCCGTTGAGCCGCCCCGTGTGCCAGAACTGCGACGCGCACATCGTGCGCATCATGCGGGCGGGGCAGGTCTCCTCGGTGCTCAGCGCGGCACGGCGGCAGCCGCCGGACGAGGGCGCCGAGCCGGTGGCCGAGGTGGCGGGCGTGGCCCGCGAGCAGCGCCACCACTGGCAGCTGTCCGACCTCCTCCACCCCTTCCACCGCCGGGCCGGCTGACCCGGACGGCGCGGCCCCGGCCCTTTCGTAGGATCGGGGCATGCCTTCGAACGCCGACAAGGCCGACAAGAACGCCGCGCCGCCGCTCCCGGCACCCCTCGCGGTGCCCGTCGCCGACTCCCACACCCACCTCGACATGCAGTCCGGCACGGTGGAGGAGGGCCTCGCGAAAGCCGCGTCGGTCGGGGTGACGACGGTCGTCCAGGTCGGCTGCGACGTGCGCGGCTCCCGGTGGGCGGCCGAGACGGCGGCCGCGCACGAGTGCGTCCACGCGGCCGTCGCCCTCCACCCCAACGAGGCGCCGCGCATCGTCCACGGCGACCCGGACGGCTGGTCGCGTCAGGGCGCACGGCAGCCGGGCGGCGCGGCGGCGCTCGACGAGGCGCTCGCCGAGATCGACCGCCTGGCCGGGCTCGCCCACGTCAAGGGCGTCGGCGAGACCGGGCTCGACCACTTCCGCACCGGCCCCGAGGGCAAGGAGGCGCAGGAGCGCTCCTTCCGCGCCCACATCGAGATGGCCAAGCGGCACGGCAAGGCCCTCGTCATCCACGACCGCGACGCCCACGCCGACGTCCTGCGGATCCTGAAGGAGGAGGGCGCCCCCGAGCGGACCGTTTTCCACTGCTACTCCGGCGACGCCGAGATGGCGGAGATCTGCGCCCGCGCCGGGTACTTCATGTCGTTCGCCGGCAACGTCACCTTCAAGAACGCCCAGAACCTGCGCGACGCCCTCGCCGTCGCCCCGCTGGAGCTGGTCCTGGTGGAGACCGACGCGCCCTTCCTCACCCCGGCCCCGTACCGGGGGAGGCCGAACGCCCCGTACCTCGTCCCGGTGACGGTCCGTGCGATGGCCGCCGTGCGCGGCGTCGACGAGGACGTCATGGCTACGGCTCTCGCCGCCAACACCGCTCGCGCGTTCGACTACTGAACCACTCGAACATGACGCTGTGCAGCCGAGCCGCTTTGGAGAGTGACGGCCGCTCCGCTAGGTTCTGGGGGCCCGATCCGGGCCCCTTTCGGACCCCCAGGCCCCCTGGAGCGTGTCGGCGTGAGCATCTCGCACCATCCGTGGTACGCACCGCACCCCGCGTACCCCGAGCACCCCGGCGCCGATCTGCACAGCGCGCAGACGCTGGCGTACGGCGTGTACGTGCCCCCCGGCCAGCAGGGCACGCCCGGCCTCTACGGGACGCCCGGCCTCTACGGGACGCCCGAGGCGTACGACGTCCCCTTCGACGTCCCGTACACCGACACCTACCGGCCCGGCTACGCGACGGCGGGCGAGTCGCCCACGCTCGTCGACTGGGCGGCGGCCGCCACGGCCGAGGCGCCCACCGTGACGCTCACCCGACCCCGCACCGAGCCGGACGCGGGACGACGGGCGGGGCGGCGGCGCAGGACGCGGACCCCTGAACGACGTGAGCGGCCCGACCGGGGCGAGCGCTCCGAGCGACCCGAGTCGGCGGTGCGCCGGCTGCTTCCTCAAGCGCTCGTCGTCGCGTTCCTGGCCGGCGGGACCGCCGCGTTCGTCGCCAAGGACAAGGCGGTCGAGCTGACCGTCGACGGCAAGCCGCGCACCCTGCACACCTTCGCCGACGACGTCACCGAGCTGCTGGCCGACCAGGGCGTGCCGCTGGGCGTGCACGACGTCGTCACGCCCGCCCCCGGCACGCCCCTCACCAGCGGCGACGAGATCGAGGTGCGCTACGGGCGCCCCCTGCGGCTCACCCTGGACGGTGAGCCGCGCGAGGTGTGGACGACGGCGGACACGGTGGAGGGCGCGCTCCGGGAGATCGGGGTGCGCGCGGAGGGCGCGTACCTCTCCGTCGAGCGCACCCGGCGCATCGGGCACGGAGGGCTCGCGCTGGACGTCCGCACCGAACGCGCGGTGACGATCCTCGCGGACGGTCGAGCCCGCACCGTCCGCACCAACGCGGCGACCGTCGGCGAGGCGGTCGAACAGGCCGGGATCACCCTGCGCGGCCAGGACGCCACCTCCGTGCCCTCCGGCAGCTTCCCCCGGGACGGGCAGACCGTCACCGTGCTGCGGATCACCGGCGCGGAGGAGGTGCGCGAGGAGGCGATCCCGTTCGCCGTGCGCCGCGCCGAGGACCCCTCCCTGTTCCGGGGCACACAGGTCGTGGAGCAGCCCGGTCAGCCGGGGCTGCGGCGGATCACCTACGCCCTGCGGACCGTCAACGGCGTACGGCAGAAGCCGAGGCGGATCAGGAGCGAGATCGTGCGCGAGCCTCGGGCGCGGCTGGTGAAGGTGGGCACGAAACCGCTGCCGGCGTCCGTGCGCGGCGCCGACGGCCTGAACTGGCGGGGCCTCGCGGCCTGCGAGTCCGGCGGCCGCGCCGACGCCGTGGACTCGTCCGGCACGTACGGCGGCCTCTACCAGTTCGACACCCGCACCTGGCACAGCCTCGGCGGCGCCGGCCGCCCCCAGGACGCCCCCGCGGCGGAGCAGACCTTCCGCGCGAAGAAGCTGTACGTCAGACGGGGCGCGGCCCCCTGGCCCCACTGCGGGACCAGGCTGGAGGGCTGAACCGGCGTGAGCCGTCGGGGCGCGGGGCGGCTCCCGGACGGCCGCGCCCGGCGGCCCCCGTACCCTTGTCCCGTGACCAGCCCCACCCCCGACGCCCTCCTGGGCCCCGCCGACATCCGCGAACTGGCGGCAGCCCTCGGCGTCCGCCCCACCAAGCAGCGCGGCCAGAACTTCGTCATCGACGCGAACACGGTCCGCCGTATCGTGCGCACCGCGGGCGTCCGCCCGGACGACGTGGTCGTGGAGGTGGGGCCGGGCCTGGGCTCGCTCACCCTCGCGCTGCTCGAGGCCGCCGACCACGTCACCGCCGTCGAGATCGACGACGTGCTGGCGAGCGCGCTGCCCGCGACGATCACCGCGCGCATGCCCGAGCGCGCGGGCCGCTTCGCGCTCGTCCACTCCGACGCCATGCACGTCGCCGAGCTTCCCGGCCCCGCCCCGACCGCGCTGGTCGCCAACCTGCCGTACAACGTGGCCGTGCCGGTTCTGCTGCACATGCTCGACACCTTCCCGAGCATCGAGCGCACCCTCGTCATGGTCCAGTCGGAGGTCGCCGACCGCCTCGCCGCCGCCCCCGGCTCCAAGGTGTACGGGGTGCCGTCCGTGAAGGCCGCCTGGTACGCCGAGGTCAAGCGGGCCGGCGCCATCGGCCGCAACGTGTTCTGGCCCGCGCCGAACGTCGACAGCGGGCTGGTCTCCCTGGTCCGCCGGACCGAGCCGGTGAAGACCACGGCGTCCAGGCGCGAGGTCTTCGCCGTCGTCGACGCGGCCTTCGCGCAGCGTCGCAAGACGCTGAGGGCGGCGCTCGCCGGCTGGGCCGGTTCGGCCGCGGCCGCGGAGGCGGCGCTGGTCGCCGCCGGGGTGTCGCCGCAGGCCCGCGGCGAGTCGCTCACCGTGGAGGAGTTCGCCCGGATCGCGGAGAACAAGCGGGAGGACGCCGCGTGAGCGTCACCGTGCGCGTGCCCGCCAAGGTCAACGTGCAGCTCGCGGTGGGCGCCGCCCGCGCGGACGGCTTCCACGAACTGGCGAACGTCTTCCTCGCGGTCGGCCTCTACGACGAGGTCACCGTCACCCCGGCCGACGGGCTCCGCGTCACCTGCGCGGGCCCGGACGCCGCCCAGGTCCCCCTGGACCGCACCAACCTGGCCGCGCGCGCGGCCCTCGCCCTCGCCGAGCGGTACGGCCGCGTCGCCGACGTGCACGTCCACATCGCCAAGGACATCCCCGTCGCCGGCGGCATGGCGGGCGGCAGCGCGGACGGCGCGGGCGCGCTGCTCGCCTGCGACGCGCTGTGGGGCACCGGCGTGAGCCGTGACGAACTCCTCGACATCTGCGCCGAGTTGGGCAGCGACGTGCCCTTCAGTCTGATCGGCGGGGCGGCCCTGGGCACCGGGCGCGGCGAGAAGCTGACGCCGCTGGAGGTGGGCGGCACGTTCCACTGGGTGTTCGCGATGGCCGAGCGGGGGCTGTCGACGCCGGCGGTGTTCCGCGAGTTCGACCGGCTGGCGGAGGGGCGCGACATCCCCGAGCCGGAGGCCTCCCCGGACGTCCTGGCCGCCCTCGCCAAGGGCGACCCCGACGCGCTCGCGGCCGCCGTCACCAACGACCTCCAGCCCGCCGCCCTCTCCCTCTTCCCCGAACTGGCCGACACCCTCGCCGCGGGCCGGGCGGCGGGCGCGCTGGCGGCCCTGGTCTCCGGCTCGGGCCCGACGACTGCCTTCCTGGCACGTGACCCTGGGTCCGCGGCAGCGGTGGCCGAGGCCCTGCGGACCTCCGGCGCCTGCCGCACGGTGCGCGTGGCGACGTCACCGGCGGCGGGGGCGACGGTGCTCTGAGGGTCTTTGCAGAGGATCCCTGACTGGCTGTTCTCTCTCCGGCCGCACGGTCGGCCCGATTCGAATCCCGTCCACCGAGCCGACGGCTATGGCCGAGGCGTCCACCCGGGGATCGAAACCAGGCTGTATTCCGCCCCCGGCCTGAGCACACCGCCCGTCGGAACCGCGTGGACGGGCGACGACGTGGCAGGCATCTGCAAGATCAACGAAAACCGTGGCAACCGCATGGTTCTCGGCATCGACCGGCCGGGACGCGACGGGGTTCAGTGGGCCGACACGGTCGGCTACATCTGGGACCTCGACATCCGTGAGAACACCGACGACCTGCCGGACTGCGGCACGGTGTGACCGGCCGTTCTCCTGGATCGGGTGAGTTGACCGGTCTCAGGACATGAAGGAAGGGCCTCTTGGCAGCTCGCGGTTGCCGAGTCCAGCGAGCAGCAAGAGGCCCTGTCGCCGAAGTGCCGCGTGGTCGTGGTTGCCGGGTCCGGTCCGTCCACTCCTGGTGAAGAGGACGACCGCTGAGCGGCGGCGGGACGGGTCAGAGCTCGTCGATGGCGGTCAGGTCGATGGCGATGTCGTAGGGCTTGTCGACCTTGACCTGATCCCGATGCATGCCCATGTGAACGTAGGCGTGGGTCATCGGGTCGAGCTCGTACACATGGACGAGTGGCCTGCCGTTCCCGTCTCGCTCGACGCGCCAGAAGCTGGGGATACCGGCGGCTGCGTACTTCTGCGGCTTGGTCGTGCGGTCCCGGGACTCCGAGTCCGGCGAGACGACTTCCACGGCGAGGAGCACGTCCTCCGCCCTGTAGCTCGTCTGGTCCGGCCCCTTGATCGCGTCGGCGCGGACCACGCTGACGTCGGGTTCGGGACCGTTGCGTTCGTCAAGGATGATGGTCATCTCACGTTTCACCTTGAACTCGGCCGGCAGCCCCAGGCGCAAGCCCGTCACCAGCAGGTCGATCGCATCAGCGTGGAAAGCTCGCTGCGGACTCACGAAAACCAGGCTCCCGTCGAGCAGCTCGGTGTGCGGCGGGAGATCGGGCAGCGTGAACAGGTCGTCCACGGTGTAGCCGTCCTGTGGCGGCACCGGCCACTGGACGCGGTGCTTCACGGATTCGGCGGTCATGGTTCCTCCCATGGACGGGATCCTGCTGCCCCGCCTCCACGGTAGCGGCCGAATCCCGATCACGTCATCACGAAGAGTGACCAACGCCTCGCGCTCCGTCGCCCACCTCGCAGGCCCTAGGCTAGAAGGCTGACCGACCCACACGCGCAGGAGTGAAATGGCCGTCAATCTCGTCAATGTCGAGAACGTCAGCAAGGTGTACGGCACCCGTGCCCTGCTCGACGGCGTCTCCCTCGGCGTCTCCGAAGGGGACCGCATCGGCGTGGTGGGCCGCAACGGCGACGGCAAGACCACCCTGATCCGGATGCTGGCCAAGCTGGAGGAGGCCGACACCGGGCGCGTCACCCACTCGGGCGGCCTGCGGCTCGGGGTGCTGACGCAGCACGACTCCCTCGACCCCGCGGCTACCGTCCGGCACGAGGTCATCCGGGACCTGGCCGACCACGAGTGGGCGGGCAACGCCAAGATCAGGGACGTCCTCACCGGCCTCTTCGGCGGACTCGACCTCCCCGGCTTCCCGCAGGGCCTCGACACCGTCATCGGCCCGCTCTCCGGCGGCGAGCGCCGCCGTATCGCGCTCGCCAAGCTCCTCATCGAGGAGCAGGACCTGATCGTCCTCGACGAGCCCACCAACCACCTCGACGTCGAGGGCATCGCCTGGCTCGCCCGCCACCTGCGCGAGCGCCGCTCAGCGCTCGTCTGCGTCACCCACGACCGCTGGTTCCTCGACCAGGTCTGCACCCGCATGTGGGACGTCCAGCGCGGCGACGTCCACGAGTACGAGGGCGGCTACTCCGACTACGTCTTCGCGCGCGCCGAGCGCGAGCGGATCGCGGCGACGGAGGAGACCAAGCGGCAGAACCTGGTCCGCAAGGAACTCGCCTGGCTGCGCCGCGGCGCCCCCGCCCGCACCTCCAAGCCTCGCTTCCGGGTCGAGGCGGCCAACGAGCTGATCAAGGACGTGCCGCCGCCGCGCGACAGTGGCGAGCTGATGAAGTTCGCCTCCTCGCGGCTCGGCAAGACGGTGTTCGACCTGGAGGACGTGACCGTCCAGGCCGGACCCAAGGTGCTGCTCAAGCACGTCACCTGGCAGCTCGGCCCCGGTGACCGCATCGGCCTGGTCGGCGTCAACGGCGCCGGGAAGACGTCCCTGCTGCGGGCCATGGCCGAGGCCGCCCGCACCGAGGGGGAGACGCAGCCCGCCGGCGGGCGGGTCGCCGTCGGCAAGACCGTCAGGCTCGCCTACCTCTCCCAGGAGGTCGGCGAACTCGACCCGAACCTGCGGGTGCTGGAGGCCGTCCAGCGCGTCCGTGAGCGCGTCGACCTCGGCAAGGGGCGCGAGATGACCGCAGGGCAGCTGTGCGAGACGTTCGGCTTCAACAAGGAGAAGCAGTGGACGCCGGTGGGCGACCTCTCCGGAGGTGAGCGGCGGCGGTTGCAGCTGCTGCGGCTGCTGATGGACGAGCCCAACGTCCTCTTCCTCGACGAGCCCACCAACGACCTCGACATCGAGACGCTGACCCAGCTCGAGGACGTCCTCGACGGCTGGCCCGGCTCGATGATCGTCATCTCCCACGACCGCTTCTTCCTGGAGCGCACGACGGACCGGGTGTACGCCCTCCTCGGCGACGCCACCCTGCGGATGCTCCCGCGCGGCATCGACGAGTACCTGGAGCGCCGGCAGCGCATGGAGGAGGCCGTGGCCGCCACGGCGGCGCCCGTCGCCGCGAAGGCCGCCCCCGAGCGGAGCGCCGCCGACCAGCGCGCCGCGAAGAAGGAACTCCAGAAGATCGAGCGGCAGTTGGACAAGATCTCCGAGAAGGAGGCCAAGCTGCACGCCCAGATCGCCGACAACGCCACCGACTTCGGGAAGGTCGCCGAACTCGACGCGCAACTGCGGGAGCTGGGCGGCGAGCGGGAGGAACTGGAGCTCAAGTGGCTTGAGTTGGCCGAGGACGCGTAGAGGGCTCCGGGGGTGGGGCCGCTTCGCTTCGGGCGGCTCGCGCCCCGGCGTGAAACATTCGCCCGCCGGGTCCGTCACGCCCGGCGGGCGAGGACGGCGCGTGCGTCGCGTGAAGGGGGCGTGAAGGCGCGTAACGACGGCATCACGGCCCGGTCCTCCCTTGGGAACAGGGGTGGATACGGGCCCGTTCACTGTCGGCGGCGGGTGATAGAAAGAGCCGTTCGAGAACTTTCTGAGTACGACTCTGGGTCCGTCACGAGCCTCAGGGCGTGGCTAAAAATCAGTGACGAGGGGGAGCACGCTGATGACTCAGCCGCCCAACCAACCGCCGCCGCAGGGCGCTTTCGGAGCACCGCAGGATCAGCCGGAGCCGCCGCACCCGCCGCAGGCAGGGCCGCCCGCTCCGGCGGGGGAGGCGCAACCACCCGCCCAGGGCGGCGGGTTCGGCGCTCCGCAGGGCGGCGGGTTCGGGGCCCCGCAGGGTGGTGGACCGGGGGCGCCGCAGATGCCGGCCCAGCCGCCGCAGGCCCCGCCCGGTCCTCCGCAGCCGCAGCCCGGTTACGGCTACCCGCAGCAGCAACAGCCGGCGCAGCCGGGCCCCTACGGTCAGCCCAGCGGCCCCTACGGGACCCCGCCCGGGCCGTACGGGCAGCCGGGCGCCGCCCCTTACGGGCAGCCGGGTCCCGGCCCCTACGGTCAGCAGCCCGGCTACGGCGGCTACCCGCCCCCGCCGCAGTTCCCCGGCGCTCCGGGCGCGCCCGGCACCCCGCCGAACGGTTCGCGCGGCCCCTTCCGCAAGCCCGCCGTGGTCGTCGGCGCGGCGGTGGCGGCGCTCGCGGTGATCGGCGGCACGGTGCTCGTGGTCGCGAACGGAGACGACGGCAAGCAGGACAAGCCGCCGGTCGCAGGGCAGAGCAAGAGCGCCGGGCCGGCCGCGAGCGACAAACCCGTCAACCCCGGTGACGGCAGCGGCGACGGCGGCGAGGAAGCCGACTTCAACGCGGACCGCAAGTCCGGCGAGGCGAAGGTGCTCTGGTACAAGGAGGCGCCCGACGCCCCCGCGTCCGGCGCCGAGGCCCCCGGCATGTGGATCACGTCCTCGACGGCGGTGAAGGCGGCCTACAAGGAGGTCGTCGGATACAACGTCACCGACGGCAAGCCGACCTGGCCGACTGTCGCGTTCCCGCAGAAGATCTGCGCCGTCGCCCCGCAGAAGACGGCGGACGACAAGATCGTCGTCGCGTACATGAGCGGCACCAGCGACCGCGCCAAGTGCAACCAGCTCCAGCAGCTCGACCTGAAGACCGGTGCCAAGGGCTGGGCCGGCGTGGTCGCGGACGGCGCGCTGTTCGACAGCGCGATCACCATCGAGCTGTCGGTCACGGGCAACACGCTGATGGTGGGCCGCTCGCAGTCGGGCACGGCGTACGACGTGCGCACCGGCAAGAAGATGTGGGACAAGACGAAGTACGGCGACGCCTGCTTCCCGACCGCCTTCGCGGGCGGCGGCAAGCTGATCTCCGTGGCGTCCTGCGACGCGACCGGAGCGAACGAGCACGACGAACTCCAGGAACTCGACCCGGCCACCGGCAGGGTCAAGTGGACGCAGAAGTTCGACAAGGGCTGGACGGTCGGGCGGACGTACTCCGTGGACCCGCTGGTCGTCTACAGCACCAACAAGGACAAGAACGCCTGGAACATCGCGTCGTTCAAGCCGGCGGGCGGCTTCCGTTCCCAGGTCGCCTTCGACGAGGACTTCGCGCCCGAGTGCGGCTGGGCCCTCCTTCAGCGCAACCTCAGCGGCTGCGAGGGCACGGCCGCCGACGCCGGCACGCTCTACCTGCCGACCGAGGCGACCACCGGCCCGAACGAGATCGTCGCCATCGACCTCGCCACCGGCAAGGAGAAGTGGCGCGTCAAGTCACCCACGGACGAGTCGATGCTGCCGCTGAAGGTGGAGGGCGGCAACCTCGTCGCCTACGTCGAGCCGTCCTACGACGCGGCGGGCAAGGTCGTGTCGATCCCGACGGCCGGCGCCGCCCACACGCCGACCACGCTGCTCCAACTGCCCGAGAGCACCGTCGACCTGGAGGACAGCTTCTTCTCCCGGGACGTCGCCTGGACCGACGGCCGCTTCTACATCTCCTCCACGCGGCTGTCGGGCAAGGACGACGCGAAGGAGAAGCTGATGCTCGCGTACGGCAAGTGAGCCGTAAGGCCGCGTCGCGCGGCGCGGGCGTGCGGCGCGTCGGCGACGCAGGCTCCGTGGCCGTCGGAGGTGTCCTCGCCCAGCTAGGACGCCCGCTCCCGAGCGGGCCCGCAGGAGCCGACGCCCGTGGGCGGCCACCGTGCCGGTAGGGCGATCCGCTCGCGGCGGCTGCCCCGTCTGCGGCCGCCGCCACCGTCCGGGCCACGCCGATTCCGTGGTCCCACCAGCCCGTCGCCCGTCGACCCGGCCGTGTCCCCGGCCTCCTCTCCCCTCCCTGTCCCCGTCTTCACGAGTGCTTTCCGAGGTGCCCACGCCATGACCCAGCCGCCGAACCAGCCACCGCATGGGGGAGCTTCCGACGCCCCCGAGGACCGGCCGCCACAGCAGGACGGTTCCGGGGTCGCGCCGCAGGACGCCTCCGGCGCGACCCCGGAACCCCAGGACGCACGCCCCGAGGGCGACGCCCGCGACACCCCCCAGGACCCGGCGGCCCCCCAGGACGCACCCCCGAAGGGTGCGTTCGGTGCGCCCGAGCCGCCGCAGGACGCCGTGCCGCAGGGTGTCTTCGGTGCGCCCGAGCCGCCCCAGGCTGCGCAGCCCGCACCCGGGCAGTCGCCGAGCCCGCAGCAGGATGCCCCGCTCCAGGGCGCTTTCGGCGCTCCGCAGCCCCCGCAGGCACCGCGGACGCCGCCGGCCGCGCCCCCGCAGGGCGCCTTCGGCGCGCCCCAGCCGCCCGCGCCGCCGGCCGCGCCCCCCGCTGCCCAGCCCGGGGGCCCGCAGCTCAGCAAGGGCCCGCAGCCGGGGCACAACCACCCCGCGCCTCCCGCCGGTGAGCCGCCCCAGAGCCCGTCGGCAGCGGCCCCGGGTCAGCCGCCCCAGAGCCCCCCGGCAGCGGCCCCGGGTCAGCCGCCCCAGAGCCCCCCGGCAGCGGCCCCCGCTCAGCCGCCCCAGGCCGCCCCCCGGACGCCCCCGGCGCCCCCCGCGCCCGTCTCCCCGCCGGCGGCGGCCGCCGCGCCCGCGCCTCAGCCGCGGCAGCCCCCGCCCGGTTACGGCTACCCGCAGGCTCCCTCGGGGCCCGGGTACGGCTATCCGGGGCAGCAGCCTCAGCCCCCTACCGGGCCGGGGTACGGCTATCCCGGGCAACCGGGGCAGCCGAGCCCCTACGGCCAGCAGACCGCGTACGGGCAGCAGCCGGGGTACGGCTATCCGGGGCAGCCGGCCGGGCAGCCCGGTTTCCCCGCCCAGGGATACCCGGGGCAGCCCACCGTGCCCATGTACCCCCAGCCGGCGGGAGGGGGCCGTAAGTCCAACGCGCAGTTGTGGATCATCGTCGCCGCCGTCGTCGCGATCGCGCTGATCGTCGGCGGGGGCGTCTGGTACGCGAACTCCGCCGACGGCGGCAAGAAGAACGAGACCGCGAGCACCGGCGGGACCGGCGGCAAGGGAGGCGAGAAGGGCGGCGGCACCGGCGGCACGTCCTCCGGCGGGTCCGAGAAGGTGCCCTCCGACCCGGCGTCGAAGCTGCTCTTCCAGATCCCCGCGCCCAAGGTCGCCAAGGACGACAGCGTCATCGTCTCGGGCTCGTGGCTGACGGAGAAGGCGTACGTGAAGTCCGGCGTCGCCGAGATCGTCGGCTACGACCCGGTCAAGGGCTCCAAGCTGTGGACCATCAAGCTCCCCGGCCCGGTGTGCACGGCGAGCGAGCACGCCACGGACGACGGGAAGACGGCCGTCGTCTTCCAGCCGAAGATGCCCCCCAAGGACTCCTCCGCCGGCTGCAGCCAGGTCGCGGCGATCGACCTCGTCGCGGGCAAGCAGCTGTGGACGAAGACGGTCTCCTCCGGTGACTACCCGGTCACCTTCGACAACGTGACCGTCAGCGGACGCACGGTCGCCCTGGGCGCCACCGAGGGCGGCTCGGCCTTCGACATCGACAGCGGAAAGGCCCTGTGGGCCCCGAAGACGTCCGACACCTGCTACGACGCGGGCTACGGCGGCGGCGCGAAGCTGGTCGCCGTGCGCAAGTGCGGCACCTACGACGCCCGTGAGCTCCGGATCCAGACCATCGACCCGGCCTCCGGGAAGGTGATCTCGGAGTACAAGCTCGCGAAGGGCATCGAGTACGCCAGCATCGTGTCGACGGAACCGCTGGTCGTCGCCGCCGACGTCGGCGACAGCGCCCAGGACGGCAGCGGCATCTCGGACTTCTTCTCCATCGACAACAAGACGGGCAAGCTGAAGACGCGGATCTCGGCGCCCGGCGAGCAGTTCGCGGCCCGCTGCGACGGCATCACCAGGGTCGAGCACTGCTCGGGCCTGGCCGTCGGCGCCGACCGCCTCTACCTCCCGACCGAGGAGCACGACGGCACCGGCGAGTACAGCCGCACCAACGAGATCGTCGCCTTCGACCTGAACACCGGCAAGCAGACCGGCCAGCGCGCCGACGCCGGCGACGGCTACGAGCTCACCCCGCTGCGCACGGACGGCGGCAACGTGATCGCGTACAAGAGCGCGCCGTACGACGAGGGCGGGCAGGTCGTCAGCATCGACGGCGGCTCGTTCAAGCAGACGACGCTGCTGCGCAACCCGGCGACGGAGAGCGTGCGGGACGCGGAGTCCAGCATGTCCCCGGAGTACTCCGAACTCATCTACTCCCAGGGCCGCCTGTACATGTCCGCGGTGTACGCCGACGACGGCGGCTCCGGTGACGAGGAGTACCTGGTGCTGGCGTTCGGCGCCGACGGATGACCGCCGCCGGCTGACCCCGCGGCCCGTTCGTCAACGGCCCCGCCTTCTTTCACTCGAAAGGGGGACGGGGCCGTTCGCGTACCGCTGATCACCGGCGCGGGAGGGGAAAACCAGCGATCCGGGGCAGTTCTCACAGTAGAGGGAGCGCGACGTCGAACAAGCGTGTAGCTTCCGGGAGTTATGAGGGGACGAGGTGCCGGGGGGCACCTTCTTTGGGGGGTTGCCCAATGGGAGTGCGGCTGATGGTGGTCGACGACCACCGACTGCTCGCGGAGGCGTTGGCCTCGGCGTTGAAACTGCGTGGGCACCGGGTGCTCGCCGCGGCGGCGCCGGCCGCGGGCGCGGCGGAACTGGTGATCACGCGGGCGCCGGAGGTGTGCCTGCTGGGCACGGCGGCGCCGGCCGAGCCGGGCGTCTTCGACCCGGTGGTGCGGATCAAGCGGGAGCGGCCGCAGGTGGCCGTCCTGGTCCTCGGCCCGGTGCCGAGCCCGCGCGGCATCGCGGCGGCCTTCGCGGCCGGCGCCTCGGGGTACGTACGGCACGACGAGCGCATCGAGGGCGTGGAGCGGGCCATCATGAAGGCCCGGGCGGGCGAGGCGGCGGTGGCCCCCCAGCTCCTCCAGGGCGCCTTCGGTGAACTCCTCAACCCGGCGGCCCAGCCCGACGACGAGGGGCAGCGCCTGCTGCAGATGCTGACGCCCCGCGAGGTGGAGGTCCTGGTCCGGGTCGCCGAGGGCGAGGACACCCGGGTCATCGCGGCCGGCATGGGCATAGCGCCCTCCACGGCCCGCACCCACGTCCAGCGGGTCCTGATGAAGCTGGGCGTCGGCTCCCGGCTGGAGGCGGCGGCGCTCGCCGCCCGCACCGGTCTCCTGGACCGGGCGGGCCCCCTGCCGCACACCCGCGCCGGCGCCGAGACGACCCCGGGAGCGTAGAGGGCTTCAGGTGCGGTGAGTTCGTCCGGTCGAGGCATTGGATCCCCCGGGTGGCGCGGCCTCGGTTGCCGGTGAGGGTTCCGCGTGTTGGGGTGCAAAAGGTGTGATCGTAGCATACGGTCATAAATCGTGACGCTGCGTCACCCCCCCCAGCACGCCACTCTCAGACGAAAAGGGATGTAATGCGCAACCTTCGGAAGGCCGCCCTGGTGGCTACCATGATCGGCACCCTCGGCTTCGTCGGTGCGGGCACCGCCTCCGCCGGCGACGGACGTCACGGCGACGACGCCAAGCAGTGCGTCCAGGGCGCCGAGCAGGGTGACCCCAACTTCCAGATCGGGCTCATCAACCTCAACCAGGTGCCCCTCCTGGGCGCGCTGTCGAAGCAGAACACGCTCCAGCAGACCTGCGTCGACGACGGCCTGGCCTTCACCGGCTCGAGGGAGGACTCGATCCAGGCGGGCAACGGCTACCTCGGCCTCCTGCCCACTCTCGGGGGCTGACGCCTGAAATCCCCGCAGCGCCGGGATCCGCCCCGCGGACCCGGCGCTGCGCTGTGCCCGACGCCCCTCCCCGCCTACTCGCCCCGCGGAGCACCTCCCCCCTCGTCCTCCAGTGCCTCCGGCGGCAGTGTCGGCGTCGGATGGGACGCCGGCCGCAGCCGGAGCCAGGCCAGGAAGAAGAGGCCGAGGAGCAGCATGCCCAGGCCGGTCCAGAGGTTGATGTTGATTCCCTGGGCCTTGGCGATCTCCGCGTCCGTGTCGGTCAGGCCCGTGATCATGAGGATCACGCCGTAGAGGACGAACAGCCCGCCGATGATGCGGCGCAGGTCGAAGATGCGCGCCGCGGTCGCGGACTTCTCCTCCAGCTCGATGACCTCCCGCTGGAGGTCGGCTTCGGAGTAGCCGGCCCGGCGCAGCCGCTCGGCCGCCGCGGCGTGCTCTTCGGGTTCAAAGTGCTCGGGTCGCTCGGACATGGTCTTTCCATCCTCCCGCGATCGGGGTCGGCGGGCTCAGAACGAGAACGGGATGTAGCAGGCGGCGGCCAGGATGATCGCGCCCCAGCCCAGCAGCGCCGGCTTGCGGTACCAGGCGTCGTCGCCCTCGGCCGCCGGCTCGGCCATGCCGGGGGAGACAGTGCCGTAGACCAGGCCCTGGAGCTCCTCGGCCGGCTTGGGGGCGGTGAACAGCGACACGGCGAACATGACCACCGCGCCCGCCGCGAAGCCCGCGATCGCGGAGACGAAGTTGGCGCCCTGGTCGGTGGGGATGCCGATGACGCCCTGCTTGTAGAAGACGAAGTAGTTGACCATCGCGGCCGTGGTGCCCGCCAGCAGGCCCCAGAAGCCCGATTTCATCGACGCCCGCTTCCAGAACATGCCGACGATGAAGACGACGAACATCGGGACGTTGAAGAAGGAGAACAGCGTCTGGAGGTAGCTCATGATGTTCGAGAAGGAGGAGGCCAGGAACGCCGTGCCGATGGACGCCACCACGCCGATCGCGGTGATCAGCCGGCCGAAGCGGACGTAGTAGGCGTCCTCCCTGCCCAGCACCACGTACCTCGCCCAGATGTCGTTGGTGAACACCGTGTTGAAGGACGAGACGTTCGCCGCCATGCCCGCCATGAACGCGGCCAGCAGACCCGTCACCGCGATGCCCAGCACGCCGTTGGGCAGCAGCTGCTCCATCAGGTAGGGGATGGCGTCGTTGTACTGGAGGTCGGATTCGGCGGTGCCGATCCGCGGCACCAGGACCGCCGCCACCAGGCCCGGGATCATCACCAGGAAGACGATGAAGATCTTCGGGTACGCGGCGATCAGCGGTGTGCGCTGCGCGGCGGAGAGGTTGCGCGCGGACAGGGCGCGCTGCACCTCCGCGAAGTTCGTCGTCCAGTAGCCGAACGACAGCACGAAGCCGAGGCCCAGCACGATCGTCAGCCAGTTCGCCCCCAGCGGGTTGTCGCTGCCGATGCCCGTGCCGCCCCAGGCGGTCACGAAGTTGTCGCCGTGGGTCGCCGTCAGCTTGTCCGTGAGGCCGCCCCAGCCGCCCACCTTCTTCAGGCCCAGCAGCGTCAGCGGGATCAGCGCCGCCAGGATCACGAAGAATTGGAGCACCTCGTTGTAGATCGCCGAGGACAGGCCGCCGAGCGTGATGTACGCCAGCACGAAGAAGCCCGCGACCACGATGGCCACCCACTGGGGCCAGCCGAGCAGCGCCTCGACGACGATCGCGAGCGCGTACAGGTTCACGCCGGAGATCAGGATCGCGGCGAAGGCGAACAGCGCCGAGCTCAGCAGGTGCGCGCCCTTGTCGAAGCGCATCAGCAGGAACTCGGGGACCGAGCGGACCTTGGAGCCGTAGTAGAACGGCATCATCACCAGGCCGAGGAACACCATGGCCGGGATGGCGCCGATCCAGTACCAGTGGACGGTGTACGCGCCGTACTGCGCGCTGTTGGCCGCCATGCCGAGGATCTCCGTGGCCGCCAGGTTGGCCGAGATGAAGGCGAGACCCGTGATCCAGGCGGGCAGGGAGCGGCCGGAGAGGAAGAAGTCGAGGGTGGTCTTCACGGAGCGGCGGGCCGCGAAGCCGATGCCCAGGACGACGACGAAGTAGATGCCGAGGATCGTGTAGTCGAGCCAGTTGGTGGGGAGCCGCAGCTCCGCCGCCAGCGGCGCGGCCGCCGGATGCACCGGATACATGGGGATACGCATGCACTGCTCGCTTCGGTCGGGGTGCTCTGCGCGGTCGTGGTGGTGACGCGCATGGGGGATTGTGGTTTGATGTGTTCGGTTCTGTTTGAAGCTTTGTTCGGTAGGGATGGAGAGTCGCGGTGAAGAAGACCTCGACCCGCTTGGCCGACGGTCGTGAGCTCATCTACTACGACCTGCGGGACGATGCGGTGCGCGACGCGGTGGACCGCCGCCCCCTGGAGCGCACCGTCACCACTTCGGAGGTACGCCGGGACCCGCTCCTCGGCGACGCGGTCGCCGTCGCCTCCCACCGGCAGGGGCGCACCTACCATCCGCCGGCCGACGAATGCCCCCTGTGCCCGTCCCAGGGCGAACGGCTGAGCGAGATCCCCGACGCGTCATACGACGTCGTCGTGTTCGAGAACCGCTTCCCCTCGCTGGCCGGTGACTCCGGGCGCTGCGAGGTGGTCTGCTTCACCTCCGACCACGAGGCCTCCTTCGCCGACCTCACCGAGGAGCAGGCCCGGTTGGTGCTCGACGCCTGGACGGACCGGACGTCGGAACTGTCGCACCTGCCGTCGGTGGAGCAGGTGTTCTGCTTCGAGAACCGGGGCGCCGAGATCGGCGTCACCCTCGGCCACCCGCACGGGCAGATCTACGCCTACCCCTTCACCACCCCCCGCACCGCCCTGATGCTGCGCCAGGCCGCCGCCCACAAGGACGCCACCGGCGGGGAGAACCTCTTCGACGCCGTCCTGGAGCGGGAACTCGCCGAAGAGCGGGTGGTCCTGGCCACCGACCACTGGGTCGCCTTCGTGCCCTACGCGGCGCACTGGCCGTACGAGGTGCACCTCTACCCCCGCCGACGCGTCCCCGACCTGCTCGGCCTCGACGAGGCGGCGCGCACGGAGTTCCCCAAGGTCTATCTGGAACTCTTGAGGCGCTTCGACCGGATCTTCGGCCCGGGTGAGCCTCCGACGCCGTACATCGCCGCCTGGCACCAGGCGCCGTTCGGCCAGCTGGAGGAGTTCGACGGGGTCAGCCGCGACGACTTCGCGCTGCACCTGGAGCTTTTCACCATCCGCCGTACGTCCGGCAAACTGAAGTTCCTCGCGGGCTCCGAGTCCGGCATGGGCGTGTTCATCAACGACGTGCCCCCGGAGCGCGCGGCCGAGCGACTGCGAGAGGTAGCGAGTTCATGAGCGGCAAGTATCTGGTCACGGGCGGCGCGGGATACGTGGGCAGCGTCGTCGCCCAGCACCTGCTGGAGGCGGGGCACGAGGTCGTCGTCCTCGACAACCTCTCCACCGGTTTCCGCGAGGGTGTCCCGGCCGGCGCCGACTTCGTCGAGGGCGACATCCGCGACGCCGCCAAGTGGCTCGACGCCTCCTTCGACGCGGTCCTGCACTTCGCCGCGTTCTCCCAGGTCGGCGAGTCGGTCGCCAAGCCCGAGAAGTACTGGGACAACAACGTCGGCGGGACCATGGCCCTGCTCGGCGCGATGCGCGAGGCCGGCGTGCGCAAGCTGGTCTTCTCCTCCACGGCCGCGACCTACGGCGAGCCCGAGCAGGTCCCGATCGTCGAGACCGCGCCCACCAGGCCCACCAACCCCTACGGCGCGTCCAAGCTCGCCGTCGACCACATGATCAGCGGCGAGGCGGCCGCCCACGGACTCGGCGCGGTGTCCCTGCGCTATTTCAACGTGGCCGGCGCGTACGGCGCCCAGGGCGAGCGGCACCAGCCCGAGTCGCACCTCATCCCCCTGGTCCTCCAGGTCGCCCAGGGCAAGCGGGACGCGATCTCCGTCTACGGCGACGACTACCCGACCCCCGACGGCACCTGCGTCCGCGACTACATCCACGTCGCCGACCTCGCCGAGGCCCACCTCCTCGCGCTGAAGGCCGCCGAACCCGGCGAGCACCTCGTCTGCAACCTCGGCAACGGCAACGGCTTCTCCGTGCGCGAGGTCGTCGAGACCGTCCGCAAGGTCACCGGCCACCCGATCCCCGAGATCGTGACCCCCCGCCGCGGCGGCGACCCCGCCGTCCTGGTCGCCTCCGCGGACGCCGCCCGCGAGCGGCTCGGCTGGACCCCGTCCCGCGCGGACCTCGCGGGGATCGTCGCGGACGCGTGGACGTTCGCCCAGCACATCGCGGCCGGCGGCACGCCGGCCGGCGCGAAGGAGCAGTAGTGGGGGCACAGCAGGTCCGGGACGGTTTCGCCGAGCTGTACGGCGCCGAGCCCGACGGCGTCTGGGCGGCGCCCGGCCGCGTCAACCTGATCGGTGAGCACACCGACTACAACGACGGCTTCGTGATGCCCTTCGCGCTGCCGCACACCGCGCTCGCCGCGGTCTCCCGCCGCGACGACGGCCGGCTCAGACTGCACTCCGCGGACGTCGAGGGCGGCGTCGTGGAGCTGAGCCTGGACGAGCTGGCCCCGCAGTCGGACACCCGGTGGACGGCCTACCCGGCCGGTGTGGTGTGGGCCCTGCGCGAGGCCGGCCACGCCGTCACCGGCGCCGACGTCCACCTGACCTCGACCGTCCCCTCGGGCGCGGGCCTGTCGTCCTCGGCGGCCCTGGAGGTCGTCGTCGCCCTCGCGCTGAACGACCTGTACGACCTCGGGCTCCAGCGCTGGCAGCTCGCCCGGCTGTGCCAGCGCGCCGAGAACGTCTACGTCGGCGCCCCCACCGGGATCATGGACCAGACCGCGTCCGCCTGCTGCGAGGACGGCCACGCCCTGTTCCTCGACACGCGGGACCTCTCCCAGCGGCAGATCCCCTTCGACCTCGCCGCCGAGGGCATGCGCCTGCTCGTCGTGGACACGCAGGTCAAGCACGCCCACAGCGACGGCGAGTACGGCAAGCGCCGGGCCGGGTGCGAGAAGGGTGCGGCCCTGCTGGGCGTCGACGCCCTGCGGGACGTCCCCTACGGCGAGCTCGACGCGGCGCTGGACCGGCTGGGCGACGAGGAGGAGGTCCGCCGCCTGGTGCGGCACGTCGTCACCGAGGACCAGCGGGTGGAGCGGGTCGTCTCGCTGCTCCGGTCGGGCGACACGCGGGCGATCGGCCCGGTGCTGACCGAGGGGCACGCCTCGCTGCGGGACGACTTCCGCATCTCCTGCCCCGAGCTGGACCTGGTCGTCGACACCGCGCTCGCCTCGGGCGCGCTCGGCGCGCGGATGACCGGCGGCGGCTTCGGCGGCTCGGCGATCGTGCTGGCCGAGGCGGCCGACGTGGAGACCATCACCAAGGCGGTCGGCGAGGCGTTCGCCGCGGCGGACTTCACCGCGCCGCGCGTGTTCGAGGCGGTGCCGGCGGCGGGGGCCACGCGGCTCGCCTGAGCCACCCCGCGTGCCGGCGAAGGGCCAGGACCCCGCAAGGGCTCCCGGCCCTTCGCCGTGTCCCGGTCTCAGGCCAGCCGTTTGGTCAGCGTGTACTCCGTGACGCCCGGCGGATAGTCCTCGATCACGCACACCACCTCGTACCCGCGCCGCCGGTAGAACCCCGGCGCCTGGAAGTCCCAGGTCTCCAGCCGAGCCCGGCGGCAGCCGCGCTCCTCGCGGGCGACGCGCTCCGCCTCCTTCAGCAGGGCGCTGCCGAGCCCGAAGCCGCGGTGCCGGGCGTCGACCCAGAGGTGCGCGACGTGCAGCCAGGTCGTCCAGGTGTGGCCGACGGCGCCGCCCGCCAGCGCGCCGTCGCCGCCCACCGCCCAGACGTGCAGCGGCGCCTCCCGCTCGCCCGGGGTGCCGCGCAGCGCCCGCAGGACGGGGGAGGCCGCCGTGTCCGTCTCGCGGAGCCGGGAACGGAGCAGATCACGGCGCGTCCTGTCGACTTCTGTCTCAAGGCGGAACATGCGGCACACCATAAACGCGGGGGCCAATCAGTTCTGTCATTTGTCTTCCACTGTTCGCCCGCGGCCCTACTCTGTGAGACAGCGCCGGTGGGGGCCGGTGCCGATCAGGGGGCGAGACAGTCGGGTACGACGCTCGCGGTGGGGGTATCGATGTCGGCACGGCGGCGGCCGTGCCGACGCGCACCACCTCGCGGGCGCCGTGCCCGCGCCGGTCGTCGTTCTCCGGACCTGGGGTATCCCCTGCTCCGTGAGGAGTGTGGGGAAGGGGGTTTCGTGGTTCGTATCCGAGTCCTGGTCGTCGACGACCACCGTATCTTCGCCGAGTCGCTCGCCGCGGCACTGGCCGCCGAGCCCGACGTCGACGTCTCGGCAGCCGGCAGCGGCCCGGCGGCGCTGCGCTGCATGGAGCGCGCGGCCGCCGAGGGCCGCCGGTACGACGTGCTGCTCGTCGACGCCGACCTGGGCGGCCACCTGCCGGGCATGCGGCCGGCGGTACCGGTGCAGGACGGCGACGAGGACGGGCTCGTCGACGGGATCTCCCTCGTCGCCGGTGTCCGCTCCGCACAGCCGGCCGTACGGATCGTCGTCCTCGCCGAGAAGGACGACCCGCGGCGCGCGGCTCTCGCCCTGCAGGCCGGGGCGTCGGGGTGGGTGGCCAAGGACTGCTCGCTGTCGCGGCTGCTCAGCGTGATCCGCGGGGTGCTGCGCGAGGAGACGCATCTGCCGCCGGCGCTGCTGACGGGCGTGCTGCGGGAGCTGACCGCGGCGCGCAGGCACCGCACGGAGAGCGAGCGGCTGGTGGAGTCCCTCACGCCGAGGGAGCGGGAGGTGCTGCGCTGCATGGTGGCGGGCCTGGGCCGCAAGGCCGTCGCCGAGCGGCTGTTCCTCTCCCCGCACACGGTCCGCACCCATATGCAGAACGTCCTCGGCAAGTTGGGCGTCCACTCCACCCTGGCCGCCGTCGCCCTGGCCCGCCGGGCGGGAGTGGGACCCGCCGACCTGGGGTCCGCCGGCCGGCCCCTAGCCGGGGATGTTGTCGAACGGGGCGGTCAACTGGCGTAGGAGACCGGCGAGTTCACCGCGCTGGGCGTGGGACAGCTCGGCGAGGATCGCCCGCTCCTGGGCGAGCAGGCCGGCCAGCGCCTGGTCGGCGCGGTCCTTGCCGTCGTCCGTGAGCCGGACCAGGACACCGCGCCGGTCGCTCGGGTCGGGCAGCCGCTCCACCAGGCCCTTCTTGGCGAGCCGGTCGATCCGGTTCGTCATCGTGCCCGAGGTGACCAGCGTCTGCGTCAGCAGCTGGCCGGGCGAGAGCTGGTACGGGGCGCCCGCGCGCCTGAGCGCGGTCAGCACGTCGAACTCCCAGGGCTCCAGCTGGTGCTCGGAGAACGCCAGACGGCGCGCCCGGTCCAGGTGCCGGGCCAGCCTGCTCACCCGGCTGAGCACCTCGAGCGGCTCCACGTCGAGGTCCGGGCGCTCCCGGCGCCACGCTGAGACCAGTCGATCGACCTCGTCCTCCATGGCGATCAGTGTAGTGGTTGTGTCGACATGAAGTCTCTTGATGTCGAGTCTCTTGACGTCAAGATAATGCCGGGTGGAGAGTGGACGTCATGACCGACACCACCTGGGACCCGGCCCAGTACCTGCGCCACGCCGACCACCGCGCCCGCCCCTTCGGCGACCTCCTGGCCCGGGTCCCCGACCCGCCCGGGGATCCGGCACGGTCGCTGCGCGTCGCCGACCTCGGCTGCGGCCCCGGCAACGTCACCGCCCTCCTCACCGAGCGCTGGCCCGACGCCCACGTCACCGGCTATGACAACTCCGAGCAGATGCTCGCCGAAGCCCGGGCGCACGCCGGCGCGAACCTCGACTTCGCGTACGCCGATCTGGCCATCTGGACGCCCGCCGAGACCTACGACGTGCTCGTCTCCAACGCCGCCCTGCACTGGGTCCCCGGCCACCTCGACGCCTTCCCCGCCTGGCTCGACGGCCTCGCCCCCGGCGGCGTCCTCGCCTTCCAGGTCCCCCACAACATCGACGCCCCGCTGCACGCCCTCATGCGCGAACTCGGGAACACGCCCCGCTGGAAGGACCGCCTCGCCCACGTCCTGCGCCACGAGGACTCCGTCCACGCCCCCGGCGTCTACCTCGACCGCCTAGCCCGTCTCGGCTGCGACACCGACGTCTGGACGACCACGTACCACCACGTCCTCAAGGGCTCCGACCCCGTCCTCGACTGGGTCAAGGGCACCGGTCTGCGCCCCGTCCTCACCGCCCTGGCCGACGACCCCGAGGCCCGAGACGCCTTCCTCACCGAATACCGAACCCTGCTCCGCGAGGCCTACCCGCCCCACCCCTACGGCACGGTCCTCCCCTTCCGCCGCCTGTTCGCGGTGGCGAGAAAGGGGGCGTGAGGTGATCGTCGCCGTCGACCACGTCCAACTGTCCGCCCCGCCCGGCTCCGAGGACCTCCTGCGCCCCTTCTACGTCGATGCTCTCGGCATGACCGAGATCCCCGAGCCGCCCGCCCTCGTCGGCCGCGGAGGCTGCTGGTTCCAGGCGGGCGGCGCGCAGTTGCACCTGGGCACGGAGCAGGGCTTCCGCCCGTCGGCCAAGGCGCACCCCGGGCTGCGCGTCACGGACGTCGAAGCCCTCGCCGCCCGCCTTGAGGCCCATGGCGCGCAGGTCACCTGGTCCGACGACCTGCCGGGCCACCGCCGCTTTCACACCCACGACCCTGTCGGCAACCGGCTGGAGTTCCTGCAACCGCGGACGACGGCGGCCGGCCCGGTGGCCGGACGGGCTGACATCTGACGTCAGTGATCCAGGCCCAGCACGCGTCGGACCTCCTCACGGGGAATGCCCGCCGCGAGTTCGCCCTCCGCCTTGCGCCGCTGGTGGTCGGCCACGCGGCGAACGAGTTCATCGAGCCGGAGGCCGGCCTCGCCGACCGGGATCTCTGCCATGCGCGGCGCTCTGCCACAGGACCGATCCGACGGGCCGGGGTTTGAAGCGGGACGTTCGGGTCACCCGTTGTCACAAGACAGACCGCAGACCTGACTGGGAGTGATCAGTAGTGGCAGGCGAGCAGAAGTCCAAGGCGAAGATGGAGCAGGCCAAGGGGAAGGCCAAGGAGACGGTCGGCCGTGCCGTGGGCAACGAGCAGATGGAGGCCGAGGGCCGCGCCGAGCAGGCCAAGGGTGACGCCCGGCAGTCCAAGGAGAAGGCGAAGGACGTCTTCAAGCGCTGAGAGCGCTGAGAGCGCAAGGTTTCAGGGAGGGCCCCCGCCTCACGAGGCGGGGGCCCTCCCCGTGTCAGCTCTTGCGGCGCCCTATCAGGTGCGGCTTGGCCTCCAGACCGTCCAGGCCGTGCCACGCCAGGTTCACCAGATGCGCCGCCACCTCCGCCTTCTTCGGCCGGCGCACGTCCAGCCACCACTGCCCCGTCAGCGCCACCATCCCCACCAGTGCCTGCGCGTACAGCGGCGCCAGCTTGGGATCGAAGCCGCGGCTCTTGAACTCGCGGCCGAGGATGTCCTCCACCTGGGTGGCGATGTCCGAGATGAGGGAGGCGAAGGAACCCGTGGACTGCGGGATGGGGGAGTCCCGGACCAGGATGCGGAAACCGTCCGTGCACTCCTCGATGTAGTCGAGGAGCGCGAACGCCGCCTGCTCGAGCAGTTCCCGCGGATGACCGGCGGTCAGGGAACTCGTCACCATGTCGAGGAGCCGGCGCATCTCGCGGTCGACGACCACCGCGTACAGCCCCTCCTTGCCGCCGAAGTGCTCGTACACCACCGGCTTGGACACCCCGGCCTTCGCCGCGATCTCCTCCACCGACGTGCCCTCGAAGCCCCGCGCCGCGAACAGCGTCCGGCCGATCTCCAGCAACTGCTGGCGTCGCTCGGCGCCGGTCATCCGCGTGCGGCGCGTGCGCCTCGGCTTGGCCTCGTTGCTCGGGGTGCTGCTGGAGTCGGTCGACACGGCGTCCATCATGCCGCTTCGGCGGTGGCCTTCCGGCGTCGGGAGCCGTCCTCCCCCGCGTTCCGGCGTGAATCGATACGCGAGCGTGACGGCCAGCGCACGTCGTACGCCCACCCGAGTTTCTCGAAGAATCGGATGAAACGGGCGGAGGAGTCCACCTGCAGGCGCTCCACCCCGTGCCGCGCCGACGTCGGGTCGGCGTGGTGCAGGTTGTGCCAGGACTCGCCGCACGACAGCACGGCCAGCCACCACACGTTGCCCGAACGGTCCCGCGACTTGAACGGCCGCTTGCCCACCGCGTGGCAGATCGAGTTGATCGACCACGTCACATGGTGCAGCAGCGCCACCCGGACCAGCGAACCCCAGAAGAACCCGGTGAACGCGCCCCACCAGGACATCGTCACCAGCCCGCCGATCAGCGCCGGCAGCGCCAGCGACAGCGCCGCCCACAGCACGAACTGCCGTGAGATCGCCCGGATCGCCGGGTCCTTCACCAGATCCGGCGCGTACTTCTCCTGCGGCGTCTGCTCCTCGTCGAACATCCAGGCGATGTGCGCCCACCACAGGCCCTTCATCAGCGCCGGGACCGTCTCCCCGAACCGCCACGGCGAATGCGGGTCGCCCTCGGCGTCGGAAAACCTGTGGTGCTTGCGGTGGTCGGCCACCCAGCGCACCAGCGGACCCTCCACCGCCATCGAACCCATGATCGCCAGCGCGATCCGCAGCGGCCGCTTCGCCTTGAAGGAACCGTGCGTGAAGTAGCGGTGGAAGCCGATCGTGATGCCATGGCACCCGAGGAAGTAGAAGAAGACCATCAGGCCCAGGTCCAGCCAGCTCACTCCCCAGCCCCACGCCAGCGGCACCGCCGCGAGCAGCGCCAGGAACGGCACGGTGATGAAGAGCAGCAGGGTGACCTGCTCGATCGAGCGCTTCTGTTCGCCACCCAGGGTGGCCGAGAGCGCGGAGGGGTCGACGGGCGCCTTCGAAGGGTCTTCGATCACGTCGGATGGTGTGCTCATGCGCGTCCCCTGTGGGGTGGTGGCCTGACGACAGAGCCGGCAGGCCGCGAACCACGGGGTGTTCCCTACGATTCCGTAACCTACGGCATCGTAAGTATGGCAGTGCCTCGCCCGACGGCAAGAGCCCGCCAGACTGCGCGTCCGCACCGACACCTATCCTTGGAAGCGGTCGGACAGCGCGGTCCGCTCTGTTTTCCACCCCGATGCCCGGCCCGTGAGCGGCGCCAGCCGCCGTGGGACCGGGGCATGACGGGGTTCCCCCTCCCGGATGAGCTTCAACACTGCAAGGAGCCGCACCTGTGAGCAGTGCCGACGACCAGACGACCACCAGCACCGAGCTGCGCGCCGACATCCGCCGACTGGGCGACCTCCTCGGCGAGACCCTCGTGCGGCAGGAGGGCCCCGAGCTCCTCGACCTCGTCGAGAAGGTCCGCCGCCTCACCAGAGAGGACGGCGAGGCAGCGGCCGAACTGCTGCGCGGCACCGAACTGCAGACCGCGGCCAAGCTGGTCCGCGCCTTCTCCACGTACTTCCACCTCGCCAACGTCACCGAGCAGGTGCACCGCGGCCGCGAACTGCGCGCCCGGCGCGCCGCCGAGGGCGGCCTCCTCGCCCGCACCGCCGACCGCCTCAAGGACGCCGACCCCGACCACGTCCGTGAGACCGTCCGCAACCTCAACGTCCGGCCCGTCTTCACCGCCCACCCCACCGAGGCCGCGCGCCGGTCCGTCCTCAACAAGCTGCGGCGGATCGCCGCACTGCTGGAGACCCCGGTCATCGAGTCGGACCGCCGCCGCTACGACACCCGTCTCGCCGAGAACATCGACCTGGTCTGGCAGACGGACGAACTGCGCGTCGTACGCCCCGAGCCCGCCGACGAGGCCCGCAACGCCATCTACTACCTCGACGAGCTCCACGCGAACGCCGTCGGGGACGTCCTCGAGGACCTCACCGCCGAACTCGAACGCGTGGGCGTCACCCTCCCGGACGACACCCGCCCGCTGACCTTCGGCACCTGGATCGGCGGCGACCGCGACGGCAACCCCAACGTCACCCCCCAGGTCACCTGGGACGTCCTCATCCTCCAGCACGAACACGGCATCAACGACGCCCTGGAGATGATCGACGAGCTGCGCGGCTTCCTGTCGAACTCGATCAGGTACACCGGGGCCACCGAGGAACTCCTGGAATCCCTGCGCGCCGACCTCGAACGCCTCCCCGAGATCAGCCCCCGCTACAAGCGCCTCAACGCCGAGGAGCCCTACCGGCTCAAGGCCACCTGCATCCGGCAGAAGCTGGAGAACACCAAGCAGCGCCTCGCCCGGAACATCCCGCACGAGCCCGGCCGCGACTACCTCGGCACCAGCGAGCTCCTGAAGGACCTCGTCCTCATCCAAACCTCCCTGCGCGAGCACCGCGGCGCCCTCTTCGCCGACGGCCGCATGAACCGCACCATCCGCACCCTCGCCGCCTTCGGCCTCCAGCTCGCCACCATGGACGTCCGCGAACACGCCGACGCCCACCACCACGCCCTCGGCCAGCTCTTCGACCGCCTCGGCGAGGAGTCCTGGCGCTACGCCGACATGCCCCGCGAGTACCGCACCAAGCTCCTCGCCAAGGAACTCAGGTCCAGGCGGCCGCTCGCCCCCACCCCGGCCCCCGTCGACGCGGCCGGCGAAAAGACCATCGGCGTCTTCCTCACCGTCAAGCGCGCCCTGGAGGTCTTCGGCCCCGAGGTCGTCGAGTCGTACATCATCTCCATGTGCCAGGGCGCCGACGACGTCTTCGCCGCCGCCGTCCTCGCCCGCGAGGCCGGCCTGATCGACCTGCACGCCGGCTGGGCCAAGATCGGCATCGTGCCCCTGCTGGAGACCACCGACGAACTCAAGGCCGCCGACACCATCCTGGAGGACATGCTCTCCGACCCCTCCTACCGCAGGCTCGTCGCCCTGCGCGGAGACGTCCAGGAGGTCATGCTCGGCTACTCCGACTCCTCCAAGTTCGGCGGCATCACCACCAGCCAGTGGGAGATCCACCGCGCCCAGCGCCGGCTGCGCGACGTCGCCCACCGCTACGGCGTCCGGCTGCGCCTCTTCCACGGCCGCGGCGGCACCGTCGGCCGCGGCGGCGGCCCCTCCCACGACGCCATCCTCGCCCAGCCCTGGGGCACCCTGGAGGGCGAGATCAAGGTCACCGAACAGGGCGAGGTCATCTCCGACAAGTACCTCATCCCCTCCCTGGCCAGGGAGAACCTGGAACTGACCATGGCGGCCACCCTCCAGGCCTCCGCCCTGCACACCGCGCCCCGCCAGTCCGACGAGGCCCTCGCCCGCTGGGACGCCGCCATGGACGTCGTCTCCGACGCGGCCCACGCCGCCTACCGGGCACTCGTCGAGGACCCCGACCTGCCGACGTACTTCCTCGCCTCCACGCCGGTCGACCAGCTCGCCGACCTGCACCTGGGCTCGCGGCCCTCCCGCCGCCCCGGCTCGGGCGTCTCGCTCGACGGACTGCGCGCCATCCCGTGGGTCTTCGGCTGGACCCAGTCCCGCCAGATCGTCCCCGGCTGGTTCGGCGTCGGCTCCGGCCTGAAGGCCCTGCGCGAGGCCGGCCTCGACACCGTCCTCGACGAGATGCACGAGCAGTGGCACTTCTTCCGCAACTTCATCTCCAACGTCGAGATGACCCTCGCCAAGACCGACCTGCGGATCGCCCAGCACTACGTCGACACGCTCGTCCCCGACGAGCTCAAGCACGTCTTCGACCGCATCAAGGCCGAACACGCCCTCACCGTCGCCGAAGTCCTCAAGATCACCGGCGAGCGTGAGCTGCTGGACGCCACCCCCGTCCTCAAGCAGACCTTCGGCATCCGCGACGCCTACCTGGACCCGATCTCCTACCTCCAGGTCACGCTCCTCAAGCGCCAGCGCGACGCCGCGGCCGCCGGCGAGGAACCCGACCCCCTCCTCGCCCGCGCCCTCCTCCTCACCGTCAACGGCGTGGCAGCCGGCCTGCGCAACACCGGCTGACCCGCACGCACACGACGAAGGGCGCCTCCGGGGTCGTACGGCCCCGGAGGCGCCCTTCGTTCCGTACGGCGGCTCGTCCTACACGGCCAGGAACGCCGCCGTCAGCAGCGTCACCCCCGCGCCCGCCAGCACCCAGCCGGCCCGGACCCGCCGCAGACCGCCCGCGACCACCACCGACGCCAGCAGCAGCGCGCCGCCCATCGGCACCCACGAGTACAGCACCCCCGCCGGACCCGAGCGCACCACCTCGTCGCTGGCCGGCTTGACCACCACCGTGTACGTCTGCCCCGACCGCACCGCCACCGTCTTCTCGATCACCACACGCGGACGCGGCGTCGACCCCGGCGACAACGGCGTGTACGGGCCCGTGCACGACTCCTCACCGCACCGCGTCACCTCGACCGTGCCCTGCTCCCGCCCCTTCGTCAGCATCACGTGCTGCGCGGTGCCCCAGGAACCCCACACCCCCGCCACGAGGATCAGCGCCGACACCACCGCCATCGCCGCCGCTCCGCCGAACCGCAGCGCGGCGGCAGAGGCCTTGCGGGAGGCGGCGGCCCGGCGGGAGGAGGCCCGGTGGCCTCGGCGGGTGGGACGCCCACGGGAGGAGACGGCGGTGGCAGGCATGGCCGGGATCCTTGGCCATGCCGCCACGAACAGTCAACTCCTCGGGCGTTTCACCGACCGACAAGTCACGAGTTGTACGTACTCTGCGCCCGCTCAAGACCGTCGATCACCAGACACTCCACCGCGTCCGCCGCACGGTCCACGAAGTAGTCCAGCTCCTTGCGCTCCGCCGAGGCGAAGTCCTTCAGCACGAAGTCCGCCACCTGCATCCGCCCCGGCGGCCGCCCGATCCCGAACCGCACCCGGTGGTAGTCCGCGCCCATCGCCTTCGTCATCGACTTCAGACCGTTGTGCCCGTTGTCCCCGCCGCCCAGCTTCGAACGCAGCGCCCCGAAGTCGATGTCCAGCTCGTCATGGACCGCCACGACGTTCGCCAACGGCACCTTGTAGAAGTCCCGCAGCGCGTTCACCGGACCGCCCGACAGGTTCATGTACGACATCGGCTTCGCCAGCACCACCCGCCGGCTCCCCGGCCCCGGCGGCCCGATCCGGCCCTCCACGACCTGCGCCTGCGCCTTGCCCGCCCGCTTGAACCTCCCCCCGATCCGCTCGGCCAGCAGATCGGCCACCATGAACCCCACGTTGTGCCGGTTCATCGCGTACTCCGGGCCCGGATTGCCCAACCCCACGATCAGCCACGGGGCGCTCGGATCGCTCGTCACGTCACTCTCTCCCTACGCGACAGCCGCCGCTCTCGGAGGAGAGCGGCGGCTGGAGCCAAAGCCGCCGACGGCGGCCGGACGGCTGATCAGACCTCGGCGGCCTCTTCGCCGACCTCGGACTCCTCGCCCTCAGCGGCCTCCTCGGCCTGAGCGGCCAGGACCTGGAGGACGACAGCGTCCTCGTCGACGGCCAGCGTCGTACCGCTCGGCAGCTTGATGTCCTTGGCGTGGACGGAGGCGCCGGCCTCCAGGCCCTCGACGGACACCGTGACGGACTCGGGGATGTGCGTGGCCTCGGCCTCGACCGGAAGCGCGTTCAGGACGTGCTCCAGCAGGTTGCCGCCCGGCGCCAGCTCACCCTCGGTGTGCACCGGGATCTCGACCGTGACCTTCTCGCCACGCTTGACCAGCAGCAGGTCGACGTGCTCCAGGAAGCCCTTCAGCGGGTCGCGCTGCACGGCCTTCGGGATCGCCAGCTCGTTGGTCTTGCCGTCGATGTCCAGCGAGATCAGGACGTTCGGCGTACGCAGCGCCAGCAGCAGGTCGTGGCCCGGCAGCGTCAGGTGCAGCGGGTCGGCGCCGTGGCCGTACAGCACACCGGGAACCTTGTCGGCACGACGGATACGACGGGCGGCACCCTTGCCGAACTCGGTGCGCGACTCGGCGGAGATCTTCACCTCGGACATAACGATCACTCCTCGCAGTAAGCGGAACGGACGGGGTCACCCGGCCACGAACGGCCTGCTACGAAGAGCGCGTCGATAACGGACAACCGCACAGCAGTGCGGCCTCCCTCGCCGAGCAACTTCAGAAGTCTACTCGGCGAAAGAGGCCGCACAGAAATCGATCACCGCGGAACGCGGCCGACGACGCCTACTGCTCGTCGAACAGGCTCGTCACCGAACCGTCCTCGAACACCTCACGCACCGCGCTCGCGATCGTCGGAGCGATCGACAGCACCGTGATCTTGTCCAGCTCCAGCTCACCCGGCGTCGGCAGCGTGTTCGTGAACACGAACTCGCTCACCTTCGAGTTCTTCAGCCGGTCCGCCGCCGGACCCGACAGCACACCGTGCGTGGCCGTCACTATGACGTCCTCCGCACCGTGCGCGAACAGCGCGTCCGCCGCCGCGCAGATCGTGCCACCCGTGTCGATCATGTCGTCGACCAGGACGCACACCCGGCCCTTGACCTCACCCACGACCTCGTGGACCGTGACCTGGTTCGCCACGTCCTTGTCACGCCGCTTGTGCACGATCGCCAGCGGCGCCCCCAGCCGGTCGCACCAGCGGTCCGCGACCCGCACCCGGCCCGCGTCCGGCGAGACCACCGTCAGCTTCGTGCGGTCCACCTTGCTGCCCACGTAGTCCGCCAGCAGCGGCAGCGCGAACAGGTGGTCCACCGGACCGTCGAAGAAACCCTGGATCTGGTCCGTGTGCAGATCCACCGTGAGGATCCGGTCCGCACCCGCCGTCTTCATCAGATCCGCGATCAGACGCGCCGAGATCGGCTCACGACCACGGTGCTTCTTGTCCTGCCGCGCATAACCGTAGAACGGCACGATCACGGTGATCGAACGCGCCGACGCGCGCTTCAACGCGTCGATCATGATCAGCTGCTCCATGATCCACTTGTTGATCGGAGCCGTGTGGCTCTGGATCAGGAAGCAGTCCGCACCACGCGCCGACTCCTGGTAACGGACATAGATCTCACCGTTGGCGAAGTCGAAGGCCTTCGTCGGGACGACCCCGACACCCAGCTGGTGGGCGACCTCCTCGGCAAGCTCGGGGTGGGCGCGGCCGGAGAAGAACATCAACTTCTTCTCGCCGGTCGTCTTGATCCCGGTCACAGCACTGTCTCCTAAGAGGTGTCTCAACTGGATGCCGACAGACCTCGCCGCTGGGCGCGACGCGGCCGTCTCAGCTGGTGGGGGTGCGGGTGTGCACCTATCACGGTACGCCGTGTTCGACGCACTCGTTTCCGGTCAGTCCTGGCCCTCGCCCTGCCGCGAGGCCGCCTCCGCCGCCTTCGCCGCCGCGCTGCCCGGACGCTTGCGAGCCACCCAGCCCTCGATATTGCGCTGCTGACCACGGGCCACGGCCAGCGAACCGGGCGGCACATCCTTCGTGATCACCGAACCGGCGGCGGTGTACGCGCCGTCCCCGACAGTGACAGGAGCCACAAACATGTTGTCCGAACCCGTACGACAGTGCGACCCGACGGTGGTGTGATGCTTGTCCTGCCCGTCGTAGTTCACGAACACGCTCGCGGCACCGATGTTCGAATACTCGCCGATCGTCGCATCACCCACGTACGACAGATGCGGCACCTTCGTACCCTCGCCGATCGACGCGTTCTTCGTCTCCACGTACGTACCGATCTTGCCCTTCGCACCCAGACGCGTACCCGGCCGCAGATACGCGAACGGACCCACCGACGCACCCGCACCGATCTGCGCCCCGTCCGCCACCGTGTTGTCCACCCGCGCCCCGGCCCCCACCGACGTGTTCCTCAGCCGGCAGTTCGGCCCCACCTCGGCGCCCTCACCCACATGCGTCGACCCCAGCAACTGCGTCCCCGGCTGCACCACCGCGTCCTGCCCGAACGTCACCGACACGTCCACCCACGTCGTCGCCGGATCCACCACCGTCACACCCGCCAGCATCGCCGCCGTCAGCAACCGGTCGTTCAGGATCCGACGCGCCTGCGACAACTGCACCCGGTTGTTGATCCCCGCGATCTCACGATGATCCCCCGCCACCGACGCACCCACCCGGTGCCCCGCCTCCCGCAGGATCCCCAGCACATCCGTCAGGTACTCCTCACCCTGACTGTTGTCCGTACGCACCTGCTTCAACGCCTGGGCCAGCAGCGCCCCGTCGAACGCGAACACCCCCGAGTTGATCTCCCGGACCGCCCGCTGCTCCTCCGTCGCGTCCTTGTGCTCCACGATCGCCGTCACCGCGCCCGTGGATGCGTCCCGCACGATCCGGCCGTACCCCGTCGCGTCCGGCACCTCCGCCGTCAGCACGGTCACCGCGTTGCCGTCCGTGTCGTGCGTGGCCGCGAGCCGCGCGAGCGTCTCACCCGTCAGCAACGGGGTGTCCCCGCACACCACGACCACCGTGCCGTCCACCGTCCCGCCGAGCTGCTCCAGGCCCATCCGCACGGCGTGCCCGGTGCCGTTCTGCTCCGCCTGGATCGCGGTGCGCACGTCCGGGTCGATCTCGCCCAGGTGGGCCGTGACCTTCTCGCGCGCGTGCCCGACGACGACGACCAGGTTCTCGGGGTCCAGCTCCCGCGAGGCGGCCAGCACATGCCCGACGAGGCTGCGACCGCAGATCTCGTGCAGGACCTTGGGGGTGGCCGACTTCATACGGGTGCCCTCACCCGCTGCGAGAACGACGACGGCTGCCGGGCGAATGGCGCTCACGGAATTGCCCTTCGGCTGTGGAGAGGTGGGACATCCGAAGGATACCGGGGCGGTTTCCGGGGGGCATGAGAACGGGTCCTGACCTTGTTTAGGTCAGGACCCGAACGATATGGCTCCCCCGCCAGGACTCGAACCCGGACAGATGGCACCAAAAGCCACAGTGCTTGCCGATTACACCACGGGGGATTACCAGGTGCAGCCTACGCGGTTCCGCGCCTCGCCTCCACCACCATGCCAGACCACCGTCCCTCGATGCGACGGTGTAGGTCGGCGCTCTGAAGCACGGCGACCCTGAGGCAACCGTGGTGGTTCTCCCCGGTGTTGGTCCGGTTGGTCTTGGGGTTGTGCTTCTTGAGGCTCGCCTTCAGAAGGTCATCGATGTCGATGCCGACCTGGCCGGCCCAGTAGGCCTCGGCCGCTGGCACGTCGGCCGATCCGTGGATGTTCACCGAGAACCGTCGGCGCTCGGGCTCGACGCCCAACAGGTCCAGCCATGCCAGGAAGAGTCTGATCATGTTTGCGTCGCTGTTCACGAAGATGACGCGCCGGTTTGAGCCCGGCTTGGCTTTCGCTCCCTCGGCCAGTAGAGCCCGACGCCGACCAGGAACAGCTCACGGCTGGTGATCGGCCCGATCTCGGTGCATGCCGTCGCCTGCAGGTCGGCTCGCGCAACAGCGCGATTCTTGCCCCCACGCTGCACGCCGAGCCGTGCTGCCTGAGTGTCGGGGCGGGGGCGCTCCGGCCTGGGCAGGTCCCGTACCCACAGTGAGATCGAGCTCTTGGAGCACCCGAGTTCCACCTGGATCTGGTCGTACGTCCAGCCCTGCAGCCGCAGCTCCCTCGCCCTGTCCCTCAGGTCGTCCTCCGCGTTCCGCCGCTTCGTCCGGTCGGGAGGGGCCTCGCCTTCGAGGAGCCGGTTGAGGAGTCCGCGTACTTGCCGTGGGAATGTGCCATGCGCATACCGTCCGGCCGGAATGTCAGGTTCCGGAGTCGAGCGGGCATGGTTCAGCGGTTCGAGGGATGTCGGCGGGTTTCGTAGGTGTTCGGTTACCCGCCGTGCTGTAGGGCGGGCGCGGAAATGGGGCGGGAAAAGCGGGGGTTGCGCCCGTAGGGTGGAAGCATGACCACGACGGGGGAAGAGACCGCCACGGCTCGGGGAGGGCCTTGGTGGTGGGGCAGGCGCCGCAGTGCGGTGTTCGACTGGTGTCTCGCGGTGGCGTCCGCGCTGGAGTGCGCGGCGGAGGGGGTTCCGTTCGCGCGGGAGGCGGGGATCCCGGTGGGCGTGGGGGTGGTGTTCGGTTTTCTCGCCGGTTCGGTGCTCCTGGTGCGCCGCAGGTACCCGATCGCCGTGGTGCTGGTGGCGATCGCGATCACGCCGGCCGAGATGGGCTTCCTGATGGGGACCGTCGGTCTCTACACGCTGGCGGCGTCGGAGCTGCCGCGGCGGATCATCGGTTCGCTCGCCGGGATGCAGTTGGTGGGGACGTTGATCGTGACGTTCGTCCGGGTGCGGCAGGACATCGCGCGGGGCGCTCTGACGTTGGGCGACTGGTTCGTGCCGTTCGCCTCCATCGCGATCTCGCTCGGCCTGACCGCGCCGCCGTTGCTGCTCGGCCTGTACGTGGGGGCGCGGCGGCGGTTGATGGAGAGCCTGCGGGAGCGGGCGGACGACCTGGAGCGGGAGCTGCAGTTGCTCGCGGAGCGGGCGGAGGAGCGGGCGGAGTGGGCCCGCAACGAGGAGCGGACGCGGATCGCGCGGGAGATGCATGACGTGGTCGCGCACCGGGTGAGTCTGATGGTGGTGCACGCGGCGGCGTTGCAGGCGGTGGCGCGCAAGGATCCGGAGAAGGCGGTGAAGAACGCCGCGCTGGTGGGGGACATGGGGCGGCAGGCGTTGATGGAGCTGCGGGAGATGCTCGGGGTGCTGCGCAGCGGTGGTGAGGGGGAGCGGCGTCCGGCGGTGGAGGCGGTCGCGGCGGTGGCGGTGGCGCGGGTCGTGGAGGAGGGCGAGGGGCCGTGTCTTGAGGAGCTGGAGGAGTTGGTGGGGCAGTCCGCGGCGGCGGGGATGGTGGTGGAGTTGTCGGTGGAGGGTGAGGTGCGGGGGTATGCGCCGGAGATCGAGCAGACGGCGTACCGGGTGGTGCAGGAGGCGTTGACGAACGTGCACAAGCATGCGGCGGGCGCCAAGGCGCGGGTGCGGTTGGCGCACCGGGTGGCGGAGATCGCGATGCAGGTGGAGAACGAGCCGCCGCCGGAGGCGGGTTCGGCGGCGTCGGCTCGGTTGCCGTCGGGGGGCAACGGTCTGGTGGGGATGCGGGAGCGGGTGGTGGCGCTGGGCGGGGTGTTCGTGTCGGGGCCGACGGAGGCGGGCGGCTTCCGGGTGTCGGCGGTGATCCCGGCGGGGTGACCTGTCCTGCGCCGGCCGGTTCGCGGTGGGGCGGGTTGGTCAGCCTGTGGTGAGGCGGGTGGGTTCTATGCCGGAGACGAGGGCGTTGAGGGCTTGGTCGATGTCGGGGCCGACGTACCAGTCGCCGGTGTGGTCGAGGGCGTAGACGCGGCCTTCGGCGTCGATGGCGATGAGCCCGTTGTGGTCGGTTTCGGCGCCGAGGGGGCTGACGTCGGTGTCGAGGGCGCGGCTGAGGTCGGCGAGGGTGCGGGCCATGTGGAGGCCGTGCAGGGGGTTGAGGTCGACGGTGGCGGGGGCGACCTGTCGGCCGGGGCCGGTGGGGGCGACGCGCAGGCCGCCGAACTCGGCCCAGGCTTCGACGGCGGCGGGGAAGACCGCGTGGCGGTGGCCGGCGGGTGAGGTGTGGTCGCGCAGGCGGTCGGCCCAGAGTTCGGCCTGTTTGATGTCCCAGCGTCCGGGGCGCCATCCGGCGGCGCGCAGGGCGGCGTCGACGGGGGCGGGGAAGCGGGTGCTGGTGGTGCGGTGATCGGGGTGCATCTGCCCTTCGTCCGTCGAGATCGTGCGGTTGTGCGGTGGTGCTTCGCGCTCTGTCGTGGGTGTCGCGGTGGGTGTGGAGGGGGTCAGCCGTCGGTGCGTGCCGGGTCGACGATGTAGACGCCGAAGTGGTCGCTGAGGGCGGTGCAGGCGCGGCAGGGGGTGGCGAAGCTGCCGTGGAGGGGGTCGCCGTCCTCGCGGATGCGTCGGGCGGTGAGTTTGGCCTGTTTGAGGGCTTTGCGGGCTTCGCCGTTGGTCATCGGTTTGCGGGCGGCGCGTCTGCTGCGGGTGGCGTCGACGGCGGCGATGTGGCGGGAGATGAGGAGGGCTTCGGCGCAGCGGCCGGTGAAGCGGTTGCGCTGGGCGGTGGGGAGGGTGTCGAGGAAGTCCTGCACGAGGGGGTGGAGCGTGGGCGGCTGGTCGCCGCGGGCGGCGGTGCAGGTGAAGGTTTCGCCGCGGACGGAGAGGGCGGCGGCGATGGTGGGGAGTATGCCGTCGCGGCGGTGCAGGAGGGTGGGGACGTGGGGGGTGTCGGCGTGGCTCCAGCCGATGCGGGGGTCGCCGGAGTGGCCGGCGTGCGGTCCCGTTTGCGTGCCGTTCATGGTGGTCTTCCCCTCCCGTGCGTCCCCCCGGAGGTGACAGGGTGCCAAATGGCGAGGCTGCTGGGGAAGCTGGGGCGTTGCGACACGCCCGGTTGGGGGCGCGTCGTCACGGTGGGGTGACGGCTGGTCACGGAAGCGGAGGCCCGGTGACCGGTGTCGTCGTACCGCATAGGCTGTCGGCACCGCTTGGCGTGCGGTTGACGCGCGTCGGAGACCGTTGGAGACAGTCGGATACGGAGCGTGGTGGTCGGTGCCGTGAGCGGGCCGGTCGCTGCGGTTCGTACAGAGTGCCGCAGGGGGCAACCGCCATGACGACAGGTCGGCTCGGGCAGCAAGCCGCGCCGCCGAACGCGGCCTACGCCGGGCAGGTCGTGCACTTCCCGGATCCGGTCCGGGCGGCGCGCCATCCGAGGGGGGTGCGGGTGGACGAGCGCGGTTACCCGGACTTTTCGCCCTATGCGCGTGCGGCGGCGGAGATCGCGGATCCGCCGGAGGGTTTCGGGGTCGACGAGCTGCGGCTGACGGACTACGTGTCGGCGAACGCCGCGTTGGCGGCGTCGGGTCATGAGTTGTGGGACACGGTCGAGAGTGTGGCGACGCCGCACGGCTGGACGTGGCATCACGTGGCGGGCTCGCGGCGGCTGGAGTTGGTGCCGGTCGAGGTGAAGGCGTTGCTGCGGCATCACGGCGGGGTCGCGACGGCGGCGGTGGACCATGCGAAGCGGGGGACGCGGCCGTTGCAGGAGACGCGTCCGGCGCACTTCGGTCTGCCGAAGTCGGGTGTGGCGGTGACGGAGTCGCAGGTGCAGGGGGTCGAGGAGGATCTCGGCTACCGGTTGCCGGGCGCGTACCGGTCGTTCTTGAAGGCGGCGGGCGGTTGCGCGCCGGTGGGGGCTGCGCTGGACGCGGAGTTGGGGCTGCTGGTGGACCAGCCGTTCTTCACGGTGCGGGACGAGGCGGCGGTCAACGATCTCGTGTACGTCAACAAGTGTCTGCGGGACCATCTGACGAAGGACTTCCTGGGCGTCGGGTTCGTGCAGGGCGGTCTGCTGGCGGTGAAGGTGAAGGGCGCGCGGATCGGTTCGGTGTGGTTCTGCGCGTACGACGACGCGCGGGACGTGGATCCGGCGTGGTCGCCGGCGGAGCGGGTGGAGCAGTTGTTGCTGCCGTGCGGTGAGGACTTCGATGTGTTCCTGTCCCGACTGGCGGGCAGGCCGCCGGAGTTGGAGACGGTGGCGAATCTGATGGTGGACGGCGGTTTCGCGCGGGCTGTTCCGGCGGCCGCGGGTTCGTCCGTGTCGTCCGTCGGTGTGGGGGAGTGATCCGGTGATGGTGACGTTCGCTCAGGCGCAGGAGCGCGGCGAGGAGTGGATCAACGGGGACGTCCCTGCGTACCAGCATCGTGAGGTGCGGGTGCGGGAGTTTGGCCTCGGGTTCGTGGTGTGGGCGGAGGACCGTGCGGAGGGGCCGCGTTCGGACGGTGGCGGCCAGCGGTTGGTGCTGGCGCGGGACGGTGGGGAGGTCACGTTGTGGCCGTCGCTGCCGGTGGGCGAGGTGATCCGGCGGTACGAGGAGGAGTACGGGCGTCCGCAGGGCGAGCCGGAGCCGGAGCCGGCGGTCGCGGCGCGGGTGGACCTGAACCAGACGTCGTTCTTGTTGTCGCCGCCGGAGTGGTTGCAGGAGGCGGCGGACCGGATGGGGATTCCGGGGCGGCGGGGAGAGGGGGGTGAGGCGGGGGCCGATTCCGGTTCCGGTTCTGGGTCCGGGACGAGCTCGGGATCGAGCACGGGTTCGGGTGCTTCCGGGTCTGCCGGTGCGGGTTCCGCCGGTGGCGGGGCCGTGACGCCCGATGCCTCGCTTCCGCAGACGCAGGCCGGGGTGCCCGCGGGCGGGAGTGCGGGGCCGGGTGCGCCGTCCGCTCCGGTGGGGGCGACGCCCTGGGCGGGCACGGACACCAACGCCGACGCCGGCGACGACCGTTCCGTCCCGCTGCCGGCGACGGTGTTCGCGCCGCCGCTGAGCGGTTCGGACGACGAGGCGCCGACGCCGCCTTCCTCCCGGCCGGACGCCAAGACGGCGCTGATCGCCGGGGGCAGTCAGCTGCCGCCGACGGCGGTCTCGCCGGCGCTCGGCGATCCGCAGGGGCCGGGTGCGCCGCAGCCGCCTGCCGCGTCGCAGGGCTCGGGCGTGCCGCAGCCGCCGGGTGTTCCGGGTGGGCCGGTGGCTCCCGGGCGGCCGCTCGCGCCGCACGCCGGGGACATCGCCGACGCCGCGACCAGCAAGGCGGCTCCGCCTCCGCGTCGTCCGCGCGGCGGGTCGACGCCGCCGCCCCCGCCGGGGGCCCCGGGCGTTCCCGGTGCGCGGCCGGGCGCTGCTCCGCCGCCTCCGCCCGGTCCTGGTGCGCCCGGTGGGCCGGCGGGCGGGTATGTGCCCACGCAGCTCGTGTCCGCGCTGGGGCCCGAGGGGCCGGGCGCGCCGCAGCCGCCCGGCGCTCCCGCTGCTCCCGGCACGCCTGGCGGGTCCGGTAACCCTGGTGGCCCCGGTGGGCCTGGCGGGGGGAACGCGCCCGGCGGTACGCCTCCGGGCGGGGTCCATCACGCGGCCACGATGCTCGCCGACCCCGGTCGGCAGGGTCCGGGCGGCGGTGTGCCGCAGCCTCCGCAGCCCCCGGGTGCTCCCGGTGCTCCGGGAGCCCCGCTGCCCCCGGCGAACCCGCCCGGTGCGCACGGCTCGGCGGGCGGTGCGCAGGGTGCCGTCCACCATGCGGCGACGGTGCTTTCGGGTCCCCCGGCGGGTCCTCCCCCCGGCCCTCCGGCGGGCCCCCCGCCCGGTCCTCCCGGCACGCCGCCGTTCGCCCCGGGCGGCCCGCAGCCGATGCCGCCGGGCGGGATGCCTCCCGGCGCGATGCCGCCGCCGGGCGCGCCCGTGCCGGGGCAGCCGTCGGCGTACGGGTATCCGCAGGGGCAGCCGACGGTCGGCCCCGGCTACCAGGCCGTGCTGCGCTATCGCGCGCAGGACGGTTCGGAGCAGCAGCTGATCCGGCGTTCCGCGCCGGGCACCCCGCACCCGGAGTGGCAGATCTTCCACGAGCTGCGCGCGATGAACGTGCCGCCGGACCAGGTGCTGGAGCTGCACACGGAGCTGGAGTCGTGTGAGCTGCCGGGTGCGTACTGTGCGCGGATGATCCGGGAGCAGTGGCCGCAGGCGCGGATCACGAGCATCGCGCCGTACGGCACGGATCATGCGAGCCGTCAGCAGGGGATGCGGCAACTGCTGGCTCACCAGGGTGAGTTGCATCAGGTCGCCGACGGTCCCGCGCGTCCCGCGCCGGTGCGTGCGCCGTTGCCGCCGGTGCAGCCGGCGTCGCCGGTCCCGCCGGAGGCGGTCGCTCAGGAGCTGGCGGCGGCGTTCGGTCCGGGGGTGTTCCGGTTCGAGCAGGCGGCGGTGGCACGTCAGGGGGTGCCGCCGGTCGTGGCGCACACGCTGGTGACGGCGGGTCTGCCGGTGGACATGGGTCCGTTCTTCTGGGCGCAGCCCCAGCCGGGGCGGCCGGTGCCGACGCTGGCGGAGCTGGCGGCCGAACGGGGGGTGCAGTCGTCGTCGGACGCGGGGTCGTACCTCGTGATGGGCAGCGACTTCGGCAAGGCGGTCTGTGTGCAGTACGGGACGGCGAACATCGTCGCCGTGCCGGTGGAGGCGGGGCCGGGCGGTGGGCCTGTGCCGCCGCAGTTCGTGAACACCGGGCTGCCGGAGTTCGTGCGCTGTCTCGCGCTGCTCGGGCGGATGTGGCGGCTGCGGTTCGGGCTGAACCAGGAGCAGGCGGGCCGCTGGACCGTCGACTTCCAGGCCCAGCTGGCCTCGCTGGACCCGGCGGCGCTCGGGTCTGCGGACAGCTGGTGGTCGGTGCTGCTGGAGCAGATGTGGGACGGGCTGCTGTGAGGCGTGCGCGCCGCTGACGCGGTGGGTGTCGGGGGCCGGACCGGTCGTATGACCGGTCCGGCCCTTCTGTGTTCGTGTCCTGGATCGTTCGGTGCCGACCGCCACCTGTGCCCGGAGTGTCGCGTTATGAACACTTAAGTCCGATACATCAAGATATGCGCGAAATCATTTTTTCGAAGTCCGTCTGGTGGAGAGGGGCTACAAATGAGCAGCGCGCACAGCGCACAGGTGTCGCCGCCGGGGTTCGTGACCGTTCGCGGGCGCGGCTACCGGCCCAAAGAGGTCGACGCGTTCACCGCCGCGCTCTCCGCCGAACGCGACGCCGCCTGGGAGCGGGTGACGCGGCTCACCGGACTCGCGCAGGAGATGCTGGCGGAGTCCGAGCGGTTGCGTGAGGCCGTGAAGGGGCTCGCGCCGCAGGCGTACGACGCGCTCGGGGAGCGTGCGCGGCGCGTCTTCCAGCTCGTGCAGGAGGAGGCGGCTCAGGTGCGCGAGCAGGCGCGGCAGGAGGCGCAGGAGGAGGTCGAGGAGGCCGAGGCCCGCGCCCTCGCCGTGCGCCGGAGTGCGCAGGAGCAGGCGGAGGCGGTCCGCGCGGAGGCCCAGGAGTATGTCCGCCGTCGGCTGCTGGCCGCCCGCGCGGAGGCGCACGGGATCCGGGCCGGCGCGCGGCGCAAGGTGAAGGAGTTCCGCGGCGAGGCGGTGACGGCGCTGCGGGACGTGCGTCAGCGCACCGCGGGGCTGCTCGTCGAGCCGAAGCGGGAGTACGCGGAGCGGCTGGCGGCGGCGGAGCGGGAGGACGCCGAGCGGGTCACCGCCTTCGACGCCAACCACGCCCGGGCGATGGCCCGCGCGGAGGAAGCCCTCGCCGAGGCGCAGCGGGAGCTGGCCGAGGCCGAGGAGTCCTCCCGGCGTCGCCAGGACGAGGCACGCGCGCGTGCCGCCCAGATCGTGGCCGAGGCCCACCTCCGAGAGGACCGCATCGCCCGGGAGACGGAACGAGTCCTCCGCCAGCACGGTGAACGCCGCGACGAGATCCAGACCCACATGGACCAAATGCGAGACACCCTGAAGGTCCTCACAGGCCAACCAGTCGAGTAACCCACGCCCAACGACGGGGGCCCGCACCTGACGGTGGGAGGCCCGCACACGCCGGCCCCCGGCTCCCGCCCCGCGCCTGACGGCGGGAGGCCCGCACACGCCGGCCCCCGGCTCCCGCCCCGCGCCTGACGGCGGGAGGCCCGCACACGCCGGCCCCCGGCTCCCGCCCCGCACCTGACGGCGGGAGGCCCGCACACGCCGGCCCCCGGCTCCCGCCCCGCGCCAGACGGTGGGAGGCCCGCACCCCCGGCTCCCGCCCCGCGCCAGACGGTGGGAGGCCCGCACCCCCGGCTCCCGCCCCGCGCCAGACGGTGGGAGGCCCACACCCTCGGCTCCCGCCCCGCGCCAGACGGTGCGGGAGGCCCGCACTTGGCCCCGGCTCCCGCCCCACGGGGCGGGACGCCCGCACCCCCGGCCTCTGCCCTGGCTTCCGCTCCGCGCTCGACGGCCCTTCGGCTACCGCCACCCGTCCCACGGCGGGTGGCCCCTCGGCGTCTGTGCAGCTTGGCGCACGTCGGCGTGGCCCTGCTCCCTCAGGCGCCGCCGCACGCCCCCTATGCCGGCACGCCCGCTGCTCCGGGGTCCGCCCTGGCTTCCGCCGCGCACGCGACGGCGGATGGCCCGCTGCCATGGCGGCTCCGCCGCATGCGTGCATGGCCCGCTGCCATGGCGGCTCCGCCGCATGCGTGCATGGCGCGAGGGGCCACCGCCCCTTCCTCGGCCCAGAGTCGTACGTCAGTCCGAGATTGCTTTCGGCTCGGCCGCGCTCCCCGCAGTGGGAAACCCGTCGTGTGCGCATCCGCCGGCGCTGGGGCCCGGCGCTGAGCGGCGTAAGTCGTCAACTCGTCAGCAGCAAAGTCGAGTTGCCCTGGGCGCAGGGCCTGCTGTGTCGGTCGGTCAGGCTGCGGCCCCCCTTGCCGGTTGACCCTGACGTGGCGGCAGGGTGGACCCTGTGTGTGGCCGGGAGGAGGAGGTGACCCCGAGAGTCGCTCCGTCTGGCGGGTGACTCCCCCTAGGGGTGTCTCCCCCTTACGGGTCGGGGAGGGGTCGTACCGACGGAGGACGAGACGGACCCTCTCTGCTCCTTAACCTGGCTTCACGCCACGGGGGAGGGCCAACCCCACGGGGGGAAGGTGGGGTTAACCCCCCGCCAGGACGGGTCCGGGCACCAGCGCGCCGGACCGGTCCACGCCGACAGACTTGGCGGCGCAGGCCCACGAGCCACAGCTCACCAGCTCACCAGCACGACCGTGAACCGCGGGACGCACCCCGCACCCGGGGCGCCCAAGCGTTCCGTTCATTGATCGACATAGGAGACATACCGTGACTTCGGCTGTGACCATTCCCAGGGACGGGGGCACTGGAGGGCGTACGGCCGTAGCCGCGCGGGCGCGGCAGGTCGTGAAGGCGTACGGGTCGGGGGAGACCCGTGTCGTCGCTCTCGACCACGTCGACGTGGACATCGCCCGCGGCCACTACACCGCGATCATGGGCCCCTCGGGGTCCGGCAAGTCCACCCTGATGCACTGCCTCGCCGGTCTCGACACCGTCACGTCCGGGCAGATCTACCTGGACGAGACCGAGATCACCGGCCTGAAGGACAAGAAGCTCACCAAGCTGCGCCGGGACCGCATCGGGTTCATCTTCCAGGCGTTCAACCTGCTGCCGACGCTCAACGCGCTGGAGAACATAACGCTGCCCATGGACATCGCCGGGCGCAAGCCCGACAAGGAGTGGCTGGACCGCGTCGTCGAGACCGTCGGCCTCGCCGGCCGGCTCAAGCACCGCCCCACCCAGCTCTCCGGCGGCCAGCAGCAACGCGTCGCCGTGGCCAGGGCGTTGGCGGCTCGACCGGAGATCATCTTCGGTGACGAGCCGACCGGAAACCTCGACTCGCGCGCCGGCGCCGAAGTCCTCGGTTTCCTGCGCCGCTCCGTGGACGAGCTCGGCCAGACCATCGTGATGGTCACCCACGACCCGGTGGCCGCCTCCTACGCCGACCGCGTCCTCTACCTCGCCGACGGCAGGATCGTCGACGAGATGCACCAGCCGACCGCCGACCAGGTCCTGGACCGGATGAAGGACTTCGACGCCCGGGGGCGCACGTCATGACCGTCCTGAAGACCTCGATGCGCAACTTCTTCGCGCACAAGGGACGCATGGCCCTGTCGGCCGTGGCGGTCCTGCTGTCGGTGGCCTTCGTCTGCGGGACGCTGGTGTTCACCGACACGATGAACACCACCTTCGACAAGCTGTTCGCGGCCACCTCCTCCGATGTGACGGTGAGCGCGCAGAACGCCTCCGACACCGGTGAGACCACCTCCGCCAACGGCAGACCGCCGGTCATGCCGGACAGCGTCCTCACCAAGGTCCGCGCGGCGGCCGGCGTGAAGTCGGCGGAGGGCTCGGTCTTCTCGACCTCCGTCACCGTCGTCGACGCCGACAAGGACGACCTGTCGCCCTCCAGCGGCGCCCCCACCATCGTCGGCAGCTGGAGCGCCAACGAGGCCCGCACCATGGAGATCACCGAGGGTGCTGCGCCGCAGGGACCCGGCCAGATCATGGTCGACGCGGACACCGCCGACCAGCACGGCCTGAAGCTCGGCGACGAGCTCGGCGTGATCACCGCGGTCGGCACGCACACCTCGAAGATCTCCGGCATCGCCGCCTTCGAGGTCACCAACCCCGGTGCCGCGGTGTTCTACTACGACACCAGGACCGCCCAGCAGACGCTGGTCGGCAAGCCGGGCGTCTTCACCAACGTCAGCGTCACGGCCGCGGCCGGCGTGAGCGACGACCAGCTGAAGAAGAACGTCGCGGCCGCGATCGGCGGCCGGTACAAGGTGCAGACCGCCAAGGAGACCGCCGACGCCAACCGCAAGGACGTCGGGGAGTTCCTCAACGTCATGAAGTACGCGATGCTCGGCTTCGCCGGGATCGCCTTCCTCGTCGGCATCTTCCTGATCATCAACACGTTCTCCATGCTGGTCGCCCAGCGCACCCGCGAGATCGGTCTGATGCGCGCCATCGGCTCCTCCCGCAAGCAGGTCAACCGCTCGGTCCTCGCCGAGGCGCTGCTGCTCGGCGTCGTCGGCTCGATCCTCGGCGTGGGCGCGGGCGTCGGCATCGCCGTCGGTCTGATGAAGCTCATGGGCATGACCGGCATGAACCTGTCCACGGACGATCTGACGGTGGCCTGGACGACCCCGGTCGTCGGCATGGCCCTCGGCGTGATCGTCACCGTCCTCGCCGCCTATCTGCCCGCCCGCCGCGCCGGCAAGGTCTCCCCGATGGCCGCCCTGCGGGACGTGGGCGCACCCGCCGACGCCAAGTCCGGCCGGATCCGCGCCGTCGTCGGCGCCGTCCTCACCGCCGGCGGAGGTCTCTGCCTCTACCTGGCCACCGCCGCCGCCAAGGCCGGCGAGGGCTCGCTGTGGCTCGGCCTCGGCGTGGTCCTCACCCTGATCGGCTTCGTCGTCATCGGCCCGCTGCTCGCCGGCGGCGTGGTGCGGGTCCTCGGCGCGCTGCTTCTGCGGGTCTTCGGCCCGGTCGGCCGGATGGCCGAGCGCAACGCCCTGCGCAACCCGCGCCGCACCGGCGCCACCGGCGCCGCCCTGATGATCGGCCTCGCCCTGGTCGCCTGTCTGTCGGTGGTCGGCTCCTCCATGGTCGCCTCCGCGACCGACCAGCTCGACAAGACCGTCGGCACGGACTTCATCATCCAGAACGACCGGGGCCAGCTCATCACCCCGCAGGCGGTCCAGGCCGTCAAGGCGGCGCCGGGACTGGAGCGCGTCACCGAGTACAAGATCCTCGACGTCGACCTCAAGACCCCCGACGGCAGGACGTCCAAGAAGGAGACGCTCAACGCCGCCGACCCGTCCTACGCGAAGGACCTGAGCGTCGAGACCGTCGCCGGCGACCTCGCCGACGCCTACCGGCCCGACTCGATGTCCGTGTTCGAGGGATTCGCCGAGGACCACGGGCTCAAGCTCGGCTCGAAGGTCGACGTGGCCTTCAAGGACGGCGGCAGGGCGGCGCTCACGGTCCGCGCGATCACCAGCGACGAGATGGTGGTCGACAAGGGCGCGATGTACGTGTCGATCGCGACGGTCGCCAAGCACGTGCCCGCCGACCGGATGCCGCTGGACACGCTGGTCTTCGCCACCGCCAAGGAGGGGCAGCAGGACGCCGCCTACAAGGCGCTGAAGTCGTCCCTGCACGCGTACCCGCAGTACAAGGTGCGCGACCAGACCGACTACAAGCAGGCTCTGAAGGACCAGATCGGCCAGCTGCTCAACCTGATCTACGGCCTGCTGGCGCTCGCGATCATCGTCGCGGTCCTGGGCGTTGTGAACACCCTGGCCCTGTCGGTGGTGGAGCGCACCCGGGAGATCGGCCTCATGCGGGCCATCGGCCTCTCCCGCCGCCAGCTGCGCCGCATGATCCGCCTGGAGTCGGTCGTCATCGCTCTCTTCGGCGCGCTGCTCGGCCTCGGCCTGGGCATGGGCTGGGGCGCCACCGCCCAGCAGCTCCTCGCCCTGGAGGGGCTGAAGGTCCTGGACATCCCCTGGCCGACGATCATCGGGGTCTTCCTCGCCTCGGCCTTCGTGGGTCTGTTCGCGGCCCTGATCCCGGCCTTCAGGGCAGGCCGCATGAACGTCCTGAACGCCATCGCGACCGACTGACCGACGAACCACTCCCGACCCCGGCACCGAGGAGCCACGGGGGGCTCCTCGGCGCCGGGGTTTCCGGTGCCCGCACGGGGCGGATCCCCCTCCCCGCACCCCACCCGTCGTCCACAGCCCCCGCACACCACCCCGCCCCGACGTACCCTGGAACACCCCCGGCCCGTGACACGAGTCGGGCCCTTCGCGTTGATCATCAACTCGCCTCGGACCCCCGGACGGAAAATCCCCTCCATGAGCCTGCACGGTCTGCTCGACGCCGTACTCAAGGACCCCGCCCTCGCGGAAGCGATCCCCGCGGCCGCAGACGGCAACCGCATGCACGTCGACCTGGTCGGCCCCCCGGCGGCCCGCCCCTTCGCCATCGCCGCCCTCGCGCGCGAGACGACCCGCACGGTCCTCGCCGTCACCGCGACCGGCCGCGAGGCCGAGGACCTGGCCGCCGCCCTGCGCTCCCTGCTGCCCCCGGACGGCGTCGTGGAGTACCCCTCCTGGGAGACGCTCCCGCACGAACGCCTCAGCCCCCGCAGCGACACCGTCGGCCGCCGCCTCGCCGTCCTGCGCCGGCTGGCCCACCCCAGCCCCGACGACCCCGAGACCGGCCCGGTGTCCGTCGTCGTCGCCCCCGTCCGCTCGGTGCTGCAACCACAGGTCAAGGGCCTCGGCGACCTGGAACCGGTCGCCCTGAGGTCGGGGCGGACCGCCGACCTGAACGAGACGGTCGAAGCCCTCGCCGCAGCCGCGTACACGCGCGTGGAGCTCGTCGAGAAGCGCGGCGAGTTCGCCGTGCGCGGCGGCATCCTCGACGTGTTCCCGCCCACCGAGGAACACCCCCTGCGCGTCGAGTTCTGGGGCGACGACGTCGAGGAGATCCGCTACTTCAAGGTCGCCGACCAGCGCTCCCTCGAGGTCGCCGAACACGGACTGTGGGCCCCGCCCTGCCGTGAGCTCCTCCTCACCGACGACGTCCGCGCACGCGCGCGTGCCCTCGCCGAACAGCACCCCGAACTCGGCGAACTGCTCGGCAAGATCGCCGAGGGCATCGCCGTCGAGGGCATGGAGTCCCTCGCCCCGGTCCTCGTCGACGACATGGAGCTGCTCCTCGACGTCCTGCCCAAGGGCGCGATGGCCGTCGTCTGCGACCCGGAGCGGGTCCGCACACGCGCCGCCGACCTGGTGGCGACCTCGCAGGAGTTCCTCCAGGCGTCCTGGGCGGCCACCGCGATGTCGAGCGCGGACGACGTCCGCTCCGGCAAGGGCGGTGGTGGGCGACGGGCGGGAGGCGAGGCGCCGATCGACGTCGGCGCGGCCTCCCTGTGGTCGATCGCCGACGTCCGCGACCGCGCGCGCGAGCTGGACATGATGTGGTGGTCGGTGTCGCCGTTCGCCGCCGACCTGGAACTGGAGGACGACACCCTCCAGTTCGGCATGCACGCCCCCGAGACCTACCGCGGCGACACCGCGAAGGCGCTCGCCGACACCAAGGGCTGGCTCGCCGACGGCTGGCGGGTCGTCTTCGTCACAGAGGGCCACGGCACGGCGTCCCGCACGGTGGAGGTGCTCGGCGGCGAGGGGGTCGCCGCCCGCCTCGACGGCGACCTGGCCGAGCTGACCCCCTCTGTCGTCCACGTCTCCTGCGGCTCGCTCGACCACGGCTTCGTCGACGCGGCACTGCGGCTCGCCGTCCTCACCGAGACCGACCTGTCGGGCCAGAAGGCGGCCGGCAAGGACGGCGCGCGCATGCCCGCCCGCCGCAGGAAGACCATCGACCCGCTCACCCTGGAGACGGGCGACTACATCGTCCACGAGCAGCACGGCGTGGGCCGCTACATCGAGATGGTGCAGCGCACGGTGCAGGGCGCCACCCGCGAGTACCTCGTCGTGGAGTACGCCCCCGCCAAGCGCGGCCAGCCCGGCGACCGCCTGTACATCCCCACCGACCAGCTGGAGCAGATCACCAAGTACGTCGGCGGCGAGGCCCCCACCCTGCACCGCTTGGGCGGCGCGGACTGGACGAAGACGAAGGCGCGCGCGAAGAAGGCCGTCAAGGAGATCGCCGCCGACCTCATCAAGCTCTACAGCGCCCGGATGGCCGCCCCCGGCCACGCCTTCGGCGCGGACACCCCCTGGCAGCGCGAACTGGAGGACGCCTTCCCCTACGCGGAGACGCCCGACCAGCTCACCACCATCGCCGAGGTCAAGGACGACATGGAGAAGACGGTCCCCATGGACCGCCTGATCTGCGGCGACGTCGGCTACGGCAAGACGGAGATCGCGGTCCGCGCCGCGTTCAAGGCCGTCCAGGACGGCAAACAGGTCGCCGTCCTCGTCCCGACCACACTCCTCGTCCAGCAGCACTTCGGCACCTTCAGCGAGCGCTACTCCCAGTTCCCGGTGAACGTGCGGGCGCTGTCCCGGTTCCAGACCGACACCGAGGCGAAGGCCGTCCTCGAGGGCCTGCGCGAGGGCTCTGTGGACGTCGTCATCGGCACCCACCGCCTGTTCTCGTCCGAGACGAAGTTCAAGGACCTGGGCCTGGTCATCGTCGACGAGGAGCAGCGCTTCGGCGTCGAGCACAAGGAGCAGCTGAAGAAGCTCCGCGCCAACGTCGACGTCCTGACCATGTCCGCCACGCCCATCCCACGCACCCTGGAGATGGCGGTCACCGGCATCCGCGAGATGTCGACGATCACCACGCCCCCGGAGGAGCGCCACCCGGTGCTCACCTTCGTCGGCCCCTACGAGGAGAAGCAGATCGGCGCGGCCATCCGGCGTGAACTGCTGCGCGAGGGCCAGGTCTTCTACATCCACAACCGGGTCGAGTCGATCGACCGCGCGGCCGCCCGGCTGCGGGAGTTCGTCCCCGAGGCGCGGATCGCCACCGCGCACGGACAGATGTCGGAGGCGGCGCTGGAGCAGGTCGTCGTCGACTTCTGGGAGAAGCGGTTCGACGTGCTCGTCTCGACGACGATCGTCGAGTCCGGCATCGACATCTCCAACGCCAACACGCTGATCGTGGAGCGCGGCGACACCTTCGGCCTGTCCCAGCTGCACCAGCTGCGCGGCCGGGTCGGCCGCGGCCGGGAGCGCGGTTACGCCTACTTCCTCTATCCGCCGGAGAAGCCGCTGACGGAGACCGCCCACGAACGGCTCGCCACCATCGCCCAGCACACCGAGATGGGCGCGGGCATGTACGTGGCGATGAAGGACCTCGAGATCCGCGGCGCGGGCAACCTCCTGGGCGGCGAGCAGTCCGGCCACATCGCGGGCGTCGGCTTCGACCTGTACGTCCGCATGGTCGGCGAGGCGGTCGCCGACTACCGGCGTCAGCTGGAGACCGGCGGAATCGAGGAGGAGCCGCCGCTGGAGGTCAAGGTCGAGCTGCCCGTCGACGCGCACGTCCCGCACGACTACGCGCCCGGCGAGCGGCTGCGCCTGCAGGCGTACCGGGCGATCGCCTCCGCGAACTCCGAGGACGACATCAAGGCTGTCCGCGAGGAACTCGTCGACCGCTACGGCAAGTTGCCGGAGCCGGTGGAGAACCTGTTGCTGGTGGCGGGGCTGCGGATGCTGGCCCGGGCGTGCGGCGTCGGCGAGATCGTGCTCCAGGGCGCCAACATCCGCTTCGCGCCGGTGGAGTTGAGGGAGTCGCAGGAGCTGCGACTCAAGCGGCTGTACCCGGGCTCGGTCATCAAGCCGGCCGCCCACCAGCTCCTCGTGCCCCGCCCGAAGACGGCGAAGGTCGGCGGCAAGCCGCTGGTCGGACGCGAACTGCTGGGCTGGGTCGGGGAGTTCCTGGCCACCGTCCTCGGGTCGTAGCCGGCGGCGTCGGGCCGGGGAGCCGTCGGCTCTCCGGCCCGTGGTGCGGGGCGTGACGCTAGGGCTGCTGCTCGGGCGGGCGCTCCTCGTCCATGCCGAGCCGCCGGTGCGCCTGCTGCTGCGCCGAGTCGACCTGCGACTCGTACTTGCTGCCCGTCCTCTCGTTGGCCTTCTGTTCGGCGGTGTCGGACATCTGCTTCGCCTTGTCCCGCCCATGGCCCTTGAACCTGTCGAAGATGCCCATGGAGGAACTCCTTCCGGAGGTGACTCACCCTCGACGATAGGCACCCCCGACCCGGAATGCCCACTTGTGAGACGCATGGTCTGAACCTGTCCCGGCGGCGCTGTCAGGCGCTCGCCTACGGTGTACGCGCGAGCGTCGGGGGAATCCGCCCCTGTGCGGGGCGGTGACGGGCCAGTGCGATGGGGAGGGGCGCGCGTGAGGCGTCTGAGGGGCGGGACGGCGAATCAGGCTGTGACCGGAGGCGTCCGCGGACGGGCGGCGGGCGGGGCGGCGCTGGCGCTCGCGGCACTGCTGACGGGCTGCTCGCAACTCGCTGACAGCAGCGGTGCGCCGGGCGCGACCGCGTCGGACACCGCCGGCGGCGTGGGCGGTGGCTCCGCGGCCCACGGGACCAGCCCTCTCACCGACCCCGACGGCACGAAACCGGGTCTGGGGGCGCTCACCTCCGCCCGGGACAAGGCGACGGCGCGCGCCCTGATAGCCAAGGTGCCCACCAAGGGACGCGGCCCGAAGACCGGCTACGACCGGGACGAGTTCGGCCACGCCTGGATGGACACGGCCGACGGTGTGCCGCTGGCGAGGAACGGGTGTGACACGCGGAACGACCTGCTCAAGCGCGACGGTCAGGACGTCGCGTTCCGCAAGGGCTCCGACTGCGTCGTCGTCTCGATGAACCTGTACGACCCGTACACCGGCAAGGACATCGCCTGGAAGAAGGCGAAGGCCGCCGAGGTGCAGATCGACCATGTCGTGCCGCTGTCCTACGCCTGGCAGATGGGCGCCGCCCGCTGGGACGAGAAGAAGCGGCAGCGGCTGGCCAACGACGTGCTCAACCTGCTGCCGGTGTCCGGCCCCACGAACTCCGCCAAGCGGGACGCGGGGCCGGCCACCTGGCTGCCGCCGAGCAAGGCGATCCGCTGCGCGTACGCGGTGCGGTTCGCGCAGGTGGCGCTGAAGTACCGACTGCCGGTGACCACTGCGGACAAGAGCGCGATGCTCGCCCAGTGCGGAGCCTGAGCCGAGGGTGAACCGGCGGAACCGGGCGGCGTTCCCGACCTGGCGGAAATCCCCTTTCCCGGAGGCGGGGCCGCCCCTACGGTTGCGCCGTGGAACTGAAGATCTCCTCTATCGCCGAGCACCCCGAGATGCTGGACTCGGTGTTCGACATGCCCGACACCTGGCCGGAGTTCACCACCCAGGACCTCGTCGGCAACGCCCACTACGGGCGGATCCCCGAGGCGTTCCCGGAGTACGTGCTGTTCGCGCAGGACGAGCGGGGCGAGGTCGTCGCGCACGCCTTCAGCGTGCCGTTCGCCCTCGGCGCCGAGGGACGCGGCGAGCTGCCCGCCCGGGGCTGGGACCAGGTGCTGCTGTGGGCCTTCTCCGACCGGCGGCGCGGGGTGACGCCGGACACGGTCAGCGCGATCTCCATCGTGATCGCCCCGCACGCCCAGGGAAAGGGCCTCTCCCGGATCATGCTCAAGGCGATGCGGGAGAGCGCCCGCGCCAAGGGCTTCACCGAGGTGGTCGCCCCGGTCCGCCCCAACGCCAAGCACCGCGAACCGCACACCCCCATCGAGGAGTACGCGCACCGTGTGCGGGAGGACGGACTGCCGTACGACCCGTGGCTGCGCGTGCACGCCCGGGCCGGCGCGCGCATCGAGCGGATCGCGCCGGCGTCGATGACGGTGGCCGCCTCGCTGGCGGAGTGGCGCCGCTGGACCGGCCTGCCCTTCGACGCCGAGGGAGACGTCGAGGTGCCCGGCGCGCTGGTGCCCGTACGCTGCGAGCCGGCACGCGACCACGCGGTGTACGTCGAGCCCAACGTGTGGATGCGGCACCCGCTGTGAGCGCCCGCCGGGCACTACCGTCCGTACGGAGTGCCCGGCTGGTACGGGTAGCCGGGGCCGGCGGCGGCATGGGCCGGCGCCTTCGGGTCGAACACCGCGAACAGCAGCATGCACGTGGCCGTCACCCAGGTCACGAAGAGCGCGATCCCCAGGAACGGATCACCGGTGGGCCGGTCGTTCGTGCTCGAGAGCCACGGAATCGTCACCGCCTCGTACAGCACGAAGGCGGCGAGGGCGCCCCAGTCCGAGGGGCGGCCCCGGCGGATCGCCACGTACAGGAACGGCACCCACGCCAGCAGGCCCATCGAGAGCCACACCAGGGCACTCCAGGCCAGCCGCTGGAACCAGCCGCCCTCCAGCCGCTTCTCCGGTCTCGTCGTCGCCGTGCTCACATCGCCCCCCAGGTAGCCAGAGGGCAAGGTTAGAGCACACCCGGGGCATGATCGGGTCTCCTGTTCTCTACTGTGACCTGAGACAGAAGCAGATCGACTTTGGGGTGGGGATGGCAGAGCACCGGCAGTCCAGGAAGCGCAGATACATCACGTGGGGAGTCGCCGGCGCCGCCGTCGTCGCCGGGGCGGGCATCGCCGCCCAGACCTCCATGGCGGCCACCGTCTGGCCCGCCCAGAAGACCTACACCGGCCGCGCCTTCGACACCTGCACGGCCCCCTCCCTCGCCGCGATGAAGGCCTGGAAGACCACGAACTACTACGGCGCCGCCGCCGTCTACGTCGGCGGCAAGAACCGCGGCTGCGCCCAGCCCAACCTCACCGCGTCCTGGGTGAAGTCGGTCAACGCCGCCGGCTGGAAGCTCATCCCGATCTACGTCGGCGCCCAGCCGTACTGCCAGACCGGCTCCAGCCCCGAGAAGCTCACCGCCGCCACCGCCGCCTCCCTCGGCGCCCAGGACGCCACGGACGCCGTGGCCAAGGCCGGCGCGCTCGGCATGAAGGCGGGCAGCGCGATCTACCTCGACATGGAGCCGTACGACATCACCAACAAGGCGTGCAACGACGCCGTGCTGACGTACGTCCGCTCCTTCAGCAAGACGCTGCGCGCGAAGACCTACCGCGCCGGCTACTACGGCTTCACCAGCTCCAGCGCCAAGGCGGTCGCCACGGCCGCCGACAAGACGGACCTGCCGGGCAACCTCTGGTACGCGCTGTGGGACAACAAGGAGACGACCACCGCCGACTGGCCCTGGGCCGCCACCCAGTTCACCAACCACAGCCGCGCCCACCAGTACATGGTCAACAGCAAGGAGACCCGCGCCGGTTACACGATCACCGTGGACCGCAACTCCTGGGACGCCCCGGTGGCGATCGTCGGCTGAGCACCCCTGAGGGACCGTGCCGCGCGGCGGTGCCGTAAGTCCCGGTGAATCGTTGGTCGAATGGGTTGGCCACAGGCCCGCCACTGCCTACCATCGATCACCGCAAGACTTTGTGCACCGTCGCACAATCTCCTCGGGAGGCTCCCTTGCACAGCCGCCGTCGTCGCACCGCGCTCCTGCTGTCCGCCGCGATCGTCGCGGCGGGCCCCCTCCTCACCGCCTGCGGCAACGAGGCGCACCCTGGTGCGGCGGCCGTCGTCGGCGGGCAGCGGATCACCGTCTCCCAGCTGGAGGAACGGGTCGACGAGGTCCGCGCCGCCCAGCGCGCCGCCGTCCCCGACGACGCCCGGTACGCCCAGGTCGTCGCCCGGACCGGCACCCTGGCCCGGGACACCCTGCACGGCATGATCCTCGACCAGGTGCTGCACCGCGCCGCCGCGGACGCGGGCGTCACCGTCTCCCGCAAGGAGGTCCAGGCGATGCGGGCCGGTCTTGAGCAGCAGGCCGGCGGCGCGAAGGGGCTGGAGACGACGTGGCTCCAGCAGTACGGCATCCCCCCGCAGCGCCTCGACGACAACCTGCGGCTGCAGCTGGAGGCGCAGAAGCTCGCCGCCCGGCTCGGCGCGGACACCAGTCAGCCCGCCTTCTGGAAGACGCTGTCGAAGGCCTCCCAGGACCTCGGCGTCGACCTCAACCCGCGGTACGGCGACTGGGACGTGCAGAAGGTGAGCCGCGTCGACGCCAAGACGCCGTGGGTGCGGGACGTCACGGCGGCCGGGGCACGGCAGACGACCTGACCCCCGGACGGGGCAGGGCCGAGGGCATGAGCGCGCCCGTCGCTCAGCGGGCGGTTTGTCGGATCGTCGTACGGCCGCCTGTGGACGACTCGGGGAGATGTCGACGGCGTGGGTTACGTTCGGGGGTGTGAACGCGATCAGCAGCTCCGCAGCGGCCTCCCAGGGCGGTCCCGACTCGTCCCCGGGCCGGGTCGTCCTGCTCACCACCAGCCACCGCGTGGCCCCCGGCCTGCTGTCCTGGCCGGCCTGGGAGGCCCTGCGCACGGCCGACCGCGTGCTGTGCGTGGACGGCGCCCACCCCCAGCTGCCGTACCTGCGTGAGGCGGGCGTGGTGGTCGAGGAGGCGTCCCCCACCGCGGAGGAGCTCGTCGCCGCCTGCGCCGGCGGGCACACGGTCGTGGTCGTCGCCACCGGCGAGGGCGAGCCCGCGCTCACCGACGGACTGGCCCGGCTGGCGGGCTCCGGCCGCCTCGCGATGCCGGAGCTGGAGCTGCTGCCCGCCTCCTACGACCTGCCCGGCGCGCGCCTCCTGGACCTCGTCCAGGTCATGGACCGCATCCGCGCCGAGTGCCCGTGGTCCTCCCGCCAGACGCACAAGGGCCTGGCCAAGTACGGCATCGAGGAGGCGTACGAACTCGTCGAGGCCATCGAGGACGGCGACCGGGACGAGCTGCGCGAGGAACTGGGCGACGTCCTCCTCCAGGTCGTCTTCCACGCGCGGATAGCCGAGGAGGACGAGGAGGAGCCCTTCTCCGTGGACGACGTGGCGGCCACGATCGTCGCCAAGCTCATCCACCGCCACCCCCATGTCTTCGGCGACGCCACGGCGGCGACCCCGGAGGAGGTCAAGGCGCACTGGATGCGCACGAAGGCCGTCGAGAAGCGGCGCGAGTCGGTGACGGACGGCGTTCCCCTCCACCAGCCGGCCCTGGCCCTCGCGGCCAAACTGGCGTCCAGGGTGCGCTCGGCCGGCCTGGACGTCCCCCTGCCCGCCACGGGGGGCATCGGCTACGAACTCCTGGCCCTGGCCGCCCGGGCCGAGGCAGAGGGCGCCGACCCGGAAGCATCCCTACGAGCGGCCGCCCGCACGTACCGGGAGGCCATCCGCACGACAGAGGGCTTGCGGGACTGACCGCAGGGGGGCGGGATCTTGTGGTTGCGGCGCGAAGCGCCGCGGTATCGCTCCTGGGTGCACGGTCGCGGAGCGGCGGGCTACCGGGCGCTATAGCACCGGGCTTGCGCAACGGGCACCACTGGCGGGGATGCCGCGTTCGCGTCCAGCCCCGCCCCGCTGGCGCGGTGGTGGGGCGGGGGCCGTTGACTGGGCCCAGTTCGCCAGCGACCCTACCCGCCTAGGAACGGTGCTACCGGCTGGTGTATTGATCACAAGCGTTGTCAACGCTCGCTGGGCTTGATCATGGCGAAGGCCTCCGAAGGTGAGGTGCAGTCCCGCCCGGTGGCGGGTGGCGAGCTTGTCGAATCGGGTGGCGACAGCGCGGAACTGTTCGAGCCGGTTGAAGCAACGCTCGACGACGGTTCGGCCCGTGTGCCCGCTTGTCGAAGCCGGGCGGGTGGCCCCCACGCGGAGCCCTGGCGGAGCCGGATGCGCTGCCCTGGCATCGGCCCAGCGTCGCTGGACCGCCGCCATTGCAGCAAGACCATCACCGAGGTGCTGCGTAGGTCGGTGCGTAGGGTCGAGGCATGCGCCACGACGAGCCTCGCGTCCCTGAACTCTTCTCATGGGAGTTCGCATCGAACCCGTACCTCACGTATGCACAGATGCGGGAAACAGAGCCTGTGCGATGGACGAGGCTCCCCAGCGGCGTGGACGCATGGCTTGTGACGCGCTACGACCTCGCACGCCAGGCGTTGGCGGACAGCCGGCTGTCGAAGAATCCGGACCATCACATGACACGCACGTCGGGAGAGCCCGCCCACGCCAAGGGCAAGACCGGCATCCCCGGTGAGCGCAAGGCCGAGTTGATGACGCACCTGCTGAACATCGACCCGCCGGACCACACCCGTCTGCGGCGTCTCGTCAGCAAGGCGTTCACCCCCCGCCGGGTCGCCGAGTTCGCGCCCCGCGTGCAGGAGCTCACCGACGACCTCATCGACCGGTTCGCGGCGCGGGGAAGCGCCGACCTCATCCACGACTTCGCCTTCCCGCTCCCCATCTACGCCATCTGCGACCTGCTGGGCGTCCCCCGCGAGGACCAGGACGACTTCCGGGACTGGGCGGGGATGATGATCCGGCACGGCGGGGGCCCGCGCGGCGGAGTCGCACGGTCGGTGAAGAAGATGCGCGGCTATCTCGCCGAGCTCATCCACCGCAAACGCGAGGCCCTCACACCGGCACCCGTTCCCGGCGAGGACCTCATCTCCGGTCTCATCCGCGCCTCCGACCACGGCGAGCACCTCACCGAGAACGAGGCCGCCGCCATGGCGTTCATCCTCCTGTTCGCCGGGTTCGAGACCACCGTGAACCTGATCGGGAACGGCACCTACGCCCTGCTCACCCACCCCGGTCAGCGCCATCGCCTGCAGGACTCCCTCGCCGCGGGCGACCGCGCCCTGCTGGAGACCGGCGTGGAGGAACTCCTGCGCTACGACGGCCCGGTGGAGCTCGCCACCTGGCGGTTCGCCACCCGCCCGCTCAGCATCGGCGGCCAGGACATCGCCGCCGGCGATCCCGTCCTCGTCGTTCTTGCCGCGGCCGACCGCGATCCGGAACGCTTCACCGAACCCGACACCCTCGACCTGAGCCGCCGTGACAACCAGCACCTCGGCTACGGCCACGGCATCCACTACTGCCTCGGCGCGCCCCTCGCCAGGCTGGAGGGCCAGACCGCGCTGGCGACCCTCCTCACCCGTCTGCCCGACCTCCGACTCGCCGTGGAAGCCGAGGAGTTGAGGTGGCGCGGCGGCCTCATCATGCGCGGACTGCGCACCCTCCCCGTGGAGTTCACCCCGGTCGAACGGTGACCCGGTCAACACCTCGCGCCGGCTCCCAAACCTGATGCCGTGTGACCGGATTGCGAAACGAAGGTGACCGATTCTCAACTCTGTGATCTTCACGTGATCTACGCGGCATTAACTTGTGACAAGCGATCGTCTGCCGATACGTTCACTCGTCAACGCGGCGACCCTCTTCCGCTCGTCGCGAGGGCACTGCTGTCTCGAGAAAGGCGTTCGCATGCTCACCGGGAACGGTCGTCACCGTCGCCCCCGCCAGGCCCCGGCCCTCATCGTCGCGGCCGGTGTGACCGGCTCCGCCATCGCCATCCCCCTGCTCGGCGCCTCGGCGGCGAGCGCGGCCGACGGCACCGTGTGGGACCGGGTGGCGGAGTGCGAGAGCGGCGGCTCCTGGAGCGCGAACCAGGGCGGCGGCGAGTACGGCGGTCTGTCGCTCAGTCAGGAGGACTGGGACAAGTACGGCGGGAGCGACTACGCCTCGCGTCCCGACCTTGCCAGTCGCAACCAGCAGATCGCCGTCGCCCAGAAGGTCCTCGCCGGCGAGGGCGTGGGCGCGTGGGGCACCTGCGGCCTGACCTCCGGGCTCACCGCCGACGCGGCCACGGGTGACGTGGACACCGGCCTCGCGGACGACTCGTCCGACTCCTCGATCACCTCCGGCCTGGCCGACCTCTCCAGAGGCGCCGGTTCCTCGGGCTCCTCCCAGGAGTCCGGCGGCGGCTCCGTCGGATCGGAGAAGGATGCGGGCGATTCGCAGTCTTCGCCCTCCGCGTCACCTTCGTCTCCTTCCTCCCCTTCATCCGGTTCATCCGAATCGTCATCCCCTGCGGGTGACGGCTCGGCGAAGTCGGACGGCGCGGCAGGCTCCGATGAGGCGCAGGCAGGCGACAGCTCGCCCACCGAGTCCCCGAAACTGGACGAGTCGGACAAGTCCGGTCAGGACGCCGGTTCGTGGAGCCTCGTCGACACCGGCTCCCTCACCGCGGGCTCCGTCGGCGCGGAGACGCTCGACGCCGACGCCCTCGGCTCCGGACGCCACCGCGGCCCCACCGCGGACGAGAGCGCCGGCAACGCCGCCCCCTCCTCCGGCCGCCACGCCGCCAACGCCCTCGGCGTCGCGGACACCTACACCGTCCGCGACGGCGACTCTCTCGCCTCCATCGCCGACTCCCTGGGTGTCGACGGCGGATGGCGTGCCCTCTACGACGCCAACCGGGACGCCATCGGTGCCGACCCGGCCGACATCGCACCGGGTCAGACCCTGGTCACCGTGGTCGGCTGACCGGGCGAGGGAAAGGATCAAGAGGGCTGAAAAGCCCCCGAAACGGGGGGAGTTCACGTCCCATTTCGTTCCTGAATGTCCGGTTCGGTGAAAGTGTGGGATGAGTCTCATGGGCCCCTCCCGTCTTTGATATTCCGTCGGTTCCGTGCCTACGGTCGTGACCGCTCGGCAACCCGAGCCCCGGCTGCCGCTACGCCGAATCCTGCCGACGGCCGCCCGGGAACAGTCGTCGCGTCATGCGCCGCGGGCAGGAGCGGGGGACCCAAGGTAAGCGCCGGGCCCAGCGGTTCAGCTGGATCCGGCTAGGGGTGAAGCCACGCCTCCGACGGAGGAGTGGCCGGGCAACCCAACCGGCCCGAACCCGACAGCTCACCTCGTAGGCGTCGGTGAGGGGATCCACCATGCTGTTTTCCGCCAAGGGCAAGCACCGTCGTCCGGCCAAGGCCACCCGTGCCGCCGCGCTGGCCGGTGTCACCGGCGTCGCCATCGCCGCCCCGCTGATGGCCGCGGGCAACGCCTCCGCCGCCACCTCCTCCGAGTGGGACGCCGTCGCCCAGTGCGAGTCGGGCGGCAACTGGTCCATCAACACCGGCAACGGGTACTACGGCGGGCTGCAGTTCTCCGCCTCCACCTGGTCCGCGTACGGCGGCACGCAGTACGCCTCCACCGCCGACAAGGCGAGCAAGTCGCAGCAGATCCAGGTCGCCGAGAAGGTCCTGTCGAGCCAGGGCAAGGGCGCCTGGCCGGTCTGCGGCAAGGGCCTGTCCGGCGCCGCGTACACCGGCGGCTCCTCCGACAGCGGCTCCGGTTCCGGCTCCTCCGGCAGCGGTTCCGGCTCCTCGGACTCGGGCAGCCGGTCCACCGAGAAGCAGAGCGCCTCCCGCTCGACCGAGCGTCCGGCCGTCAAGAGCCAGAAGACGGTCACCACGCCGACCGGCGAGAAGGTCAAGAAGGGCGACGGCGAGTACAAGGTCGTCGAGGGCGACACCCTGAGCTCCATCGCCACCGAGCAGAAGGTCGCCGGCGGCTGGGCCAAGCTCTTCGAGCTGAACAAGGACATCGTCGAGGACGCCAACCTCATCTACCCGGGTCAGCAGCTTCACCTGAAGTGACGCCCGGCTCCGGCCGAAGCCACAGCGTCCTCACGAGCGAGGCCCGCACGCTCGGGGCCTCGTGAGGGCCGCCCCCGTCCCCACGGGCTCCCCGCCCCGGTGCGTTCTCCCCCGTACGCACCGGGGCGGGGTTCGTTCTTCCGCGGCCGGGCGTTCGCCCGCTCTCCTCGCCACCCCTCTTTGTTCCGACCGGGAACAATGTGTACCGTCTGTCTGTCCACGGGACGGTCGGTCGGCTGCCGACGGCCCCGGGGCGGTTAGGCTCTAGTCGAACCAGCGTCACATCCCATGAAGGAGATGCTCGTGCCGTCCATCGACGTCGTCGTAGCCCGGGAAATCCTGGACTCCCGAGGCAACCCCACGGTCGAGGTCGAGGTCGGCCTCGACGACGGCAGCACGGGTCGTGCCGCCGTCCCCTCCGGCGCTTCCACCGGCGCCTTCGAGGCCGTCGAACTCCGCGACGGTGACCCCGACCGCTACCTCGGCAAGGGTGTCGAGAAGGCCGTCCTCGCTGTCATCGAGCAGATCGGCCCCGAGCTCGTCGGCTACGACGCCACCGAGCAGCGCCTGATCGACCAGGCCATGTTCGACCTGGACGCCACCGACAACAAGGGCTCCCTCGGCGCCAACGCCATCCTCGGCGTCTCCCTCGCCGTCGCCCACGCCGCCTCCGAGGCCAGCGACCTGCCGCTGTTCCGCTACCTGGGCGGCCCCAACGCGCACCTGCTGCCGGTGCCGATGATGAACATCCTGAACGGCGGCTCGCACGCCGACACCAACGTGGACATCCAGGAGTTCATGATCGCCCCGATCGGCGCGGAGTCCTTCTCCGAGGCCCTGCGCTGGGGGGCCGAGGTCTACCACACCCTCAAGAAGGTGCTGAAGCGCAAGGGCCTGAGCACCGGTCTCGGCGACGAGGGCGGCTTCGCCCCGAACCTGGACTCCAACCGTGCCGCCCTCGACCTGATCCTCGAGGCCGTCAAGGAGGCCGGCTACACCCCCGGCGAGCAGATCGCCCTGGCGCTCGACGTCGCCGCCTCCGAGTTCTACAAGGACGGCGTCTACGTCTTCGAGGGCAAGGAGCGCTCCGCCGCCGAGATGACCGACTACTACGCCGAGCTCGTCGAGGCGTACCCGCTGGTCTCCATCGAGGACCCGCTGTTCGAGGACGACTGGGACGGCTGGAAGACCATCACCGAGCGCCTCGGCGACAAGGTCCAGCTCGTCGGCGACGACCTGTTCGTCACCAACCCCGAGCGCCTCGCCCGCGGCATCGAGGAGGGCGCCGCCAACGCACTGCTGGTCAAGGTGAACCAGATCGGCTCGCTGACCGAGACTCTCGACGCCGTCGAGCTCGCCCAGCGCAACGGCTTCAAGTGCATGATGTCCCACCGCTCCGGCGAGACCGAGGACGTCACCATCGCCGACCTCGCCGTCGCCGTGAACTGCGGTCAGATCAAGACCGGCGCCCCGGCCCGCTCGGACCGCGTCGCCAAGTACAACCAGCTGCTGCGCATCGAGGAGATTCTCGACGACGCCGCGGTGTACGCCGGCCGCAGCGCCTTCCCCCGGTTCCGCTTCACGAACTGAGACGCGGCCACGGCCTGACGCCCTCAGGCAGCGTCGTACGTACGTCCCCGTACCCGGTCCCGTACCGTGTGCGGGGACGTACGCGTGTGTGACGCGGGACGGAACGCGTGCGACGCGGGACGAGACGGGAGGCGGGGACATGTCCGTGAGGGACCGGGACCGGTTCTCCACCACGACCAGGATCAGGCTGCTCGGCGAGCAGACGGCGGCCCGCGTCTACCGCTCGCAGACCAAACGGCAGGCCCGCCGCTCCCGCCTCACCGGCCGCGCCGCCCTGCTCGCGCTCGTCCTGTGCTCGCTCGTGGTGGCCCTCGCCTACCCGATGCGCCAGTACGTCTCCCAGCGCGCCGAGATCGCCGACCTCCAGCGCGAGCGGGAGCAGGCCCGGCAGCGGGTGGAGGAACTGCGCGACCTCAAGGCGCGGTGGCAGGACGACGCCTATGCCGAGCAGCGGATCCGGGAGCGGCTGCACTACGTGATGCCGGGGGAGACGGGCTTCGTCGTCATCGACCCGGGCGCCGCCAGGAAGTCCCGTACCGACCTCGGCGCCGCCGACCGCCCCTGGTACTCGAACGTCTGGGACGGGGTCGACAAGTCCGACGCCGCCGACCAGTGAATGACCGATAGAAAGACAGTCATGGAAACGCCCCCGCCGACCACCGAGCGCACCGAGCCCACCGACGCGGACGTCGAGGCCTTCCGGCAGCAGCTCGGACGCCCGCCGCGCGGTCTGCGCGCCATCGCCCACCGCTGCCCCTGCGGGCAGCCGGACGTCGTCGAGACGGCCCCCCGTCTGCCCGACGGCACGCCCTTCCCGACGCTGTACTACCTGACGTGCCCCAAGGCGAACTCCGCGATCGGCACGCTGGAGGCGAACGGCGTGATGAAGGAGATGACGGAGCGGCTGGGGACGGACCCGGAGCTCGCCGCCGCCTACCGGGCCGCGCACGAGGACTACGTCCGGCGGCGCGACGAGATCGAGGAGCTGAAGGGCTTCCCGAGCGCGGGCGGCATGCCGGACCGGGTGAAGTGCCTGCACGTCCTCGTGGCGCACTCGCTGGCCGCGGGCCCCGGCGTGAACCCGCTCGGGGACGAGGCGCTGGCGATGCTGCCCCAGTGGTGGGCCAAGGGCGCCTGCGTGACGCTGCCGGAGCCGCCGTCCGGCGAGGGAGAGACCCAGTGACCCGCGTCGCCGCCGTCGACTGCGGTACGAACTCGATCCGGCTGCTCGTCGCCGACGTGGACCCCGCGACCGGTGAACTCGTCGAGCTGGACCGGCGTATGACGATCGTCCGCCTCGGGCAGGGCGTCGACCGCACCGGCCGGCTGGCGCCCGAGGCGCTGGAGCGGACCTTCGCCGCGTGCCGGGAGTACGCGGCGGTGATAAAGGAGCACGGCGCCGAGCGGCTGCGCTTCGTCGCCACCTCCGCCTCCCGTGACGCCGAGAACCGGGACGAGTTCGTGCGCGGGGTGCTGGACATCCTCGGCGTGGAGCCGGAGGTCATCTCCGGCGACCAGGAGGCGGAGTTCTCCTTCACCGGGGCCACGCGGGAACTGACGGGCCTTGACGACCTGGCCAGGCCGTACCTGGTGGTGGACATCGGCGGCGGCTCGACGGAGTTCGTGGTCGGCGACGACCGGGTGCGGGCGGCGCGTTCCGTGGACGTCGGCTGTGTGCGGATGACCGAGCGGCACCTCGTGGTGGACGGCGCGGTCAGCGACCCGCCCACTGCGGAGCAGATCGCGGCGATACGCGCCGACATCGAGGCCGCGCTCGACCTCGCCGAGGAGACGGTTCCGCTGCGCGAGGCGCGCACGCTGGTGGGTCTGGCGGGCTCGGTGACCACGGTGTCGGCGATCGCGCAGGAGCTGCCGGAGTACGACTCGGCGGCCATCCACCACTCCCGTGTCCCGCGTGAGCGGGTCCGCGAGATCGCCGAGTGGCTGCTGCGCTCCACCCACGCCGAGCGCGCGGCCGTCCCGTCGATGCACCCGGGCCGGGTGGACGTCATCGCCGCTGGCGCCCTGGTACTGATCTCGATCATGGACCGGATCGGAGCGGAGGAGGTCGTGGTGAGCGAGCACGACATCCTCGACGGCATCGCGTGGTCGAAGGCCTGAGCTGAACCGGTGCTCGCGAGGGGGTCTCGGCGTCGCGTCGTGGCACTCTGCTGAGCAGTGCGGACAACGTTTGAGCGGGTCAGGGGGGCTCTTCGGGGCCCCTTTTCCGCACCCCGGGAAGCCGCCCCGAAAAACTTCGTGAAGTTCTTCACAAGGAAATGGGTCCGGTGGGAGCGCGGATCGACCCCGGTTGGCCCTTCCGGGGGCCCAACGGACCTGTGAACATGTTCAAAAGGCGCGCGGGGGGACGTTTTGCGAAGGGCTGGAGGAGAGGTGTTCCGGAGGGCTCACGCAGGCCGTTCATCACCGGAGAGGCAGCTCACGCGGCATTGACAACGGTGCGGGGTGCCTGCTGGTTCCCCTTCGCCGTCATGATCTGGATCACGTGGGCCGCGGAGGATAGCACACACCCTGAGCGAGCTTGTGAAGGGGCGCACGAGCTACCCCCCTGAGGCGGGTGGATACTCGATGGCATGAGCACCACGGAGCGTCCCAGGATCCTCGTAGTAGGCGGTGGGTACGTAGGCCTGTACGCAGCTCGGCGCATCCTCAAGAAGATGCGCTACGGCGAGGCGACCGTCACGGTCGTCGACCCCCGGTCGTACATGACCTACCAGCCCTTCCTCCCCGAAACCGCCGCCGGCAACATCTCCCCGCGGCACGTCGTCGTCCCGCTGCGACGCGTGCTGCCCAAGGCGGAGGTCCTCACCGGCCGCGTCACCACCATCGACCAGGACCGCAAGGTCGCCACGATCGCCCCCCTCGTCGGCGAGGCGTACGAGCTGCCCTTCGACTACCTGGTCGTCGCGCTCGGCGCGGTCTCCCGCACCTTCCCGATCCCCGGCCTCGCCGAGCAGGGCATCGGCATGAAGGGCATCGAGGAGGCCATCGGCCTGCGCAACCACGTCCTGGAGCAGCTCGACAAGGCCGACTCGACCAACGACGAGGAGATCCGCCGCAAGGCGCTCACCTTCGTCTTCATCGGCGGCGGCTTCGCCGGCGCGGAGACGATCGGCGAGGTCGAGGACATGGCCCGCGACGCGGCCAAGTACTACAAGAACGTGTCCCGTGAGGACATGCGCTTCATCCTCGTGGACGCCGCTGACAAGATCCTCCCCGAGGTCGGCCCCAAGCTCGGCCAGTACGGCAAGGAGCACCTGGAGGGCCGCGGCGTGGAGGTCTACCTCTCCACCTCGATGGACTCCTGCGTCGACGGCCACGTCGTCCTGAAGAACGGACTGGAGGTCGACTCCAGCACGATCGTGTGGACGGCGGGCGTCAAGCCCAACCCGGTCCTCGGCCGTTACGGCCTGCCGCTCGGCCCGCGCGGTCACGTCGACTGCGCGCCGACGCTCCAGGTGCAGGGCACCGACTACATCTGGGCCGCCGGCGACAACGCCCAGGTCCCGGACGTCGCCGCCCGCAAGGCCGGCGTGGAGAACGCCTGGTGCCCGCCGAACGCGCAGCACGCGCTGCGCCAGGCCAAGGTGCTCGGCGACAACGTGGTCTCCGGCATGCGGGGCTTCCCGCAGAAGGAGTACTCGCACTCCAACAAGGGCGCGGTTGCGGGTCTCGGCCTGCACAAGGGCGTCGCGATGATCGTCATGGGCAAGATGAAGATCAAGCTCAAGGGCCGGCTGGCGTGGTACATGCACCGCGGCTACCACGGCCTGGCGATGCCGACGTGGAACCGGAAGATCCGTGTCTTCGCGGACTGGACCCTCGGCATGTTCCTCAAGCGTGAGGTCGTCGCCCTCGGCGCGCTGGAGTCCCCGCGCGAGGAGTTCTACGAGGCCGCGAAGCCGGCTCCGGTCGCAGCGGCCCCCAAGCAGGAGAAGACCGAGGTCAAGGCTTCCTGACCTCGCCCAGCAGAACCCCGAAAGGGCCGCCCGCCATCCGTGGTGCGGGCGGCCCTTCCGCATACCCCCTCCGCGGACGTGCCCCGGGTGCCGCAGCCCCCACCGAGCCCGGCAGCCCTGGGGGGTTAGGCCCCCCGCCGGGCTGTGAGGGTGCAGCCCCCATGGAGGGGGCACGTTCTGCGTCCGGGCGAGTCGGGCGGGTGGATTCTGCGCCACCGGCGGAGCGCCCGCCGGGGTGTGGGGCGTAGCCCCACGGAGGGGTACGGTCCACGTCCGAGCGAGTCGGGTGGGCGGGTGGGCAAAAATCTTCGCAACCGGCGGAGCCAACCGCTGGCACACAGCCCCCCAAGTGCTTTCGTGGTGTCAGGACATTCCGGGATCACCCCTCACGGAGGTGTGCATCATGGCTGACGCCGCTCCGCGGCTCCACGCCCTCGTCGAACAGTTGCTGGCCGCCCCCTTCCGGCTCCGCATCCGCGCCTGGGACGGTTCGCAGGCCGGCCCGCCCGACGCGCCGACCCTCGTCGTACACAACCGCAGAGCCCTGCGCCGTTTCCTGTTCAAGCCGGGCGAACTGGGCCTGGCCCGCGCCTGGGTGGCCGGCGACCTGGAGATCGAGGGCGACCTCTACACCGCCCTCGAACGCATCTCCGGCCCCGTCTGGCAGCGGGACGAGGACGCGAGACCCCTCACCGAGGCCCTGCGCGACCCCCGCTTCCGCGAGGCCGTCCGCGGCCTGTTCGCACTCGCCGGCCCGCCGCTGCCGCCCGCCCCGCCGCCGGAGGAGGTCCGCCGCCCCGGCCACCTCCACACCCGCCGCTCCGACCGCCGCGCCATCAGCCACCACTACGACGTGGGCAACGACTTCTACGAACTCGTCCTCGGCCCGTCCATGGTGTACTCCTGCGCCTACTGGGAGTCCCCCGAACGATCCCCCGAGGCCACGCTCGAGCGGGCCCAGCACGACAAGCTGGAACTCGTCTGCCGCAAGCTCGCCCTGACACCCGGTCAGCGCCTGCTGGACGTCGGCTGCGGCTGGGGCTCGATGGCGATCCACGCGGCGCGCGAGCACGGCGTGCGCGTCGTCGGCGTCACGCTCTCCCGGGAGCAGGCGACCTACGCCCGCAAGCGCGTCGCGGACGCCGGCCTCACCGACGTGGTCGAGATCCGCGTCCAGGACTACCGCGACGTCACCGACGGCCCGTACGACGCGATCTCGTCCATCGGCATGGCCGAGCACGTCGGAGCGGAGAAGTACCTGGAGTACGCGGCCGCCCTGCACACGCTCCTGCGCCCCGGCGGGCGGCTGCTCAACCACCAGATCGCCCGCCGCCCCCAGCAGGACGAGAGCGAATACCGCCTCGACGCGTTCATCGACGCCTACGTCTTCCCCGACGGCGAGCTCTCCCCCGTCGGTACCACGGTCACCCACCTGGAACGCGCCGGCTTCGAGGTCCGTGACGTGGAGTCGATCCGCGAGCACTACGCCCTCACCCTGCGCCGCTGGGTCGCCAACCTGGAGGCGGGATGGTCGCGGGCCACCGCCCTGACCAGCCCAGGCCGGGCCCGCGTCTGGCTCCTCTACATGGCGGCGTCCGCCCTCGCGTTCGAACGCAACCGCATCTCCGTCAACCAGGTCCTGGCCGTCCGCACCCCGGACTCCGGCGCCTCCGGCATGCCCCTGCGCGCCCGCACCTGGAACTGACGCGCGGGGAAACGACGAGGGACCCCGCCGCACACCGCGACGGGGTCCCTCAGGGGCCGCTCACTCCGACTTGATCGCCGCCAGCATGTTCAGCCGCGCCGCCCGCCGCGCCGGCCACAGCGCCGCCAGCACGCCCACCGCGGCGGCCAGCACCAGGAACAGGGCGATCCGGCCCCACGGCAGGACGAGTTCGTACGTCGCCATCCTCGTCCCGAGCAGCTCACCGGCCGCCCAGCCGAAGAACACGCCGAGCCCGATGCCGAGCACCGCGCCGAACAGGGAGATCACCAGGGACTCCAGCCGGACCATCCGCTTGATGCCGGTGCGGTCCAGGCCGATCGCCCGCAGCATGCCGATCTCCTGGGAACGCTCGAACACCGACATGGCCAGGGTGTTGACGACGCCGATGACCGCGACGATCACGGCCATGGCCAACAGGCCGTAGACCATGTTCAGCATCAGCGTGAACATCTTCGCGATCTCGTCGGAGAGGTCCTTCTTGTCCCGGACCTTCACGGCCGGGTTGGAGCCGAGGGCCTTCTCCAGCCGGTCCTTCGCCGCGTCCGTCGCGCCGCCCGAGGTCTTCACGAAGACCTGCATGTCGGCCGGGTCGCTCAGGTGCGGGGAGAGCACGGAGCTGTCGAGGATGATGCCCTGGATCATCTCGTTGCCCTCGTAGACGCCGGCGACGGTCAGCCGCTGCGACTTGCCGTCCTCGTAGTGGGCGGTGAACCCCGAGCCCGCCTTCCAGCCGTGCGCCTTGGCGGTGACGCTGTCGACGACGACCTGCGCGCCGCGGACCGTGAAGGCGCCGCCCTCGACCTTCAGGTCGGTCAGCTCGCCGAACGTGCGCCCGTCGACGCCGGTCAGGTACTCGGTTCCCTCGTCGATCCGGGCGTAGCCGTTGCGCATCGGGCTGGTGGCGGTGACGCCGTCGACGTCCTTCAGCTTCTTCTCGACGTCCGGCGAGAGCTCGTTGCCGTTCGCCATGGACACCACGTAGTCGGCGCGGATCGCCGCCGACGCCATCTTGTCGATCGACTTCTGGAGGCTGCCCGCCATGACCGTCATACCGGTGATGAGGGTGAGGCCGATCATCAGCGCGGAGGCGGTGGCCGCCGTGCGGCGCGGGTTGCGCACCGCGTTCTGCCGGGCCAGCTTGCCCGAGACGCCGAACACGCGCAGGACCGGGGCCGCGGCCGCGACGAGCGGGCGCGACAGCAGCGGAGTCAGGATGAAGACGCCGATGACCAGGAGCATCGCGCCGATGCTCATGGGCGCCTGCCCGTCGGTGCCCTTCATCGTGGTCGCGGCCAGGACGGCGGCGGCGCCCGCGGCGGAGAACAGCGCGCCCAGCGTGTTGCGCAGCACCAGCGACCTTGCGGTGGCCGGGGTGTGCACGCTGCTCATCGCCGCGACCGGCGGGATCTTCGCGGCCCGGCGGCCCGGCAGCCAGGCGGCGAGCATGGTGACGAGGACGCCCACTGCGAAGGCCGTGCCGACGGTGGAGGGGGAGACCACCAGAGGTCCGGCCGGGACGACGGCGCCGAGCGAGCTGATGAGCGAGCGCAGCCCCGCCCCGATGCCGATGCCCGCGACCAGTCCGGTCACGGCGGCGGCCGTTCCCACCACGAACGCCTCGATCAGCACCGAGCGGGTGATCTGCCGCCGGGAGGCGCCGACCGCGCGCATCAGCGCGAGCTCCTTGGTGCGCTGGGCGACCAGCATGGTGAAGGTGTTGGCGATGATGAAGGTGCCGACGAAGAGCGCGATGCCGGCGAAGACCAGCAGGGTCTGCTTGAGGCCGGACATCTGCCGGGAGATCATCTCCGCCTGTTCGGCGGCGAGTCGCTCGCCGGTGGCGGTCTCCGAAAGACCCTTCGGCAGCGCCTTGTCCAGCTCGGCCCGCAGCGCGGCCTGGCTGACTCCGGGCTTCGCCGTCACGTCGATCTCGTGGTAGGCGCCGGGCTTGCCGAACAGCTTCTGCGCGGTGGCGGTGTCGAAGAGGGCGAGGCTGCCGCCGGCCGCGACGTTGCCGTCGTCGGTGGTGAACACGCCGGTGATCCTCGGGGTGAGGACGGGGCCGTTCACCGAGATCCGTACGGTGTCGCCGACCTCGTACCCGGTGCGCTTCGCGGTCGCGGAGTCGATGAGGACTTCGTCCTCGCCCTTCGGTGCGCGCCCCTCCGCGAGCGGGTAGCGCGCGTCCTTCGCGCCCCAGTAGTTCCCGCCTTCCGACTGGAAGCCGCCGCCGGCGAGCTTGCCGTCCTTGCCGGCGAGCGCGGTGAAGCCGCGTACGACGCCGACGGCGGAGGCGGCGCCCGGCACGTGCGCGCTGCGGTCGAGCACCGCGTCGGTGAGGTCGGGGAGTTTGCTGATCCGGTTGCCCTCGTCCTCCGGGACCCTGGGCGTGACGGCGACGTCGACGTGGTCGAAGCCCTTGGCGGAGCTCTTCTGGAGCGCCTCGGAGATGGTGTTGGTGAAGACCAGGGTCCCCGACACGAAGGCCACGCCGAGCATCACGGCGAGCACGGTCATCAGGAGCCGGGCCTTGTGCGCGGAGACATTGCGCAAGGCGGTACGGAACATGGGTTTCTTCAGTCCAGGTGGTCCGGAGGTCGGGAGGCGATCAAGTCGCCCTGGAGCAAGGGGAGCTGACGTTTCGTCAGCTCGTGCGGCCCTTGGTGTCGAACCGCTTCATGCGGTCCAGCACCGACTCCGCGGTCGGCCCGTGGACCTCGTCGACGATCCGGCCGTCCGCGAGGAAGACCACCCGGTCCGCGTAGGCGGCGGCCACCGGGTCGTGGGTCACCATGACCACCGTCTGCTTCAGTTCGCGCACCGAGTTGCGCAGGAAGCCCAGCACCTCGGCGCCGGAGCGCGAGTCGAGGTTTCCGGTCGGCTCGTCACCGAAGATGATCTCCGGCCGGGAGGCCAGGGCGCGGGCCACGGCGACGCGCTGCTGCTGGCCGCCGGAGAGTTGCGAGGGCCGGTGGCCGAGCCGGCCGGACAGGCCCACCATCTCGATCACCGTGTCGAGCCACTGCTTGTCCGGCTTGCGGCCCGCGATGTCCATCGGGAGGGTGATGTTCTCCAGGGCGGTGAGCGTGGGCAGCAGGTTGAACGCCTGGAAGATGAAGCCGATCTTGTCCCGGCGCAGCTTGGTGAGGTGCTTGTCCTTCAGGGAGCCCAGCTCGGTGTCGCCGATGCGCACGGAGCCGGAGGAGAAGGTGTCGAGGCCGGCGACGCAGTGCATGAGCGTCGACTTGCCCGAGCCGGAGGGCCCCATGATCGCGGTGAACTCGGCACGCCGGAAGTCGACGGAGACCCGGTCCAGGGCGACCACCCGGGTCTCGCCCTCCCCGTACGTCTTCGACAGGTCCGTGGCGCGTGCGGCCACGTCGGTGGTCCGGTCGGCGAGGGGGGCAGTGGTCACGGGTGGGGCTCCTGTCGGGACGAGGGTGGTGCCGGGTTACGTGAACCATCGTCCCGGCCGCTTGCCGCCGTGTAGTCACCCGTTGTTCCGGTTCCGAAGGCCGACTCCGGTCGGACCGGAGCACGCCACGTCATACCTGGGGATGACACGCGACCCCGACAGGGGCAAACGTCAAGAACCGGTGGAGCACCCTCGTTCGTACGGTGAAATTCCGTCATTCCGCATGCAGGGCCGATGCTTGCAGGGGACGCTACTGGCAAGTGCGGATGGACAGTTCACGGGACTGATGCACCCTCAGACGTCAATAAAATAAGACAACATCGGTTCGCTGGGCCGGTGTTCGAGGGGCGCGTCCCGATAGGGTCGGAGCTTCAGCGCGGAGCCCATGGCCTGCCCGGATGGTGGAATGCAGACACGGCGAGCTTAAACCTCGCTGCCCCTCGCGGGCGTACCGGTTCAAGTCCGGTTCCGGGCATCTCCGACGCCTGCCGACACGTCCGTGTCGTTGCATCCTCCATGGAGGCCTTGACCGCCTCACCCGCCGACGGGCCGTCCGCGCGCACAACCGTTGACACCGGCTGACCACGCGCCCAGACTCGCGTTCAGCATAAGTGAAGAAAACTTCACTGTGCGAACCGCGCGTGAACCATGAAGCGCGTGAACACCGACCGCCGTGGCGGCGACGCCCCGTCGAAGGGAACGCCCGATGCGCACCACCGTCGGCATCATCGGCGCCGGCCCCGCCGGTCTGCTTCTCGCCCGCCTCCTGCACGTCGCCGGCATCGACTCCGTCGTCCTGGAGAGCCGCGACCGCGCCTACGTCGAGCAGCGCCAGCGCGCCGGGATCCTGGAGCAGGGCACGACGGAGGTGCTGCGCGCGGCCGGCGCCGGCGAGCGCATGGACCGGGAGGGGCTGCGCCACGACGGCATCGAGCTGCGGTTCGCCCGGCGGCGCCACCGGGTGGAGTTCCCCGCCCTCACCGGCGGCCGGTCGGTGACCGTCTACGCGCAGACCGAGGTGTGCAAGGACCTCATCGCCCTCCAGTCGAAGGAGGGCGGCCCGCTGCTCTTCGAGGCGGAGGCGCTCGCCGTCGAGGACGCCGGCACCGACCGCCCCCGCGTCCCCTTCCGGCACGAGGGTCGCGAGGACGTCCTCGTCTGCGACTACGTCGTCGGCTGCGACGGCTTCCGGGGCGTCTCCCGCCGGGCCGTCCCCGCCGGAACGGGCCGCGTCTTCGAACGCACGTACCCCTTCGGCTGGCTCGGCGTCCTCGCCGACGTGCCGCCCTTCCATGACGAGCTGGTGTACGCCCGCCACGACCGCGGCTTCGCCCTGCTGTCCATGCGCTCCCCCGTCGTCTCACGCCTCTACCTCCAGGTGCCGCGGGACACCGACGCCCGGCCCTGGAGCGACGACGCGATCTGGGCGGAGCTGGAGCGCCGCTTCGCCACCGACGACGACTGGCGGCTGGAGCGCGGGCCCATCACCCAGAAGTCGGTCACCCCCATGCGCTCCTTCGTCCACGAGCCCATGCGGCACGGCCGTCTCTTCCTCGCCGGCGACGCCGCCCACATCGTGCCGCCGACCGGCGCCAAGGGCCTGAACCTGGCCGTCGGCGACGTCGTCACCTTCGCGCGCGCCCTGGCCCACCGCCGGCTCACCGGTTCGGCGGAACTGCTCGACGCGTACTCCGCCACCTGTCTGCGCCGCGTCTGGCAGGCCGAGCGTTTCTCCCACGACATGACGACCCTCCTCCACCGCGCCCCCGGCGGCGACCCCTTCGACGACCGCCTCCAGCTCGCCCGCCTGGAACGCCTCGCCTCCTCGCGCGCCGCCGAGACCGACCTCGCCGAGGCGTACACCGGCTTCCCGTTCGAGTGACGCCGGCAGCCGGACGCGGGCCACGCGTGTGCGTGCGTGATCTCCGACCGGTTCCGGACGTGTACCGGAACGGTCATGAATGACGCCGGGCGATGCCGGGAATCAGGCGGGGACATAGCGTGTTGCGCAGCACGACGAGGGAAAGATCCTCCCCAAGCAGTAGGGTCAATCCTTTGCCTACCTATTACTCTTGAGCCAAGGCCACGCTGTGTGGCCATGGAGGAGTGAAATGAGGAGCAACAACCCGGTCTTCTCGCGACGGGGGTTCAGCCGCGACAACGGCTACGCGGGCTTCAACGCCGCGCCGCAGGCCGGGGGTCCCGCTGGCGGTACGCAGCAGGGCAATCCTTACGCCCAGCCGGCCGGCAACCCGTACGCGCAGAACCCTTACGCCCAGCAGGACGCGCAGTACGGCGCCCCGCAGACCCCGGTCACCGCCCGCGGCGTGATGACCATGGACGACGTGGTCGCGCGCACCGCCATGACCCTCGGCACGGTGGTCGTCACCGCCGTCCTGTCGTGGCTGCTGCTGCCGGTCGACGAGGCCAACCTCGGCAAGTCGTACGCCATCGGCGTCGGCGCCGGCCTGGTGGCGATGGTGCTGGCGCTGGTCCAGTCCTTCAAGCGCCGTCCCACGCCCGCGCTGATCCTGTCGTACGCCGCCTTCGAGGGCGTCTTCCTCGGCGTGATCTCCAGCGCGGTGTCCACGTACATCGCGGACGGCGTCGTCGCCCAGGCGGTCCTCGGCACCATGGCGGTCTTCGCCGGCGTGCTGGTGGCCTACAAGGCGGGCTGGATCCGCGTCAACCGCCGCTTCTACGGCTTCGTGATGGCGGCCGCGCTCGGCTTCGTGCTGCTGATGGCCGTGAACATGCTGTTCGCCGTCTTCGGCGGCGGTGACGGTCTCGGCTTCCGCAGCGGCGCCCTCGGCATCGTCTTCGGCGTCATCGGCATCATCCTCGGCGCCTGCTTCCTCGCCCTCGACTTCAAGCAGGTCGAGGACGGCGTCGCCTACGGCGCCCCGCGCGAGGAGGCCTGGCTCGCGGCCTTCGGTCTCACGCTGACGCTGGTGTGGATCTACATGGAGTTCCTGCGGCTGCTGTCCATCCTGAACAGCGACTGACGCACTCACCCCGAGAACGCATGAGGCGCCCGGCCGGAGATTCTCCGGCCGGGCGCCTCGCGTCAGGTGAGAGGCCGCTCTCAGAGCAGCTTGCGCGCCGCCCTCCTCAGGTCGTACTCATGGATGATCGCCTTGGCGTGGCCGTACGAGAGGTTGTGCTCGTAGCGCAGCCAGCTGACCTTCTCCTCGAAGCGGAGAGCGGGGCCTTCGTCGACGGTGCGCAACCAGTCGGCGACTTCACGACCGGTGCAGTGGGGGATGCGGGCTAGCAGGTTGCGATGGGTCTCCTCGGAGAAGACTTGGGACATCGGCGCCTCCGGTACGCATGGGTGTAAGCCGGTCCTACAGGTCACCGTGCCTGAGCGTTCGCCGGTTGGCAACAGTCCGGGCACAGCGCTGTACGCTCACCGCGTGGTTGATACGACGCCTTTGATCCGTGCGGTGGATCACTTTGCCGATCGTTTGCGGGCGGCGCCGCAGTCCCGGCTCCAGCGGGGCGCCGCCGCGGAGGCGCTGGCGCTGGCCAGGGAGTTGGCCCGCTGGACGCAACGCGTGGAGGAACCCGGCACACCGCCCCGTGAGATGCCCGACGCCGGCATGTTCGCCGCTGCCGACCAGATCACCGTCGCGGGCCACGACCTGGCCGTCGCGCTGACGGACGCCGACGACATCGCGGAGGCGGTCCGGCTGGTGGAGGAGGCCCAGAAGCGGGCCGGCGTCTGAGGAGGGGTCGGTCAGAGGCTCGCTATGACCCGGTCCGCCAGGATGTAGATGCTCTCCCCGCCGCAGGCGAAGGTCAGCGTGTACGCGCCGGAGATGCCGGAGCCGCCCAGGAGGTACGGGGTCTCGCCGGCCGCGAGGGCCGTGGAGAGTCGGTCCGCCGTCTCACGGTGGCCCGGGGTCATGCACAGCGTGGTGCCGTCGGCGAAGACGTACACGTCGAGGGTGCCCAGCGGGCCCGGGCGGACGTCGGTCAGCTCGGTGCGGGAGGCGGCCAGGTCCTCCAGTGCCGCGACCGTGCGCTCGTGGTCGTCGACGACCGGCGACTGCACCGGGACGAAATCCGGGTGGGAGGGGTGACGGCGGCGGGCCGCGGCCAGCTCGGCCGACTCCCCGGCGAACTCGTCGTTCTCCCCGTTCGGCTCGCTCACCGGCTCCAGGTGCTCCAGACCCACCAGGTCCGCCTGCCGGGGCAGGAACAGCTCGCTGTCGGGCAGGCCCAGCAGGGAGGGCGCGTCGGAGGCGTCACGGGCCTCCTGCGCGGCCCAGAACGCGCGCGCCTCGGCCAGCTCCCGCTCCCGCTCCTCCGCGAGCGCCTCGGCGACCGCGGCACGTATCCCGTCCGTGTCCGCCGTGGTCCGGGCGGCCGGTACGAGACCCTGCGTCCCGGCGGTGCTCCGGCCGTTCCCGGCGAGCTGGACGTGCAGGGCCGCGACCTCCCGGCGCAGTTGCAAGAGGGTGCGCAGGACGGCGACACCCACGGCGCCCGTGGCGGCCGTGGTGACCAGCAAGGCGATCGGCAAGGCGCTCACTGACGTACTCCCGGTTTCAAGTCGACCCCCGACTTCCTACATCAGCTTGAAGGGCGGACTATCCAGCTGTCAGTGCGTAACGTCACGAAACGGACAGGACTTTGGCCCGGCGCTCGTGGGTGAATCTGCTCTGAGCTGCGTAAATCCCTACGGCGAGGGAGATAGGTCACATCCTGGGGGAGATTGGATCACAGAACGGCCCGGAATCCAGGGGTTTCCCGGACTCCGGGCCATCGGCTCACGGTGGGTGCTTTTGCGGCTACCCAGAGGTCGTCACGGTCCTCAGCTGAGGCGCTCGATGACCATCGCCATGCCCTGGCCGCCGCCGACGCACATCGTCTCCAGGCCGAACTGCTTGTCGTGGAACTGCAGGGAGTTGATGAGCGTGCCGGTGATGCGGGCGCCCGTCATGCCGAAGGGGTGGCCGACGGCGATGGCGCCGCCGTTGACGTTCAGCTTGTCCAGGTCGATGCCGAGCTCCCGGTAGGAGGGGATCACCTGGGCGGCGAACGCCTCGTTGATCTCGACCAGGTCGATGTCGTCGATGGTGAGACCGGCGCGGCGCAGGGCCTGCTGGGACGCCTCGACCGGGCCGAGGCCCATGATCTCGGGGGAGAGGCCGGAGACACCGGTCGACACGATGCGGGCGAGCGGGGTGAGGCCCAGCTCGCGGGCCTTGGTGTCGCTCATGACGACGACCGCGGCGGCGCCGTCGTTGAGGGGGCAGCAGTTGCCGGCGGTGACCAGGCCGTCGGGGCGGAACACCGGCTTCAGGCCCTGGACGCCTTCGAGGGTGACGCCGGCGCGCGGACCGTCGTCCTGGCTGACGACCGTGCCGTCGGGCAGCGTCACCGGGGTGATCTCGCGCGCCCAGAAGCCGTTCTTGATGCCTTGCTCGGCGAGGTTCTGGGAGCGGACGCCGAACTCGTCCATGTCCTGGCGGGTGACGCCCTTGACTCGGGCGAGGTTCTCCGCGGTCTGGCCCATCGCGATGTACGGGTCGGGCAGCAGGCCGTCCTCGCGCGGGTCGTGCCAGGAGGTGCCCTCCTGCTGCGCGGTCGCCTCCGTGCGGGCCTCGGCCTCGGCGAAGAGGGGGTTGTGGGTGCCCGGCATGTCGGAGGTGCCGTTGGCGTAGCTGGAGACCATCTCGACGCCGGCCGAGATGAAGACGTCGCCCTCGCCGGCCTTGATGGCGTGCAGGGCCATGCGGCTGGTCTGCAGCGAGGAGGAACAGTAGCGGGTGATCGTGCAGCCGGGCAGGTGGTCCATGCCCATCTGCACGGCGACGATCCGGCCCAGGTTGTGGCCCTGCTGGCCGCCGGGGAGGCCGCAGCCGAGCATCAGGTCGTCGATGTCCCTCGGGTCCAGCTCCGGGATCTTGGCGAGCGCCGCCTGGATGATCGTGGCGGTGAGGTCGTCCGGGCGCAGGTCCTTGAGGGAGCCCTTGACGGCGCGGCCGATGGGGGAGCGGGCGGTCGAGACGATGACGGCTTCGGGCATCACGGCTCCATTGGCATGCGGGGATTCTTCGTACCGGTTGGCTGGTTGGGAAGTTACCGGTACGTATGGCCTGGGTCACGGGGATGCCGGTGTGACCCTGACCGCAATTTACTAAGCGCTTGCTTTTCACGCCCCTGCCGCCTCTGCCCTCCCCCACTCTCGGCTTCGCTCGAGCGGGGGGACCCCCATCGTCCCCGGGGGCTGTGCCCCGGCCCCCGCATCAGCCCTGAACGGGCCTCGTCCTCAAACGCCGGACGGGCTGGAGGCGCGGGCCCGCCGGCCGGGTCGGCCCCGCCTTTCTCCCGAGCGAGTCGGGTGGTGGGTGGGCATAGGCCGGGGGGCTGGGGGCGGAGCCCCCAGGGGGTGGCAGGGCCGGGCCCTCAGGGGTGCCGTCACGGGGACGGGGTGGCTGGGGTGGGTTCCGGTTCGGGGACCCTGCGGCGACGGCGTCGCTTCAACAGGGCCCACGGCCCCCGCGGACCCGTCGGCATCGCCGCCGTCACCTCGGTGCCGGCCTCCGCCGCAGCCTCCGCCGCGGCCCGGGCCACCGGCAGGAAACCCTCGCGGCGGAAGGCGTCCGGCCGCTCCTCCTCCGCCGGCCACAGCCCCAGCGCCGCACAGACCGTCGGCAGCACCGCCATCGCCGCCGTGGCGTACCCCTCCGCCGAGGGGTGGTAGTGGTCCGGCCCGAACAACTCCCGCGGGTTCGCCTCGAACTCCGGCCCCAGCAGGTCGCCCAGCGACACCGTGCGCCCGCCCTGCTCGATCACGCCGATCGTCTGGGCCGCCGCCAGCTGACGGGAGGCGCGCCGGGCCAGCCAGCGCAGGGGCTGCCCGACCGGCTCGATCGTGCCCAGGTCAGGACAGGTGCCGACGACCACCTCCGCACCGGCGGTGCGCAGCCGCCGTACCGCCGCGGACAGGTGCCGTACCGAACGGGTGGGCGGCATGCGCTGGGTGACGTCGTTCGCGCCGATCATGATCACGCACACGTCGGGCACCCGGCCCGCGTTGCCGAGGACCGCCGCGACCTGCCGGTCGAGATCGTCGGACTGGGCGCCGGGCAGCGCCACGTTCCGCAGCTTCACCGGCCGCTCCGCCACCGCCGCCAGCCCCGACGCCAGCAGCGCCCCCGGAGTCTGCCCCGCCCGGTGGACGCCCTGGCCCGCCGCCGTGGAGTCGCCGAGCAGCGTCAGCCGCAGCGCCTCCTCGCCGGGGACCGCGTACGCCCTGCCGTACAGACCGTCCGCGTGCGGAACACGCGGATGCGCCCCGTTTCCGTTCACGTGGCGTCGCGCCAACTGCGCCTCCGCCAGCAGCAGCCCGACCACCGCCGCGCCGGCCAGACCGATCCCGCCTCCGCCGTAGGCCGCGCCGGCCGCGATGCGCCGGGCCACCCTTGCCCTGGACATGCTCGTCATGCCTCGACGCCACCTCCTCGTGTCCGTACACCCACTCCTTGCCCCGTACGGACCGTCGGCCAATCTCGACGGTGAGTGAACGTGCGGGGCACGCCTTAGGCTGGCGGGACCACTTCGACACAGTCTTTGCAAGCAACCGGAGACAACGGTGCATTTCCACGACTCGATGATCAGCCTCGTCGGCAACACCCCGCTGGTCAGGCTCAACAACGTCACCAAGGGCATCCAGGCCACCGTCCTGGCCAAGGTGGAGTACTTCAACCCCGGCGGCTCCGTGAAGGACCGCATCGCGCTGCGCATGATCGAGGCGGCCGAGCAGAGCGGAGAGCTCAAGCCCGGGGGGACCATCGTCGAGCCGACCAGCGGCAACACCGGCGTGGGGCTGGCCATCGTGGCCCAGCAGAAGGGGTACAAGTGCATCTTCGTGTGCCCCGACAAGGTGAGCACCGACAAGATCAACGTACTGCGCGCGTACGGCGCCGACGTCGTCGTCTGCCCCACCGCCGTCGACCCCGAGCACCCGGACTCGTACTACAACGTCTCCGACCGGCTGGTGCGCGAGACGCCGGGCGCGTGGAAGCCCGACCAGTACTCCAACGCCAACAACCCGCTCTCCCACTACCACTCCACCGGCCCGGAGCTGTGGGAGCAGACCGAGGGGCGGATCACCCACTTCGTGGCCGGCGTCGGCACGGGCGGCACCATCTCCGGTACCGGCCGCTACCTGAAGGAAGCCAGCGACGGCAAGGTCAAGGTCGTCGGCGCTGACCCCGAGGGCTCCGTCTACTCGGGCGGCTCCGGGCGGCCGTACCTCGTCGAGGGCGTCGGCGAGGACTTCTGGCCGACCGCCTACGACCGGACCGTCGCCGACGAGATCGTGCCCGTGTCCGACAAGGACTCCTTCCAGATGACGCGCCGTCTGGCCAAGGAGGAGGGGCTGCTCGTCGGCGGTTCCTGCGGCATGGCCGTCGTCGCCGCGCTCCGGGTCGCCGAACGGCTCGGTCCCGACGACGTGGTCGTCGTCCTGCTGCCCGACAGCGGCCGCGGCTACCTGAGCAAGATCTTCAACGACGAGTGGATGGCGGACTACGGCTTCCTCGAGGACGAGGGCCCCAGCGCCCGCGTCGCCGACGTCCTCAACGACAAGGTGCACGGCGCCATGCCCTCCCTCGTGCACATGCACCCCGACGAGACGGTCGGCCAGGCCATCGAGGTGCTGCGCGAGTACGGCGTCTCGCAGATGCCCGTCGTCAAGCCCGGCGCCGGCCACCCGGACGTCATGGCCGCCGAGGTCGTCGGCTCGGTCGTCGAACGCGAGCTGTTGGACGCCCTGTTCAGCAAGAAGGCCTCGCTCGAGGACCCGCTGGAGAAGCACATGTCGGCCCCGCTGCCGCAGGTCGGCTCCGGTGAGCCGGTCGGCGACCTGATGTCCGTGCTGGGCTCGGCGGACGCGGCGATCGTCCTCGTGGAGGGCAAGCCCACCGGCGTCGTCAGCCGTCAGGACCTGCTGGCCTTCCTGGCCAAGGGCGGCAAGTGACGGCGATCGTCCGGTGAACCGCCGCTGCCGCGGCGGACGTTCGCGTTCATTCGCCGAACCGGCGGACTTCGCGGAAGTGGTACGAGCGTGTCACGTCCGCGCAGCACCCGCTTAACACGCGTCCGGCACATTGGTGGGTGTCGGCAGGGCGGCGGAGGTACTTCCCAGGCGTAGAGCCCCGGGAAGGCTCCCGGCCCCGGCCGGCACCCGAACGGCGTCAAGGACCTCCGGAGCGGCTCCCGGACCTCCATGGACGCCGCGGACGCGGGGGCCCGGCCCGACCCGGCCCGCGTCCCTCGCGGGGACCGCCGTCGTCCCGCCCCCCGGTACGGGGGTGCGGCGGTCCCCGCGCACACCTCTCACGAGCCTGCGGCTCGCTCAGTCCTCCCAGCCGCCCTCGCGCGACCTGCCGCGCAGGCGCCCCCCGAACAGGTTCGGATCGGCGCGGGCGGCCTGGACCACGTTGACGCCCACGATGCCCGCCCAGGTGACGATCAGGCCCGGCAGGTCGGCGTGGGCCGTGCCGATCGCCGACAGCGGGATCGCCAGCACCAGCGAGACGATGCCGAAGCCGAAACGCTCACCCCAGGAGTCCCGCTCCTCGGCCGCCCGACCGCCCCGGGCCGTCGCCACCTGCTGCTCCGCGAACTGACGGCGCACCCGGCGCTCGACCGCGCCGTCGATCCGCAGGTCCACCTTCTCCAGGAACGAGTCCAGCGCCGACTCGTACTCCTCGCCCAGCTCCCTGCGCGCCTTGAGGGCGGCGTCGAGCTCCTTCTTCAGCTCGGTGTCCTGTGCGTCCATGCTGGTCTCCCGTCCCGTCATGCTTCAACGCTAGGAACGGGCCGGGCCGGTGGCACTGGGGCTGTCCCCCGTCTTCGCCCGAAGCGGGCGGGAGCACCGGCGTCCCGTCGCCTTGCCTGGCTGTATAGCGTCATGCAGAGTTCTGGGTGAGTGAATAGACGACCGGGTGCGGAGGGGGAGCGGGATGGGCGAGGGCGGCGGCGCGGACCGGGGGACGGGAGGCGGTGCGGTGGAGAGTCCCGCCGGGCGGCTCCAGGCGCTGTTCGAGGGGCACCGGCTGACCCCGACGCAGCGGCGCATCGCGCACAGCATGGTGCGGCGCGCCGCCGACGTGCCGTTCCTGTCCAGCGTCGAGCTGGCCGAGCTGGCCGGGGTCAGCCAGCCCTCCGTCACCCGCTTCGCGGTCGCCCTCGGCTTCGACGGCTACCCCGCCCTGCGCAGGCACCTGCGCGAGGTCGCGCCCGCCGAACAGCCCGCGGGCGGCGTCCCGTACAACGAGTACCAGCAGGCGGTCGAGGCCGAGATCGAGAACCTGCGGCACCTCGCGCAGGTGCTCGCCGACCCGAGGCCGGTGGAGCGGGCAGGGCGGCTCCTCGCCGCCTCACGGCCGCTGCCGGTGCTCGGCCTGCGCGCCGCCGCCGCCCAGGCCCACGGCTTCGCCTATTTCGCCGCCAAGGTCCATCCGGACGTACGGCTGCTGCACGAGGGCGGCACCATGCTGCACGACCGGGTCGACGCGGCCGTACACGCGGGCGCCACCGCTCTGCTCTGCTTCGCGCTGCCACGCCACCCCCGCGAGGTCGTCGACGCCCTCGCCTACGCCAAGGAGGCGGGGCTGACCGTGGTGACGGTCGCCGACTCCGCCTTCGCGCCCGTCGCCAAGGTCTCCGACCTGCTGCTGCCGGCCGCCGTCGGCACCGGCCTCGCCTTCGACACGGCGTGCGCGCCGATGCTGCTCGGGCGGGTGCTGCTGGAGGCGATGTGCGACGGCCTGCCGGAGGCCCAGGCCCGGCTGGAGGAGTTCGACGCCAGGGCGGCGGCGCGAGGGCTGTTCGTGGACTGACGGCATCGCCGGGCCGTCCTGGAATGACGAACCGGTGCCGCCGTTCTCATCCCCGTCTCACGTTCCCTCGCTACCGTGCTCGACCAGCGTCATGCGTACGGGAGTTGTCGAGGCGACGAGGAGGCGGGACGTGACACGCGGGGATCACAGAGCTCAGGGTCTGGCTCGGGTGGCCGTCGTCGTACGGGCGGGGGCCGGCCCGCTGTGGTGGGCCGGTGTGATCGCGGCCGGGGTCGGCGTCCTGCCGCCCGGCGTCACAGGCCGGCGGATCGGGATGCTGGCCGGGGCGGCGCTGTTCTTCGTCGCCGCGGCGGTGGCGGCGCTGACGCGGCGCGGGCGGTACGCGGAACTCGCGCGCGGCGCGGTCCGCGCGGGCCGGCACGACGTCCTCCAGGACCGCGCGGTGACCGCACGGGTGTGGCGCCGCGGGCACCGCTGGTGGCTGCTGCTCGCCTTCGCCGCCGCGCTGGGCAGCGCGTTCGCCGTGCCCGCCGCCGGCGGTCTGCTGCTCGCCGGGTGCGGTGCGGGGCTCCGGCTGAAGGCCGCCTGGCTCGGGCGACGGGAGCGGGCCGGGGACGTGCTGCTGTGGGTGCGGGTCGACCGGCTCTCCGCGAACGGCGGCCGTCCCGCCGGCAAGGCGGTCGAGGTCTACCGCAGCACGGGCATCGCGGCGGGCGACGCGGCCCCCGGTGGAGCCCGCCGCCGCACCACGGCACTCGTGTAGGCGCTGTGCGCTGCTCAGACCTCCAGCTCCTCCTCGATCTTGCGGAGTTGGTGGCGGGCCATCGCCAGGTTGGCCCGCTTGGCGTCCAGCACCAGGTAGAGGAAGAGACCGTTGCCGCCGCGACCGCTGATCAGCCGGATCAGGTGGTACTGGTCGGACAGCGTGATCAGGATGTCCTCGATCTGCGCCTTCAGACCGAGGTGCTCCATGGTGCGCATCTTGGCGCGCACCACGTCGGTGTTGCCCGCGGCGGCCACATTGAGGTCGAAGGTCTTCCCGCCGCCCATGGTGCCCAGCGCCATGCCGCTGGTGTAGTCGACGAGTGCGACGCCGTTGGCGCCCTCGATGGTGGCCAGGGCTTCCTTCAGCGCGGTTTCGGTGTTGGCCATGGCTGGATCTCCTCGTTGTCCGTGATCTGTGGGTTCTGCCTGTGCTGGCTGTGCGGGCCGGGGTCACCGGGCGGTCGGCCCGGCCGGCCGGTGGTCTGGCGGCGCGGGTTACGGCTCCGAGGGGGCGCCGCCGTCCCCGTCGGAGCGGGGGGTCCGGCGTCGACCAGCTCCCCGATGCGGACGCCGGCCCGGCGGGCCTCCAGGTGCAGCCGGCCGACGTTGACGCGGTCCTGCGCGAGCACCGTCAGCACGGCGCTCTTGCCCGCCGCGTAGGTGGCGACGTAGCCGTACACCCCGCGTACGAGCAGCTCGCGGAAGTCGCCCTGCCCGGTCGCGTCGGCCATCCGCACCGCCACCCCGAGGGCCGTGGCGGTGAGTGCGGCCACGCTCTCGGCCTCCACGCCCGGTGTGTCCTGGGCCAGGACGAGCCCGTCCACGCCCGCCGCGAGCGCCCCGGTCAGCTGGGGCACCCGGGCCCGCAGCCGCCGCAGCTCGGCGCGGATGTCGGGCTCCGCCGCCATCAGCTCGCTCCTCTCGGCGCGCGGTCGCTGCCGTTCAAAGGGCCTCCAGCGCATCCCTGAGCCTCTTCAGCAACGTGATGTCGGGGTCGTTGACGCGCGGCAGGGCCAGGCCCGGCGCGGGGAGCGGGACGGGCGGCGGGAACTGGGCGGTGAGCAGCCCCGCCGCCGCCAGCCGGCGGACGTCCACCAGCGTCGCGAAGGCCTGCCGGCCCAACTCGCGGGCGATGTCCGACGCGGTGCGCGCCCCGTCCACCAGTGCCAGCACCGCGCGCTGCCGGGCGGTGAGCCCCGGTGCGGCGACGGGCTCGGCCGGCAGCAGCGGCGCGCTGTCCGGCAGCGGGTCGGGCCACAGCCGGTCCAGCAGCTCGCGGCGGCGCAGCGTCTCCCGCTCCACCGCGGCCACCGGCACCGGCCGCAGGACGCCGAACCAGTTCCCGGGGCCGTAGCGGAAGCGGCCCGGTGTGCTGCTCGGGGCGAGGGCGAAGTACGCCGCGTCGAACAGCGCTCCCAGATGGCACAGTTCCAGCGCGCCCCGGCCGATCAGGCCGGCCTCCAGCAGCAGCCCGGCGGCGCCCCGCTCCTCGTCGGCGTGTTCCACCGCATCCCGCCAGACGCCGGGATCGAGCGTGCCGTGGGTCAGCAGCAGCACCTCCAGACCGGGGGAGTGGGAGCTCTCGGCGTGCACCACCCAGCCGTCGGCGAGGTAGATCGCACCGCGCTCGCGCTCCAGGACGCCGGTGGCGCGCTCGGCCGCGAGCCGGCTGAGCATCGGGGAGACACCGCCGGTGTGGTCGCGGGCCGCCGCTCTGTCCCGCACCGGCAGCCGGGGCGGCGGGGTGGTGTCCACGACCGTCATCCCAGCACCAGCCGTCCGGCCATCTCGCCCAGCCGGATCCGGGCCAGGGCGAGATTGCCGTCCGGCCGGGCCAGCCACACGTGCAGGAACACACTGCTGTCGAAGGACGTCGGCACGAACCGCAGGACGTGATAGCTGTCCCGGTTGCTGATGATCAGGTCCTCCACCGGGGGGTCGGCGTCCGCGTCCGTCTCCGGGCTGAACGCCCGTTGTTCGGCCGTGAGCCGTGCGACCTCCGCGGCCTCGGCGGCCGCCGCCTCGTGGTCGCCGCCCGGGAACTCCCCGACCGCGCCCAGGGCCAGCCCGCTGGTCCAGTCGACCAGTGCGGCCCCCCGGGCTCCGGGCAGGCGCATGGCCTCCAGGAGACACTCGTCGATTCCGGGCACCGTTGGCTCCCCTCCCGCCTGCGGTTCGGCTGAGTGAGGAAGAAGCTACGCAACGTGTCCGCGTGAGGGGAGTGTTCTGGCATTTTCCAGCGGAACATGCGCCCCGGTGACTAGTGTGGGTCGACTGGCCCCGATTTCTCCCCGCCCGTTCAACACCGCGCCCGGGGCGTGCGCCAAGGGGGGTGCGGGGGTGCGGTGGGTGGTGAGTGGTGGCGCCGCGTGCCCCCTGTTTCCGTGCGCCCCGGTCTCGGCGCTACCCGTTTCCCGTCTCCCGGCTCCGTGCTCCCCGGCTCCTTCCTGCCCGGTCCGGGGACTCCGTCATGCCACCGGTGTGTTGACTAGCCCTATTCAGACGTCCAGGATGTGAATAGACACAGCAACACTCCGCCGGGACCATCCCATCAGCAAGGAGGCAGACCATGTCAGGACCCCGCCCCGTACGAGCGCCCCGCGGTACGGAACTGAGCGCCCTGGGATGGCAGCAGGAAGCCGCCCTGCGGATGCTCCAGAACAACCTCGACCCCGAGGTCGCCGAGCACCCCGACAAGCTCGTCGTCTACGGCGGCACCGGCAAGGCGGCCCGCGACTGGCGCTCCTTCGACGCGATGGTCCGCACGCTCAGGACGCTCAAGCAGGACGAGACCATGCTCGTCCAGTCCGGCCGCCCCGTCGGCGTCATGCAGACCCACGAGTGGGCCCCGCGCGTCCTCATCGCCAACTCCAACCTCGTCGGCGACTGGGCCAACTGGGAGGAGTTCCGCCGCCTGGAGCAGCTCGGGCTGACCATGTACGGCCAGATGACCGCCGGTTCCTGGATCTACATCGGCACCCAGGGCATCCTCCAGGGCACCTACGAGACCTTCGCCGCCGTCGCCGCCAAGAAGTTCGGCGGGACCCTGGCCGGCACCATCACCCTGACCGCCGGTCTCGGCGGCATGGGCGGCGCCCAGCCGCTCGCCGTCACGATGAACGACGGTGTGGCGATCTGCATCGATTGCGACCCGCGCGCCATCGAGCGCCGCATCGAGCACCGCTACCTCGACGTGAAGGCCGACTCCCTCGACCACGCTCTCAAGCTGGCGACCGAGGCGCGCGACGCCCGCCGCCCGCTGTCCATCGGCGTCCTCGGCAACGCCGCCGAACTGGTCCCGCAGCTCCTCGCCATGGGCGCCCCGATCGACATCGTCACCGACCAGACCTCCGCCCACGACCCGCTGGCCTACCTGCCCACCGGGATCGCCTTCGAGGACATGGCCGACGCCGCCGCCAAGGACGCGGCCGGCTTCACCGCCCGCGCGCGGGAGTCGATGGCACGGCACGTCGAGGCGATGGTCGGCTTCCAGGACGCCGGCGCCGAGGTCTTCGACTACGGCAACTCCATCCGCGGCGAGGCACAACTCGCCGGGTACGAGCGGGCGTTCGCCTTCCCCGGTTTCGTCCCCGCCTACATCCGCCCCCTGTTCTGCGAGGGCAAGGGCCCCTTCCGCTGGGCGGCCCTGTCCGGCGAGGCCTCCGACATCGCCAAGACCGACAAGGCGATCCTCGACCTCTTCCCGGAGAACGAGTCCCTGGCCCGCTGGATCAAGCTCGCCGGTGAGCGCGTGCACTTCCAGGGGCTGCCCGCCCGTATCTGCTGGCTCGGCTACGGCGAGCGCGACAAGGCCGGCGAGCGGTTCAACGACATGGTCGCGAGCGGTGAGCTGGCGGCGCCGCTGGCGATCGGCCGCGACCACCTCGACTGCGGGTCCGTCGCCTCCCCCTACCGCGAGACCGAGGCCATGCTCGACGGCTCCGACGCGATCGCCGACTGGCCGCTGCTGAACGCCATGGTGAACGTCGCCTCCGGCGCCTCCTGGGTCTCCCTCCACCACGGCGGCGGCGTCGGCATGGGCCGGTCCGTCCACGCGGGGCAGGTCTCCGTGGCCGACGGCACGAAGCTCGCCGGCGAGAAGATCCGGCGCGTGCTGACCAACGACCCCGGGGTGGGCGTCATCCGGCATGTCGACGCCGGGTACGACATCGCGGAGTCGGTCGCCGACGAGCGGGGCGTGCGGGTTCCGATGCGTGAAGGTGATCCCTCGTGACGGAGCGCGGCGACTCCCCGTCAGAAGCACGGCTCCCGTCTCCGGACGCGGGCACCGGCGCCTCCTTCCAGGACATGTGGCGGGAGCTGGCCGCCGTCGGGCGACACCCCGCGTCCGGCGGCTACCGGCGTTACGCCTGGACCGGTGCCGACGCGGAATGCCGGGCCTGGTTCCGGGCGCAGGCCGAGGCGCGCGGGCTGACGTACGAGCTCGACCGCAACGGCAACCAGTGGGCCTGGCTCGGTGACCCCGCCGCCGGCGACGCCGTCGTCACCGGGTCGCACCTCGACTCCGTGCCCGACGGCGGCGCCTTCGACGGCCCCCTGGGCGTCGTGTCCTCCTTCGCCGCGCTCGACGAACTGCGCGGCCGGAACGCCCGGTTGGACAAGCCCCTCGCCATCGTCAACTTCGTCGACGAGGAGGGCGCCCGCTTCGGCCTGGCCTGCGTCGGCTCCCGGCTCGCCGCGGGGCACCTCAGCGTCGAGCAGGCCCACCGGCTGACCGACGGCGACGGCGTCACGCTCCCGCGCGCCATGGAGGCGGCCGGTTACGACCCCGACGCCATCGGACCGGACCCGGAGCGGCTCGCCCGCATCGGCGCGTTCGTCGAACTCCACGTCGAGCAGGGCCGCGCCCTCGACCTCAGCGGCGACCCGGTCGGCATCGCCGGCGCCATCTGGCCGCACGGACGCTGGCGCTTCGACTTCCGCGGCGAGGCCAACCACGCCGGCACCACCCGGCTGACGGACCGGCGCGACCCGATGCTTCCGTACGCCGAGACCGTGCTCGCCGCCCGGCGCGAGGCGCGGCTCGCCGGAGCCGTCGCCACCTTCGGCAAGATCGCCGTGGAGCCCAACGGCGTCAACGCCATCCCCTCTCTGGTGCGCGGCTGGCTCGACTCCCGCGCCGCCGACCGGACGAGCCTGGACCAGGTGCTCGCCGGCGTCGAGAAGGCGGCCCGGGAGCACGCCGCCGCCCACGGCGTCGACCTCGACGTCGTCCGGGAGTCGTTCACGCCCGTCGTCGAGTTCGACCACGCCCTGCGCGACGAACTCGCCCGCATCCTCGGCGAGAAGGCGGAGCCCGACCTCAAGGTGCCCGTCCTCGGCACCGGCGCGGGACACGACGCCGGGATCCTCTCGGGGAGCGTCCCGACCGCCATGCTGTTCGTGCGCAACCCCACGGGCGTCTCGCATTCCCCGGCCGAGTTCGCCGCCGAGGACGACTGCGTGGCCGGGGTGCGCGCACTCGCCGACGTACTGGAAGGGCTGGCCCACACGTGACCCCCGCACAGCCGACCCCCGGACAGCCGGCAAAGACGTACTGGCTCGAGCACGCCTGGCTCGACGCGCGCGTCGAGCCAGGCGTCGCCCTCCAGACGCGGGACGGACGGATCACCGCCGTCCGCACCGACACCCCCGCCCCGCCGCCCGGCGCGGAGATCCTGCGCGGCCTCACCCTGCCCGGCCTGGCCAACGCCCACAGCCACGCCTTCCACCGCGCCCTGCGCGGCACCGTCCAGGTCGGCTCCGGCACCTTCTGGACCTGGCGCGAGGTCATGTACACCGTGGCCGACCGGCTCACCCCGGAGACCTATCACCGCCTGGCCCGCGCGGTGTACGCCGAGATGGCCCTCGCCGGCATCACCGCCGTCGGCGAGTTCCACTACGTCCACCACGCCCCCGGCGGCACCCCCTACGCCGACCCGAACGCGATGGGCGAGGCCCTCATCGAGGCCGCCGCCGACGCCGGCATCCGCATCACCCTCCTCGACACCGTCTACCTCTCCTCCGGCTTCGGACAGCCTCCCAACGCCCACCAGCTCCGCTTCCGCGACGGCAGCGCGGACGCCTGGGCCGAACGCTGTTCACTTCTCAAGGAACGGGATCACGCACGGATCGGTGCGGCCGTCCACTCCGTACGGGCCGTGCCCGCCGACCAGCTGGCGACCGTGGCCCGGTGGGCCGAGGAGCGAGAGGCTCCGCTGCACGTGCACCTGTCCGAGCAGACCGCCGAGAACGACGCCTGCCGTGAGGCCCACGGGTGCACACCGACCCAGCTCCTCGCCGAGCACGGCGTCCTCGGCCCGCGCACCACCGGTGTCCACAACACCCACCTCACCGACGAGGACATCGCCCTCCTCGGCCGCACCGGCACCGGCACCTGCATGTGCCCGACCACCGAACGGGACCTCGCCGACGGCATCGGCCCGGCCGCCGCCCTGCAGAAGGCGGGCTCGCCGCTCTCCCTCGGCTCCGACAGCCACGCCGTGATCGACCTGCTCGAAGAGGCCCGCGCGATGGAGCTGAACGAGCGCCTCCGCACCCGCACCCGGGGCCACTGGACCGCCGCCGCCCTGCTGCGCGCCGCCTCAGCCGACGGTCACGCGGCCCTGGGCCGCGACGACGCGGGCACGCTGGAGGCGGGCGCGGCGGCCGACTTCACGACGATCGCCCTCGACTCGGTCAGGACGGCAGGGCCGCTTCCGCGACTCGGGGCCGAGACGGCCGTATTCGCCGCGTCGGCAGCGGATGTGACGCACACGGTCGTGGCGGGGCGGCACATCGTGCGCGACGGGGTGCACCGTCTTGTGCCGGATGTGCCGCGGGCCCTCGCGGACGCCGTCGCAGCCCTGCGCGGATGACGCCCCGCCGACCGCTCCCGCGCTCCGCTTCCGCCCCCGACCCCCATCCCACCGCCGACCAGGCCAGCAAGGACGCCATGAGCAACGCGACGACCGTCAGCCCCGCCCACTCCGCGAGCACCGCGAGCACGCTCATCACCAACATCGCCGCCCTGGTCACCAACGACCCCTCCCTGAGTGACAGTTCTCCCCTCGGACTGATCCAGGACGCGGCCGTCGTCATCGAAGGCGACCGTGTCGTGTGGACCGGTGAATCAAGCAAAGCACCCGCCACTGACAATCGGGTCGACGCCGGCGGGCGGGCGGTGATCCCCGGCTTCGTGGACTCCCACTCCCACCTCGTCTTCGCGGGCGACCGCACCGAGGAGTTCAACGCCCGCATGTCCGGCCGTCCCTACACGGCCGGCGGCATCCGCACCACCGTCGCCGCCACCCGCGCCGCGACCGACGCGGAACTGGAGGCGAACCTCACCCGCCATCTCGCCGAGGCGCTCCGCCAGGGCACGACGACCTTCGAGACGAAGTCGGGCTACGGCCTGACCGTCGAGGACGAGGCCCGCGCCCTGCGCCTCGCCGCCCGCCACACCGACGAGGTCACCTACCTCGGCGCCCACGTCGTCTCCCCGGAGCACGCCGACGACCCGGCCGCCTACGTCGCCCTCGTCACCGGCGAGATGCTCGACGCGTGCGCCCCGCACGCCCGCTGGATCGACGTGTTCTGCGAGAAGGGGGCCTTCGACGGCGACCAGGCCCGCGCGATCCTCACCGCCGGCAAGGCCAGGGGACTGCACCCCCGCGTCCACGCCAACCAGCTCACCCACGGCCCCGGCGTGCAGCTCGCCGTGGAGGTCGACGCGGCCAGCGCCGACCACTGCACCCATCTGACCGACGCCGACGTGGACGCGCTCGCCGCCGGCGACACCGTCGCCACACTCCTGCCCGGCGCCGAGTTCTCCACCCGCGCCGCCTGGCCGGACGCCCGCCGCCTCCTGGACGCCGGCGTCACCGTGGCCCTCTCCACGGACTGCAACCCGGGCTCGTCGTTCACGTCGTCCGTACCCTTCTGCATCGCGCTCGCCGTGCGGGACATGCGGATGACCCCGGACGAGGCCCTCTGGTCGGCCACGGCCGGCGGTGCGGCGGCGCTGCGCCGCACGGACGTGGGCCGCCTCACGCCCGGCGCCTACGCCGACCTCGTCCTCCTCGACGCCCCCAGCCACGTCCACCTGGCCTACCGCCCGGGGGTGCCGCTGGCCTCCCAGGTCTGGCGCCGAGGCGCCCGCGTGTCCTGACCCGACTCGCCGGCCGCCCGCCTCGTCCTCCGGGCGACCGGCGCGGTCAGGCCGAGCCGGCGCGCCAGCGTTGGGTCGTGGCCCCGCTCTGTGCGTCCAGGGAGAGGGCGCCGTCGGCCGTCGCTGTCAGGGCCGTCTCGACGGCGATCGCCGGGTGGATGGCGCCGGCGTCGTCGACGGTGAACATCAGGTTGCGGCCGTTGCGTCCGTCGACGGAGGAGCACGGCCAGACGCCGACGCCCTTGTCGGTCGCTCCGCGGCTGTCCAGGCAGAAGTCGGGGGCCGCGTACGACTGGACCACCCCGCGGGCGGAGTCGACGCGCCAGCGCTGACTGGGGGAGGCGGAGCAGGGGACGGTGACCACCTCCGTGCCTTTGCCGAAGTCGCCGGCCACCTCCAGGCAACGGCCCGTGGCGACGTTCACGATCTGGGCGTAGGCCGCGCCGGGCGGCCGTGCGGGGGAGGGCGTGGGGCGGGGCAGCGGGGGTGTGGTGGTGCGGGGCGGGGACGGGCTGGGCGTGGGGGAGCCGGCGCTCGGGGTGGGGGCCGGGGCGGTCGCCGTCGCGGTCGTCGTCGCGGTCGCTGTGGTCGTCACGGTGACCTGTGGGACGGCCGGCGGGCCGATGACCGCCGCGTCCTGGCTGGACGGGGCGGGCGGGTCTCCGGGGGACAGGAGCAGTGTCAGCAGCGGCGCCAGTGCCGCTCCCAGCGCCGCCGAGGCCAGTATGAAGCGGCGGGACGGCGGCCAGGACCTGTTCCGGGCGTTCCGTGCGCGCTGTGCGTTCCGTGCGGAGGGCCGGAGTGCGTGGGTGTGCCGTGCGTACGCCGTTCCCGCCCAGGGGAGCAGGCCTTCCGCGAGGGTGCCGCGGGGGTCGTCCCGCAGGGCGCACTGCTCCTCGTAGGCGGTCGCGCAGTGCGGACAGCGCGCCCGGTGCGTCTCCAGGTCGGCGCTGTGACGCGGGGCGTCCGGCCGTACGGACTCCTCGATCAGCCGGTGGAAGTCGCCGCAGCGCGGGTCCTCGGAGGCGGCGAGGCGCAGCCGCAGGGAGGCTCGGGCCAGGGACTGGAGGGCCGGTGCGGTGCCGTGGGCGACGTCCTCCGGGGTCAGGCCGAGCAGCACGGCCGTCCGGTCGGCGGGCTCCCGCTCGACGACGCCGTACCAGAGCAGGCCCTGCGCGCTGGAGGGCAGCGAGCGGAAGGCGCTGAGCAGCGGCGGTACGGGGCCGTGGGGCCCGGCCGTGTTCAGGACGAGGAGCAGTCCCGCGTCCAGGCCGCCGGCCCGGTCGTCCGCGGCCCAGCCGCCCGCGACCCGCGCGGTCAGCAGGAGGAGCTGGTGGCGCCAGGGGCCGCCGGGGTCGTTGCCGCGGGCGGTCTCGCGGGCGGCGAGCGTGAAGGCCTGGGCCGCGAGCTGGCGGGCGCCGGGCTCGCCGGTGGTGCACAGTCGGGCGTAGGCGAGGACGGCGGGCTGGTGACGGGCGCGGAGCGCGCGCAGCGCCGGGTAGGCGGTTGCGGGATCCGCGCGCAACAGCCCGACCAGCCGCTCGTCGGCCCCGGTCCCGGTGTCGTCGTCCGTCCCCCGGCCGTTCCCCTCGGCACGGACCATGGTGGTCGCCTCCTCGCCGGACGCGTCGTGGTCGGCGCCCCGGTTGCTGACGTACTGGTCAGTCTGTGGTGAGGGTGACCCTAGTGGCGGAAGGGGCCCGATGGGCAGGCTTCGGCGGGTCTTTCCGGGGCGCTTTCGCGCGGGCGCGGGTGCGCGCCGGTGCGGACGCGACCGTGCCCGGGGCGCCCCGTCGACGGGCGCCCCGGGCACGAGTGCGTGCGGGGAGGTTTTCCAGCGCTGGGGAGGGAGCTCACTCCTCCACGGTCAGGCCCTTGCGGAGCTTGACCAGGGTGCGCGAGAGCAGCCGGGAGACGTGCATCTGCGAGATGCCGAGCTCCTCGCCGATCTCCGACTGGGTCAGGCCGGCCACGAAGCGCAGGGAGAGAATCTGGCGGTCTCGGGGCGCCAGCTCGGCGATCAGCGGCTTCAGGGACTCGACGTACTCGATGCCCTCGATGCCGTGGTCCTCGTAGCCGATGCGGTCCGCGAGGGCGCCCTCGGTGTCGTCCTCCTCGGGCTGGGCGTCCAGCGAGGCGGCGGTGTAGGCGTTGGAGGCGGCCATGCCCTCGACGACCTGGTCGTTGGAGATGCCGAGGCGCTCCGCCAGCTCGGCCACTGTGGGGGCGCGGTCGAGCTTCTGGGACAGTTCGTCGCCGGCCTTGGCCAGGTCGAGCCGCAGCTCCTGAAGCCGGCGCGGCACGCGCACGGACCACGAGGTGTCGCGGAAGAAGCGCTTGATCTCGCCGACGATGGTTGGCATCGCGAAGGTGGGGAACTCCACACCCCGGCTGAGCTCGAAGCGGTCGATCGCCTTGATCAGGCCGATCGTGCCGACCTGGATGATGTCCTCCATGGGCTCGCTGCGGGAGCGGAAGCGGGAGGCGGCGAATTTGACCAGCGCGAGGTTCAGTTCGACGAGGGTGTTGCGGACGTACGCGTACTCGTGCGTCCCTTCCTCCAGCGACTCGAGGCGCTCGAAGAGAGTCTTGGACAGGGCGCGTGCGTCGACGGCGCCCACCTCGTCGTACGGGGGGATCTCCGGGAGTCCGGCGAGCGCGTCGGCGGGCTCCAGACCCGGCGCGAGCGAATTCGGGCCATCCAGAGAGAGTGTCGACGTCGCGTTGGGGGTATGCGGTGCGTCGAGCCGGGGTGACATGATGTCCTCCATCGTTCTCGGCATACGGCTGCCGAAGCCTGTGCGTGCACTGCGGTGTGCGGCGCCTCCAAAGCCGGCCGTGTCGGATACGTGCTCCTCTAGCCCTATCGGCTTTACTCGACCGATCGCAAGTGCGATCTGGTCGGTTATGTCCGTTTGTGGGTGATTGTTCGGCTGTTGGAGTGCGTATCGAAGGCGTAGTGTTCGAGGGCGTCAGGTAGCAGTCACGACCTCGGGAGAGACACGGCATGGACCACGGGACGGTCGGCAGCGCACAGTCTGGCCGACTTCTGGTGGAGGTGCGGGAAGAGGGCTCCAGCGCCGTCGTGACCCCGGCCGGTGAGTTGGATCACCACACGGCCGAATTGTTGCGTGAGCCACTCGACGACTGCCTCGCCAAGGGTGTCAGCCGGCTGGTGGTGGACTGCTCGAGGCTGGAGTTCTGCGACTCCACGGGGCTCAACGTCCTGCTCGGCGCCCGCCTGAAGGCGGAGGCCGCCGGCGGCGGGGTGCACCTCGCGGGAATGCTTCCCGTGGTGGCCAGAGTCTTCGAGATCACCGGCGCGGACGCCGTCTTCATCGTGCACGACACGGTCGAGGCGGCCCTCGCCGACGGGGACGGCTGACCCGCCCGCGGCGGGACGCTCCGAGGTCGTCGACGGCGGCTCGGGCCCGGTTCCGGCCGCCTCCCGGGGGTTCGCACGACCGGCCGATCGGGCGCCGTTGCGTGTGTCTCGGCGCCTTGTGAGGGACGGGTCGGGTCACCTCCGGGTGAACAGGGGGTGTTCCGCCGGTTCCGTCGGGCAGGAGACATCCTGAACGTGCATGTAGGCGGCAACGGTACGAGAAGGGGACGGGGGCGGGATGCGCAGACCGACCGTGCGGCGGCCGCTGAGCGTGTGTACTGGTTCCTGCACGCTCGAAGTCGGAGACCGCGTGAGTCATACGGGCCCTGCCGGCCGTGTGATTCATGGGGGCATTGTGAGTCGTGTGAACCACGTGAGTGAAGTGAATCGTGTGAACCATGTAATTGGTGAATCGGTGAGGTGAAGCGCTGATGAGCACCACCCGGCCTTGCTCGCCGGGCGACCGCGGCCCTGAGCCCAGCGGCGCTTCCGGGGCGTCGACGGGCCGCGAGGTCCGCAGGCTGAGCTTCGACGGCGCGAGCGGGGTCGTCCCGATGGCGCGGGACTTCGCCCGCCAGGCGCTGTACGCGTGGGGCTGGCTGCCCGCCGCCACCGCCGACCAGCGGGCGGCCGCCGAGGATGTGCTGCTCGTCGTCTCCGAACTGGTCACCAACGCCTGCCTTCATGCCGAAGGACCCGAGGAGCTGCTGATCGGCTGCGACAACAAGGTGATCCGCGTCGAGGTCTCCGACCGCGGCACGGGCCAGCCGGCCCCCCGCACCCCGCACCGCGCGGGCCGTCCCGGCGGCCACGGCATGTTCATCGTCCAGCGCCTGTGCCTGGACTGGGGAGTCGTACGCGCGCCCGGCGTCGCCGGCAAGACGGTCTGGGCGGAACTGGGCGCCCCGGCCTGACTCACCCCGCCCGGCGCCCGGCCCTCCGGACGAGCGCCGGCACGAGCCCCGGGTCGGTGGGGGAGGCCCCCGCCCGCGGTCCCGGGGCGTTGCGGGAAGCCGCCCCCCCCGTGGTCTCGGGGCGGCGCGGGAGGCGACCCCCGCCGCGGCCCGGGGCGTTGCGGGAAGTCGCCCCGGCCTGCGGTCCCGGGCCGTTATGTGAAGCCGCCCCGGTCTGCGGTCCCGGGCCGTCACGAGGGCCGCCCCCGCCCGTGGTTCCGTCACGTCACGCCCCTCGTGCCCTCGCGCCGGGCGGGCGTGACTCCGGTGTGTTCCTCCCCTTCCTTCCTCACGGTGCCCGGCGTACCTTGACGGCCCTGTCTGATGCACCGTCAGTAAATGGCGGGAGACGAACGACGAGCGCCTGTCGGGAATGAGGGGACCGTGTCGTACCGGAAGCGAACCGCCGCGCTCGCGACTGTCGCGGCTCTGGCCGGCCCGGCGGTGTGGGCGGCCGCCCCCGCGGCCAGTGCCCAGGTCGTGGACGTCAACTACGCCTGCAAGACGCCCATCGGCGACAAGAGCGCCCTCTCACCCATCGACATCAAGGGCGTGGCGAGCGGCGGCGCCTACAAGATCACCATGTCCTGGCAGAAGGGCGTCTCCTCCAGCCCCGTCGAGCTCGGCAAGGGCGCGATGAACCCGAGCGCCACGATCAGACTGGGCGGCGCGGACAGCGGCACGATGACCGTCACCGGGCCCGCCAACCAGGCGGCGATCCCCGCCGAGACCCCCATCAAGATCAACGACCTGAGCGGCACGTACACCCCGAAGAAGACCGGCAAGGTCACCTTCACCCCCGGGGTGCTCACCATCAAGGCCCTCGGCACGACCACCACCTGCACCCCCACCAACAGCCCCCCGCCGGCGCTCACCCTCGACGTGACGGGTGAGGACGGCGGCGGATCGACAGGCGGAGGCAGCACAGGCGGAGGCAGCACAGGCGGCGGAAGCACAGGCGGCGGAAGCACGGGGGGAGGCAGCACCGGCGGCGGATCGACGGGCGGCGGCTCCCTCCCGCAGACCGGCCCCGAGGACTCCGCGATCGCCCTCGCCACCCTCGGCGGCACCGTCCTCCTCACGGGCGCGGCGGGCGCCCTCTGGCTGACCCGGCGGACCCGCACCCCCTGATTCCCACGCGCACGTGCCCCGTACGACCGTTGGAGCCGCCGATGCCGTACGAAGACGGAGGGCGAGCCGGCGTGAACGGCGAGCCGCGCACACCGCGCCGGACATCGCGCCGGACGCCGCAGCGCATGGTGTCGGCGCTGGCCGCCCTGGCGCTGGCCCTGCTGCTGACCTCCTTGCTTCCGCCCGCCTGGGCCGAAGCGGCCACAGCGGCCGGACAGCCCACCGTACGGCTGTCCGTGCCCCAGGCGGGCGCGGGCGGCTCCCTCATCGTGACCGGCGGCGGCTGGCGGCCGCACGCACTGCTGACGCTGCTGATCTGCGGACAGGCCACCCCGGCCAGGGGCGTCCTCGGCGGCACGAACTCCTGCGCCAACGCCGACGGCCGGGCCGTCACCACCGACGCCGACGGCCGGTTCAGCCGCGCGCTGCCGGTGTCCGCGCCGCCCGCGCCGTGCCCCTGCGTGGTGCACGTGGCCACGACCACCGGGGCGAAGGCCCAGGCCGACGCCGCCCTCCAGGTGGCCGGGCACCCCGTGCGGCCGCTGCCCGCCGAAACGGGCAAGGGACGCCTGACGGTCCTCACCGACCCCCTGCTGAAGGGCTCCGACGGGCTGCTCACCTGGTTCGGCGCGCCCCCCGAACGCACCCTGACGTTCACCGTCGGCAACGCCGGCGTCGGGACCGTGAAGGACCCCGTCTTCGAGATCGGCACCGCCCACGGGGTGTTCGCGCCGCAGTGGGACGAACGCCAGTGGCGCGGCACCGTCGCCCCCGGCGGCAAGGCCCGCGTCGAGATCCCCGTCGAACTCGCCGCCGGCGCCCACGGCGACTACACCGTCTCACTGAGATACGGCGGAAAGGTCCTCGACGAGCAGTCCTGGAGCGTGGGCCGGCCCTGGGGTGTGACCGTGTTCTGGGTCCTGCTCTGCCTCGTCGTGCCGGCCGCCGTGTTCCGCGCGGGCATGGCGGTGGTGAACCGGGTGCGGCCCCGCCCGGGGAGCGTGCGCCGCAGCGCGTCCACGGCCCCCCGGCGCCGCCGTGGGACGGCCGGGACGGGCGACGGCGGGCCGCGCTCCCTTGCGGCCCCGCCCGCGCGGCCTCCGGGAAGGCTCGGCGCAGGCTTCCCCCGCCCGCTGTGGCGTGACCGGGCCGCCACCGCCGAACAGCCGCCCGTGCGGGCCCCGGCCCTGCCGTGGTTCGGCCCGGACGGCGGTCCGGGCGGGGCGGGCGGGCTCCGCGCAGCGCACGACGACGACCACCCGACGAGTCCGACGACGCCCGGCAGGAAGGGACCCCCGTGAGAGAGCGTGAGAGAGCCGTACCGGGACCGGCGGGACCCTCAGGGCCGGGAGCCGGGCCGTCCGTGCGGCGCCGGGCCGTCGTCGCGGCGGCCGCCGTCCTGACCGGCGGGGTCGCCGTGCTGCTGGGCGTGGCCGTCCCGCAGGCGCAGGCCGCCGAGGTCTCCTACGCCACCCGCTGCATCCCGCCCTCGGGCATCGGCCTGCCCCCGGTCGACGGCACCACCAAGGTCGAGATCACCGCGCCCGCCGCGGCGAAGGTCGGCGACACCGTCGACGTCGTCTGGACGTTCACGCAGGCCGCGTCCAGGAATCCCGACATCATCGACCTGCCGGCCGACTCGGTCCAGCCGTCCGGCACCCTCAAGGCGGCCGGCGCGCAGAGCGCGGACATCGCGATGCGGGGGCCGCGCCAGAACCCGCCCGTCCCCAAGGGCGGCGCCATGGTCCTGTCCGCCATGAAGGGCTCCCTCAAACTGACGACGGCGGGACAGGTCATGCTCACGCCGGATGCGTACGTCGTCAACGCCCTTTCGACGGACACCAGTTGCGCGCCCACCCAGCAGGTGCAGCCCGCGGCGACCATCACCGTGACCGCCGGGAGCGGGAGTTCGTCCGGCGGCACGGGCGAGCCGTCGCACACCGGGACGCCGAGCCACACCCCGACCAAGACGACCTCGCCGTCCCCGCCCGCGTCCACGTCGACCTCGCCGTCGCCCTCCGGGGGAAGCGGCGGGCAGACCGACTTCACCGGCAAGGTGGTGAACGTCCCCTACACCTGCCAGTCACCCATCGGGCAGAAGAGGGCGACCTCGCCCGTGCAGATCAACGCGAGGAAGAACGGCGGGAGTTACGACCTCACCGTGCAGTTCAAGAAGTCGGTGATGGACAGCCCGATCGACATCCCGGCGAACTCGGTGAAGCCCGCCATGCAGGTGGTGCTCGGCGGGGCCGACAAGGGCTCGGTCGCCGTGGAGGGGCCGAAGAACGCCGCGCCGATCAAACAGGGCGCCCCGATCGAGATCCCCGACCTGACCGGCGTCTACAAACCCGGCGCCACCGGTGAGGCCACCCTCTCGCCGGGCGTCCTGACCATCGACGCCCTCGGCACCAGGACCACGTGCACGCCGGACAGCTCGACCGTCTCGCTCACCCTCGACACCACGGAGCAGGCGGGCGGCGCGAGCGGGGCGACCGGCGGCAGCGGCTCCTCGTCGTCCACGGCGGGCGGCGCCTCCACCAGCGGTGGCCTCGCCGAGACGGGCGCCGGCGACCACGCGACCCTGAAGGCCCTCGGCCTCGTCGCGGGGACGGCGGTTCTGCTGGGCGCCGCGGTCTTCACGTACCTGCCGGGCCGCCGGCGCACTCGCTGAGACGCGGCAAGGGCCGCCCCCGCCGAGTGCGGGAGCGGCCCTTACGGAGCGACGGGACGTCAGTTGACGTCGCCCATGAGCTCCTTCACGCGCTTGCGGTACATCCACACCGCCACGCCGGCCACGACGGCGAGCAAGGCCTCCAGGGCCACGATGCCCGTCTTGTTGAGGTCGACGCCGGCGATGGACAGCAGACCGGTCGTGGCGTCGCCGGCGGTGACGGCCAGGAACCAGACGCCCATCATCTGGGAGGCGTACTTGGCGGGCGCCATCTTCGTGGTGACCGACAGGCCGACCGGGGAGAGCGTCAGCTCGCCGACGGTCTGCAGGAAGTAGATGCCGACCAGCCACATCGCGGCCGCCTTGTGACCGCCGTCGGCGATCCCCAGCGGGACGAGGAAGAGGAAGAACGACGCGCCGATCAGGACCAGGCCCATGGAGAACTTCACCGCGGTGCTCGGCTCCTTGCCGCGCCGGGCGAGGGCCAGCCACGCCCAGGCGAACACCGGGGCCAGAGCCATGATCATGACGGGGTTGACCGACTGGTACCAGGAGACCGGGAACTCCCAGCCGAGGACGCTGTTGTCGGCCGAGGAGTCGGCGAACAGCGAGACCGTGGAACCGCCCTGGTCGTAGATCATCCAGAAGACGGCCGCGGCCACGAAGAACCAGATGTACGCCGACATCTTCGACTGCTCGGCGCGGTCGAGTTCCTTGTCCCGCTTGATACGGGCGATGACCGCCACCGGGATGATCAGACCGGCCAGCGTGATCGGGACCAGCAGCCAGTTCAGCGTGTAGTGGCCGGAGAAGCCGACGACCGCGTAGAACACGAGCGCGACGGCCGCCCACAGCGCGGACTTGCGCAGCGTGGCCGCCTTCTCCTCGGCGGACATCGGCGTCGGGACGACGTCGGAGCGGGCGTCCAGGTGACGGCTGCCGAGGAGGAACTGGACGAGGCCCAGCGCCATGCCGAGCGCGGCGAGCGCGAAGCCCAGGTGCCAGTTGACGTTCTCACCGACGGTGCCGATGACCAGCGGCGCGGCGAACGCGCCGAGGTTGATGCCGATGTAGAAGACCGTGAAGCCGCCGTCGCGACGCGGGTCGTCCGGACCGTCGTAGAGGTGGCCGACCATCGTGGAGATGTTGGCCTTCAGCAGACCGGAGCCGATCGCGACCAGGCCGAGGCCGGCGTAGAAGGTGCCGGCGCTGGGCAGGGCCAGGGTGAGGTGGCCCAGCATGATGACGACGCCGGCGACGGCGACGGTCTTGCGGGGGCCGAGGACGCGGTCCGCGAACCAGCCGCCGGGAAGGGCGAGCAGGTACACGAGCGACAGGTACACCGAGTAGATGGCGGTGGCTGTCGCCGCGCTCAGATGAAGGCCGCCCGGGGCCACCAGGTACAGCGGGAGCAGGGCCTTCATGCCGTAGTAGGAGAAACGCTCCCACATCTCGGTCATGAAGAGAGTGGCCAGTCCGCGGGGGTGGCCGAAGAAGGTCTTCTCGGAGCCGGGGGTGCCCGGGCGGGCCGAGTCCTTCGTCAGGCTGGACGCCATGGTCGTTCCTTGCTGGTCGGGACGCATGCGTGGTGCGTCACGCGCCCGGTTGGGGCGGCCGGCGCCGGTGTCGGTCCGCCACAGGTCATTCCTTGGAGAGCCGGCATCGGCCGGCCCGCACACAAAAGAGACCTTCAGCGTCTGATGTGTGCCAAAGGTCCCCGCGGTGCTACAGGCGTTCTTTCACCATACGGCAGCACACTGCCGGATATGGAAGGACTTGAGACACGGATCACAGGTGAGAAAGGAACCGTGAGCGGTATTCCAAGGTCCATTCCAGGATGGCATCCCTCGACCCCAGGTCCGTACCAACTGCGGCCGACCGGGGGAGGGGAGACCGGCGGCGGCTGTCCGGCTTGTAGGGGTCGTCCCTGAGATGTCCCTGAGTAAGAATCCGGGGCCACCGTCACACCTCTGGCCCTGCCGTCCGCGGACTACCATCTGCACATGACCCGAGTACTGCTCGCCGAGGACGACGCGTCCATCTCGGAGCCGCTGGCCCGCGCCCTGCGCCGGGAAGGGTACGAGGTCGAGGTGCGTGAGGACGGACCGTCCGCGCTGGACGCCGGCATACAGGGCGGCGTCGACCTGGTCGTGCTGGACCTCGGTCTGCCCGGCATGGACGGCCTTGAGGTGGCGCGCAGGCTGCGGGCCGAGGGGCACGCCATCCCCATCCTCATTCTCACCGCCCGCGCCGACGAGGTGGACACCGTCGTGGGCCTGGACGCGGGCGCCGACGACTACGTCACCAAGCCCTTCCGCCTCGCCGAGCTGCTCGCCCGGGTCCGGGCCCTGCTGCGGCGCGGCTCCACCGAACCCCAGCAGCCGCCCGCCACCCACGGTGTGCGCATCGACGTCGAGTCGCACCGCGCCTGGATGGGCGACGAGGAGCTCCAGCTCACCGCCAAGGAGTTCGACCTGCTGCGGGTGCTGGTGCGGGACGCCGGACGCGTGGTCACCCGGGACCAGCTGATGCGCGAGGTGTGGGACACCACCTGGTGGTCGTCCACCAAGACCCTCGACATGCACATCTCCTGGCTGCGCAAGAAGCTCGGCGACGACGCGGCGAACCCCCGGTACATCGCCACAGTGCGGGGCGTGGGCTTCCGGTTCGAGAAGAGCTGAACGCCCCGCCGGGGCGGGGCACCCGCACCCCGTCCCGTGAAGTCACCGCCCGGAGGGCCCCGTGCGTCGCCGTCTGATCCAGTCCACCCTCGCCGTCGTGCTCGTCGTGATCGCCGTGTTCGGGGTCTCCCTCGTCATCGTCGAGACCCGCACGATCAGCAACAGCGCGCAGGAACGCGTGGACCTGGAGGCGGCGCGGCTCGCCAGCATCGTCGACAGCCGGCTCCTGGGGGCAGGGAGCGTCGACGCGGAGGTCCTGAGCGGCCAGCTCACCCAGGAGCGGTACGCGGTGATCCGCGTCCCCGGCAAACCCGCCATCGAGGTCGGCTCCCGGCCCGACGGCGAGGTCATCCGCGGCGACGCGCGGGGCGAGGAGGGCGAGACCGTCGTCGTGGAGGAGCCGCGTTCCTCCGTGACGCGCGAGGTCGGCCGCACCTTCCTGATCATCGCGCTGGTGGCGCTGCTCGCCGTGATCGCCGCCGTGCTCCTCGCCATCCGCCAGGCCAACCGGCTCGCCTCCCCCCTCACCGACCTCGCCGAGACCGCCGAACGCCTCGGCTCCGGCGACCCCCGGCCCCGCCACAAGCGCTACGGCGTCCCCGAGCTGGACCGCGTCGCCGACGTGCTGGACGCCTCCGCCGAACGCATCGCCCGGATGCTCACCGCCGAACGCCGGCTCGCCGCCGACGCCTCCCACCAGCTGCGCACCCCGCTCACCGCCCTGTCCATGCGCCTGGAGGAGATCACCCTCACCGACGACCCGGACACGGTGAAGGACGAGGCGACGATCGCGCTCACCCAGGTGGAACGCCTCACGGACGTCGTCGAGCGCCTGCTGACCAACTCACGCGACCCCCGCACCGGCTCCGCCGTCACCTTCGACCTCGACGAGGTCATCCAGCAGCAGCTCGCCGAGTGGCGCCCCGCCTACCGCAGCGCGGGCCGCGCCATCGTCAGCTCCGGCAAACGCCATCTGCAGGCGGTCGGCACACCCGGCGCGGTCGCCCAGGTGCTCGCGGCCCTGATCGAGAACTCCCTGATGCACGGCGGCGGCACGGTCGCGCTGCGCACCCGCGTCACCGGCAACCAGGCCGTCATCGAGGTCACCGACGAAGGCGCGGGCGTCCCCGCCGACCTGGGGGCGCGGATCTTCGAGCGCGCCATCAGCGGCCGCAACTCCACGGGCATCGGCCTCGCCGTCGCCCGTGACCTGGCGGAGGCCGACGGTGGCCGGCTGGAGATGCTCCAGGCCCAGCCCCCGGTCTTCGGCCTGTTCCTGTCCCGCACGGCCCCGTCGAAGAGGCCCGCAACGGACGACGAACCCACGGTGCGCTGACCGGGTGCGGCTACGGGTGCTGGACGGGTGCCGGGCCCGGCAGCGCGGGGCAGCGGCGCGGGGAACTGCGCGCCCCTGCCCCGACGGCGCAGCGGCGAACCGACCCGGCGGCCGCGACCGGCGACCGCTCAGCCGACCCGCTGCCTCGCCTGCTGCTCGCGCGAGCCCTCCGCGAGCAGCGACCGGTCGTCCGGCTCCTCCGCGAGCAGCGACGGGGCCTCCTCGACGGCCTCCTGATCGGGCATCGCCCGGAACACCCACGTCCGGTACGACCAGAACCGGAACAGCGTGGCGATGCCGATCCCGACGAACTTGAACACGTTGTTCTGCAGCGGGCTGTTCCACCCGAAACCGTACGTCGCGACGTACAGCAGACCGTTCTGGATGACCATCCCCACCACGCTGAACAGCAGGAACAGGGTCATCTCCCGCGTACGCCCGCTCTTGTCCAGATCCCGGTCGCGGTAGGTGAAATAGCGGAAGCCGACGTAGTTGAAGGCGATGGCGACCACGGTCGATATGACGCTGGCCCGCACCACCTGGAGATCGGTGACGTGCCGGACGAGGTTGAACACACCGAGATCGACGAGAAGTCCCGCTCCGCCCACCGCGCCGAACTTGGCGAACTCGCGGACGAGTCGTCGCAGCCGTCCTCCCCCCGAGGAACCATGTCCCATGGTCGTACAGGCCCCCGTCCGGGTGTCGGTGTCGTCAACCCCGCCATGCTAACCACCCCACCTCCAGGTTTCCTGTGGTGCCGCTCACCGGCCCCTCTCACCGCGGCAAGAAGCCGGAAAGACGCCGGGAAGCGACGGGTAAGAGGCCGGAAAGAGGCCGGAAAGTGGCGGTCGGACCGCGTTCGGGAGGCGCGGAATCCGGCCGTCGGACGTGGCCGATACCCTAGGGGCGTGACGTTTCCGGTAGTCGGCATGGTCGGCGGAGGCCAGCTCGCTCGTATGACACACGAGGCGGGCATCCCGTTGGGCATCAGGTTCAAGCTTCTCAGTGACACCCCCCAGGATTCCGCGGCCCAGGTGGTGAGCGAGGTCGTCATCGGCGACTACCGCGACCTGGACACGCTGCGCGAGTTCGCGCGGGGCTGCGATGTGATCACCTTCGATCACGAACATGTCCCCACCGAGCATCTGCGGGCACTGGAGGCGGACGGCATCCCCGTGCGCCCCGGCCCCGACGCGCTCGTGCACGCCCAGGACAAGGGGGTGATGCGCGCGAGACTCAGCGCCATCGGCGTGCCCTGCCCCCGGCACCGCATCGTCGCCGACCCGGCGGACGTGGCGGCCTTCGCGGCCGAAGGGGACGGCTTCCCCGTCGTCCTCAAGACCGTCCGCGGCGGCTACGACGGCAAGGGCGTGTGGGTGGTCGACTCCGCAGAGGAGGCCGAGGACCCCTTCCGCGCCGGCGTCCCCGTCCTCGCCGAGGAGAAGGTCGACTACGTCCGCGAACTCGCCGCCAACGTCGTCCGCTCCCCGCACGGCCAGGCCGTCGCCTACCCCGTCGTCGAGTCCCAGCAGGTGGGCGGCGTCTGCGACACCGTCATCGCCCCCGCACCCGGCCTCGACGAGGACCTCGCCCTCAAGGCCGAGGAGATGGCCCTGACCATCGCCAAGGAACTCGGCGTCGTCGGCCACCTCGCCGTGGAGCTGTTCCAGACCCGCGACGGCCGCGTCCTCGTCAACGAACTCGCCATGCGCCCCCACAACTCCGGCCACTGGTCCATGGACGGCGCGATCACCAGCCAGTTCGCCAACCACGTCCGCGCCGTCCTCGACCTCCCGCTCGGCGACCCGCGCCCGCGCGCCGAGTGGACCGTCATGGTCAACGTCCTCGGCGGCGACTTCCCCGACATGTACTCCGCGTACCTGCACTGCATGGCCCGCGACCCCCAGCTCAAGATCCACATGTACGGCAAGGACGTGAAGCCCGGACGCAAGGTCGGCCACGTCAACACTTACGGCGACGACCTCGACGACGTGCTGGAACGCGCCCGTCACGCTGCCGGTTACCTGAGAGGCACGATCACCGAATGAGCCCGGTTGTAGGCATCGTCATGGGGTCCGACTCCGACTGGCCCGTCATGGAAGCCGCCGCGAAGGCCCTCGACGAGTTCGAGATCGCGTACGAGGTCGACGTCGTCTCCGCGCACCGCATGCCCCGCGAGATGATCACGTACGGCGAGCAGGCCGCCGACCGCGGACTCAAGGCGATCATCGCGGGCGCCGGCGGCGCCGCACACCTGCCCGGCATGCTCGCCTCCGTCACCCCGCTGCCCGTCATCGGCGTGCCCGTGCCGCTGAAGTACCTCGACGGCATGGACTCCCTATTGTCCATCGTGCAGATGCCGGCCGGCGTCCCCGTCGCCACCGTCTCCGTCGCCGGCGCCCGCAACGCCGGCCTGCTCGCCGCCCGCATCCTCGCCACGCACGACGAGGACCTCCTCGCCCGTATGCGCGACTTCCAGCAGGACCTGAACGACCAGGCCACCGAGAAGGGCAAACGCCTGCGCAACAAGGTCGAGGGCCCCGGCAACGGCTTCGGGTTCGGGAAGTGACGCCCGTGAGCACCGCGGAGATCGCCCGGGAGCTGCTGCGCGAGTTCCCGGTCGTCGACGGGCACAACGACCTGCCGTGGGCCCTGCGCGAGCAGGTGGCCTACGACCTCGACGCCCGGGACATCGCCGGCGACCAGCGCGCCCACCTGCACACCGACCTGCCCCGGCTGCGCGAGGGCGGCGTCGGCGCGCAGTACTGGTCGGTGTACGTACGCTCCGACCTGCCCGACGCGGTCCCGGCCACGCTGGAGCAGATCGACTGCGTACGGCGGCTCGTCGACCGCCACCCCGAGCACCTCCGGGCCGCGCTGACCGCCGCCGACATGGAGGCGGCCCGCGCCGAGGGACGGATCGCCTCCCTCATGGGCGCGGAGGGCGGTCACTCCATCGCCAACTCCCTGGGCACCCTGCGCGGTCTGTACGCCCTCGGCGTGCGCTACATGACCCTCACCCACAACGACAACGTGGACTGGGCCGACTCCGCGACCGACGTGCCCAAGGCCGGCGGCCTGACCGCGTTCGGCCGCGAGGTCGTACGGGAGATGAACCGGCTCGGCATGCTCGTCGACCTCTCCCACGTGGCGGCGACGACCATGCGCGACGCGCTGGACGCCTCGTCCGCGCCGGTGATCTTCTCCCACTCCTCCTCGCGCGCGGTCTGCGACCACCCCCGCAACATCCCCGACGACGTCCTCGAACGCCTCCCCGCCAACGGCGGCGTGGCGATGGTGACGTTCGTGCCGAAGTTCGTCCTGCAGGCCGCCGTCGACTGGACGGCCGCCGCCGACGACAACATGCGCGCCCACGGCTTCCACCACCTCGACACCACCGCCGAGGCGATGAAGGTGCACCGCGCCTTCGAGGAGCGCACCCCGCGCCCCGTCGCCACGGTCGCCACGGTCGCCGACCACCTGGACCACATGCGCGAGGTCGCCGGCATCGACCACCTCGGCATCGGCGGCGACTACGACGGCACCGCCTTCACCCCCGAGGGCCTCGGCGACGTCTCCGGCTACCCGAACCTGATCGCGGAGCTGCTGGAGCGCGGCTGGTCCAAGCCCGACCTGGCCAAGCTGACCTGGCAGAACGCCGTCCGAGTCCTCGGCGCGGCGGAGGACGTGGCCCGCGATCTGCGCGCCACACGGGCGCCCTCCCACGCCACCATCGACCGACTGGACGGCTGAGACGGGCCGGGAAGCCCTTTCTTTTCCGGCCCCCCGCACCGGGCTTCACCCCGCACGCGCCGCCCGCATACGGCAGAATGCAGCCAGACGCCGGTTCGGCCGACTGAGCCTCGGCCGAACCGGCGTCGCCCGCGCAGTACGCTGGCCCGCCCGCCCGGGCCGTGTCGGCCGTCAGGCGGTGTGCCGTCAGGCGGTGTGCCGTCAGGCGGTCGGGCGGCCCATCGCCCGGTACGTCCAGCCGGCCTTGCGCCACAGCTCCGGGTCGAGCGCGTTACGCCCGTCGAGGATCAGCCGGGCCGCCACCGCCTCGCCCAGCGCCGCCGGGTCCAGCTCGCGGAACTCCCGCCACTCGGTGAGATGCAGCACGATGTCGGCCCCCCGCACCGCCGCCAGCGCCGTCTCGGCGTAGCCCAGCGTCGGGAAGACCCGGCGGGCGTTCTCCATGCCCTTCGGGTCGTACACCGTCACCTGGCCGCCCTGGAGGTGGATCTGCCCGGCGACGTTCAGCGCCGGCGAGTCCCGCACGTCGTCCGAGTCGGGCTTGAACGTCGCGCCCAGCACGGCGACCCGCCGGCCGAGGAAGGGCCCCCCGCCGAGCGCCTCCCGCGCCAGCTCGACCATCTGACCGCGCTGGCGCATGTTGATCGAGTCGATCTCGCGCAGGAAGGTCAGCGCCTGGTCGGCCCCCAGCTCACCGGCGCGGGCCATGAACGCGCGGATGTCCTTGGGCAGACAGCCCCCGCCGAAGCCGATGCCGGCCCGCAGGAACTTCTTCCCGATCCGGTCGTCGTGACCGATCGCCTCCGCCAGCTTGGCCACGTCGCCGCCCGCCGCCTCGCACACCTCCGCCATCGCGTTGATGAAGGAGATCTTGGTGGCGAGGAAGGAGTTCGCCGACGTCTTCACCAGCTCGGCGGTCGGGAAGTCGGTCACCAGGAACGGCGTGCCTTCCGCGACCGGCCCCGCGTACACCTCGCGCAGCAGCTTCTCGGCCCGCTCGCTGCGCACCCCGACGACGATCCGGTCCGGGTGCAGCGTGTCCTGGACGGCGAAGCCCTCCCGCAGGAACTCCGGGTTCCACGCCAGTTCGGCGTCCTCGCCGGCGGGCGCCAGCCGGGCGACGGTCGCGGCCAGCCGGTCGGCGGAGCCCACCGGCACGGTCGACTTGCCGACGACCAGGGCGGGCCCGTGCAGGTGCGGCGCGAGGGAGGCGATCGCCGACTCGACGTAGGACATGTCACAGGCGTACTCGCCGTGCTTCTGCGGGGTGTTCACGCAGACGAAGTGCACATCGCCGAAGGCGCCGGCCTCGGCGAAGTCCTGGGTGAAGCGCAGCCGCCCGGTGGACCCCTCGAACCCGGCGACGTGCCGGCGCAGCAGCTCCTGGAGCCCCGGCTCGTACATCGGGGTCTCGCCCCGCTCCAGCATCTCGATCTTCTCGCGCACGATGTCGAGGGCGAGCACCTCGAAGCCCAGTTCCGCCATGGCCGCGGCGTGCGTGGCGCCGAGATAACCGGTGCCGATCACGGTGATCTTGAGGGCCATGTACGTGCTCCTGAAGCGAGGGGGACCGGACGCGCAACGAGCATAGTCGGGGCGTACCAGGCCCTCGGACCGGGCAGAACGCAGCCGGGGCCGCCTTGTCGCCAAGCTCACGTGTCCAGCAGCACGGGCGGGCCACTAAAATTCGAGTTACTTAACGGTAATTAGCGAGATCACCCCAGCTTCGTGGAGCGTGAGAGACCTTGGCCGGATCGGCTGACTTCGACCTGTACCGCCCGTCGGAGGAGCACGCCATGCTCCGCGACGTCGTCCGCTCACTGGCCGAGGCGAAGATCGCCCCGTTCGCCGCCGCGGTGGACGAGGAGGCCCGCTTCCCGCAGGAGGCCCTCGACGCGCTGGTCGCGAACGACCTGCACGCGGTGCACGTGCCCGAGGAGTACGGGGGCGCGGGCGCCGACGCCCTCGCCACGGTCATCGTCATCGAGGAGGTGGCCCGCGCGTGCGTGTCCTCCTCCCTCATCCCGGCGGTGAACAAGCTGGGCTCCCTGCCGGTGATCCTCTCCGGCTCCGAGGACCTGAAGAAGAAGTACCTCTCGCCGCTGGCCAAGGGCGACGCGATGTTCTCGTACTGCCTCTCCGAGCCGGAGGCGGGCTCGGACGCGGCCGGCATGAAGACCAAGGCGGTCCGTGACGGCGACCACTGGATCCTCAACGGCGTGAAGCGCTGGATCACCAACGCGGGCGTCTCCGAGTACTACACGGTCATGGCGGTCACCGACCCGACCAAGCGCTCCAAGGGCATCTCCGCCTTCGTCGTCGAGAAGTCCGACCCGGGCGTCTCCTTCGGCGCCCCGGAGAAGAAGCTCGGCATCAAGGGCTCCCCGACCCGCGAGGTCTACTTCGACAACGTTCGCATCCCCGCGGACCGCATGATCGGCGAGGAGGGCACCGGCTTCGCCACCGCCATGGCGACCCTGGACCACACCCGCATCACCATCGCCGCCCAGGCCCTCGGCGTCGCCCAGGGCGCGTTCGACTACGCCAAGGGCTACGTCCAGGAGCGCAAGCAGTTCGGCAAGCCCATCGCCGACTTCCAGGGCATCCAGTTCATGCTGGCCGACATGGCCATGAAGATCGAGGCCGCCCGCCAGCTGACCTACGCGGCCGCCGCCAAGTCCGAGCGGGGCGACAGCGACCTCACCTTCCAGGGCGCGGCCGCCAAGTGCTTCGCCTCGGACGTCGCGATGGAGGTCACCACCGACGCCGTCCAGCTCCTCGGCGGCTACGGCTACACCCGCGACTACCCGGTCGAGCGCATGATGCGCGACGCGAAGATCACGCAGATCTACGAGGGCACGAACCAGGTCCAGCGGATCGTCATGGCGAGGAACCTGCCCTAGCCCGATCCTGGGCAGAACGCCGGCCTGAGAGCGGCCACTGACCTGCGCAGACAACACAGCCCCCGGCGCGCTGCCGGGGGCTGTCGTCGTGGTCAGCCCGCCGGTACGGCGGCGAGGTCACCCGCCGTCGAGCGGGCGCGCCGGCCGTCCCGCAGGGCAGCGCCCAGCTCCGCCGCGCCCTTCTCCAGGATCGACGCGGTCGACGCCGGCAGCGTGGTCGACGGCGACACGCCTCCGCCCGACGAAGGCGGTTCGCTGCCGACTGTGCCCGTACCCGACGGGGGCGGGCCGCCGCCCGTGTTCGGATCCGACGGGGGCGGGCCGCCGCCCGTGTTCGGATCCGACGGGGGCGGGCCGCCGCCCGTGTTCGGATCCGACGGGGGCGGGCCGCCACCCGTGTTCGGATCCGACGGGGGCGGGCCCGGAAGGGAGACGCAGTTCGACCTGCCGGACTCGGCCGCGCCGTTGATCGCGGTCACGCAGAACTCGAAGTTCCAGTAGCCCGGGAACAGGAAGGCGATGCCCCGGCCGGTGTCCTCGGTGACGTACTCGTCGGACGTGAAGGCGCCGCCCTCGGTGACGTTCCGTACCCAGACCCGGTATCCGGCGGCCTCCTTCGAACCCTTCCAGTCCAGTTGGACGGTCGTCGGATCGACGGCCCTGACCTTCAGGTCCGTCGGCCTGGGCGGCGTGCCCGCACCGACGGTGACCGAGCGGGCCACGCCGGGCATGCCGCCGCCCGCCCGGTTCCAGGTGGCCACCGCGACGAGGTAGTGGTGGCCGGGTTCCAGACCGTCGACGTGCGCGGACCTCCCCTTGACCGCCGTGCTCCGGAAGAACGCGCCGGGGGTGTCCTTGTCCCAGAGGACGATCTCGTAGCGGTCGATCGTGTCCGTGTACGGGCCCTTCGGGGCGTCCCAGGACACGTCGACGCCCGTGGCGGTGGCACGGGTGACGATCTTCTCGGGCGGGGCCGCGGTCCTGGGGTCCGCGACCGCGCTGACCGTCGGGGACCACGCGGACGTGCCGTCGTCACCGTTGTCGGTGCGGACCTGGTACTCCCACTTCCAGCCGTCCATGGTCCAGGTCGTGTCGAACCGGTTCGTCGCGACCGGCAGCTCGCTCCACACGGCGCTGCCCGCGATCCGGCTGCGGACGGTGTAGCCGTGGGCGCCGAAGACCGGCTGCCAGGTCACCCTGATCCCGCTCGGGACGGCCTCGGCGACGAGACCGGACACGGCGGGCGTCGGCCGGGCCGGGACCGTGCGGGGAACGTCGGGCACGAACCTTCCGATCCCGAAGCGCCGGTGCAGGGTCTGCTCGAAGGCTCGCGCGATCTGGAACTCGCCCAGGGCGTTGGGGTGCAGACCGTCGTACGCCGCCGGACACGCATCGGGGGCGCAGTCGTACGAGCCCGCCCAGTCGACCGGCTCCACCCGGGAGGCGGGGGTGCTCCAGGACGGGATCGCCCTGGCGAGCATGTCGTTGTACGCGGCGGTCGTGACGGGCAGGTCCTCACGGCCCCCGATGGCGGACCGCTGGGGGACGTCGGCCACGGCGAACCGCAGGTCGGGTTTGGCGGCCCGCGCGTTGTCGACCAGGGTCTTCACGCTGTCGAGCGTGCCCTGGGCGCCGCTGACGAACCACCCCATGTCGTTGAACCCGAGGCCGACGAGCAGCAGATCGGGCTTGTACTGCGTGACCATCGAGCCGATCAGCTTCTTGTCCTGGGCCGCCTGGCGCCCCCAGACCGCGAAGTGGTCGCTGTCGAAGTCCTGGTCCACCCCGGCGGCGTACCGGCCCGAGACGGGCGGGTTCTCGTCGGAGGGGTGGGCGGGCTCGCCCTGGAGCGGCGGCACGGGGGGACCGACGGGGTCGGGGTGGTTCTTGGTCCCCTTGTACGGGCCGACGAAGTCGACCTCGACGTGCTGGCTTTTGAACCACTGCCACAACCGGTAGCGCCAGGTCCAGTCGCCCTCGTCGCCCTGGGACATGGAGTCGCCCACGACCATCACCCGCAGGGGCGTGGCGGTGCCGCCGATCCCCCGTAGCCGTTCGAGGGCCTCCAGAAGCTTCGGCCCCATCCCCTCCATGCTGCCGGCCATGAACGTGAGCACGTTGCCGAAGGCCTTGATCCTGGTGGCGAAGTTCCGCAGGGAGACCTGGATCCGCGTGATCAGGGAGGTGGTGCCGGCAGCGGCCCAGTTCATCAGCTGTCCGGCGAAGGCCCCGCCGACCGCGCCCCACATCGCGACGGCCAACGCCTCCTTCCAGACCTCGGCGTCGCCGAGCGACCTTCCGTCGAAGTAGGCGTTCATCAGCTCGCCGACGAGCGCGCCGAGCGCGCCGCCCACGGCTCCGCACACCGGGGCGGCCGCGGGCGCCCCCACGTTGAAGGCGAGCAGGCACACCGCCGAGGACGCGATGGTGATGCCCAGAGAGACGCCGGCGGCGATCCACTTCTGCCACCAGTTCGCCGCGGTGCCGATGTCGCCCGCCGGGGCGATCAGCACGATGCTGTCGTCGACGGCGTGCACCTGCCCGTCGAAGTCGAGGCCTCCTCCCTGGGGCGGGTAAACCCCGACGCTGTCGCGCTGGGCGCGCTTGGTGAACGACTCCGCCAGGCTCATTCCCGCGCGCTGGTCGGCCCGCGTCTCCTCGACCAGCGTCCTGATCAGGTCGCGGGTCTGCTGGCGGCGTTCCGGCACGTGGAAATCGAAGGCCATGACGAGGTCGTCGTCGCTCTTCGCGAGCGGGCGAAGGGTCCCGGCGTCCTGCGCGCAGCCCATGCGCAGGGTCACGGGCCCGCCGTCGCCTGAATCGGCGGTGAAGGAAGTGGCATGTGTGGCACACGCCTCGGCCGGCGCGGCCTCGGGGCCCTGGGCTGCGGCGGGTTCGGCGGACGTGGTGAACATCAGCGCCAGTGAGACCAGCAGAACCAGTAATCCGTCACTCACGGAGCGTCGCGCCCCGCGTCTCTTCCGTAACACTCCTGAAGTGCGCACGTCGGCGCTCCCTTCGAATTCCTTGAGGGCGGACACCGGCAGGCGCGTGAAGCAGCGCTTCTCACGGGCGTTGCGCCTGGCCGCGGGCCCTGGATCGGCAACGCTGGCGATCTTTCCGCGAGAGCGGGCCGCCCCACAACGAGCCCTGAGCGCAAGAAAGAGGGCAGCACCGGGCGCGCTCGGACCGGGGAAGCGCGAGGGCCCGATGGCGGGGTGGGCTGACAAGGCGTACGACGGAAGGGCAGGCGCGGGGTCCGCGCGTGTGGGTCACCCCATGGCGGCCGAGATGTGCGGGCTGTGCGCCAGGGCGTGCGACCTGTGCGCCGAGGCGTGTATGTCCGTGCCCGGCGATCAGCAGATGATGCGCTGCGCCGAGGCCTGTCGCCGCTGCGCCGACATGTGCCGTGCGATGGCGGGCGCGACGATGTGAGCCGCCCGTACGCGACCGAGGGCGCCCCGGGGAATCCGGGGCGCCCTCGATGACGTGGAGGCTCAGTTGCCGGAGACGGTCACCTTCTCGTCGTTCTTCAGCTCCTTGACCAGCTGCTGCACCTTCGCCTTGTCCCAGACGAGGTTGCCGCCGGCGGAGCCGGAGATCGGCATGTTCATCGACTTGCCGTCGCCGCCGCTGACGCCCTTCATCGCCCAGAACATCGACCCCAGGTCGTACAGCCCCATGTCCTTGTCGACGATCAGGGAGTCCAGGCCCGCGCCCATGGTCGGGTAGAGCTTGAACGGGTTGAGGACCGTGCCCGGGGTGGCGACCTGGTTGGCGAGGGCGGAGAGGAACTTCTGCTGGTTCTTCGTGCGGTCCAGGTCGGAGCCGGCGAGCGCGTAGCGGGTGCGGACGAAGGCGAGGGCCTGCTGCCCGTCCAGGGTCTGCTTGCCCTTCTTGAAGTCGGCGCCGGACTTGGTGTCCTTGATGTCCTGCGGGATGTCCATCTCCACGCCGCCGACCGCGTCCACGATGTTCGCGAAGCCGGCGAAGCCGATCTCGACGTAGTGGTCGATGCGCAGGCCGGTGTTGAACTCCACGGTGCGCACCAGCAGCTCGGGGCCGTCCTCCGCGTACGCCGCGTTCAGCTTCACGTGCCGGCCGGTGCCCTTGTAGGTCTTGCCGGAGTCGGAGCCGACGAAGGACGGTATCTCCACGTCGGAGTCGCGGGGCAGCGAGACCAGGGTGTCGCCGTTGGAACCGGTGTGCAGGATCATCATCGAGTCGGTCCGCTTGCCCTCGGCGGAACCGGTGTGCAGCTTCTTCTTGTCCTCGGCGCTCATGCCCGCGCGGCTGTCGGAGCCGACGATCAGGTAGTTGGTGCCCTCGCCCGCCTCGGGCCGGTCGATGACCTTCGACAGGTCGACCTCGCGCTGCAGCTTGGAGTCGGCCCAGAAGTACGTGCCGACGGTCGTCACCACCAGCACGGTGACGAGGCTGATCGCCGTCAGCTTGATGCGGCGCCGCCAGTTCGGCGCGGGACGCGGGTCGCTGTATCTCCCGGGGGCGCCGCCGTCGGAGCCGCCGCCTCCGTAGACCTGGCCCGTGTTGTAGCCGCTGTCGTACCCGGTGTTCCTCGCGTTGGTGTAGTCGCCGTATCCCTGTCCGTCGACGTACGACGGCTGCTGCGGGACGCCGGGGCTGTTCGGCGGGGCCGCGGGGCCCCGGCGGACCTGCCGCATGACGCGCGCGCTCTCCGGCTGTGCGTTCGCGCTGCCGCTTCCGTACCGGTTGCCGCGGTCGTCGTCCGACCATCCCTCGGGCCACTCGTTCATGCGGACCAGTGTGCAGGGCACAGCGGTGTGCCTTACAAGGGGCGTCGGAGAATCAGGGCCCCGCTGTTGCCAAGCTGACACAAAATCCCGGCTCGTCCGCCTCGGCATAGGGTGGAGGACATGACAGACCAGGTCACCGCAGTGGACTCGGGCAGCTCGGACATCCCGGGTAAGCCCACGTCCGCGTCCCGCACCACGCTCAGCCACATCATGACGCACAACGACACCAACCTGCTGGGGACGGTGCACGGCGGGGTGATCATGAAGCTCGTCGACGACGCCGCGGGGGCCGTGGCCGGCCGGCACTCGGGCGGGCCCGCCGTCACGGCGTCCATGGACGAGATGGCGTTCCTGGAGCCGGTCCGTGTCGGCGACCTCGTCCATGTGAAGGCGCAGGTGAACTGGACCGGCCGGACCTCCATGGAGGTGGGCGTGCGGGTGATGGCCGAACGGTGGAACGAGTCCGCCCCGGCCACCCAGGTCGGCTCGGCCTACCTCGTCTTCGCCGCCGTGGACGCCGACGGCAAGCCGCGCCGGGTGCCGCCGGTCCTCCCGGAGACCGACCGCGACCGGCGGCGCTGCCAGGAGGCCCAGATCCGCCGCACCCACCGGCTGGCCCGCCGCCGCGCGATCCTGGATCTGCGCGCCCGCCGGGCCGCAGAGGGCTTCGAGGACTGACACACCGGTGGACGGCCGGTGAGCAGGCCCCCAGGGGCGGGCCCGCTCAGGAGCAGTCCACCTCGTCGCCCCGCATCACTCTCGACTCGCCCGGCCCGGGGGTCGTGCCGCGCACCTTGCGGACCTCGCGGAAGTCCGTGCCCACCGTCACCTTCAGGGTGGGGCCCAGTCCGGGGACGGGCCGCAGGGCGCTGCCCGGGAGGGCGGCGGACAGGGAGCGGGCGGAGCGGTCCCAGCGGGGGTCGTAGCTGATGACCGTCCGTGTGACGGCCCGGTCGGGGGCGGGGGTCGGACGGCCGGTGGCGCGGAAGCCGGTGGCCGCGAGCTCCCGGTCGACCCGTTTGGCCAGGCCCGGCGTGGGCGTGCCGTTCTCCACCTGGACGCTGATCTCCTGCGGGGGTACCTCGACGGAGGCGACCGGGGAGGGGGGCGCCGGCGCGGCCGTGGCGAGCGGCTTGTCCTCGCGCAGCAGCCGGAAGAGGCGCTCCGCTTTGGCGGTGTCCCACTTCAGGGTCGAGCCGATGCCCTTCACGACGTGTCCCATCTCACCGACCGGGACGGTCGTGAACTCCGAGGAGGCCGGGGAGAACGTGCGCATCGCCCGCCCGAGGCCGAGCAGCTCGTCCGCGCCGAAGTCGCGGTCGGCCCGCACGGAGCCGAGGGCGGCGCGGGCCACGTCCCGGAACTTCAGCGGGTTGAGCAGCAGGCCGGAGGAGGTGGCGCGGTCGACGAGGGCGGCCAGGAAGCGCTGCTGGCGTTTCATCCGCCCGAGGTCGGAGGCGGCGTCGAGGTGCCGGGAGCGCACGTACTGCAGGGCGGCGCCGCCCGTCAGGGTGTGCGTGCCGGGCGGGAGGTCCAGGCCGGTGTAGGTGTCCTTCAGGGGGCGGGTGGTGCACACCTTGACCCCGCCGAGGGCGTCGACCGTCCGCATGAAGCTGGTGAAGTCGATCTCCAGGTAGTGATCGATCTTCACCCGGGTCATGTGCTCGACCGTCCGCACGGTGAGCTGTGGGCCGCCCTCCGCGTACGCCGCGTTGATCTTGAGAGGGTGCCCGTGGTGCGGGCGGCCGCTGAGCTGGTCGACGTGGGCGGGCGTCTCGGCGTACGAGTCGCGCGGCAGGCTGACCACGCTCGCCCGCTCCCGGTCCTCCGAGATGTGCAGGATCATGATCGTGTCGGTGCAGTGGCAGGGCGTTCCGCCCAGCCGGTAGCGCCGGCGCTGCGCCTCCGAGACGCGGTCGCGGCCGTCGGTGCCGACGAGCAGCACGTTCATGCCGTGACCGGCCTGCGGGCGGTTCTTCATGTCCTTGAAGGCGTCGACGCGGACGATGTTCGCGTCGAGGCTGCTGACCACCGAGTGGCCGATGCCGGCCGAGGCGAGGATCACGACCGAGAGGGTCGTCGCCGCCCGCATGGCCCAGCGCGGGCGTCTGCGCCGGACGGGCGAACGGGCCGCGCGCCGCGGGGGCTGCGGGCGGCGTGCGGGCCGGGAGGCGGGGGACCGGGGCGGGGTGGGGGGCATGCGGGACACCTCCGGGCTGCGGCCGTACGAGGGGGAACCGTGAGCACCGTAGGCCCATACGATCTGTAGCCCGGTGCACCGCCACCGGCGGGGCGCACCGGTGTCCCCCGTTCGCGGTAACGTGAGGGCCCTATGAACGCCAAGTCCGACGTGCAGCTCCCCGCCGTGTCCGTCATCATGCCCGTCCTCAACGAGGAGCGGCATCTGCGCGGAGCCGTCCAAGCGATCCTCGCGCAGGAGTACGCCGGCGAGATGGAGGTCGTGATCGCCCTCGGTCCGTCCACGGACCGCACGGACGAGATCGCCGCCGAGCTCGTGGCCGAGACCGCGTCCCTGAGCAGCAAGCGGGTGCACACCGTGCCCAACCCGACGGGCCGTACGCCCGCCGCGCTCAACGCCGCGATCAAGGCCTCCCGGCATCCGGTCGTCGTCCGGGTCGACGGGCACGGGATGCTCTCCCCGGACTACATCGCCACCGCGGTGCGCCTGCTGGAGGAGACCGGCGCGCAGAACGTGGGCGGGATCATGCACGCCGAGGGCGAGACCGACTGGGAGCGGGCCGTCGCCGCCGCGATGACCTCGAAGATCGGCGTCGGGAACGCCGCGTTCCACACCGGCGGCCAGGCGGGTCCCGCCGAGACGGTGTACCTCGGGGTGTTCCGGCGTGAGGCGCTGGAGCGGCAGGGCGGCTACAACGAGGAGTTCATCCGCGCCCAGGACTGGGAGCTGAACTTCCGTATCCGGGAGGCCGGCGGGCTGATCTGGTTCTCGCCCGAGCTGAGGGTGTCCTACCGGCCGCGGCCCACCGTGCGGGCTCTTGCCAAGCAGTACAAGGACTACGGGCGCTGGCGGCACGTCGTCGCCCGCTACCACGCGGGCTCCATCAACCTGCGCTACCTCGCCCCGCCGACGGCGGTGTGCGCGATCGCCGCCGGTGTGCTCGTCGGCGCTCTGGTGACGCCGGCCGGTTTCGTGATCCCGGCCGGCTACCTCGCGGCGATCGTCGCGGGATCGGCGCCGGCCGGGAAGGGCCTGCCGCTGAAGGCGCGGTTGCGGATCCCCGTGGCCCTCGCCACCATGCACATGTCGTGGGGGTACGGCTTCCTGACCAGCCCGAGGGCGCTGGCGAGGAAGGTCATCGCCTCCCGCCGCCCGGCGGTCCTCAGCACCACCCAGGTGCCGTGACGGGCCCGGGCTACCAGCTGTAGGCCGGGTCCACGTGCATGCACTGGCTGGTGTCGGCGGCGTTCATCGCTTCCGCCGACGTCGGCGTGTCGTCGTCCTCCTCGGCCTTCTCCTCCGCCGCGGGCGGGGTGTAGGCGGAGCCGGAGCGCCAGTCCGCCCCGACGAAGAGGGTGACGCCGGTGACGTCGGTGGACCTCTTCACCTGGCTCGTGGGGATGCCGAGCGCCTTGGCGACCCGTTCGGCGTCGCCCTGGAGGTCGGCGCTCGGGTAGCGGATCACGGTCTGCTTCTCGGAGGTGGCCGTGGAGGTGTCCGCGACCGCGCCGGTGAAGCCCTTGCCGGCCAGCAGCTGGGTGACCGTGGCCGCCCGTCCGCGGGCCGCTGCCCGGCCGTCGCCTCGGGTGCTGTTGTGGACCTGCACCGCGATGTCGCCGTCCGGGGCGGCCGTGTCGGCGACCGTGGGCGAGGGGCTCGCGGTGGTGGCGGCGGGGGGCTTCTTGACGTCCTTGCCGTCGAGGGCGATGTCCTCGCGCACCAGCCGGAACAGCTTCGCTGCGTCCTCGGTGGGCACGACCCGGGCGCCTGAATAGCGGTTGGGCATCGTCGTCATGGTGATGCGCTCGGTGGGGACCTTCTGCAGCTCGGTGGCCAGGTCGTACATCCTGGTGATGGTGTCCAGGCCGTCGTCCACGGTGATCGCCTCGGTGGCGGCCTCGGCGAGCTTGCGCAGCGCGTTCGGATTGGTCAGCTTCGCCTCGGAGCGCAGCTGACGGACCATCGAGTTCATGTACATGTGCTGCGCCTTGGCGCGGGCGAGGTCGGTGTCGTCCTCGAAGCCGTAGCGGGTGCGCAGCCACTGCAGGGCCTGGCGGCCCTTGACGGAGTGCGTGCCCTCCGGCAGCCGCAGGCCGGAGCCCTTGCCGTCGCGGGTGTGCGAGTAGACGCTGGCGTCGACGCACACCGGGACGCCGCCGATGGCGTCGGCCATCGACACCACCCCGGAGAAGTCGATCATCATGAAGTGGTCGATGTGGATGTCGGTGAGCTTCTCCCAGGTGGCCACGGTGCAGCCCGGCCCGCCGCGCCCCAGCGAGACGTTGGTCATCTCGTTGTTCAGCGCCGCGTACTCGCGCCCGTCGTCGGGGTCCGTGCACTTGGGGATGTCGAGCAGCGTGTCGCGCGGCATGCTGATCACCGACATGTTGCTGCGGTCCGCGGAGACGTGCAGCAGCATCTGCACGTCGGCGAGCGGGGGGCCGTCGAAGGTGTCCTTGGCGCCGCCGAGCTTCCGGTTCTCGGCGGTGTTGCGGGCGTCGGAGCCTATGAGCAGGATGTTCAGCGGTTTCTGCCCGGCGGCGTTGGCTGTCGGCTCGGCCGCGCGGTCCTTGGCGTCGCCCAGGTTGAGGTCGTCGCTCTTGATGTTGGCGTTGAGATGCTCGTAGTAGAGGTATCCGGCCCCCGCGCCGCCGAGTATGACGACCGCGAGGAGCGTCGCCGACCAGCGCAGCACGCGGCGTCTGCGCCGTCTGCGGTCGGGGCCGCCGGCGGCTCTGGGTCCGCCGCCGTCACCGTCGCCGTCGTCCCCCCGGCCGCCGCCGTCGTCGTCCCCGTCCGCTTCGGCGGGAGCGTCCCCGGCCGCCGTCTCGCGGCCGCCCGTCGCCTGCCCCCGGCCGTCCCCCGCCGCGACGTGGTCCGTCACCCCCGCCTCGGCCGTCGCCTGCTCGGCCTCGGCCGTGTCCGGCCGCACACTGCTCCGCGCCACTTCCCCTGCCCTCCCCGCCCTGCGCCTGACACGGGCCCCTCCCGCGTCAAGTCAGACGCACGACGGGGCCGCAGGGTTACCTACTTGGCGCACTTGACCTTGTCCGCGGTGGACTTCTGGACCGAGTCCGGCACCTTGGTCGGCGTCGTGAGCGAGACGCCCGCCCCCTTGAAGTCCTTGCCGAGCGTCAGCGTCATCGTCGGCAGACCCTGGGCGTTCTGGACGCTCCTGCCCGGCTTGAGCGCGGCCCCCGACAGCCCCATCACGGCGGCGAGCTTGCGCGCCTGGGGGGCCTGGTCGGGCGCGTACTCGAGCGTCGTCGTGCCGAGCGGCGCGGGGGCGTTGCCCGCGTTCTCCGACTTCGTGATGCCCTTGGTGTTCTGCAGCCAGGTCAGCGTCTCCTGCGCGCTGCCGGCGGGGGCCCCGCCGTTCATGACCTGCACCCGCACCTCGGAGGCCGCGGACTGGGTGCCCTTGAGCCGGGCCGCCGCGGCCGCCGCCGCCGCGTCCTTGGAGGCCTGCGCCTGCTGTTTCACCTCGGTGAACGACACGTCGTCGCGGATCATCTGGAAGACGGTGGGGGCGGTCGACTCGTTGAGCACGACGGTCGCCTTCACCTTCTCCGCCGGGTTGTCGACCACCGGGACCGTGGCGAAGGTCAGGTTCTCGGTGTTGAGCTTGCCCAGCTCCAGCCCCAGGTCCTTCAGCTTGTCGATGCTCTTGAGCTGCCTGTCGACGGTGAGCGCCTTGGTGCCCGCCTCCGCCAGCCCGATCATCTTGCTGGGGCTGGTGAGGGTGTCGTTCGACTTCAGCTTGCGCATCAGCGAGCTGAGGAACTGCTGCTGGATGTCGATCCGGCTCAGGTCGCCGCCGAAGCCCACCGAGTGCCGGGTGCGCACGTACGCCAGCGCCTGCTCGCCCTCGATGACGTGCGTGCCCTTGGGCAGCTTCAGATGCGAGTCCGGGTCGTCGATGTCCTTGGCCAGGCACACCTCGACCCCGCCGACGGCCGTGGTCAGCGTCTTGACCGCGTTGAAGTCGGCCACCATGAAGTTGTCCGGGGTGACCCCGGTCAGCTCGGTCACGGTGCGCATGGTGCAGCTGGGCGTACGGCCGTCCTGGCCGAGGCTGGTGTTGAAACGGGCGTTCCGCGTGCCCGGGATGACCTTGGTGGAGCCGTCCTCCTGCTCGGTCTGGCAGTCCGGGATGTCCACCACCAGGTCGCGCGGGATGCTCAACGCCGTCGCGTTCGTGCGGTCCTTGGAGACGTGCAGCAGGATCGTGGTGTCGGCGTGGCCGACGCTGCCCGAGTCGCCGTAGCCCTCGTTGCCCGAGCCGGTGCGCTTGTCGGTGCCGATCAGCAGGAGGTTGATCGCCTTGTCCTTGCTGAAGCCGCCGGTGCTCGCGCCGTCGTCGGAGAGGGACGTGATGTTGCCGTTGAGGTGCTCCAGATACAGATAGGCCGCGCCCGCGGTGCCCACCAGGACGAACGCCATCGTCCCGCCGGTCCACAGCAGGACCTTCTTCGCCTTCGACTTCCGCACCGGCCGGCGCCCGCGCCGGTTCGGCGGCTCCTCCGGCGCACCGCGGCGCCGGCGCGGCCCGGGAAGCTGCTCCGCGAGCTGCTCCGAGCTCTGCGGGGCCTTCCGCTCCGGCGCCTGCGTACGGGCGCGGACCGCGCCCGCGGCTCCCGCCGCGCGGGAGGCGGATCCACGAGGTCCGGGCACCGCCGACTGCGGTGCGGAATGACCCAGTCGCAGTTCGTATTCACCGGTGTCCGGATTGAGCACCCACTGGTCTGCGGGATCGATGTTGTCCGCCCGCCCACGGCCTTGCGCGTCCACGGTTGTCCGAATCCTCCGTCGGGGCCACGCGGCGCCTTCCCCCCTCAGAGGCGCTCGGGTCTCGGTCACACAGTGCACGACCCCAGGACGGTCCTCTGGCCCGGTGCACCGGATCGCTCACACTATCCGCCCAGTTCAGCGTCGGGCGACGGCGGTGACAAATTCCACGTCCACACAACCGGGCAATTCGTTCTATTTCCGTGAACTGTTGTTCGCGGAGCCCCTTCACTTGGCAAGCGCTTTACCGCGCGACCGCCGAGGGGCGCTCACGCGCAGAGATCCTGGGCGGCGGTGTTGCCGCTGAACGTGGGCGCGGGCGGGGACGGCGTTCGGTACGCACCGTGTCCGGGCAACTGCGCAGGGGTGTGATTCCGGCCGCTTCCCCGCGGCCCCTGGGTCACCTCGCGTCCGACTTTCCGTGCGACGGACACAGGAGCGTCCCTGCGCAGCCGCTCGAACAACTCTTCCGCCTCGGGCTCCACGAGTTGGTCGCGATTGGCGTTGCCCGCGTACGACTCCCGGGGAACGGTCAGGAACTGCACCCGTTCCGTGGGGATCTCCCGCAGACCGCGCACGAGTTCGTAGAGTCCGCGCAGACTCGCCAGCCCGGGGTCGGTCGTCAGGGCGGACGTGGCCGCGTCGAGCACCGGATACAGCTTCGCCGGGTTCAGCAGCACGTCGTTGCCGCGCACCTTGTTGACGAGCGCGCCGAGGAAAAGCTGCTGCCGCATTATCCGGTCGGTGTCGCTGCCGTTGCCGAGGGACTTGCGGGCGCGCACGAACCCGAGGGCCTGCTCCCCGTCGAGCGTCACCCGCCCCGCCGGCAGCCACAGCTTGGCCGCCTTGTCGTGGATCGGCTCCTTCAGGCACACCTGCACCCCGTCCAGCGCCTCCACCATCTCCTTGAACCCGCTGAAGTCGACGACGACGTGGTGGTCGACGCGGATCCTCGTCAGTTTCTCCACCGTCCGGATGGTGCAGGCGGAGCCGCCCGTCTGGAACGCGTAGTTGAACATCGCGAACACCGGCCGGGTCCGGGATCCGTCCGGTCGCAGGCAGCCGGGCACGTCCACCATCAGGTCCCGGGGGATCGACACCGCCGTCGCGCTGCGCCGCCCGGCGGCCAGGTGCAGCAGGATCGTCGTGTCCGAGCGCTCCGTGCCCGAGTCCCGCCCGTAGGCGGCGTTGCCGTCGCCCGAGCGCGAGTCCGACCCGATCAGCAGGATGTTCCGGGCGTCCTTCACCAGTGCGGTCGGCCGTTCGCTCTCGTACCGGGCGAGCTCCGCCGCGGCCGCCTCGTCGGGCGTGATGTTCCCGTCGAGCAGCGCGTACACCACCCACCCGGTCACTCCCGCCCCCACGACCACCACCCCCACGGCCCCCGCCCCGACCCGCCCCCACCACCGCCGACGCCGCCGCCGAAGCCCCGCCCCGGACGCGGAGGCCCCAGCCGTCTCACCCACCACGACCCACCCCTCCTCCCGGCCGACGCCCGAACACCCCGACCCCTCGACGATGGCCCCCGCCGCCGCTGGGTGGGGGGCGGGACTGGGCCGAACGGGTGAGGGTGGGGCGGTCACCTGGGGTGGGCACAGGCCGGGGCAAGCGGGGTTCCAGGGCCCCTCACCAGGGACACACGGCGGCCCCCGTGGGAATCCCGGCTCAGGACCCCGCGCGCACCACCGTCACCCGCTCACTCTCGATCCGCGCTGCCACGGCTTCCTCCCCCGCCCGCGACAGGTTCGGGCACAGCACCACCGACCCCCCGCTGGCCAGCGGCGCGTACAGCCCCGCGCTCAGCCCCTCCCAGGTGTCGTACGGCAGCCCCGACAGCAACCGGGACCCCGGCCCCGTCAGACCGAGCCCGCCCGCGTCCCCCCGCGCGTGCTCCACCAGCTCCGCGCCCGTGTACTCAGCCCCGGCGACGATCAGCGCCGGCTCCTCCGGGTCGACCGGCGCGTACGGGGTGAACCGATCACCGTGACCGGGCACGTCCACGGCGTAGTCGGCGTACCCCTGCGGAGGCCCCGGCACGAACCGCCGCCCCAGCGGCGCCAGCGACAGCGCATACCGCTCCCCCCGGCACGCGAGCCCCTCCTCGAAGCGCCCGGGCCCGGCCACCACGACGTCCGCCCGCGCCGCATCCCCCGCCACGTCCGCGATCACGCCGACCGACGAACACGCCAGCAGCCACACCGCCGTCTGCCAGTGCGCGGGCAGCAGCAGCGCGACCCGGTCGCCGGGTTCGACGGACAGGCCGTCCTGGAGGAGGTTCGAGGTCTTGGCCACCCAATTGGCGAAGGTGGCCACGGACAATTCGACCCGTTCGCCGGTGGCATCGTCGTAGAAGGTCACCAGCGGGCGCGCGGGATCCGCGGCGAGCGCGGAACGCAGCAGGTCGGCAGGGGTTCGATCGGTGGCGTTCACCCGCGCAAGCGTACGCGCCGCACACGCCGAACACCGGCCCGGACACCACCGGTTCGGCCGAACGCCGCCGACACTCCGTCAACCCGCCCGAAGTGGCGGACGGGTACCGCTGTGCACAGCATCAGTGCCATGCGTGGATTGCTTGCTACCTCGATCGGTGTCACCTGTGCGGCGTCCCTCGCCCTCCCGTTGACGCCGTCCGCCACCGCGGTGACGGCGCGACCGGCGCCGACCGCGGAGACGGCGACCGCCGCGGCCCAGGCCACGAGCCCCGCCGCCCCGCTCCCGGGCAGCACCCAGTCGCTGCCCCTGACCCCCCTCACCCGCGACCGCACCCGCGCCGGCACCGGCGCCGAACAGGGCGTCACCCGCCGGGACGTACGCCCCTTCTCCCTCCTCGGCATCGTCTGGGACGACCCGGACGCCGAACTCGACGGCCGCGTCCAGGTCCGCACCCGGGACGCCAAGACCCGTGCCTGGTCCGGCTGGCAGGACGTGGAGACCCACAACGCCGACCACGGCGCCGACCCCGACGCCGCCGAACGCACCTCGGGCCGTGTCCGCGGCGCCACCGCCCCCCTGTGGGTGGGCGACTCCGACGGCGTCGAACTCCGTGTCAGGCCCGCCACGGGCCACCGTACGGAGGACACCGCGCGCGGCGTCCGCACCGCGGCGTCGACCGCCCCGCTCCCGGCGGGCCTGAGCCTCGAACTCGTCGACCCGGGCGCCGCCGCCCCGGCACCCGCCCCCGTCACCCGGATGCTGACGACCCGGGCCGCCGCCTTCGGGACGTCCGCAGCCACCGAGATCCCCGCCCTGAACCGCGAGGCCACCGAGCGCGAGCTCCTCGCCCAGCCCGGCGCCCCGCTGTCGCCGGGTCAGCGGGCGGCGAAGCCGTACATCGGCCCGCGCCCGAACATCGTCACCCGCCGCGGCTGGGGCGCCGACGAGTCGCTGCGGGAGAGCGGCTTCCGCTACACGACGACGGTCAAGGCGGCCTTCGTGCACCACACCGCCTCCGGCAACAACTACACGTGCGCGCAGGCCCCGTCCGTCATCCGCGGCATCTACCGCTACCACGTCAAGAGCCTGGGCTGGCGGGACATCGGCTACAACTTCCTCGTCGACAAGTGCGGAACCCTGTACGAGGGCCGCGCCGGGGGAGTGACGAAGGCGGTCATGGGCGCCCACACCCTCGGCTTCAACAGCAACAGCATGGGCATCGCCGCCATCGGCACCTACACCAGTACCAAACCGTCCGCCGCGACCGTGAAAGCCATCGCCAGTCTGACGGCGTGGAAGCTGGGTCTGTTCGGGGGCAATCCGAACGGAAAGACATACCTGAAGTCAGGCGGTGGCAATCTCTACGCAAAAGGTAAGAACGTACGACTGAACGTGATCTCCGGTCACCGGGACGGCTTCGCCACGGAATGCCCAGGACGGCAGCTCTACGGCAAGCTCGCCTCGGCCCGCACGACGGCGGCGCGCTACCAGGGGCGCTGAGGTCGGCCCGGCACGCCCGGGCCGGGGCCCTCCACCGGGCCCCGGCCCGGGCGGACCCATGCGGACCCGCATCCGTCGAAGTTGCCGCACGAGGTCTGCATACACTGGCCGGCCGAAAGAAAGTTCGGCCGGTCCCGGCAGGAAGCAGAGACGAAGGTGACAGAAGCGATCCTCCTGGTCGGCGGCAAGGGCACCCGGCTGCGCCCGCTCACGGTGCACACGCCCAAACCGATGGTCAGGGCAGCGGGGGTGCCGTTCCTGACGCACCAACTGGCGCGGGCGAGAGCGGCGGGCGTGGAGCACATCGTCCTCGCGACGAGCTACCTGGCGGAGGTCTTCGAGCCGTACTTCGGCGACGGCGCGTCGATGGGCCTGCACATCGAGTACGTCACCGAGGAGGAGCCGCTCGGCACGGGCGGCGCGATCCGCAACGTCGCCTCCCGGCTGCACTCGGGCCCCGACGACCCGGTGCTCGTCTTCAACGGCGACATCCTCACCGGCCTCGACATCCGCAGGCTCGTCTCCACCCACGAGACGACCGGGGCGGACGTCTCCCTGCACCTCACCAAGGTGAGCGACCCGCGCGCCTACGGACTGGTGCCCACCGACGACTCGGGCAGGGTGCTGGCCTTCCTGGAGAAGCCCCAGACGCCCGAGGAGATCGTCACCGACCAGATCAACGCGGGCGCCTACGTCTTCCGCCGCTCGGTCATCGACACCATCCCGCACGGCCGGCCGGTGTCGGTGGAGCGCGAGACGTTCCCCGACCTCCTCGAAGCCGGCGCCCACCTCCAGGGCATGGTCGACTCGACGTACTGGCTGGACCTCGGCACGCCCGCGGCCTTCGTCCGCGGCTCCGCCGACCTCGTCCTCGGCCGGGCCCCGTCCCCGGCGCTGCCCGGCCGCTGCGGCGACCGTCTCATCCTGCCGACGGCGACGGTCGCCCCCGACGCCAAGCTGACCGGCGGCACGGTGGTCGGCGAGGGAGCCTTCGTCGCGGAGGGCGCGCGCGTCTTCGGCTCGACGATCCTTCCCGGCGCCGTCATCGAGCCCGGCGCGGTCATCACCGACTCCCTGATCGGCACCCGGGCCCGCGTCGGCGAACGCTCCGTCCTGACCGGCACGGTCATCGGCGACGACGCGGTCGTCGGCGCGGACAACGAACTCCGCGACGGCGCGAGGATCTGGTGCAACGCCGAGATCCCGGCAGGAGCGGTCCGCTTCTCCTCGGATCAATGAGCTCCGGGGGCGGCGGCCCTCAGGCACGGGAAGGGCAGGGGCGGCGGGGGCGGAGAACACCCCGCCGGCTTCACCACGACCCGATGTCCGTCTTCCGCATCTTCGGCGCCCGCCGCGCCGGCACCCGCCCGCTCAGCAGAATCAGCCGCGCCGCCCGATGCCGCTGCCCCGCGTACGGCTCCAGCAGCTCCAGCATCATCGCGTCGTCCGCCTCACGGTCCCCCGCCAGCGCGAAGCCGACGATCCCCGGCAGATGCAGATCCCCCACGGTCACCTCGTCCGCCGCCCCGTGACTGCGCTGCACCGTCTCCGTCGACGTCCACGGCCCGATCCCCGGCACGACCTCCAGCCGCTCCCGCGCGGCCGAAGGCTCCATCCGCACCGCCTCCTCCAGCCGGGCGGCGACCCGCACCGCCCGCAGGATCGTCGACGCCCTCTTGTCGTCCACCCCGGCCCGGTGCCACTCCCACGACGGGATCAGCGCCCACGTCCGCGGCGACGGCATCACGAACATCGGACCGCCCGCCGGTCCCGGCCCCGGCGCGGGCTCCCCGAACTTGCACACCAGCCTGCGCCACGCCCGGTACGCCTCGTCGGCCGTGACCTTCTGCTCCAGGACCGACGGGATCAGCGACTCCAGCACCAGCCCGGTCCGCGTCAGCCGCAGCCCCGGCCGCCGGTGCCGCGCCGTCGCCACCACCCGGTGCCGGGGCGTGAACGCGTCCGGGTCGTCCGACGCGCCGAGCAGGTCCGGCATCCGCTCCAGCAGCCACCGCGCCCCGGGCCCCCACGCCTGCCCGCGCACCGCGCCGCCGCCGGGCGCCGCGCAGACCCGTAGGGTCCCCGGCCCGGCGGGCGTCAGAGCGGTCCGCCACACCGACCCGTCAGGCATGGCCCGGAACGTCGGATCGCCGGGCCCGCGGCGCAGCGGCCCCAGCACCAGCCCCAGGTCCAGCGTTCCCTCCGGCACCCACGTCCGCACCCGCGTCGCCCCGGCCCCGCCGTCAGCCTCGCCCCCGGCCTGCCGGGGCACCCCGCCGGGCACACCGACATGCCCGCCGCGCACCGTCGTGCGCGTGGGCCGGGGATCGAATCGTCCGGACACGGAGAGGTTCCCGGGGGAAGACGGAAGAGGTTCTGGGGAGGGGTCCTGCGGGGAAGGGGTTCTACGAGGGTAAAGGCAGCGCCGACGGCACAGGCACCCCTGCGGAACTCACCGGACCTCGATGAAGGACCCCGCGTCCCGCTCCGCCCGCGCTTTCGGCTCCTCGGCCGGATGCCCGACCGCCACCGCGCCCATAGGGTCCCACTCCGGCGGCAGCTCCAGCGCCTCCCGCACGACGTCCCGGCAGAACATCGTCGACGACACCCACGCGGACCCCAGTCGCTCCCCGGCCAGCGCGACCAGGAGGTTCTGCACGCCCGCCCCGGTCGCCACGACGAACATCTCCCGCTCGGCCCCGTCCCGCCGCGGATCGCCGTACGTGTGCGACCCGTCCATGACCAGACACGGAACGACCAGGTAGGGCGCGTTGCGCAGCACGTCCCCCCGTCGCACCCGCTTGGCGATCGACTCCTCGGACTTGCCGTCCCGCCGCAGGTCCGCGATCCACGCGTCCCGCATCGCGTCCAGCAGCCGCAGGCGGGACGCCGGCGACTCCAGCAGCACGAACCGCCACGGCGTCGTGTGGTGCGGCGCGGGCGCCGTGACCGCCGCCGCCACGGCCCGCCGTACCGCCCCGGGGTCGACGGGCTCGTCGGTGAAGGCGCGCACGGTCCGCCGCTGGGTGACCGCCAGCCGCACCGCCTCTGAGGTGCCGAGCCGGAACATGTCGTCGCGCGCGTCGCGCACCATGGCCCGCGCGCCCTCCGCGTCGCCGTCGGCGACCACATGACCCAGACCGCGCACGACCGCCACCGGCAGTCCGGCGGCCTTGCCCTTCACCAAGTCGCCCGCGGAGGCCAGTTCGTCGGCCGTCGCGACGACGGTCGCGCTCAGCGGGTTGCCGTGCGCGTCCGTGCCCCCGCGCAGGTCGTCGAGCACGCGCACACCGGCGGCGCCGATGGCGACATCGGTGAGACCCGCGCGCCAGGGCCGCCCGAAGGTGTCGGTGACGACGACGCCGACGTTCACGCCGAGGGCGTCGCGCAGCCCGTCGCGGATCGCGCGCGCGGAGGCGTCCGGGTCCTCGGGCAGCAGCAGCACCGTGCCGGCGGGGGTGTTGGAGGCGTCGACGCCGGCCGCGGCCATCACCAGGCCCTGCCGGTTCTCCACGATCCGCAGCGGACCGCGCCGGGCCACGACCCGGACGGTCTCGGCGTCGACGGCGGCCTCGCGGTCCTCGGCCCGGACGATCCGCCCCTCCGCCTTGGACACGATCTTCGACGTCACCAGCAGCACGTCCCCGTCGACGAGCGCGGGCTCGGCGGCGGCGATCAGCTTGGCGAGGTCGTCCCCGGGGCGCACCTCGGGCAGCCCGGGCACCGCCCAGACCCGGTAGCCGCTCTCCGTGTCCGCTCTCGTGCTCTCGACGGTCACGCTCCCCGCACCTCCTCCGCCAGGGCCAGCGCCTCGCGGGCCATCGTCGCGGTCGCCTCGACGTCGGTCATCATCAGCGGCACGGCCCGGCAGCGGATCCCGGCGGCCTCGACCCGGTCGACGACGCCCGCGTCGACGGTGTCCACGAGCCAGCCGTCGAGGAGGCCCGAGCCGTAGTGCTCGGCGACCGCCGCGGCCGTCGACTCCACGCCGACCGCCGCGAGCACCTTGTCGGCCATGCCGCGCACGGGCACGTCCCCGACGATGGGGGAGAGGCCGACCACCGGGACCCCCGCATCCGCGATCGCCTCGCGCACGCCGGGCACGGCGAGGATCGTGCCGACGGAGACGACCGGGTTCGACGGCGGGAAGAGGACGACGTCCGCCTCCGCGATCGCCTCAAGGACCCCCGGGGCGGGCTTCGCCTGCTCGGCGCCCACCGGCACGATCGCCTCGGCCGGCACGGACGCCCGCAGCCGCACCCAGTACTCCTGGAAGTGGACCGCCTTGCGCTCCCCGTCGACCTCGACGGCGACATGGGTCTCGACCCGGTCGTCGGTCATCGGGATCAGCCGCACGCCCGGCTTCCACCGGTCGCACAGTGCCTCGGTCACCGCGCTCAGCGGGTAGCCGGCGCCGAGCATCTGCGTCCGCACGATGTGCGTGGCGAAGTCCCGGTCGCCCAGCCCGAACCACTCGGGGCCCACGCCGTACGCCGCGAGCTCCTCCTTCAGATGGAAGGTCTCCTCGGCTCGCCCCCAGCCCTGCTCCTCGTTGATGCCGCCGCCGAGCGTGTACATCACCGTGTCCAGGTCCGGGCAGACCTTCAGCCCGAAGAGGTGGATGTCGTCCCCGGTGTTGCCGATGACCGTGATGTCCGCGTCCGGCACGGCCCGCTTCAGACCGCGCAGGAACCGGGCACCGCCGATGCCGCCTGCCAGAACCACAATGCGCATGGCGCAAGTCTCGCAGGCGGGTACGACAACGCGGTGCGCGGCCGGTCCGGCGCGGCCGGCCTGTCTCAGGCGGACAGGGCGTCGGCCTCGCTGCGGTCCCCGCCGCGCCCCTCGCAGTGAGGTGCCGTGTGCATGGGCATCTCGGTCAGGCCGGGGAAGTAGACGTGCAGGCTGACCGCCGGTTCCAGCGCGTCGTTGACGACCTCGTGCGCGTACCCGGGCGCGAAGACGCGCTGCGCTCCCGAGTCCAGCACGCGCGTGCCGCGCGCCGTGTGCTCGGTCAGCGCGCCGTCCAGGACGGTCAGCACACCCGAGGAGCGGCCGTGGTCGTGCGCCCCGCTGCCCTGTCCGGGCACCCAGGACAGCAGCCACACCTCGTAGCCGGGCCCGGTGCGCAGCCGGTGGTACCAGCGGGTCGTGGCGTCGTAGCGGACGAGGTGCTCCCACTGGGAGCGGTCGGCGGCGATGGAGCGGGCCAGGCCGACGAACTCCGCGACGGTGGAAGGGTGTTCGCGGGGAGCCTGGAGGAGGTGCGGGACTTCGAGGATGTCGCCGGCGATCTGCAGGTCGCTGTCGCTGTTCATGGGATGCGGGGGTTCCTCGGCGGAAGAAGTGGGGGCTGGGTGCACGTGCCGTGCGCCCGGGTCACGGGCGGCAGGGAAGCCCGGGTGCGGGCGTGAAACCGAGCGGTTCGGTCGCGGTGGACCGGGAGGGGAGCCGGAGCGCGTGAGGCTCAACAGCCGCAGGAACGACAACAGCTACAGCGAGCGCGGGCAGCACCGTGGGACCCGGCGGTGCGGGTCTTGGTGAGTGCCGAGTTCGCGAGCATGCCCACTAGGACACCGGTTCACACTCCCGCTGTCAACTCGACCACCCCCGCGCGGGGCCCTTTCACCTCATCAGGTCCATCTGCGAGGTGAAAGGTTTGTGCATGCCGCTGCCGGGACACATGGCGCACATGCCGGGCACGCAAGCCTCGCGGTGACCTCGTGATCCGAGTGTGATCAGGTTCGCCTTCGCGCGCGTGTCGGAACGGGACCGATCGAATGGGCGTCCTCCTTCGTGCAGGCGTTGTGCGGGCGAGGTGTCCGCCGGGCTCTCGACTGCGTGTCAAGGTTTATGGCGATTTGAACACTTACCGCACGGCCTTGGTTCCGCAGAGTGAATAAGGGGCTCAATAGCAGATCTCGGCTTGACTCTCCCGGAGCGGCACACTTGTAATTTCACTCGTGTCGTTCAGCCGCCATCGGTAACGGCCACGTCACGGGGACGCGAAAGACAGAGCGAGGGGCGCACATGACCGAGCTGGTGCAGCAACTGCTGGTCGACGACGCGGGCGAGGAACTCGGCTGGCAGGAGCGCGCACTGTGCGCCCAGACCGACCCCGAGTCCTTCTTCCCTGAGAAGGGCGGATCCACCCGGGAGGCGAAGAAGGTCTGCCTCGCGTGCGAGGTCCGCTCCGAATGCCTCGAGTACGCCCTCGCCAACGACGAACGCTTCGGCATCTGGGGCGGCCTGTCCGAGCGGGAACGCCGCAGACTGAAGAAGGCGGCCGTCTGAGCGGACGGCCCGCCTCCCCCAGCGGGAAGATCGTGAACGGCCCGTCGCCGGTGGCTTGTCCACAGGCGGCGGGCCGTTCACGCCCGCCCACCGCCCCTCAGCGAGACGCTTCGCGTCGCCCCTTTTGGTTCTGCCGATAGTGTGGTCGCTCGTCCGAACGCCCGCCGCCCCCCACACGGCACGGGCGTCCACCGCAGTCCATCGAACCGGGGCCCGTACCTCGATGTCCGTGCACAGCCACACGGCAGCCCAACACGACGCTGCCACACCGCAGTTCCCGCGCCATGTGGTGACCGCGGTCCTCGTCTCCCACGACGGCGCCCGCTGGCTCCCCGACGCGCTCGCCGGGCTGCTCGGCCAGGAGCGCCCCGTCCAGGCCGTCATGGCCGCCGACACCGGCAGCGCCGACGACTCAGCCCAACTGGTCACCGACGCGCTCGGCCCCGACCGCGTACTGCACCTCGCCCGGCGCACCGGCTTCGGCCAGGCCGTCGAGGAGGCCGGCCGAGCCGCCCCGGTCCTCACCCCCGAGGAACTGCCCTACCTCAAGCGCCCCAGCGGCTGGGACCCCGTCACGCGCACATGGCGCGACGACGCCTACGACCTCCCCGAGCTCCCGCACGGAGAACCCGTCCAGTGGCTGTGGCTGCTGCACGACGACTGCGCCCCCGAACCCGGCGCCCTCGCCGAACTCCTGCGCGTCGTCGACAACGAACTCGAACTCGGCCGCGACGACGTGGCCGTCGTCGGCCCCAAACTGCGCGGCTGGTACGACCGCCGCCAGCTCCTCGAAGTCGGCGTCACCATCGCCCGCTCCGGCCGCCGCTGGACCGGCCTGGACCGCCGCGAACAGGACCAGGGCCAGCACGACCACGTCCGCCCCGTGCTGTCGGTGTCCACCGCCGGCATGCTCGTCCGCCGCGACGTCTTCGAGGAACTCGGCGGCTTCGACCGCCGCCTGCCCCTCATGCGCGACGACGTCGACCTGTGCTGGCGCGCCACCGCCGCCGGCCACCGCGTCCTCGTCGCCCCCGACGCCGTCGTACGGCACGCCGAGGCCGCCTCCCGGGAGCGACGCGCGGTCGACTGCGCGGGCCGCACCGCGGCCTCCCCCCACAAGGTGGACAAGGCCGGCGCCGCCTACACCCTCCTCGTCAACAGCCGCACCGCCCAACTCCCCTGGATCCTGGTACGCCTCGTCCTCGGCACCCTGCTGCGGACCGTCGTCTACCTCGTCGGCAAGGTCCCCGGACAGGCCGTCGACGAGATCCGCGGCCTGCTGGGCACCCTGCTGCGGCCCGAGCGGATCATCGCCGCGCGGCGTGACCGCGCAAAGCCGCAGATCGACAAGGGCGAACTGCGGGCGCTGTTCCCGCCACCAGGAGCGACCGTCCGGGCCGCCGTCGAGCAGATCGCCGGCAACCTCTTCGGCGCCTCCGACCCCGAGACCCCCGGCGGCGCCGGACGGCACGGCGGCGCCATCGAATCCGGACCCGGCGGCGACGACGCCGACTTCCTGGAGATCGAGCAGTTCGCCCGCGTCAAGCGCATCGCCCGCAAACCAGGACCGGTGCTCTTCCTCGTACTGCTCCTCGTCTCCTTGGTCGCCTGCCGCAGCCTCCTGGGCGGCGGCGCGCTCGCCGGCGGCGCCCTGCTGCCCGCCCCGGCCGACGCCTCCGACCTCTGGTCGCGCTATCTGGACGCCTGGCACCCCGTGGGCGCGGGCGGCACCCCGGCCGCACCCCCCTACCTCGCGATCGTCGCCCTGCTGGCCTCCCTGCTGTTCGGATCGACCGGTCTCGCCGTCACCGTCCTGCTGGTCTGCTCCGTGCCACTGGCCGGCCTCACCGCCTACTTCGCCTCCCGCCCCCTCGTCACCTCCCGCCTGCTGCGCGCGTGGGCCGCCGTCGTCTACGCCTTCCTGCCCGCCGCCACCGGCGCGCTCGCCGGCGGCCGCATCGGCACCGCCGTCCTGGCCGTCCTGCTGCCGCTCATCGCACGCGCCGGCATCACCGCCGCCGGCCTCGCCAACTCCTCCGGGGCGCGCGGCAGCTGGCGGGCGACCTGGGCATACGCGCTGCTGCTGACGATCACCACCGCGTTCACCCCGATCGTCTGGCCCGTCGCCCTGGTCCTCGGCCTCGCCGTGCTGGCGGTGCGCCGCACCGAACTCCTCGCCTACGGGCCGCGTTTCCTGGCGCAGCTCGGCACCCCCCTGCTGATCCTCGCGCCCTGGTCGCTGACCCTGATGCCGTCCGGCTTCCTCACCGAGGCCGGCCTTCCCTACGGCCCCTCCACGGCCACCGCCGCCGACCTGCTCGGCGCCAGCCCCGGCGGCCCCGGCACCGTCGACGGCCTGATGCTCATCGGCGTCGTCCTGGCCGCCCTCGCCGCCCTTCTGCGCTCCGAGCGCCAGGCGGGCATCCGCACGGCGTGGACCGTCGCCCTGGTCGGCCTCGTCTTCGCCGTCCTGTCCAACCAGTCCGCCTGGGCCGGTCCCGCCACCCTCGTCTACGGCATCGCCCTGCTCGCCGCCGCCCTCCTCGGCGCCGACGGCGCACGCGGGCGCGTCGCCGAACAGAGCTTCGGCTGGCGCCAGCCGGTCGCCGCCCTCATCGCCTTCGCCTCGGCCGCCGGCCCGCTGCTCGTCGCCGCCGGCTGGATGCTCGGCGGCGCCGACGGCCCGCTGGAGCGCCGCGACCCCGTCCAGGTCCCGGCGTTCGTCGCCGAGGACAGCAACACGCGCGACCAGGCCCGCACCCTCGTCCTCGCCGGGGACTCCACCGCCCGCGTCGGCTACATGCTGGTCCGCGGCTCCGGCACCCGCCTCGGCGACGCCGAACTCGCCGCCGCCGACGGCGAGAACGAGGCCCTGAACAAGGTCGTCGCCAACCTCGTCGCCGGCTCCGGCGCCGACCAGAGCGACCAGCTCGGCAAGTTCGCCGTGCGCTACGTCCTCGTCCACAAGGGCGCGCCCCGCGAGATCACCCGCGTCCTGGACGCCACGCCCGGGATGTCCCGGCTCAGCCAGCAGGCCGGCGGTGACCTGTGGCGCGTCGACCAGGAGGTCTCCCGCGCGGCCGTCGTCACCGCGTCCGGCAAGGGCACCCCGGTCCCCGTCGCCGCCGGCCCCGTGGACATCCACACCGAGATCCCCGACGGCGACGACGGCCGGATCCTGCGCCTGGCCGACGCCGCCGCCGACGGCTGGACCGCCACCCTCGACGGCAAGCCGCTCACCCGCACCACCGTCGACGGCTGGGCCCAGGGCTTCGAACTCCCCGCCGGCGGCGGCGAGCTGGACGTCACCTACGACGACCCGTTCACCCACACCGCCTGGCTGTGGGCCCAGGGCGCCCTCGCCCTCGTCCTCGTCGTCCTCGCCCTCCCCGGCCGCCGCCGCGACGTCGACGACGACCTCCCCGAAGAGGAACCCCGGCCCGAGGCGGCCGCCGACGGCGAAGGCCGCCGCGCCCGCCGCCTGCGCGCCCAGGCCGAAGCGGAGGAAGCCGCCCGGGCCGAGGGCGAGGAAGCCACCACCCGGGCCGAAGCCGAGGACTTCCCGCCGCCCCCACCGCAGGAGACCCCGGCCGCCGTCCCCCAGCAGACCTCCTACGCCGACTGGGACACGCCCGGCTACGCGGGCGCCTCCCACCCCGCCCACGGCGGCGAGCAGTACCAGGCCGCCCCCCAGCAGTACCCGCCGGGCGGCTACGACCAGCAGTCCTACGCCCCCTACCAGGCCGCCCCCTACGACCCGTACGCCTACGAGGGACAGACCCCGCAGACGGGCCCCTACGAGCAGCAGGGTTACGACCCCTCGGCGTACGACAGGGCCGTCCACGACCCCCGCTACGACCAGAACCGCGACCCCCACGGCACCGGCAGCGAGCGCCCCGACGGGAGCCAGCAGTGAAGCGCACCACCCTGTCCCTGATCGCCGGCACGACCGCGCTCGCCGCCGTCACCGGCTTCGCCGCGCTCACCCAGCCGACCGACTCCGGTGCCGGCACCGCCGCGAAGGCGGCCGCCGTCCTGCCCGTGGAACGCGCCGGCCTGCTCTGCCCGGCGCCCAGCACCTCCGACCTCGCCGAGACGACGTACACGTCCTTCACGCCCGTCACCAAGGGCACCAAGAGCGGCGGCACGACCGAACTGCTGCCCGCCGCCGGGAAGACCGCCGCGGGCGACGGCAAGAAGAAGACCCCGGCCAAGCCCGTCCTCACGCCCAAGGCGCCCGGCACGCCCGCCGCCGGCGACACCTCCGGCGGCGCGTCGCCCGCGCTGATCGGCACCGCCGAGGGCAAGTTCGCGCCCGGCTGGACCCTCCAGGAGACCACCGAGGTCGCAGCCGGCACCGGCCGCGGCCTCCTCGGCGTCAACTGCACCGCCCCGGACACCGACTTCTGGTTCCCGGGCGTCAGCACCGCCGCCGACCGCACCGACTACCTCCACCTCACCAACCCGGACGACTCCGCCGCCGTCGCCGACATCGAGCTCTACGACAAGGACGGCCCCGTCGCGACCACCGCAGGCGACGACTTCACCGTCCCCGCCGGGTCCAGCGAGCCGATCCTGCTGTCCACGCTCACCGGCGAGAAGCAGGACGATCTCACCGTCCACGTCAACGTGCGCAGCGGCCGCGTCGGCGCCGCCGTCCAGGCCCTGGACGACAAACTCGGCGGCGACTGGCTGGCCGCGTCCACCGACCCGGCGGGCAGCCTCGTCGTCCCCGGCATCCCCAAGGACGCCACCGCCGTACGCCTCGTCGCCTTCACCCCGGCCGACTCCGACGCCGACCTGAAGGTCCAACTGGCCTCCCCGTCCGGCCTGATCACCCCGGCCGGCAAGGAGACACTGCACGTCAAGGCGGGCACGACGACCGCCCTCGACCTCGGCGACGTCACCCGCGGGGAAGCCGGCTCCCTCGTCCTGACCCCCACCGACCAGTCCGTGCCGGTCGTCGCCGCGGTCCGGGTGGTGCGCGGCAAGGGCGACAAACAGGAGTCCGCGTACCTCCCCGCCACCAGCCCGGTCGGCACCCGCGCGTCCGCCGTCGCCAACACCGCCAAGGGCACCACCCTCTCCATGACCGCCCCCACCGGCACGGCCAAGGTCAAGGTCACCGCCTCCGCCGGCACCGAGGGCGGAACGGCCGCGTCCCAGACGTACACGATCAAGGCGGGCACCACCCAGGACGTACAACTCCCCGCCCCCGCAGGCCTGAAGGGCACCTACGCCCTCACCGTGGAACCCCTCACCGCCACGCCCGTCTACGCCTCCCGCACCCTGGCGGCCTCGATCGACGGCCTCCCCGGCTTCACCATCCAGACCCTCCCGACCGACCGCGGAACAGTCGCGGTCCCCCGGACGGAACAGGACATGACGGTGCTGCAGAAGTGACCTGCCGCGACAGGGCACCCGCAGGGGACGGGCCAACCCCCGCTCAGTCCTCCCCGTAACGCGGATCCACCGTCTCCGGGGTGAGCCCCAGCAGCTCCGCCACCTGCTCCACCACCACCTCGTGCACCAACGCGGCCCGTTCCTCGCGCCCCTTGGTGCGGATCTCCACCGGCCGCCGGTAGACGACCACCCGCGCCCGCCGGCCCTCCCGCGCGGGGATCGTCCCGCCCAACGGCACCGCCTCGTCGTTCCACGGCCCGCCCGCGCCGTCCAGCCGCGGCACCTCCAGCACCATGAAGTCGATGTCGGCGAGCTGCGGCCAGCGCCGCTCCAGCCGCTCCACCGAGTCCTGCACCAGATCCGCGAACACCTCGGCACGGCTCGCCGCCAACGGCACCTGAGGGGGCGCGATCGGCCCCCGCATGCCCCGTCCGTGACGATCACGACGACGGGGCCCGGGGGCTGCGCTACGGGGCGGTACGGGGTTGTCCATCACCACTGAAGCGTATTCCCCGACGGGACCCGCCGCCGGACCCCACGCGGCGCCCCGCCCCGCACCGGCCGCCGCGCACCGCACGTCGGCGAATGACCATTCCAGCCAAGGTTGGGCTCGATTCCGTATCTCTCCGAGACCGTGGATCTCACGGCAATTGATGGTGTTTGTCCCCACCGACGACCGCATCCGACGCCTCACCTTGCCCGGAGGACTGGCGTTCCCGCAGGTCAGCGGGGTATGACTGGAGTCGTCTGTGGGGCGTTTCACAACCCGACACGGTGGAGTGACCTGGTGGAGAGTCGTCGCGGCCCGCTCAAGAGTGCGGTACCGTCCAACGTCGTGAGCCCTGTACGTCGCTGTTCGCGCACCGCCTGCGGCCGACCCGCCGTCGCGACGCTGACGTACGTCTACGCCGACTCGACCGCGGTCCTCGGCCCGCTCGCCACCTACGCCGAACCCCACTGCTACGACCTGTGCGCCGAGCACTCCGAACGCCTCACCGCCCCCCGCGGCTGGGAGGTCGTCCGGCTCCTCGACGGCTCCGCTCCCGCGCGCCCCAGCGGCGACGACCTGGAAGCGCTTGCCAACGCCGTCCGCGAGGCCGCCCGCCCGCAGGAACGCTCCGCCGGTGCCGGTGCCGGCACCGGCCGCGGGGCGGACCCGATGGAGGTCGCACGCCGCGGCCACCTGCGCGTGCTGCGCTCACCCGACAACTAGGGCGTGTCGCGAAAGCAGCGTCGTCCCAGCCGCTGCCGCCCAGGTGAGCCGTGCGGCACGCGCACGCCGCCGCAGAGGGCCGCCGGTCGCCCCGGGTAGTTTGTGGTGACTCGCAGAACTTCCAGGAAGGGTTGGCCGTGGCTGCTGATCTGTCGCAGATCGTGAAGGCGTACGACGTGCGCGGGGTGGTCCCGGACCAGTGGGACGAGTCCCTCGCCGAACTGATCGGCGCGGCCTTCGTCCAGGTGACCGACGCCGAGGCCGTCGTCGTCGGCCACGACATGCGCCCCTCCTCGCCCGGCCTGTCCGCCGCCTTCGCGCGCGGCGCGGCGGCCCGCGGCGCACACGTCACCCAGATCGGCCTGTGCTCCACCGACCAGCTGTACTACGCCTCCGGCGCCCTGAACCTGCCCGGCGCGATGTTCACCGCCTCGCACAACCCGGCCCGCTACAACGGGATCAAACTGTGCCGCGCGGGCGCCGCGCCGGTGGGCCAGGACAGCGGCCTGACCGAGATCCGCGAACTCGTCGAGAAATGGACCGCGTCGGCCGCCCCCGAACCGGCCGCCGAACGGGGAACCCTCAGCCGCACCGACACGTTGGACGACTACGCCGCGCACCTGCGCTCACTCGTCGACCTGACCTCCATCCGCCCCCTGAAGGTCGTCGTCGACGCGGGCAACGGCATGGGCGGCCACACCGTCCCCACCGTCCTCGCCGGCCTGCCCCTCACCGTCGTCCCGATGTACTTCGAACTCGACGGCACCTTCCCCAACCACGAGGCCAACCCCCTCGACCCGGCCAACCTCGTCGACCTCCAACAGCGCGTCCGCGCGGAGGGCGCCGACCTCGGCCTCGCCTTCGACGGCGACGCCGACCGCTGCTTCGTCGTCGACGAACAGGGCGAGCCGGTCTCCCCGTCGGCCATCACCGCCCTCGTCGCCGTCCGCGAACTCGCCCGCCACGGCGGCCGCGGCACCGTCATCCACAACCTGATCACCTCCTGGACGGTCCCCGAGGCCGTCCGGGAGAACGGCGGCACCCCCGTCCGCACGCGCGTCGGACACTCCTTCATCAAGGCCGAAATGGCCCGCACCGGCGCCATCTTCGGCGGCGAACACTCCGCCCACTACTACTTCAAGGACTTCTGGAACGCCGACACCGGAATGCTGGCCGCTCTCCACGTCCTGGCCGCCCTCGGCGGACAACCGGCCCCGCTCTCCTCCCTCGTCGACCGGTACGACCGCTACAGCGGCTCCGGAGAGATCAACTCCACCGTCGACGACCAGGCAGCCCGCATCGCGGCCGTCCGCGCCGCCTACGCCGACCGCCCCGACACCACCCTCGACGACCTCGACGGCCTCACCGTCTCCGCCGCCGACTGGTGGTTCAACGTCCGCCCCTCCAACACCGAACCCCTCCTCCGCCTCAACGCCGAAGCCAGGGACGAGCCGACCATGCGCAAACTCCGCGACGAGGTCCTGGCACTGATCCGCGCCTGACCCGGGCGGACCGCACCACGGACGGCGGGCGCCCCCGGTGCGTCGGACACCCCACGCCCCCGCCGCACCGGCGGTACCCTGACCAGGCACATCCACGCGCCCCGCACCACCCGGCCGCGCGACCCGACGCCCACCCGAAGGGACACCCCATGCCGCTCGAAGCCGGCCTCCTGGAGATCCTCGCCTGCCCCGCCTGCCACGCCTCCCTCCAGGAGCAGGACACCGAGCTGATCTGCACCGGCCAGGACTGCGCCCTCGCCTACCCCGTACGCGACGGCATCCCCGTCCTCCTCGTCGACGAGGCCCGCCGTCCCGCGTGACGCCCGACCGGCCGCACCCCCACGCGAACACCCCCGCCCGCCGCCCCAGGCGCCATCGGCGCGGGTGACGGCGCCCCGACGACCCGCGACGACCCGGCGATCGGAGACCTGACGCCATGCTCGACGAATCGCTGCTCGACACGCCGGAGGCCCTGGCCGAGGCAGACCACCGCGCCCTCCTGCGCGGAGCGGCCGAGGCAGGCGCCCGCGTCCGCACCGCCGCCCGGCACGCCACCGAGGCCGGCGTCCACCGACTCCAACCGGACGGCCGCCCCCGCGCCATCCTCATCGCCGGCCCCGGCGCGGCCGCCATCTGCGTCGCCGACCTCCTCGGCACCCTCGCCGGCGCCGCCTGCCCCGTCACCCGCCTCGCCCCCGCCGGCGTCGCCCCCGCCGCGGGCGCCCTGCGCTGGGAACTCCCCGGCTGGGTCGGCTCCATCGACCTCCTCCTCATCACCACCCCCGACGGCTCCGAACCCGGCCTCTCCCTCCTCGCCGAGCAGGCGTACCGCCGCGGCTGCACCGTCGCCGCCGTAGCCCCCGCCGGCTCCCCGCTCACCGAGGCCGTCAGCGCCGCGCACGGCGTGTTCATCCCGCTCGCCACCGCCCCCTACGAGCACGACGAACAGCCGCCCGTCGCCGCGTCCGCCCCCGGAGTGCTGTGGGCCCTGCTCACCCCGCTCCTCGCGCTCCTGGACCGCATCGCCCTGATCTCCGCCCCGCCGGAGGCGCTCGAACAGGTCGCCGACCGCCTCGACCACATCGCCGAACGCTGCGGTCCCGCCATCGCGACGTACAGCAACCCCGCCAAGACCCTGGCCGCCGAACTCGCCGACGCCCTCCCCGTCGTCTGGACCGAAGGCGTCTCCGCCGGGCCGGCCGGCCGCCGCTTCGCCGCCGCGCTCGCCGAACTCTCCGGCCGCCCCGCCCTCGTCGCCGAACTCCCCGAGGCCCTCGCCTCCCACAGCGCGCTGCTCGCCGGCCCGCTCGCCGCCAGTGCCGACCCGGACGACTTCTTCCGCGACCGCGTCGAGGAGCCCCCCGCCCTCCACGCGCGCGTGGTGCTGCTGCGTGACCGCCCCATCGGCGGACTCACGGCCGCCCCCGCCGCCCGCGACCTCGCCCTCAGCCACGACACCCCGATCAGCGAACTCGAACCGGAGCCCGGCGACGAACTCGTCACCCTCGCCGAACTGATCGCCGTCACCGACTTCGCCGCCGTCTACCTGGCGCTCGCCTCGGGAGCCTGACCTGGTGCCCCGGCACTGGCGACAGCCGACCGGGCCCTCCACGGTTGACCCACGAACAGCCGCACAGACACACGGACCGTCAGACAGACAGGCAGAGACACCTCATGGACCGCCTCGACAACACCGTCCGCCCCTACGCCTGGGGTTCGACCACCGCCATCCCCGCCCTCCTCGGCGTCGAACCCACCGGCGAACCGCAGGCGGAGATGTGGATGGGCGCCCACCCCGGCGCCCCCTCCCGCACCGCCCGGGGCGCCCTCGACGAGGTCATCGAAGCCGACCCGGAACGCGAACTGGGCGCCGCGACGACAGCCAAGTTCGGCCCCCGCCTGCCCTTCCTCCTCAAACTCCTCGCCGCCGGCGCCCCCCTCTCCCTCCAGGTCCACCCCGACCTGCGGCAAGCACGGGCAGGCCACGAGGACGAGGAGCGCCGCGGCATCCCCGTCGACGCACCCCACCGCAACTACAAGGACGCCAACCACAAGCCCGAACTCATCTGTGCCCTCACCGAGTTCGAAGGCCTGTGCGGCTTCCGCGAACCGGCCCGCGCCGCCGCCCTCCTCGACGGCCTGGGCGTCGACACGCTCACGCCCTACGTCGACCTCCTGCACGCCCGGCCCGAGGACGCCGCCCTGCGCGAGGTCCTCACCGCGCTCCTCACCGCCGACCGCGACGACATGGCCCACACCGTCGCCGAGGCGGCGGCCGCCTGCGACCGCCTCGGCGGCGACTGGGCCCCCTACGCCGGCATCGCCCACCACCACCCCGGCGACCCAGGCGTCATCGCCGCCATGCTCCTCAACCACGTCCGGCTCCAGCCCGGCGAGGCCCTCTTCCTCGGCGCCGGCGTCCCGCACGCCTACCTCAGCGGCCTCGGCGTCGAGATCATGGCCAACTCCGACAACGTCCTGCGCTGCGGCCTCACCCCCAAGCACGTCGACGTACCCGAACTCCTGCGCATCGTCCGCTTCGAGCCCGGCGACCCCGGCGTCCTGCGCCCCGAGGCCGCCCCCGACGGCGAAGAGTTCTACGACACCCCCGTCGACGAGTTCCGCCTCTCCCGCCACGTCCTGCCGGAGGGCGCCGCCGCCCGCGCCCTCACCCTCCCCACCCCGCAGATCCTGCTCTGCACCGCCGGCGCCGTCGACGTCGGCGAGCACCGGCTGACACCCGGTCACTCCGTCTTCGTCCCCGCGGACGAAAAGGTCGAAGTGTCCGGAGTGGGCACACTCTTCCGCGCCACCGTCGTCGTCTGACGCATCGCCCACCGCCCGCCGGGCACACGCACCTCGGCCCGTGCTGCAACAATGGCCCACCGTAAAGGGTGGGCAAAGCCGACGACGGCACGAGCGCCCCGAGGACGACCCGAGGACGAAGGGACCACGCGAACACATGAGCGCGTCAGGCGGCACCAGGGCGATCGTGGCGGCACTGGGCGCCAACCTCGCGATCGCGGCATCGAAGTTCGTCGCGTTCGCCTTCAGCGGCTCCTCGTCGATGCTCGCGGAGGGCGTCCACTCGCTCGCCGACTCCGGCAACCAGGCACTCCTCCTGGTCGGCGGCAAGAAGGCCCAGCGCCAGGCCACCCCGGAGCACCCCTTCGGCTACGGTCGCGAACGCTACATCTACGCCTTCCTCGTCTCCATCGTCCTCTTCTCCGTCGGCGGCATGTTCGCCATCTACGAGGGCTACGAGAAGCTCCAGCACCCGCACGAGATCGAGCACTGGTACTGGCCCGTCGGCGTCCTGGTCTTCGCGATCATCGCCGAGTCGTTCTCCTTCCGGACGGCCATCAAGGAGTCCGACCCCCTGCGGGGCGAGCACTCCTGGAAGGAGTTCGTGCGCCGCGCCAAGGCCCCCGAGCTCCCCGTCGTCCTCCTGGAGGACTTCGGCGCTCTCGTCGGCCTCGTCCTCGCCCTCGCCGGCGTCGGCCTCGCCATCGTCACCGGCGACGGCGTCTGGGACGGCATCGGCACCATCTGCATCGGCGTCCTGCTCGTCCTGATCGCCCTCGTCCTGGCCGCCGAGACCAAGTCCCTCCTCCTCGGCGAGGCCGCCGGCCCGGAGGAGACCCGCAAGATCGAGGCCGCCCTCGTCGACGGCGACACCGTCACCCGCGTCATCCACATGCGCACCCTCCACCTCGGCCCCGAGGAACTCCTCGTCGCCGCCAAGATCGCCGTGCGGCACGACGACACCGCCACCGAGATCGCGAACGCCATCAACGCCGCCGAGGCCCGCATCCGCCAGGCCGTCCCCATCGCCCGCGTCATCTACCTCGAGCCGGACATCTACAGCGAGGCCGAAGCCGCCAAGGGCCCCGACCGCGAAGCCACCCCCGGCGGTCCCGCCCACCCCCCGGCCGACCACTGACTCTCCCTTCCCCAAAGCCTCACCCAAAGTGATGGTCCTGATCCGTTCTGAGCCGGACTGGGGCCGCCCCGCGCCAGCGGTGTAGCTTGGAGCGGAGCCAGACGTCGCTGCTGATGGCGGTCGGGCGGTCCACCGACGGACCGACCGAGGGAGAGAGGGCCTCCGACGGACTGCGCTGCGCGTACGCGGGCACGCACGGGTCCCCTTCGAGCACCCCTGTCCGCCGCCGCGCAGTCAGCCGTATCCAGACCTCGTCCCAAACCCCGAGGAGCAGCTCGCATGACGACTGTCGAGAACCGACAGGACTTCAAGGTCGCCGACCTCTCCCTGGCCGAGTTCGGCCGCAAGGAGATCACGCTCGCCGAGCACGAGATGCCGGGCCTGATGGCGATCCGCAAGGA
>NZ_JBIURQ010000003.1:393418-552260 GCF_044740925.1 Streptomyces sp. NPDC088254 | reverse complement strand
GCCCTCGACGACTTCCTCCACGGCTACAACTACCATCGCTGCCACACCGCACTCGGAGGCCAGCCACCCATCAGCCGTGTGAACAACGCTGCGGGTCAATACAACTAGGGCGTGCTCTGACGGCCAACCTGTGACCGCGGCGCTCCAGCCCCCAGCTTGGAGTTTGGGCGGCCCTGAGGGAGCGGCCCGTCTAACCTGCGGTGTGCCTGGTCTGCTGTCGGCATGGTCCCCGGTATTGCTCGTGGTTCTCCAACGTCCTGGCACGGGGTCGGCACCTTGACCGACCCCTATCCCACGAGGAGGAAGACAGCTCAGTGCGCGCCTGAGCACAGTCGAAAGATTTCACGTCTGACGATATCTACGCGAGCGTCGAAGAAAGTACTCAACTCGGCCATAGTGTAGTCGTATTCGTCTGCTGTGGGCATGAGATTGGACCGTAGGACATCGTCGGCATGAAGCCCCAAGTCGCCAATCAGCTCCGGCAAATAGTCCTTAGGGTTCCTGTCGCTGATCAGATTGTTATCTGCGGCTGCCAGCATGCAGAAGTTCAGCAGATTACTACGCTCTACCCCTGGTGCTGTGCGCTTTAGAAAGGCTTCCGGGAAGATGTGATGGAACTGCTTGCGATTGTAGACGGAAAGCGCCTCGGCGGTATCAATTGTATTTCCATTGGTCAGGTTCTTGGGGTTGTTTTTTGCTAGGGTCAGGATGAACGCCCTGGAGCGTGAATTGTTTTTCCGGAAGACCATTTTCTTGATCTCTGTATTGGTCAATCCAGTGCCGAAAATTTCCTCGCTCCCGTCCTCTCCTTCAAGGACAAAGTTCTTGATCGCCTGAAGGTCGCGGGTCACGAAGTCGTCAGGCGCACCGCGGTAGCGCTCGGAAAATGATGTGCGCCAAAACCATTGCCGGACCCTGCGAAGTGCCTGTGCGGAGAGATTTGGGTTGTTGGCGTAGATGTAAGTGAGGATTACTAGGTGTGCTTCGTAAGGGAGGAAGCTCAGAGAGTGGATCTTGAAATCGGTTGCCAGCTGGTCTACCGCTCGAAGCAGGGCCTTGCGGGTGCGGTCTACCAGGGAGTCCATCTTCTGTGGGTCCCCTTTGAAGCCGCGTAGCGCAATAACGCGCTCACGGTTTGCGGACTCATACTGGACCACGGAAAGACACTTGAGTACTGTGGTTCCCTTGATTTCGCCATAGTTCTTAGGCTCCAAGGAATAGGAAATCTCCTCAACTTTCTCGTTGAGGTCGAATCCCTTGGACCATGTAGCGGCTACCATCAGGTCGAAGGTCGAAAGGTCGGTCCCCGAACTGTTGATGCGCTCGAAGATCGGACAGACTTCCTCGATTGTGAGGTCTCTCAAGGTAACGACCGGGATTTGATAACCGCTGAATACTTCGATCAATGCATCAAATCGCTCTTGCAGTAGGTCTGCATTTTTGTGCGACTGGAGCGCGGTTCTGAAGTTGAGCAGCTTAGTCGTCTGATAGAGCCAGCGCATCGGAAAATGGTGCAGAGGTCGCTCGCCCGGCTTCTCCTCCAAAAACTTTTCTGCCTCTAGGTCGTAGACGGCGGAAAAACCTAGGCCCTCGTCCTCGGCTCCAAGTGCAGAATAAAGGACGGTCATGCGTTGCTGTCCGTCCAACACATAGTCAGTGGGAGTGAGATCTTCGGTTTCCGGTAGCTTAAACTCGCCGATATTCCTCTCTGTGGCAAGTTTGTCCGCAGTGCGCCAGAGGAGAAGGCTTCCGATGGGATAATTGTTGGCGACGCTATCAAGTAGGTCCAGTGCTTGAGCTACGCCCCACACAAATGGGCGCTGGAACTGCGGAACTTTGATCTCGCCTTTCCGTACCTGAGTGTTGAGGTCCTTGATGTACGGAGTGGCGGTTGAGAGACGACTACCTACGTGAGCGGCCATGATCGTAGGCTACGGTCAAGAGGCCGGAAGCGTGAGCTAGTTCTTCAAGTTGGGCGAACCAACGTTCTCTAGCGGACCCCCTCAGCCCTGAGCCGCGATGTATCCCTATCTTCGGCCTCAGGCGGCTGCTTTCTGAGCGCGCGGCACGGACGCCGGCCGGGCTGGAGCGGGGCGGAGACAGACATCCGATGCGGTTGATCAGTCAAGCGGTGTCGGGGAAGGCGGTCTGCTCGTCGTAGGGGATGCGGTGGGTGAGGCAGTGGTGCAGGCAGCCGAGCATGCGGTTGAACAGGTTGCGTTGTGCTGCGACGTGTCGTTCTTCGGTTGCTCGGCGGCGGTCGTAGTGGGCTCGTGCTCCGGGGGATGCTGTGAGGGCGGCGAAGGCCCAGTTGTAGCCGGCTGAAGCGAGGCGCTGGTTCTTGATGTGCCTGGCCAGGACGGTGGTCTTGCGTCCGGAGGATCTGGTGATGGGTGCGGATCCGGCGTAGGCCTTGAGTGCGCGGGCGGTGGCGAAGCGGGTGTGGTCGTCGCCGAGTTCGGCCAGGACGCGGGCGCCGGTGAGGTGGCCGAGGCCGGGGAAGCTGGTGATGATCTCGGCGTCCTTGTGGGCGGTGAAGGCGTCGACGACCGCGGCCTCCAGTTCGTCGGCGCTGGTGCAGGCGGCGTTGAACTGCCGGAGCAGGGCGAGGGTCTTGGTTCCCATCGCCTGTTCGACCACGGGTGGTTGGTGCATCTGGGGTTCGCGCAGTAAGCCGTGGAGGCGTTCGACCTCGTCGGTGATCTCGCGTTGGCGGCCGGCCTTTTTGAGGATGGCCCGGAGCTGGGGGCGGGTGAGCTGGGCGGCCTGCGTGGGCGTGGGGGCCGTGGCCAGCAGGGTGCGGCTGACGGGTGAGGCGAGGCCTTCGCGGAAGTGGCGGAAGACGGTGAGGAAGGCGGGGAAGTATTCGCGCAGGTGGGAGCGCAGTCGGTTGCCGGTCTGGACGCGGTCCCAGACGGCGTCCTGCTGGGCTCGGGCCAGGACGGTGATGGCCTGGGCGAGGTGGCTGTCGGCGGGCAGGGGGCGGTGTTCGGCCGGGTCGGTGCGCAGGATGTGGGCCAGGACTTTGGCGTCGAGGTGGTCGGACTTCTTGCGGCTGAGTGCGTAGCGGTCGCGGTAGCGGGCGGCGGTGAGCGGGTTGATGACGTAGATCGGCCGTCCGGTGGCGCGCAGGCAGGCGACCAGCAGTCCGTGGGAGGTCTCGATGGCGACGGGGATCGGGTTGTCGGGGGTGTCGCCGTGGCGGGCCAGGAGGTCGAGGAGCTGGGTGAGGCCTGTGGGGCTGTCGTCGATGCGGAGCTTGGCGAGGAGGGTGCCGCTCTCGTCGAGCAGGGCGATGTCGTGGTGGTCGGTGGCCCAGTCGATGCCGCAGAACACGCTGGTCATAGGGGTGTCCTCTGATTGGCGGTGGTGTGCTGGTCCTCGCTGGGCAGGGGTTGCGCGTCTTCCTAATGGCAGGGCTCAACGGCCCGTCATCCGATCAGTCGTTCGCAATCCCAGCGGTCGTCAGGGGTCTCGGTCAGCTGCGGAACTGGGCGTTCGCCGAGCGGTGAGAGGTGTTCCCTGGCGGCGGCTTGGACCACGGACCAACGATGCCGCTGTTGTGTCTTTCGGTGGAGGGGGCGGGGGCGGTCCGCGCGGGACGAAGGCAGGAGCGCGGGCCGCCCCCGCCCCCTCCACACGATGAGGAACGAACGAGCAGGCTGGCATGCGGGGCCGACTCTGTCTTGGGAGGTCAGGCCTCAGGAGCGGCTACGGATCACCGCATGCCAGCTCACTCAAGACGTTCGCCAGCAGGATCAAGACCAACGTCTTACGACGCCATTAGGAGCGCAGGCCCGGCCGGGGGCCGGGTCGCGCGCGGGGAGCGTAGCGAGCCGCCTTGATGAAGGAGAGAAAGTCTTATCCCGCTGGGATGAGGTGCTGTCCGTCATGGCTCCGTACGTGGGGGCCGTTGCCGTCCAAGGCGTCCAGGAGCCTGACTGCGTAGACCTCGGTCATGCGCTCGCTGACCTCGTCCGGAGTGAGCCAGGAAACGGCGCTGGACTCGCTGGAGGTGCGTTCCGTGCCGCCGGAGGGCTTGCAGCGGAAGACCAAGGCGACGACTCCGCGGATCATGTTCTTGTAGACGCCGGTGAGTTCGTCCACCTCGACGTGGATGCCCGTCTCCTCCAGGACCTCGCGAGCGACGCCGGCCTCTGGGGTCTCGTCGAGTTCGAGGATGCCGCCGGGGAGCTCCCATGTGCCGTTGTCGGCTCGGCGGATCGCCAGGAGGCGGCCGTCCTCGCGCACCACCACTCCCGCTACGGACACGGAGTGCAGGGGAGGCGGTGTCGCTTCCTGTGGTTGACTCATGTAGAGGAGCTTAGGAGGCAGAGAAGGACTATGGGAACTGCTGCTGGAGGGGGCACGGCCGGACCTCGGTACGTGCAGATCGCGGAAGAGATCGTGCAGCAGATCCGGGCGGGGGTCCTAAAGCCTGGTGACATGGTGCCGAGTGAATCCGAGCTGGTGGATCGCTACGGCGTGTCTGGCGGGACGATCCGTAAGGCGATGGCCGAGGTGCGGGCGAGTGGGCTCGTCGAGACCCGGCACGGCAAGGGCTCGATCGTGAAGAACCGGCCTCCTGTGCGGCACCGCTCCTCCGATCGCTTCCGGCGCTCGCTCCGGCAGGGAGGGCAGGCGGCCTACCTTGCCGAGTCCGCCCAGTCCGGCGCCACTGCAAAGGTGAGCGTCCTCTACATCGGGCCCATGGAGGCTCCCGAGGACGCAGCCCAGCGGCTGGGTGTCCCCGCCGGTACGCAGGTGCTGGCCCGCCGGCGCCTCTACTTCCGCAACGGCGTTCCGGTCGAGACCGCCACGTCCTACCTGCCGTGGGACGTCGTGAAGGAGATTCCGGAGCTGTTCGCCGAGAACCCCGGCGGCGGTGGCATCTACGCCCGGCTCGAAGACCACGGACACGAGTTCGCGGAGTTCGTCGAGACGCTGCAAGCGCGGCCGGCCTCGAAGGCAGAGGCCTCGGAGCTTGCGCTGAGCCCGGGTGCTGCCGTGGTTCATCTGATCCGGGAGGCCCGTACGACCGCGGGTCTCGTGGTCGAGGTGTGCGACACGCTCATGGCCGCTGACCAGTTCGTTTTCGAGTACCGCATCCCTGCCGACGACTGACGCCCGCTCAACTCCTCACAGCCCGTCGCGACTTCTTCTTCGCGGCGGGTTGACTCATGTATAGGAGTGATGCACTCTTCTTCATGTCACTCATATACATGAGTGACGGAGTCCAGCATCTATAGAGGAGTGCTCCGCTATGCGTCAGATTCCCGTCGACACCTCCGCCGCGATCGTGATGGTCGCCAAGACCCCGCAGCCCAAGGTCAAGGACCGCCGTACGGGCGAGATCGCCATGGACATCGAGTCCGGTTCGAAGCTGATGACGGTCGACGTGATGTTCGCGGTCAACGAGGAGGTGGAGATCCTGTCCATCACGGTCCCCGAGCCGGGGATCAGCGGTGAGCTGGCCATGGGAACGCCGGTCGCGCTCACCGGCCTGGTCGCGCGGCCGTGGGAGAACGACTTCAACGGCCAGAAGCGGCACGGCATCGCGTTCCGTGCGGTCGCGGTCACCTCGCTCGCCAACGTCAACGCCGCCGCAGGGCCGAAGGCGGCCTGATCATGACCGGCTTCACGGTCGCTCTGGTGCTGGTCGTCGCCGCCGCGGGGCTCCTGCGGTGGCGGCGTCCCACCTGGTACTGGCTGGTCTTCGGGGTCGCCCTGGCCACGCTGCGGGTTCTGGTCCGGTACGGCTCCGTCATGGACGCGTGCGGGCTGACCGTACCGCCCCCGAGATGGCGGCTCGCCCTGGCACGGGCCACGAACCGTCCTATGCCGGAGTCCCGTCCGCCGCGCATTCTGCGGCTCCGGCCGACTCGCACCGGCCTGGTCTTACGTCTCAAACTGCGCCCCGGACAGGACGCCTTCGACATCGCCGCTGCCTCGGACCGACTCCGGCACTCGTTCTCGATGTACGGCGTCACCTCGCGTGAGCTGCGGTCCGGCGTCGTAGAGGTGCGGATGACCGGCTATGACGTGCTCAAGCGGGTGCAGATGCCCGCCACGGCCGAGACCCGGCCCATGCGGGTTCCCGTAGCCCTACGGCAGGACGGTTCGGTGCACTACCGCGACTACCGGGCGATACCCCACGCCCTCACCCTCGGAGCCACGGAATCCGGCAAGTCCGTCTACCAACGCAACCTGGTTGTCGGACTCGCCCCGATGGACGTCGCGCTCGTCGGCATCGACTGCAAACAGGGGGTCGAGCTGTTCCCGCTGGCCCGCCGGTTCTCCGCCCTCGCCGACAACCCCGACACCGCCGCCGAACTGCTCGACGCGCTCGTGACTCGGATGGCAGACGTCTATCAGCTCATCCGTGCCCAGCAGCGGATCACGGTCGACGTGCCGGACGCGGAGATCGCCGCCGACATCTGGGATCTGCCCGACGAACTGCGTCCGACCCCGATCGTGGTCCTGGTCGACGAGGTCGCCGAACTCGCCCTGTTCGCCGGCAAGGAGGAGGAGAAGCGGCGCGACCGCATCATCACCGCCCTGGTCCGCCTCGCCCAGCTCGGCCGCGCGGCCGGCATCTATCTGGAGATCTGCGGACAGCGCTTCGGCTCCGAACTCGGCAAGGGCATCACCATGCTCCGCGCCCAGCTCACCGGCCGCACCGCCCACCGCGTCAACGACGAGACCAGCGCCAACATGGCCTTCGGCGACATCTCCCCGGACGCCGTCCTCGCCGCCATCCAGATCCCGGCCGAGTTGCGGGGGATCGCCATCGCGGGTGACTCCTCCGGTGGATGGCACCGCATCCGGGCTCCGCACACCTCGCTCCGCCAAGCCGTGAACCTCTGCAACCGGCACGCCGACCGCACCCCGACCCTGCCCGAACTGGCACCGTTCCGGCCCGCCTTCGCCGGGCCCGCCACCGAACCTGTGCCGTCGGTCAAGCCTTCTCCGGCCACCGCCTGATCTCTCGCTTGCCACTTCGGCCGACGCGACCGCACTTCGCGCCAAGTCCCTACCCCTGCCATGCCTGATGAAGGGAGAACCCGCGTCATGTGCCCCGACTGCGAGGACTTTGCCCGCACCGTCCTGCTCCTGGGCCAGCTCGCCCTCTACGCCGACACCAGCGGCGCCGACCTCGACTTCGTCGACGTCGTCAGCCCCTCCCTGGCCGCCTCGCTTCCCGAGCCGCCGACCGGGGAGGAGTCCTGATGGCCGCCCGTCGCGTCCTGCGTGTCGACGCCGTCCTGGTCCAGGCCGTGATTGCCGGTGCCCTGTCCTTCGCCCACCTGCACGACTTGGCCGCCGCTGCCGGACAGGACGGCTGGAAGGCCTGGGCCTACCCGGTCAGCGTGGATCTGCTCATGGTTGCCGCCTGGCGACGCCTCCGCGCTGACGGACCGTCCCGGCTGGCCTGGTGCTGGTTCCTCATCGCCCTGTTCGCCTCCCTCGGTGCCAACGTCGCCACCGCCGGATTCCTCGACCTGGCCGACCCGCCCGCCCTGCTGCGCCTGGGCATCGCCGGATGGCCCGCCCTCGCCTTCCTCGGCGGCACCCTCCTCGCCCACTCCGCCGACCACCGCCCCCCGGATGAGCAGGCACCCGCACCGGAAACCGACTCCGTCACAGACCCCGAGCCGGAAGCCGAACCCGTGCCGGACCCGGCGCCCACCCCGGCCCCGGTGGCGGAACCGCCGGCGCTTCCGCCCGCCGACCCGGCCCCCGCGGTTCCCGCCGTCCTCGTCGACCACGCCCGCAAAGTCGCTGCCGACTACCGCGACCGCACCGGTGCCCCGATCGACACCGACACCCTGCGCGCCCGCCTCGGCGTCCCGCCCCACCTCGCCGACGCCATCGCCGCCCAACTCACCTGACCCGGAAGCCAGGACGACAGATGACCTCCGACCCCGCCGACCTGACCGTCTCCGACTACCTCGACGGTGCCCGCGAGATGACCGCCGCCGACCGGCCCTACCTCGCCCACCTGCTCGCCGAGGAAGCCGCCCGGCGCACCACCGACCCGGCCACCGCCGCCGGCATCCGTGCCAGCTTCCCCGATCCCACCGCAACCCGTGAGGAGACCGACTGACATGCCCGCCCGCGACAACTTCCACTCCGTGATGCGGATCGGCCCCGTGCAGATCGGCACTCACCGCGACCGCAACGGCAGGACCGTGCACGCCGCCGTCTGCACCGCCGACCGCTGCGGCTGGTCCGCCGACTACTCCAGCGGCACCGCCGCCCAGCTCGCCGCCCGCACCCACCGCTGCCGCGTCCGCTAGGAGACACCGCAATGCAGGTCCCGCTCTGGTTCGCCCTCGCCGCCGTCGGCTACCTCGGCTGCAAGCTCTTCCGGCCGCCGCTCTGGCTGGTCCTGGTGCTGCTCCTCGGCGGCTATCTCATCGCCGACAGCCTCCTCGCCCCCGTCATCGACACCGCCATCACCAAGTAGGGAGCCCTGCCATGCTGCGCCCGAAGATCCCTACCATGCCCACCCCGACCGGACTCGTCTCCCGGCCCGTGATCGCCGAGCCGACCACCATCACCTCGTACACCCCGGTCCCGCTTCCGGCCCCCGTCGCCCCGGCCCCGTCCCGCCCGGTCGTCCAGCTCACCCCCGGCACCACCCTCGCGCTCGTCGGCGCTGGCACGGCTGTGGTCTTGGTCCTCGGTGCCGTCCTGGTCTCGCTGCTCCTGGCGGTCGCCGTCACCGGCGCGTCCGTCGCCGTCTGCGCCCTCGTCCTGCGTTCCCTGATCACCGCCGACGCCAAGCGTCGCTGACCGGCCCCCGGGCGGCCCTGATACCGCCAAGCATCCGCCGCCCGGGAGCCGTCCCCACCGATCGATCTCGCAACCGGAAGGAACCCTCAGCATGGCCCACCGGGCCTCATCCGCGACACCCAAGGTGCCCACGTCCGCCCACCCACTCGACCCGATCACGCTCGGAGACATCCTCCGGGTGGCCTCGGCCTCCGACTACACCCGCTGGGAGGACCAGATCCGCCGCACCGGCGGCTGCTCCGACCCGATCCACCTCACCGGCTGGACGCTCACCAAGGACAAGACCACCGGCGAGACGCTGCACCACTACTCCACCGAGAACGAGCCGGGCGGACGTCTTCGCCTCGCCTGCGGCAACCGCCGTGCCTCCCGCTGCCCGTCCTGCGCGTGGACGTACGCGGGCGACACCTACCACCTCATCCGGGCCGGCCTCGCAGGGGATGACCGCCGGGACATCTCCGCCGCCGTCCGCGATCACCCGCGCGTCTTCGTCACCCTCACGGCCCCCTCGTTCGGCCCGGTCCACAACCGGCCCGATCACGGCGGCCCCTGCCGCTGCGGCGACCGGCACGCGGCCGACGCCCCGGAGCTGGGCACCGCCCTCGACCCGGACGCCTACGACTACGCGGGCGCCGTCCTGTTCAACAACCACGCCGGACAGCTCTGGCAGCGCTTCACCACCCGGCTCCGCCGCGAACTCGCCGCCCGCCGCGGCCTGGCCCGCCGGGAGCTCGCCGATCACCTGCGCGTCTCGTATGGCAAGGTGGCGGAGTTTCAGAAGCGCGGGGCCCTGCACTTCCACGCCGTCGTGCGCCTCGACGGTCCCGAAGGCCCCGGCACACCGCCGCCCGCCTGGGCCACGGTCGACATGCTCACCGACGTGCTCCGGGCCGCCGCCGTGCACTCGTACACGTCCGTCTCGGTTCCGGCCGCCGCCGACCAGCCGGCCCGGACGTTCCGCTGGGGCCGACAGCTCGACGTCCGCCCGGTGAAGGCCTTCGGGGACGGCTCCGACATCACTGAACAGGCCGTCGCCTCGTACGTGGCCAAGTACGCCACCAAGGCCGCCGAGAACACCGGCACCCTGGACCGCCGCATCGGCGAACTCTCCGAACTCGACCGCCACGGCGTTCCCGACCACACCCGGCGGCTCATCACCGCGTGCCGCGACCTCGACGCGCTGTATCCGGACCGACGGCTCTGGGCCTGGGCGCACATGCTCGGCTTCCGCGGGCACTTCTCGTCCAAGTCGCGCGCCTACTCCACCACCCTCGGCGCCCTCCGCCAGGAACGCGCCGACTTCCGCGCCGCGCAGGAGGCGTCGGCCCTCGGCCTGGACGACCGCGAACCGGACACCGTCCTCGTCCTGACCGACTGGCAGTACGCCGGCCACGGCCACACCCCGGGTGAAGCCGCTCTCGCCGCGACCATCGCGCGCGAACTGCACACCAACCGAGAGACCGCCCGCGAGGCGCTCCGAAGCGAAGGGAACACGGAATGACCACGGCCGTCCGGTCGCGCACCATGCTGACCCTCGCGGAGGTCTGCGAGGAACTGGGCGTCTCGCGCTCGACCTTCTACGACTGGCGGGCGAAGCGGCGTGCGCCGCGCTGCATCAAGCTCCCGAACGGCGACCTCCGGATCCGGCGGAGCGATCTCGACCACTGGCTCGACGACCGCGAGGACGCCGCCTGATGGAAACCACGTACGACGTGAAGGTCTACAAGATCCTCACGTACAAGGGTGCCCGGAAGACCACGTACACCGTGCGCTGGGAGGTCGCGGGCAAGCGCTGGCGTGAGCCCTTCGGCACCGTCGCGCTCGCCGAGGGCTTCCGCTCCGAACTGATCCGGGCCACGGGCAAGGGCGAAGCCTTCGTCATCGCGACCGGGCTGCCGGTGTCCCACCGCTCCAAGTCGGCTTCGATGAGCTGGTACGCGTTCGCGGTCGGATACGTGGACGCCCGTTGGTCGGAACTCGGCGGCAACAGCCGTAAGAACACCGCCAAGACCCTCACTGCGGTCACCATCGCACTGCTGCGCGTCCAGCCGACCCAGTTCGCCCCGGTGGCCGTGCGGACCGCGCTGCGCGAGTGGGCGTTCAATGCGACACGCCGCGCGGACGCCCCGCGAGACGTGGTGACCATCCTCAGGTGGGTGGAGCGAAACTCCCTGCCGGTCTCGGTCTGGGAGGAGCCGGAAAGGGTCGATGAGGTCCTGCGAGCCGTCGATACGCGCCTCGACGGCAAACAGGCGGCGGCCTGGTCCCGAAAGCGCAACCGCCGGATCCTCAACGTCGTCATGAAGCACGCGATCCGGCGGCGCGTCCTGCGGACCAACCCCCTTCCCAAGGGGAAGGAGTCGACGGCCGTCACCAAGACCAGCACCGCCGTGGACAAGCGGTCCCTGATGAACGCGGATCAGGCGGCGGCGCTCCTCGGCTGGATTCGGTGCCGGCCGCGCGGGGGACCGCGGCTGCACGCGTTCTTCGCCACGCTGTACTACTGCGCTCTACGGCCGGAGGAAGCCGTAGCCATGCGAGTGCAGGACGTGACGCTTCCCGACCCCGACGTCCGGGACCAGTGGTGTGAGCTGCTGATCCACACGGCGACTCCGGAGGTCGGCAAGCAGTGGACCGACACCGGAGAGATCCACGAGGAGCGCGATCTGAAGGGCCGTGCCGAGGGTGAGACGCGCACCGTGCCGGGGCATCCCGCCCTGACGCGCATCCGGCGGCAGCACATTGAGGACGAACAGCTCAAGCCCGGTGATCTGCTGTTCCAGGGGGAGACGGGCGGCATCCTCGCCGGCTCGGTCATCCGCCGGGCGTGGCGCGGCGCGCGCAAGGCCGTGCTGCCCCCGCACGTCTTCGATTCGCCCACGGGGAGGCGGGTGTACGACAACCGGCACACGCGCCTCACCAAGTGGCTCAATGACGGGATCCCGCCCGCTCAGGTTGCCGAATGGGCCGGGAACAGCGTGCCGGTCCTGCTGGCCACTTACGCACGGTGTGTCGAGGGGCAGCTGCCTGACCTGAAGAGGCGGCTGGAGGCCGCGGGAGATCTCCCCGAGCCGGCCGACGCAGGCTGAGTCTTCTCGCCGAAAACTTCGACACGTATTCGACACAGCCACCCGCGAAAACCCGGTGACAGCCGGGCAGCCCCGGAACCTCCCCATGATCGTCGGGGGAGTGTCCGGGGCTTCGGCATGATGAGTGAAACGTGCGCTGACCAGCAAAAAGCCCTCCCCGGGGGGAGGGCGGAGACTTGCGCCCCCGGCAGGACTCGAACCTGCGGCCAAGCGCTTAGAAGGCGCCTGCTCTATCCACTGAGCTACGGGGGCCGGGTGTGTGGCCGCGTACCTGGTGCCCTGGTGGGGGCTGATCCGTGACGTTGCCGGGGACAAGGATAGGGCTCCCGGTTCCTTGTCCTGAGTGCTTCGCCTCCGTGGCTCGATGTGGAGGTTCAGTGAAGCGGTCCTGATAATCGCAGGCAGGTGCGAATCGTGCATCGCTTTTTGGTCCCCGGGGCCCCGGGTGTTGTGCACTCGTTATGCCTGCGCTGCGCCTCTGTCCCAGTCGCACCTTCCGTCCCTTGTGTCCTATCGGCGCGCAGGCATGTCTATATGCTTCATAAATCCCCCGAAATTGGGCATTCTTCGCATGTGGTGACCTTGGACGTACGGCCTCAGCTGCTCGACGCACTCTCCGCCCTGCGCGACCGTGTCGCCGACGCACGCTTCCCGCTGCCCCTGGCGGGGGCGCCACGCGCGCGTGCCAACCGCGACGAACTACTGGCCCAGCTGGACGACTACTTGGTGCCCCGGCTGCGGCAACCCGAAGCGCCGTTGCTGGCCGTGGTGGGCGGTTCCACCGGCGCCGGGAAGTCGACGCTCGTCAACTCCCTCGTCGGACGGCGCATCAGCGAGGCGGGCGTGCTGCGGCCGACGACACGGACCCCGGTGCTGGTGTGCCACCCGGAGGACCATCACTGGTTCAGCGGCATGCGGGTGCTGCCCGACCTCACCCGCGTGTGGATGCCCCATCAGGAGTCGAGCGACGACGACCTGTTGCTCCCCGGGCAGGACAGCAGACGGGTCCTGCGCATCGAGACCGCCGAGACCCTCCCGCCCGGCCTCGCCCTCCTCGACGCGCCCGACATCGACTCCCTCGTCGCCGACAACCGCTTCCTCGCCGCCCAGCTCCTCTGCGCCGCCGACATCTGGGTGATGGTCACCACGGCCGCGCGGTACGCCGACGCCATCCCCTGGCATCTGCTGCGTACGGCCAAGGAGTACGACGCGACGCTCGTGACCGTCCTGGACCGGGTACCCCACCAGGTCGTCGGCGAGGTGTCCCGCCAGTACGCGGCGCTGCTCACCAAGGCCGGACTCGGCCACCTCCCCCGCTTCACGGTGCCCGAACTGCCCGAGTCCGCCTGGGGCGGAGGCCTGCTCCCCGCCACCGCGGTGGCCCCGCTGCGCACCTGGCTCGTCGAACACGCCCAGGACGCCGCCGCCCGTAACGCGGTGATGGCGCGTACGGCGTACGGCGTCCTCGACTCGCTCAAGTCCCGGATGCCCGAGCTGGCCGGCGCCGCCGCCGCGCAGTACGCGGCCTCCCTGCGGCTCACCTCGGCCGTCGAGGGGGCCTACGACAGTGAGTACACGCGCGTGCGGGGCCGGCTGCAGAACGGGTCCGTCCTCGCCGGCGACGCGCTGAAACGCTGGCGCGCCTTCCCGCTGGACTGCACCGCAGGCGAACTCCTCGACGCCCTCATGGAGAGCCTGGCCGCGCTCCTGGTGTGCGCCGTCACCGCCGCCGACGAACGCGTCGACGAGGCCTGGCGCCGCGAACCGGCCGCGGCCGCGCCGGTCCTGCTGGACCGAGGCGACTCCCCGGAGACCGCCGAACACCGTATCGGCATGGCCGTACGGCGCTGGCGGCGGGAGCTGGAGGAGTGCGCCGAGGACGAGGTGCGCCAACTGGACCGCAGGGCCGCCTGCGACCCCGAGACGGTCGCCGCCCTCGTCGCCACCGCCCTGCTCGGCGCCCGCAGGGCTCGCACCGCGGGCGAGAGTCTCGCCGAACGACTCGGGGCGCACGGCGCGCTGCGGCTGCGCGACCGGGCCGGACGGCTGCTCTCCGAGTACCTCGACCGAGTGATGCACAACGAACGCGAGCGCCGCCTCGCCCCGCTCGACGGCCTCGACGTCCATGTCGAGCCGCAGGCTGAACTCATCGCCGCGCTGTCCGTACTGCAGAAGGAGAGGTGACCGGTGACCGCCGTCACAGACCAGGACCACACGGGAAACGCCGATCACGGTCCGGCGGGGTCCGGCGAAGGCGCCTCCGGCGGGGAAGCCGGGACGCAAGGCGCACCCGCGCGGGGCGAGGAAGCGCACGAGGGGGAGGAAACGGTCTCCGATGGTGACGGCGGCGAGGGCGCAGCGGACGCCGAGGGGCCGTCAGGTGCGGACCAGGACGCCTCACCGCCAGCGGACGACCATCCGTCCTCGCGGAAGGGCAAGGAGCACACCCGGGGACGGATGAGCGTCGGGTGGGCGCGCTGGCGTGAGGGCGACCGCGCCGCACGGAAGGGCGCGAGCGACCGCCAGGCCCGGACCCCGGCCGCCGACCGCGCGGCGCCGGGAAGCGACCGCCGTGAGGAGCGCTCCGCACACGCCCGGGACGACAACGGTTCCGTACGCGCCAAGGACGACGACCGCCACGCACGCGCGCGTGAGGGCGACGGCGACGTACGCATGAGGGACGACAGCGGCGGCGTACACGTGCGGAAGGTCGAAGGCGGCGCCCACGCGCGGAAGGTCGAAGGCGGCGTCCACGCGCGGGACGGTGCTTCCTCCTCCCGTGGTCGGAGCGACGAGCGCCCCGCGCGCGTGCGCCAAGGCGGCGGGCGGGTTCCCGCGGCGGTGCAGCCGTCGGCCGGAGATGCCTCCACGCCCCAGGACGGCGGCGAGTTCTGGGACGACGGACTCATCGCCCGCCGGGTGAACGAGGCCACGGCCGCCGAGCAGATCACCACCGCCACCGTCACCGCCCCCGGCGTCAGCGAGGTCCGTCCCGGCGGCGGCCCCCAGGCCGTTCCCCCACTCGCCTTCGACGGCCACCTGCGCTCCCGGCTCGAGGCCCTGCGCGAACTCGTCGGGCTCTCTCGCGCCCGGCTCGACAGCAAGACGCTCGCCGAGGCCGGCCGGGTCCTCGACGAGGCGGCGGCGCGCCGCAAGCTGTCCGGGCAGCACACGGTCGTCGCCATCGCCGGAGCCACCGGCAGCGGCAAGTCCCAGCTGTTCAACACACTCGCCGGGGTGAACATCTCGGAGACGGGCGTCCGCCGGCCGACCACCGCCGCTCCCATCGCGTGCAGCTGGAGCGACGGCGCGGCGAGCCTCATCGACCGGCTGGGCATCCCGGGACGGCTGCGCAGGCGTCCGGTGCAGAGCGCGGACGCGGAGGCGCAGCTGCAGGGGCTCGTCCTGATCGACCTGCCCGACCACGACTCGGCGGCCGTGCAGCACCGCGAGCAGGTGGACCGGATCCTGGCACTCGTGGACGCCGTCATCTGGGTCGTCGACCCGGAGAAGTACGCCGACGCCGTCCTCCATGAGCGCTATCTGCGGCCCATGGCGGGTCACGCGGAGGTCATGTTCATCGTCCTCAACCAGATCGACCGGCTGCCCGGCGAGGCCGCCGAGATGGTCCTCGACGACCTGCGGCGGCTGCTCGACGAGGACGGTGTGGCCCTCGGCGAGTACGGCGAGCCGGGCGCGACCGTCCTCGCGCTGTCCGGGCTCACCGGGGACGGTGTTGGCGAACTGCGCGAACTGCTTGGCCAGTTCGTCGCAGAGCGAGGTGCGGCGGCACGGCGGATCTCCGCCGACGTGGACGCCGCCGCGGGGGAGTTGCGGCCCGTCTACGTGACCGGGCGGAGCACCGGACTCAGCGAGGAGGCGCGGGACGAGTTCGCCGCCCGGCTCGCCGACGCGGTGGGCGCGGTCGCCGCGGGCGAGGCGGCTGAACGCGCCTGGCTGCGCAACGCCAACCGGGCGTGCGGCACGCCGTGGCTGCGGCTGTGGCGCTGGTACCAGGACCGGTACGACCCTCCGACCGGCCGGATGCCCTTCCGAACGCAGGCCGACGAGGAGGCTACGGCGCGGCAGCGTGTCGAACAGGCGGTGCGCACGGTGTCCGAGCGGGCCTCGGCGGGGCTGCCCGCGCCCTGGGCACAGGCGGTACGGGAAGCGGCCGTGCGCGGTGCGCAGGGGCTGCCGGAGGCGCTGGACGAGCTCGCGGCGCAGGCCGGGCTGCCACCGGGGCGTCCGCCGCGGCCGGGGTGGTGGCCGGCGGCGGTGATGGCGCAGGCGTCCATGACCATCCTTCAGGTCATCGGCGGCCTGTGGCTGTTCGGCCAGATCATCGGGGTGATGTCCCCGAACCTGGGCGTGCCCGTGCTGCTGATGCTGGCCGGGATCATCGGCGGGCCGCTGGTGGAGTGGGGCTGCCGGATGGCGGCGCGCGGCCCGGCGCGCAGATACGGCCAGGACGCGGAACGCAGACTGCGGGAGGCCGCCGCGAGCTGCGGCCGGGCGAGGGTCCTGGACTCCCTGGCCGCCGAGTTGCTGCGGTACCGGGAGGTCCGTGAGCAGTACGGGCGGGTGACCGGAATGACGAGTGCGACGGGAGTGACGAGCGCGACGGGGGTGGCCGCCGGGGCGGGGTGACGCACTCCTCGGCTCCGGGACCTCTGGTTTCACCGCTCGATCCCTCGATCGGGTGAGGGAGTTGTCCACAGGCGGACGGTGGTCCACAGAGCCCGGCGGGCCCGGCTCGGCGGAGGCAGTCTGGTTTCGCGGCGGTCGCGGTGACACGGCCGTCGCGGTGGGTGCGGCAGCCGCGGGAGTGCGGCTGGTGCGGCCGGACGCTTTCCGTACGGGACGGGCCCGTACGTGTGTCGGCCCGGCGTGGGCCGGGCGAGGGAGGGGCTCGAATGAACGAGACGATGGTGTGCGCGGTGGGGAACGTGGCGACGCAGCCGGTGTTCCGGGAGCTGGCGGCAGGGGCGTCGACGAGGTTCCGGCTGGCGGTGACCTCGCGCTACTGGGACCGGGAGAAGAGCGGCTGGACGGACGGGCACACCAACTTCTTCACGGTGTGGGCCAACCGACAGCTCGCCACGAACGCGATGGCCTCGCTGAACGTCGGCGACCCGGTGATCGTGCAGGGCAGGCTGAAGGTGCGCACGGAGACGCGTGAGGGGCAGCAGAGCTGGACCTCGGCCGACATCGACGCCGTGTCGATCGGCCACGACCTCGCACGGGGGACGGCGGCCTTCCGCCGCACGGTCAGGCCGGATCCGGCGGCCGCGGTGGCAGGGATGCCGGGGCCGGCGGCAGTGCAGCCCGAGCCCGAGCCCGACTGGTTGACACCGGCCGCGGACCACACGGAACGAGACGGCACCCGACACCGTGAACCGGCGGCGGTGACGTGAGCCGGCGGCGCCGACGTGAGCGGACGGCGGTGACCTGAACCGGCGGCGGTGACGTGAGCCGGCGGCGGTGACGTGAACCGGTGGCACTGACGTGAGCGGACGGCGGTGACCTGAACCGGCGGCGGTGACGGGATGTCAGCAGGCGCCACCTTCTGACCGCACACGGGCGAACAGCGGCTTATCGACCGGTCCGTGCCGGCCCGCTCCGGTGGATTTGTCGATAAGCCATGCCTGTTGACGATCTTCGGGATAACGATTCCGAGTCGGATCGCCCATCGGGTGAGCTTGTCGGGAAGGGTGGTGTGCCGCGTCCATAGGATGCCGAACAAAGCACAAGGGGCTCCTGATTCTGCTGGTGGGACCGTATCCCCCACGACAACCGGTCCTGCTCGAAGGGGAATTGCGTGATTTCTTCGTTCGCCGCGCCGTTCACGCGAGGTCGGGGCGCGGTGCGCCTCGCCGCCGGGACACTGGTGTCCGGTGTGGTCGCCGCCGGTGTCGTCGCCACCGCCGCGGGCACGGCGGTCGCCGACGAGACCCCGCAGGGCCAGGGCGGGGCGACGGCGACCATGGGAGGACTCAAGACCTACGGCACCGCCGTCCTCCATGCCGACGGCGGGGACCAGGAGGTCCCGGCGGGGCTCTTCGAGATGTCCGTCGAGGGCGGCGGCACGCTGCAGACGTACTGCGTCGACCTGCACACGCCCACGCAGCGGGACGCCAAGTACGGCGAGACGCCCTGGAGCGGCACCTCGCTCGGCGTCAACAAGCACGCCGGCAAGGTCCGTTGGATCCTGCAGAACTCCTACCCCCAGGTCAACGACCTGGCCACGCTGGCGAAGAAGGCCGGCATCGGCGGTGGCCTCAGCGAGCAGGACGCCGCCGCCGGTACCCAGGTGGCCATCTGGCGCTACTCCGACGGCGCGGACGTGGACGCCGTCGACCCGCAGGCCGAACGGCTCGCGGACTACCTTCAGAAGGCCGCCCGGGACGCGGCGGAACCCAGGGCCTCGCTCACCCTCGAAGGGGCCGCGGTGTCAGGCCGCCCCGGCGCACCGCTCGGCCCGGTGACCGTGCGCACCGACGCGAGCGCGGTCACGGTCGCGCCGCCGCCGGACGCCGCCATCAGCGGGGTGCGGATCGTCGGCAAGGACGGCAAGGCCGTCACTTCGGCGCAGGACGGCAGCCAGCTCTTCTTCGACGTGCCCGCCGACGCCGCCGCAGGGACGGCCGAGCTGACCGTGCAGGCCTCGACGACCGTCCCCGTCGGACGCGCCTTCACCTCGGAGAGCCGCAGCCAGACTCAGATACTGGCCGGCTCCAGTGAGTCCACCGTCTCCGCCGGGGCGAGGGCCACCTGGGCCGCCGGCGGTCCGATACCGGCGCTGTCCGCGGCGAAGAACTGCGCCGCGAACGGTGTCGACATCGCGGCGGCCAACCGGGGCGACGCGCCGTTCACCTTCGAGCTGATGGGCTTCGAGTACACGATCCCGGCAGGCGCCTCGCGGACGGTGACGATCCCCCTCCAGGAGGACCAGGCCTACGACTTCACCCTCCGCGGCACCCGCTTCACCGGTGTCCTCGACTGCCGGACCAGGTCCGCCGAGACCAGGACGGGCCTCACCACCCAGACCCTGTCCCAGCCCAGCCCCGCCACCGTGGGCGGCGGCTCCATCACCGCCACCAACCTGGCCGAGACGGGCGGCTCCAACGCCACCCCCTACATCGCGGGCACCGCGATAGGCCTGGTGGTGATCGGTGGAGCAGCCCTGGTGCTGGTCGGCCGCAAGGAGAACGAGGCGCGGGACTGAGAGGGTCCGCGCACCTCGGCGCTACGGACGGCGTCGCGGCCGGGGCGAGCTCTGCCGGGGCGCAAGGGTCAGGGTGATCTGCCGGACGAGTTGCTGCAGGCACGCCAGGCACGCGAGGGCGGGCAGGGCGGCCGCGGCGACGCCGGTGAAGGTCCTGTCGGCCTGGGCTACGCACAGCATCATCGCGACAGAGGAGAACATCAGCACGATCAACCAGGAGTGCCAGGCGCGGCGCTGGTGCAGGGCGGTGCGCAGAATGGACAGGGAGGCCACCGTCCAGGGCCCGTACACCAGGAGAGGCCACCAGGGAGTGACCCCGCTCTCCGGGTCCGACGTGATGTTCTGCAGAGGTTTGTAGGCGACCACGCCGCAGAAGACGCTGACCGCCGCCGCGATGACGGCGACGAACGCGATGATCACCAGGCTGCCCGTCTGCAGCCAGCCGCGCCGGAGCCTGTGCGCCCGGATCTTGCGATGTCCGGCGGGGGAACGCCGGATGGGCGGCAACTGGGCGGTGATGTGCGCCAGGTTCTCCATCGGGTCGGCGCTGTCGCCGCCGGGCGGCGACTCGCTGCGAGGAGCCGGCACCGTGGCCGTCTGCTCGGCCGGAACCGCCTCCTGCAAGAGGTAGGCGAGTTCCTCCACCGGGTCCCAGCCCGGGTCGGGAGGGGTGAGAGGAATGCCCGTGTGCGGCGCATCGACAGGACCGCCGGGCTGTCCGATACCCGGCCCATATGAATATGGGTCGGCATACCATTCATTCCGCAGAAAAGAGGGATCCGCGTACTCGTGATTCATGCACATCCGCCCCGTTACACGTGGTCCGCGCGGCAGCCGGGGTTCCCCTGCCTGTTCCACCGCTGATCGAGTTCGTTCTGCGCGGCCTCCAGGAGAGTCATGAACTCGCGCAGCAGCGAATCGGTGACCCGCGGTTCGGTCCGCGCGGCGCTCCCGCGCAGGATGCCGCACGCCTGGAGCGCCGAGCGCGTCACATCGGCGTACGCACGTCTCCCGGCCGCCGCGTCACGGGTCGCGGGCGGATCGCCCTCCCCCACCCCCCGGTGAGGCAAGCCATGGAACCTAGCTTTCGTCATGCCCCGCTAACGCGGCCCGCTGCGCTCCGGATACGTGGCGAATGAGTGACCCTGACGGTGAAAACATTGAGGATGGCGTTTCTTCATTAATGTCAGATTCACCGCCAGTAGGCCCGTCCCGCAGAAAAATCCTCACGTATGACACACGCCCGGCGCCGCCCGCCCCCCGGGGTCTGCCGGGGGGCCTTGAGGAACCGGCCGGGCCCCCGGGACCGCTCGACGACGCCCCTCAGTGACCGCCGCCGGACAGCCGCCCCCACCTGCGGCGGCGAAAGCCCAGGTCGGCGCCCACCTCCCCCAGGGGTGGCCGTCCGACAGGATGGCGCCCGGGCCTCGTGGCGCCTGATCCGCCCCCCGCAGTAGGCCGGCGCGGGACAGTCCGCCGGATCCTTTGACCACCTCGCATAATCGGAGTAGTCATTGCAAACAGGACCGGTCAACCACGACAGGGCTCCCTCGAGGAGTACCTGTCGGGCACCGGCCAGGTCCCCGGCGACTTCTGAGATACGAGTAGTGGGTTGATCGGAAATTTCCGGGGACCGTCTGTGTGCACGATGCCCTCAGTAGCGAGCGTGCGGCCGACGTCATCCGCCGGGCAGACGCCGAGATCGCGCTGCACCTCGAGGACCGCGACCAGGCTGTGGCCTCCATGTGGTTCTACGAGCACGTCCTCGGCCTGGCCCGCGCGACTGACGTCACGAACACCGCCTGCCGGGAGATCCTGAGCAAGGCGCTGTACGGCATCGACCGGAGGCGCACCGAGAGCGGGCACTACGAGCTGTGGCCCGTCCCCGACGTCACCGGCCCGGAACTGGTGAAGCTCGCCGAAGGGACCGGGGTGCCGCGCGTCGGTGTCGTCGGCTGAGGTTCAGGCGGGCGGCGTCGAAGGTGTCCGTCGTCGACAACCGGCCGAACGGTGATGATCAATCCTGGGCCGTCTCTGGGCCGTGCGAGGTTGCCCGAGGCCGACCGACGGTGACCGAAAGTGACAGGCGAGCCGGAGGGGCCACCAGCGAAACGCCAGCTCACAGCCCCCGACCCGGACGGGTTTCCCCCCAGGGGTGGCCGTCCGGCAAGATGGGGTGTATCTGCCCACTGCCAGATTTCAAGCTGCCGGACGGTTTCTCTTGGCTGAGTACATCTACACCATGCGCAAGACGCGCAAGGCACACGGCGACAAGGTCATCCTTGACGACGTCTCGCTGAACTTCCTGCCCGGCGCGAAGATCGGTGTGGTCGGCCCGAACGGCGCCGGTAAGTCGACCGTTCTGAAGATCATGGCGGGGCTGGAGCAGCCCTCGAACGGTGACGCGTTCATCTCGCCCGGGTACAGCGTCGGCATCCTGATGCAGGAGCCCAAGCTGAACGACGAGAAGACCGTCCTGGAGAACGTCCAGGAGGGCGTCGCCGAGGTCAAGGGCAAGCTCGACCGGTTCAACGAGATCGCCGAGCTGATGGCGACCGACTACTCCGACGCGCTGCTCGACGAGATGGGCAAGCTCCAGGAGGAGCTCGACCACGCCAACGCCTGGGATCTCGACGCCCAGCTCGAGCAGGCCATGGACGCGCTCGGGTGCCCCCCGGGCGACTGGCGGGTCGTCAACCTCTCCGGTGGTGAGAAGCGCCGCGTCGCGCTCTGCAAGCTCCTGCTGGAGCAGCCCGACCTGCTGCTTCTCGACGAGCCCACCAACCACCTCGACGCCGAGTCCGTGAACTGGCTGGAGCAGCACCTCGCCAAGTACCCGGGCACCGTCGTGGCGATCACCCACGACCGGTACTTCCTCGACAACGTCGCCGAGTGGATCCTCGAGCTCGACCGCGGTCGCGCCTACCCCTACGAGGGCAACTACTCCACCTACCTGGAGACCAAGCAGACCCGTCTGAAGGTCGAGGGCCAGAAGGACGCCAAGCGCGCCAAGCGGCTCAAGGAAGAGCTGGAGTGGGTGCGGTCCAACGCCAAGGGGCGTCAGGCCAAGTCCAAGGCGCGTCTCGCCCGCTACGAGGAGATGGCGGCCGAGGCCGAGAAGATGCGGAAGCTGGACTTCGAGGAGATCCAGATCCCGCCGGGCCCGCGCCTGGGCAACGTCGTCGTCGAGGTCAGCAAGCTGAACAAGGCCTTCGGTGAGAAGGTCCTCATCGACGACCTGAGCTTCACCCTGCCGCGCAACGGCATCGTCGGCGTCATCGGCCCGAACGGCGCCGGCAAGACCACGCTGTTCAAGATGATCCAGGGGCTCGAGACGCCCGACGCCGGCGACATCAAGGTCGGCGAGACCGTCAAGATCTCCTACGTCGACCAGAGCCGCGAGAACATCGACCCGAAGAAGACCCTCTGGGCGGTCGTCTCCGACGAGCTCGACTACATCAACGTCGGCCAGGTGGAGATGCCGAGCCGCGCCTACGTCTCGGCCTTCGGCTTCAAGGGCCCCGACCAGCAGAAGCCGGCCGGCGTGCTCTCCGGCGGTGAGCGCAACCGCCTCAACCTCGCGCTCACTCTCAAGCAGGGCGGCAACCTGCTGCTCCTCGACGAGCCGACCAACGACCTCGACGTCGAGACGCTGTCCTCGCTGGAGAACGCGCTGCTGGAGTTCCCCGGCTGCGCCGTCGTCGTCTCCCACGACCGCTGGTTCCTCGACCGGGTCGCCACGCACATCCTCGCCTACGAGGGCGACTCCAAGTGGTTCTGGTTCGAGGGCAACTTCGAGTCGTACGAGAAGAACAAGATCGAGCGGCTCGGACCGGACGCCGCGCGTCCGCACCGTGCCACCTACAAGAAGCTGACCCGGGGCTGATCGGTCTTGCGGCACATCTACCGCTGCCCGCTGCGCTGGGCGGACATGGACGCGTACGGCCACGTCAACAACGTGGTCTTCCTCCGCTACCTGGAGGAAGCCCGTATCGACTTCCTGTTCCGCCCGGAGAAGGACTTCCAGCAGGGGTCCGTGGTGGCGCGCCACGAGATCGACTACAAGCGACAGCTCGTACACCGGCACACGCCCGTGGACATCGAGCTGTGGGTCACGGAGGTCAAGGCGGCGTCCTTCACCATCGCCTACGAGGTGAAGGACGGCGACCACGTCTACGTCACCGCCTCGACGGTGATCGTGCCGTTCGACTTCGCGGCACAGCGCCCGCGCCGCATCACGGCCGAGGAACGGGAGTTCCTGGCGGAGTACCGGGACGACGCCGAGGAGGCCGTCGCCGCATGACGGTGCTCCACCTCGCAGACGAGGGGGAGGCGGCGGACCTCGCGGCCTTCCTCTCCCGGCTGCTCCACTACGACCGTTCCGCCGCGGTCCGCCTCCAGGCGGCCGGCACCGCGCTCGCCGTCTTCGGACGGCCGCCGTCCTTCGAGGTGCTGGCGGTGCGCGCGGTGGGGCTGGCGAAGCCGTTCGAGAGCGGGCTGGACGTCACGCTCGACGTGACGGTGTCCGCCGGTGAGCTGCTGGAGGGCGTGGCGGAGACGGCGGCGACCGCGGCCGTGCCCGCCGCGGTCACAGGACCGCCGTGGGCGGGCGTGCTGCCGCCGCGCGGCGACTGGCGTCCCGAGGCCGGGCTTCCGGCGGCCGGCGAGCTGCGGGCGATGGTCGGCGCGGCGGTCGGCGAGTTCCGGCGGCGCACGGAGGAGCTGGCGCCCGAGCGGCGTACCCGGGCCGAACTCGACCGGATCGGCCGCGACATCTGGTCCCGGACGGTCGGCGACACCGGGCTCCCCGTGCGGGCGGTGCACGCCGCCCAGGCCCTCGGCTTCCTGCGGCCGACCGTCGGCCCGGCCGCCGCGGGCGGGACACGGGGCGCTGCGCAGGACGCGGGACTCTTCTCGTCCGGGGCATGGCTGCGGCTGCGGACGCCGTACGGGTCGATCGCCGTACGGCGGGCGGGGACCGGGGGACTGGGCCTCAGCGTGCGCTGAAGCGGGCGCCCTGACGGGTTCGTTCAGCCTCGGCCCCAGCCCGGCCAACCCCAGCCCGGCCAGTCCAAGGCCCGGCCGGTCCCGGCCCGTTCACTCCGGGGTGTTCACCATCGACGCCGCCGCGTACGTCAGGTAGTTCCACAGCGTCTGCTCGTGCTCCTCGGAGAGCCCGAGGCTGTCCACCGCGTCCCGCATGTGCTTCAGCCAGGCGTCGTGCGCCGCCCGGTCGACGGTGAACGGGGCGTGGCGCATCCGCAGCCGCGGATGGCCGCGGTTCTCGCTGTACGTCGTCGGGCCGCCCCAGTACTGCATCAGGAACAGCACCAGGCGCTCCTCCGCCGGGCCCAGGTCCTCCTCGGGGTACATGGGCCGCAGGACCGGGTCCTCGGCCACTCCCGCGTAGAAACGGTGGACCAGCCGGCGGAAGGTCTCCTCCCCGCCGACCTGCTCGTAGAAGGTCTGCTCCTGAAGCGTGCCGCGCCGAATCTCTTTCACGCCCTCCATGCTCTCAGACGCGCCGACCGAGGTCTCCAGCCCTAGGACCCGGCGGTCCTGAGCGAGCTGCAATGTTCGCGCGAGGCCTTCCGCCGCAGGACAGTGGAGGCATGGGCATGGACGCGCTCGGCGACGGCGGCGGGGAGTTCGCGGTGCTCGCCGCGTCGGAGCGGGCGGCGATGGTGCGTCGGATCGAGGCCGACGGGGCCTTCGCGGCCGACCCGGGGTGGATGGAGGCCTTCGCGGCGGTGCCGCGCCACCTCTTCGTGCCGTACTACTACGTGGCCGGCCCCCGCGGCTACGAGCGGCGGTGGGCCGGGAGCCCGGACCCGCGCAGCCGTGAGCGCTGGCTGCGGGGCGCGTACGAGGACGTCCCGCTGGCCACCCGGGTGCGTGACGGCGAGCTGCTGTCCTCCAGCAGCCAGCCCTCCCTGATGGCGCTGATGCTGGCCGCGCTGCGGGTCGGGAACGGCGACCGGGTGCTGGAGATCGGCGCCGGCACCGGCTACAACGCGGCGCTGCTGTCGTACCGGCTCGGCGAGGAGAACGTGACCACCGTCGACCTGGACCCGGAGATCACCGAGTCGGCGCGCCGGCATCTCGCCGAGGCCGGCCACCATCCGGCCGTCGTCACCGGTGACGGGGCGCGCGGGGTGCCGGAGCGGGCGCCCTTCGACCGGATCATCGCGACGTGCACCCTGACGACGATCCCGCGCGCGTGGACGGCCCAGTGCCGTCCGGGCGGGCTCGTGCTCGCGCCGCTGGCCACCGGCCTGGTCGCGCTCACGGTCCACGACGCCGCGCACGCCGAGGGTCGCTTCCTGCACACCCCGGCCTACTTCGTGCCGTTGCGCGGGGGCGGGCGGCCCGAGCCGGAACCGGTGCCGCTGGGCGGGGTGCCGCAGCGGGCCCGGGAGAGCGACCTGTTCCGGTTCCTGCTGACCCTGACCCGGGGCGCCCTCGACCCGCAGGCGGCGTACGCGCTGTGGGAACGGGAGGACAGGCCCGGGCGGGAGCGGTACGGCGTCACGGTCGACGGCGAGCACGCGTGGGCGTGGCTGGACGCCCCCGACGGTCCGTACGCCTGGGCCCTCCCGGCACCGCTCGGGTCGGAACCGCTCGGGTCGGAACCGGTCGCCGCGCAGGGGTCGGACCCCGGCCAGGGACCCGACCCCGGGAAGGGACCTAACCCCGGCGGACCGTGATCGTCGTCCACGCGCCGACGTGCACGCGGTCGCCGTCCCGCAGCGGCACCGGCACGAACGGCTGGATGGGCTCCTCGCCGCCGTTGACCGTCGTGCCGTTCGTCGAGTTCTGGTCGACGACCGCCCAGCTGCCGTCCGGCTGCTGCACCAGCACCGCGTGCTGGTGCGAGACGCCCGGGTCCTCCGGCGGCACCGACAGGTCGATGTCTGGGGTCTCGCCGGTGGAGTGGCGCCGGCGGCCGATGGTGATCTGGTTGCCGGTGAGCGTGCGCTGCTGCTCGGGGGAGTACGCGGGCAGGTTCAGGCCGGCGGCCTCGGGACCCGAGCGGTGCATCATCGCCATGAAGTACTCGCGGTCGGGGCCTATCGTCGCCGTCCACGTCGCAGGCTGCTGCGGGAACGCCGGGCCGGACGGGGGCGGGGCCTGCGTCGCGCCGGTCTGGGGGTAGCCGTAGCCGCCGCCCTGTGCACCGCCGGGACCACCTGGTCCACCGGGTCCGCTCGGGCCGGTGTGCGACGGCGGGGAGAGCACCCAGTCGTCGTCACCGCCGCCGAAGGGCTGCCCGGGGGGAGCGGACGGACCGCCGCCCGGCTGCGTCCGGCCGGTCTCCTGCGGGAAGCCGGACGGCTGGTAGGCCTGCGGAATGCCGGGACCGCCGGGACCCGTACCCGGGCCGCCCGGGCCGCCTGGGCCGCCCGAACCGCCCGGGCCACCGGGACCGCCGAAGCCGGACGGACCGCCCGGGCCGCCGCCGGGACCGGAGGGACCCGCGCCGGGCGGACCCGGAGGACGGCCGCCCGGCGCGGACGGCCCACGCGAGAAGAGGTCGCCGGACGGGCCGCCCGAGGGCTCCCGCCGGAACGGGTCACCGGGAGAGGGGGCGGAGGGATCGCGCCGGAACGGATCGCCGCCCGGACCGCCGGAGGGCTCCCGCCCGAAGGGGTTGCCGGAGGGGCCGGAAGGACCGCCCGGGTCGGCGGGGCCGCGCCTGAAGGGGTCGCCGCCCGAGCCGGAGGGCTCGCGGCCGAACGGGGGCTGTCCGCCGCCCGGGCCGCCCTGGCCCTGCGGGCGCGACGGCTCGCCGCCGAACGGCGGGCCCGGCGGGATCGGCTCGGCGGGACGGTTCACCTGGGAAGGACGGGAGCTCTGGTACTCGAAGGAGTCGCTGCCACCGAACGACGGGGGCGGCGGCTGGAACCGCTCACCCGGACCACCGCCGGGACCACCGGGACCACCGGGACGCCCGGGCCCGCCGGGACCGCCGGGACCACCAGGCCCACCGGGACCGCCGAAGCCTGGGCCCCCGGGCCCGCCGGGGCCGGCCCCCGGACCGCCGAAGCCCCCGCGGGGCCCGCCCGGACCCGCGGGGCCACCAGGCCCACCAGGTCCACCCGCGCCACCAGGACCACCCACGCCACCGGGCCCGCCCGGACGCGGCGCGGCCGGGGTGTACGAGGTCGCCGTGTTGGTCAGGAAGTTCCAGCGGCACTCCTCGCAGAACGGCGCACCGCCCTCACGCGGCGTGCGGCACTGCGGGCACAGCTCGGGCTCGGTCGGCACACCGGGCTGCTGACGGCCGCCGGGGCCGGGCGGGGCCGGCGGGAAGCCGTACCCCCCGCCGGCCGGAGGGGGCGGGGGCGTAGGCGGGGGTACGGCACCGGCCATGCGGTGACCGCAGACCTCGCACCAGTCGTCGGAACCCGACTGGTGTCCGTTCGGGCAGGTCGGCATGTCGGCGCGTCCCCCTTCCTTCTGCGTCCCACTGGCGTCGGACCAGGTCACTTCTTCACACGGACAGTCTTGGTGGACCGGGTTTCGAGCGTCATCTCGTCGGCCTCCGCGACCTTCGTCTTCAGTCGCACAGTACCTGTCGTGGCATCGACCACGTCCACCACCTTCGCAAGCAGTTTCGCAGTATCCGCGTTGCCCGACGCGCTCGCGAGCTGGACCGCCCTGCCCAGTTTGGCCGTCGCTCCATCCATATCACCCGCTTTGCGCAGGTCCAGTCCCTGCTGGATCGCCTGGGCCAGTTCCGCCTGACCCGTGTAGTGCGCGACCTGCGGGTTGATGGAGGTGGAGGCGGCCATGTCGTCGGTCCACACGGCTCTCACGAGGCCCTGCGCGCCCAGGCTCTGCGCCGCCCCCTCGGGCTGCGGGATGACCAGGGAGACCCGTGCGGCCAGCATCTCCTGGCCGATGTGGGCGGCCGGGACCTCGACGCACACGTGGTAGTCGCGGGACTCGTCGCCCCAGGAGCCGGTGGGGTAGTCCCCGGAGCGCGGACCGGACTCGGTGCGGCGGTCGGTCAACTCCGCGACCGTCGGGGCGACTTGCTTGACGAACTTGATCGTGGTGCCGACCGGGGTCCACAGCCGCAGGGCGACGTCCGCGACCTCCTTGCCCATCGCCGTCTCCATCATCTGCGTGAAGTCGGCGGCGAGGCCGGCCGGGTCGGCGACGATGTCGGCGGTGCCGAGCAGGGCGGAGGCGATCCCTGTGACTTCTTTCACTTCCCAGTCGGTGCCCACGCCGCGGGCGTCACACGTGAAACGGCCGGCGCAGGAGTCGAGGGCCGCCTTGAGATCCTTGGGCGACTCGTGCTCGTTGCGGCCGTCGGTGAGCAGGATGCCGTGCCGGATGGCGACGTCGGTGGTGGACAGCAGCCGGTCGGCCAGCCGCAGCCAGGTGCCGATCGCGGTGCCGCCGCCCGCGCTGAGCCGGCGCAGGGCCTTCTTGGCCTCCTCGCGGGTGCGGGCGTCTGCGACCGCGAGACGGCCGCCGCCCGGATACACCTCCTTGGCCACGTGCGTGCCGCCGATCACCGCGAAGTGCACGCCGTCGCGCAAGGTGTCGACCGCGGCGGCCGTGGCGTCCCGGGCGTTGCGCATCTTGGTGGGCGGGTAGTCCATCGATCCCGAGCAGTCCACCATGATCGCCACGGCGGCGGACGGGCCCTCGCCGGGCGAGTACAGGTGCGGCGCGGAGACGGCGGTGCCGACCGTGCCGCCGCCGGTGGCGCTGACCGTCACGATCGCGTTGACCTCGCGGCCGCCCTCCGGCAGGTACTCGTTCTGGTAGACGTCCACCGAGAACTGCGGCACGTTCGACTTCGAGAAATTGGCCATGCCTACTCACATCCCCCTCGCGAACCCCACGGCCGTGGGGTGACGACTGTGGGCGGACCGGTCCCCTCCGGTCCGCCCGGCTTCCCCGTGTCATGAGCCAGGTGTACGGCTGTGCGCGCCGAGTCGCGTCCAGCGCGCGGCCTCAGGCCGATCCTGCCCCCTGGGCGGGGGCGGGGAACGGGACGACGGCCACTGTTACGTTGTCGTGCCCGCCCCCGTCGAGCGCGTGTCCGACCAGGACGCGGGCGCTGTGCAGCGGCCGTACCGAGGCGTCGAGGGGCAGCGCCTCGGCCATCTCCTCGGCGGCCTCCGCGTAGTTCCACAGGCCGTCGGTGCACACGACGACCACACCGGGCCGGTCGGGTTTGAACGCGGCCGTGTGCGGCTCCAGTTCGTAGGCGTCCGCGCCCAGCCAGCCGGTGATCGCGTGGGCGCGGTCGTCGGCGTACGCCTCGGCCTCGTTCATCAGGCCCGCGGCGACCATCTGGGCGGCCCAGGAGTCGTCCTCGGTGAGCCGGGCCGGGGCCGAACTGCGGTCCGCCGGCACCCAGTAGACGCGGCTGTCGCCGACCCAGCCGACGACCAGCAGGCCTGCGGTGACGATCGCGCCGACGATGGTGCAGGCGGGGGCGTTCTGGTGCGGGGCGTGCTCGCGGGCGGTGGCCGGTTCCTGGGCGAGGGCGTTGACGGCGTGGGAGGCGGCGACGATCGCCTCGTGCATGGCCTGCTGCGGGTGCGTGCCCTGCGGCAGGGCGGCCAGCACCGAGCGGCTGGCCGCCTGGGAGGCCGCGAGCGAGGCGTCGTCGGGGCGGGTCGCGGAGGACACGCCGTCGCAGACGATCGCGACGAGCGCGGGGGCGCCGTCGGGCAGCGCGGTCCGGCCGATGCCGAAGGCGTCCTCGTTGCGGTGGTGGCGCAGGCCGCGGTCGCTGACGGCGGCGACCGGGCCCGCCTCCTGCTCCATGTGGTCGCGTTCGCGGGGCTGGGCGTGGCCGCAGTTCTCGCAGTAGCCGTCGTCGTCGACCCGGCCCGCCCGGCAGGCCACGCACACCTTGACGGCCTCGGCGGCCACCCGGGGATCGGGGGCCTGCAGCGGGTATTCCTCGGGCTCGGCCGGCCGGTCGAACCGCACCCCGGAGCCCTGTCCCGCGGCCGGCACGGCGGGGGCCCCGTCCGCCCCCGGGGGCACCTGCCCGCCGTGCGGCACGACACCGCCGGGCGACGTGTGCGGCCCCGGCCCGGCCTGCCCGCCGGCCGGCGCCGGGGAACCGGGCGGCATCGGCGCCCCGCCCTGGGGCGACCCGCCTCCCGGCGCGCCCGCTCCCGACGACGGCTCCCCGTGCCCGCCCGCATCCGACTGAGCCAAGCCACTCACCTCCGACCCTGCAGACGGCGCTCGGGTGGACCCCGCTCCCGCCGCGTCGTGGGACACGTCCCGAAGTTGCGCCCGAGCCGCCGGCACTCCCCGGACCTGGAACTCCGCGCCCGCGCCCGGCGGTTGCGGGAGATCGGTCCCCGGCGACGGGGTCCCCGTGTACGGCGCCCCGTCGAACCCTCTGCCCGCTCCCCGCCCGCTCATGGTCAGCGTGGGACTGTCGACCGCGTGCGGTGGCGGGGAGGACAGGTCGAAGCCGCAGGCGCCGCAGAAGCGGTCGGTCGCTTCGAGCGGCTCCGTGCAGCTCGGACAGGTCGGCAGGGCGGCCTGCCGGGGCATCTGGGACATCAACTACACCCACGTCCGGGGGCGGTAACGGTTGGCACGTTCCACCAGGTCGATTCTCTCCTCACCGCCGGTCGCCAGCCGGGCCAGCGTGCGGTACGAGCGCTCCAGGCCGAAGCGGAGCCCCCGCTCGTCCAGGTCGCTGCCGAGCAGCACCCGCCGGGCGCCGGGGCCGCCCTGGCCACCGGAGAGTATCCAGTCCAGGGCCGAACCGAGCACCTCGGCCGACAGCTGCTCGCGCCGCGTCGCGTCCAGCCCGTACGCGTCCAGCGCCTCGACCTGTGCCGCGGCGGCGGTGAGGTCTTCCAGGAAGGGTACGTCGGACGCGGCCGCCGTCCGCTGCCGGAGGCGGGCCCGCACGGCCGCGACCCGGGCGGCGGTGTAGTGGATGGAGGACTCCGGCACCGACTCCAACGTCCTCACGGCGCGCCCGCGGTCGCCCGCCGCGAGCTGCACGCGGGCCAGCCCGAACGCCGCGCTCACATAGCTCGGGTCGGTCGACCAGACGAGGCCGTAGTACTCGGCTGCGTTGTCCAACTGGCCCAGCACCTCCGCGCACAGCCCGAGCGCCAGCTTGGGCGCGGGCTCGCCCGGGAAGGCGTCGTAGATCGCGTCGAAGGCGAGCGCGGCGCCCTCGTGGTCGCCGGTGACCAGACAGGCCACGCCCCGGTACCACACCACCCGCCAGTCGTCGGGCCGTTCGCCCTCCAGCTGGGTCAGGGCGGCGACGGCGGCGTCGAAGTCGCCGTTCTCCAGCCGCGCGCGGACCTGCCGCAGCCGGGTCTCCACGGACGGCGCCGGCGCGGCCGCGAGAGCGGTGATCAGCTCACCCGGCGCGGAGGTCAACAGGCCTGCCAGGAAGCCCGCGTTGGGGTCGGACGGGTCGACGTGCGGGACGGGCAGTGCGAGCGCGGCGGCGGGCGCGTCCACGGCCCGGACCAGGGACGGCGCTGCGGCGGAGGCGGTACCGGGCCCGACGGGGGACGTCTTCGCGCGCGCCCCCAGCCGGCTCACCTCTGTGTCCAGTCGCGGGAACAACTCCGTGTCGGTGGCCCTGATCTCGGACCCGAACAACGTGGACAGCGCGGGCCTCGCCCGCCCGGTCTGCAGCGAGACGACCTCGCGCAGCACGCCCGTCAGCTGCTCGGCCATCTCCTGCGCGGAGGCGAACCGGCGGGCCGGGTCGGGGTCGGTGGAGCGGACCAGCAGCCGGTAGAACGACTCGTACCGGCGGAACACCTCGATGCTGTCCGGGTCCGGCAGCGAGTCGGCGTAGGCGGTGGTGTAGCCCTGGAAGTCGAAGGTGAGGACGGCGAGCGTACGGCCGACGGTGTACAGGTCACTGGCGACGGACGGGCCGACGTCGGCGACCTCGGGCGCCTGGTAGCCGACCGTGCCGTAGATCGCCGACTCGTCGTCGTCCATGCGGCGCACCGCGCCCATGTCGATCAGCTTGAGCTGGTCCTCGGTCTGGATGGCGTTGTCGACCTTGAAGTCGCAGTACAGCAGGTTGCGGCTGTGCAGATGGCCGAGCGCCTCCAGCGCCTCGATGCCGTACGCGCACGCCTGTTCCACCGGCAGGGGGTCGCGCTTGCCGTCCGCCGTGCGGCGGGCGTTGGCGATCTCCTTGAGGGACTTGCCGCCGACGTACTCCATGACGATGTAGCCGTCCAGCGAGCCGGTGCGCTGGTCGAGGTGCTCGACGAAGTTGTAGATCCGCACGATGTTGGCGTGCTCGATCTCGGCGAGGAAGCGCCGCTCCGAGATCGCCGCGGCCATCGCGTCCTGGTCGCCGGTGTCCAGCAGGCCCTTGAGCACCACCCAGCGGTCGGAGACCGCGCGGTCCACGGCGAGGTAGATCCAGCCCAGACCGCCGTGCGCGAGACAGCCCACGACCTCGTACTGGCCGTGCACGACGTCGCCGGCCTTCAACTTCGGCACGAAGGAGTACGGGTGGCCGCACTTGGTGCAGAAGCCCTCCGTGCGCCCGGGCCGCTCACCGCGCGAACGGCCCACCGGGGCACCGCAGTCGGAGCGCGAGCAGAACCGCTTGCGCTCGGGCACCTCGGGGTTGTCGAGGACCATCGCGCGCGGGTCCGGCCTCGGCACCTGCGGCACCGCGACCAGCCCGACGCCCAGCCGAGCCCGCCCCGAGGAGCCCGCCGTGGAGCCGGAGCTGCGCACCGACACCGAGCGGCCCGTCGAGGCCCCCGAGAGCGAGCGGGAGAGCCGCCCGGACACCGAGCGGCGCGACTTCGACGACTGCGAGGACGTACGCGAGCTGCGGGCGCTGCGCGCGCTGGAGCGCGAACTGCCGCTCCCCGCGCCGACCTTGCCACCGCCCGCCGAGGACGCCGGCGAGCCCGCCGAGACGACGGGGGCCAGACCGCAGGTGTCGCAGTACAGTTCGCCGCCGCCCACGTCGTCGTACGACCCGTCGCAGCCCGGCCGCTGGCATGTCTGGCCTGCCTGACTCATGACCTCGCCCCCCTGTGGTCCTCGGGCTCGCCCTGCTCCGGCACGCTCGGCGCGGCGAGCAGTTCGGCGGCCGCCTGCTGGTAGCGCAGCACGGCCTGTTCGGCGACGCGCAGATCGCAGGGCGCGCTCCACAGCATCCGCCGGGCCGCGTCGTAGCGCTCGATGAGGAACGGGTCCTCCGCGAGGCCGTGCCGGGCGACCTTCGCCTTGTACGCGTCGAGACGGCCGCGCAGCTCCGCGCGGACCGCCAGCGGCGCGGTGACCGCGGTCAACGACTCGCGGGCGCGCAGCAGTTCGTCGTCCGCCTTCTCCTCCAGCGACTCCAGCAGCGGGGACAGCCGGTTCCACTGGGCCTGCCTGCGGTACTCGGCGGCCGTCGCCAGCTGCTCCTGGAGCGCGGTCGGCGGGCCGCTGACCACCGGCACCTCCGTCGCCGCGATCTTCGCCAGCACCTCGCCGCGCGCGGTCCGCGCCTCCGCGAGCGTGCGGTCCGCGCGCGAGAGGACGTCCCGCAGCCGCACCAGCCGCTTCTCCGCGTCCTGACGGACCGTCAGCACGGCGTCGATCTCCCGGCGTACGTCCTCCAGCGCCCGCGCCTGGCGGTCGTAGACCGTGGTGTCGGGGCGGCCGCCGCCGGGAGCCGAACTGCCCTGCGCGGGCGTCCAGAAGGCCAGCGGGTCGCTGATCACCTGCTCGCGCAGCTGCGTCAGGGTGCCGGTGATGCGCTCCAGGTCGTCGCCCGCCGGATGCTCGCCCGGGCGCACCCCGACGGAGTGAGCGAGCTGCCGGGTGCGCTGGAGCTCCGCGGCCAGCAGATCGATCCGGGCGGGCAGCGCCGACCACACCGCGTCGGCGGCGACGACCATGTCGAGGGAGGAGGCGTACAGCTCGTTCATCCGCTCGACGAGCGCGGCCAGCGAGAAGCTCTGGCTGAGCCGGCCCGTGCCGTGGAGCGTGGGCGCGGAGGCCAGCGCCGACCCCGCCACGGTGACGGACTCGCCGCGCAGCAGCTCGGTCAGCTCCACCAGGTCCTCACGGCTGGACCAGCGGCGCCGCGAGCGGATCTCCCGGGCGGAGCGCAACGCGCCCGAGTAGGCGTCGAAGCAGGCCCACAGCAGCGTGATCGACGCCTCCGCGGCCGTCCAGCGCTCCTCGGTGACGCCGGTCAGGCGCGCGCCTTCGAGGAGCCTGCGGCCCGCGTGGTCCTGCAGGGCGAGGAGGGAGGTCTCGATCGCCTCGTGCTCCGCGCCGAGCCGCGCCAGCGCACGGTCGACCTCGTCCCGGTCCATCACCGGCCCGGGGGGTCCCGTGACGCCCATCGATCACCTCTCGCTGCTGAGTCGGTCGTTCACTCGGTCCGTGCCCGCGGCCGGCCGGTCAGCCGGTGCGCAGGTACTGCGTCGGCGCGGGCGGCGTCGACGTCGCCGCGTTCGCCCCCAGTGTCGCCGAGAGCCACTTGTCGTACGACGCCTGCCAGCCGTCGGCCCGGTACCGCTCGAGGATCTGGTTGACCCGGCGCACCAGGTCGTCGGCGTCCTTCTTCATCGCCACCCCGTAGTACTCGGCTGTGAACGGGTTGCCCTTGAGCTCCACCGTCGGATCCTGCGCGGCCTGGCTCGCGGCGAGCGCGCCGTCGGTGACCACCGCGTCGACCTCGCCGAGCTGCAACCGCACCAGGCAGTCGAGCTGGTTGGGGACGGTGGTGGAGATGTCGGCGCTCGCTGCCAGCCGGCCCGCCCGGCGGTCGTCGGTGAGCTTGGTGTTGGCGGTCGAACCGGCCGCGGTGCAGATCCGCTTCCTCGCCAGCGAGGCGTCGTAGCCGGTGACCGTCGAGGACTTGGGGGCGAGGACCTGCTGACCCGTCCTGAAGTACGGAGCGGAGAACGCGACGTCCTTGATGCGGGCGCAGCTGATCGTCATGGTGCGCACGACCATGTCGACCCGGCCCTCCTGGATCGCGGGGATGCGCTGGTTGGTCGGGATCGCCTTGAACTGGACGGCGTCCGGGTCGCCGAGGATGTCCTGGGCGATGCGGCGCACCAGGTCGATGTCGAAACCCTCCAGCGCCGCACCGGAGTTGTTCGGGTCGCGGTAACCCCACCGGTAGCTGTTCTGGTCGACGCCGACGACCAGCTTGCGCTTCTCGCCCTGCCGGGCCTTGATCGCGCTGATCGTCGGTCCGTCCGCGGCCGACGGCGCGAGGGTCTGCTTCTCCGGGTCCTTGCACGCCGCGTCGACCGCCTGACCGGCCTCGGCCAGGCCCCGGCCGCCCGCCCCGGCGGCGCCGCCGCCGTGGGACTGGGTCCACGGCAGCAGCAGCGCGAAGGCCAGCGCCAGGGCGCACACGATCGCCATCGCGCCTACTCCGCCCCAGCCCTTCAGGCCGGCCCGCATTCGTCGCACATGCATCGTCACGCCCCCTTTCACCGGTACTCCGACAGCCTGCGGCCGATGCCGAGGACGGCGCCCGCCGCGCCCAGGACGGCGAGGACGGCCGCGCCCAGCGGCAGACCGCCCATCGCGTCCCGGCCGTCGCCGGCCGCCTGCCTGAACTCGTTCTGCTCGTGGGTGAGCGCCCTCGCCAGGTTGGCGTCCACGCTGTCGAAGCACTCGCCGGTCGCGCCCTTGGCGCCGATCACGAGGGCGAGCGCCTGTTCGTAGTTGCCGTTGTCGTCCTGGGCGCGGGCCGCGGTGTGGCGCTTGCGCCACTCCGCCATGTTGCCCTCGGCCGAGGTGACCGGCTTCTCGCCCGCCTGGTCGTCGGCGAGTCTCGCCGCGGCGGCGAGGCCCTTGCCGAGGGCGGCGATGTTCTCGGTGAAGCCGTGGTCGTAGGCGTCGAGCGTCAACTCCTCGCCGTCCGCGGTCACCTTGACGGTCTCGGCGCCGCGGGCCACCAGGGTGAGGTTCTCGTCGCCGCGCGCCTTGAGGGAGGCGATCCGGGCGTCGTGCAGGACGTTCAGGGAACGCACGCCGTGCTCGTAGGAGTCGTTCAGGCCCGCCCGGGCCAGGCTGTGGCCGACGACCAGCCACAGCAGCACGACGGTGGCGGTCGCGGTGGCGGCGACCAGGCCGTGGTTGAACACCCGGTTGGTACGGCGGTAGGTGCGGTGCTGCATCCATGCCAGCGCGGCCAGCGCCAGGACGCCCAGCGCGATCGCCGCCCACGGATAGGGCCTGGCGTCGGCGTAGTCGTCCTGGAGGCGCTGGTTCTCCTTCTTGTAGAGGTCCTCGGCCGCCGGGAGCATCTCCTGCTGCATCTTCTGGTTGGCGTAGCGCAGGTAGGCGCCGCCGACGGGGAAGCCCTGCCGGTTGTAGGTGCGGGCGCGCTCGACCAGGCCCTTGTACTCCGGGAGGAGCTTGTTCAGCTTGGTGATCGCGGCGGTGGAGGGGGAGCCGGGGTCGGCGTTGCTCGCGGCGGTGACGAGCCCCGCGGCGGCCGTGTCGATGTCGTCCTCGTAGCGCTTGCGGGACTCGGCGCTCTCCTGGCCGCCCGCCAGGAAACCGCCGGAGGCGGTGGTGTTGGCGTCGGCGAGGGAGCGGTAGATGGAGGCGGCCGCCGAGGTCAGCGGCTGGCTCTTGTTCAGCACGTCGTCGGCGGCGGCCGCGCGTTCCGTCATCTGCCAGGCGGTGACGGCTCCGAAGGCGACGACGAGGACGGCGAGCACGGCGCCGATGATCCGCAGCCGGCCCGGCTCGGTCGTCGCGGCGGCGCGCACCCGGTCGACGCCCTCGGCGAACGCGGTACGGCGCGCGGGCGTGCCCGGCGGCCGGGCGGTGACGGGGGTGAGGGGCTCGCTGGGCCCCGGCTGGGGCGGGACGGCCGGCATGGTGGGCATGCCGGATCCCGGTGGCGCCGTGCTGCTCTTCGGCGGGTGTGTCACTGGCTGACCTCCCCCATGGTCATGTGTCGCCGCAAGTATCGCCACAAAGCACGGCAGCGCGCACCGGGCTTGGCTGGATCTTGATCAGATCGCAAGTCACCGCTGAGGGTGAACACGCGGTGAGCGGCTGTCCGGTTCCGGGCGCGGGGGAGGGGGCGCCGGTGCGAGAGCCCGAACGGGCGTGCTGTTTCAGGTCACTTCATGGGGGCCGCCGCTCCCGGCTGAGCGAGCGGGGTGGCCGCCTGGGCCTGCGCGGAGGCGGTGTTGGCGTACACCGAGGGGGCCGCCACGGCGGCGGTCGGGTCGGCGTCCGGGTCGGCCTCCGGGGGGACGGTCGCGCCGCCGACGATGCGGATGTCGGCCGCGTCGAAGGCCCGCTTGATCCGCCAGCGCAGCTCGCGCTCGACGGTGAGGGACTTGCCGGGCATCGTCTTGGCGGAGACCCGGACCACCATCGAGTCCAGCAGCACGCTGTCCAGGCCGAGCACCTCGATCGGGCTCCACAGGAGCTCGTTCCAGGGTTCTTCCTTGCTCATCTTCTCGGCGACCTCGTTCAGCGTGGCCTTGACCCGGTCGAGGTCCTCGTTCGCCTTCACCGTCACGTCGACGCCGGCCGTCGCCCAGCCCTGCGAGAGGTTGCCGATGCGCTTGACCTCGCCGTTGCGGACGTACCAGATCTCGCCGCTGTCGCCGCGCAGCTTGGTCACCCTGAGGCCCACCTCGATGACCTCGCCGGTGGCGACGCCCGCGTCGATCTGGTCGCCGACGCCGTACTGGTCCTCCAGGATCATGAACACGCCGGAGAGGAAGTCGGTGACCAGGTTGCGGGCGCCGAAGCCGATGGCCACGCCCGCGACGCCGGCCGACGCCAGCAGCGGCGCCAGGTTGATCTCGAAGGTGCCGAGGACCATCAGCCCGGCCGTGCCGAGGATCAGGAAGCTCGCCACCGAGCGCAGCACCGAGCCGATCGCCTGGGAGCGCTGGCGGCGCCGCTCGGCGTTGACCAGCAGCCCCCCGAGGGCCGTGCCGTCGACCGCCTGGACCGTGCGGTTCATCCGGTCGATCAGCTTGGTGATCGACCGCCGCACCACCACTCTCAGGATCCCGGCGATGACGACGATCAGCAGGACCCGCAGACCGATCGCGAGCCACGTCGACCAGTTCTGCTCGACCCAGCTCGCGGCGTTCGTCGCGCTCTCCTGGGCGTCCTGGAGCGTCGGGACCGTCACCGTCGGCGACTGCGAGGGGGTCGGCGAGGGCGACGGGCCGGCGGCCAGTAGGACGGCGGACAAGGACACGGCAGGTACCTCCAGGTGCTGCACTGCTCCGTCCGGCGCGGCGGTCATGGTGGCCTAGGTCACGAAAAGGTCACCGAGCGGGCAGGGTCACCACACTAACGGGGCATTGTGTGTGCATCGCCCGAATGCTCGAAGGAGAGACCGTGTTCACGCGCGCTTGAACAGGTCGTCGAGCTGGGGATGCATCTCGTGTGGTCGAAAACACTCCCAGCCCGTTACCGGGAGATGGTGGCGCGTCCACCGGCCATGAGGGGAGACTGACTGCAGATCGTCCCGGCGCGAGCCACGCGCCGCCGACGCCCGAGGAGGCATCCGTGCCGCATGTCCTGGTCCTGAACGCGTCGTACGAGCCGCTCGGCGTCGTACCGCTCCGCCGCGCGCTCGTCCTCGTCCTGGAGAACAAGGCCGTCTCCCTCGAGGAATCCGGCGCCTTCATGCACAGCGCGACCGTCACAGTCCCCGCCCCCAGCGTGGTCCGGCTCAAGCGATTCGTCCGGGTCCCCTATCGGGGGCCCGTTCCTCTCACCCGGCGGGCGCTGTTCGCGCGGGACGGCGGCCGGTGCATGTACTGCGGTGGCGTCGCGACCAGCGTCGACCACGTCGTCCCCCGCAGCCGCGGGGGCCAGCACGTGTGGGACAACGTCGTGGCGTCCTGCCGGCGCTGCAACCATGTCAAGGCCGACCGGCATCTCGTCGAGATCGGCTGGCGGCTGCGCCACAAACCGGCCCCGCCCACCGGTCTGGCCTGGCGCATCATCGGGACCGGCCACAGGGATCCGCGCTGGCTGCCCTACTTGCAGCCGTTCGGCGCGGACGACGCCATGGCCCGGATCGACGGCATATCGGCCTGACGATCCGGGCCTTCGCGCAGGTGCGGACAGGGCTCGGGGCCGGCCGTGACGCCGTCGGCCCCGCCGGCACGCCGCGGGCGCCTCAGGAAGCGACGTCGTGGCTTCTCAGCATCACCGTGACGCGGTGCTGTGCGCTGGGCGCCGAGCACGCCTGTCACGGCGACGACGGCCGCAAGGGCGACCCGCACCGCACGCCGGCCGAAGGGCAGCCAGAGGATCATCAGCCCGACGGCGACGCCGACCGCCGGCACAAGCGGTACGCCGCGACCGGCAGGCGCAGGCCGTCGAGGCTCGCGGACCCGGCTTCGCGGGGGACGGGGCGACCGAAGATGTGAGTCCTCGCATCCGCTGGGTAGGGCTCACAAGTAACCCGTCCGAATCTCGACGACAAGGAGGCCACCGTGGTCGCAACGACGTACCCCCTGCTCCCGGCCGCCCGTTCCAAACGCCCGGCGGATGTTTCCGCCGTCCTGGAAGAGCCCCGCGTGTGCGTGTTCAGCGCGGAGGGAACCTGCGCCGAGGCCCCGCTGACCAGCGAGCCGCCGCTGCCCTACGCCGAACCGCTGACCAGCGAACCGCCCCTCACCAGCGAGCCGCCCCTCGCCGCCGCGGACCCCGACTTCATGAGGCCGTAGATGACCGCACCCCGGCCGGCCGACCCCTGCGACGAAGACCTGGCCCGCCTCGCCGGACTGCACGGCGTGGCGACCTCCTACCGGCCCTCGCCGGACCGCACGGTGACGGCCTCGGCCGCCGCGGTCGTCCGCGTCCTGGCCGCCCTCGGCGTCGACGCGGGCACCCCGCAGGCCGCCCGCGCCGCGCTCGCCGCCCGGGAGGAAGAACTCGCGGGACGACTGCTGCCGCCGACCGTGGTGCTGTGGAGCGAGGGCGGGGACGGCGGGACGACCGCGGTCCCCGCCGCCGTCGCCTCACTCCCCGAGGGAACCCGGCTGGAGGTCGGGACCGAACAAGGGGAGAGCCGGGCGTCGACCGACCCGCGGGACGCCCTCGACGGACTGCCGCCCGGCGTCCACGCCCTCACCGCCGTCGCACCCGACGGGCGCACCGCACGCACCCACCTCGTCGTGGCCCCGCCCCGGCTCCCCACGCCCGCCGGACGCTCCCACGGCCTGCTCGTCCAGCTCTACTCCCTCCTCTCCCACCGCTCCTGGGGCATGGGCGACCTCGGCGACCTCGCCGAGCTGACCGCCTGGGCCGGCCGGACGCTCGGCACGGGCTTCGTGCAGGTCAACCCGCTGCACGCGGCGGTGCCCGGCGCCCCCACCGACCCCTCCCCGTACCGGCCCTCCTCCCGTCGCTTCCCCGACCCGGTCCACCTGCGCGTCGAGGACGTGCCCGAGTTCGCCCACCTCGACGCGCCCGAGAAGGTGCGGGCACTGCGCGAGCGGGCCGGGCGACTGCGGGAGAGCGTGCTCGACGAGGGCGCGCTGATCGACCGCGACGCCGTCTGGGAGCTCAAGCGCGAGGCCCTCGCACTCGTCGCCGGGGTCCCGCTCGGCCCCGGCCGGCGCGCCGCCTACTGCGACTTCCTCGCCGAGGAGGGCCAGGCGCTGGAGGACCACGCCACCTGGTACGCCCTCGCCGAGGTCCACGGCCCCGACTGGCACCGCTGGCCCGCCCCCCTGCGCGACCCCCGCTCCCCGGAGACCGCCCGAGCCCGCACCGAACTGAGGGAACGCGTCGACTTCCACTCCTGGCTGGCCTGGCTCACCGACACCCAGCTCACCGCCGCCCAGCGCACCGCCCGCGAGGCGGGCATGCCACTCGGGGTGGTGCACGACCTGGCCGTCGGAGTGCACCCCGGCGGCGCCGACGCCTGGGCCCAGCAGGATTACTTCGCGGCCGGCATGTCGGTCGGCGCGCCCCCCGACGCCTTCAACGCGCGCGGCCAGGACTGGGGTCTGCCGCCCTGGCGCCCCGACCGGCTGGCCGCCTCCGGCTACGAGCCGTTCCGACGGCTGCTGCGCGCCCTGTTCCGCTACGCCGGCGCGCTGCGCATCGACCACGTCATGGGCCTGTTCCGGCTCTGGTGGGTCCCCCAGGGCGAGCCGCCCACCGAGGGCGCCTACGTCCGCCACGACGCCGAGGCCATGCTCGCCGTCCTGGTACTGGAGGCCTCGCGGGCGGGCGCGGTGGTCATCGGCGAGGACCTCGGCACCGTCGAGCCGGGTGTGCGGGAGGCGCTGCGCGAACGCGGGGTGCTCGGCACGTCCGTCCTGTGGTTCGAGCGCGACTGGGACGGCGACGGACGCCCGCTGCCGCCCGAGGACTGGCGCGCCGACTGCCTGGCCACCGCCACCACGCACGACCTGCCGTCCACGGCCGCCCGGCTCACCGGCGAGCACGTGGAACTCCGCGACCGCCTCGGCCTGCTGACCCGTCCGCTGGAGGTGGAGCGCGCGGAGGCCGCCGCCGACACCGCGGAGTGGCTGGAGGCCCTCACCCGGCTCGGCCTCCTCCACGGCGCGGGCGGAGGCGGCGACACCTCCTCGGAGGAGGCCGGGATCCAGGCCGTCCACCGCTTCCTGCTGCGCACCCCCGCCCGCATGATCGGCGTCTGGCTCCCGGACGGCGTCGGCGACCGCCGCCCACAGAACCTCCCCGGCACCTGGGACCAGTACCCGAACTGGCGGCTGCCGATCGCCGACGGGCAGGGCCGCCCGGTGACGCTGGAGCAGTTGGCCGCGTCGCCGAGACTGCGTGCGCTGATGGAGGTGCTGCGGGGGTGAGGGGGGTGGCCGGAGCCGGCATAAGGCACCCCGGACGCGCGTCCTCCCCCCGCGTTCGCTACTTTTGCACCGTGGACAAGAAGAACGCCCTGCGCGCCGGCACCCTGGCGGCCGGTACGACGCTGATGATGCTGCTCCTGTCGTCCCCCGCGCTCGCTGTCACCCGCGACGACGGCGACGACCCCGGTCCGGGCCTGAGCGTCGGCGAGACGCTGGGCCTCTACGTGGTGACGCCGCTCGCGCTGTTCGCGATCATCGCCGGCCTGGTGTGGGTCCTGGACCGTTCCAAGGACCGTCACGACGACACCAGCTCCAACATCACGGTCAAGGGCGAGGCGAGCGCCAAGGCCTGAGCCGCGCCGGTCCGAGCCCCCCGCCGGACCCACTGGACGCTTCCCGAGGGCCCCGGAGCCGCGCATGTCACGCGTGACCCGGGGCCTTCGGTCGTGTCCGCGGTCGTCGCCCCGGGCGGTCCCTCCGTGGAAGGATGACGCAACCACTCATACCGAGGAGATGACCGCGTGCCTGGCACAAACCTGACTCGCGAAGAGGCGCAGCAGCGGGCGAAGCTGCTCACCGTTGACTCGTACGAGATCGATCTCGACCTCTCCGGCGCGCAGGAGGGCGGCACCTACCGGTCCGCGACCACGGTGCGCTTCGACGTCTCGGAAGGCGGCGCCGAGTCCTTCATCGACCTGGTCGCCCCCACCGTCCACGAGGTGACGCTGAACGGCGAGTCCCTGGACCCGGCCCAGGTCTTCGCCGACTCCCGGATCGCTCTGCCCTCCCTGCTGGAGGGCCGCAACGTCCTGCGCGTCGTCGCCGACTGCGCCTACACCAACACCGGTGAGGGACTGCACCGGTTCGTCGACCCCGTCGACGAACAGGCCTACCTGTACACCCAGTTCGAGGTCCCGGACGCCCGCCGCGTCTTCGCCTCCTTCGAACAGCCAGACCTCAAGGGCACCTTCCAGTTCACGGTGAAGGCGCCGAGCGGCTGGACCGTCGTCTCCAACTCCCCGACGCCCGAACCCAAGGACGACGTCTGGGTCTTCGAGCCGACGCCCCGCATCTCGACGTACATCACGGCGCTCATCGTCGGGCCGTACCACTCCGTGCACAGCGTGTACGAGAAGGACGGGCAGTCGGTGCCGCTCGGCATCTACTGCCGGCCCTCCCTCGCCGAGTTCCTCGACTCCGACGCGATCTTCGAGGTCACCCGGCAGGGCTTCGACTGGTTCCAGGAGAAGTTCGACTTCCGTTACCCCTTCGGGAAGTACGACCAGCTGTTCGTGCCGGAGTTCAACGCGGGCGCGATGGAGAACGCGGGCGCGGTCACCATCCGCGACCAGTACGTGTTCCGCTCGAAGGTGACGGACGCGGCGTACGAGCTGCGCGCCGAGACCATCCTGCACGAGCTGGCCCACATGTGGTTCGGCGACCTGGTCACCATGGAGTGGTGGAACGACCTGTGGCTCAACGAGTCGTTCGCCACCTACACCTCGATCGCCTGCCAGGCCTACGCGCCGGACAGCCGCTGGCCGCACTCCTGGACCACCTTCGCCAACTCGATGAAGACGTGGGCCTACCGGCAGGACCAACTGCCGTCCACGCACCCGATCATGGCGGAGATCAACGACCTGGACGATGTCCTGGTCAACTTCGACGGCATCACGTACGCCAAGGGCGCGTCCGTCCTCAAGCAGCTCGTCGCCTACGTCGGCATGGACGAGTTCTTCAAGGGCGTGCAGGCCTACTTCAAGCGCCACGCCTACGGCAACACGCGCCTGACCGACCTCCTCGGCGCGCTGGAGGAGACCTCCGGCCGTGACCTCAAGGCCTGGTCGAAGGCGTGGCTGGAGACGGCCGGCATCAACGTGCTGCGTCCCGAGATCGAGACGGACGCCGAAGGGGTCATCACCTCCTTCGCCGTGCGCCAGGAGGCCCCCGCGCTGCCCGCCGGCGCCAAGGGCGAGCCGACGCTGCGCCCGCACCGCATCGCCGTCGGCTTCTACGGCCTCGACGAGGGCAGCGGCAAGCTGGTGCGCGAGGAGCGCGTGGAACTGGACGTGGACGGCGAACTGACCGCCGTGCCGCAACTGGTGGGCAAGCGCCGCCCGGACGTGGTCCTGCTCAACGACGACGACCTGTCGTACGCCAAGGTCCGCCTCGACGAGCAGTCCCTCGCCTTCGTCACCGAGCACCTCGGCGACTTCGAGGCGTCCCTGCCGCGCGCGCTGTGCTGGGCCTCGGCCTGGGACATGACCCGCGACGCCGAACTGCCCACCCGCGACTACCTGTCGCTGGCGCTGTCCGGCATCGGCAAGGAGTCCGACATCGGTGTGGTGCAGTCGCTGCACCGGCAGGTCAAGCTCGCCGTCGACCTGTACGCGGACCCCGCCGCCCGCGAGACCCTGCTGACCCGGTGGACCGACGCCACGCTGGCCCACCTGCGGTCCGCCGAGGCGGGCAGCGACCACCAGCTGGCGTGGGCCCGCGCGTTCGCGGCGACCGCCCGCACGCCCGAGCAGCTCGACCTCCTCGACGCCCTGCTGGACGGCTCGCAGACCATCGAGGGCCTCACCGTCGACACCGAGCTGCGCTGGGCGTTCGTGCAGCGGCTCGCGGCGGTCGGCCGTTTCGACGAGAGCGAGATCGCCGCCGAGTACGAGCGCGACAAGACCGCCGCCGGCGAGCGCCACGCGGCGACCGCCCGCGCCTCCCGCCCCACGGCGGAGGCCAAGGCGGAGGCGTGGGCGCAGGTCGTCGAGTCCGACAAGCTGCCCAACGCGCTCCAGGAGGCCGTGATCGGCGGCTTCGTCCAGACCGACCAGCGTGAGCTGCTCGAGCCATACACGGACCGGTACTTCGACGTGGTCAAGGACATCTGGGAGGAGCGGTCGCACGAGATCGCCCAGCAGATCGTCGTCGGCCTCTACCCGGCCCTCCAGGTCTCCGAGGAGACCCTGCGCAAGACCGACGCCTGGCTGGCCTCCGCCGAGCCCGGCGCGGCCCTGCGCCGCCTGGTCTCCGAGGCCCGCGCGGGCGTGGAGCGCGCGCTGAAGGCCCAGGCGGCGGACGCGCGCTAGCGGCCCGTACGCGGCGAAGGGCGCCCCGCCGGGGCGCCCTTCGGCGGCCGGGGAGCACGACGTCCGGATCCCGCCGGTGGCGCGGGCCGCCGGGCGGGAGCCTGGCACGCATGACGTTCACGATCCACACGTACACCGCACGGCCCGTCGAGCCCGGCGCCCTTCAGGAGCTGCGCGTCACGGACGACGCGGGCCGCCCGGCCGAGCCCTTCACCGACCACGAGGGCGGCGACCCGCTCCGCTGCTGCCTGCGCCGCAGCGAGCCGGGCGAGCGGCTCGCGCTCGTCTCCTACGCCCCTCTGCGCCGCTGGGCGGCCGGGACGGGCGCCGACCCGGGCCCCTACGACGAGCAGGGCCCCGTCTTCGTCCACGCAGGCCCGTGTCCGGGTCCGGCGGCCGGCGACACGCTCCCCTTCGCGGACGCCCACCGCACGGTCCGCCGCTACTCGGCCGCGGGCCGCATACTGGGCGGCGCTCTCGTACCGGCCGGCGGCCTCGCCGAGGCCTTCCGGAAAGCGTTCGACGACCCGGCCGTGGCACTCGTCCACGTCCGGGCCGTCGAGTACGGCTGCTTCCTCTACGAGGTGCGCCGAGGCTGAGGCCGTACGTCAGCCCTTCAGCTCGGCCGCCACCAGCTCCGCGATCTGGACCGCGTTCAGGGCCGCGCCCTTGCGGAGGTTGTCGTTGGAGAGGAACAGGGAGAGGCCGTTCTCCACGGTCTCGTCCTCGCGGATGCGGCCCACGTAGGAGGGGTCCTTGCCGGCCGCCTGCAGCGGGGTCGGGATGTCGGTGAGGACGACGCCCTCGGCGTCCTTGAGGATCTCCGTCGCGCGAGCGGCGCTGATCGGACGCGCGAAACGGGCGTTGACCTGGAGGGAGTGGCCGGAGAACACCGGCACGCGCACACAGGTGCCGGAGACCTTCAGCTCCGGGATCTCCAGGATCTTGCGGGACTCGTGGCGGAGCTTCTGCTCCTCGTCCGTCTCGTTCAGGCCGTCGTCGACGATCGAGCCGGCGAGCGGGACGACGTTGAAGGCGATGGGCCGCTGGTAGACCTGCGGCTCGGGGAAGTCGACGGCCTCGCCGTCGTGGGTGAGGCGGTCGGCGTCGGCGATCACCTTCTGCGCCTGGCCGTGCAGTTCGGCGACGCCCGCGAGGCCCGAGCCGGACACCGCCTGGTAGGTGGCGACGACGAGGGCTTCGAGGCCCGCCTCGGCGTGCAGCGGCCGCAGCACGGGCATCGCGGCCATCGTCGTGCAGTTCGGGTTGGCGATGATGCCCTTGGGGCGGTGGGCGATCGCGTGCGGGTTCACCTCGGACACCACCAGGGGCACGTCCCGGTCACGGCGCCACGCGGAGGAGTTGTCGATCACGACGGCGCCCTGCGAGGCGACCTTCTCGGCCAGCGCCTTCGAGGTCGCGCCGCCCGCCGAGAACAGCACGATGTCCAGGCCGGAGTAGTCGGCGGTCGCCGCGTCCTCCACCGTCACGCCGTCCAGCTCGGAGCCCGCGGAACGGGCCGAGGCGAACAGGCGCAGCTCGGTGACCGGGAAGTCGCGCTCCTTGAGGATCTTGCGCATGACCGTGCCGACCTGACCGGTGGCTCCGACGATTCCGACCCTCACGACGACTCCCTGTCTGTTCACGGCTTGCTGCCGCCTTCTACGGTCCTCTGCGGCGCGGCGGCTCTTCACGGACCGCACGGCGTGGCCGAGGCCTTTCCATCATGCGGCCGACACCGGCCCGCCTGTCCAGTTCTTTGCCCGCGGCGCCCGAGGAATGGGACGCGGCGGTCCGGTCCCTGGTTGCGGAACTGCGGTGCGCACCCCGCCCGAGCTGCAGAAAATCGCCTGCGGACGGGCCCGCGCCGCAAGCTCGCCTGCCCGTCCCGCCCCCTCTCACACAGTGGTGTGACGTACGCCTCGACGGGTGTGGAAAGCCCCCTCGAACGTTCCACGGTCTCCCCGCGTCACAGGAGAAACGCGGTGGAGGGGGTGGCGTGTGCTGCGCGGAAGAGGGCGGCGCGTGCAGGGGGCGCGCGCGGACGACGACCCGCTGGACGCGGCGCAGGAACGCCGGGTGCGGGCGGTTCTCGCGCTGGGCGGGGTTCCGCAGTCGGACCTGCCGGACGGGGTGCAGCAGGTCCGGCTGCGGCTGCTGGAGCGGGCGGCGAAGGGGGACGAGGCGCCGCGGGACGTCTCCGCGTGGGCGGCCGTCGTCGCCTCCAACCTGGCCATGGACTGGCACCGGGCCAAGCGCCGGCAGGAACGCGTCGGCGAGCGCCTGGCGTCCCTGCGCCAGCACGAGCATCCCTCCGGCGAGGAGACCAGCGTGCTCTCCCTCGCCGTCGCCCGCGGTCTGGACGAGCTGCCCGACGCCCAGCGTCAGGTCCTCGTCCTGCGTTTCTACGCCGATCTGCCGGTGCGCTCCATCGCCCTCGAGCTGGGCGTGCCGGAGGGCACGGTCAAGAGCCGCCTGCACACGGCGGTCCGGGCCCTGCGCGCCCGCCTGCACGAGGACGAGGTGGTGTGACATGAGCACCGGACGCGACAGCGAAGAGACCTTCGGCGAAGGCGAAGCCGATGTCGACGGCTACGACGGCTACGACGGCTACGACGACAAGGAGGGCACCGACCCCCTGATGGCCGCGATCCTGGGCACACCCCTGCCCGAGGAGTCCCGCGCCGACCCCGCCTTCCTGGCCGCGCACCGGGCGGCGACGGCCGACCTGGCGGTGCTGCGCGAGCAACTGGGCGTCGTCGCGGACACCCTGACCCGGCCCGCCGAGCGCACGGAGGACACGCTCACGTCCGGGCCCGCCCCGGTACTGAGGCCGCGCCCCGTCCGCCGACGTGCCGCGCGCGCCCTCGCCCTCGCCGCCGCCGGTGCGATCGTCGCCGGGGCCGGGTGGCTGGTCGTGCAGGTGGGCGAGGGGGTGAGCACGCTCAGCTCGTCGAAGAGCGCCGACAGCGGCGCGGCCGACACCACGGCCGAGGGCGAGGCGGGCGCGGCCGAGCCCGGCGCGAGGTCGACCGGCAGCCCGCTGGGCGACCCGGGCTACCTCGCCTGCGCCCGCTTCGTCGTCGAGGGGGAGGTGACGGACGTCGTCCCGGTCGGCGGCACCGGAGGGGACCGGGTCACGCTGCGGGTGACCCGCTCCTACCTGCCGGGGCGGCCGGCGGCGGGCGAGGTGGACGTCGTGCTGGCGCCGGACATGGACCCGCTCGTCGCCGAGGGCGACCACGTCCTGGCCGGCCAGTCGCGGGACTCGGCGTCGCCGGAGGTGTGGGCGGTCGGCTCGGCGGACATCGCCGCCGAGCGGGCGGCGATCGAACGCACGCTGCCCCGCACCGACGGGGTGAGCTGCGGATGACGAAGGGGCGGGCGCCCTCACGGACGCCCGCCCCTCACACTGTGCCGTCACACACTGGGTGCGGTTACGGCACGACCTTCTCGATCGCCACGCTGCCCGTGCCCGCGACCGTGCCGCGCGCGTTCTTCAGCTGGACCCGGCCGAAGAACGCCCGGCCCTCCGGCGCGGGGGCCAGGGCGGTGACGGTCGCGGAGACCGTCGCCGTGGCGCCCGTGGCCAGCTTCACCGGCGTCGACCCGTCGACGGCGACGGCGCCGAGAGCCGAGGAGAAGAACACGTCCAGGTAGTCGTAGGCCGTGGTGCCGGCCGGGACCGAGTAGCCGGCGACCTCGATGGTGTACGTGCCGGCGGCGGGCGACGGGATGGAGACCGCCTCCTCCGAGTCGCCGTCGGCCTGCTGCGCGACCTGGTTGCCGGCGGCGTCGAACACCGTCAGGTCGAGGTCGGCGGAGGCGTCGGAGACCTTGCCGATGGAGACGTCCAGGGACTTGGCGCCCGCGGGCACCTCGACCGTGGTGGTGTGCGTCTCGTGGTTGGCGATGGTCGGCCGGGCCGCCTTGGAGGAGCCCAGCGGGCCGCCCACCGGCGCGCCCTCGAACGCCGCGAAGTTGTTCTTCACCTTCCAGGAGACGGCGGCCGGCGTGCCGACCTTCGCCTCGGGCACGGTCACGGTCGCCGGGTCGAACGTGGCGCCGAAGACGGTGACGTCCAGCTGGTAGGGGTTGTCGAGCAGCGGCGAGGTGCGGCGCGACTCGACCTCGATCTCCCAGACGCCCGGCTGCGGGTCGGCGTAGGAGCGGGCGTCCGGCTTGCAGCCGTTGCCGTCGAGGTAGTTGTTGTAGCAGTAGATGGTGGCGCTGTCCTCGACGGCGACACCGTACGGGTGGATCGAGATGAACCGGGTCTGGCTCTTGTCCTTCAGACCGCCGATCGCGACCTCCAGGGAGGTGGCGCCCTCGGGCACGGTCAGGAAGTAGTGCTCCGAGCTGTTGCGCTGCACGCTGCTCTTCGCGGTGAAGGTGTGCGCCACCGGCGTGGCGGCGACGACCGTGTTGAGGATCTGCTTGTCGACGCCCTCGGTCGCCGGGTCGTCGACCTCGAGGATCGCGCTCTTGATGCCGACGGCCTTCGCCCTGGCCTGGATCTGGACGGTCACCGGCTTGTTCAGCGGCAGCGTCACCTCGTCCGGGCCGAGGATCTTGAAGGTGTGGTCCGCGTTGTTCTTCAGGTCGAGGCTGTGGCGGATCGCCTTGTCGGCACCGGTGGTGCGGGTGATGGTGACGTCGTAGACCCTCTTCTCACCGGTCTTCAGGCCGCCCTCGCGGTCGTAGATGCCGGTGCCGAAGCCGGGGGTCTTCAGCGCGGCGTCGATCGCGGTGTCGACGGGGGCCTTGACCGTGTACTCGTGGGCGGTGGCGCCGTCCTCGATGGCGTCCCAGGCGTCCACGATGTCGATGGCGCCCGCGCCCTCCTCGTAGGCCTGGAGGTCCTTGATGTGGTGGGCGGTCGAGGTGAGCGCCGTGCGCAGGTCGGCGGGCGTCAGCTTGATGCCCTTCGCCTTGGCGGCGCTCAGCAGCAGCGCCGAGGCGCCGGCTGCCTGCGGGGAGGCCATCGAGGTGCCCTGGAGCATGGCGTAGCCGGCCGGCAGGGTGTAGCCCGACTCGGCGACCGGGGCGCCCGGCAGCCAGGTCTGGATGGTGTTGATCGCGGCGCCGGGGGCGACGAGGGTCGGCGTGAAGCCGCCGTCCTCACGCGGGCCGCGCGAGGAGAACGGCAGCAGCGCGTACTTCTTGTCGACCTGCGAGCCGTAGTTGGCGGCCCAGGTCTTCTGGGAGATGGCCGCGCCGACGGAGATGACCTTGTCGGCCAGGCCGGGGTCGCCGATGGTGTTGGCGCCGGGGCCCTCGTTGCCCGCGGAGATCACGAGCTGGACGCCGTAGGTGTCGATGAGGCGCGTGTAGAGCTCGGCGCGCGCGTTGTTGCCGTCGTTGAGCGCCGGCAGGCCGCCGATCGACATGTTGACGATGTCGACGCCGCGGTTGACGACGAGGTCGATCATGCCCTCGGTGAGCGCGACGTTGGTGCAGCCGGGGCCGAAGACACAGGCGCGGGAGGAGACGATCTTCGCGCCGGGGGCGGCGCCGTTCATCTTCCCGCCGAACAGGCTGTTGGCGGCGGTGATGCCGGCGACGTGGGTGCCGTGCTCGCTGGAGATCATGCCGATGTTGACGAAGTCGGCCTTCTTGCCGACCCAGTCCCCGCCGTACGGGTCCATCGGGACGTCCTTGCGGATCTCCACCACGAACGGGATCCGCTCGGCGACGTCGGTCGCCGGGTTGTCGGTGCCGAAGTAGCCGACCTGGAAGCCGTTCTTGTACGGCTTCATCGCGGTGTCGTCGGTGAAGTCGCCGTTGTTGTTCAGGTCGACGGTGACCGTGCCGGCGGCGGCGTTGTAGAGCACGCCCCAGGCGTCGGTCTTGTCGCCGTCGCGGTTGACGTCGCCCTGCTGGTCGCCGCCGGCGGTGGCCGACTCGCGGAACAGGTTGATGGAGTACGTCCCGGCCGGCGCGGTCCAGGTGCGGCCGCCGTAGACGAAGCTCGGGCCGGAGACGGTGCTCGTCATCGGGCGCCAGCTGAGGTCGTTGTCGACGATCGGGTCGGTGGAGGTGACCCAGTCGACGATCTTGCGCTCGCCGGTGGTGGTCTTCTGCAGCGCGGGGTGCGAGAGGTCGACGCCGGAGTCCAGGACGCCGATGGTGACGCCGCGGCCGTCCCACTGCGCGTGGTCGTCGACGAAGTCGACGGCGCCCGTCTCGAAGGACGGGTTGTACGGGTTCTCGGCGGGCGTCTGCTTGCCCGGCGCCGGGTACGGCTTGGGGGCCTTGGCGGCGCTCGCACCCTTCGCGGTGTCCGCGGCGGGCGTCGGGTCGTCGAGGACGATGTCCTGCTTGAGGTCGATCGCGTGCACCGAGGACAGCTTCCCGGCGGCGGCGATCACCGAGTCCGCCTTGGCCGTGGGCACGGTGGCGCGGACGTAGCCGAGCTTGTCGTAGGAGCGGCCCACGGAGGCGCCGTCGACGGCGTCCAGCTTCTCGGCGACCTGCTCGGTGCTGCCCGGAGCCGTCGCGACCATCAGCGTGACGTTCTTGTCGCCGGCGGCCTTGGCTTCGGCGAGGAGGTCGGCGTCGTCGGAGCCGAGCTTGTCGGCGGCCGACTTCACGCCCGGGTCGGCGGCGGCCGAGGGCTGGTCGGCGGAGAAGGCCAGGGGTATCGGCCCGGCGGCCGACAGCGCGGCCACCAGACCCGCGGCCACGGCTATGCGGGCCGCGCGTCTTGCGCCCGGTATCGGTTCGCGCTGGGGGGTGTGGGTCATCGGCATCCCTTGTCGGTAAGGAACGATCAGCGCGCGACCAGGTCCGTTCCCCGTCCGGTCGCGCACGTCCGGAACGCGATCCCGGACGAGCACGCAGCTTTACGCAAGGGATGGATGTTTGGGGAGAGTTGACCGAATCGATATGGACGTATGGGGAAAACCCCCGATGGCCATTGCGGAGATGAGCGCCCAACCCGGACGAAACGCCCCTTGACGGCTTCAAGGTTCGCCGGAGACCCTCGCCCGCCCCAAGTCCCGTCCGCGAGGCGTCCGTTCGCCGGAGCCTGGGTAACCTGCACCGATGCGCGAGAAGTTGAGGGTGGCGGCCTACGCCGTCTGCGTCCGTGACGGCCGGCTCCTGCTCGCCCGCTCACCGGCCCCCGGCGGCACCTTCGAGTGGGTGCTGCCCGGCGGCGGGATGGAGCACGGCGAGGACCCGCACGACACCGTCGTGCGCGAACTGGAGGAGGAGACCGGGTACCGCATCGAGGTGACTGGCCTGCTCGGCGTCGACTCCTTCCGCCATGTCCTGCGCGGTGAACGGCTGCGCGCTCCCGTCGACCACCACGGTGTGCGCATCGTCTACGAAGGGCGGATCGTCGGCGGGGAACTGCGCGACGAGATCGGCGGCTCCACCGACACGGCCGCCTGGCACGACCTGGCCGATGTGCCCGCCCTCACCCGGGTGCCGCTGATCGACACGGCGCTGCGCCTGTGGCGGGAACGCCCGGCGAACGGACGGGTGCCCGCGACGCCCGGGGAGTGAGTCCGCACCGGACGGACCGGTGACACGAGGAGGGGCCGCCGGCCTGAGGGGCGCGAACTCCCTCGGCCCGGCGGCCCCTCCTCTCCCCTCCTGCTGTCGGCTCGTCGCCCCACTACTGGGGCAGTACCACGACGTACGCGGCCGGATCGCGGTCCCCCGAGGCCATCAGGGCGGTGCGCACCACCGCCGCCTGCTGCTCCATGCACTCCCGCAGCTTCCTCGGCGTGATGTGCACGACGGTGATGCCGAGCCGCTCCAGGTGCTCCCGCTTGCGCGCGTACTCCGACCACATCGCGTCGTCCTCCTGCCCGGCGTCGGGCCCGTCGTCCGGCCGGCGCCGGGGCCGGGGCGCGCGGGTGTCCAGCTCCACCGCCACCGCCTGCTCCGGCCAGTACGCGTCCACCCCGCCGAGGTGCGGGCCGCCCGGCAGCCGCAGGTCCACGTTCCACACCGGGTCCGGCAGACCGTGGTGGCGCACCATCGCGTACAGGCGGTCCTCCGCGATCGACCGCCCCTCGGCCAGCAGCGCGTCCACCGCGGCCACCACATGCGGCCGGCCCAGCAGCTTCGCCAGCTTCAACTCACGTACCACCGCGGCCGGTTCGCAGTACCCCCCGCGCACCGCGTCGGACAGCAGCCGCCGGACCGCCCCCGCGTCCGTCAGCCCCGCCACCGCGTCCGCCAGCGCGCGCGGCACCGGCGCCACCGGGAGCCCGGTGGCCTCCTCGGCGACGGGCAGGTCCGGCGTGCGCAGGACGTGGGCGCAGCCCGCCGAGCGCAGCCGCCGCCGGCAGGGGACCAGGACGTCGATCCGCTCCAGGGAGGGCAGCGGGGGCGCGGAGGGGAAGCCGTGCAGCGTCAGCGCCGCCAGGCCTGTGATCATCGCCTCCGCGTACACCGGGCGGTGCGGCTCCCCGGCGCCCGGCTGAGCCGGCACCCCGGAGGGCGACGTCTCGCGGGCCGCGTACAGCAGCACCGAGTGCAGCCGCTCCTCGCTGGTCGGCGGTCCGGGGTGGAGCAGGAACACGCCGGGCAGGAGCTGCTGCCAGGGGCCGCCGGCGCGGCACTGCTCGCCCGCCGCGGCGGGGGAGACGCCGTGCGCGCGGAGCTGGGCCGTCGTCATGACCCGGCGCTGGACGTCCGAGAGGTGACGCAGGGGGCGGGGCGAGGCCGGGGGGAGGGGGGTGTTGTGGTTCATGCCTGGGAGGTTCCCGCGTCCGAACCGCCCTGTAACCGCTGTTACACGCTCGTCGACAAATGAGGACAAGCCCGCACTAAAGGACGGGTGTTCGGATGCCGAGTAGGCACCGGAAACCCCTGGTCCGCAAGACGGGAGCCAGGGGTTACGGGTCGGATTGCCTGCATTCCGTAACGGTCACGGACCGCCGGATCTCAGGCCAGAGCTCGGGCTTCCATGGCAGCCCCCGTGCGTCAGTCGGCGCCAACCTCGGCGGCCGCGTCACAGGCCTGCCCGCGCAGCGCCCGCGCCAGGTCGTCCCGCGCCTCCAGCACCAGCCGGCGCAGCGCCGGCGGCGCCGACTCGTGCGCCGCGAGCCACGCGTCCGTCGCCTCCAGCGTGCCGGGGGAGTCCTGGAGGTCCGGGAAGAGCCCCCTGACCACGTGCATCGCGATCTGGATGGACCGCTCCTCCCAGATCCGGTCGATCACCTCGAAGTACCTCGGCGCGTACGGCGCGAGCAGCTCCCGCTGCGAGGGCTGCGCGAAGCCCGCGATCGTCGCCTCCACCAGCGCGTTGGACAGCGCGTCCGACTCCACGAGCTGCGCCCACGCCTGCGCCTTGACCGCCGCCGAGGGGCGGGCGGCCAGGCAGCGGACCTGGTGCCGCTTGCCCGACGCCGTGTCGTCGCGGGCCAGTTCGGCGGCGAGCACACCCTCGTCCACGACGCCGTGCGCGGCCAGCGGCTCCAGGAAGGCCCAGCGCAGCTCCTGGTCCACGTCCAGGCCGTCGATCTTCGCGGTGCCGTCCAGCAGCCCCCGCAGCAGCTCGAAGTCCTCCGCCGAGGAGGCCACCGACGCCCAGAACCGCGCCCACGCCAGCTGGTGTTCGCCGCCCGGCCCGGCCGACCGCAGCTCGGCCAGCGCGCCCTCGGCCAGCAGCCGCTCGCCGACCGGCCGCCACGCGGGACTCACGTAGTGCACGAGGGCCGAGCCGGCCCAGGCGTGCAGCATCTGGAGCACCCCGATGTCGGACTCGCGCCCCGCGAACCGCAGCACCAGGTCCACGAAGTCCCGCGCCGGCAGCAGCGCGTCCCGGGTCAGGTTCCACAGCGCGGACCAGCACAGGGCGCGTGCCAGCGGGTCGGTGACGTCCCCGAGGTGGGCCTTGAGGGTCGCCAGCGAGGTGTCGTCGAAGCGGATCTTGCAGTACGTCAGGTCCTCGTCGTTGACCAGGACCAGCTCCGGCGCGTCCGCCCCCGCCAGCTCCGTCACCAGCGTGCGCGGACCGTCGACGTCCACTTCGGCGCGGGCGTACCGCTCCAGCCGGCCCTCCCGCAGGCGGTACAGGCCGATCGCCACCCGGTGCGGGCGCAGCTCGGGATGGGATTCGGCGGCCTCCTGGAGCACCGCCAGCTCGTCGATCCGCCCCGAGGCGTCCAGCAGCACCTGCGGGGTCAGCGAGTTGACGCCGGCCGTCTGGAGCCAGGACCGCGCCCACGCGCCCATGTCCCGCCCGCTGGTCTCGGCCAGCACCGACAGCAGGTCGCCCAGGCGCGTGTTGCCGTACGCGTGCCGCTTGAAGTAGCGCCGGGCGCCCTCCAGGAAGGCGTCCTGCCCGACGTAGGCCACGAGCTGCTTCAGGACGGACGCGCCCTTGGCGTAGGTGATGCCGTCGAAGTTGAGCTTGGCGTCCTGCAGGTCGCGGATGTCGGCGGTGATCGGATGGGTGGACGGCAGCTGGTCGGCGCGGTAGGCCCAGGCCTTGCGGCGGTTGGCGAAGGTGATCCAGCCGTCGGTGAAGCGGGTCGCCCCGACCATCGAGAAGGAGCCCATGAAGTCGGCGAACGACTCCTTCAGCCACAGGTCGTCCCACCACTGCATGGTGACCAGGTCGCCGAACCACATGTGCGCCATCTCGTGCAGGATGACGTTGGCCCGCGCCTCGTACGACGTCCGCGTCACCTTGCCGCGGAAGATGTACTCCTCGCGGAAGGTCACCAGCCCCGGGTTCTCCATCGCGCCGAGGTTGTACTCGGGGACGAACGCCTGGTCGTACTTGCCGAAGGGGTACGGGTAGTCGAGATGGTCGTGGAAGAAGTCCAGGCCCTGCTTGGTGATCTCGAAGACGTCGTCGGCGTCGAAGTGCGGCGCGAGGCCCTTGCGGCACAGGGCGCCGAGGGGGATCTCCAAGCGGGTGCCGTCCTCGAACGTCCGCTCGTAGCGATCCGTGACGTAGTGGTACGGGCCCGCCACCACGCAGGTGATGTACGTCGAGATCGGCTTCGTCTCGGCGAACCGCCACACCCCGTCGGTGCGCTCGCCCACGCCGTTGCTCCACACCACCCAGTCCTCGGGCGCCCGCACCTCGAAGCGGAACGGCGCTTTCAGGTCGGGCTGTTCGAAAGTGGTGAGGACCCGGCGGGAGTCGGCCGGCTCGTACTGCGTGTAGAGGTAGACCTCGCCGTCCTCGGGGTCGACGAAGCGGTGCAGGCCCTCGCCGGTGCGGGAGTACGCGCACTGCGCGTCGACGACCAGCTCGTTCTCCGCGGCCAGGTCCTCCAGCAGGATGCGGGAGCCGTCGAAGACCTCGCCGGGGTCCAGATCGCGCCCGTTGAGGGTGACGGCGGTCACGCTCGGGGCAACGAGGTCGGCGAAGCTCGAGGCGCCCGGCTCGTTGCAGCGGAAGCGGATCGTGGTGACGGAGCGGAAGGTGCGCGGACCCTCCCCGGCCCCCTGGCCGCCTCCCGCCGGGTCGTCCACCGCCGACCGCACGTCGAGGGACACGTCGTACCCGTCGACGGACAGCAGGGCGGCCCGCTCCCGGGCCTCGTCGCGGGACAGGTTCTCACCGGGCACGGGCGGTACTCCCTCGGGCGTTGACGCAAGTCGCAGGACAGCACCGATCCTGCCATGCGCCCCTGACCGGGAACACCGGGGAATGACCTGCCCGGGCGGCGCGTTCCACCCCCAAACGCTTCCTGCCGAGGAGAGACATGTCCGAGAGCGCCACCGCCGGCAAGACCCCCGTCGACTTCTGGTTCGACCCGCTGTGCCCCTGGGCCTGGATGACCTCCCGCTGGGTTCTGGAAGTGGAGAAGGTCCGCGACATCGAGGTCCGCTGGCATGTGATGAGCCTCGCCGTCCTCAACGAGGACAAGCTCGACGAACTCCCCGAGGAATACCGCGAGATGCTCGCCACCAAGGCGTGGAAGCCGGTCCGCGTGGTGACCGCCGCCTGGCAGAAGCACGGCGCCGACGTCCTCGGCCCGCTCTACACCGCGCTCGGCACCCGCTTCCACAACAACGGCGAGGGCCCCACCCCGGAGGCCATCGCCGGCGCGCTCGCCGACGTCGGACTGCCCGCCGACCTCATCGACTACGCCGACCAGGAGAACTTCGAGTTCGACGCCGAGCTGCGCGCCTCCCACAAGGAGGGCATAGAGAAGGTCGGCCAGGACGTCGGCACCCCGGTCATCGCGGTGCCCGGCACCGACGGCGAGCAGATCGCGTTCTTCGGCCCGGTCGTCACCCCCGCCCCGCAGGGTGAGGAGGCCGCCCGCCTGTGGGACGGCACCCTCGCGGTCGCCTCCGTCCCCGGCTTCTACGAGCTCAAGCGGACTCGGACGAAGGGCCCGGACTTCAGCAACCTGTGAGGTGCGGCCCTCATCGGGTCCTGAGACGGGAGACCCCCGCGAGTCACGTCCTCGCGGGGGTCTCCTTCTTTCCGCCCGCCGCCGTGAAGGGTGAGAAGACGATCACGAGGCAGGGCGTCCCGCACAGCTTATTGCGAGCTGCTTGCAACTGCACGGTAGCAACAAACAGTCCGGCGCGGACAGCGTCCGGCGATCGCGCCCGCCGCCGACCGAAAGACGAGCGAGGCCCCCGTGCCGCTCGCACAGGGGCCTCGCTCGTCGGGCCGGGGGCGTCAGGGCGCGGTGCGCCTGCGCTGCCAGAGGTAGCCGGCCACCGCCAGCAACACCGTCATCGCCCCCGTCGAGTACAGCTGCACGCGCGTGTGCGGCTCCCGGGCCATCAACACCAGCACCGCCGCCATGCCCGCCAGCGAGACCCAGGTCAGCAGCGGGAACGCCCACATCCGCACCGTCAGCCGCTCCGGCGCCTCCCGCTCCAGCCGGCCGCGCAGCCGCAGCTGGGAGACGGCGACGAACGCCCAGACGACCAGGATCACCGCGCCGATCATGTTCAGCAGCCAGGGGAAGACGTCGTCGGGCCGCCAGTAGCTGAGCAGCACGCACACGAACCCGAACGCGCACGAGGCGAGGACGCCGACCCGCGGCACCCCGCCCGAGACCCGGCCCAGCGCCTTCGGGCCCTGCCCGCGCCGCACCAGCGAGTAGGCGATCCGCGAGGCGCCGTAGACGTTGGCGTTCATCGCCGACAGCAGGGCGGCCAGGACCACGACCTTCATCAGCTGACCGGCGCCCGGGATGCCCAGCTGGTCCAGGGCGGCGACGTACGGGCCTTCCTCCGCGACCTTCGGGTCGTTCCACGGGACGAGGGTGACGACGACCGCCATCGAGCCGACGTAGAACAGCCCGATGCGCCACATCGCCGTGCGGACCGCGCTCGCCACACCGCGCACCGGGTCCGGCGACTCGGCGGCGGCGATGGTGACCGTCTCCAGACCGCCGTAGGCGAAGACCGAGGCGAGCAGGCCCACGACCAGGCCCTCACCGCCGTTGGGGAAGAAGTCGGCGAGGTGCGCGGTCCCCGGGGAGTCCGTGCCGGGCAGGACCCCGGCGATCGCCAGCACGCCCAGCACCAGGAACAGGGTGATCGCACCGACCTTGAGGGCCGCGAACCAGAACTCGAACTCGCCGAAGTTCTTCACCGCGGCCAGGTTCGCCCCGCAGAAGACCGCCATGAACAGCGCCACCCACGCCCACTGCGGCGTGCCCGGCAGCCAGCCGGTGACGATCTCCGCCGCGCCGATGCCCTCCAGGCCGACGGCCGTGCACAGCAGCACCCAGAACGACCACCCGGCGGTGAAGCCCGCCCACGGCCCGATCGCCCGCTCGGCGTGCGCCGAGAAGGAGCCCGACGACGGGTACGCGGCCGACATCTCGCCCAGCATCCGCATCACCAGCATCACCAGCAGGCCGGAGAGGGTGTAGGCGAGGACGATCGAAGGGCCGGCGGCGGCGATGCCCTCGCCGGAACCGACGAACAGTCCCGCGCCGATGACCCCGCCGAGGGCGATCATCGACAGGTGGCGCTGTTTCAGGCCGTGGGACAGGGCGGCGTCCGACTCCGGGGGAGCGTCGGTGGTGGTGCTGGGCATGGGCGCGACTCGTCCAATGCGTAGAGGGCAAAAAACGCCGCCAGTCTGGTCGGCCCCCGCGCACCGGCGTGGGGGCCGACCACTATCCGGACATCTGCCGGACCGACCGTGTCTACGCCGCTACGGTCGCCGCCTCCCGGGCCGCCGCAGCCGGCACGGCCGCGGCCACGGGCGTGTAGTGCGCCGCGTCCCCCTCCACCGACCTGCTCCTCCCGCCGTCGACGCCCACCGGGACGTCCCCGGCGAGGGTCACCCGGTGCAGCCGGCGCGGCTGCCCGTCGTAGTTGTCGACGGCGTAGTGCTGGGTGATGCGGTTGTCGAAGATCACCAGCTGGTTCGGCGACCAGTGGTGGCGCAGGACGTTCTCCGGGCGGATCACGTACGACTGGAGCAGGTCAAGGATCTTGCGGGACTCGCCCACCGACAGGCCGACGATCCGCTGCGCGAACCCGCCGATGAACAGCCCGCGTTCACCGGTCAGCGGGTGGACCCGCACCACGGGGTGGGCGGTGCGGTACTTGATCGAGGTGAACTGGGCGCGCTGGGCGGCCTGTTCCTCGTCGAACGCCTCGTTAGGGACGGCGTAGTCGTAGTCGTTGGTGTGCTCCGCCCACAGGCCGTCCGCCAGCCGGCGCAGCGGTTCGGGCAGGTCGCGGTAGGCGGCGGCCGAGCTGGCGATCAGGGTCTCGCCGCCGTACGGCGGGACGGTGATGCTGCGCAGCGTGGTGGCCTGCGGCGGGTTGAGCACGAAGGTGACATCGGTGTGCCAGTGGTTGGCGCGGCCCCTCTCGCTGTCCACGGGCAGCACGTTCGGCGAGCCCTCCACCGCGCCGACCGTCGGATGGGCGGTGGTCAGGTCGCCGAAGTGGCGGACGAACGCCTGGTGGCCCTCGTCGTCGAGGTTCACGTCGTCGAAGACCAGCGCCTTGTGGACGTTGAGGGCCTCGCGGACGGCGGCGACGCTCTCCTCGTCGAGGGGGCGGGAGATGTCGACGCCGGAGACGCGGGCGCCGATGTTCGCGGTGACCTTGGTGATCCTGATGTCGCTCATGGGGTGTCCTTTCAGACCAGGGCGGGGGTGTGGACGTACTGGTTGGCGGGGCGGGGCAGGCCGTAGCGCTCCCGCAGGGTGTGGCGGCCGCCGTACTCCGTGCGGAGCAGGCCGCGGACGCGCAGGATCGGGACGACGTGGTCGACGAAGGCCTCCAGACCGGAGGGCAGGACCGCGGGCATGATGTTGAAGCCGTCGGCGGCGCCCTGGGTGAACCAGGTCTCGATCGTGTCGGCGACCTGCTCGGGCGTCCCGGCGACGGTGAGGTGACCTCGGCCGCCGCCGAGCCGCCCGATCAGCTGCCGCACGGTGAGCCGTTCGCGCCGGGCCAGAGCGACGACGAGCGTGTAACGGCTCTTGGCGCCTTCGACGGCGTCCTCGGACGGCAGGCCGGCGGGCAGCTCGGCGTCCAGCTCCAGTGTCCCGGGCTCCAGTCGGAGCAGCTGCTCCAGCCGCCGGACGCCGTGCTCGTGGACGATGTGGTCCTCCAGCAGCCGCTCGTTCGCCAGTGCCTCCGCCTGCGTCGAGCCGAGCACCGGCACGATCCCGGGCAGCACCTTGATGTGCTCGGGGTCCCGGCCGGCCGCCGCCGTGAGCGATTTGAGGCCGGCGTAGAAGGCCCGCGCGTCCTCGATGGTCTGCTGGGCGGTGAAGACGGCCTCCGCGTAGCGGGCCGCGAACGCCTTGCCGTCCTGCGAGGACCCGGCCTGCACCAGCAGCGGGTGCCCCTGCGGCGAGCGGGGGACGTTGAGGGCGCCCTCGACGCTGAAGTAGCGGCCCCTGTGCCGGGGGGGATGGATCTTCGCGTCGTCGCCCCACACGCCGGCCGCCTTGTCGGCGACGATCGCGTCGTCCTCCCAGCTGTCCCACAGCTTCAGCGCCACGTCGAGGAACTCGGCGGCGCGGGCGTACCGCTCGGCGTGGGCGGGCTCGGCGTCGAGACCGAAGTTGCGGGCGGCCTCGGCGCCCGCGGTGGTGACGATGTTCCAGCCGGCCCGGCCGCCGCTGATGATGTCCAGCGAGGCGAACTTGCGGGCCAGGTTGTAGGGGGAGTTGTAGGAGGTGGACGCGGTCGCGATCAGGCCGATGTGCTCGGTCGCCGTGGCCAGCGCGGTCAGCAGCGTGAGCGGCTCCAGCGCGCCGGCCGGGCGCTGGGCGATGCCGCCCCACAGCTGCGGTCCGTCGGCGAGGAAGAGGGAGTCGAAGGCGCCGCGTTCGGCGGTTCTGGCGAGCCTGACGTAGTGGCCCAGCTCGACGTGGGCGTAGGGGTCGCTCTCGGGGACCGCCAGGAGGCCTCGTGGTGGCCGGTGTTCATCAGGAAGGCGTTGAGGTGCAGTCGCCGGGTCATGGGTGTCCCTTGCTCTGGACAGGGGGAGGACTTCTGAAGTTCCGGCCGGGCTGTCCAGCCCGTCCGGTGTTCGAGGACGAGGCCCGTTCAGGGCCGAAGCGGGGGCGTGGGGGCGGCAGCCCCCGCAGGACGGCCACCCAGGCCGCCGGTCAGGCGATGTCCTCGGTGACGCCCAGTGCCGCCAGCAGCCGCTCGCGGTACTCCCCGAGCAGCGGGTCCCGGTACGAGCGCGGGTGCGGGCGGTCGACGCTCAGGTCGACGGCGATCCGGCCGTGCTCCAGGACGAGGACCCGGTCGGCGAGCACGATCGCCTCGTCAACGTCATGGGTGACCAGCAGCACCGAGGGCCGGTGGTGCTCCCACAGCTCGCGCAGCAGGGTGTGCATCCTGATCCGGGTGAGCGCGTCGAGCGCGCCGAACGGCTCGTCGGCGAGGAGCAGCTCGGGCTCGCGGACCAGGGAGCGGGCCAGCGCCGCCCGCTGCGCCTCGCCGCCGGACAGCTCGTTGGGCCAGGCCCGCTCGCGTCCCGCGAGGCCGACCTCGGCGAGGGCGGCGCGGCCCTTGGCCTCGGCGTCCTTGCCGTCGAGGCCGAGGAGCACGTTGGGCAGCACCCGCCGCCAGGGCAGCAGCCGGGAGTCCTGGAAGACGACCGACACCCTTTCGGGCGCGCTCAGCTGCCCGCTGCCGGTGACCTCGTGGTCGAGTCCCGCGACCGCCCGCAGCAGGGTGGACTTGCCGGAGCCGCTGTGTCCGAGCAGGGCGACGAACTGTCCGGCGGGGATGTCCAGGTCGACGCCGTCCAGGACGGTCCGTCCGTCGAAGGAGCGGGTGAGCCCGCTCAACCGGACAGCGGGACGGGTCAGTTGCTCAGAGTGCGTCGCCACGACAGCACCCTCCGTTCGACGATGCGGACCGCGCTGTCGGAGACCAGACCGAAGATCCCGTAGACGACCAGGCCGACGAGGATGACGTCCGACTGGCCGTAGTTCGTGGCCTGGAACATCATGTAGCCGAGGCCGCTGGTGGCGTTGATCTGCTCCAGGACCACCAGTCCCAGCCAGGAGCCGGTCACGCCGAGCCGCAGTCCGACGAAGAAGCCGGGCAGGGCGCCGGGGATCACGATCTGCCGGATGAACCGCAGCCTGGACAGCCCCTGCACCTCGGCGACTTCGACGAACCGGTGGTCGATGCCGGCCAGCGCGGAATGCGTGTTGAGGTAGATCGGGACGTAGACGACGATGGCGATGATCGCGATCTTGAAGGTCTCGCCGATGCCCAGCCAGAGGATGAACAGCGGGATCAGACCGAGGGTCGGGATGGCCCGGTTGAGGTTGACCGTCCCGTCGATCAGCGCCTCACCGGTGCGGGAGAGCCCGGAGACGAGCGCGAGCGTCACGCCGGCGGCCAGGCCGATCGCGAAGCCGGAGCCCGCCCGTTGCAGCGAGGTGAGGATGTCGGTGGTCAGCGTCCCCTCGGTCCACAGCCGGACGCCGGTCTCCACCACTGTCCAGGGCGCAGGGATCGCGGCGGGGTCGAGCCGTCCGGCGGCGGACGCGGCGGCCCACAGGGCGAGCAGCAGCAGCGGGCCGGTGAGCCGGGCGGCGGGGAGCTGTTTTCCGGGCGCGAGCCTTCGGCGGCGATCCCGGGGGCGCTCGTCGGAGACGGCGGTGGGGGCGGTGGCCGTGTGCAGTGTGGTGGCGGTCATGGCGGTCACTTCCGGTACTCGGCCGGCACGGACTGGGCGGCGATGTGTTCGAAGCGGTGGTCGAAGAGCTCGGCGACGTCGAACTTCTTCACGAACCCGCCCTCGGCGAGCAGATCCGCGGTCTCCTGCTCCCACTTGATCGCCTCGCTCCAACTGGGCGAGAAGAGAGGCTTGTTGGCGAGAGCGGTGATCCCCTTGGCCTGTTCCGGGCGCAGGTTCTGCGTCTTGACGTAGAACTCGTCGTTCCAGATGTCGGGGTTCTCCCACTGCCAGACCAGGCCCTTGGCCCACTGCGGGATGTACGCGGCGATCGCGGCGGCCCTGGCCGGGTCGTTCAGCACGGACACCGGCGCCCACAGCAGGTTGAGCAGGTCGACGACGTCGGTGGCGATGGTGTGGGCGCCCTTCGCCCCGTACTGCTTCAGATAGGCCGGGGCCTGGCTGTTGGCCAGCGGCGCGATGTCCACCTGGCCGGACTGCAGCGCGGTGAGGAACTGGTTGCTCGTCAGCGGCACGAGGTCCACGTCGTCGTACTCCAGGCCCGCCTTCTTCAGCGCCCGCAGCAGGACGACCCCCTGCGCCTGGCCCTGCGAGAACGCCAGCTTGCGGCCCTTGAAGTCCGCGACGCTCCCGATGTCGCTGCCGGGTTTGGTGGCGAAGAGGTAGTTCGGCTTGCGGGTGAGGTTGATCGCGACGATCTTCGCGTCGAAGCCCTGGTAGTGCGCCTGGATCGGCGGGATGCCCGCGTTGTTGGCGAGGTCCAGGGACTTCGAGCGGAACGCGTTGATGACGTCGGGACCGGCACCGATGTTCAGCCAACTGGACACCTTGAACGGCAGTTCAGGCAGTCTCGCCAGCTTGAACTGGAGCTGCTGGACGTTCTGGAAGGAGCTGATCCGCAGGCTGGTGCCGGCGGGCACCGTGGCCGGGATCGCGGCGGTGGAGGCGGCCTCGGACCCGGCGGCCGCGCTGCTCTCGGCGCATCCGCTCAGTCCGGCGGCAGCGGCGGTGACGCCGAGCAGAGAGGTGAGGAAGAGACGCCGGTCGAGGCCGGACGCACGGGAAACAGGCATGGAAGGACCCCCAGGGGAAAACAGCGGAAAGGCAGGGACACCGCAGGTGGAATTCCGGACGCGAAAGAGCCCGGGAAAAGAATTCACACAACCTTGATCAGGCGTGGATTCCCGCGTCGTGAGGCGGGAGGAAGGCGCGCTCCCGGCGCGCCGGGGGCGTCAGCAACAGAGGGTGCGACAGCTCATGGGAAAGATGTTCCTGTCCGGGTGCCAGCCCTGTCAACATTCGGAGTTTCTGAATTAAGTCGACCCGGCTCAGGCGGCCGGCCGCAGCCGGGCGGAGACCGCCAGCGGATCCCGGTAGAGCACGTCGAGAGCCACCGCGCCGCCCGCCACCGCGAGCACCGAGTCCGGGAAGCTGCTCGGCGCGACCGACGCCGCCCGGTCCGGTCCGACCTCCTCCCGCAGCGCGGCCAGGCAGTCCTCCCGGTGCAGCGCGCCCACCTCGGTGACGACCACGCTCTCCGGGTTGAGCACGTCCATGAGCAGCGCCGCGGCCCGCCCCACCAGCCGTGCCCGCCCCACCAGCAGCCGCACCGCCACCGGGTCCCCGTCGGCTGCCGCGGCGATCACGTGCATCGGGTCGACCCCGTCGATCACCCCGGCCTCCCGGGCCCGCCGGCACAGCGTCCGCTCGCTCAGCTCCACCTGGAGGCAGCCCACCCGGCCGCACTCGCACGGCTCGACGCCCCCGGCCAGCGGCAGATGCGCGATGGCGCCGGCCTGCGAGCGCGGTCCGTGGTGCACCTCGTCATGGGTGGCGAACGCCGCGTCGACGACGTTGCCGGCGAACAGATGCAGCACACTGCGCCTGCCGCCCGCCCGCCCGAACAGCCGCTCGGCGTTCACCAGCGCCCGCGCGTGCCCGTCCACCTGGACCGGCAGCCCCGTACGGGCGCGGAACACCTCCCGCACCGGCACGTCCCGCCAGCCCAGCAGCGGATGCTCGACCACGGTCCCCGAGTCCCGGTCGACCCAGCCGCCCACGGCCACGCCCACCCCGAGCGCCCGGCAGCCGGGCGCCGCGCCGAGCAGCGCGTCCAGCCCGTCGGCGGCCCGCGCCAGCACCGCGCCGGGCTCGGCGCCCTCGCGCCCCTCGTGCCGCAGCTCGCGCCGCGCCACCACCCGCCCGCGCAGATCCAGCAGCGCGACCGTCGTGTACGGCACCGCGACATGCACCCCGCCCACCACGAACCGCGAGTCGTCCAGATCCACGGGGACGTGCGGGCGGCCCACCCCGTTGCTGCGCCGCGGCACGGCCGACTCCCGGATCAGCCCCAGCTCAGACAGGCGCGCGCAGTGGTCGGTGACGGACGCCGGGGACAGCCCGGTCACCCGCGCGATGGTGCTGCGGGCCACCGGCCCGTGCTCCAGCACCGACCGCAGGATCACACTGGCACTGGTCCGCCGCCGGTCGCTGTCCGCGACACGGGAGACGGGGGAGGGCGGGGCTCCGGCGAACGAAGGAGACGTCGTCAGGGGAGAAACAGCGGTACGGGGCATGGAGAACTTCCTCGGGGCCGGTCCGGCACTGCGCCTGCGCTGAAGAGGCGCCCGGATCGTCTCCGCTCGCCTCACACCGGCCGGCGACAGGCGGCCGTGCCCACACGTCGCAGGTCGACATGGCGACGCGACGAGAAGTTGAGGGACTGGGCGACCATGCGGCCGAAGCTAGCAAAGCCGTCCACGGCTGCCCAGGCGGTGACCGACGGGCGAGACGGGCCCGGTCCACGCCCGCGCCGCGATTGGCGGAACCCTACAGACGTGCGTCACGGGCTCCCCGTAGCACGTGCCACGCCACCTCCGTGACCGGAGTCACGTCCGCACGGGTGTAACCCCCATCCTTTGTCCGGAGCCCACCAAGCTGCCGATCATCCGTTTGTCGACCACTGACGGTGAGCGGACCGCTCCCGCTGGGATAGCGTCGCCGTGTCCCCGAACCGTCCCCGTCCCGCGGAGCCCCCATGAGCATCGCCGCCACCACCGTCCGCCCCGGACAGGTCCTCGCCGACCTCCTCCCGGCCTCCCGTGTCCGGGACGCCGCGCTCGTGCTCGGCGGCGCCGCGCTCACCGGCCTCGCGGCCCAGATCGCCGTCCCCGTGCCCGGTTCCCCGGTGCCGGTGACCGGCCAGACCTTCGCCGCCCTGCTCGTCGGGACCACCCTGGGCGCCGGGCGCGGTTTCCTCGCCCTCGCCCTCTACGCCGTGGCCGGCGTCGCGGGCGTCCCGTGGTTCGCCGAAGCAGGCTCCGGCGCGGGCGCGGTGTCCTTCGGCTACGTCCTCGGCATGCTCCTCGCCTCCACCGTCGTCGGCGCCCTGGCCCGGCGCGGCGCGGACCGCGGCGTGTGGCGCATGGCGGGCGCCATGCTGATCGGCGAGGCGATCATCTACGCCGTCGGCGTCCCGTACCTGGCCTACGCGGCCGACATCTCCGCCTCCGCCGCGATCGCGGCCGGCCTCACCCCGTTCCTGATCGGCGACGCCCTCAAGGCCGCGCTGGCGATGGGCCTGCTGCCCACCGCCTGGAAGTTCGCGAACCGCTGAGCGACGGCCGGCCCGGCCCCGGCGCTGACATCGGAAGAGGCCCGCTCGGGGCAGACCATCTGCCCCGAGCGGGCCTCTTCCGTGCGCCGTGGGAGGGGTCCCGGCGGATCACGGCTCTCCGTGTCAGGCCTCGCGCCCTGGCGGCCGCCGCCGTGACCATCGCAGTCCGGCCGCGCCGACCACGATCAGCGCCGCCCCGGCCGCGCCCCACGGCAGGACGGCCGGCCCGGTCCGGGGCAGTTCGTCGCCGCCCGGTGCCGCCGGCGTGTTGTCCGTGCCGAGCAGCAGCGGCGTCGCGGGCGCGTTCGGCGACGGGTTCGTCGTACCGAACGGCACCGGGCCCTGCTGCCAGAACGTCTTCGACCCGTCGGCGCTCTGGACGGGCAGGCAGATCCTCCCCTTCCGGCCCGTGTCGAAGGTCGCGCCGACCGCGTACGACTTCGACGCGCCGGCCGCGAGGTCACCGACCGGGCAGGCGAAACCGCTGTTCGCGCCCTCGGGGAGATCCTTCCGCGCGATCGCGGAGCACCCCGCCGCGTTCCTCACCGTCAGCCCGTCGAACCCGACGACCAGCAGCCTGACGTCGCCGCTCCCCTCGGTCCCCTCGTTGCGCACCGTGGCGGTGATCGCCGTTTCGTGCGAGGCGTTGTCGACCGAGATCCGCTCCGGCAGCAGCGTGCTCAGCTTGACGCCCGCGGGCGCCGCGTCGACGGCCTTCCCCCCTTCGCCGCTTCCGGGCCCCGGGGCGCCCGCGGCGGCGGGCAGGGCCGAAATCATCACCGCCGAGAAAGACGCCGCGATCAGCGATCCGGCGATGGTCGTCGTACCACGAGAACTCATGTTCGTCCCCCTTGGCTGCGTCTGAATTCGCAGTACTTGAAGAGGTACCACAAGATTTCTCCGCACTATGCTGATACGCCACTGAGTGTGACCATTGTGTTCCAGGGGTCGGGCAATGGAGGGGGTGCAGCGAATTGCCGGGGAGCGCGGGGAATCCAGGAATTCCGGAAAACGCTGGGAACACGGGGAAAGGAGGTGTCCCGGGTTTTGTCGTGGCGAGCCGGTACCGGTTGGCCGAAGTGATCGGGCAGGGGGGAATGGGGCGGGTGTGGCGCGCCGCCGACGAGATGCTCGACCGGGTGGTCGCGGTGAAGGAGATGCGCATCGACGGCCTCGACGCCGAGGACGGCCGCACCCGCCGTGAACGCGCCCTGCGCGAGGCCCGCGCCACCGCACGCATCGACCACCCCGGCGTCGTACGGATCTACGACGTCGTCGACGAGGGCGAACGCCTGTGGATCGTCATGGAGTTGGTCGCCGGACGCTCCCTGGAGCGCCTCACCGCCGAGGAGGGCCCGCTCGGCCCCCGGGAGACGGCCCGGATCGGCCTCGGCCTGATCGCTGCGCTGCGCCAGGTGCACGCGCGGGGCGTCCTGCACCGTGACATCAAGCCGGGCAACGTCCTCATGGACGACGGCGGGCGGCGCGTGGTCCTCACCGACTTCGGCATCGCCGCGATCCAGGACGCCAAGGCGCTCACCATGGTCGGCATGCTGGTCGGCTCCCCCGACTACATGGCTCCCGAGCGGGTCTCGGGCAGGCCCCAGGGCGCGGCCTCGGACGTCTGGTCGCTGGGCGCCACCCTCTGCGCCGCCCTGGCCGGGCACTCCCCCTTCTCCCGCGGCACCACCCTCGCGACCCTCCACGCCGTGCTCTACGAGGAACCCGAACTTCCCTCCCGTGCAGGCCCGTTGTGCGAGGTCCTCACCGCGGCGCTGCGCAAGGAGCCGTCGCTGCGCGCCGACCTGGACGCCCTGGAAACCGCCCTGCGCCCGGTGGCCTTCCCCGCTCCGACCCCGACCCTGCCCGCGCACCCGGCCGGGACGCCCACCGTCGGGGTGGACGGGGCGGATCGGGCACGCGTCGCGGCGGAACGCGGACCGGCCCCGCCCACGGTCACCCGCGCGGATCCGCCGGCGCCGGGCGGGCCCACCGGCCCCGCCCGGCGCCGCCGCACGGTGCGGTCGGCTGCGGTGGGCGCCGTGGCCGTGAGCGTGGCCGGCGCACTGGTGTGGGCGGCGATGTCCGCGGACGGGCCCGGAGCCGACGGCGCCTCGCCGCGGCCGAGCCCCGCGGTCACGGCTTCCGGCACCACGAACAGCCCTACCGCCACTGCGGTCCCCGGCGGTACCTCGCCCACCGTGGCGGGGACGTACCGGCCGCCCAGTCTGCCGCCGGGCGCGCACCAGGAGGCCGGCGGGTACGCGTGGGCGACGCCCCGGGGATGGCGGCGGGACCTGAAGACGGGAGCGGAGGTGCACTACACCTCCCCGGACGGCACGCAGGAGCTCGTCGCCAAGTCCTCCCTGGCCCGGGGCGATCTGATGGAGACCTGGCGGACCTCCGAGCGCAACGCCCGGCAGGGCCGGGGCTACCGCAAGATCCGCCTGGAGGAGGTGACGTTCCGGGGCCGGCCGGCGGTCGTGTGGGAGTACGCCTTCACCCTCGGAGGCGTCCCCTGGCACGCCGTCCTGCTGGGCTTCACTCAGGACGGGACCACGTACCAGGTCAACACCTGGTACCAGCCGGCCGTGGAGAGGGACGCGCTGCGGACGTACGAGAGGGCCAAGGACAGCTTCACCGTGCTCTGAACGCGCGAAGGGGCCCGCACGGGCGGGCCCCTTCGACGGTCCGGTGGGACGGACGTACGGCTACTTCTCGACCGGGACGGTGTCCTCCGCCACGGCCGGAGCCTCGGCGGCGGGGGTCTTGCCCTTCACCTTCTCCTTCACGAAGGCGATGGCGATCACGACCGCCGCGACGAGCAGCGACAGCAGCACGGTCTCCCGGCCGTCGTGCTCGGTGTCGGTGAGCATGTAGCCGAGCACGAACACGATCAGCGCGGCCGTCGCCCAGGTCAGGTACGGGTACAGCCACATCCGCACGACCAGCTTCTCCGGGGACTCCGCCTGGATGATCTTCCGCATGCGCAGCTGCGAGAAGCAGATCACCAGCCACACGAACAGCGCGACCGCGCCACTGGAGTTGACCAGGAAGAGGAACACGGAGTCCGGGAACTTGTAGTTGAAGAAGACCGCGACGAACCCGAACACCACGGAGGCGATGATGGCCGCCATCGGCACGCCGCGGCTGTTCGTCCGCGCGAACGCCTTGGGCGCGTCGCCGCGCTGGCCCAGCGAGAACGCCATCCGGGAAGCGGTGTAGAGACCGGAGTTCAGGCAGGACAGCACCGAGGTCAGCACGATGAAGTTCATGATCTGCCCGGCGTGCGCGATGCCCAGGGAGTCCAGGGCCGCGACGTAGGAGCCCTTCTCCTTGATGGAGGGGTCGTTCCACGGCAGCAGCGCGACGACGACGAAGATCGAGCCGAGGTAGAAGACGCCGATACGCCAGATGATGCTGTTGGTGGACTTGGTCACCGCGCGCTGCGGGTCCTCGGACTCGCCGGCGGCCAGGGTCGCGATCTCACTGCCCATGAAGGAGAAGACGACGAGCAGCACACCGGTGAGGATCGCGCCCGGCCCGTTGGGCAGGAAGCCGCCGTGCTCGGTGAGGTTGCCCAGGCCGGCCTTGTCGCTGTCGACGCCGGGCAGCACGCCGAAGACGGCGAGTCCGCCGACGACGATGAAGGCGCCGATGGCGACGACCTTGATGCCGGCGAACCAGAACTCGAACTCACCGTAGGAGCCCACGGAGACCAGGTTGGTGGCGGTCAGGACCACCATCACGATCAGCGCCCACCCCCACTGCGGCACCGCCGGTATCCACGACTCGAGGATCGCGGCACCGGCGGTCGCCTCCACGGCGAGGACGACGACCCAGAAGAACCAGTACAGCCAGCCGATGGAGAAGCCGGCCCAGGGGCCGAGCGCACGGTCGGCGTGCGCGGAGAAGGAGCCGGAGGTCGGGTTGGCCGCGGACATCTCCCCGAGCATCCGCATCACCAGCACCACGAGCGTGCCGACGAGGGCGTACGACAGGAGGATGCCGGGCCCGGCGGTGGCGATGCCCGAGCTGGACCCTACGAACAGTCCGGCACCGATGACGCCACCGATGGCGATCATCGAAAGATGGCGGTTCTTGAGACCCGCCTGCAGACCGGGCCCGGGTTCTTCGGGGCCTCCGGGGCCGTTTTCGGCCTTCTTCAGAGTCGGCTGCGAAGTCATGGAACGGGGTTTCCTTTGCGCCGCGGGGTGTGTCTCCCGTACGAGCGGATGTACGGGCCGTACGAAGGGGTGTACGAGCCGGTCCAGTGAATCCGAGGCACTGGAATTCGGGAACCTTTGATTCCGGATCGTTACTTGAGGTTTTCCTGAGGTTCCAATGGGGCACGTAGGTTTTTCGGGCCCGACACCCCGCGCAGCTACCCCGCAACACGCGTGTCACACTCATCCCATGCGCGTGTATCTCGGCTCGGACCATGCCGGCTTCGAACTCAAGAACCATCTCGTCGAATGGCTGAAGGCGGCGGGCCACGACCCGGTCGACTGCGGCCCGCACATCTACGACGCCCAGGACGACTACCCGCCCTTCTGCCTCCGCGCGGCCGAGCGGACGGCCGCCGACGCCGACTCCCTCGGCATCGTCATCGGCGGCTCCGGCAACGGCGAGCAGATCGCGGCGAACAAGGTGAAGGGCGTGCGCGCGGCCCTCGCCTGGAGCGAGGAGACGGCGGCTCTCGGCCGTCAGCACAACAACGCCAACGTCGTCGCCATCGGCGGCCGGATGCACACCCAGGACGAGGCGACGAAGTTCGTCGAGACCTTCCTCGCCACCCCGTTCTCGGGTGACGAACGACACATCCGCCGCATCGACATGCTGTCGGACTACGAGACGACGGGCGACCTGCCCGCGATCCCGCCCCACCACCCCCAGCAGTAAGGCACCTCACCCCGCCCGGCCCACGGGGCCGGGCGGGGACCGGGGGAGACGACGGCAGCGGAAGGACGGCGCGCAGTGCCGGAAGGGCACACGATTCACCGGCTGGCACAGGACTACGCCGCACGCTTCACCGGCACGGCCCCCCGCCTCACCAGCCCCCAGGGCAAGTTCAGCGACGCCGCCGACCTCCTCACCGGCACCCCGCTCACCCGTACCGAGGCCCACGGCAAGCACCTGTTCCTCGGCTTCGGCGCCGCGCCCTCCTGGATCCACGTCCACCTGGGCCTCTTCGGCAAGGTGACCTTCGGCGACGCCCCCGCGCCCCCGCCCGCGGACACCGTCCGCCTCCGCCTCGCGACCGGGACGTCGTACGCCGATCTGCGCGGCCCGACCACCTGCGCCCTGATCACCGAGGCCGAGAAGCAGGCGGTCCACGCCCGGCTCGGCCCCGACCCGCTCCGCGAGGACGCCGACCCCGGCGCCGCCTACCGACGGATCTCCCGCAGCCGGACCGCGATCGCCGCCCTCCTGCTGGACCAGAAGGTCATCGCCGGCATCGGCAATGTCTACCGCGCCGAGGTCCTCTTCCGGCACGGCGTCGACCCGTACCGCGCGGGCCGGGACGTCACTCCCGCCGAATGGGACGCGATCTGGGCCGACCTCGTCGCCCTCATGCGCGACGGCGTCCGCGACAACCGCATCGACACGGTCCGCCCGGAGCACACCCCTGAGGCGATGGGCCGCCCGCCCCGCTTCGACGACCACGGCGGCGAGGTCTACGTCTACCGCCGCACCCACCAGCCCTGTCACCTCTGCGGCGAGGCCGTCCGCACCGCCGACCTCGCCACCCGCAACCTCTTCTGGTGCCCGACCTGCCAGAAGGGCTGAACCCGCCCTAGAAGCCGTGCGGCAGCCAGGGCGCCGCCCAGCCGCCGAACGCCACCGACGCCTCCTCCAGCGCCCCCGGGCGCAGCTCGCGCACCCGGCCGGCCGCGGCGAGCGACCCCAGGCTCACGCCCCCCAGATACACCGCCCCCAACTCCCGCACGGACAGCGCGAGATCAGCGGCGTCCGTCGTCCGCTCACAGCTAGCCCCCTTCGCGTCGCCGGTCAGCCGCCAACGCCCCGTGTTCCAAGGGCAGAAGGCGTCCTCGACCTCCAACACCACGTCCACCGGTGCCGGATACGTCCGCGCCTCGAGCGCGGCCCCGACGTCGACAAGCCGCACGTACAGCGAGTCCCGCACCCGCAGTTCACACCGGCGCACGTCCGAGACGAGGTGCTGCCAGCTCTCGTCCACGGGCCGGCTGCGCACCTTCAGCGAGGTGGTCAAGTCGATCCCGAACAGGAACCGCCACAGCGCCGCGCCCGAACAAGGATCCACCGCGACCAGATCCTGCAGCACCACCTGCCCGTTGTGCCCGGAGTCCGTCCACCGCGGCACGACCCGGAACCGGGCGTACCCGCTGACCTCGCCGTCCCGCTCGGCGAGCACGCACTGCAGCGGCGACGCGCCGCCCCGCGCGCTCTCCGGGTCGAGCACCCCAAGCCGCTCCCACCCGGGCCGCCGTGCCAGCATCCCCGGCCGCAGCGGCACCGTGCGCGCATACACCGCCTCGCACGCGTCCAGGCTGCCCAGGGGATCGGCGTAGCGCAGGCGTACGTCATCGGTGCCGGGCGGGACGGACAGCCGCACCCGGCTCGTATCGATCTCGGCGTGGAGGGCGGAGGTCGCCGCGCCGTACCCGAACCGGCCGTAGATCGCGGGCTCGGAGGCGGTGAGCACGGCCAACGGCTCGCCCCACGCGCGTATGTCGTCGAGCTGGCGCCGCATCATCGAGGTGAGGACGCCGCGCCGCCGGTGCGTGGCCGCCACGGAGACCATCGTCACGCCCGCGGCCGGCACCGAGGCCCCGCCGGGCACCGTCAACCGGAAGTCGAACGCCCCCGCGGTCCCCACCAACAGGTCGCCGTCCCGGGCGGCCAGGGAACGCTCGTACGGAGTGAGCGCTCTCCACAACTCACGCTCCTCACCGGCATCGTCGACGCCACCGAAGGCGCGCACCAGATTGTCGTACCATTCGTCCCAGCCATCCTGTCGCAGCACCGTGAGAGCCGCGGCCGGAAGGGGCAAGCGCCCCGTCGCCTCAGTCGTCATGAATCATGCCTACCAGCGCAATGCGGGACGAGCCAGGGGATTTCTCCCTCCTCGCGGCGGAATCGCTTTCCGTGCCGTTCACTGTGAAGTCGAAGCTCGGACGGGGGACAAGTGGGACCTCCCGTGCCAAGCGGCGGGTCGGATGGATAGGGTCCCGAATTAATGGCGGCAGGACGACAGCGGCGAGCGGAAGCCGAGACGTCTACGGCCCGGTTGAAGCACCTCGTGCACCGGGTCCGCACCGGCGTGCGCCGGAGCGCCGTCGACTACTTCCGCGGCGACGGCTCGGACTGGATCGCGCTGGCCGGACTGCTGCTCACCGTCCCGTTGATCGCCGCCACCACCCTCGCCAACTCCGTGTGGTGCTCGCCGGCCGCGCTCGTGCTGCCGATCGTCGCGGGCGGTCTCCTGCTGCGCCCCGCGAGCCTGTTGGGCCTGTACGCGGCGGCGGCCACGGCCCTCATCGTGGAGTCGGTGCAACTCGGCCCGTACACCGAGGGCCCCTCCCGGGTCACCCCGGGCGTCGTGCTCGTCGTCGCGGCCTGCGGTCTCTTCGGGCTGCTCATCGCCCAGTTCCGCAGCCGGGTCGGCGTGCCCTGGCGGCGCGGCGGCACCATGCTGTTCGACCTGCGTGAACGCATCCGCGTACAGAGCAAGTTGCCGACGCTGCCGAAGGGCTGGCACCGCGAGATGGCGCTGCGGCCCGCCGGCGGCCAGTCGTTCTCCGGCGACTTCGTCGTCGCCGCCCGCACCAACGGCGGCCGCACCATGGAGGTCGTCCTCACCGACGTCTCCGGCAAGGGCATGGACGCCGGCTCGCGCGCCCTGCTGCTGTCCGGCGCCTTCGGCGGCCTGCTCGGCTCGCTGCCCCCGCACGCCTTCCTGCCCGCCGCCAACGGCTATCTCCTGCGCCAGGACTGGGACGAGGGCTTCGCCACCTCCATCCACCTCGTCCTGGACCTCGACTCCGGCGACTACGAGCTGTACTCGGCCGGGCATCCGCCGGGCCTCCAGCTCAGCGCGGGCAGCGGCCGCTGGGAGGAGAAGGCGGCCGAGGGCCCGCTGCTCGGTGTCTACGAGGGCGCCCAGTTCGACCCGGTGAAGGGGATCCTGCGCCCCGGCGACGTGCTGATGCTGTTCACGGACGGCCTGGTGGAGACCTCCGACCGGGACATCGTCGAGGGCATCGACCGCCTCACCGGCGAGGCCGACCGCTATGTCGCCGGCGGCTTCCAGGGCGCCGCCTGGCATCTGATCGAGGCCGTCGCCAAAGACGTCAACGACGACCGCGCCCTGCTCCTGATCTGCCGCGAGGGCCCCACGGCCCAGACGTCACCGCTTCTCTAGTGCCGCCAGGGCCGGTGCCGACACGAGGGAGAGGTCCCGCATGCTCACACTGACCGAGGTCGAGGCGCTGGCCCGCGCCGCGCACGAGGGCCAGACCGACAAGGCGGGCCGCTCCTACGCCGAACACCTCCAGGCGGTCGCCGAGGGCGTACGGGACCGGGGCGGGGACGCCGACCAGATCGCCGCCGCCTGGCTGCACGACGCCGTCGAGGACGACGCCCTCTCCGAGACCTGGCTGCGCGAGGCCGCGCTCAGCGACCGTACGAAAGCGGTCGTGCTGGCCGTCACCAAGCGGGCCGGGGAGACACCCGAGGCGTACGCGGGGCGCGTCCTCGCCACCCCGGGCGCGCTGCTGGTGAAGGAGGCCGACCTGGCGCACAACGCGGACCCGGCCCGGCTGGCCGTCCTGGACGCCCCGACCAGGTCCCGGCTGACCGAGAAGTACGCGCACATGCGCGCGCTGCTCGGCCTCGCCGACGGCCAGCACTAGGCCGAGACGCGCTCGCGCCGCTGCTCCCCCGCACGCAGACGCTCGCGTTCCCGCTCCCGCTCCTGCGCACGCTCCCGCGCCTCACGGGCGGCGTCCCGACGGAACGCCCACTCCATCCTCGGCTCCACCACGCACCGGAACACCCGCCGGACCGGCTCGGTGCACAGCAGGGTGACGGCGGCGCCCACGGTCAGGCTGACGGCGATCACGCCGAGCGGGCCGGGCAGCCAGGCCGGCTCGAACAGCCCGGCGTAGATCGCGCTCTTGAGCAGGAACCCGTGCAGCAGATAGCCGTACAGGGTGCCCGCGCCGAGCGAGGTGAACCAGGTCGTGCGACCCGGAACCAGCGCGAGGAAGCAGGCGGTCAGCAGCAACGAACAGCCGAACATGGCGAGTTGCATGAGCGGGCCGACCCACCAGGGCGCGCCCATCTCCTGCGCGGAGTCACGGTGGTAGAACCAGGCGTGGTCCATCCGCGGCACCGCCCAGTAGGCGAAGGCCAGCGAGAGGGCGAACAGGGGCACGGCAGCGATCCGCGCCGGACGGCGGCGCACCAGCTGGAAGTGCTCGGGCCTCAGGCACAGCCCCAGCACGAAGAACGGCAGGAACTGCAGCAGGCGCTGGAGGTCGAGGTCGTCGCCGATGGCGGGGGAGAGCGACGCCAGCATGGCGACGGCGAGCGCGACCGGCAGCGGACGGCGGAGCAGGTTCCACACGGGGGTGGTCAGCCGCCAGACGAACAGCGCGCACAGGAACCACGTCAGGTAGTACGGGTCGAGGAGATTGAGCTCCTGGTCGGCGTTGCCGCCGGCGTAGCGCGCGAAGAGGGTGTAGCCGGCCTGGAACACGACGTACGGCACGGCGACGCCGGTGACCAGCCGCTTCAGCCGGTTCGGGCTCGCGTCGAAACGCCGGGAGAAGTAGCCGGAGATGACGATGAAGGCCGGCATGTGGAACGCGTACACCACGAGATACGCCGCCTGGAGCGGCCGGTCGCCGCCCTTGAGGGGTTCCCAGGAATGAGCCACCGCGACCAGCACGATCGCCAGGTACTTGGCGTTGTCGAAGAACGCGTCGCGCTGTTCGGGCCGTCTGTCCGGGGACTCCCGGCGCTGATCTTTCTCGCTCGGGGAAGAGCGCGGGCTCGGCACGAGAGACGAAGCGGCGTGGAACATCTGAGGCACCCTAGCGTTGTCCGCGGCGATACGTGAAACGCGTGAGTGTGTTTCACGTTATCCGAGCCCGGCTGCCCGCGAATTAGCCGAACTCGCTGCTCATATTGCTGTCTTGTGGGTCACAGAGCGCCCCGAATGTCATGAATCATCCAGGCCAAAAAGTGCATACCGCCGGTTGTGGGCTCCTCGTCACCCGCACTCCGGCCACAATTCGAATCCATTATGCAGCAGTTGTGAACGAACTGCGGGAACAGGCCCTCGAATTAAGGTGCGAGGCCCTTTTCGCATGCCCGGCGCGCGATACGTGAGGGACGGTCGACGTCGAGGATGCGTCACGGGCCGCATATAAGGGGCCTGTTGGTGGCACGATGGTCTCTGCGGGGTACGCGGGGTCGCGACCCCGGGCCGGCAGTGCGGAACCGACCGAGGGTGTGTGATCAGTTGTGGCCATCTCACTGTCAGTGGTGCTGCTGTTGGCGATCGTCCTGGTCGTCCTGATCCGGGGCGGCTCCATCAAGGCGGGCCCCGCCATCGTCGCGATCCTCTTCGGCTTCTTCCTCGCCTCGACCGGCATGGCCCCCTCGATCAACCGCTTCCTCAACTCCCTGGCGGAGACGATCAACCAGATCAGCTTCTGAACGGGGCGTCGGACCCCTTCCCGATCACGCCGGGCCCTCTTCACCTGGCGCACAGCCCGAGCCCGGTGGCGCCGCACCGCCGGTCGGGACCGGCACCGGGGCACACAGCGGCTGTGCGGGGTGGCTGCCACCGCGGTCGTAGCGTTGCGAGCAGCCGCTTGCGACGGCCCCTGCGGCGCAAAGCGGTGACGAGGGCGATGGCGGCGCCGATGCCGAGCATCGCGAGAGCGGCAGCCGGCAGCAGTCGGCCTCCGAGTGACGAAGCCTCCCGGCTCCCCGATGGCGTACTGGGACGGGCCCCCGGGGCAGGCGACCGTTCCAGGTCTCGTCGCGGGTGAGGAACACGTCGATCGCCGGTGTCCGCGGCGAGGGCTGCGTCCGGCGCAACCTGGATCATCCGTGCCGGCTCGCCCCTTCCTTCCGGCGTGACCGGCTGAGCCCAAGGCGCACGCGGGGGTGCGGGCGGACTGATCGGGGCCCCGGAACGCGATCAGGGCCAGGTGGAGGAATGATCCTCTGACCTGGCCCTGAGCCGTGCAGAGCGGGCGACGGGAATCGAACCCGCGTAGCTAGTTTGGAAGACTAGGGCTCTACCATTGAGCTACGCCCGCACAGGAGGCACCGCGGAGTGGCCGCGGCACTGCAGGCATCGTAGCGGGTCCGGTCGCCTTGTCGCACACCGTGGTCCTCCGGTCGCGTCGACGCTCGGTAAAGGCGGCGGTCGGGCGGGCCCGCGGGCATGTACCCTACGTGTCGCACCAGACGGGGTGTGGCGCAGCTTGGTAGCGCGTCCGCTTTGGGAGCGGAAGGCCGTGGGTTCAAATCCCGCCACCCCGACCACCTGCGCGAACCGCTTGCGCGATCCCGCCGTACGCCTGGCCGTTGATCGTCTTTTGGGCGGTCCCCCGGCTGCGGCTACTATGCAAACTGCGCGCCCGTGTGTCCCGAGCCCACTCGGCCTGAGAATCCCGGGCGACGAATCGCCGGACCTGTCTGGCTCCGGCGAAACCCAAGAAGTCAGCCACAAGGAGACCGAACCGTGAAGAGCGCCGTGGAGACCCTGAACCCGACCCGGGTTCGGCTCACTGTCGAGGTGCCCTTCGAGGAGCTCAAGGACAGCCTCGACGCGGCGTACAAGAAGATCAACCAGCAGGTCACGGTGAAGGGCTTCCGCAAGGGCAAGATCCCTGCCCGCGTCATCGACCAGCGGTTCGGCCGCGGTGCGGTCCTGGAGGAGGCCGTCAACGACGCGCTTCCGAAGTTCTACACCGAGGCGGTCAACGAGGCCGAGATCGACGTCCTCGGCCAGCCGGAGGTCGACATCACCGAGCTGAAGGACGGCGAGACGCTGAACTTCACCGCCGAGGTCGACATCCGCCCCTCCCTGGACCTCCCGGAGGACTTCTCCTCCATCGAGGTCGAGGTCGACGCCGTCGAGGTGACCGACGAAGACGTCGAGAAGTCCGTCGAGCAGCTCCGTGAGCGCTTCGCCTCCACCTCCCCGGTGGAGCGCGCCGCCGCGGACGGCGACGTGGTCACCGTCGATCTCGAGGCCAAGGTCGACGGCGAGGTGCTGGAGGACGGCGTCGCGAGCGGCGTCTCCTACACCATCGGCTCCGGCGAGCTCCTCGACGGCATCGACGAGGCCGTCAAGGGCCTGGAGGCCGGTGGCGAGACCACCTTCACCTCCGAGCTCAAGGGCGGCTCCGCGGCCGGCAAGGAGGCCGAGGTCACCGTCAAGGTCACCCAGGTCGCCGCGCGTGAACTCCCCGAGCTGGACGACGACTTCGCGCAGCTCGCCTCCGAGTTCGACACGCTCGACGAGATGAAGGCCGACAGCCGCAAGCGTCTCGCCGACATGAAGCAGTTCGACCAGGCCACCCAGGCCCAGGAGCGCGTCCTGGAGAAGCTCCTGGAGCTCGTCGAGGTGCCCGTCCCCGAGAAGCTGCTCGAGGACGAGGTCAACACCCGCAAGCACAACCTCGAGCACCACCAGCTCGGTCAGATGGGCCTGACCCTCGACAAGTACCTGGAGATCCAGGGCAAGACCGCCGAGGAGTTCGAGACCGAGACCCGCGAGGCCGCGGTCAAGGGCATCAAGACCCAGTTCGTCCTGGACGAGCTCGTCAAGCGCGAGAAGCTCAACGTCAACCAGGAGGAGCTCACCGAGCACCTCATGCGCCGTGCCGCCTCCTCCGGCATGTCCCCCGACCAGTTCGCCCAGGCGGTCGTCGAGGGCGGCCAGGTTCCGCTCCTGGTCGGCGAGGTCGCCCGCGGCAAGGCTCTGGCCCTGGTCGTCGAGTCCGCCACGGTGAAGGACACCAACGGCGAGGTCATCGACCTCGACGACGAGGACGAGGAGACCGAGGAGACCGCCTCCGCCGAGGCGGAGACCTCCGAGGACAAGAACGAGGCCTGAGCAGCCGAGCGTCACCGCTGACGTAGGCAGCACGAGGGGCTCCGGGGCAGACAGCTCCGGGGCCCCTTCGGCGTACGCCAGGGCAGACCACCCAGGGGCGCGGGGGCTGTGCCGACATGCGGCTCCGCCGCGCGGGCGCGACCAGCCCCGACGGCCCGCAGCCCGAAGACCACCAAAGGGCCCCCGCCGATCCGCACCGCTCCTCCTGCGGAGCTCTACGCCCCCGACGGAGCCCCCCGGCGGACCTCTACGCCCCCGGCGAACACTCACCTCTCCGGGATTCCCCGAAGGGACCCGCGCGTTAGGGTCCATGAATACGAGGGCAGGGGAGTCGCCGAACCGCCGGACGGCCCCACGCCCCGGCAGAACACGTGAGACGGCCCGGCGCCGTCGTAAGACGAGCAGGTGGATACGTGACGAATCTGATGCCCTCCGCCGCCAGCGAGCCTTCTTTCGGTGGCGGCCTCGGTGACCAGGTCTACAACCGGCTGCTCAACGAGCGAATCATCTTCCTCGGACAGCAGGTCGACGACGACATCGCCAACAAGATCACCGCACAGCTGCTGCTCCTGGCCGCGGATCCGACCAAGGACGTCTACCTGTACATCAACAGCCCCGGCGGCTCGGTGACGGCAGGCATGGCGATCTACGACACGATGCAGTACATCCCGAACGACGTGGTCACCATCGCCATGGGCATGGCCGCGTCCATGGGGCAGTTCCTGCTGACCGGCGGTGCGGCCGGCAAGCGCTTCGCGCTGCCCCACGCCGACATCATGATGCACCAGGGCTCCGCCGGCCTCGGCGGCACCGTCTCGGACATCAAGATCCAGGCCGAGTACCTGCTGCGGACCAAGAAGCGCATGTCGGAGCTGACCGCCCAGCACTCGGGCCAGACGGTCGAGGCGATCATCCGCGACGGCGACCGCGACCGCTGGTTCACCCCGCAGGAGGCCAAGGACTACGGCCTCATCGACGAGATCATCACGCATGCCTCCGGTGTTCCGGGAGGCGGCGGCACCGGAGCCTGACCGCCCCGGCCTCGCCCCGCACCGCCGAGACTTCAGCCCGTAACGCACCAGGATGGTGAACACGCACATGAGCAACTTCCCCGGCGCCGCCAGCGGCCAGTACGAAGGGCCCCGGCCCGACAGCCGCTACGTGGTCCCGCGCTTCGTCGAGCGCACCTCCCAGGGCATCCGCGAGTACGACCCGTACGCGAAGCTCTTCGAGGAGCGCGTGATCTTCCTCGGCGTCCAGATCGACGACGCCTCCGCCAACGACGTCATGGCGCAGCTGCTGTGCCTGGAGTCGATGGACCCCGACCGGGACATCTCGGTCTACATCAACAGCCCCGGCGGCGACATGACCGCCCTCACGGCCATCTACGACACGATGCAGTTCGTGAAGCCGGACATCCAGACCGTCTGCATGGGCCAGGCGGCCTCCGCCGCGGCGATCCTGCTCGCCGCCGGTACGCCCGGCAAGCGCATGGCCCTGCCGAACTCCCGCGTGCTGATCCACCAGCCGGCCGGCTCCACCGGCCGCGGGCAGCTCTCCGACCTGGAGATCATCGCCAAGGAGTTCACCCGGATGCGCGACCAGCTGGAAAACATGCTGGCCAAGCACTCCAACCAGCCGATCGAGAAGATCCGCGAGGACATCGAGCGCGACAAGATCCTCACGGCCGAGGAGGCGCTGGAGTACGGCCTGGTCGACCAGATCATCTCCACCCGGAAGATGAACAACAGCGAAGTACGCTGACGCGGGCGTGGTAACGTCCGCCGCCCCTTGGCGCGGTGTGTGACACGGTCCACGTGCGGTGGGTCGCAGTGAACCGTGCCAAGGGGGGCCCGAACGGGGGGCCCGGCAAGGTACCGTCGGACATAAGGCAGCACCAGGAGCCGCTGGACTCTTAGCGTCCAGTCGTCTCCCAGGCGAAGGGGAAGCACACCGTGGCACGCATCGGTGACGGCGGCGATCTGCTCAAGTGCTCGTTCTGCGGCAAGAGCCAGAAGCAGGTCAAGAAGCTCATCGCAGGGCCCGGTGTGTACATCTGCGACGAGTGCATCGATCTCTGCAACGAGATCATCGAGGAGGAACTCGCCGAGACGAGCGAGGTGCGCTGGGAGGAACTCCCCAAGCCCCGCGAGATCTACGAGTTCCTGGAGGGGTATGTCGTCGGCCAGGAGCCCGCGAAGAAGGCCCTCTCCGTCGCGGTGTACAACCACTACAAGCGGGTCCAGGCAGGCGAGAACGGCGGCGCCCAAGGCCGTGACGACGCCATCGAGTTGGCGAAGTCCAACATCCTCCTGCTGGGCCCCACGGGCTCCGGCAAGACCCTCCTCGCGCAGACCCTCGCGCGCATGCTGAACGTCCCGTTCGCGATCGCCGACGCCACCGCGCTCACCGAGGCGGGATACGTCGGCGAGGACGTCGAGAACATCCTGCTGAAGCTGATCCAGGCGGCCGACTACGACGTCAAGAAGGCCGAGACCGGGATCATCTACATCGACGAGATCGACAAGGTCGCGCGCAAGAGCGAGAACCCCTCCATCACGCGTGACGTGTCGGGCGAGGGCGTCCAGCAGGCCCTGCTGAAGATCCTCGAGGGCACCACGGCCTCGGTGCCGCCGCAGGGCGGCCGCAAGCACCCGCACCAGGAGTTCATCCAGATCGACACGACGAACGTCCTGTTCATCGTGGGCGGCGCCTTCGCGGGCCTGGAGAAGATCATCGAGACCCGGGCCGGCGCCAAGGGCATCGGCTTCGGCGCGACGATCCGTTCCAAGCGGGAGCTGGAGGCCAAGGACCAGTTCGAGGACGTCATGCCCGAGGACCTGGTCAAGTTCGGCATGATCCCCGAGTTCATCGGCCGCCTCCCCGTCATCACCTCGGTGCACAACCTGGACCGCGAGGCCCTGCTCCAGATCCTCATCGAGCCGCGCAACGCGCTGGTCAAGCAGTACCAGCGCCTCTTCGAACTCGACGGCGTGGAGCTGGACTTCGAGCGCGAGGCTCTCGAGGCCATCGCCGACCAGGCGATCCTCCGCCAGACCGGCGCGCGCGGCCTGCGCGCCATCATGGAGGAGGTCCTGATGTCGGTGATGTACGAGGTGCCCTCCCGCAAGGACGTGGCCCGCGTCGTCATCACCGCCGACGTCGTCCACTCCAACGTCAACCCCACCCTGATCCCGCGCGACGCCCGCGGCCGGGGCCCGGGGGAGCAGAAGACGGCGTAGCACCGCCGCCCCGCACCCGAACGAGGGCGCTCCGACCGCGTATTGCGGTGGGAGCGCCCTCGTCGTCGTGCGGGAAGGTGCGGAGGTCAGGCCTTGACGCGGACCTCGCCGCGGAACTTGGCCGTCAGCTCGGCCGCGCCGTTCAGGTCGGCGGCCTTGCCGCCCATCGCGTCCGCCAGGTCCATGCTGATGACGATGCCCAGCGTGCTGTGGTCGCCCCAGATGCACACCGGCATGCTGAGTTCGCTGGGCACGCCCTCCGCCTCGCCCCCGGAGCCGCTGGAGATCTTCGTCTCCTGGCACTTGAGGACCGCGCCCTTGAGCGCGGCCGGCTTGAACTCCTTGGGCGAGCCCACGAGCTCGCCCTCGTCGTCCTTGCCCGCCTCCTTCTTCATCTCGGCGAACATGCCGTCGACGACCGCCTCCGGGTCCGCGATGTCACCTGAAACGCCCATGAACTTGATCATCCGCTGGGAGAGCGGATTGCTCTTGTCGCCGGCTTCGTACTCGGCTTCCACGTCCTTGGCGTTCTTCACACCGTGCTTCTCGGCGTCTTTCAGGTCGTCCTCGCTGAAGGCGTCCTCGTCCGACTTGCCCGTCTTCTTGTAGTCGCTGAGCACGGTCGCCGGAGTGGTCAGCTTGTGCGGGCCGTCGTCGGCGATGTCCGAACCGCCGCCGTTGCCGAGGAGGAGCGTCACACCCACCGCTATCGCGGCCACGACCGCCACCGCGCCGATGGCGATCGCGGCCTTCTTCTTGCCGCCGCCGGCCGGCGGGGGCGGCTGCGGAACGCCGTACGGGGGCTGGCCGTAGGGCCCCTGGCCCATGGGCGCGGTGGGCGGCTGCTGGCCGTACGGGCCCGGCTGCTGCTGGGGGTAGCCGTAACCCGGCTGCGGGGTCTGGGGCTGCTGGGGGTAGCCATAGCCGGGCTGCGGGGCCTGCGGCGGCTGGCCGTACGGACCGGGCTGGCCGTACGGACCGGGCTGCTGAGGCTGCTGCCCGCCGTACGGGCCCGGCTGGTTGTAGCTCATTCCTGGGTTCCCCTCCAGATGCTTATGTAGTTCTCACATCCTGTCCCAAGCCGTGGGGGCCTTCGGCGGCGGGGCCCTCACCGTTACAGAACAAAGGCGTTTCGGGACTGCCCCGTGACACCCCTAAACTGAGCCCGTGACCGAGAACGCTCAGCAGCAGCCACCAGCGCCCAGCACCGAACTGCCGACCCAGTACGCGCCGGCCGAGGTAGAGGGGAAGCTGTACGAGCGCTGGGTGGAACGGGGTTACTTCGCCGCGGACGCCAAGAGCGACAAGCCCGCATACACCATCGTCATCCCGCCGCCGAACGTCACCGGCTCCCTGCACCTGGGCCACGCCTTCCAGCACACGCTGATGGACGCGCTGACCCGCCGTAAGCGGATGCAGGGTTACGAGTCGCTGTGGCTGCCCGGCATGGACCACGCCGGCATCGCGACCCAGAACAAGGTCGAGCAGCAGCTCGCCGAGGAGGGCAAGTCCCGCCACGACCTGGGCCGCGAGGAGTTCGTCGAGCGCGTCTGGCGGTGGAAGGAGGAGTACGGCGGCAAGATCCTCGGCCAGATGCGCCGTCTCGGCGACGGAGTCGACTGGGACCGCGAGCGGTTCACCATGGACGAGGGCCTGTCCAAGGCCGTCCTCACCATCTTCAAGCGGCTCTACGACGACGAGCTGATCTACCGCGCCGAGCGCATCATCAACTGGTGCCCGCGCTGCCTCACGGCCATCTCCGACATCGAGGTGGAGTACCAGGAGGACGCGGGTGAGCTGGTCTCCATCCGCTACGGCGAGGGCGAGGACAGCCTGGTCGTCGCGACCACGCGCGCGGAGACGATGCTCGGCGACACCGCCGTCGCCGTCCACCCCGACGACGAGCGCTACAAGCACCTGGTCGGCAAGCAGATCAAGCTCCCGCTGACCGACCGGACCATCCCCGTCGTCGCCGACGAGCACGTCGACCCCGAGTTCGGCACCGGCGCGGTCAAGGTGACCCCGGCCCACGACCCCAACGACTTCGCCATCGGTCAGCGCCACGGCCTGCCGGCGCTGACCGTCATGGACGAGCACGGCGTCATCACCGTCCACGGCCCCTTCATCGGCCTGGACCGCTTCGAGGCCCGCTCGGCGGTCGTCGGCGCGCTGAAGGCGCAGGGCCGCATCGTCGCCGAGAAGCGCCCGTACATGCACTCCGTGGGCCACTGCTCGCGCTGCAAGACCACCGTCGAGCCGCGTCTTTCCATGCAGTGGTGGGTCAAGGTCGGCCCGCTCGCCAAGGCCGCGGGCGACGCGGTCCGCGACGGCCGGGTCAAGATCCACCCCGAGGACATGTCGAAGCGCTACTTCGACTGGGTCGACAACATGCACGACTGGTGCATCTCGCGCCAGCTGTGGTGGGGCCACCGCATCCCGATCTGGTACGGCCCCGAAGGCGAGGTCGTCTGTGTCGGCCCCGACGAGGAGCCGCCGGGCACCGAGGCCGAGGGCTGGAAGCAGGACACCGACGTCCTGGACACCTGGTTCTCCTCCGGCCTGTGGCCGTTCTCCACGCTCGGCTGGCCCGAACAGACCGACGACCTGCGGAAGTTCTACCCGACCGACGTCCTGCTGACCGGCCACGACATCATCTTCTTCTGGGTCGCCCGGATGATGATGTTCGGTCTCTACGCCATGGACGGCGAGGTCCCCTTCCGCACGATCTCGCTGACCGGCCTGGTCCGCGACGAGCGCGGCAAGAAGATGTCGAAGTCCTTCGGCAACGTCGTCGACCCCCTCGACTGGATGGACAAGTACGGCTCCGACGCCGTCCGGTTCACCCTCGCCCGCGGCGCCAACCCCGGCACCGACGTGCCGATCGGCGAGGACTGGGTCCAGGCGTCCCGGAACTTCGCCAACAAGATCTGGAACGCGACGCGCTTCGCGCTGATGAACGGCGCGACGGTCGACGGGCCGCTGCCCGACCCGTCCGAGATGTCCTCGACGGACCGCTGGATCCTCTCCCGCCTCGGCAGGACGGTCGCCGCGGTCGACGCGTACTACGAGGACTACCAGTTCGCCAAGCTCTCCGACGCGCTCTACCACTTCGCGTGGGACGAGGTGTTCGACTGGTACGTCGAGCTGTCCAAGACCACGTTCCAGGGCGGCGGCGAGCCGGCGAAGGTCTCCGGACGCGTCCTCGGCGAGGTCCTCGACGTCACGCTCAAGCTGCTGCACCCGGTGGTCCCGTTCGTCACCGAGTCCCTGTGGACGACCCTGACCGGCGGCGAGTCGATCGTCGTCGCCCAGTGGCCGACCGACTCCGGCTTCCGCGACGCCGACGCCGAGCGTGAGATCGAGACGCTCCAGTCGGTCATCACCGAGGTCCGCCGCTTCCGCGCCGACCAGGGCCTCCAGCCCGGCCAGCGGGTCCCGGCCCGGCTGACCCTCGACGGCACCGCCCTGGCGCCGCACGAGGCCGCCATCCGCCAGCTGCTGCGCCTCCAGCCGGAGGGCGACGCCTTCGCGGCGACGGCGACCCTGCCCGTCGCGGGCGCCACGGTCGCCCTCGACCTGTCCGGCACGATCGACGTGGCGGCGGAGCGCAAGCGGCTGGCGAAGGACCTGGCCGCGGCGGAGAAGGAGAAGGCCCAGGCGAACGCCAAGCTCGGCAACGAGGCCTTCCTCGCCAAGGCGCCCGACCAGGTCGTGGACAAGATCCGCACCAGGCTGGCGAAGGCGGACGAGGACATCGCCCGGATCCAGGCCCAGCTGGAGCGCCTGCCCCAGGCGTGAGCGGCGCGTCAGCGGCCGAAGGCCCCCGGAGCAACCAGCAGTGTTCATCCAGCTCCGGGGGCCTTCGCCCATCTCTGTCACCGGCCGTCCGTAGACTGGCCCTGTGAGCGACGAAGACCCCGGCAACGGCCCCCATGACACGCCCGACTCCCTCGACGCCTTCGAAGAACTCGTCGCGGCCGAGACCGATCGCGACCCCGATCTCGCGGTGATCGAGGCCGGCAGCCGCACCCTGCGCACGCAGGGCGGCCCGCCCAGCTCCGACGTGCCCGCGCGCCCCGAGGACCCGGAGGTCGACAAGGCGCTGCGCGAGGTCGAGACGGAGCTGGCCACGCGGTGGGGCGAGACCAAGCTGGAGCCGTCCGTCGCCCGCATCGCCGCGCTGATGGACGTCCTGGGGGACCCGCAGCGCTCGTACCCCTCCCTGCACATCACGGGCACGAACGGCAAGACCTCCACCGCCCGCATGATCGAGGCCCTGCTCGGCGCGTTCGAGCTGCGCACCGGCCGGTACACCTCCCCGCACGTCCAGTCGATCACCGAGCGGATCAGCCTGGACGGCGCGCCGATCTCCGCCGAGCGGTTCGTCGAGACGTACCAGGACATCAAGCCGTACATCGAGATGGTCGACGCCCGGCAGGAGTACCGGCTGTCCTTCTTCGAGGTGCTCACCGGCATGGCGTACGCCGCTTTCGCCGACGCGCCCGTCGACGTCGCCGTCGTCGAGGTGGGCATGGGCGGCTCCTGGGACGCCACCAACGTGATCGACGGTGACGTGGCCGTCATCACCCCCATCGACCTGGACCACACCGACCGGCTCGGTGAGACGCCCGGCGCGATCGCCGGCGAGAAGGCCGGGATCGTCAAGCAGGACGCGACGGTCATCCTGGCCCAGCAGCCCGTCGACGCCGCCCAGGTGCTGTTGAAGAAGGCCGTCGAGGTGGACGCCACGGTCGCCCGCGAGGGCCTTGAGTTCGGGATCGTGTCCCGGCAGGTCGCCGTCGGCGGGCAGTTGCTCACCCTGCGCGGTCTCGGCGGCGAGTACCCCGAGGTGTACCTCCCGCTGCACGGCCCCTACCAGGCCCACAACGCGGCCGTCGCGCTCGCCGCCGTCGAGGCGTTCTTCGGCGTGGGCGCCCAGCGGCCCGAGCCGCTGGACATCGACACCGTCCGCAAGGCGTTCGCCGCGGTGTCCTCGCCGGGCCGCCTGGAGGTCGTGCGCCGGTCGCCGACCGTCGTGCTGGACGCCGCCCACAACCCGGCCGGCGCCCGGGCCACCGCCGAGGCGATCGGCGAGGCGTTCGACTTCAGCCGGCTGATCGGCGTCGTCGGCGCGAGCGGCGACAAGAACGTGCGCGGACTCCTGGAGGCCTTCGAGCCGATTTTCGCGGAGATCGTCGTCACGCAGAACTCCAGCCACCGCGCGATGGACGCGGACGAGCTCGCCGCGATCGCCGTCGAGGTGTTCGGCGAGGACCGCGTCCAGGTCGAGCCCCGGCTGCCGGACGCCCTGGAGGCGGCGATCACGCTCGCCGAGGAGGAGGGCGAGTTCGCCGGCGGCGGCGTCCTGGTCACCGGATCCGTCATCACCGTCGGGGAAGCCCGGCTGCTGCTGAAGGGCTGAGTCCATGCGCACGCTCTGTTCCTCGACCCTGATCGGCGAGTTCTTCATCATCGGCTTCGCCGGCCTGGTCGCCATGAAAGACCCCGACCTGTCCATGTCCACGGTGTGGACGGTGTGCGGCGTCGCCATGCTGCTCAGCGTGCTGCTGTGCGCCATGGTGACCCGGCCCGGGGGAGTGGCCCTGGGCTGGGCCCTCCAGGTCGCCCTGGTCGCCGCCGGCTTCGTCGTGCCGATGATGTTCGTGCTGGGCGTCCTCTTCGGCGCCCTGTGGTGGGCGTCGGTGCACTACGGCCGCAAGATCGACGAGGCGAAGGCCCGCTTCGCGGCGCAGGCGGACGCCCCGTCCCCGGACGCTGCTGACGCTGTGTGACGGGCGCGCGGACACGCCCTGTAACCTCATCCCACCGCACACCGGCAGTAGAAGGAGTCCTCCCGTGAGCCAGCGCACCCTCGTCCTGCTCAAGCCCGACGCCGTCCGTCGAGGCCTGACCGGCGAGATCATCAGCCGCATCGAGCGCAAGGCCGGCTGGCGGATCACCGCGCTGGAGCTGCGCACGCTGGACCAGGACACGCTGGAGCAGCACTACGGCGAGCACAAGGGCAAGCCCTTCTACGAGCCGCTCGTGGAGTTCATGTCGTCCGGGCCGGTCGTCGCGCTGATCGTGGAGGGCGAGCGGGTCATCGAGGGCGTGCGCGCGCTCGCCGGCCCCACCGACCCGATCGCCGCCGCGCCCGGCTCCATCCGCGGCGACTACGGCGTCATCGTCCGCGAGAACCTGATCCACGCCTCCGACTCCGAGGAGTCCGCCGAGCGCGAGGTGAAGATCTTCTTCCCGGGCCGGGCCTGAGCGACCCCGGGAGACGGGCGGCGGGGCCGCGCCGGCGCGGCGGGTCCCGCCTCCCGCGAAGGTTTCGCGGATTTTTCTGATGGGCCGTTACCCCGACCGTCCGTCTGACCTGGCACGGCCGTGTCCTTTTCGGCCGTCCCTCGGCATATGCGTGGCGATCGAGGGAACGGATGCCCCCTATGGACCGTCTCCACAAGCGAGGCGCTCCGGCATCTGCTGACAATGGCGAAGACCCTCGCGCAGTGTCCGTGCAGGCGCGTCTACGATGGAAGCCTTCACGTCACAGCACCCACCTCGCCGACCTGAGAAGCCCTCAAAAGCTCATGGGAAGGCCTGTCGAATCCTGATGGGGAACTCAATGTCGTTCATCGGCCGTGACATGGCTGTCGACCTCGGGACCGCCAACACGCTGGTGTACGTCAGGGGTCGCGGGATCGTACTCAACGAGCCGTCCGTCGTCGCGATCAACACCAACACCGGTGGCATCCTCGCGGTCGGGGCCGAAGCCAAGAAGATGATCGGCCGCACGCCCGGCAACATCGTCGCCGTGCGTCCGCTGAAGGACGGCGTGATCGCCGACTTCGAGATCACCGAGCGGATGCTCCGCTACTTCATCCTGAAGATCCACAAGCGGCGCTACCTCGCCCGCCCGCGGGTCGTCGTCTGTGTGCCCTCGGGCATCACCGGCGTCGAGCGCCGCGCCGTCATCGAGGCGTCGACGCAGGCCGGCGCGCGCCAGGTGCACATCATCGAGGAGCCCATGGCCGCGGCCATCGGCTCGGGTCTGCCGGTCCACGAGGCCACCGGCAACATGGTGGTGGACATCGGCGGCGGCACCACGGAGGTCGCGGTCATCTCGCTCGGCGGCATCGTCACCGCCCAGTCCATCCGCGTCGCGGGCGACGAACTGGACAACGCGATCATCCAGCACATCAAGAAGGAGTACTCCCTCCTCCTCGGTGAGCGGACGGCCGAACAGATCAAGATCACGATCGGTTCGGCGTACGACCTCGACGCCGACGAACACACCGAGATCCGCGGCCGGGACCTGGTCTCCGGGCTGCCGAAGACCGTCGTCATCTCCGCCACGGAGGTGCGCAAGGCGATCGAGGAACCGGTCAACGCCATCGTCGACGCGGTCAAGACCACCCTCGACAAGTGCCCGCCGGAGCTGTCCGGCGACATCATGGACCGCGGCATCGTCCTCACCGGCGGCGGAGCCCTGCTGCGCGGCCTCGACGAGCGGCTGCGGCGCGAGACCGGCATGCCGATCCACATCGCCGAGGACCCGCTGGACAGCGTGGCGCTCGGATCCGGCAAGTGCGTCGAGGAGTTCGAGGCGCTCCAGCAGGTCCTGGACGCGGCGCCGCGCAGATGACGTAACGCTTCGATTCCGCCGTACGAGACGATCTCTCCTCGTGCGGCGGATCGTTGCAATAGAGGCATAAGCTCCCACAAAGCGCCCCTTGGCCGCACAGGCCGGGGGCCACCCGAATTCCCGCAGAGGAAATTCCTACAGAGGAAGGGCACGGCCGCCGCACGTGAGGGACACACGAGAGAGCCGGCTGCTCCTGGTGCTGCTGGTCGCCGTCGCGTTCGCGCTGATCACGGTGGACATCCGCGGCGGGGAGGACTCCCCGGTCGACGGTGCCCGACGGGCCGCGGCCGCGGCCTTCGGCCCCATCGAGGACGGCGTGTCCTCGGCGGTCGACCCGGTCGGCAACGCCGTCTCCGCGGTCCGCGACTCCGGTGAGCGCCACGACCGGCTCGCGGAGCTGGAGCAGCGCAACGCGGCTCTCGAGGCGAAACTCGGCAGCGACGACCGCAACCGCAGCCGGCTGACGCAGCTCGACAAGATGCTGAAGCTCGCCGGCGCCGGCCAGTACGGGATCAAGGGCGCCCAGGTCATCGCGATAGGAGCGGCGCAGGGCTTCTCCTGGACCGTCACCATCGACATCGGCGCCGCCGACGGCGTCAAGCGCGACATGACCGTCCTCAACGCCGACGGCCTCGTCGGCCGGGTGACGACCGTCGGCCCGAACACCGCGACCGTGCTCCTCGCCAACGACCCCGACTTCACGGTCGGCACGCGCATGGAGGCCGGCGACGAACTCGGCTTCGCCTCCGGGCAGGGCGACCGGCCGCTGCGCGTCGAACTCCTCAACGGCAAGGCGGAGGTGAAGGCGGGCGACCGGCTCGTCACCTTCGGCTCCCAGGCGGACCGGCCGTTCGTGCCGGGCGTCCCCGTCGGCGTGGTCTCCCGCGTCGACCCCTCGGGCGGCGACCTCACCCGCACGCTCTACGTCACGCCGTACGTCAGCTTCACCAAGCTGGACATCGTCGGAGTCGTCGTCGAGGCCCCGAAGAAGGACCCGCGTGACACGGTGCTCCCCGCCAAGCCCAAGCCGGTCCCCACGCCGACGGTGACCGTCACGGTCACCCCGAACGCGAACGCACCCGCCGACGGCCAGGACCAGCAGTAGGAGCTGACAACGAATGCGCGTCAACCGGATCCTGCTCTCCGTGCCCCTGGTGATCGTCGCCCTGGTCGTCCAGGTGAGCGTCCTCGCCCGCCTCCACCTCCCGGGCGCCGTGCCCGACCTGCTGCTGCTGACCGTGCTGGGGCTCGCCCTGGTCTACGGCCATGTCGGCGGCGCTCTCATCGGCTTCGGCGCGGGACTGCTCGCCGACCTCGCGCCGCCCGCCGACCACGCCGCCGGGCGCTACGCCCTGGTGCTGTGCGTGATCGGCTATCTCGCCGGGCTCGTCAAACCGGAGAACGGCCAGGTCAAGTCGGCCACCGGGCCGATGGTGGTGGTCGTGGCCGCCGCGGTCGGCTCCACCCTGCTGTACGCGGGCGTCGGCGCCCTCGTCGGCGACACCGCGGCCCGCGGCGTCGGCCTGACCGGCCTGCTGTTCTCTGCGGCTCTGTACGACCTGCTGCTCGCCCCGTTCGTGGTGCCGGGCGTGATGTTCCTGGCCCGGCGCACGGAGAACGACCCGCTCGCCGAGACCACCTCCGGCGGCAAGGCCGCCGACATCTCCTCCGGCTGGCACTCCTCCGGGACGGGCCTGAGGGTCGGGGGACAGCGCGGCGGACTGCGGATGAGGGCGGCCCGGGCCCGGGTGGCGCGGGCCGGGCGCATCAAGGGGGTCAAGCGGTTGTGAGCGGTGGCGAGTTCACCCGGACGGGGGACGGCCCCGGCGGAACGGGGCGGAGCGCGCCGGACGTTCATCATTCGTACGCGGCGACATCCGCATCCGCACAGAGAGACGCACGTCAGCGCACCGAGAGGGGGAGGCAGCCGCAGTGACCAACATTCCCGAGACCGGGCGGACGCCACGGGTCCAGATCCGGCTCGTCGTGATCCAGATCCTCGTCCTCTCCCTGCTCGGCACCCTCGGCGGCCGGCTGTGGTACCTCCAGATCAGGGAGGGCGCCGCCTACGCCAAGGAGGCCTCCGGCAACCACGTCCAGCAGGTCGTCGAGCCCGCCGTGCGCGGCTCCATCCTGGACGCGCGGGGCGTGCCCCTCGCCGACAACGAGACCCGCCTCGTCGTCTCCGCCTCCCGCACCGACCTGCTGAAGCAGAAGGACGACGGCAAGGCCGTCCTGACCAAGCTCGCAGGCGTCCTCGGCATGAGCGCCGAGGAGGTCACCCAGAAGGTCCGGCTGTGCGACGCGCAGACGCCCCAGCCCTGCTGGAACGGCTCGCCGTACCAGCCGATCCCGATCACCGACGAGGCCACGGCCAAGCAGGCCCTGCAGATCCGCGAGCGCGCCGAGGACTTCCCCGGCATCACCGCCGAGCCGGAGGCCGTGCGCCGCTACCCGGCCCCCGGCGCCGCCAACACCGCCCAGGTGCTCGGGTACCTCTCGCCGGTCACCGACGAGGAGATCACCAAGGCCCAGGACACCGACTCGCCCTACCTGCGCTCAGACCAGGTGGGCCGCAGCGGCCTGGAGCGCCAGTACGACAAGCAACTGCGCGGCAAGGCCGGCGTCACCCGCTACGAGGTCGACAACCTCGGCCGGGTCATCGGCCAGGCCGAGGCCGACGCGGCGCAGCCCGGCTCCAACCTCGTCACCAGCGTCGACGCCCGGGTGCAGCGGGTCGCCGAGTTCGAGCTCAACGAGGCGATGAAGGCCGCCCGCAAGGAGTGGGACCGCAACACCAACGAGCGCTACAAGGCCGACTCCGGCGCGGTCGTGGTCATGGAGGCCAAGACCGGCCGCATCGTCGCCATGGCGTCCAACCCGACCTACGACCCGAACGCCTGGGTGGGCGGCATCTCCGCCAAGGACTACAAGCGGCTCACCGGCAAGTCCTCGAACTACCCGCTGCTCAACAGGGCCATACAGGGTCAGGCAGCCCCCGGCTCGGTGTTCAAGGTGGTCTCCACGGCCGCCGCGGTCCAGGCCGGCTACCCCTTCGACGGCCGCTACAACTGCTCCAGTTCGTACTCGGTCGGCGGCCAGGTCTTCAAGAACTTCGAGTCCCAGAACCACGGCCCGATCAGCCTCGGCCGCGCGCTGGAGGTCTCCTGCGACACCGTCTACTACGGGCTGGCGCACCGCGAGTGGCAGAAGGACGGCGGCATCGACCCGAAGAAGAAGCCCAAGGACTTCTTCTACAAGACGGCCCACCAGTTCGGCCTCGGCGCGGAGACCGGGATCGACCTGCCCAACGAGGTCAGCGGCCGCGTCCCCGACCGCGAGTGGAAGCAGGCGTACTGGGACGCCAACAAGAGCGCCTGGTGCAAGACGGGGAAGAAGGACGGCAGTTACGTCGAGAAGATCGCGTACGAGAACTGCCTCGAAGGCAACAAGATGCGCGCCGGTGACGAGATCAACTACTCCATCGGCCAGGGCGACACCCTGGTGACGCCCCTTCAGATGGCCACCATCTACGCGGCCATCTCCAACGGCGGCACGCTCTACGACCCGACGGTCGGCAAGGCCGTCATCAGCGCCGACGGCAAGAGCGTCAAGGAGATCAAGCCGAAGTCGCACGGCAAGCTGCCCGTCAGCAAGCAGACGCTGGCGCAGATGGACGAGGCCCTCGCCGGCGTCGCCACCCGCGGCACCGCCGCCTGGCGCTTCGGCGGATGGCCGCAGGACAAGATCCAGATGCACGCCAAGACGGGCACCGCCGAGGTCTACGGCAAGCAGACGACGTCGTGGTTCGCCACGTACACCAAGGACTACGCGATCGTGATGACGATCTCCCAGGGCGGTACGGGTTCCGGGGCCTCCGGCCCGGCCGTGCGCAACATATACGACGCGCTGTACGGCATCTCCGACGACGGCACGATCACCCCGAAGAACGCGCTGCTGCCCACCCCGCAGAAGGGCCTGCCCACGATCAAGACGGACGGCACCATCGCGGCCCCGAAGATCTCCAAGGACCCGGCGAAGGAGCAGCAGGCCTTCCAGAAGGCCCCCGAGGAGGGCGCGGCTGCGGCCGGCGGTTCGCAGCCGGCGGCGACGGTGGCCTCGCCCGAGGCCAACCGTGACACCCGGCGACGACGGCGCGGTCCGCGCGGGCGGGGAAGCCGGAGGGTGAGCTCATGACCGGCGCGAACGGGTTCTCCGTCTCCGGGTACGGGCCGCAGCGGGCCGGCTGGACGCGGTTGTTCGCCCGCGACTCGGTCGCCCGGCGTCTGGACTGGCCGATCCTGCTGTCGGCCACGGCCCTGTCGCTGATCGGCTCGGTGCTGGTGTACTCGGCGACGCGCAACCGCACCGAGATCAACCAGGGCGACCCGTACTACTTCCTGATCCGGCATGTGATGAACACCGGGATCGGACTCGCCCTGATGGTCGGGACGGTCTGGCTCGGCCACCGCGCCCTGCGCAACGCGGTGCCGGTCCTCTACGGGCTGTCGGTGCTGTTGATCCTGCTGGTGCTCACCCCGCTGGGCTCCACGGTCAACGGAGCGCACTCCTGGATCGTGCTGGGCGGCGGCTTCTCGCTCCAGCCCTCGGAGTTCGTGAAGATCACGATCATCCTGGGCATGGCGATGCTGCTGGCGGCGCGGGTAGACGCCGGTGACAAGCCCCACCCCGACCATCGCACGGTCCTTCAGGCACTGGGTCTCGCCGCGGTGCCGATGATGATCGTGATGCTCATGCCCGACCTCGGATCGGTCATGGTCATGGTCATCATCGTGCTGGGGGTGCTGCTGGCCTCGGGCGCATCCAACCGCTGGGTCTTCGGCCTGATCACCGCGGGTGCGGCCGGCGCGATCGCCGTCTGGCAGCTGCACATCCTCGACGAGTACCAGATCGCCCGCTTCGCGGCCTTCGCCAACCCCAGCCTCGACCCGGCGGGCGTCGGCTACAACACCAACCAGGCCCGGATCGCGATCGGTTCGGGCGGACTGACCGGAGCGGGACTCTTCCAGGGCTCGCAGACGACGGGTCAGTTCGTGCCCGAACAGCAGACGGACTTCGTGTTCACGGTCGCCGGTGAGGAGCTCGGCTTCGTCGGCGGCAGCCTGATCATCGTCCTGCTCGGCGTCGTCCTGTGGCGCGCCTGCCGCATCGCCCGGGAGACGACCGAGCTGTACGGCACGATCGTCGCCGCCGGGATCGTCGCCTGGTTCGCCTTCCAGGCGTTCGAGAACATCGGCATGACGCTGGGCATCATGCCGGTCACCGGACTCCCGCTGCCGTTCGTGTCGTACGGCGGATCGTCGATGTTCGCGGTGTGGGTGGCGGTGGGGCTGCTGCAGTCGATCAGAGTGCAGCGGCCCATGTCGGCGTGATTCCCGGGCGGTCCGAGGGCCGCCGGGGGCGCGTTACGCTTGATGGTCACCCCTGCCAGCTCAAGAAGGTTCGAGAGATGCCTGTCGCATCGGTCTTCCCGCAGCTCGAAGCTCTGCTCCCGCATGTGCAGAAGCCGATCCAGTACGTGGGCGGCGAGCTGAACTCCACCGTCAAGCCCTGGGACGACTGTGACGTCCGCTGGGCGCTGATGTACCCGGACGCGTACGAGGTCGGTCTGCCCAACCAGGGCGTCATGATCCTCTACGAGGTACTCAACGAGCGGGAGGGCGTCCTCGCCGAGCGCACGTACAGCGTGTGGCCGGACCTGGAGGAGCTGATGCGGGAGCACGGCGTCCCGCAGTTCACCGTGGACAGCCACCGCCCGGTGAAGGCCTTCGACGTGTTCGGCCTGTCCTTCTCCACGGAGCTGGGCTACACGAACATGCTCACCGCCCTCGACCTCGCGGGCATCCCGCTGGAGTCCAAGGACCGCACGATCGACGACCCGATCGTCCTCGCGGGCGGCCACGCGGCCTTCAACCCCGAGCCGATCGCCGACTTCATCGACGCGGCCGTCATCGGGGACGGCGAGCAGGCCGTGCTGGACATGACGGAGATCATCCGCGCGTGGAAGGCGGAGGGCCGCCCCGGCGGCCGCGAGGAGGTGCTGCTGCGCCTGGCCAGGACCGGCGCGGTGTACATCCCGGCGTTCTACGACGTCGAGTACCTGCCCGACGGCAGGATCGGCCGTGTGGTCCCCAACCGCTCGGGCGTGCCGTGGCGTGTGTCGAAGCACACGGTCATGGACCTCGACGAGTGGCCCTACCCCAAGCAGCCGCTGGTCCCGCTGGCCGAGACGGTCCACGAGCGGATGTCCGTGGAGATCTTCCGCGGCTGCACCCGCGGCTGCCGCTTCTGCCAGGCCGGCATGATCACCCGCCCGGTCCGTGAGCGGTCGATCACCGGCATCGGCGAGATGGTCGACAAGGGCCTGAAGGCGACCGGCTTCGAGGAGGTCGGCCTGCTGTCGCTCTCCTCCGCCGACCACAGCGAGATCGGCGAGGTCGCCAAGGGCCTCGCGGACCGCTACGAGGAGGACAAGATCGGCCTGTCCCTCCCGTCGACGCGTGTGGACGCCTTCAATGTCGACCTGGCGAACGAGCTGACGAGGAACGGCCGCCGCTCCGGTCTCACCTTCGCCCCCGAGGGCGGCTCCGAGCGCATGCGCAAGGTCATCAACAAGATGGTCTCGGAGGAGGACCTGATCCGCACGGTCGCCACCGCCTACGGCAACGGCTGGCGGCAGGTGAAGCTGTACTTCATGTGCGGTCTGCCGACGGAGACCGACGAGGACGTCCTCCAGATCGCCGACATGGCGATGAACGTCATCCAGAAGGGCCGCGAGGTCTCCCGCTCCAACGACATCCGCTGCACGGTGTCGATCGGCGGGTTCGTGCCCAAGCCGCACACGCCGTTCCAGTGGGCGCCGCAGCTGTCCGCCGAGGAGACCGACGCCCGGCTGGAGAAGCTCCGCGACAAGATCCGCGGCGACAAGAAGTACGGCCGTTCGATCGGCTTCCGCTACCACGACGGCAAGCCCGGCATCGTCGAGGGCCTGCTGTCGCGGGGCGACCGCCGTATCGGTGCCGTCATCCGCGCCGTCTACGAGGACGGCGGCCGTTTCGACGGCTGGCGCGAGCACTTCTCCTACGACCGCTGGATGAGCTGCGCGGACAAGGCGCTGGCGCAGTTCGGCGTCGACGTGGACTGGTACACCACCCGTGAGCGCGGCTACGAGGAGGTCCTGCCCTGGGACCACCTGGACTCCGGTCTCGACAAGGACTGGCTCTGGGAGGACTGGCAGGACGCCCTCGACGAGACGGAGGTCGAGGACTGCCGCTGGACGCCGTGCTTCGACTGCGGCGTGTGCCCGGCGATGGGCACCGAGATCCAGGTCGGGCCGACGGGGAAGAAGTTGCTGCCGCTCTCGGTGAAGCAGCCCGCGGGCAGCGGGCACAGCCACTGAGCGAGTTCCGCTTGACGGGAGCGGGGCGTTCGAGGGGTCGGTGACCCTTCGGACGCCCCTCTCGCATTCCGGCGCGGCGTCAGGACGCCGGGGTGGTCCCGCTGTTCAGGGCGCCCTTCCTCGGGCGCAGCGACACTTCCGCCCACACCTGGTCGGTGCAGTCGAGGATGGACGCGTCGCTGTCGTTGATCTCCCTGGTGCAGGTGATCTCGTAGACGCGTCCGGTGGTGGTGAGGACGTCGAAGGCGACGGTGTCGGTCTCCGCGAGTCCCGACACCGCGGCCGCGCAGGGGAGGCCGGCGCCCCTGATACCGGCTGGGTAGCCCTCGTTGCCGGTGAGGTCGGTCCACAGCATGGGGCGGTCGCCGTCGCCCGCGATGTCACGGACGCCCGCGTAGTAGCGTCCGCCGGTCAGCACGCCGCGGTACTCGACGCCGGCCTCGGCCCGCAGGGCGTCGATGTCGGAGCACGGGACGCGGGCGCCGCCGGGTGCGGCCGGGCCCGTCTGCCCGGGTCCGTGGCCGTACTCGCCCTTCGGGTCCTTGCACTCCTTGTCACCGCGCCCGCCCCGCGACGCGGCGTCCCCCGGCTTGTGGAAGGCGGGCTTGGCGGGTCCCGGCTTGGTCCGGCCGGGCTTGTGGGAGGCCGCTGTCACGGCGCCGGGCTTGTGCGCGGCGGGCTTGGCCGGTCCCGGCTTGGTCTGGCCGGGCCGGTGGGAGACGGGCTGCGTGGCGCCCGGCTTCTGCGCGGCGGGCTTCGCGGGGCCGGGCTTGGTCTGGTGCGGCCTGTGGCCGGCCGGTCCGGAGGCGCCCGGTTTCTGCGTGGCGGGCTTGTGTGTGGCGGGCTTCGCGGGGCCGGGCTTGGTCTGGTGCGGCTTGTGGCCGGCCGGTCCGGAGGCGCCCGGTTTCTGCGTGGCGGGCTTGGCCGGGCCGGGCTTGGTCTGGTGCGGCTTGTGGGGGGACGGCTTGGCCTGGCCGGGCTTCTCGTGGGCCGGCCTCGGGGCCGTCGGCTCGCAGGCGTCGGCCGGGGTGACCACCGTGGTGACCGCACTGCCGGTCGCGGGGCCCGCCGGGCTCCCCGCCGTCGCGGAGGCCGGGCCGGCCGCGCCCGCCGCCAGCAGCAGCGCGAGGGTGGCGGCCAGGCCCGCCTTTCCGAACCCGGCGCGTGCCGACGGCCCGAGACATGAGGGCGGTGTCCCGAGGACAGGACTCATCTTCGTGCTCCTTGCTCTCCCGGTTCGGGCGATTCCCCTGAACCCGAGTGCGAGCGTGACGGGAACACAGGAGGCAGCGGTGCCTACGGGGGCGGAACGCGCCGACAATCGACGTATCGGGCTAACGCCGTGGACGCCGGGCGAATCCGGACGGGCGACAGCGCATCCGGACGGGCGGCCACGGCGTCCACCTGGGCATGGACCTCCAGAAGAAGCCCGCGGACCGGCCCGCGCGGCCGGACCCCGAAGGGTGTCTCGTCGTCGCCCTCCGGCTGCCCGTGCGGATCGTCGCGTTCGTACTGGTCGTGCCGGTGAGGATGGCCTGGGACGCGCTCGTCGTGGCCGGCCGCCTGCTGCGCGACGCGGTGCTGCGGCCGTGCGGCCGGGCCCTGCTGTGGCTGGGCGAGGTCCTCGTCGTCCGGCCGCTCGGCTGGCTGTGGCGGTGCATCGTCGTCCCTGTCGCCCGGGCCCTCGCCCGGCTCGTCCGCGTGCTGGTGGTCACGCCGCTGCTGTGGCTCTGCGCACACGTCGTCGTCCCCGTCGCCCGGGCCCTCGCCTGGCTCGCCCACTGGCTGATCGTGGTCCCGGCCCGCCGGCTCCTCGAATGGGTCCTCGTCCCCGTCGGGCGGGCGATCGGCTGGGTTCTGTACCGGACCGGGCGGATACTCTTCGTGCTGCCCGCGCTCTTCCTTTACCGCTGGGTCCTCGCCCCCGCAGGCCGGGTCCTCCTCGTCGTCGGCCGGGAGATCCGGGACGCCCTCGGACACGCCTGGCGGATCGCGGGACACGTGTCGCTCGCCGTGGGACGGTTCCTCGGCGTCCTCCTGCGGTGGACCCTCGTGGAGCCCGCGCGCTGGGTGTACCGCACGGTGCTGACGCCCGTCGGGCACGTCGTCCGCGACGCGGTGCTGCGCCCGGCCGCCCGGGCCGCCCGTGCGGCCCGCCGCACGGCACGGCAGGCGCTGAGCGCTGTACGGGAGTCCGCCCGGCAGGCCCGCGCCGACGTCCGCCGGCTGTTCCTCGGGGAACCCGGCGCACCCCGCGGGCGCGAGACCGGCGGCCGCCGGGAACCTTCGGCCCGCGGGGCACGTACTCTTGGTAGCAGTACGACCGCTCTCACGAAGGACTGAACGACACTGGGCAAGCGACAGCCCGAAGGCCCGCCGCCCGCACCCGCGGTGCAGCGCATCCGACTGCGCTACACCAAGCGCGGCCGCCTCCGGTTCACCAGCCACCGTGACTTCCAGCGCGCCTTCGAGCGCGCGTTGCGCCGTGCCGAGGTGCCGATGGCGTACTCGGCGGGGTTCACGCCGCACCCGAAGGTGTCGTACGCCAATGCCGCACCCACCGGCACGGGCAGTGAGGCGGAGTACCTGGAGATCGCGCTCACCGAGGCGCGAGACCCGCAGAAGCTGCGTGAACTGCTCGACGAGTCGATGCCCGACGGGCTGGACATCGTCGAGGCGGTCGAGGCCCGCACCTCCGGCCTCGCCGACCGGCTCACGGCCTCCGTGTGGGAACTGCGCCTGGACGGCGTGGACCCCGCGGACACCGAGCGCGCGGTGGCCGCGTTCGACACGGCCGACACCGTGGAGGTCCAGCGCCGCACCAAGAACGGCGTCCGCACCTTCGACGCCCGCTCCGCCGTGGTCCGGCTGGAAACGCACCTTCCCCAGGCTGATAGGCCTATCGACCAGCCCTGTGCGATACTGCGGCTGGTTGTTCGGCACGTGACGCCTGCCGTACGACCCGACGACGTCCTGTCCGGTCTCCGCGCCGTGGCCGACCTGGCGCCGCCGGTCCCCGCAGCGGTGACCAGGCTGGCGCAGGGGCTGTTCGATGAAGAGACCGGCGCGGTGACCGACCCGCTCGCGCCCGACCGCGAGGCAGCCGGGGCCAGTTCGACGGCCGATGCGACTGCCGCCGCGAAGGCGCCGGCGTAAGGAAGGTTCCGCACAGGGACGGACGTCGTAGCGCCGCCCTCGTACTCGGGAGCCACCTGGGTCGGGCAGCGCACCGACCAGAAGACTTTCGCCAGGCCGTGGGCAAATCGGCGTACGGAACCGGCGAGACAGGACACAGAGAGCTCCCGTGCGGCGGCCGCGCCCCGGACGGCGGCACCGCGCACAGCGCGAGCCGCGGACGTCAACGGCGACCGATCCCTGATCGGCGCCGGACCAGCGCGGCGCCCGGGAGCCTGACGGGAGACACACCCGCATGCTCGAGCCGACCGAACCCATCCAGGGTTCCGAAGAACAGAACAACACCCCCAGCGACACCCTGCCGCCGCGTCGTCGGCGCCGTGCCGCCTCCCGCCCCGCCGGTCCGCCGGTGGGCGCTGCCGCCGACGCCCCGGCAGAGACCGTCGCGCCGGCCGTCGCGGCCGTTGCCTCCGCCGACCTGGCGGACGACATCGACGAGGAGAAGACCGACGAGACGGTCGAGACCGTCGAAGCCGCCGGGACCGACGGGACGGAAGAAGCCGCGGAGGCGGCCGAGGCCGCGCCCGCGCGTCCGCGCCGTCGCGCCACCCGCCGCGCCTCCGCGCCCGCCGGTTCCCCGGACGCGGCGCAGACCGTGGTGACCGCCGAGACCATCGCTCCCGCCGAGGCGGCAGCGCCCGTCGCGGAGGCCGCCGCACAGGAGACCGCCGTGACGGAAGACGCCACCCCGCCCCGCCCCCGTCGTCGCGCGACGCGGCGCGTGGCCACTCCCGCCACCGCCGCCGAGGCGACGGAGGCCGTGGCCGCCGCGCCCGCGGGCGGCGCCGACGAGGCGACCGCCGACACCGCCGGGGAGCCCGCCGCCGAGGCCGCGCCCGCCCCCCGCACCCGTCGTCGTGCGAGCCGGCGCGCCTCCGCGCCCGCCGGAGCGCCGCAGGAGACGGAGGCCGCCGTGCCGGTCGAGGCTCCCCAGGCCGTCGAGACCCCGGCTGCCGAAGAGGTCCCCGCCGAGCAGGCCCCCGCCGAAGAGGCCGCCCCGCGTCGTACGCGTCGTCGTGCCACGCGCCAGGCGTCCACGCCGGCCGAGGAGCAGACCGCGGCCGTCGAGACCCGTGAGGCCGAGACGCCCGCCGAGCCCGCCGCCGAGGCACCCGCTCCCCAGGCCGACGAGGACGCCGCTCCCCGCCGGCCGAGGCGCCGGGCGGTCCGCAAGGCCGCCGTCGGCTTCTCCGAGCCCGCGCGTCCGGCCGGCGACGAGGGCGACGGGCCGCGTCGTCCCGCCCGCCCCGCCGTCGCCGTCTTCCAGGCGCCCGTCTTCACCGAGCCCCGCTTCCAGACCCCGGAGCGCGCGGCCGCCGAAGCCGCGGCCGCCGAGGCGGAGCCCGTCGAGGTCGCCCAGCCCGCGCAGACCGCCGGGACCGAGGAGCCCTCGGAGGAGCAGACCGGGGCGCGCCGCCGCCGTCGCCGCCGGGGAGCCGGCCAGGGCGAGGAGGCCGCCGAGACCGCGCGTCAGAGCGCCCCGAGCACCCAGGCCGCCGAGACCGTGAAGCCGTCCGCCGAGGACGAGACGGAGTCGGAGGAGCCCGAGCCCGAGTACGCCGACGAGTCGGCCGAGACCGCGGACGGCGCCGAGGGCGCCGACGAGCTGGCCGAGGGCGATGACGACGGCGACGAGGGCGGCTCGCGTCGCCGTCGCCGCCGGGGCGGCCGCCGTCGCCGTCGCGGTGACGCCTCGGACGGCGAGTCCGGGGACGCCGACTCCGACGACCTGGCCGCCGAGCAGGCCGAGCAGGACGCCGAGGACACCGCCGAGCAGGACGACGAGGACGCCGACGAGGGGGACGAGGCCGCCGGCTCCACCGCGGGCAGCCGCCGTCGCCGCCGCCGTCGCCGTCGCGCCGGGGACAGCTCCCCCGACACCGAGCCGGGCCAGGGCGACCCGGAGCGCACCGTCGTCAAGGTCCGCGAGCCGCGCAAGGCCGGCGAGCCGTCCGACGAGGTGCAGTCCATCAAGGGCTCGACCCGCCTGGAGGCGAAGAAGCAGCGCCGCCGGGAAGGCCGCGAGCAGGGCCGCCGTCGTGTGCCGATCATCACCGAGGCGGAGTTCCTCGCCCGTCGCGAGGCGGTCGAGCGTGTGATGGTCGTCCGCCAGCACGGCGACCGCACGCAGATCGGCGTCCTGGAGGACGGCGTGCTCGTCGAGCACTACGTCAACAAGGAGCAGTCGACCTCGTACGTCGGCAACGTCTACCTGGGCAAGGTCCAGAACGTGCTGCCGTCGATGGAGGCCGCCTTCATCGACATCGGCAAGGGCCGCAACGCCGTCCTGTACGCCGGCGAGGTCAACTTCGAGGCGCTGGGCATGGCCAACGGGCCGCGCCGTATCGAGTCCGCCCTGAAGTCGGGCCAGTCGGTCCTCGTCCAGGTCACCAAGGACCCGATCGGGCACAAGGGCGCCCGTCTCACCAGCCAGGTCTCCCTGCCGGGCCGCTACCTCGTGTACGTGCCCGAGGGCTCGATGACCGGCATCAGCCGCAAGCTGCCCGACACCGAGCGGGCCCGGCTGAAGACCATCCTCAAGAAGATCGTCCCCGAGGACGCGGGCGTCATCGTGCGCACCGCCGCCGAGGGCGCGAGCGAGGAGGAGCTGCGCCGGGACGTCGAGCGGCTCCAGGGGCAGTGGGAGGACATCCAGAAGAAGGCCAAGAACGGCGGCTCCAGTGCCCCCTCGCTGCTCTACGGCGAGCCGGACATGACCGTCCGTGTCGTGCGGGACATCTTCAACGAGGACTTCACCAAGGTCGTCGTCAGCGGTGACGACGCCTGGTCGACGATCCACGGGTACGTCTCGCACGTCGCGCCGGACCTGGCCGATCGGCTGTCGAAGTGGACCTCCGAGGTCGACGTCTTCGCCACCTACCGGATCGACGAGCAGCTCGCCAAGGCGCTGGACCGCAAGGTCTGGCTGCCCAGCGGCGGTTCGCTGGTCATCGACCGGACCGAGGCGATGGTCGTCGTCGACGTCAACACCGGCAAGTTCACCGGTCAGGGCGGCAACCTCGAGGAGACGGTCACCAGGAACAACCTGGAGGCGGCCGAGGAGATCGTGCGTCAGCTGCGGCTGCGCGACCTCGGCGGCATCATCGTGATCGACTTCATCGACATGGTGCTGGAGTCCAACCGGGACCTCGTCCTGCGGCGCCTCCTGGAGTGCCTGGGCCGGGACCGTACGAAGCACCAGGTCGCCGAGGTGACCTCGCTGGGGCTCGTGCAGATGACCCGTAAGCGGGTCGGGCAGGGGCTGCTGGAGTCGTTCTCCGAGACCTGCGTCCACTGCAACGGGCGCGGTGTCATCGTGCACCTGGACCAGCCGTCGGTCTCCGGTGGTGGCGGCAAGCGCAAGAAGCGCGGTCGCGGCGGTGACGGACAGGGCCACGAGCACGACCACGAGATCGTGACCGCGGAGGCCACCGAGGCGGAGGCCCTGCCGGCCGTCGCCGACGCGGAGTCCGAGGCCGAGGTCGCCGCCGAGGTCGCCGAGCCGGTCGCCCTGGAGGCGCCCGACTTCGCGCCCGACGAGGAGCTGTACAGCAGCGTCGCCGAGGCGGAGGCCGCCGCCACGCGCGGTCGCGGCCGGCGTCGCGCGAGCCGCCGGGTGTCCGCTCCGGCGGGCGCGCCGAGGGGTAACGCAAGGCGGGCGGCTGCCGCTTCGGAGGAGCCCGGGGAGACGGTGCCCACGGCGCAGGACGTCACCGCCGAGCAGGAGGCCGAGCGTCCGGTGCTGCCGGCCGAGTCCGCCACGGCGCAGGCCGAGCCGATCGCCGCGGAGGACCCGGTCGTCGAGGCGGCCGCCGCCCAGGCCCCGGCCGCGGAAGCGCCGGCTGCCGAGGCCCCTGCCGTCGAGGAGGCCGCGCCGAAGGGCCGTACGCGCCGCCGTGCCACCCGTAAGGCGTCCGCGCCGGCCGGGTCGCCCGCGGGGGCGGAGAGCGCCGTGGTGACGGTCGCCGAGACCGCACCCGCTCAGGCCCCGGCGGAGCAGCCCGAGCCGGCGGCGCAGGCCGCGGCCGAGGCCGCTGAGGCCCCGGCCGAGCCGGCCGCCGCCGAGAGCGCCGCTCCGGCCCGTCCGAGGCGTCGTGCCGTCCGCAAGGCCACCGCGCCCACCGCGTCCGAGGAGACGGCCGTCGTGGTCGTCCCGTCGGAGGCGGCCGGGACGGAGACCGCGGAGGCGGGGACCGCCGCTGCGGAGGCCGCCGAGCCGGCTGCCGAGACCGCGGCGGCCCCGGCCAAGAAGGCCGCCCGCAAGACCGCCAAGAAGGCCACGGCGAAGAAGGCCGCCACCAAGAAGGCGACGGCCACGGCGGAGAAGACCGCCGCCAAGAAGACGGCCGCGAAGAAGACGACGGCCAAGAAGGCGGCGGCGAAGTCCACGGCCAAGAAGACGACGGCGGCGGCGCGACGCACCACGCCCTCGGTGTCGGCCACGACCGACGAGGACTGAACCGTCGAGGGCCGAGCAGTGATGGGCTGAACCGAGGGGCCCCCGACCGGGGGCCCCTCGGCGTTCACCGGCCCCCGCGCGTTCGTCCGCCCCCGCCCGCCCCTGCTGTCCGGGGCCGGACTCGGCCGGTTTGACCCCTGACCAGCCGCCCCGTAACCTTGACCGTCGGCGTGTCGTGTGGCGCGCCACATCCCCGTAAACCTCTTCCTCCCGGGTGCCTCGGCGGCCGGGAGAGGTCCGCTCGTGGCGTTCCGCCCGGCGGCTGGACTGCGGGGGTGCCGTTCCCGAGCGAGAGAGTGAGATCCGCGTGTACGCCATCGTGCGCAGCGGTGGTCGCCAGCACAAGATTGCTGTCGGCGACATCGTTGAGGTTGACAAGATTTCCACCGCCAAGGTTGGCGACACGGTCGAGCTCTCGACCCTGCTCGTTGTCGACGGCGACGCTGTGACCAGCGACCCGTGGGTGCTGGCCGGCATCAAGGTCCAGGCCGAGGTCGTGGACCACCACAAGGGCCAGAAGATCGACATTCTGCGCTACAAGAACAAGACCGGCTACCGCCGTCGTCAGGGCCACCGCCAGCAGTACACGGCGATCAAGGTCACTGAGATCCCCGCGGCTGCGAAGTAAGGGACTGAGGAGAGATGGCACACAAGAAGGGCGCATCGTCCACCCGGAACGGTCGCGACTCGAATGCCCAGCGGCTCGGCGTGAAGCGCTTCGGCGGTCAGGTCGTCAACGCGGGTGAGATCCTGGTCCGCCAGCGTGGCACCCACTTCCACCCCGGCGCCGGCGTCGGCCGTGGCGGCGACGACACGCTGTTCGCGCTGCTGCCGGGCGCGGTGGAGTTCGGCACCCACCGCGGCCGCAAGGTCGTGAACATCGTCCCGGTCGGCTGATCGGACGCTTACGCGAGGCGGACCTCACTTCCCGGGCGGGAAGGCGGGTCCGCCTTTCGCGTGTTACACCACACAACACAGACGTACGTTTCTCTGGAGGCACCGAACCATGACCACCTTCGTGGACCGCGTCGAGCTGCACATCGCCGCGGGTAACGGAGGTCACGGCTGTGCCTCCGTCCACCGGGAGAAGTTCAAGCCGCTCGGCGGCCCGGACGGCGGCAACGGCGGGCGCGGCGGTGACGTCGTGCTCACCGTCGACCAGTCCGTGACCACGCTGCTCGACTACCACCACTCCCCGCACCGCAAGGCCACCAACGGCAAGCCCGGCGAGGGCGGCAACCGCTCCGGCAAGGACGGCCAGGACCTGGTCCTCCCCGTGCCGGACGGCACCGTCGTCCTCGACAAGGCGGGCAACGTCCTCGCCGACCTCGTCGGCCACGGCACGTCGTACATCGCCGCACAGGGCGGCCGGGGCGGCCTCGGCAACGCCGCTCTCGCCTCCGCCCGGCGCAAGGCCCCGGGCTTCGCACTGCTCGGCGAGCCGGGCGACCTCCAGGACATCGTCCTGGAGCTGAAGACCGTCGCCGACGTGGCGCTGGTCGGCTACCCGAGCGCCGGCAAGTCCTCGCTGATCTCGGTGCTGTCCGCGGCCAAGCCGAAGATCGCCGACTACCCCTTCACGACCCTGGTGCCCAACCTCGGTGTGGTGACGGCCGGTTCGACCGTCTACACCATCGCCGACGTGCCCGGTCTGATCCCGGGCGCGAGCCAGGGCAGGGGGCTCGGCCTGGAGTTCCTGCGCCATGTCGAGCGGTGCAGCGTCCTCGTGCACGTCCTGGACACCGCCACGCTGGAGTCCGACCGCGACCCCGCCTCCGACCTCGACGTCATCGAGGAGGAGCTGCGGCAGTACGGCGGGCTCGGCGACCGTCCCCGCATCGTCGTCCTGAACAAGATCGACGTGCCGGACGGCAAGGACCTCGCGGAGATGGTGCGCCCGGACCTGGAGGCGCGCGGCTACCGTGTCTTCGAGGTGTCCGCGGTGGCGCACACGGGGCTCAAGGAGCTGTCCTTCGCCCTCGCCGACCTGGTGGGGCAGGCGCGGGCCGCCAAGCCGCAGGAGGAGGCCACGCGCATCGTCATCCGGCCCAAGGCGGTCGACGACGCCGGCTTCACCGTCTCGCGGGAGGAGGACGGCCTGTACCGCGTCCGCGGCGAGAAGCCCGAACGCTGGGTGCGCCAGACCGACTTCAACAACGACGAGGCCGTCGGCTACCTCGCCGACCGGCTCAACCGCCTCGGTGTGGAGGAGGAGTTGATGAAGGCCGGCGCCCGCGCCGGGGACGGCGTGGCCATCGGGCCCGAGGAGAACGCGGTCGTCTTCGACTGGGAGCCGTCCATGACGACCGGCGCGGAGATGCTCGGCCGGCGCGGTGAGGACCACCGCTTCGAGGCCCCCCGCCCGGCCGCCCAGCGCCGCCGCGACCGCCAGGCCGAACGGGACGAGGCGGAGCGGGAGTTCGACGAGTTCGACGCCTTCTGAGCGAACGCGCGAAGGGTCCGCCCGCACCCCCTCGGGGGGTGCGGGCGGACCCTTCGTCGTGTCAGGCGACCGGCGTCGGCTGGGTGTCCCGGTCGTCGGCGGAGGACGTGTCCTCGTCCTCGGTCCTGCGGGACGGGCCGGAGGTCCCGGCGTCGGTGTCGGTCCGCTTGCCGAAGCGCGGCTTCGCGGCGAGCAGCGGCAGCGTCAGGATGCCCAGGAACATCGGCGCGAACATGTAGCGCGCCAGCGGCGCCGGGTTGGCCGCCACCACCGTCAGCTGCAGCGCCAGCGTCACCGACATCAGGCCCACCGGCGCCCAGGAGCGGTGTCGGCGGGAGAACGTCAGGAGCACCGCGTACGCCACGTAGCACCAGGTGCCGCCGCGGAAGAGCAGCCACTGCAGCTGCGGCGTCTTGCTGGCCTTCCAGACGAAGAACGCCACGTCGTGCAGCTGGTCGTTGAGCGGGCGGATCTTCAGGACCGGCCGGTAGGAGCTGTCCCTGATCTCCTCGTTCCAGTCCGCCCAGCCGAACAGGTTCTTCGGTACGGACGGCGGGCTGATCAGGGTGTGGCCCATCATGTCGACCGGGCCGGGGAACGGCGACCAGGCGATGTGCGAGCGGCACAGCCGCGCCGCGATCATCTGGTCCGGCGTCCGCTTCAGCACCCGCATCCACAGGTCCAGCAGCTGGCTGTTGAGCTCGTCGGCCTTCTTGCGGTTCATCGGCGGCCGCATCGCCCAGTCGGCGTTGTAGCAGTTGGCCGCCTTCCCGCCCCAGTGCGACAGCGGGGCCACCTTCGACATCAGCTCGGTGTCGGCCTTGCTGAAGGTCTTGGGGGCCTTGCCGTAGACCACCGCGATGTCCGCGTAGTTCATCGCGTAGACCTGGTCCTTCGTCGGCGTGATGACGCCGATCGCCGGATAGATCACGGTCTGCAGCAGACCGGCGATGAGCGCCGGGACCACGGTGGCGACCAGCAGAGCCTTGCGCATCCTCGGCAGCACCAGCAGCAGCACCGGCGCGGCGATGACCGCGACGAGCAGGCCGTTGTTGCGGAACAGGCCCATGCACAGGAAGCCGGCGAACAGCACCGCGATCTCGTTGCGGAACGCCTTGTCCCGCGCGGAGTCCACCCCGCGCATGCGGCGCACCACGAGCCGCCCGGCCGCGCCGAACGCCAGGACGGAGCCGATGACGAACGGCACGTCCTTCCAGACGAAGATGACGAAGGAGCCGATGGACGGAACCGCCGCGCAGGCGACGGTGGCCGCCGCGCTCCACTTGCCCGGCACTCCGAACTTACGCAGCGTCACCGCCACGTAGGCCAGGGCCGACGCCATGGCGACGCTCTGAGCGAACGTCAGCAGCGCCAGATCGCCTGTGGTGTTGAGGGACAGCCACACCAGCGCGTCGTAGGCCACCGAGTGGTTCGACATCCAGTGGCCGGTGGTGACGTGCCACACGTACGCGATGGAGTCGTAGCTCATCCCACCCGGGTAGAAGGCCGCCCACCAGATCAGGAAGATCACCTGAGTGGTGCCGTAGACGGCCAGTGGCAGCCGTCGTGCGGGCGGAATGCGCTCCAGACGCTTTCTCAGACGCTCTCGGTCAAGGGGGATCCTCGTTGCTTTCAACGCTGCTCCGCGGGCTCAAGAGGGGGTCGGTCGGGGTGCGCGAGCTCCAGCATCCGGGTGATCACCCGCTCGGCGGCATGCCCGTCGTCGAGGTCGCAGAACACCTCCTTGAACTCGCGGTAGGCGTCCGCGTACGAGGCGCTGATGCCCTCGATCCCGGCCAGCGCGTCGATGAGTTCGTCGGAGTTCTGCAGGAGCGGGCCTGGAGCCCGCTTCTCGAAGTCGAAGTAGAAGCCACGCAGCTGGTCGCGGTAGTACTCCAGGTCGTAGGTGAAGAACAGCATCGGACGGCCCGTGTTCGCGAAGTCGAACATGAGCGACGAGTAGTCGGTGACCAGGACGTCCGTGATCAGGAACAGCTCGGCGATGTCCGGGTAGCTGGACACGTCGAAGACGAAGCCGTCACCGGCGCCGGGCACCGCGTCGACGATGTTGGAGTGCTTGCGTATGAGGAGGACGTGGTCGTCGCCGAGGCGCTCGCGCGCCTTCTGCACGTCGAGCCGCAGATCGAACTTGTAGTTGCCCGCCTGGTAGAACTGGTCGTCCCGCCAGGTCGGCGCGTACAGCACGACCTTCTTGCCCTCGGGCAGGCCTATTCGCTCGCGTACGGCGCGGGCCACGTCCTGCGTCTTGTCGGACAGCAGCAGGTCGTTGCGCGGGTAGCCGGACTCGAGGATCTCGCCGTCGTACTGGAACGCCCGCTTCATGATCGGGGTGGAGAAGCGGTTCGGTGAGACGAGGAAGCTCCAGCTCGGCGTCTCCTCCGCGACCTTCGAGAGGTACTTGCGGTCGGCGAACTGGACGCTGTCGATGTCGTGGCCGATCCGCTTGAGCGGGGTGCCGTGCCAGGTCTGCACGATCACCTGGCCCTCACGGCGCCGGATCCAGTGCGGCAGGTGGGTGTTGGTGACGATGTACCTGCTGCGGCCGAGCGCCTCGTACCAGTCGCGGCTCCACCGGCGTACGACCTTGACGCCCTTGGGGATCTCGGCGCGGCGGTCCTCGACCACCCAGATGTGCTCCAGGCCGGAGCCCTGGCGCACCAGCTCCTCGTAGACGGCGCGTGGCGAGTCGGAGAACTGGCGGCCGGAGAAAGAGGCGTACAGGACCGTGTCGCGCAGCGGCGCGGTGCGGGCCTGCGCGTACACGCCGGTGCGCATCTGGCGCTGGCGGAACCAGCCGAACTCCTCGGGGCCCAGGTCGGGGGCCGCCTCGATCAGCAGCCGGTCGAAGAAACGGTGGGTGAGGGTGTAGTCGCGGCCGCGGACGGCGAAGCGCACGGGCAGGCCGGTGCGCGCGGACGGCACGACGCGGACCGGCACCTCGACGCGGCTGCGGGTGGTGCGGGCGAACAGGTACCAGCGGCCCTGGCGCAGCGGCACCTCGCTGATGCTGGTGGGCACGGGCAGGAAGTCGGCGCGGAACGTGCCGTCGGCGACGGTGGCCGGGTGGGCGTGCTCCTCGGCGTGCCGGCTGTGCCGCAGCACGATTTCGACGGGCTCGTCCACGGTCGCGGGCAGGGTGCCGGTGAGGACGACGCGGCCCTCGGGGGTGACGGACAGCTCGCCGACCATGGGCTGGACGGGCTGGGTGCGCAGCGCGAGCCGGCCCACGCCGTCGTCCGTGACCGCGGTGACGCGGCCGCCCCACTCGGCGACCCGTCCGCCGGGCAGAGGGTGCAGCGGGTGCTGGGGGGCGCGGTCGTCGCGGTCGGTGTCGACGGCCACGGAGTGCCCGCGCTTGGCGCCGCCGACGAGCAGTTCGGCCGTCCACTTGTCGACGACCTCGAGGTTCCCGGAGTCGCGGCCCTCGACGTCGAGATCGGCGAGCGGCACCCGCAGGGAGAAGCCCTGCCCGGGGGTGCGCTCCACCGGGTACTCCAGCTTCGCCTCGGTCGAGCCGTGCTTGAAGCGCAGGGTGAGGGGCGCGTCGCCGGTGGCGGCCTCGTGGCCGAGGACGCCGGTCAGCTCCAGCACGCCGTCCTCGACGCGGTGGCCGGTGAGCTTGGCGCGGACCCGCTCGACCCGCAGGTAGAGGTGGTCGTCGTTGATGAACGGGACGACCCGTACGTCGTCGTCGACCCAGAACGGGGCGGGGCTCTCGGCGCTGCCGCTCTCGCCGGCCTTGAGCCGGGTGTGGCGGACGATGCCCTGCTGGACGGTGGCGACGGTGACCCGCCACACGGCGTCCCGCCAGCCGCCGCGGGCCCTGAGCTTCGCGGGGTCCAGGTCGAGGGAGAAGCCCGACCAGTCGTAGTTGTGCAGCGACTGACCGGAGGTCTGGGTGGCGCGTGAGGCCTGGGTGCGGGTGGGGCGGACCAGGACGGTGCGCCGGCTGCCGGTCTCGCGCAGCATCAGCACGCGCAGGGTGGTCGGCTGCGGCCGCTCGGCGGCCAGGTTGCGGATGTAGGAGTGGCCGCCGATGTGCAGCCGGCCGTCGCGCCAGACGATCTCCTCGGCGCGGGCCCGGGCGGCGAAGTCGGAGTCGACGCGCAGCACGGAGCGGGGCACGGCGCGCTTCTTGTCGATCACCGGGTAGTCGGCGAGGTAGCGCAGGCCCTGCCGGACCACCGGGACGGCCCGGCCGGCCTCGCGTTCGAAGGCGAGCAGTTCCATGAGCTCGTCGAGCCGGCCCTCGCGGATGAGGTGGCACTTCAGGCGCATCGAGACGGGCAGCCGGGGCATGACGCGGGGGTCGACGCGGCTGAGGAAGTCGGCGGCGCCGGACATGAACAGGTCGCGGAACTCGTCCCCGGCCTGGTCCAGGACGCCCATGAACAGCGGCAGCTCGTCGGTGATGAAGATCTCGTCGTACCAGCGCTTGTGCTGGACGTACGCCTCGCCCGGCTGGGAGGCGAGGAACCGGCTCACGGAGTCGCAGGAGCGGATGCGGTCGCGGACGTTGACCGGCTCGGTGCGGCGCTGGGTGATGGAGGGCGCGCCCCCGGTGCGCTGGCGCCACAGGTAGATCGGCTCGCTGAGCACGTCGACCGCGGAGGCCAGGAAGTGGGCGGGCAGGGTGACCGGCGCGTCCTCGTAGAGGATGCCGGGGAACCGGAAGGCGTGCTTGTCCCAGAACGACCGGCGGAAGACCTTGTTCCAGGCGGTGCGGTCGTAGACGAGGTCCTTGTCCCGGCTGATGTGGGTGCGGGAGCGGTCGGTGCGCAGCCGCTTGGCGTGCAGCGGGGAGACGAGGATCTCGCCGGCCTTGAGCAGGTTGACGTTGCCGCTGACGAAGTCCGAGCCGGACGCCTCCAGGCTGGCGATGCACCGCTCGTAGGCGTCCGGCAGGACGATGTCGTCGCTGTCGACGAAGGCGAGGAACTCGGTGCCCTCGGTGAGGTGGGCGACACCGGTGTTGCGGGCCGGGCCGAGTCCCTGGTTCTCCTGTGCGACGACCCGGAACCGGGAGTCTCTCTGCGCCCACCTTTCGGCGATCGTCAGGCTGCCGTCCTTGGAGCCGTCGTCCACGACGATCGCCTCCCAGTCGGTGAACGTCTGGTCCGCGAGCGACTGCAGGCACTCGTCGAGGAACAGTTCCACGTTGTAGGAGGGAACGACTAGTGACAGACGGGGAGGCATCTGGGGTACTGCGCCTTTCTACAGGTGTTCGTCAACCGGACTTGCCGGACACGGTAGCTCTAGCCCCGCGCCGGACGGCTCGGACGCTCCGGGGAGATCACCGCAGGGGGGTCGACCTCGTCGTCCAGGAAGACCCTGCGTACCACACGTTCGGCGGCACGGCCGTCGTCGAACTCACCCAGGCGCCTGCGGAACTCGGTGCGCGCCTTGGCGGAGGTGTCGTCGCACCAGCGCCCCGAGAGGAAGACGTCCACGAGGTCGGTCTCGGTTGCCGCCACATGGCCGGGAGATTGGGCGTGGATGTCGAAGTACGTGCCGCGGGTGGCCCGGTAGGTCTCCCAGTCGTTCGCGAAGAGCACGATCGGCCGGTCGAGGAGCGCGTAGTCGAACATCAGCGACGAGTAGTCGGTGAGCAGGCAGTCGGCGGCGAGGTACAGCTGCTCCACCGAGGGGTGGGAGCTGACGTCGACGACGGTGGATCCCTCGGCGGAGCCGGGGCCGGAGCCGAGGTTGAAGTAGTGGGCGCGCACCAGCACGGTGAAGCCCTCGCCGATCTGCTGCGCGAAGTGCTCCACGTCGAGCAGCGGGCGGGGTACGGCCATGTAGTCGCGGTGCGTCGGCGCGTACAGGACGACCTTGGCATCGGGGGCGATGCCGAGTTCGGCGCGGGCCCGCGCCCGGTCCTCGTCACGGGCGTTCACCAGCACGTCGTTGCGCGGGTAGCCGTAGTCGAGGGAGGTGTAGGTGGAGGGGTAGGCCCGGTCCCAGACGGCGGTGGTGAAGCGGTTGCTGGAGACGCTGTAGTCCCAGCGGTCGACCCGCTGCATCAGCGTGTCCATCTCCAGGTCCTTCTGGCCGAGCGGGAAATCGACCAGGTCGACGCCCATCCGCTTGAGCGGCGTGCCGTGGTGGGTCTGCACGAAGACCTGGCCCGGCCGCTTGACCACGAGGGTGGGGAAGTTCACGTTGTTCACGAAGTACTTGCTGCGGGCCATCGCGCGCCAGAACTGGAACGAGCCGGGGTGCACGACGGCGGTGCCGGGCGGCGGTGCGTTGCGCGCGCCGGGCTTGAGCACCCAGGTGCTCTTGACCTTGGGGGCGAGTTCGCGCAACTTCTCGTGGATGGCCGCCGGGTTGCAGGCGTAGTCGGCGTTCCAGTAGGCGGCGAAGACGGCGGTGTCCTTCTGCACCGGCAGCATCCGCTGGGTCCGGTAATAGGTCATCAGGACGGCGTGGCGGATGGGCTTCTTGAGCCTGCGGGCGGCGCGGTAGGCGCGGCGGGCGGCGGGGCGCAGCCGGCGCGGGAGCCGGTCGGCGGGGCGGCGCCGGCGTGCGGCCTCCTTGGCGCCACTGTTCTCGGGCTCGCGGTAGCCGGCCGGGCGGTGGGCCCGCTCGGCTTCGAGGCGGCGGGCGCGGAACTCGGCGCGGGCCCCGGCGGGCAGCCGGCCCGGCATCCGCTCGATGACTCCGAGGTGGAAGGTCATGCGTTCGAACAGCGCGGGCCGCCAGCGCTCGAACTCGGGGTGCGCGGCGAGGAAGGCGAAGACCAGGTCGTACTGGTCGAAGACCTCGAAGTGCTTGCGGCTCGCGGAGGACAGGATGCTGCCCTGGCGGCGCTGGCGGTAGTGGACGCAGATCCGGTCGAGGACGGCGATGGTCTCGGCGGCGACCAGCACCGGGTAGGTCCAGGGGGTGTCCTCGTAGTAGCCCGCGGGGTACTCGAAACCCCAGCGCTCGACGAAGTCACGGCGGTAGGCCTTGTTCCAGGCGACCTGGAGCAGCTCGAGCAGTTCGGGGTTGCCGTCGAGACCCACGGCCTCGCGGGGGCTCGCGGTGAGCACCGAGCGCTTGGCGTTGGGGCTGACCCGGCCGTCCCAGTAGGTGCGGGCGTAGTCGAAGACCAGCAGCTCGGGGTCGCCGGTCTCCTGAAGCCTGCGGGAGACGGCGAGCAGCGAGCCGGGGAGCATCGTGTCGTCGCTGTCGAGGAACAGCAGGTACTCGCCGCGGGCGCGTTCCATGCCCGCGTTCCGCGCCCGGCCCAGGCCCACGTTCTGTTCGAGCTGCACCGCCACGACACGGGGGTCGGCGTCCGCGTACTCGGCCATGATCTCGCCGCAGGCGTCGGGCGAGGCGTCGTTGACCGCGATGATCTCGAAGTCCCGGAACGACTGGCTCAGTACGGAGTCGAAGCAGTCACGCAGATACGCCTCGACCCCGTACGCCGGCACGATGATGCTGAACCGGGGAGTGGGGGACGGCTCTGCGGCTTGCGTGGGAGTCATCAGGGCTTGGACTTTCGGAAGGGTTCGGCGGTTTGCGGTCCGCGGGGCGGGAACCCCGTCCCGCGCGTGACGTCACTCGGATCTGGTCAGGGCATATCCGAGCAGGCGGCGCACGGCGTCCGAACGGCGGTGACGCAGGGCTCCGGGGAGCATGGTCAGCGCGTGCAGCCGCATGGACAGGTGCCGCCGGGCGGCGCGGGCGGCCTTGGGCCAGCCGTGCCGGTCGAGGTCGTCGGCGACCTCGTTGAAGAACCGTACCGCCTCGCCGAAGCGGGCTCCGGTCACCGCCTCGGCCGAGGAGAGGCTGCCGGAGTGACGTCGGTAACGGAAGGCGAGCGCCGGGTCGACGACCAGCTTCTCGCCGCGCTTGATCAACTCGATGATCATCGCGAGGTCCTGGATGACCGAGAGGTCCTCGCGGAAGCCGACCGGCTTGACGGCGTCGGCGCGCCAGCAGATCGACGGGAAGTACAGCCAGTTCCCGCCCAGGAGGTTCGCGGCGAGCGGCTCGCCGGAGAGCGCCAGCCGGGCGCCGTCGGGGTTCTTCGGCGCGTACAGCCGCCGTTTGACCTCGTCGCCCAGCGAGGTGGAGGGGTTGCCGTTCTCGTCTATGACCTCGACGCCCGGCTGGTAGATCGCCGCGTCCGGTTCGGCCGCGACGGCCGCGCGGATCGTCTCGACGTAGGTCGGCAGCAGCAGGTCGTCGCTGCCGAGCATGGTGAAGTGCGTGGACTCGACCAGGTCGACGCACTTGCGGAAGTTGCCGGTGATGCCGAGGTTGCGCTCGTTGCGCATGTAGCGGACCCGGCTGTCGCCGAGTGAGGCGAACCACTCGGGCACGCCCTCCTCGCGGCCGTCGTCGACGACGGTGAGCCGCCAGTCCTTGTCTGTCTGGTCGAGCACGCTGCGCACGGCCGCCTGCATCAGGGCGGTGTCGCCGTAGTGCGGCAGCATGATGTCGAGGGTCTGCACCTGGCTCACTTGCCCTTCTTGCCGAGCGAGGAGCGGCGGCTGAACGCGAGGAGCAGGATCATGCCGATGCGGCCGAGGTAGAGGGTGGCCTTCCACGGCGACTGGCTCGGGGTGCCGGTCACCCGCGGGCGCATCGCGACGGGCACCTGCTCGACGCGGTAGCCGGCGCGCAGGACGGCGATGGTGGACTCCACGGTGTCGCCGAGGTACTCCACCGGGTACCAGCGGGCGAACGCGTCGATCAGGTCGCGGTTGCAGGCGCGGAAGCCGGAGGTGACGTCGGTGAGCTTGGTGCGCGCCATGCGCGACAGCCAGAAGGCGAGCACGAGCATCGCCCAGCGGCGCGGGCCGCGGGCCTCGTACTCGCCGGTGCCGGCGAACCGGGCACCCATGACCAGGTCGGCGCCGGTCTCCAGGCGGTCCAGCAGTTCGGGCACGTTGCGCGGGTCGTGCTGGCCGTCGGCGTCGACCTGGATGGCGATGTCGTAGCCGCGGTCGTGCGCGAACTTGTAGCCGGCGCGCATCGCGCCGCCCACGCCGAGGTTGTAGGGGAGCTTCATCACGGTGGCGCCGGCCGCCTTGGCGACGACGGCCGTGTTGTCGGTGGACCCGTCGTCGACGACGAGGACGTCCACTCCCGGCAGCGTGGTGTAGGTCTCCTTGATGACGTCGGCGACGCCCTCGGCCTCGTTCCACGCCGGCATGATGATCAGTACGCGCTTGCCGTCGATCACTTCAGATTCCCCCGTTCGGCAGATGCGGCCGGGGTCTCCTGTGCGGCGAGCCGGGACCGCAGCTCCGTGACGTCGATGCGGAGCAGGGCCACTTCCTCGGAGAGCGTGCGGCCCTCCTCCTCCAGGTGACCCACCTCCCAGCTGAGCTGGAGGCACACGATGAAGAGGAACGCCACGCTCAGGAACAGGATCAGGCTGACGCCCGAGCGGACTCCGACCATGCGGGCCACCGAGTCCAGACCGGTGGGGAAGAAGCCGAGCGGGATGATCACCAGACCGGTGATCACCCACAGGAACGCGTACTTCTCCTTGAGCTTCCGCCGGCGCAGCAGCTCGACGATGCACAGGACGAGAAGGACTCCGGTGACCGAGGTCAGCATCCACAGACTCATGCCGCACTCCGGTGTATCGGACGACTCATTGGAAAGGGGCCTGTCTACTCTTCCAGGGGAATTCCGAGGCGGACGGCCGCAGAACGAGGCCGCCGGACTGCAGTCCACTGTCCGTCACATTTTGTCGCAATGCTTACGGAGAGTGATAGAATGGTGATCATTCTTAGGAGTGCAACGAACGGTAGCCTACACGAGCACGGACAACGAGCGTCATGAAGGCGACCACCGCGAAGGACCCCGCCGTGTACGCCACCTCGACCCGCGTCCTCAGGGGAAGCGCACTCAGCGTGACCGCCACCAGGGCCGCCGTCCCCACGATCCACGCCACCAGCTGAAGCCGCGCGGCGCCGCTGGTCAGCAGGGCCTGACCCAGCACCATCGCCAGCATGTAGAGCGTCGTCCCGAGCGACAGCCAGGCGAAGTCGACCGGCCCCAGCACGTCGGGCGCGCCGAACAGCGCCGGCAGCAGAGCCGGTCCGAGCGCCACCGCGCCGATGCCCCCGGCCACGCCGAGCCCGCCGGTCACCGACGCCGCCTTCAGCAGCAGACGGCGGTACTTCCGCGTGTCGCCCTCGGCCGCCGCCGACGACAGGCCCGCGAGCAACGACACCTGGAAGGCGCCGAACACGAACAGCGGCACCCGCGCCAGGACCAGCGCCGACAGCAGCGCCGCGACCAGCGCGTCGTCGTCCGTCGAGATCAGCTTGGTGCTGATCACCGCGATGTTCACCAGCACCTGGGCCAGCAGCGTGGAGCCGACCAGCAGCCCCAGGTGCTCGATCAGGTCACGCCAGTGCGCTGCCGTCCCCGACCGCGCGCCCTTGACCACCGGCCCGATCGTCGCCAGCACCGCGAGCAGCGGGGCCACCGTCAGCACCGCCGCGAAGGCGAACGCCGAGTTGACGCCGGACAGCGCCAGCCCCGCCGGGAGCACGATCCGCAGCGCGCCGTCCAGCCCCAACTGCATCCCGTAGGCCTGGAACCGGCCCAGACCCGCGAGGACGCCCCGGGTCACATACGCCACGGCCAGCGCCGTGAACGCCCCGCCCAGCGCCAGGACCATGCCGGTGTCGCCGTGGAAGAACAGATCGGCGACCGGCCGGGCGAACACGGCCAGCGGCACCAGCACCACCGCGAGCAGGGAGGCGGAGAGCACCGCGCCCCGCCGCAGCACCGGCAGCGCCCCGTCGCCGTGCACCACCCGGGCGGCGACCAGCCGGGTGATCTCCTGCTCGACCGGGAAGAACAGCCCCAGGCCTATGGAGGACACCACCGTCCACAGGACCGAGAAGCTCGCCATCCCCTCGACGGGCAGCGAGTGGCCCGCCGCCGCGAGATGGATGTAGCTCGCCACGCCGAGCAGCGCCGTCCCGGCGCCGACGAACGCGGTGCCCTGCGGCAGCGCCGTGGCGATGCGGTCGAGGAGACTCACGCGCCGGTCCGCCCAGGAGCGTCCGTCCGCCCGCCGGGAGCGATGACCTTCAGCGCCTCGGCGAGCTGCTCGCGCCACTCCGGCTGGACCGCCACGCCCGCCTCGGCCCACCGGTCGTGCGCCAGCACGCTGTACGCGGGACGACGGGCCGGCCGTACGAACTTCTCCGAGGTCGTCGGGCGCACCCGCTCCGGGTCGAGACCCGTCAGCTCGAACGCCGCCCGCGCCAGGTCGAACCAGGTGCCCGTGCCGGACGCGGTGCCGTGGTAAACGCCGGCCGGGGCCCGGCCGGCCACGGCCGCCTCGCCCAGGTCCGCGATCTGACGGGCGAGCGCCACGGTCCAGGTCGGCTGACCCCGCTGGTCGTCGACCACGTCCAGGGTCTCGCGCTGCCCGGCCAGGTTCAGCATCGTCGCGACGAAGTTGCGCCCGTGCGCGCCGTACAGCCAGGCCGTGCGCACCACATAGCCGCGCTCGGGCAGCAGCCCGGTCACCGCCTCCTCGCCCACGAGCTTGCCGCGCCCGTAGGCGTTCACCGGCGAGGTCGGGGCGTCGTGCGGGTACGGCTCGGCGGCGTCGCCCGGGAAGACGTAGTCGGTGGAGACCTGGATCAGCGCGGCGCCGCTGTCCGCGCACGCCTGGGCGAGCACCCGCGGGCCCTCGCCGTTGATCCGGGTCGCCGCGGCCTCGTCGGCCTCCGCCCCGTCCACGTCGGTCCACGCGGCCGCGTTCACCACGACGTCGTGGCCCGCCACCGCCGCCCGCACCGCGGCGGCGTCGGTGACGTCCAGCTCCTGCCGGGTCGACGCGGTGACCTCGGCCCCGCGCGCCACGAGCACGTCGGTCAAGTCCCGGCCGAGCATGCCGCCCGCGCCGGTGATCAGCCAGCGGGTCATGCGGGCAGCGCCGCCTTCGCCTTGAGCGGCTCCCACCAGGCGCGGTTGTCGCGGTACCACTGGACGGTGTCGGCGAGACCCTGCTCGAAGGTGACGAGCGGCGTGTAGCCCAGCTCCTCCTTGATCTTCGCGATCGACAGGGAGTAGCGCAGGTCGTGGCCCTTGCGGTCGGCGACGTGCTCGACCATGTCCCAGCCGGCGCCGCAGGCGTCCAGGAGCAGACCGGTGAGCTCCTTGTTGGTGACCTCGGTGCCGCCGCCGATGTGGTAGACCTCGCCGGCCCGGCCGCCGCGCAGCACCATCTCGATGCCCCGGCAGTGGTCGGAGACGTGCAGCCAGTCGCGCACGTTCAGGCCCTCGCCGTACAGCGGGACCTTCTTGCCGTCCAGCAGGTTCGTGGTGAACAGCGGGATCATCTTCTCGGGGAAGTGGTACTGCCCGTAGTTGTTGGAGCAGCGGGTCACCACGACGTCCATGCCGTGCGTGCGGTGGTACGACAGCGCCAGCAGGTCCGAGCCGGCCTTCGAGGCCGAGTACGGCGAGTTCGGCGCCAGCGGCCAGTCCTCGGTCCACGAGCCCTCGGCGATCGAGCCGTAGACCTCGTCCGTGGACACGTGGACGAACCGGCCCACCCCGTGGCGCTTGGCGGCGTCCAGCAGCACCTGGGTGCCCAGCACGTTGGTCGTCACGAACGGGGAGGAGTCCGCGATGGAGCGGTCCACGTGGGACTCGGCGGCGAAGTGCACCACCGCGTCCTGACCGCGCATCACGTCGTCGACGGTGGCGAAGTCGCGGATGTCGCCGTGGACGAAGGTGTACCCGTCCTTGCCGGCGACGGGGGCGAGGTTCTCCTCGTTGCCGGAGTAGGTCAGGTTGTCCAGGACGGTGACCTGGGCGCCCTCGCCCGAGGGCAGCTCGCCGAGGAGCAGCGCCCGTACGAACTGTGAACCGATGAACCCGGCACCGCCGGTGACAAGAATCTTCATAAGAGCCCACATTCTATAGCCCGCTGTATCACGCACTGTGCAGTGGCCCTTTTCACGGCGGGGGTGGCGGGAGCGGTCCGTACCCTGCCGTAGGCTGCGGGCCCATGCGTGGAATTCTGCTCGCCGGTGGTACCGGTTCCCGACTGTGGCCGATCACCCGTGCGGTGTCGAAGCAACTGATGCCGGTCTTCGACAAGCCGATGATCTATTACCCGCTCTCCACCCTGGTGATGGCGGGACTGCGGGACATCCTGATCATCACCGGACCGGCCGAGCGGCCCCAGTTCGAACGGCTCCTGGGCGACGGGTCCGACTGGGGCCTGAACATCGAGTTCGCCACGCAGGAACACCCCAACGGCATCGCCGAGGCCTTCGTCATCGGCGAGGACTTCATCGGCGACGAGGCCGTCGCCCTGATCCTCGGCGACAACATCTTCCACGGCTACGGCCTCGGGCGGCAGCTCGCCCGCTACAGCGACCCCGAGGGCGGTGTGGTCTTCGCCCACGCCGTCTCCGACCCGACGGCCTACGGCGTCGTCGACTTCGACGAGCAGGGCCGCGCCCGCTCCATCGAGGAGAAGCCGAAGAACCCCAAGTCCCGCTACGCCGTCCCGGGCCTCTACTTCTACGACAGCCGGGTCGTCGAGATCGCCAAGGGCCTCAAGCCGAGCGGCCGCGGCGAGCTGGAGATCACGGACGTCAACAAGTACTACCTCGACCGCGGCGAGCTCCAGGTCTCGGTCCTCGACCGCGGCACCGTCTGGCTCGACACCGGCACCTTCCAGTCCCTCGTCCAGGCCTCCGAGTACGTCCGGGTGGTCGAGGAGCGCCAGGGCATGAAGATCGGCTGCCTGGAGGAGGCCGCCTGGCGCGCCGGGTTCATCGGCGACGACCGCCTGCGCGCGCTCGCCGAGCCGCTGACCAAGAGCGGCTACGGCGACTACCTGCTCGACCTGCTCGCCCACGAGGCCTGAGAGAGAAACGGAAACGGTTCCGATGAAGGTGAACCCCCTTGGCATCGAGGGCGCCTGGGAGTTCGTCCCCCAGCAGCACGGGGACGCCCGCGGCCTCTTCCTGGAGTGGTACAAGGCCGAGCGCATGGAGGAGGCCGTCGGCCACCCGCTCGACCTGAAGCAGGGCAACCTCTCCGTCTCCGCGGCCGGCGTCGTGCGCGGCATCCACTTCGCCGACGTGCCGCCCGGCCAGGCCAAGTACGTGACCTGCGTCCGCGGCGCCGTCCTCGACGTGATCGTCGACGTCCGGGTCGGCTCGCCGACCTTCGGCCGCTGGGAGACCGTGCGCCTCGACGACCAGGACCGCAAGGCCGTCTACCTCTCCGAGGGCCTCGGCCACGGCTTCTGCGCGCTCACCGACGGCGCCACCGTCACCTACCTGTGCTCCGAGGGCTACGCGCCGCAGCGCGAGCGGACCGTGCACCCGCTCGACCCGGCGATCGGCGTCGAGTGGCCGGTCGAGGGCGTGCCCGAGCTGTCCGCCAAGGACGCCGAGGGCCCGACGCTGGCCGAGGCCCGCGAGGCGGGGATCCTGCCGGTGTACGAGGAGTGCGTGGCCTTCCGGGCCTCCCTGGCGAACCGGGGCTGAGCCCCCTCTCCGGCTGTCCCCGGGGCCGTCCGACCGGCGAAACGGAAAGGCGGCGCCGCCCCCCGCTCACGTAGATTGCGGACGAGCGCCACGGCGGGGAGCACGCGGGGCCAGGGACAGCCGAGTGAGGACGACGCAGGTGACAGTGGCAAGGCAGCAGGTGGCGCAGGCCCGCAGGATCGTCGTCAAGGTGGGGTCCTCCTCGCTGACGACCGCCGCCGGCGGGCTGGACGCCGACCGCGTGGACGCGCTCGTCGACGTCCTCGCCAAGGGACGCAGCGGCGGTGAGCGGGAGATCGTCCTGGTCTCCTCCGGCGCCATCGCCGCCGGTCTCGCCCCGCTGGGCCTGCACCGCCGCCCCAAGGACCTCGCTCGCCAGCAGGCCGCCGCCAGCGTCGGCCAGGGCCTCCTCGTCGCCCGTTACACCGCCTCCTTCGCCCGCTACGGCGTCCGCGTCGGCCAGGTGCTGCTGACCAGCGACGACATGAGCCGACGCGCCCACCACCGCAACGCCTCGCGCACCCTGGACAAGTTGCTGGCGATGGGCGCGTTCCCGATCGTCAACGAGAACGACACCGTCGCCACCGACGAGATCCGCTTCGGCGACAACGACCGTCTCGCCGCCCTCGTCGCCCACCTCGTCCACGCCGACCTGCTGGTCCTGCTCTCCGACGTCGACGGCGTCTACGACGGCGACCCCGCAAGGCCGGGCACCTCCCGGATCGCCGAGGTGCGCGGGCCCGCCGACCTGGAGGGCGTCGAGATCGGCAGCGCCGGCAAGGCGGGCGTCGGCACCGGCGGCATGGTCACCAAGGTCGAGGCCGCCCGGATCGCCGCCGCCGCCGGCATCCCCGTCGTCCTCACCAGCACCGTCCACGCGGCCGACGCCCTCTCCGGCGGCGACACCGGCTCCTTCTTCCACGCCACCGGCAAGCGCTCCGCCGACCGGCTGCTGTGGCTCCAGCACGCCTCCACCCCGCAGGGCTCGCTCACCCTGGACGACGGCGCGGTGCGCGCGGTCGTCGAGCGGCGCAAGTCGCTGCTGCCGGCCGGGATCGCCGGCGTCGACGGCGAGTTCAGCGCGGGCGACCCGGTGGAACTGCGCGACGGCGCCGGGCACGCGATCGCCCGGGGACTCGTCAACTTCGACGCCAGGGAGATCCCCCTCCTGATCGGCCGCTCCACCCGCGAACTGGCGAGGGAACTCGGCGCCGAGTACGAACGCGAGGTCATCCACCGGGACGACCTGGTGATCCTCCATCCCTGAACGGGTCCACGAGGGGCTCGGATGACCCCTGAGGCGTCGAACGGCGGATTCCGGGCGGGGTCGAACGGCCGGGACCGGCGGGGGACGTTCCGTGAAACCGCCCCAAGGAGCCGCGCGGCCTGCTCAACTTTGTGTCGGGGGCAAGGACCCGTCCATGCCCCCTGCACGGACACGTTCCGCACGAGCGCTGCGTAAAGGAGGCCGTCGTGAGACGAGTGCGCCCTGGGGCGGCGACCCGCGGCGGTGCCGGCGAGGAACGCACCCTGACCAGCGTCGCGGCCGGGGAGCGGTACCGGGCCGCGGAGGCCGACGGCGAGGAGGGCGCGCTGCGCGCCGGGGCCGAGGACCTGCCCCGCCTGTGGCATGTCACCCTCAGCGTCTCCGGGGCCGACGCCGACCTGAAGGAGCTGCGGCGCGCCCTGGAACAGCTCGCCCACGACCACCCCTTCCTCCTGACCAGCCGTTATGCCGCCGACCACGCGGAGATCCGCTACTGGGAGGAGGCCCGCGACCTGCACGACGCGGCCGCCGTCGCCCTGCGGCTGTGGGGCGAGCACCGGCAGACGGCCGGACTGCCGGCCTGGGAGATCGTCGGACTGGAGGTCGTCGACCGCCAGACCTACCACCAGCGCATCGCCGAGGGCTGCGGCCCGGCGCCTGCCGCACCGGTGGGCGTCCACCCTTTCTGACCTCGCTTCCGGCACCCGTCCCAGCGCGTGTCTCGGCGTGTGGAACGCACGCCGGACGGCGCGGCCCGGCGCACTACCCTTCCCGTATGACCACGCTCTCGCCGTACGACGCCCTCTCCCCGGTCACCCAGGCCGCCTACCGCGCCAAGGCGGCCGCCGCCGACCTCGCGCCGCTGCCCCGGGCCGTGAAGGACGACGCGCTCCTCGCCATCGCGGACGCGCTGGAGGTCCGTGCGAGTGACGTCGTCGAGGCCAACGCCAAGGACGTCGCCAAGGCCCGCGAGGCCGGCACCAGCGAGGCCATCGTCGACCGGCTGACCCTCACCCCGGAGCGGGTGCGGGCCATCGCCTCCGACGTGCGGGACGTCGTCGCGCTGCCCGACCCGGTCGGCGAGGTGGTGCGGGGCTCGACCCTGCCCAACGGCATCGACCTGCGCCAGGTCCGCGTCCCGCTCGGCGTGGTCGGCATCATCTACGAGGCCCGGCCCAACGTGACCGTGGACGCGGCGGCGCTCTGCCTGAAGTCGGGCAACGCCGTGCTGCTGCGCGGCTCCGCCTCCGCCTACGAGTCCAACTCCGCCCTCGTCCGGGTGATCCGCGACGCGGTCGGCGGCGCCGGGCTGCCCGCCGACGCCGTCCAGCTCGTGCCCGGCGAGAGCCGGGACAGCGTGCGCGAGCTGATGCGCGCCCGCGGTCTCGTCGACGTCCTCATCCCGCGCGGCGGCGCCTCCCTCATCCGGACGGTCGTCTCCGAGTCCACCGTCCCGGTGATCGAGACCGGCACCGGCAACTGCCACGTCTACGTCGACGCCCGCGCCGACATCGACATGGCGATCGAGATCCTCGTCAACTCCAAGGCCCACCGGGTCAGCGTCTGCAACGCCGCCGAGACCCTCCTCGTCCACCAGGACATCGCCCCCGAGTTCCTGCCCCGCGCCCTCGACGCCCTCGCCGAGGCCGGCGTCACCGTCCACGCCGACGAGCGGGTCATGGCGTACGGCGAGGACTCCAAGGCGACCGTCGTCGAGGCGACCCCGGAGGACTGGGAGACGGAGTACCTCTCCCACGACATCGCCGCCGCCGTCGTCGACTCCCTGGACAAGGCCGTCGAGCACATCCGGCTGTGGACCTCCGGCCACACCGAGGCGATCGTCACCACCTCGCAGCAGGCCGCCCGCCGGTTCACCCAGCTGGTCGACTCCACCACCGTCGCCGTCAACGCCTCCACCCGTTTCACCGACGGCGGCCAGTTCGGCTTCGGCGCGGAGATCGGCATCTCCACCCAGAAACTGCACGCACGCGGCCCGATGGGCCTGCCGGAGCTGACCAGCACGAAGTACATCGTCACCGGCGACGGACACGTCCGGCGCTGACCCGCGCGCCCGCTCGAGGAGCCGCCGAGCCGTCTCAGCAGGCGGATGAATTTCCCTTCCGCCTGCCCAAGGCGACCGCCCAGGTCTACTCTGGACCCGTGCCGGAGGACGTGGGGGGCACGCCGTTCCCGGACGGCTGGGAGCCCGACGACGACCAGGACCGCGGGGTGTCGGACGAAGAGTTCGCCTCCGTGGTCTTCGACGAGGCCTTCGTCCAGGCGGCCGTGGTGCACGAGCCGACCGCCGTCGAACGCCTCCTGGCCGCCGCCGAAGCCAGGGCCGAGGCCTCCGAGGCCGAAGCCCGCCGAGCCCGCGCCCGCGGCGACCGCTACGGACCCGAAGGCCCCCGCCGTTTCGGCCATGATCCGGACCAGGGCGACCTGGACGACGACGTGGCCGCCTGGGAACGCCACTACGACGACTACGACGACATCGGCCCCTACGGCCGCCAGGCGCGCTGGCACCGCCCCGTCGCCTGGGTGCTCGCCGTCGTCATGGGCATCGGCATGGTCGCGCTGGCCTTCGCCGCGGTCTACCGGGGAGCCTCCTCCGACAACCGGGACCGGATGCCGCTGCCCGCCTCCACCGGCCTCGGCCAGGGCGGCGGCCCCTCCGCGCTGCCCGAGGCGGCCGCCGAAGGCGCCGCGGACCGGATGCGCTCACCCGTCCCGGCGGTCCCGCACACGCCCTGAACGAGGCCCGCCGACGGGTGAGAAGCTGTCAGAAGTTGTCAGAATGCCGGGCGTTTACCCGAGCTCCCCGCGACCTACCCTGAAAGTATGGGCGGGCCTGGCGACCCACCGCAGGGGACACCCGAGGGGGCTCCCGGCGGCGGCGAGGACGAGTACCGATCCGTCGTCTTCGACGAATCGTTCGTCCGGGCTGCCCGCCTCCAGGAGTACTCCGCCGAGGAACGCATCGCCGAGCACGCGCCCGCCGTGCGCCGCCGCCCGCCCGCGCACCGGGGACTGTCCCGGCAGGCGCTCGTCCTGGTGGTGCTGATCGCACTCGCCTTCGGCACAGCCGTCTACATGGGCGTACGCCACCCCTACCAGAACGCGGCAGCCGGCCGGCCGGCGGAACCCCTGCGGATGACGGTCATCCCGCTCGCCCCGCAGGGAGCCGTACCCGGCTCGACCGACACCGCCTCCCTGTACGCGCACAGCCCGGCCGCCAACTTCCGCGTCGGCGCGGCGGGCATCCCGCTGCCCGCCGCCCGGCGCACCGCGCACTTCTCCGACAGCCAGGTCGTCACCGCCCTGCTCACCGCCCGCGACTACGTCATGCGCTCCTCCCTCTACCCGGAGGTGCTCACCGGGCAGCAGGTCCGGCCGGTGCGGCTGCTGATCTCACCCGAGCAGCTCGACCAGTTCGACGAGAGCTTCGCCCACCCGGCCGCCGACGGACGGCACGCGCCCACCGGCTGGCTGGTCCGCCTGGACCCCTCCCGGGCCGAGCTGGCCGACCCCGAGGTCCGGGTGCAGGGCACCCTGGAGGCCGCAGAGGCCGACTCGGCGACCCTGGAGGTCACCGCCGACCACACCTTCGTCTACGCTCTGCGGCCCGTCGGCGCCGACGCCAGGGCGCAGGTCTCGCTGTTCACCGTCCGCCGCGAGCTGCACTTCCGCTTCGGCCTCGACGACCTGCGGCTGCGCCAGACCCAGCTGGTCGTCTCCTCCCTCCAGGCCGGCCCGCTGTCCTGCGCCGAGGACTCCGCGGGCCATCTGCGGCCGCTGCTCGCCGGCCAGAGCGCCAAGGCCGGCGGCCCGGCCGGCACGGACCCGTACGTGACGGGCGACGCGCCGGCGCTGTGCGGGTCGCTGGCCGGCAGCGCGGAACCGCAGGTGTGAGCCCGCGGGCGTGAGCCCGGGTGTGAGCTCGCGCGGTTTGCGGGCAGCGTCCCGCCGTCGGTCAGTCGTCCTCGCGCGGGGGCGCGTCCGACGGGCGCTCCTTCGGGGGCGCGGAGCCGGTGAAGCCGTCGAAGCCGCGCCGGACCCGGCCGCCCAGGTTGCCCGCCCCGCCCGCGAGGTCGGTCACCAGCTTCATCAGCGGGTCCTTGGAGCTCTTGACGTGGTCGGCGTAGTGGGAGGCCGACTCGCGGAAGGAGTCCGAGACCGAGGTGTCCTTGTCCTCGGAGCGGCGCGGGTAGTGACCGTCCATGATCCGCTGGTGGTCGCGGGACTCGGCCCACTTCTTCAGCTCGGCAGCGCGCACGGTGGTGAAGGGGTGCGAGCGGGGCAGCACGTTCAGGATCTTCAGCACGGAGTCGCGCAGGTCGCCGCCCGCCTCGTACTCCTCGGCCTGCTTCAGGAACGCGTCCACGTTCATCTCGTGCAGGTGGTTGCCGCCCGCGATCTTCATCAGGCCCCGCATCGAGGCCCGCAGGTCCTGGCCGACCAGCAGTCCGGCGCGGTCCGCGGACAGCTCCGACTTGCGGAACCACTCGCGCAGCGCTGTCACGACGGCCATGATCGCGATGTTGCCGAGCGGGATCCAGGCCACCCGCACGGCCAGACTGGTCAGGAACAGCAGGATGGTGCGGTACACGGAGTGGCCGGACAGGGCGTGCCCCACCTCATGGCCGACGACCGCCCGCATCTCCTCCTCGTCGAGCAGCTCGATCAGGCCCGTGGTGACCACGATGATCGGCTCGTCCAGGCCGATGCACATCGCGTTGGGCTGAGGGTCCTGGGTGACGTACATCGGCGGGACCTTCGGCAGGTCCAGGATGTAACAGGCGTCCCGCAGCATGTCGTTCAGGTGGGCGAACTGCTCGTCGGACACACGCACCGAGTCGGACAGGAACAGCAGTCTCAGACTCCGCTCGGGGAGCAGCCCGCTGAGCGCCTTGAAGACCGTGTCGAAGCCGCTCAGCTTGCGCAGCGCGACCAGGGCGGAGCGGTCGGCCGGGTGCTCGTACGCACGCGAGGAGATCCCGGGAAAGCGGGTGCGCTGCCTGCTCGGCACGTTTCCGCGCCCGGTCTGCTCGTGGCCGTCGTCGGACATGTCATCCCCCATGTGCGTGTGTATGGGCCCTCGTGTGCGAGGTCCTTTACGGACCCTTGTGGGGCCCTTTGCGCTCCCGGAGCAGGGCCCAGCCTAGGCGGAGTTACGGTGGACGGGCACCACGCAGAAGGAGACCCGCGCCATGGAGCACTACCCCGCAGCAGCCTGGCTCGCCGAGGCCGCCGGCGCCGCCCAGCGGCAGGAGCCGGGCAACCTGCTCCGCGTCGTCCTGGTCGTCATGCTGGTGGGCTGTGCGCTGACCGCCTGGTTCCTGCTGCGTGGCTACAAGCGGAAGGACGACTGAGCGTCCGGGAAGGTTCCCGGGGCGGAGTCGGCGTGAGGGGCGGCGAGCCGCACGCTTACGATGGGCCGACATCTTTATCCCGCCCACATTGGATAGGTCCTGCCGAAGATGAGCTTCCACAGCGCCGCCGCCCAGTTGGTCACCCTCGCAGCCGAGGGCGAGGAGAAGGGTGGCAACCACGAGAGCCTGAGCCCCCTGGTCACCGGCGGTTCCGCCTTCCTCATCCTGCTGCTCCTGCTCTGGGTCACCACCCGGTTCAACCGCGACCGCTGAGGTACTCCGTGGTCATACCGGGGCATCCCGGACTCCGGTCGGCCGGCCCCCTCGGGCGGGGCCGGTAGGGTCTGCACGCATGGGAGAGCAGGACATGCCTACCGGCCCGGCGCACGGCCCGGCGAAGCGGGGCAGGCGCCGTCTCGGCGTCATGGGCGGAACGTTCGACCCGATCCACCACGGGCACCTGGTGGCGGCCAGCGAGGCCGCCGCGCGGTTCCACCTGGACGAGGTCGTGTTCGTCCCGACCGGCGAGCCCTGGCAGAAGAGTCACCGCAGGGTCTCCCTGGCCGAGGACCGCTACCTGATGACGGTCATCGCGACCGCCGAGAACCCGCAGTTCTCGGTCAGTCGCATCGACATCGACCGGGGCGGGCCCACCTACACCGTGGACACCCTGCGCGACCTGCGGGCCCTCAACCCCGACACCGACCTCTTCTTCATCACCGGCGCGGACGCCCTGGGCCAGATCCTGACCTGGCGGGACAGCGCGGAGCTGTTCTCCCTCGCCCACTTCGTCGGGGTGACCCGGCCGGGTCACAACCTCGCCGACCCCGGGCTCCCCGAAGGGGGCGTCTCCCTCGTCGAGGTCCCCGCCCTGGCCATCTCCTCCACCGACTGCCGCGTGAGAGTCGCCAAGGGCGACCCCGTCTGGTACCTGGTGCCGGACGGAGTCGTGCGCTACATCGACAAGCGCGAGCTGTACCGCGGCGAGTGAGCCGAGAGGGGTACCGGTGAACGACCGATACGACACGGGAGACGCGGGATACGACGCCGGCCACGGCGGTGGCCACGGCGACGGGTACGGCGAGGCCTCGTACGAGCTCGTCGGCTACGACGAATACGGACAGCCGGTGTACCGGCAGGTCCAGGCGCAGCCCTACGACCCGTACGCCCAGCGCCCGCAGCAGGACTACGGCTACGACCGGTACGCCCCCGGCGCGCAGCAGCAGACGCACGCCTACGACCCGTACGCCGCCGGCGCCTACGACACCGGACAGCAGCCGCCCGTCTCCGGCTACGACACGGGCCGTCAGACTCCGGTGGCCCACGACCCGTACACCTCCGGGACCACGGCTCCCTACGACCCGTACGACCCCTACGGGCACGCCGCGAACAGCGGGCAGCAGCCGCGCGTCACCGAGCAGACCGCCTACATCCCGCACCAGGCCGGCCCCGCCGACGACCGCTCGGCTCGCACCGGCCAGGCCGCAGCGCCTGCCTCGCCGGCCGGGCACCCGCACGCCGAGCCGGCGCAGGAGAAGGTTGCCGGGGCGTCCGAGGGGTCCGGGGCGGAGGGCGCCGGATCCGGGGAGCCCGGCGGTGACGCGGCCCAAGGTGACTACCGCACCGAGCAGTTCGCGTTCGTGGAGGAGCCCGACGGCGACTCCGAGGACGTCATCGACTGGCTGAACTTCACCGAGAACCGCACCGAGCGCCGCGAGGAGGCCAAGCGCCGCGCCCGCAGCCGGCTCGTCGCCCTGGTCGTCGTCCTCGCCCTGGTCGCGGTGGGCGGCGTCGGCTACCTCTGGTACGCCGGGAAGCTGCCCGGCCTGTCGTCGTCCGGGGAGTCCAAGACCGGCGCCGCCACCGCCTCCGCCGCGCAGAAGCGCGACGTGGTCGTGGTCCACCTGCACGACACCGGCGGTCAGGGCACCTCCACCGTGCTGCTGGTCGACAACACGACCACCGCGAAGGGCACCACGGTGCTGCTGCCCAACTCCCTCGTCGTCACCGCCGACGACGGCACCACCACGACCCTCGCCAAGTCCGTGGACGCCGACGGCTCGGCGGGCACGCGCGAGGCACTGGACACCGTCCTCGGCACCCGGATCCAGGGTACCTGGCGACTCGACACCCCCTATCTGCAGAACCTCGTCGACCTCGTCGGCACCATCGAGGTCGACACCGACACCGCCGTGCCCGACCCCACCGCCAAGAAGAAGGGCGCCGCCCCCCTCGTCAACAAGGGGGAGAACCAGACCCTCAGCGGCAAGATGGCCGTCGCCTACGCCACCTACCGCGCCGAGGGCGAGGCCCAGAACGCCCAGCTGGAACGCTTCGGCCAGGTGATGCAGGCCGTGCTGCGCAAGGTGTCCTCCGACGCGCAGGCCGCCACGGTCACCGTCCAGACGCTGGCGCAGATCCTCGACCCCTCGCTGACCGACAAGGACCTCGGCGCGTTCCTCGCCCGGCTCGCCGACCTCGCCAAGGGCGGCGACTACAAGACCGCCCTGCTGCCCGTGGAGGCCGACGGCACACTCAGCGCCCAGGCCGGCGCGAGCGTCGTCAAGGACGTCCTCGGCGGAACCGCGAAGAGCCCCGACAAGGACGCCGCCGTCAGCGTCTCCGTCCAGAACGCGAGCGGCCGCACAGCCGACACCGAGAACGCGCGCGTGGTGCTCCTCAACGGCGGCTTCACCTTCCTGGACGGCGGAAAGCCGTCCGGCACGCAGAGCGCCTCCGAGGTCCTCTACGGGGACGACGCCGACAAGGAGAACGCGGCCGAGGTCGCCAAGACCCTGGGCCTGCCCGCCGGCGCCGTCAAGAAGGGGACGGTCACCGCCAACGCGGATGTCACCGTCGTCCTCGGCGAGGACTACAAGGCGTCCACCTCGTGAAGCCGCGCCACCCGGCGGGCGGACGTGAAACGGATGGGGCGCCGTCGGCGGTCGTGAGACCCTTGAGGTCAAACGACCGCCGACGGAAAGCCGCGTAGTGACCGCCACCGACCGCTCTCTCGAACTCATCACCACCGCCGCGCAGGCGGCCGCCGACAAGCTCGCGCACGACATCATCGCCTACGACGTCAGCGACGTGCTGTCGATCACGGACGCCTTCCTGCTGGCTTCCGCCCCCAACGACCGCCAGGTCAAGTCGATCGTCGACGAGATCGAGGAGCGGCTGAACAAGGAGCTCGGCGCCAAGCCGGTGCGCCGCGAGGGCGACCGCGAGGCCCGCTGGGTCCTGCTCGACTACGTGGACGTCGTCGTCCACGTCCAGCACAGCGAGGAGCGCGTCTTCTACGCCCTGGAGCGGCTGTGGAAGGACTGCCCCGAGCTCGACCTCCCGGAGGACGCCAAGGCGACCCGCGGCAAGGCCAAGGAGCACGCCGCGCTGAACGCCGAGGAGGACGCCGCCGGCTTCGGGGACCCGCGATGAGCGCCGGCTCCCGGGCCGCCGCGGGCCGCACGGAGGGCCGGGGCCGCCGGATCACCCTCTGGCGGCACGGCCAGACCGCCTGGAACGTGGAGCGCCGCTTCCAGGGCACCACGGACGTCCCCCTGACGGAGGAGGGGGTCGCCCAGGCCCGCCGCGCCGCCAGGCTGCTCGCCTCCCTCAAGCCCGACGCGATCGTCGCCTCGGACCTGTCCCGGGCCGCGAACACCGCGGCTGAGCTCGCCGCGCTCACCGGCCTGGACGTCGTCCACGACGAGGGCCTGCGCGAGACGTACGCGGGCGTGTGGCAGGGCCTGACGCACGAGGAGATCGTCGCCCGGCACGGTGACGAGTACGCCGCGTGGAAGCGCGGTGAGCCGGTCCGACGCGGCGGCGGCGAACTGGAGACGGAGGTCGCCGACCGCGCCGCCCCCGTGGTGCTGCGGCACGCCGAGAAGCTTCCCGAGGACGGCACGCTCGTCGTCGTCAGCCACGGCGGCACGATCCGCACCACCATCGGCCGGCTCCTCGGTCTGGACGCCCGCGACTGGGAGAGCCTCGGCGGGCTGTCCAACTGCTGCTGGTCCGTCCTGGGCGAAGGAGCCCGCGGCTGGCGCCTGCTGGAGCACAACGCCGGCACCCTGCCGGAACCGGTGCTCGGCGACGACGACTGACCCCTCGGGGCGGCCCGGGGGCCGATTTCACTTTCCGGCAGGTCGCAGGCTAAAGTTCTTCTTGTCGCACCGCGGAGCGGAGCGAAACACCACGAGGTTCGCCACGTGGGACCAGGGGCTATAGCTCAGTTGGTAGAGCGCCTGCATGGCATGCAGGAGGTCAGGAGTTCAATTCTCCTTAGCTCCACGGTCCGACTCTCTCCGGAGTCGTCGGAGATCGCTTCGACAAGATCCCGTCCCCCATCCCGGGGGCGGGATCTTTTGTCGTCGGCTTGAGTCACTTCGGCTCCCGGAGGCGTATACCTCTGCGAAAGCGCTTCTCACATGCATGTTCGCGCTCGCTGGGGCAGTCGTGCCGAGGTGCCGTGTCCGGACCGGTACTGAGGCGTCGCTGACCGTATTGGCCCGGCCGTGGCAGAATCAAACGGCCGGAAGGGGGCGCGGCCCGACGGGAGGGAGTAGCGATGCCTGCGAGCATCCTCGGAGAGGTCGGCCACCTCTGCGGAGCAGCATGGACACGGGAAACGGCCACCCGGCTCAGCTGCCCTTCCTGCGGTTCCGCTTTCGTCGCCCAGGTCCTCGGGGACAACGGCGGGATCTCCTACGTGTGTACGGCCTGCCGCCACAGCTGGAGCTGATCGATGGGTGCACACAGGCGGAAGTGCGACTGGTGCGGCAGCGGCACCCCGATCGTGCGGGACATGGAGCCGGTCAACCCCGACTACCAGTACTGGTGCGAGGAATGCGCGCGGGCGCTGATCATAAAAGGCGATCCCATCGAGACGTACCGGGAGTTGGAGGGCGAGCCGATCTACGGCCGGCTCCTGGAGGAGCACTGCACCCTCAAGCGGTTCTACTCGTTCGTGACGGCTTGAGCCGACTTTCCGCGCCAAAGCGGACGGAACGGAAACGATTTGGTGGTCCGCCCCCCGGACCGTGTAATGTTGGCTTCGCCGCCGGGGAAACCCGCCGGAGCAGAACAAGGGGCTATAGCTCAGTTGGTAGAGCGCCTGCATGGCATGCAGGAGGTCAGGAGTTCAATTCTCCTTAGCTCCACAGCAGATCCCGCCGGATCGGAAAGATCCGGCGGGATCTTTTGCGTTCGCACACCGGCGTGCGTCCGATGCGCCGACCCACCGCACACACGCGTCCCAGGGCGTGTGCCGACGACCAGCACACGCACGGACGAGGGGCCGCCTGTTTCCAGGCGGCCCCTCGTCCGTGCGTACCGCCTCAGCGGCCCAGGGCGCGGCGTCCGCGGCCCTGGGAGAGGACCGGCAGGTTGCGGGAGGGCGCCTGGCCGCGCGTGTCCTCCTCGATGCGCAGGGCCAGCGCCGGGCAGCGCCGCACCGCCCGGAGCGCCTTGGCCTCCGCGTAACGCGGCACCTTCGCCTGCGCCACGGTGGGGAAGCCGTCGGCGCCGAGCTGGAAGACCTCCGGGAGGATGTCCGCGCACAGGCCGTGGCCGCGGCACAGGGTCCAGTCCACGAAGATCTTCTGACGGCTGTCGCCGGTGTCCGCGGGCTCCGAACCGCCCGGGAGGCTCGACGGGCCCATACCGCCCTCGAAGAGCGGCAGAACGCCCTCCACGGGCCGTCCGCAGCCGTTGCCGAGGACGTGCGCCGCGAGGTCGTCCGTGAACGCCTTGATCGTCGACTCCAGGAACATCGCGGAGCCGTCCGGATGCGAGCACGCGCCGCGCCGCTTGACGTTCTTGGCGACCTGCTTGAGGGCCTCCAGGGCGGCCGGGCCGCCGCCGTTGAGGATGTCCTCCATGCCGCGCGCCGCGGCCGGCAGACCGAGGTAGCAGGGACCGCACTGCCCGGCGCTCTCCTCGGCCAGCCACTGGGCCACCCGCAGCGACTCGCCCAGCGGGCAGGTCTCCTGACTGATCGGCAGGATCGCCCCGGCGCCCAGCGCGCCGCCCACGGCGTCCAGGGAGTTGCGGGAGACGACCGCCTCGTTGACGGTGGCGGCGTCGATCCACTTGCCGTGGTAGCCGCCGGTGAGCACGCCCTGCGGGACCGGCGGGGCGCCCGCCAACTGCAGGACGTAGCGCAAGGGGACACCGGTGGGGACCTCGATCACCATCGGGCGGGCGACGGCGCCGGACACCGTCAGCATCACGGTGCCGGGCTCGTCGTACAGGCCGGTGTTGCCGTAGCGCTCGGCGCCGATGCGGGCGGCGATGGCGAGTTGGGCGAAGGTCTCGGCGTTGGACAGCAGGGTGGGGGCGCCGCCGACGCCGTTCTGCGAGGCGCTGACCTTGCGGCCGGGCGGGATCGCCGGGCCGCCGTCGATGGAGCGGATCACGGAGGCGGCCGCGCCGGTGACCATGCGGATCGGGTTGCGCTGGACGAACGCCTTCAGCGCCGAGCGGCGGCCGTTGCTCAGGCCGCGCTCGGCGAGGGCGGCCTCCATGGAGCGCTCGGTCGACTCACGGGTGACCGCCACCACGAGCGTGCGGGCGCCCAGTGCCTCGGCGACGAGCAGCGCGCCGTCCAGGATGAGGTGCGGGGCACGGTTGATCATCACCGTGTCCTTGCGGCAGGCCGGTTCGTCCTCGCTGCCGTTGACGACGACGACCGGCCGCACGCCCCGCTTGATCGCCGCGTCGGCGACCGAGCGCAGCTTCTTGTGGAAGGGGAAGCCCGCGCCGCCGCGGCCCTTGAGGTTGATGCGCTCGGAGAGCTGCGCGAGCTTCTCTCCGCCCATGGGTTCGAGCGGCCCGTGCACCTTCAGGTGCATGGGCAGATCGAGTCTCTCGACAAGGTCGAAACCCGACGTGAGCTGCGGAAGCCCGACGACGCGGACTTCCGGGGTGTCGGGCAGGGCCTCGTTCACCTATAGCCTCCGGAAGGCATGTTCCAAGGTTCGCCCGCACCCGGAGTGTCGAAGGACGCTCCGGGCGCCGGTTCGTTGGCGGGACCGCTGTTGTACGTGTCGTTCGGGTTGTACGCGTTGTACCCGGTGTTCGTCTCACCGGTGTTGTACGCATCACTCCCGGGGTATCCGGCGGTGCCCGGATTGCCATAGACCGGGATGGTGAATCCCGTGTCCTGGAGCGGGTCGTAGACCGACTGGGGCGCCTCGCCGACCGGCGGCGGGGACGGGATCGGCCAGCTGCCCGAGGTGCTGCCGCCGTTGTCGACCCGCGGCATCGCCTCCGTGGCCTGCATGTCGAACGGCGTGTTCATGCGCGCGGTCTGGTCCGTCCCGTAGGACTGCTGCTGCCCGCGGGGGGTGTTGACGGCGCGGTAGGCGGCGGCGAAGCCGTTCGCGGGTTCCGCGCCGGCGGGCGCGTCGAACAGTGACGACGAGGACGGCGACCTGCGCGAGGAGCCCATGGCGTCGGCGCTGGAGGAGCGGCTCGAGCGGCTCTCGTACCCGGGCAGCGAGCCCGACCCGGTCGCCTCGGCCACGCGCGCGCGGCTTGCCTCCAGCGCGTCCCGGCCGGCCGGCTCGGGCTCGCCGCCGATGATCGCGCCGATGCGGTCGGCGAGCTGGCGCTTGACCGGGCGGGGGGCGGCGCGCAGCGCCAGGGCGGCCATGACGCCGACCAGCGCCAGTCCGTACAGGATCACGAAGATCGGCTTGGCCGCGCGACCCGCGTAGAGCCCGTGCAGCAGCGCGGCGCACCAGGCCGGATAGGCCAGCATGTGCATCGCGCGCCAGCGGGCGGCCACCGGGGCCGGGGAGGCGAACCGGGAGCGCAGTGCTCCGGTGATGCCCACGAAGATCATCAGCAGGCCGGCCAGGGAGCCCAGGCCGATGAGGAAGCCGTTGCCGGTGACGCCGAGCGAGAACGGGATGATCGCGGCGATGAGCTGGGTGTGCTCCAGCGCGATCTTCGTGGTGATGTGCAGCAGCAGGAACGCGATCGAGGCGACGGCCGTCGTCCTGTGCACCGCCTGGCCGACGATGCGCTGGCGCGTGTTGAGGATGACCCGGTCCTGGGCGACCAGGCCCCAGATCACCGAGCAGCTGAGCGAGACGAGGGAGAGCACGCCCGCGCCGAAGTTCAGGAACTCCTGGAACCGGTCGCCTCCGACCAGCACCACCACGGGTATGAGGATGAGGACGACAGCGGTCGCCACCCCGTAGGCCGACCGGCCGGGCTGGGGGAGCGAGCTGTTACTACGAGTGTTCATGGGGGCAACTCCGAGCAGTTCGGGAAAGCGGTCCCGCTGCCGAACTCTAAGTGGGCGCCATACCGATGGGTACGAGGTTTGGGTATTGCGTTGTGACAAAAGGACGATGTGGCTGGTGGGATGTCCCATAGCGGCTGTTACGCCAGGTAAGCTTTGACTCTGGTTCAGTCCCGGGGGGCTCCGTGCGGTCGGTGTCATTGTCGACCACGCATACGGAAGCGCGTCGCAGTCTGCTCAAGCGCTGCGGTACCCTTTGCCCATGCGTGCCGTACGCCTTCTGCTTAGCGAGCCGCGCTGATCAGTCCCGAACGCCGGTGAACCGGACGGTTCGGAATCGGCGCGGCGTCCCCTCCTGTGCGAGGGGTTTTTTCGTTTCTTGAATCGCAGCCGCTGGCAGAGACGATCGATGGAGCTTAAAGGATCATGAGCGAGACGAACCCCGCGGCCGCCGAGACGGCCGCGCCGCACCGCTACACGGCCGCAGTCGCCGCCGAGATCGAGGCACGCTGGCAGGACTTCTGGGACGCCGAGGGAATCTACGCGGCGCCGAATCCCGAGGGTGACCTGGCGGGCGACCCCGAGGTCGCCGCCCGGCCCAAGAAGTTCATCATGGACATGTTCCCCTATCCGTCGGGTGCGGGCCTGCACGTCGGCCACCCCCTGGGCTACATCGCCACCGACGTCTTCGCCCGCTACCAGCGCATGACCGGCCACAACGTCCTGCACACCCTGGGCTTCGACGCCTTCGGCCTGCCCGCCGAGCAGTACGCCGTGCAGACCGGCACGCACCCGCGCGTGTCCACCGAGGCCAACATCGAGAACATGAAGGCCCAGCTGCGCCGGCTGGGCCTGGGCCACGACAAGCGCCGGTCGTTCGCCACGATCGACCCGGACTACTACAAGTGGACCCAGTGGATCTTCCTGCAGATCTTCAACTCCTGGTACGACCAGGAGGCCGGCCGGGCCCGCCCGATCGCCGAGCTGGTGGCCGCGTTCGAGTCCGGTGAGCGCCCCGTGCCCGGCCACACGCGCGCGTGGAGCGAGCTGGACGCCTCGGAACGCGCCGACGTCCTGGGCGAGTTCCGCCTGGCCTACGCCTCCGACGCACCCGTCAACTGGTGCCCCGGCCTGGGCACGGTCCTGGCCAACGAGGAGGTCACCGCCGACGGCCGCTCCGAGCGCGGCAACTACCCGGTCTTCAAGGCCAAGCTGCGCCAGTGGAACATGCGCATCACCGCCTACGCCGACCGGCTGCTGAACGACCTGGAGGCGCTGGACTGGCCCGAGGCCATCAAGCTGCAGCAGCGCAACTGGATCGGCCGCTCCGAGGGCGCCCGCGTCGACTTCCCCATCGACGGCGAGCGCATCACCGTCTTCACCACCCGCCCCGACACCCTGTTCGGCGCGACCTACATGGTGCTGGCCCCCGAGCACCCGCTGGTGGAGAAGTTCACCCCGGACGCCTGGCCCGAGGGCACCCGCGAGAAGTGGACCGGCGGCCACGCCACCCCGGCCGACGCCGTCGCCGCGTACCGCGCCCAGGCCGCCTCCAAGTCCGACGTGGAGCGCCAGGCCGAGGCCAAGGACAAGACCGGCGTCTTCATCGGCTCGTACGCCACCAACCCGGTCAACGGCGAGCGCGTCCCCGTCTTCATCGCCGACTACGTCCTGATGGGCTACGGCACCGGCGCGATCATGGCCGTCCCGGCGGGCGACCAGCGCGACTTCGAGTTCGCGCGCGCCTTCGAGCTGCCGATCCACTGCATCGTCGAACCGACCGACGGCCGCGGCACCGACACCTCCACCTGGGAGGACGCCTTCGCCTCGTACGACGCGAAGATCATCAACTCGTCCAACGACGAGATCTCCCTGGACGGCCTGGGCGTCGCCGAGGCCAAGGCGCGCGTCACCGACTGGCTGGAGCGGTCCGGCATCGGCGAAGGCACCGTCAACTTCCGTCTGCGCGACTGGCTGTTCAGCCGCCAGCGCTACTGGGGCGAGCCCTTCCCGATCGTCTACGACGAGGACGGCGTCGCCCACGCCCTGCCCGAGTCGATGCTGCCGCTGGAACTGCCCGAGGTCGAGGACTACTCGCCGCGCACCTTCGACCCGGACGACGCCGACACCTCCCCCGAGACGCCGCTGTCGCGCAACGAGGACTGGGTCAACGTCACCCTGGACCTGGGCGACGGGCGCGGCCCGCGCGCCTACCGGCGTGAGACCAACACCATGCCCAACTGGGCCGGTTCCTGCTGGTACGAGTTCCGCTACCTGGACCCCCACAACAGCGAGCAGCTGGTCGCCCCCGACATCGAGCGGTACTGGATGGGCCCGCGCGAGGGCCTGCCGCACGGCGGCGTCGACCTGTACGTCGGCGGCGCCGAGCACGCCGTCCTGCACCTGCTGTACGCGCGCTTCTGGTCCAAGGTCCTGTTCGACCTGGGGCACGTCTCCTCCGCGGAGCCGTTCCACAAGCTGTTCAACCAGGGCATGATCCAGGCGTTCGTCTACCGCGACAGCCGAGGCATCGCGGTGCCGGCCGCCGAGGTGGAGGAGCGCGACGGCGGCTACTACTACCAGGGCGAGAAGGTCTCCCGGCTGCTGGGCAAGATGGGCAAGTCCCTGAAGAACGCGGTCACCCCCGACGAGATCTGCGCCGAGTACGGCGCCGACACCCTGCGCCTGTACGAGATGGCCATGGGCCCGCTGGACGTCTCCCGCCCCTGGGACACGCGCGCGGTGGTGGGCCAGTTCCGGCTGCTGCAGCGCCTGTGGCGCAACGTCGTCGACGAGAGCACCGGCGAGGTCACGGTGGTCGACACCGAGCCCGGCGAGGACACCCTGCGGGCCCTGCACAAGGCGATCGACGGCGTGCGCCAGGACCTGGAGGGCATGCGGTTCAACACCGCCATCGCCAAGGTCACCGAGCTGAACAACCACCTGACCAAGGCCGGCGGCCCGCTGCCCCGCTCCGTCGCCGAGCCGCTGGTGCTGCTGATCGCGCCGCTGGCCCCGCACATCGCCGAGGAACTGTGGCGCAAGCTGGGCCACACCGACTCCGTCGTCCACCGCGACTTCCCCGTCGCCGACCCGGCGTACGTCGTGGACGAGACCGTGACCTGCGTGGTGCAGATCAAGGGCAAGGTCAAGGCGCGCCTGGAGGTGTCGCCCTCCATCTCCGACGAGGAGCTGGAGAAGGCGGCGCTGGCCGACGAGCACGTCGTCAACGCGCTGGGCGGGGCGGGAATCCGCAAGGTGATCGTGCGGGCGCCGAAGCTGGTGAACATCGTCCCTGCGTGACGCGCCGCGCCCTGCGTCAGGGTGGTCCCCTACGGGCAGGTTCGGGGTTCTTCTGGAACTTCGGACCTGCCCGTGGCGTTTACCGTTGAAGAGAGCGGCGCGCGATGTGCCGGGGCCCGATTTGCCAGGAGGAGCTCGTGGAAGCGGTGATCGCAGTCTTCGCACTGCTCTTCGTGCTGTTCCTGGCGCTGGGCGCCTACGCCACGGTGAAGGCGGTCGGCGCGGCCAAGCGCAGCGTGGACCGCACCCTCACCCAGGCCCGGCGCACGGTCGAGGACCACACGCTGCGGGCCAAGTCCTTCACCCAGTTCGGTCCCGCCGCGGAGATCGCGCAGCTGCGCCTCAGGCTGCGCACCTCCATGCGGGCCACCCAGGACGCGCTGCGGGCCGGCGCCGTCGAGGACGAGTCCCTCAAGGAATCCCTCGCGCTCTTCCAGCGCCTGAGCGCACACGGGTACGAACTGGACGCCGAGCTCAAGCGCCTGGAGACGGAACCCGACCGGGCCACGCTCACCGAGCGGCTGCCCTCGCTGCGGGAGCGCACCGAGCGCGTCACGGCGTCGGCGGACTCACTGCGCTGGGCGGCCCGGGACCGGGCCGGCCGCTTCGCGGACGAGGACCTGGACACCCTCAGCGCCCAGATCGACGTGGAGGCGGGCGCGCTGCGCCACTGGACCACCGCGGAAGGCGGCCCCGCTTCGGCCCCGTGGCCCGAGACGCCGGCCGCCGCCCCGGCGGAGGAGGGACGGCCGAGCACGTCCGGTGTGCGCACCGCCCGGGAGCCGGCCCGGCCCGCCATCACCCCGCCGGGACCCCGGCCCACGTACCCGTGGCAGAAGAAGCCCCGCCCCGAGAGCACGACGTGACGCGAGGTCCGGCACTGCGTCCGACGGGGCGCCGGGCCCGCCGCCGGACCCGCTGAGCGAGGCCCGGCCGGACGGGGCCGGGCTGACGTCCGTGGGCTGGGATTCATGCTCAGTGCTCCGGCCTCCAGGCCGGGGGTGAAGCGGATCCCGTGGTGGCGACGGGGAGCGTCGCGGTGTTGTTCCGTCGGAGCCGGGCAGTGCACGACGGCGTTGACATCTCGCGCACATGTTCCCGGAGACAGCGGGCGTTCGATCTTCTTGGAGTGATCGTCATGCAGCTCAGGTACAGCTTCCGCCTGTACCCGGATGTCGGCCGGCAGACGGCGTTGGCGAAGGCGTTCGGGTGCGCCCGGGTCGTGTGCAACGACGCGGTCCGCGCCCGTGAGGACGCCCGTCGGGCCGGGCAGCCGTTCCCGACGGCCGGTGAGCTGTCCCGGAAGCTGAGCACCGAAGCGAAGCGGACCGCCGGGCGGGTGTGGCTGGGCGAGGTCTCCGCGGTGGTGCTCCAGCAGTCCCTGCGGGACGCCGAGAGCGCGTACCGTAACTTCCTCGCCTCCATCAAGGGCATCCGCAAGGGACCGAAGGTGGGGCCACCGCGGGTGAAGTCCCGCAAGGACGCCCGGCAGTCGGTCCGATTCACCGCCAACGCCCGCTGGAACATCACCGGCAGCGGCCGCCTGCACCAGCCGGAGATCGGCGCGTCGAAGGTGAAATGGTCCCGCGCCCTGCCGGCCGCCCCCACCTCCGTCACCGTCGGCAACCAGTTGAGAAGGCCCGAATCCTCGCCCTCTAAGGCGAGGAGCATGTCAAGCGAGGTAACCTCCAGCTCATGTCCCGCCATGTCGCGATCGTCACCGATTCAACGGCCTACCTGCCGCAGCGGACGATGGAGCGCCACGGCATCACCGCGGTGCCCCTGACCGTCGTCGTCGGCGGCCAGGCCCTCGAAGAGGGCACCGAGATCTCCACCCGCTCCCTCGCCGTGGCGCTGCAGAAACGACGCCCCGTCACCACCTCGCGCCCCAGCCCCGAGCTCTTCGCCGAGACCTACCGCAAGGCCGCCGAGGCCGGCGCCACCGGCATCGTCTCCCTCCATCTCTCCGCCGAGCTGTCCGGCACGTACGACGCGGCCGTGGTCGCGGCGCGGGAGGCGCCGGTGCCGGTGCGGGTGGTGGACACCGGGATGATCGCGATGGCGCTCGGCTTCTGCGCGCTCACGGCCGCCGAGACGGCCGGGGCCGGCGGCAGCGTCGACGAGGCGGTCACCGCCGCAGAGAAGCGGGCCGCCGCCACCTCCGCCTACTTCTACGTCGACACCCTCGACTATCTGCGCCGCGGCGGCCGGATCGGCGCCGCCCAGGCGCTGCTGGGCTCCGCGCTCGCGGTGAAGCCGCTGCTCCAGCTCGACGGAGGGCGGATCGAACCCCTGGAGAAGGTGCGGACGGCGTCGAGGGCGATCGCCCGCCTGGAGGAGCTGGTGGCCGAGCGGGCGGGCGGCGCCCCGGTCGACATCGCCGTGCACCATCTCTCCGCCCCGGAGCGGGCATCGGCGCTCGCGGAACGGTTGCGGGCCCGTGTGCCCGCCCTCGCGGAGCTGCATGTGAGCGAGGTGGGCGCGGTGATCGGTGCGCACACCGGACCGGGGCTGCTGGGAGCCGTGGTCTCGCACCGGTGACCTCAGCGTCACGGGCGCGACGGGGGAATCGGCGGCCCTTCGGTCTTCTCTCGCGATCTTCCCGATCTTTCCGATGAGACCCACTCGTGTGGGTGACGAAGTTGTCCACAACCGGGGCGCTGTCCACGGTAATTGAGCAAGATCATCGCGATGTGGCGAAGTGTCCGATCCTCGTCGCATGGCACTTCGATCACGTTCACATGCGACCAACCCGACCAGTGGGCCCGGCCGGCGGCCCGGCTCCGACGGGCGCTTGCGACACCGGCGCACCCCCGCTCGCGGCCGGGTGGGCGGCCGTCCTGCCCCGGCGGAGGAACTGCGCCGACGGGCGGAGCTGTTGTTCGGCGGACCGGGAGGAGAGCCCGCTGATCGGGGCGGGCGCGGCGAGTCGGGGAGCGGGCCGCCGGGGCACGACGGCGCGGTGGGCGGTGGGCGTGCGGCCGGGGGCGCGTCGGGGGAGCCGGCACAGCCGTCCGGCGGTGTGCTCGTGGCGGCGGACGAGCCGGATGAGGTGGTCGTCGACGGGTTCGCGGGGCGGTTGCGTCCGCTGCGTCCTGAGGACGAAGAGACGCGGGCCGCCGCAACCGCAACCACAACCACAACCGCAGCCGTGGACGGGGCGGACTGGCGGACGCGGGCGGGACTCGCCCTGCGGGAGCGGATTCCGGTGTGGGTGCAGGCGCACTGCGGGCTGGAGGCGAGGAGCGTGATCGCGCTCTCCGTGGTCGTCGTCGCCGTCGCGGCCTTCGCCGTGCAGCACTTCTGGTCCGGCGGGGCGCAGACCGTGCGGGCGCCGGAGGTGGTGCGGGCGGCCTCGTACGAGGAAGGCGAACGGAGTGGGCCGGGCAGCGGGAGGGAGGCCCCGGCCGGAGCGAGCGGTGCGGCGGCCGGCGCTGCGGGCGGTGCGGCGGGCGTGGTGGGGGCGCGAGGCAGGACGGGTGCCGCGGGCACGGCCGAGATCGTGGTGGACGTCAGCGGGAAGGTGCGCGAGCCCGGGATCCATCGACTGCCGGCGGGCTCACGGGTCGTCGACGCGCTGAACGCGGCCGGCGGGGTACGGCCGGGCACGAACACCGACGGCCTGAACCGGGCGCGGTTCCTGGTCGACGGGGAACAGGTCGTCGTCGGCGGCGCGGTGATGGGCGGCGGTGGCGCGGTCGGCGGTGGCGCCGCGAGCGGCCCGGCGGCGGGCGGGGCGGCGGGGCCGGGTGCCGGGGCGGGGGTTCCGGTCTCGCTGAACACGGCCACCGTGGAGCAGCTCGACGCCTTGCCCGGGGTGGGGCCGGTCCTGGCACGGCACATCGTCGACTACCGCGCGCAGCAAGGCGGTTTCCGCTCCGTGGACGAGCTGCGCGAGGTCAACGGCATCGGTCAGCGGCGCTTCGCCGACCTACGGGATCTCGTACGGCCATGACCCACGACGACCTCGCGCCTCAGGGGACTGCAGCCGACGCCCAGCCCGGTGCACGGCCGCGCCGGGCCGTGCACGCGGCCTCGGGGAGGCGGCTGGGAGACGCGCATCCGCGGCAGGAAGGCCCGTTGGATCTGCGGCTCGTGCCGCCGGCGCTCGCGGCCTGGGCGACGGCGGCGGTGTCACTGGACGCGTCGCCGGGGCTGGTGACCGCCGTCGTGCTCGCCTGCCTGACCGCGGCCGGGGTCCTCCTCGGCGTGGGACGGCGGGGACGGCGGGGGCGGTCCGCCTCGGACGCGAGCGCCGGCCGGTCGCGGGCGACCGTCGCCGCGGTGCTGCTCTGTGTGGCCGCGGCCGCCGCGGCCGCCGGACTGCACGGGGCCGACCTGCGACGCGGGCCGGTGCCCGCCCTGGCCGGTGAGTACGCCACGGTCACCGCCGAGGCGGAGCTCACCTCGGACCCCCGGCTCGCCCGCCCCCGCTTCACGGGAGACCGCCGCGCCCCGGACGCGGTGCTGATCGACGCGGAGGTCCGCAAGGTCGAGTCGAGTACGGGGCGGGCCCGGACCAAGGTGCCGCCGGAGGCCGGAGCGTGGGGTGGGCGGGTCGGGGCGGTGGTGGTGCGCACTCCGGTGCTGCTGGTGGTCGATGTCGCGGGTGCCGGGGAATCGGGAGCCCGGGGGCGGGCGGCGAGGGCGGAGTGGCTCGGGTTGCTGCCCTCGTCCCGGGTGCGGGTGACTGGCCGGCTGGCGCCGGCGTCGAGCGGCGGGGACCGGACGGCGGCGGTGCTGCGGGTGCGGGACCGGGCGGGGCCCGTGGTGGTGCGGGGGCCGTCGGCGGCGCAGCGTGCGGCGGGACGGCTGCGGGCGGGGCTGCGGGAGGCCACCGACGCGCTCCCCGCGGACGCGCGGGCGCTGCTGCCGGGGCTGGTCGTGGGGGACACCTCGCGGATCACGCCCGAACTGGACGAGGCCTTCAAGGAGACGGACCTCGCTCACACGCTCGCCGTGTCGGGCAGCAATCTCACGATCATGCTGGCCCTGCTCCTCGGGCCGCCCGGTCTGGCTCAGCACGTGGAGCGTCGCGGGCTGGCGCCGAGGCTCGGCATCCCCCTGCGGGCGACGGCCCTGCTGGGCGGGGCGCTGACCCTCGGGTTCGTCGTGGTGTGCCGGCCCGACCCGAGCGTGCTGCGGGCGGCGGCCTGCGGCGCCGTCGTCCTGCTCGCGCTGGCGACGGGTCGCCGGCGGTCGCTGATCCCGGCGCTGGCGACGGCGGTCCTGCTGCTGGTGCTGTACGACCCGTGGCTGGCGCTCAGTCATGGTTTCCTGCTGTCGGTGCTGGCGACGGGGGCGTTGTTGACGCTGGCTCCGCGTTGGAGCGCGGCACTGCGCCGGCGCGGGGTGCCGCCGCGGCTGGCGGAGGCGTTGGCGGCGGCGGGGGCCGCGCAGGCGGTGTGCGCGCCGGTGGTGTCCGTGCTGTCGGCGCGGGTGAGCCTGGTGGCGGTGCCGTGCAACCTGCTGGTGGAGTTCGCGGTGGCCCCGGCGACGGTGCTGGGATTCGCGGCGCTGGCGACCGCTCCGCTGGCGATGCCGGTGGCCGAGGCGCTCGCGTGGTGCGCGGGCTGGCCGGCCGGGTGGATCGCGTCCGTCGCGCGGACCGGGGCGGCGCTGCCCGGCGCGGGGCTGGACTGGCCGGGCGGCTGGGCCGGGGCGCTGCTGCTCGCCGTCGTCACGGTCGCGCTGGTGCCGCTCGGGCGGCGGCTGACGAGGCGTCCGTGGCTGTGCGGGATCTGCGGAGCGTTGCTGTTGCTCGTGGTCGTGCAGCCGCCGCCGCTGACCCGGGTGCTCACGGGCTGGCCGCCTCCGGGCTGGCGGCTCGCGATGTGCGATGTGGGGCAGGGCGACGCGACGGTGCTCGCGGCGGGCGCGGGCACCGGGGTGGTGGTGGACGCCGGGCCCGATCCGGTCCTGGTCGACCGGTGTCTGCGCACCTTGGGCGTCACCCGGGTGCCGCTCGTGGTGCTGACCCACTTCCACGCCGACCATGTGGCGGGGCTGCCGGGGGTGTTAAGGGGCCGGGCCGTGGGGGCGATCGGGACGACGGGGTTCGAGGAGCCCGCCGATCAGGCGGAGTTCGTGCGGAGGGAGGCGCGGGAGCGGGGAGTTCCCGTGGTGCGGGCGGCGGCGGGGGAGCGCAGGCGGGTCGGCGCGCTCGACTGGGAGGTGCTGTGGCCCCCGCCGGCCACGGCCGCCGCCGCGGAGCCGGACGGGCCGAACGACGCGAGCGTCACCCTGCTGGTGCGCACGGCGGGGCTGCGGATGCTGCTCCTCGGGGACCTCGAACCCCCGGCCCAGCGGGCGCTGCTGCGCTCGCCGGCGGGCGCGACACTGGCCGGCGGGGTGGACGTGCTCAAGGTGGCCCACCACGGGTCGGCCTACCAGGACCCCGATCTGATACGCACTGCGGCGCCGAGGATCGCGCTGATCAGCTGCGGGGCCGACAACCGGTACGGTCACCCGGCTCCCGGCACGGTCGCGGCGCTGCGGGCGTCGGGCGCGGTCGTGCTGCGCACGGACCGGGACGGTGCCCTCGCGGTCGCGGGTACCGGCGCCGGGCTGAGGGTGGCGGCAGACTGAGGGCCATGGACTCCGCACAGGTCGCCTCCGCGCCGCTCGACTCCCCTCTGCTGGACGCCTATCTGCGCCGCCTCGGCGTCGCGTACCCGGCGTGGCCCACCGCCGACGTGCTGCGGGAGCTGCATGTGCGGCATCTGCAGACCGTGCCCTTCGAGAACCTGTCGGTCCATCTGGGGGAGGAGATCGTCCTGGAGGAGAGATGGCTGGTGGAGAAGGTGGTGGAGGGCCGCAGGGGAGGGTTCTGTTACGAGCTGAACGGCGCGTTCGGGGCGCTGCTCGCGGGGCTCGGCTTCGATGTGACGCTGCTGGCCGGGCGGGTGTACGGGGAGGAGGGGCGGCCCGGGATCCCGTACGACCATCTGGCGCTGCGGGTGCGGACGGTGGACGCGGGGGAGTGGCTGGCCGACGTGGGCTTCGGGGCGCACAGCCACTTTCCGCTGCGCTGGGAGCACCGGGGTGAACAGGAGGATCCCGGGGGCGTGTTCAGGGTCGTGGAGGCCAGGGCGGACGCGGCCGGGGTGAAGGGCGGGGCGGGCCGCTCGGCCGATGACCTGGACGTCGTCCGCGACGGCTCGCGCCAGTACCGGCTGGAGGTGCGGCCGCGGGCGTTGGGCGACTTCGCGGCCGGCGCGTGGTGGCACCGGACGTCCCCCGATTCGCACTTCACCCGGTCGCTCGTCTGCTCGCGGGTCACGGAGGACGGCGGGAGGGTCACGCTGAGCGGGCGCCGGTTGAAGACGACGACGGTTGACGGGGCTTCGGAGGAGCGGGAGTTGACGCGGGACGAGGAGGTGCTGGCGGTGTACCGGGAGCGGTTCGGGATCCGGTTGGAGCGGGTGCCGCGGGTGCGGGCAGGATGGGGGCGTGAGTGATGTGAGACATGTGCTGGTGCTGCCCGACCGTGACGCCGCGGAGGAGGTGGTCGAGGCGCTGCGGGAGCGGTTCGGGGTGCGTGAGGAGCCGCAGGTCGTCCGCGACGCCCTGGCCGGTGAGGACGACGCGGAGGACGCGCAGTGGCTGGTGGTGCTGCGTGACGAGGAGGAGCGGCTCGACGCGGCCGGGCTGGACGCGTTCGCGGGGGAGTGGGAGGGGTGGCGCGAGGAGCCGTGACGCTTCCTGGCCTCGTGGCCGAGCTCAGGGGGCCTCGGGCCGGGCCCGGTTGTCAGTGGGCCGTGGGATGCTGTGGGGGATGGCCAGGAAGACCGCGAACGACGACCTTCTCGCCCCGGTGACGCTCGCCGTGGGGCAGGAGGACCTGCTGCTCGACCGCGCCGTGCAGGAGGTGGTGGCCGCCGCCCGGGCCGCCGACGCCGACACCGATGTGCGCGACCTCACCCCCGACCAGGTGCAGCCCGGCACGCTGGCCGAGCTGACCAGTCCCTCGCTCTTCGCGGAGCGCAAGGTCGTGGTCGTACGCAACGCCCAGGACCTGTCGGCGGACACGGTGAAGGACGTCAAGGCGTATCTCCAGGCCCCGGCCGAGGAGATCACACTCGTGCTGCTGCACGCGGGCGGGGCCAAGGGCAAGGGGCTGCTGGACGCCGCGCGCAAGGCGGGGGCGCGGGAGGTGGCCTGCCCGAAGATGACCAAGCCGGCGGACCGGCTGGCCTTCGTGCGGCAGGAGTTCCGGGCGACCGGGCGCTCGGCCACGCCCGAGGCGTGCCAGGCGCTCGTGGACGCGATCGGCAGCGATCTGCGGGAGTTGGCGTCCGCGGTGTCCCAGCTCGTCGCCGATGTGGAGGGCACCGTCGACGAGGCCGTCGTCGGGCGGTACTACACCGGGCGGGCGGAGGCGTCGAGCTTCACCGTCGCGGACCGGGCCGTCGAAGGGCGGGCGGCGGAGGCGCTGGAGGCACTGCGGTGGTCGCTGGCGACCGGCGTCGCTCCCGTGATGATCACCAGCGCGCTCGCGCAGGGCGTGCGGGCGATCGGCAAGCTGTCCTCGGCGCGCGGGGGCCGTCCGGCCGATCTGGCGCGGGAGTTGGGCATGCCGCCGTGGAAGATCGACCGGGTGCGGCAGCAGATGCGGGGCTGGACGCCGGACGGGGTCGCCGTCGCGCTGCGGGCCGTCGCCGAGGCGGACGCCGGGGTGAAGGGCGGCGGGGACGACCCGGAGTACGCGCTGGAGAAGGCCGTGGTGACGATCGCCCTCGCGGCGCGGTCTCGGGGTCGCTGAGCGCGTCTCTTGGGCCGGAATCGGCCGTGGGGGCCAACGGAGCAGCCGGTGTCGACGAGTCGTCGATCTTGGCCTTGGGAGCTGGTCCGGGCACGACGTCGCCCCTTTGGCGCCACGGTCGTACGGCCGGATGTCCTCAGCCGATGTCCGAAGAACGTGCCGTCGGCCAAGTTCCCGGCCACCACCCGAAAGAGGCGTGGCTCCGGGCCTTCGAAGATCGTTGGGCGGTATGCACAAGAACACTGCTCAACCCGAGAGGACCTCCCTTGTCGAATCTCCGGACGCGGGCGCTTGCCCGGCGTGCGACAGGTGTGGCCATGGCCGCGATCACAACCTTCCTGCTCCAAGGAGCCCCTGCATCGGCGACGGCTGCCGCGGAACCGCCGGTCGCGGGCACCTACTGCACGCCGTGGGAGGGCCACTACGGCGCGGAGAAGTGGACCTACGCCGATGCCCGTGTGTGCCTCGTCGTCGACGCCTCGCAGAAGGCCCACGTCAGGGGCGAGACCGACAGGAACACCTACTACTGGGGCACGGCCTGGTACAACGCCAGCAGCAACTACCCCGCCAACTGGCGCGCGACGGGAACGGTGAGCAACTCCAAGGGCAAGGTGCTGTCGTACGACACGTACCTGGTCGGCCAGACGTCCCGCACCGGCTCGAAGGACGACATGATCAACGTCGGCACTTTGTCGGAATGCGGCGAGTACACCGTCAGTATGCGATTCGTCCAGAACGGGGCGTACTGGACGGACAGCCCCTCCATCGACTCAGGGGAGCGCACCTACCAGATCGCGGTCCCCTGCTCCTGAGCGGACCGCGCGTCTCCCGCGCCGCCGCCCCGGCACGCCGAGGCGGCGGCCGGTCACTCGTACACCTCGCCCGGACAGGGCTTCGGCACCGCCTTGGGCATGGCGCAGATCAAGTGGCCGCCGGTGATCGCGCGGGCCGTGGGGGTCTTGCAGCCGACGTCGTGGGAGAGCCCGAAAGAAGGGATGCAGGCGCTGGCCACGCAGTGCCGGGTGGACCGCACGGCCGGGCAGCCGGTCACGCTGCGGCTCGGGTGGAGAAGAACGTGCTCGCCGGGCTCGTCCAAGCGTGATTTTCGCCGAACTCCTCGGCCGGATCCGCGACCTGCAGACGGAGTGGACCGAGGACGACATCGTGCGGATCACGACGGAGAACTCCGTGCTCAAGAAGCACGTCCGCGAACTGGAGCGGGAGAACCGGCGAGGCGAGTGACCGACCGGCTTGCCGCAGCCGGAAAGCGTGCGGTACGCCGTGCCCGCCACAGCCGGAAGCCCCCGTACGCCGTCCTGGGGAAGGGCGGGCGCGGGGGCTTCGGGTCACGCTGTGTGGAACCGCGCCCGCGTGGCGAACGCAGGCCGCGCGCGGTTCCGGAGGGCCGGACGGGAGCGGATGAGAGAGGGCCCGCTCTGGGTCCTTCCGGCGGTCAGATCAGAAGGGTTCAGCCCTTGAGGGTCGCGACCTTGGAAGCGAGCGCCGACTTCTTGTTGGCGGCCTGGTTCTTGTGGATGACGCCCTTGGAGACGGCCTTGTCGAGCTGACGCGCGGCAGCGCGCTGGTACTCGGTGGCCTTCTCGACGTCACCCGCGGCAGCGGCCTCGCGGGCCTTGCGGATCGCGGTCTTGAGGGAGGACTTGACGGCCTTGTTGCGCAGCCGCGCCTTCTCGTTGGTTTTGATCCGCTTGATCTGGGACTTGATGTTCGCCACGAATGAGCCTTTACAGGTTCAGGCGCCGGCCCGCACGGATGCCGCGCGGATCCCGCACCAGGTGATTTCTTGATGACGTGCCTCGCGCTGAGAGGGCATGAGACACAGCTGCCCAGAGTACCAGTGGCCTTGAGGGCGGCCCAAACCGCTCCCAGGTCCCCACGCGTGGGACCATGGAACCTACGTATCGATCCGACCGAGGCATAAGGCGCCTCAAGAGACAGGACCCTGCGTGCCCGCGATCCCTAACAATGTGCCCGAGCCGAGCCGTACCGACCCGGCGCTGATCCGCAACTTCTGCATCATCGCGCACATCGACCACGGCAAGTCCACGCTCGCCGACCGGATGCTCCAGCTGACCGGTGTGGTCGAGCAGCGGCAGATGCGTGCCCAGTACCTCGACCGCATGGACATCGAGCGCGAGCGCGGTATCACGATCAAGTCGCAGGCGGTGCGTCTGCCGTGGGCTCCGAGCCACGACAGGGACAACACGCACATCCTCAACATGATCGACACCCCCGGGCACGTCGACTTCACCTACGAGGTCTCGCGATCGCTCGCCGCCTGCGAGGGGACCGTCCTCCTCGTGGACGCCGCCCAGGGCATCGAGGCCCAGACCCTCGCCAACCTGTACCTGGCGATGGAGAACGACCTCAAGATCATCCCCGTGCTGAACAAGATCGACCTGCCGGCCGCCCAGCCGGAGAAGTTCTCCGAGGAGCTCGCCAACCTCATCGGCTGCGACCCGGAGGACGTGCTCAAGGTCTCCGCCAAGACCGGCGTCGGCGTCGACCTGCTGCTCGACAAGGTCGTGGCCGAGGTGCCGGCTCCGGTCGGCGTCAAGGACGCGCCCGCCCGCGCCATGATCTTCGACTCCGTCTACGACTCCTACCGGGGCGTGGTCACCTACGTCCGTGTCATCGACGGCCAGCTCAACAAGCGCGAGCGGATCCGGATGATGTCCACGGGCGCCACGCACGAGCTGCTGGAGATCGGGACCAACTCGCCGGAGATGCTGGCGGCCGACGGCCTCGGCGTCGGCGAGGTGGGCTATCTGATCACGGGTGTGAAGGACGTCCGCCAGTCCAAGGTCGGCGACACCGTCACCAGCCAGGCCAAGGGGGCGACGGAGGCGCTCGGCGGGTACAAGGACCCCAAGCCCATGGTGTTCTCGGGCCTGTATCCGCTGGACGGCTCCGACTACCCCGAGCTGCGCGAGGCGCTGGACAAGCTCCAGCTCAACGACGCCGCGCTCGTCTACGAGCCGGAGACCTCCGCCGCGCTCGGCTTCGGCTTCCGCGTCGGCTTCCTCGGCCTGCTCCACCTGGACGTGATCCGGGAGCGGCTGGAGCGCGAGTTCGGACTCGACCTCATCGCGACCGCTCCCAACGTGGTCTACCGCGTGGTCATGGAGGACGGCGCCGAGCACACCGTCACCAACCCCAGCGAGTTCCCGGAAGGCAAGATCAGCGAGGTGTACGAGCCGGTCGTGCGCGCCACCATTCTGGCGCCGACCGAGTTCATCGGCTCGATCATGGAGCTGTGCCAGACCCGGCGCGGCACCCTGCTCGGCATGGACTACCTCTCCGAGGACCGGGTCGAGATCCGCTACACGCTCCCGCTCGCGGAGATCGTCTTCGACTTCTTCGACCAGCTGAAGTCGAAGACGCGCGGATACGCGTCGCTGGACTACGAGCCCACCGGCGAGCAGACCAGCTCCCTCGTCAAGGTCGACATCCTGCTGCACGGCGACAAGGTGGACGCGTTCTCCGCGATCACCCACAAGGACCAGGCGTACGCGTATGGCGTACGGCTCGTCGCCAAGCTCAAGGAGCTCATCCCGCGGCAGGCCTTCGAGGTGCCGGTGCAGGCCGCCATCGGCTCGCGGGTCATCGCCCGCGAGACCATCCGCGCCATCCGCAAGGACGTCCTCGCCAAGTGCTACGGCGGCGACATCTCCCGTAAGCGCAAGCTGCTGGAGAAGCAGAAGGAGGGCAAGAAGCGGATGAAGATGGTGGGTTCCGTGGAGGTTCCGCAGGAGGCCTTCATCGCCGTGCTCAGCAGTGATGACAGCGCGGGGTCGGCGAAGGGCAAGAAGTAGCGGCCCACCGAAGCTGTCCAGGGGCCCGTCGTGCGGTTGCGCGGCGGGCCCCGTGCCTGTGGTCTGTGAAAAGTGACAGTACGTGACCCCTTACGTGCCGGGCGGTCGCCCTCTACGCTGAAGCCTGCTCGATAGTTACTCGCGAGTTAAACAACAGCCGCACTGAGCCAGCCGCATCGTCGCGGGCCCCGGAGGATGTCGTGAGCGACACACAGACCCTGATCGAGAACCGTCCGCCGTCCGTCGCGGGCCTCTTCCTGGAGCGCGTGTCCGCCACGCCCGACGCGGAGGCCTACCGGTATCCGGTGCCGGCTGTGTCAGGCCAGGGCCCGGACGACTGGAAGTCGCTGAGCTGGGCGCGGACCGCCGAGCGGGTGTACGCCATCGCGGCCGGGCTGATCGAGCTGGGCGTTCAGCCGGAGCAGCGCGTCGCGCTCGCCTCCTCCACCCGGATCGAGTGGATCCTCGCCGACCTCGGCATCATGTGCGCCGGCGCGGCGACCACGACGATCTACCCGCAGACCAACGCGGAGGAGTCGGCGTTCATCCTCTCCGACTCCTCGAGCCGGGTGCTGATCGCCGAGGACGCGGCCCAGCTCGCCAAGGCGGTGGAGAAGCGCTCCGAGCTGCCCGAGCTCACCCATGTGGTCGTCGTCGACGCGGCGGGCCTGGAGAGCGTGGACACCGGCGGCTGGATCCTCACGCTCGACGAGTTGGAGAAGCGCGGCGCCGCCCGGCTGCAGCAGGAGCCGGAGCTGATCAAGGAGCGGGTCGGCGCGATCGCCAAGGACCAGCTCGCCACCCTCATCTACACCTCGGGCACCACCGGCCGCCCCAAGGGCGTGCGTCTGCCGCACGACAACTGGTCGTACATGGCCAAGGCGATCGCCGCGACCGGGCTGGTCAGCGCCGAGGACGTGCAGTACCTGTGGCTGCCGCTCGCCCACGTGTTCGGCAAGGTGCTGACCTCCGGGCAGATCGAGGTCGGGCACGTCACCGCCGTGGACGGCCGCGTCGACAAGATCATCGAGAACCTGCCGGTCGTGCAGCCGACCTACATGGCGGCCGTGCCGCGCATCTTCGAGAAGGTCTACAACGGGATCGCCACGAAGGCCCGGGCCGGCGGCGGCGCCAAGTACAAGATCTTCCAGTGGGCCGCCGAGGTCGCCCGCGAGTACGCCAAGGTCGCCCAGGACAACTTCCGCCGCACCGGAACGGCCTCCGTGCCGTTCGGGCTCGGCGCGAAGCACAAGGTCGCCGACGCGCTCGTCTACTCCAAGATCCGGGAGGCGTTCGGCGGGAACCTGCGCGCCTGCGTCTCCGGCAGCGCGGCCCTGTCGCCCGAGATCGGCTACTTCTTCTCCGGCGCCGGGGTCCACATCCTGGAGGGGTACGGCCTCACGGAGTCCTCCGCGGCCTCCTTCGTGAACCCGGGCGAGGCCTACCGCACCGGCACCGTCGGCAAGCCGCTGCCCGGCACCGAGGTGCGGATCGCCGAGGACGGCGAGATCCTGCTGCGCGGCCCCGGCATCATGGAGGGCTACCACGGCCTTCCCGAGAAGACCGCCGAGGTGCTGGAGGCGGACGGCTGGTTCCACACCGGCGACATCGGCGAACTGTCGGCCGACGGGTACCTGCGGATCACCGACCGCAAGAAGGACCTGATCAAGACGTCGGGCGGCAAGTACATCGCGCCGGCCGAGGTCGAGGGCCAGTTCAAGGCGGTCTGCCCGTACGTGTCGAACATCCTCGTGCACGGGGCCGACCGGAACTTCTGCACCGCGCTCATCGCCCTCGACGAGCCGTCCATCCTCGGCTGGGCCGAGGAGAACGGGCTGGCCGGCAAGTCGTACGCCGAGGTCGTCGCCGCGCCGGCGACCGTGTCCCTGGTCCAGGGGTACGTCGAGCAGCTCAACCAGGGGCTGCAGAAGTGGCAGACGATCAAGAAGTTCCGGCTGCTGCCGCGGGACCTCGACGTGGAGCACGGGGAGATCACGCCGAGCCTGAAGCTGAAGCGGCCGGTCGTGGAGCGTGAGTACAAGCACCTCATCGACGAGATGTACGCGGGCACGCGCGAGGCATAGCCGGCAAGGGGCGCGGACCCCAACTCCGCGCCCCAGCTCCGCGCGCCGCGCCCCCAGCCGCACCCGGACTCCGCGCACCCGCGCCCCGGCTCCGGGTGCCGCGCCCTTACTCCGGGTGCCGTGCTCCGGCTCCGCGCGCCGCGCCCCGGCTCCGCGCGCCGCGCCCCGGCTCCGCGTGCCCGCACCCGAACTCCGGGTGCCGCGCCCCGGCTCCGCGCGTCCGTGCTCCGGCTCCGCGTGCCGCGCCCCCACCCCGCGCACCCGCGCCCGGGCCCCGCGTGCCGCGTCCCGGCTCCGCGTGCTGCGCCGCAGTTCCGCGCCCCGGCGTGCCGCGCCCCGGCCCCGCGTGCCCCACGCTCACTCCGCGCCCCCCCGCCCCCGCTCACCCCGCGCCCTCGCACCTCACTCCGTGAGCCCGGCCTCCTCCGTGGTTCCGTCGCCCCCCGTGTCGGTCTTTCCGGGGGGTTCGGATTTCCCGGCCCCGTCCGGGGGCGGGGGGTCCAGCAGGGCGCACACGACCGTCAGCAGGCGGTCGACGTCCACCGGCTTGGGGACGTAGTCGTTGGCTCCGCGTGCGATGGACTTCTCCCGGTCGCCTGGCATCGCCTTGGCGGTCAGGGCGACGATGGGCAGGCCCGCCCAGCGCGGGGTGCGGCGGATGGCGGCGATGGTCTCGTAGCCGTCCATCTCCGGCATCATGATGTCCATCAGGACGAGTTCGACGTCCGGGTTGCGCTCCAGCGTCTCGATGCCCTCGCGGCCGTTCTCCGCGTACAGCACGGGCATGCCGACCCGGCCCAGCACATGGGTGAGCGCGAAGACGTTGCGGATGTCGTCGTCCACGATCAGCACCCGCCGTCCGGACAGGACCTGCCCCGCCCGCCCCGCCTGCCAGGCCTCCAGCTTGGTGAGGGCCGGCCAGGAGTCGTCGCTCTCGTGCGCCCCGGAGGAGGACTCGGCGGCCAGGACGGACGCGCCGCGTTCCTCCGTGACCGTGTGGCCGGGGCTGACGACCGGGACGTACAGGGTGAACGTGGAGCCCCGGCTGGGCTCGCTCTCGGCGACGATCCGCCCGCCGAGCAGCCCCGCGATCTCCCGGCTGATGGACAGCCCGAGGCCCGTGCCGCCGTACTTGCGGTTGGTGGTGCCGTCGGCCTGCTGGAACGCCTCGAAGATCACCGGGAGTTTCTCGGGCGCGATGCCGATGCCGGTGTCGGAGACGGTGAAGGCGATCACCTCGTCGCTGCTCTTCACGTACCGGTAGTCGGGGTCCGCGACCCGGTCCACCCGCAGCTCCACCCGGCCCGACGCGGTGAACTTGATCGCGTTGGAGAGCAGGTTGCGCAGGATCTGCTGGAGCCGCTGCTCGTCCGAGTACATCTCGCGCGGCACGTCCTCCCCGACCGCCACCTCGAAGGCGAGCCCCCGGTCCAGGGTGAGCGGGCGGAAGGTGGCGTGGACGTAGTCCAGCAGCTTGATGAGCGGGAGCCGCTTGGGCCGTACGTCCATCCGGCCGGCCTCGATCTTCGACAGGTCCAGGATGTCGTTGATCAGTTGCAGGAGGTCGGAGCCCGAGCGGTGGATCGTCGTCGCGAACTGCACCTCCTGGTCGGAGAGACGGCCGTCGGGGTTGTCCGACAGCAGCCGGGCCAGGATCAGCAGGGAGTTCAGGGGCGTGCGCAGCTCGTGCGACATGTTGGCCAGGAACTCCGACTTGTACTGGGAGCTGGTCGCCAGCAGGGCCGCCTTCTCCTCCAGTTCCGCGTTGGAGCGCTGCAACTCGGCCTGCTGCTTCTGGAGTTCGTCGGAGCGCTCCTGGAGCTGCATGGCCAGGCGCTGGGACTCGCCGAGCAGCGACTCCGTGCGGGAGTTGGCGATGATGGTGTTGATGGCGACGCCGATGGTGTTCACGAACTGGTCGAAGAACGCCAGGTGCACATCGGAGAACCGGGAGAACGAGGCCAGCTCGATCACCCCGAGGAGCGTGTCCTCGAAGAGGATCGGGATGATGACGATCGTGGTCGGGGAGGCCTCGCCCAGCCCGCTGTTGATCTTGATGTAGTGCGGCGGGGCTCCCTCGACCAGGATCCGCTTCTTCTCCCGGGCCGCCTGGTGCACCAGGCCGTGCACCGGCAGCCCGCCCGTCTCCACGGTCGCGCCCTCCGCCGAGCCGTAACCGGCGATGAACGCCAGCCCCTTGGCCGGCACGGTCGTCCTGACGGCCGCCTCGCCCTCCGGATCGGCCAGGTAGAACGCCCCGTACTGCGCGTTCACCAGCGGCGTCAGCTCCCGCAGGATCAGGTCGGCGACCTCCATCAGGTCCCGGTGCCCCTGCATCAGGGCGGCGAGCCGGGCCAGGTTGGACTCCAGCCAGTCCTTCGCCCGGGTCGTCTCGCGCAGGTTGGCCACCATCAGGTTGATGTTGTCCTTCAGCTCGGCCACCTCGCCGCGCGTCTCCACGGAGATCGAGCGGGACATGTCGCCCTGGGCGACCGCCGAGGCCACCTCGGCGATCGCGCGGACCTGGGTGGTGAGGTTCAGCGCGAGCTCGTTCACGTTGGTCGTCAGCCGCTTCCAGGTGCCGTACACGCCCTCCACTCGCGCCTGGCCGCCGAGTTGGCCCTCGGAGCCCACCTCGCGGGCCACCCGGGTGACCTCGGAGGCGAAGGAGGACAGGGTGTCGACCATCGTGTTGATGGTGATCTTCAGCTCCAGGATCTCACCGCGCGCGTCCACGTCGATCTTCCGCGACAGATCGCCCTGGGCGACCGCCGTGGCCACCTGGGCGATGTTGCGGACCTGCGAAGTGAGGTTGTCCGCCATGGAGTTGACGTTGTCGGTCAGGTCCCGCCACACGCCGGAGACGCCCAGCACCTGGGCCCGCCCGCCGAGCCGGCCGTCCGTGCCGACCTCGCGGGCCACCCTGGTCACCTCGTCGGCGAAGGCCCGCAGCTGCTCCACCATCGTGTTGACGGTGTCCTTCAGCTCCAGGATCTCGCCTCGCGCGTCCACGGTGATCTTCTTCGACAGGTCGCCGTTGGCCACCGCCGTCGTCACCTGGGCGATGTTGCGGACCTGCGAGGTCAGGTTCAGCGCCATGAAGTTGACGTTGTCGGTGAGGTCCTTCCAGACGCCGGAGACGCCCCGCACCTGCGCCTGGCCGCCGAGGTTGCCCTCGGTGCCG
>NZ_JBIURQ010000003.1:0-393320 GCF_044740925.1 Streptomyces sp. NPDC088254 | reverse complement strand
CGACCTCGCGGGCGACGCGGGTGACCTCGTCGGCGAAGGCGGAGAGCTGGTCGACCATGGTGTTGATCGTCGACTTCAGCTCCAGGATCTCCCCCTTCGCCTCCACCGTGATCTTCTTGCCGAGGTCTCCCTGCGCGACGGCCGTGGAGACGAGGGCGATGTTGCGGACCTGCGAAGTGAGGTTGTCCGCCATGAAGTTGACGTTGTCGGTGAGGTCCTTCCAGACGCCGGAGACGCCCCGCACCTGGGCCCGGCCGCCGAGGTTGCCCTCGGTGCCGACCTCGCGGGCGACGCGGGTGACCTCGTCGGCGAAGGCGGAGAGCTGGTCGACCATGGTGTTGATCGTCGACTTCAGCTCCAGGATCTCCCCCTGCGCGTCCACGGTGATCTTCTGGCTGAGGTCGCCGTTGGCGACGGCGGTGGTCACCTGGGCGATGTTGCGCACCTGCGAGGTCAGGTTCGACGCCATGAAGTTGACGTTGTCGGTGAGGTCCTTCCAGACGCCCGACACGCCCCGCACCTGAGCCCGGCCGCCCAACTGGCCCTCGGTGCCGACCTCGCGGGCGACGCGGGTCACCTCGTCCGCGAAGGCGGAGAGCTGGTCGACCATCGTGTTGACGGTCAGCTTCAGCTCCAGCAGCTCGCCGGTCGCCTCGACCGTCACCGTGCGGGTCAGGTCGCCGCGCGCCACCGCCGTCGTCACCAGGGCGATGTCCCGCACCTGCGCCGTCAGCCGGGAGGCCATGGTGTTGACCGCTTCGGTCACGTCCCGCCAACTGCCCGACAGCCCCTGCACCTTGGCCCGGCCGCCGAGCCGGCCCTCGGTGCCGACCTCCCGGGCGACCCGGGTCACCTCGCCGGTGAACAGGGACAGTTGGTCCACCGTCCTGTTCACGGTCCGGCCCAGCCGGCGCAGATCGCCGCGCAACTCCCTGGTCCCGTCGTGCAGGTCGACCCGCTGGGTCAGATCCCCGCCGGCCACCGCGTCCAGGACGCGCGTCGCGTTGGCCGCAGGGGCCACCAGGGCGTCCAGCAACTGGTTGACGTCGTCCACCCGCGTGGCCCAGCCGCCGTGGCCGGGACTGGCCGACAGGCGCTCGTCCAGACGGCCGTGGCGCACCACCTCCCGCTTCACCCGGCGGACCTCGGCGTTGAAGTGCACGCTGCGGTCCAGGATCTGGTTGAAGACGGACGTCAGTTCGGCCACGATCCCGTCGCCCGTCTCCGGCAGCTTCGTGAAGTCGCCGTCGCGGGCGGCGGTCATCGCCGCGAGCAGCGGGCGCAGCTCGGATGCTCGAATCCCGCCCTCAATACGTCCGTCTTCGAGCACATGCGGAGCACTGTTCTCACTCATGACGGCCCACTTCGATAACTCGGCGCTTATGGGCGTGGTCAGTCTGTCACTCTGACGGCGTCCGGAGAGGCGTAATCGTCCGAAGACCGAGGGCCGGTCGTCAGGTCGAGGCTCGAAACGTCGACCGTCCGAGGAGCTGCGCATGGGGGTCATTCCTACGCAACGGGAGACCGTGTCCCGGCCCGGCGGCGCGTCCGCCCGCCCGGGCGGGCTCCCGGCGCGCACGCGCGCGACCCTGGCCGGCGGCTCCCACGCGCCCGGCGCCGCCCGCGACCTCGTGCACGCCGCACTGACGGAGTGGAGCGGCCTCGGCCTGCCCGGTGGGGAGCACCTCGCCGGGCGGCTCGCGGAGGACGCCGTGCTCGTCGTCAGCGAGCTCGTCACCAACGCGGTCGTGCACGCCGGCACCGACATCGACCTGGTGTGCCGGCTGTGCCTCGCGGAGGACGACGAGCCCGAGGCGTACGCCGTCGTCGTGGAGGTCTCCGACCGCCACCCCTCCCGCGCCCCGCGCGACGGCACGCCCGAACCGCCCCTCGGCACCCCGGAGTACGGCCGCGGGCTGCAACTGGTCGCGACGCTGGCGGAGGCGTGGGGCGTGACGTACCGCCGGGGCACGAAGACGGTGTGGGCACGGCTGGGGCCGATCGCAGAGAACACCGCGGACGCCGGGCAGGCGTACGGCGACGACGTGCCCATGACCGCGTACACCACCGCCCCCGCCGAAGCCGCCCCGACCACCGCCCCCGCCGAAGCCGCCCCGACCACCGCCCCCGCAGAAGCCGCCCCGACCGCCGGCCCCGGCGCGGCCCCCCGCCCCGGTCTCGCCCCTGCGGCCCGTACCACCAGCACCCGGACCGACACCGCCCCCGCCGACGCCACCGCCGGCACAGACGCCCCCGCCCGCTTGCCCGCCTCCACCCCTCACTCCCGGGACTGGCTCGGCCGGGGTGCGCTCTCCTTCCTCGCCGAGGCCTCCGACCTGCTCGCCGGGCAGCTGGACGAGGACCTGGTCGCCGCGCTCACCGGCCAGTTGCTCGTGCCGCGGCTGGCGGACTGGTGCGCGGTGTGGCTGGAGGACGAACTCAGCGCGCGCGGCTGGGGCGACGGCACGGGCGGGCCCGGACCGCGGCTGGCCCGCGTCTGCCACAGCGGCGAGCACCACATCGAGGAACTGCGCCGCACCCTGGAGAAGGACCCGCCGCACCCCTCGCACCCGCCCGACGCTGCGGGCTCCGGGCCCACCGCCTTCCCCTGGCCCGCCGAGGCGCTCGGCCCGGGCGGCTCCGCCCTCGCCTACCGGCTGATCGCCGGCGGCCGCCCGCTCGGCACGCTCGTCATCGGCCGGGCCGGGCTGCTGCGCTTCCCCGACGAGATCACCGGGCTGGTCGAGGACCTCGGCCGCCGTGTGGCGCTCGCCATCGGTGCGGCCCGCCAGTACGCCCGCCAGGTCACCATCAGCGCCGTCCTCCAGCGCGGCCTGCTGCCCGGCGCGGTCGCCGAGATACCGGGACTGCGCAGCGCCCTCGTGTACGAGCCGCGCGAGCAGGGCGGCCCGAGCGGCGACTTCTACGACCTGTTCCCGGCGGGCCACGGCCGCTGGTGCTTCGCCGTGGGCGACGTGCAGGGCAAGGGCCCGGAGGCGGCTGTCGTCATCGGCCTCGCCCGGCCCTGGCTGCGGCTGCTGGCCCGGGAGGGGTACGGCGTCCCGGACGTCCTCGACCGCCTCAACCAACTGCTCCTCGACGACGCCACGGAGGCCGCCGACGCCGCGGCCCGTGCCTTCGTGGGCCCGGCCGGACCGGCGGACGGGCCGCAGACCCGCTTCCTCTCGCTCCTCTACGGGGAGCTGGTCCCCTTCGACGGCGGGGTCCGCTGCACCCTCGCCTCCGCCGGGCACCCGCTGCCGCTGCTGCTCGGACCCGACGGGACGGTCACCACGGCAGCCCAGCCGCAGACCCTCCTCGGGGTCGTCGAGGACGCCACCTACACCAGCGAGACCCTGGAGCTGCGGCCCGGCGACACCCTGCTGTGCGTGACCGACGGCGTCACCGAGCGCCGCTCGGGACCGCGCCAGTTCGACGACGATGACGGCCTGGCCGTCGCGCTGGCCGGGTGCGCCGGCCTCGACGCCGACCTGATCGCCGAACGCGTCCGCGACCTCGTCCACGCCTTCGGCGACGACCCCCCGGAGGACGACCTGGCCCTCCTGGTGCTCCAGACCGAGTAGCGGCGGCCGGGGCGGGGAGGGCGGGCCGCCGGGTGCGGGACAATGGAGCACATGCCTTCCGCACTCCCCGACGGTGAGCCCGTTCCCGACGACGGTGCGCTGCCCTCGTCCGCGCTCGCCGGGGCGGCCGACCGGCCCCTCGGCTTCTACCTGCACGTGCCCTACTGCGCGAGCCGTTGCGGGTACTGCGACTTCAACACCTACACCGCCACCGAGCTGCGCGGCACCGGCGGGGTGCTCGCCTCCCGCGACAACTACGCCGACACCCTGATCGACGAGATCCGGCTCGCCCGCAAGGTGCTGGGCGACGATCCGCGCGAGGTGCGGACGGTGTTCGTCGGCGGCGGCACGCCCACCCTGCTGGCCGCGGGCGACCTCGTGCGGATGCTGGGCGCGATCCGCGAGGAGTTCGGACTCGCGGCCGACGCTGAGGTGACCACGGAGGCGAACCCGGAGTCCGTCGATCCGGCGTACCTCGCGGCCCTGCGCGAGGGCGGGTTCAACCGGGTCTCCCTCGGCATGCAGAGCGCCCGGCGGCACGTGCTGCGGATCCTCGACCGCACCCACACCCCCGGCCGGCCCGAGGCCTGCGTGGCGGAAGCGCGGGCGGCGGGCTTCGAGCACGTCAACCTGGACCTGATCTACGGCACGCCGGGCGAGTCGGACGACGACTGGCGGGCCTCCCTGGACGCCGTGCTCGACGCCGGCCCGGACCACGTCAGCGCCTACGCCCTGATCGTCGAGGAGGGCACCCAGCTCGCCCGCCGCATCCGCCGGGGCGAGATCCCGATGACCGACGACGACGCGCACGCCGACCGCTACCTCATCGCCGAGGAGACCCTCACGGCGGCCGGCTACCACTGGTACGAGGTGTCCAACTGGGCCACCTCGCCGGAGGCCCGCTGTCTGCACAACGAGCTGTACTGGCGCGGCGCCGACTGGTGGGGCGCCGGGCCGGGCGCCCACAGCCACGTCGGCGGGGTCCGCTGGTGGAACGTCAAGCACCCGGGGGCGTACGCGGCGGCGCTGGCGGCGGGCCGCTCCCCGGGCGCCGGCCGCGAACTCCTCACGGACGAGGACCGCCGGGTCGAGCGCATCCTGCTGGAGCTACGGCTGCGCGAGGGCGTACCGCTGGACGTGCTGCGGGAGAAGGGACTCGCGGCCGCGCGCCGGGCGCTCACGGAGGGACTGCTGCAGCCGGGGCCCTACGACGAGGGCCGCGCCGTCCTCACCCTGCGCGGGCGGCTGCTGGCGGACGCCGTGGTCAGGGACCTCGTGGACTGAACGCCCGCCCGGCCCGTCAGCCGGTGACGAAGTCGATCAGCTCCTCCACCCGGCCGAGCAGCTCCGGCTCCAGGTCCTTGTAGGAGCCCACCCGGGCCAGGATCGCCTGCCACACCGCCCCGGTGTTGTCCGACGGCCAGCCCAGCGCCCGGCACACCCCCGTCTTCCAGTCCTGGCCGTGCGGCACGCGCGGCCATGCCTCGATGCCCAGGGCCGACGGCTTCACCGCCTCCCAGACGTCGATGTACGGGTGGCCCACCACGAGCGCGTGCTCGCTGGTCACCGACTGTGCGATCCGCCACTCCTTCGTGCCCGGGACCAGATGGTCCACCAGGACGCCGAGCCGCGCGTCCGGTCCCGGCGCGAACTCCTCGACGACCGAAGGGAGATCGTCGACGCCCTCCAGGTACTCCACCACCACGCCCTCGACGCGCAGGTCGTCGCCCCACACCTTCTCGACCAGCTCGGCGTCGTGCCGCCCCTCGACGTAGATCCGGCCGGCGCGGGCCACACGCGCGCGTGCGCCGGGCACGGCCACCGAACCCGAGGCCGTGCGGGCGGGGCGCGCCGGGCCGCCCGACGCGGGCCTTACGAGAGTCACCGTGCGGCCCTCCAGCAGGAACCCGCGCGGCTCCAGCGGGAACACCCGGTGCTTGCCGAAACGGTCCTCCAGGGTGACCGTGCCCGCCTCGCAGCGGATCACCGCGCCGCAGAAGCCGCTGCCCGGCTCCTCCACCACCAGGCCGGGCTCCGCCGCGACCTCGGGGACCGGCTGCGGCTTCTTCCAGGACGGGGTCAGATCGGCGGAGTACTGGCGCATTCGGACGACGATAGGAGAAGCCGGGGCGCTGTCACGGCGACACGCCGAAACGGGCGGCCAGGGCGTCCCGCTGCGCCCGCACGAACGCCGCGTCCACGACCGCCCCGTGACCGGGCACGTACCGTGCGTCCGCGCCGCCGAGGGCGAGCAGGCGGTCGAGGGCGGCCGGCCAGTGCGAGGGCACGGCGTCCGGCCCGGCCTGCGGCTCGCCGGACTCCTCCACCAGGTCGCCGCAGAACACCGCCTCCGGCGACCCCGGCACCAGCACCGCCAGGTCGTGTGCCGTGTGGCCGGGGCCCACGTTCGCCAGCAGGACCTGACGCCCGCCGCCCATGTCCAGGGTCCACTCCCCGGAGACCAGGTGGCGAGGCCGCACCAGGGCGTCCACGGCCTCCGTCGCCGCCGCCTCGTCCAGCCCGTTGCGCACCGCGTCCGCGTGCAGCTCGGCCCGCTCCCGCGCGAACACCGACTCGGCGCCCACCGCCGCGAACACCACCGCGCCCGCGAACGCCGCCGCCCCGAACACATGGTCGAAATGGGGGTGGGTGAGCGCGAGATGAGTCACACGGCGTCCGGCGAGCCGCTCGGCCTCCGCCCGCAGCCGTGTGCCCTCCGCGAGGCTCGAACCCGCGTCGATCAGCAGCACCGCCCCGGTCCCCACGACCAGCCCCACCGTGCAGTCCCAGCCCGGCAGCCGCCGCCGCCCGACCCCCGCCGCGACCTGCTCCCAACCCAGCTCTTCCCAAGTGACCGTCATACCGCGACGCTAACCGTGACGAACCCGTCGGCCGGCATGCGACCGGACCGACCTTGCCCCCCGCGCACCCCACGGCCGTACACTGGCCGGGGAACGCTGGCACTCGAATGTGACGAGTGCCAGGCAAGGCGCCAAGGGGACGAAGCACTGGAGGTGTGCGCGGATGCTGAGTGAACGACGGCTGAAGGTGCTGCGCGCCATCGTCCAGGACTACGTCGGCACCGAGGAGCCGGTCGGCTCCAAGGCGCTCACCGAGCGCCACAGCCTCGGCGTGTCCCCGGCGACGGTCCGCAACGACATGGCCGCCCTGGAGGACGAGGGCTACATCGCCCAGCCGCACACCAGCGCCGGCCGCATCCCCACCGACAAGGGCTACAGGCTCTTCGTCGACAAGCTCGCCGGGGTCAAGCCGATGAGCGCGCCCGAGCGGCGCGCCATCCAGAACTTCCTCGACGGCGCCGTCGACCTCGACGACGTCGTCGCGCGGACGGTCCGGCTGCTCGCGCAGCTCACCCGCCAGGTCGCCGTCGTGCAGTACCCGTCGCTGACCCGGTCCACGGTGCGGCACGTCGAACTGCTCTCGCTCGCCCCGGCCCGCCTCATGCTCGTGCTGATCACGGACACCGGGCGGGTCGAGCAGCGGCTGGTGGACTGCCCCGCGCCGTTCGGCGAGGCCTCGCTCGCGGACCTGCGCGCCCGGCTCAACAGCCGGGTCGCGGGCCGCCGGTTCACCGATGTGCCGCCTCTGGTGGAGGATCTGCCGGAGGCCTTCGAGGCGGAGGACCGCGGCACGGTCTCGACGGTGCTCTCCACCCTGCTGGAGACGCTCGTCGAGGAGAACGAGGAGCGGCTGATGATCGGCGGCACCGCCAATCTCACCCGCTTCGGACATGACTTTCCCCTCACCATCCGGCCCGTCCTGGAGGCCCTCGAGGAGCAGGTCGTGCTCCTCAAGCTCCTGGGCGAGGCGGGGGATTCGGGCATGATCGTGCGTATCGGGCACGAGAACGCCTACGAGGGACTCAACTCCACTTCCGTGGTGTCGGTCGGCTACGGTTCGGGCGGCGAGGCAGTCGCCAAGCTCGGCGTGGTCGGACCGACCCGCATGGATTACCCGGGAACGATGGGAGCGGTACGCGCAGTGGCACGGTACGTCGGACAGATCCTGGCGGAGTCGTAAGTGGCCACGGACTACTACGCCGTTCTCGGCGTGCGCCGCGACGCGTCGCAGGAAGAGATCAAGAAGGCCTTCCGGCGGCTCGCCCGCGAGCTGCACCCGGACGTCAACCCCGATCCGAAGACCCAGGAGCGGTTCAAGGAGATCAACGCCGCTTACGAGGTGCTGTCGGACCCGCAGAAGAAGCAGGTCTACGACCTCGGCGGCGACCCGCTCTCGCAGGCCGGCGGGGGAGGCGCGGGCGGCTTCGGCGCCGGTGGCTTCGGCAACTTCTCCGACATCATGGACGCGTTCTTCGGCACGGCGTCCCAGCGGGGCCCGAGGTCGCGCACCCGGCGCGGGCAGGACGCGATGATCCGGCTGGAGGTGGACCTGGAGGAGGCCGCGTTCGGCACCACCAAGGACATCCAGGTCGACACCGCGATCGTCTGCACCACCTGCAGCGGCGAGGGCGCGGCGCCCGGCACCACCGCCCAGACCTGCGACATGTGCCGCGGCCGCGGTGAGGTGTCGCAGGTGACGCGGTCCTTCCTGGGCCAGGTCATGACCTCGCGTCCCTGCCCCCAGTGCCAGGGCTTCGGCACCGTGGTGCCCACCCCGTGCCCCGAGTGCGCGGGCGACGGACGGGTCCGGTCGCGGCGCACGCTGACGGTGAAGATCCCGGCCGGCGTCGACAACGGCACCCGCATCCAGCTCGCCGGCGAGGGCGAGGTCGGACCGGGCGGCGGCCCGGCCGGCGACCTCTACGTCGAGATCCACGAACTGCCGCACGCGATGTTCCAGCGGCGCGGCGACGACCTGCACTGCACGGTCACCCTCCCGATGACCGCGGCGGCGCTCGGCACGAAGGTGCCGCTGGAGACGCTGGACGGGTCGGAGGAGGTCGACATCCGGCCCGGCACGCAGTCGGGGCAGTCCATTCCGCTGCACCAGCGCGGAGTGACGCACCTGCGCGGCGGCGGGCGCGGCGACCTCATCGTGCACGTGGAAGTCCAGACGCCCACCAAGCTGGACCCGGAGCAGGAGCGGCTGCTGCGGGAACTGGCGAAGCTGCGCGGGGAGGAGCGCCCCCAGGGGCAGTTCCAGCCCGGCCAGCAGGGGCTGTTCTCCCGGCTGAAGGACGCCTTCAACGGGCGGTGAGGCGGGGGCGGAGCCCCCGGCGGGACAGGGCGCCGGGACATGACACCATGCGGTCATGTCCTTCGCGCTGGCCGGTCTTCTCCGCCATCCGATCGTGCAGGCCCCCATGGCGGGCGGCGTCTCCGTCCCCCGGCTCGCCGCCGCCGTGTCCGAGGCCGGAGGGCTCGGCTTCCTCGCCGGTGGGTACAAGACCGCCGACGGGATGTACCGGGAGATCAAGCAGTTGCGCGGGCTCACCTCCCGGCCCTTCGGCGTGAACCTCTTCATGCCGCAGCCCGAGCATGCCGAGACCGGCGCCGTGGAGGTGTACGCCCACCAACTGGCCGGCGAGGCCGCCTGGTACGGCACGGAACTCGGCGACCCGGACAGCGGGCGGGACGACGGCTACGACGCCAAGCTCGCCGTGCTGCTCGACGACCCGGTGGCGGCGGTGTCCTTCCACTTCGGCGTGCCGAGCCCCGAGGCGCTGGCCTCGCTGCGCAGGGCCGGGACGGTCACGCTGGTCACGGCCACGACCGTCGAGGAGGCGCTCGCCGTGGAACGGGCCGGCGCGGACGCGGTGATCGTGCAGGGCGTGGAGGCCGGCGGCCACCAGGGCACCCACCGGGACGTCCCCGAGAACGACGGCTCCGGCATCGGACTGCTGTCGCTGATCGCCCAGGTCCGTGAGGCGGTCGGGCTGCCCCTCGTCGCCGCCGGCGGCATCATGCGCGGCAGCCAGATCGCCGCCGCCCTCGCGGCGGGCGCGAGCGCCGTCCAGCTCGGCACCGCGTTCGTCCCCACGCCCGAGTCCGGCGCGGCCGCCGCCCACAAGGAGGCGCTGACGAACCCGTTGTTCGTGTGCACCCGGCTGACCCGCGCGTTCACCGGCCGCCCGGCCCGCGGCCTGGTCAACCGCTTCCTGCGCGAGCACGGACGCTACGCGCCCGCCGCCTACCCCGAGGTGCACCACCTCACCGCGCCGCTGCGCAAGGCGGCCGCCGCGGCGGGCGACGCGCAGGGCATGGCTCTGTGGGCGGGGCAGGGCCACCGGATGGCCCGGGAGATGCCGGCCGGTGAGCTGGTGGAGGTACTGGCGGCCGAGACGGGCGCGGTGTGGACCGCGTCGGCGGCCGACGCAGAAGGAGGTGCGGAGCGATGACGGCTCCGGTGTTCGTGCTCGATCCGCTGAAGGTCCCCGACGGCAGCGGCGGGGAGGTCGTCCTCGACGGCCCGGAGGGGCGGCACGCCGTCTCCGTGAAGCGGCTGCGGCCCGGCGAGGGCGTCGTCCTCACCGACGGGCGCGGGCGCTGGGCCGAGGGCGTCGTAAGGGCCGCCGAGGGCAAGGACCGGCTGGTCGTCATGGACCTGGAGAGCATCAACGAGGAGCCCGAGGAACAGCCCCGCATCACCGTCGTGCAGGCGCTGCCCAAGGGCGACCGGGGGGAGCTGGCCGTCGAGACGATGACCGAGACCGGCGTCGACCGCATCGTCCCGTGGTCCGCCGCACGCTGCATCACGCAGTGGAAGGGCGAGCGGGGCGCCAAGGCGCTGGCGAAGTGGCGGGCCACCGCCCGCGAGGCCGGCAAGCAGTCCCGCCGGGTGCGCTTCCCCGAGGTCGCGGACGCGGCGACCACCAAGCAGGTGGCGGCACTTCTCGCCGGCGCGGACTTCGCCGCCGTGCTCCACTCGGACTTCGAGCAGGGCAGCGAGCGCCTCGCCACCGCCGAACTCCCCGACCGGGGAGACATCGTGCTGGTCGTCGGCCCCGAAGGGGGCGTCTCGTCCGACGAGTTGGCGCTGTTCAAGGAGGCGGGCGCGAAGCCGTACATCCTCGGCCGCACCGTGCTGCGCACCTCGACCGCCGGCACCGCCGCCACCGCCCTGCTCCTCGGCCGCACCGGCCGCTGGTCCTGAAGGACGCCCGTACGGGCGCAGTTCGAGGCGCGTGAGGGGCGGCACGCGCTCTACCGCCACCGCCGCGGCGGTGGCAGTCTGCCCGCATGGGGGCTTTACGACGCATGCGGGCAGGACGGCCGGGGACACGCACGGCCGCGGTGGCAGGGTTGGCGCTCGTGGCCGCGGGCGGGCTCGCGGCGTGCGATCCGGGCGGGCTGAGCGCCGCGTCCGTGGCGTACACCACCGACGAGGCCGCCACGGCCGAACTGGCCCGCCGTAAAACGGACGTACAGTGGCTGACCTGCACCGCCGACTACGGCAAGGGCCGCGCCTCGGCGGGGGAGGAGACCATCGCCTCGGTCAAGTGCCAGGGCCGGACCGACGACGGCCGGGACATCGAGGTCGACGGCACGGTCACCCGCGCCGTCGACGGCTCCTGCGTACGCGGCGACCTCCGCGCGCAGGTGGGCGGCAGACAGGTCTTCCGGGTCAGCGGACTCGGCGACTGCGCGTCCGCGACGCCCTCACCGCTGCAACCGCCGCCCTCCGCGAATCCGGCCCGACCGGCCCGGCCCACGGTCACCGTGACCGTCACCCGGACCGTCTGGTGCCCGTCGGACACCCGTTGCGGACCGGTCGAGGGCAAGTAGTGGCCCTGATCGGACGCTCATGGTGCAAGCACCCCTAAGCCCCTGTTCACGGCCCGCGCCCTTGCCTAGAGTGATCGGGTGACACAGTCCGCGACGCCTGCTGCGTACATCCGATACCCGCATCTGCACGGCGAACTGGTGGCCTTCACCGCCGAGGACGACGTGTGGCTCGCCCCCCTCGACGGCGGCCGCGCCTGGCGGGTCAGCGCCGACAACGTGCCCGTCTCCACACCGCGCATCTCACCCGACGGCACGACCGTCGCCTGGACCTCCACCCGCGACGGCGCCCCCGAGGCGCACATCGCCCCCGTCGACGGCGGACCGTCCACCAGGCTGACGTACTGGGGGTGTTGGCGCACCCAGGTGCACGGCTGGACCCCCGACGGACAGGTCCTGGCGCTCACCGCACACGGCCAGGCCAGCCTGCGCCGAAGCTGGGCGCACGCCGTCCCGCTCGACGGCGGGCCCTCGACGGTCCTGCCGTACGGCCCCGTCGGCGGCGTCGCCCACGGCCCGGCCACCGTGCTGCTGTCCGCGACCATGAGCCGCGAGGCCGCCCACTGGAAGCGCTACCGGGGCGGCACCGCGGGCAAGCTGTGGATCGACCGGTCCGTCGGCGACGGAGAAGGTGCCGGGGAGTTCACCCGGCTGCACGAGGACCTCGACGGCAACATCGAGTACCCGGTGTGGGCGGGCGACCGGATCGCCTTCCTCTCCGACCACGAGGGCGTCGGCGCGCTCTACTCCTCCCTCGCCGACGGCTCCGACCTGCGCCGGCACACCCCGCTCGACGGCTTCTACGCCCGCCAGGCCGCCGGCGACGGAACCCGGATCGTGTACGTCAGCGCGGGCGAGCTGTGGATCCTCGACGACCTCGACGGGGCCGAGCCGCGCCGGCTCGACGTCCGCCTCGGCGGACAGCGCACCGACCGGCGGCCGTTCCCGGTCGCCGCCGCCCGCTGGATGGGCTCCGCGATGCCCGACCACACCGCGCGCGGCAGCGCCGTGGAGATCCGCGGCGCGATCCACTGGGTCACCCACCGCCACGGGCCCGCCCGCGCGCTGGCCGCCGAGCCGGGCGTGCGGGCCCGGCTGCCGCACACCTTCCGCGTGGAGGGCGAGGAGTGGGTGGTGTGGGTGACGGACGCCGAGGGCGAGGACGCCCTGGAGTTCGCCCCCGCCACCGGGGCGGCCCCCGGCGCGGCCCCGCGCCGGCTCGCCGCCGGACGCCTCGGCCGGGTCCTGGAACTGGCCATGTCCCCCGACGGCAGCCGGGCCGCCGTCGCCGCCCACGACGGGCGGCTGCTGCTCGTCGAACGGGAGACCGGCGAGGTCCGCGAGGTCGACCGCAGCGCCGACGGCGAGGTCGGCGACCTGGTCTTCTCACCCGACTCCGGCTGGCTCGCCTGGTCGCACCCCGGCCCGCGGCCGCTCAGTCAGCTCAAGCTCGCCAACACCACCGACCTGTCGGTCACCGAGGCGACCCCGCTGCGCTTCCGGGACTTCGCGCCCGCCTTCACCCTCGACGGCAAGCACCTCGCGTTCCTGTCCACCCGCGCCTTCGACCCCGTCTACGACGAGCACGCCTTCGACCTGTCCTTCGTCGCCGGCGCCCGCCCGCATCTCGTCACGCTGGCCGCCACCACCCCCTCCCCGTTCGGCCCGCAGCGGCACGGCCGGCCCTTCGAGGCCCCCGACAAGGACGAGACCCCCGACAGCGAGGGCACCCCGGCCACCCGCATCGACCTCGAAGGCCTCGCCGACCGGATCATCCCCTTCCCCGTCGAGGCCGCCCGCTACTCCACGCTGCGCGCCGCCAAGGACGGCGTGCTCTGGCTGCGCCACCCGGTGCGCGGCGTACTCGGCGCCTCCCGTGCCACACCCGACGACCCCGACCCGCACACCGAGCTGGAGCGCTACGACCTCGCCCACCGCCGCCTGGACCACCTCGCCTCCGACGTCGACGACTTCGACGTCAGCGGCGACGGCAAACGGCTGCTGCTGTGGACCGACCACAAACTCAAGGTCGTCCCCAGCGACCGGCGCGCCTCCGGCGACGAGGACAGCGACTCCAACATCACCGTCGACCTCGGCCGCGTACGCCAGACGGTCGACCCGGCCGCCGAGTGGCGGCAGATGTACGACGAGACCGGCCGCGTCATGCGGGACAACTTCTGGCGGCCCGACCTCGGCGGCGTCGACTGGGACGGCGTCCTCGACCGCTACCGCCCGATCCTGGAGCGGGTGGCGACCAAGGACGACCTGATCGACCTGCTGTGGGAGGTGCACGGCGAACTCGGCACCTCGCACGCCTACGTCATGCCCCGCGGCGGCTACGGCGGCGGCGCCCGCCAGGGTCTGCTGGGCGCCGACATCTCCCGTCACGAGGACGGCAGTTGGCGCATCGACCGGATCCTGCCTGCGGAGACCTCCGATCCCGACGCCCGCTCCCCGCTCGCCGCACCCGGCGTCGCCGTGCGCCCCGGCGACGCGATCGCCGCCGTCGCCGGGCATCCCGTCGACCCGGTCACCGGTCCTGGACCGCTGCTCGTCGGCACCGCCGGCAAGGCGGTCGAGCTGACGATCTCGCCGGCCGGCGGGGGCGAACCGCGGCACGCCGTGGTCGTGCCGACCGACGACGAGGAGGCGCTGCGCTACCACGCGTGGGTCGCGGACCGGCGGGCCTACGTGCACGAGAAGTCCGGCGGGCGGCTCGGCTATCTGCACGTCCCCGACATGGTCGGCTCCGGCTGGGCGCAGCTCCATCGGGACCTGCGCATCGAGGTGGCCCGCGAGGGGCTCGTCGTCGACGTGCGGGAGAACCGGGGCGGGCACACCTCCCAGCTGGTGGTGGAGAAGCTGGCGCGGCGCATCGTCGGCTGGGACGTGCCGCGCGGGATGCGGCCCACCAGTTACCCGGAGGACGCGCCGCGCGGGCCCGTCGTCGCCGTCGCCAACGAGTTCTCCGGCTCCGACGGGGACATCGTGAACGCCGCGGTCAAGGCGCTCGGGATCGGTCCCGTGGTGGGCACGCGCACGTGGGGCGGGACGATCGGCATCGACAGCCGGTACCGCCTGGTCGACGGGACGCTGATCACCCAGCCGAAGTACGCGATCTGGCTGGAGGGGTACGGGTGGGGGGTGGAGAACCACGGCGTCGACCCCGACGTCGAGGTCGTCGTCCGCCCCCAGGATCACGCGGCGGGCCGGGACGTCCAGCTGGACGAGGCGGTGTCGCTGGCGCTGGCCGCACTGGAATCGACGCCGGCGAAGGTGCCCCCTACTGTGCCGTGACCCTGCATCGCAGTCCCGGATCAGGGGGCTCCGCCCCCTGGATTCCGGCCTGTGCCCACCCACCACCCGACTCGCTCGGGAGAAGGGTGAGCGGAAATCCGCCTCCACCCGCAAGCCGACGGCGGTCGATACCATGCCCCCACAGAGATCACCGGCGAGAAGAGGAGACCCGTATGGCAGGGGAACCGCAGAGCGACTGCCTGTTCTGCAAGATCGTCGAGGGCCACGTCCCCGCGACCATCGTCCGCGAGACGGAGACCACCCTCGCCTTCCGGGACATCAACCCCCAGGCCCCCACCCACATCCTGGTGATCCCCAAGGCGCACCACCAGGACGCCGCCGCCCTCGCCGCCGAAGCGCCCCAGCTCGCCGCCGACGTCCTCCGCGAGACGCAGGCCGTCGCCGACCTGGAGAAGCTGGAAAGCTACCGCACCGTCTTCAACACCGGCAGCGGCGCCGGCCAGACCGTCTGGCACGCCCACGCGCACCTTCTCGGCGGCCGCGGCCTGCACTGGCCCCCCGGATAACCCGCCGTGTCCGTACGCGAGTTGGTCGTCCTCGGCACCGCCAGCCAGGTCCCGACCCGGCACCGCAACCACAACGGCTACTTCCTGCGCTGGGACGGCGAGGGTCTCCTCTTCGACCCCGGCGAGGGCACCCAGCGCCAGATGGTGCGCGCCGGCGTCGCCGCCCACGACCTGAACCGGATCTGCGTCACCCACTTCCACGGCGACCACTCCCTCGGTCTCGCCGGGGTCATCCAGCGCGTCAACCTCGACAAGGTGCCGCACCCGGTCACCGCCCACTACCCGCGCTCCGGGCAGCGCTTCTTCGACCGGCTCCGGTACGCCACCGCCTACCGCGAGACCGTCGGCGTCACCGAGGCCCCGGTCGACGCGGACGGGCCGCTGGTGACGACCGGCTCGTACACCCTTCAGGCGCGCCGGCTGTCCCACCCGGTGGAGTCCTACGGCTACCGCCTCGTCGAGCCGGACGGCCGCCGCATGCTGCCCGACCGGCTCGCCGCGCACGGGCTGAGGGGGCCCGACGTCGGGCGGATCCAGCGGGAGGGCGCGATCGGCGGCGTCACCCTGGAGGACGTCAGCGAGGTGCGGCGCGGGCAGCGGTTCGCGTTCGTCATGGACACCCGGCTGTGCGACGGCGTGCACGCGCTCGCCGAGGGCTGCGACATGCTGGTGATCGAGTCCACGTTCCTCGACGACGACGTCGAACTCGCCATCGAGCACGGTCATCTGACGGCAGGTCAGGCGGCGCGGGTCGCCCGGGACGCCGGGGTGCGGCATCTCGTCCTCACCCACTTCAGCCAGCGCTACTCCGACCCCGGGGAGTTCGAGCGGCAGGCGAGGGCCGCCGGGTTCCACGGCGAGCTGACCGTCGCGCACGACCTGCTGCGAGTGCCGGTTCCGAAACGGCGGTGAAGCGGCCGTACGATGCTTTGATGCCCCTCCCCAAAGCTGAACTGCACCTGCACATCGAAGGCACCCTGGAGCCCGAGCTGGCTTTCGAGCTGGCCGCCCGCAACGGGGTGTCGCTGCCGTACAAGGACACCGAGGAACTGCGTGAGGCGTACCGGTTCGAGGACCTCCAGTCCTTCCTGAACCTGTACTACGAGCTGATGGCGGTCCTGCGCACCGAGCAGGACTTCGAGGACCTCGCCGACGCCTACCTCGCACGGGCGGCCGCGCAGGGCGTGCGCCACGCGGAGATCTTCTTCGACCCGCAGGCCCACCTCGACAGGGGGGTGTCGATGGGCACGGTCGTCGAGGGGCTGGGGCGGGCCCTCGGCCGCAGCCGGGAGCGGCACGGCGTCTCCACCCGGCTGATCCTGTGCTTCCTGCGCGACGAGTCCGCCGAGTCGGCCCTCGCCACCCTGGACGCGGCGAAGCCGTACCTGGACAGGATCACCGGGGTCGGGCTGGACTCGGCCGAGGTGGGGCACCCGCCGGTGAAGTTCCGCGAGGTGTACGAGGCCGCCGCCGCGCTGGGGCTGCGCCGGGTCGCGCACGCCGGCGAGGAGGGGCCGCCCGAGTACATCACCGAGGCGCTGGACGTGCTCGGCGTCGAGCGTGTCGACCACGGGCTGCGCTGCATGGAGGACCCGGACCTGGTGGCGCGGCTGGTGCGCGAGCGGATCCCGCTGACGCTGTGCCCGCTGTCCAACGTCCGGCTGCGCGCCGTCGACACCCTCGCCGACCACCCGCTGCCCGCGATGCTCGACGCCGGGCTGCTGTGCACGGTCAACTCCGACGACCCGGCCTACTTCGGCGGTTACGCCGGCGACAACTTCGACGCCGTACGGCGGACGCTGGGCCTGGACGAGGAGCGGCTGCGCGAGCTGGCCCGCAACTCCTTCGTCGCCTCCTTCCTGGAGGACGACGAGGAACTGCGGGCCCGGTACCTGGCCGAGGTGGAGGCGTACGCCTTCTGACCCGGCCCCGGTCAGTCCCCGGCGCCCGCCCGCCGGGGACCGGCCGTGTCGTACGCGCCCCGCACGGGCGCGACCGGGGTGTCCAGGGAGATGTCCACGACCGGCTGTTCGGGCGCGCCGACCTGCGGCACCGAGCCGTTCGGCGCGCCGGTGGCCGCGGCGACCACGGCCGCCGGGGTGCCGCCGCGCCGGCGCACCCCGCCCGCCAGCAGCGGGCGTCCGCCCGTGTGCAGGGCGACGGCGGTCATGGGGACGGCGACGACCAGCAGACCGGCGCCCAGGACCAGCCCCATCGCGGGGAACCCGGCCTGCGCCGACAGCAGACTCCCGGTCAGCGGGCCGGCCGCCGTCCCCAGTGAGGACGCCGACCCGACGAGCACCGCCCAGCGGCCGCGCGGGTCGAGCGAGGCGGCCAGCCCGATCAGGTAGGACAGCACGATCGGGTAGAGCACGTTCCAGGCGATCTCGCCGGCCGCGAAGCTGCCCAGCCCGGTCGCGGACGCGCTCAGCGCGACGCACCCGGCGATCAGCACGGTCCCGCCGCCGATCGGCGCCGCCCGGCCGAGCCGCGGGCCGAGCGCCCCGGCGCCCAGCACCCCCAGCAGTCCGGCCCCCAGGGCCACCGCGAACACCACGCCGACGGTGGCCTCGGTGAGGTGCGCCTGCGTCAGGCCGATCCGCCCGCTGACCCCCCACAGGGAGTTCTGCACGAGCGACCAGCACGGCATCGCCACGGCGAGCACCAGCCCCGACCGCAGATGGGGGAGCCGGGGGCCGGTCGAGCCCTGCCGGGCCGGCGCGGTGACCGTGCGGTCCGGGAGCCGGCTCGTCGACGGCCACACGGCGAGGGCGGTCAGCGCGATCGCCGCCAGCGGCTGCCCGTGCCCGGGGCCCAGGTGCGGGACCGTCAGATAGACGGCCCCCGCGAGGGCGGAGACCCCGAGCAGGCCGAGCGTGGAGGCCCGGTGCGGGTCGGGCTGGGCGGCGATCCGGGTCGCGGCCACCGTCGTGGCCGTACCGGAGCCGAACCCGCCGAGGACCGCGCCCGCGACCACCGCGGGCACGCTGCCGGCGAGGGCGGCCCCGCCGTAGCCGAGCACGGCCAGCACCAGCCCGAACCGGGCCAGGGTGCGGGCGCCGATCCGCTCCACCCGGGAGGCGAGGGCGAACCCGGCCGACGCCGAACTCAGCAGCAGGGCGCTGCCGACGGCGCCGGCCTCGGTGGCGGACAGCGGAAGTCCCGCGTCCAGCCGGCCGACGACGGTGGGCAGCAGATAGGGGGCGAGGTACCCGGCCGTGAAAAGGGCGACGAGGGGCCAGGGAGTGGTGCGGGGGGCGAACACGGGCGTTCCTGGGCGTGCGAATGGGGCGGCTATGAAAGGGGAGGGGGCGCCGACCGTCGACGGACAGGAACGCGCGGGCAATTTGTATCAAGCAAGCGGTTGCGACCAGTAGTTCGGATCGGATGATGTGGATCACATCACGTTTGGTGCGGTGAAAGCCGGGTACTGGCCTTCGCCCTCACGGTCCTTGGGTCGGCGGCTGACGCCAGTCGACCGACCCGGTCGCTCTCGGCGCCGTCGATTCGATCCGCGCCCTGGTCTCCCGCATCACCGCGACGATCCGCGCCTCGTGCGCCGGCGTCAGCCGGGCCACCGGTGCCGAGCGGCTGATCGCGTCCTGCGCGGGCGTGTCGTAGCGCAGCGCGAGACCGAAGCCGGCGATCGTTGACGCGGTGAGTTCACCTACCTAGCCTTCGTCTTCATACGTAGACAGGAGTGGGACGTGGACCTCACCATCACGGACGTACGGCTGAACCCGATCCTCGTCGCCGATCCGCCGCTGCTGAACACGCAGGGCGTCCACCAGCCGTACACCCCCCGGCTGATCGTGGAAATCACGACCGCCGACGGGGTCACGGGCGTCGGGGAGACCTACGGCGACACCAAGTACCTGGAACTGGCCCGACCCCTCGCCGCGCGACTGACCGGTCGTCAGGTGAGCGATTTGAACGGGCTGTTCGTCCTCGCGGGCGCGGTGGCCGTCGACGACTCCCGTGTCTTGGGTCAGGTGGACGTGGGCGGACTGCGCGGGGTGCAGACCGCCGACAAGCTGCGGCTCTCCGTCGTCTCCGCGTTCGAGGTCGCCTGCCTCGACGCGCTCGGCAAGGCGCTCGGGCTGCCCGTCCACACCCTCCTCGGCGGCAAGGTGCGCGACTCCGTCGAGTACAGCGCCTACCTCTTCTACAAGTGGGCCGGCCATCCCGAGGGTGCGGCGTGCGAGAAGGACGACTGGGGGGCCGCCGTCGACCCGGCCGGCGTGGTCGAGCAGGCCCGCCGCTTCAAGGAGCGGTACGGCTTCACCTCGTTCAAGCTCAAGGGGGGCGTCTTCCCGCCCGACGAGGAGATCGCCGCCGTGCGCGCCCTCGCCGAGGCGTTCCCCGGCCACCCCCTGCGCCTCGATCCCAACGGGGCCTGGAGCGTGGCGACTTCACTGCGGGTCGCCGAGGAGCTCGGGGACGTGCTGGAGTACCTGGAGGACCCCGCGCTCGGCACCGCCGCGATGGCCGAGGTCGCCGCCGGGACCGACGTCCCGCTCGCCACCAACATGTGCGTGACCACGTTCGCGGAGATCGCCGAGGCGTTCGCCAAGGGCGCCGTGCAGGTCGTGCTCTCCGACCACCACTACTGGGGCGGACTGCGCAACACCCAGCAACTCGCCGCCGTCTGCCGCACCTTCGGCGTCGGGGTCTCCATGCACTCCAACACCCACCTCGGGATCAGCCTCGCCGCCATGACCCACGTCGCGGCCACCGTCCCCGACCTCCACCACGCCTGCGACTCCCACTACCCCTGGCAGTCCGAGGACGTCCTCACCGAACGCCTCACCTTCGACGACGGCAGGGTCACCGTGTCCGACGCGCCCGGCCTGGGCGTCGAACTCGACCACGACCGCCTGAGGTTCCTCCACGAACGCTGGCTGAACGACTCCGGCGCCCTGCGCGACCGCGACGACGCGGCGGCGATGCGCCTCACCGACCCCACCTGGACCACCCCGAGCGTGCCCCGCTGGTGAACCCGGACGCGTCCGCGGTCCCGCGCGGGGCTGCGGACGCCCGTCCGGGACGTGGTGCACACTGGCCAGATCGGCACCACGTCAGGGAGCGCACAGTGACCGCGTCCATCACGTCCACCGGAGAGGGACACCACCGGCACCACCGGGAGGCACAGGTCGACCCGCTGGCCGGCCTGCGCGGCGCGGCCGACCCGCCCTGGGACGTCTACCTCACCGGCACCGTATTCCTGGACATCATCTTCACCGGCCTCGACTCCGCGCCCGTCCGCGGCACCGAGTCCTGGGCCCGCGGCATGGGCTCCAGCCCCGGCGGCGTCGCCAACATGGCCACCGCCCTCGCCCGCCTCGGCCTGCGCACCTCCCTGGCCGCCGCCTTCGGCGACGACCACTACGGCGAGTACTGCTGGGACGCGCTGGAACAGGGCGAGGGCATCGACCTCACCCCCTCCCGCACCATCCCCCACTGGCACTCCCCGGTCACCGTCTCCATGGCCTACGAGGGCGAACGCACCATGGTCTCCCACGGCCACGAACCGCCCCCCGAGGAGGTCCTCCTCCAGGGCGACGCCCCCGCCGCCCCGCCGCACGCCCGCGCCGCCGTCGCCTCCCTCACCCCCGGCCGCGGCGCCCCCTGGATCGCCCGCGCCGCCGGCCTCGGCACCCGCGTCTTCGCCGACGTGGGCTGGGACGACACCGGTGCCTGGGACCTGGCCGGCCTCACCGACCTGAAGCACTGCGAGGCGTTCCTGCCGAACGCCGAGGAGGCCATGCGCTACACCGGCACCTCCTGCCCCCGCGCCGCCGCCCACGCCCTCACCGAACACGTCCCGCTCGCCGTCGTCACCCTCGGCTCCGACGGCGCGTACGCCGTCGACCGGCGCACCGGCGAGACCGCCGAGGTCCCCGCCATCGACGTGGAGGCCCTCGACCCCACCGGTGCAGGGGACGTCTTCGTGGCCGGCTTCGTCACCGGCGCCCTCGCCGGCTGGCCGCTCGCCGACCGGCTCGCCTTCGCCGGACTGACCGCCGCCCTCTCCGTCCAGGAGTTCGGCGGATCGCTCTCCGCCCCCGGCTGGTCCGAGATCGCCGCCTGGTGGCGCAGGGTCCAGTCCGTCGACGGCCAGGACCCCGAGGCGCTGCGCCGCTACGAGTTCCTCGACGGCCTCCTCCCGGCGGGCCGGGAGACCACCCCGTGGCCGCGCCGCCGCGCCGTCCCCACGATCGGCTTCCGCCGCTCGGCCTGAACGGGAGCCGCGCCCCCGCCGCTCCCGACGCGACTGTTCGAAAACCCCTGCGGTGTTGTCAGTCCCCTGGCGTACCCTGGAACACGCCAGGCCGCCCTTGTGGCAGGCGAGACGTATCCGGGAGGACGTAGAGGCCTTCGGGCCGGCCTATGACTGAGACACCCACAGCTCAGACGCCCGCGCAGGGCAAGGCGAGAGCACAGTTCACCGTTCCCGCCCAGCACCCCATGGTGACCGTGCTGGGATCCGGAGACTCCCTCCTGCGCGTGATCGAGACGGCCTTCCCGGCGGCCGACATCCACGTCCGGGGCAATGAGATCAGCGCTACCGGCGATCCGCACGAGGTCGCCCTCATCCAGCGCCTGTTCGACGAGATGATGCTGGTGCTCCGCACCGGGCAGCCGATGACGGAGGACGCAGTGGAACGCTCGATCGCCATGCTGCGGGCGAGCGAGAACGGGACGAGCGACGGCCAGGAGACCCCGGCCGAGGTACTGACGCAGAACATCCTGTCCTCGCGCGGCCGCACCATCCGCCCCAAGACCCTGAACCAGAAGCGCTACGTCGACGCGATCGACAAGCACACCGTCGTCTTCGGCATCGGCCCCGCCGGTACCGGAAAGACGTACCTGGCGATGGCGAAGGCGGTCCAGGCCCTGCAGTCCAAGCAGGTCAACCGCATCATCCTGACCCGCCCCGCGGTGGAGGCCGGCGAACGCCTCGGCTTCCTCCCCGGCACCCTCTACGAGAAGATCGACCCCTACCTGCGCCCGCTGTACGACGCCCTGCACGACATGCTGGACCCGGACTCGATCCCCCGGCTGATGGCGGCGGGGACGATCGAGGTCGCGCCGCTGGCGTACATGAGGGGCCGGACCCTGAACGACGCCTTCATCATCCTCGACGAGGCCCAGAACACCTCCCCCGAGCAGATGAAGATGTTCCTCACCCGGCTCGGGTTCGACTCGAAGATCGTGATCACGGGTGACGTGACGCAGGTGGACCTGCCCTCCGGCACCAAGTCGGGGCTGCGGCAGGTGCAGGAGATCCTGGAGGGCGTCCAGGACGTCCACTTCTCGCGGCTGTCGTCCCAGGACGTCGTACGGCACAAGCTGGTGGGCCGTATCGTCGACGCGTACGAGAAGTACGACAGCCACCACGGCACGGAGAACGGCACCCACAAGGGCGGCCGCAACAAGCGGAAGTAGACAAGCCAGCACCATGTCGATCGACGTCAACAACGAGTCCGGAACTGAGGTCGACGAGCAGGCGATCCTCGACATCGCCCGCTACGCGCTCGCACGGATGCGCATCCACCCGCTCTCCGAGCTCTCGGTGATCGTCGTGGACGCGGACGCCATGGAGCAGCTCCACATCCAGTGGATGGACCTGCCCGGCCCGACGGACGTCATGTCCTTCCCGATGGACGAGCTGCGGCCGCCGTCGAAGGACGACGACGAGCCGCCGCAGGGGCTGCTCGGCGACATCGTGCTGTGCCCCGAGGTCGCCGAGAAGCAGGGCAAGGAAGCGCCGACGCAGCACTCCATGGACGAGGAGCTCCAGCTGCTCACCGTCCACGGCGTGCTGCACCTGCTGGGCTACGACCACGAGGAGGCCGACGAGAAGGCCGAGATGTTCGGCCTCCAGGCGGCCATCGTGGACGGCTGGCGGGCCGAGAAGGGCCTGACCGGTCCGTCGCCGGCGCCGACCGTCTCATGAGCCCGACGCTCGTCGCCGGCGCGGTCGCCCTGGTGGTCGTGGCGTGGCTCGCCGCCTGCGCGGAGGCGGGCATCGCGCGCGTCTCCAGCTTCCGCGCCGAGGAGGCCGTACGGAGCGGGCGGCGCGGCAGCGCCAAGCTGGCGCAGATCGCCGCCGACCCCACCCGCTACCTCAACGTGGCGCTGCTGGTCCGCGTCGCCTGCGAGATGGCCGCCGCCGCGCTGGTCACCTACGCCTGTCTGAACACGATCGACGGCACGGCCGGGGCGCTGCTCGCCGCGATCGGCGTGATGGTGCTCGTGTCGTACGTCGCCGTCGGGGTCTCCCCGCGCACCATCGGCCGCCAGCACCCGCTGAACACGGCGACGGCCGCCGCGTACGTGCTGCTGCCGCTGGCGCGGATCATGGGCCCGATCCCGTCGCTGCTGATCCTCATCGGTAACGCGCTCACCCCCGGCAAGGGCTTCCGCCGCGGTCCGTTCGCCTCCGAGGCGGAGCTGCGGGCGATGGTGGACCTCGCCGAGGCGGAGTCGCTGATCGAGGACGAGGAGCGCCGGATGGTGCACTCCGTCTTCGAGCTGGGCGACACCCTCGTGCGGGAGGTCATGGTGCCGCGCACCGACCTCGTCGTCATCGAGCGCTACAAGACCATTCGGCAGGCCCTCACGCTGGCGCTGCGATCCGGGTTCTCGCGGATCCCCGTCACCGGGGAGAGCGAGGACGACATCGTCGGGATCGTGTACCTGAAGGACCTGGTCCGCAAGACGCACATCAGCCGGGACGCCGAGTCCGACCTGGTGTCGACGGCGATGCGGCCCGCCGCGTTCGTGCCCGACACCAAGAACGCCGGCGATCTGCTGCGGGAGATGCAGCAGCAGCGCAACCACGTCGCCGTCGTCATCGACGAGTACGGCGGCACCGCCGGCATCGTCACCATCGAGGACATCCTCGAGGAGATCGTCGGCGAGATCACCGACGAGTACGACCGTGAGCTGCCGCCGGTGGAGGAGCTCGGCGAGGGCCGCCACCGGGTGACCGCCCGTCTCGACATCACCGACCTGGGCGAGCTGTACGGCCTGGAGGAGTACGACGACGAGGACGTGGAGACCGTCGGCGGTCTGCTCGCCAAGGCGCTGGGCCGGGTGCCGATCGCCGGGGCCTCCGCGGTCGTCGAGCTGCCCGACGGCCGGCTTCTGCGGCTGACGGCGGAGGCGGCGGCCGGGCGCCGGAACAAGATCGTCACGGTGCTGGTGGAGCCGGTGGACAAGCCGGAGGAGGAGACGGCCGAGTGACGCCCGGGGGAGCCCGAGTGACGCCCGAGGAGGAGACGTCCGTATGACGCCCGAGGAGTTGCGCGCCTTCTGTCTGTCCTTCGAGGCGGTGACGGAGGACTTCCCCTTCCGGCCGGAGATCTCCGTCTTCAAGGTGCTCGGCAAGATGTTCGCCCTCAGCTGGATCGACGCGCGGCCCCTGAAGGTCAACCTCAAGTGCGACCCGGAGGACGCGGTCCGTCTGCGCGCCGACCACCCGGACCTGATCGCCCCCGGCTACCACATGAACAAGCGGCACTGGAACACGGTGACGGTGGACGGCGCGCTGCCCGGTCAGCTCGTCCGTGAGCTGATCGAGGACTCGTACGACCTGGTCGTGGCGGGGCTGCCGCGCGCGGAGCGGCTGCGCCTGGACCGCCCCTGAGAGTTCGCGGGGGCGGCTCGCTCCGTATGCTCGGGGCATGACCGACAGCACAGCGCTCGACGCCGAGGACCGCAAGATCGTCACCCTGGCCCGTTCCGCCCGGGCCCGCAACGGGGTGCCCGAGGGGGCGGCCGTACGGGACGAGACGGGGCGTACGTACGTGGCAGGGACGGTGGCGCTGCCGTCGCTGGAACTGAGCGCGCTGCGGACGGCGGTGGCGATGGCGGTGGCGTCCGGGGCGAAGTCGCTGGAGGCGGCGGCCGTGGTCACCGACGCCGAGTCCGTCGCCGAGGCGGACCGGGCCGCCGTCGCCGATCTGGGCGGCGCGGGCACGCCGGTGCTGGTGGCTGGCCCCGACGGGACCGTCCGGCTGACCGTCACCGCGGGCTGAGACACCGGGGGCCGCAAAGGGCCCCCGGGCCTGCTGAGCACCCCGGCCGACCGCCGCGGGGGCCCGCGGCCCCCTGGCCGGGCGGCTGGAACGTGTCGTCCGGAATTTGCTCTTGCCGTCCTCCCTCTCCCGCGGGTCAATGGGCGTAGTTTCCGACGGACCGTCAGATTTACCCCCCACCGGGACAAGGTGCCCGCACCCACCCGTCCCGCTCCGGCCGTCCGTCTCCCCACATCCGGGAAGGAGCCGGAACCCCATGAGAGGCAAGCGAATCGGATCAGGTGCGGCACTGCTGGCCGGGGCCCTCGCGGTCACCGGGCTGGCCTTCGCGCCCACCGCACTCGCCGTCGCCCCGACGACGGCGAGCGTCACCGCGAACTGCGGTCTGTTCGGCGGCGGAGCCGCCACCCTCACGGCCACCCAGAGCGGCACCGCGGCCACCCTCACCCTGAAGTCGACCGCGATCACCGCTCCGATCCCGATCGGCGCCAACAGCATCAACTCCACCCTCACGATGGCGAACTCGACCGGTTCGGCCAGGGTCTTCACCGGCACGGTGAACCCGGCCATGCCGACGGGCGCCCCGATCGAGGTCGGCCCGCTGGGCGGGACCGTGGCCTCCGGTGACAGCCTGGACTTCTACCGGGGCTCCCTGAAGATGGTCGTCTTCGGGATCACCGTCACCTGTACGGGGACCGGGCCGCAGTCGCCGGGACCGTTCGTGTTCGACTGATAACCGGTGCGAAGAGGCGCCACGGGCCGTCGGTTTCCCCGCGTCAGCAGGAAGCTGACGGCCCATCAGTCGAACTCTCCGCATCCATTGACTTCTGTCGCGATCCGCACCTCAATGCCCCCTGTCGGCGCAGAAAGAGCCGCTGCGCCCGCACCCTTGAGGAGGGGGCACCATGGGTTCGACACCCCGAAGATCCCTGAGACGGCGCTGGGCGTCGCTGCTCGGGGCGACCACCCTCGCGGTCACCGCGAGCGGGGCGCTGGCGTGCCCGGCCGGCGCCGCCACCGACGTGGACTACCCCACGCACTGCGTCCCGCCGCCCATCGCGGGCATCCCGGACATCGACGGCACCACCACCGGGAGGATCACCGCGGACAAGACGTCCGCCAAGGTCGGCGACACCGTCACCGTGACCTACACGGTGGTCAAGCCCGCCGCCAGCAACCCCACCGACCTCGCCCTGCCGGCCGACATCATGACCCCGACCGGCAAGATCACCCTCGGCGGCGCGCAGAGCGGCAGCGTGACCGTCACCGGCCCGAAGAAGAACGACCCGGTGCCCGGCAAGGGCGCCTTCCCCTCGTTCTCCATGACCGGCACGTTCACCGTCACCTCGCCCGGCGCGATCACCCTCTCGCCCGGCGACTACAACATCCACACCAGCTACATCCTCGAACTCGACACCCCCTGCACGGTGAAGAACCCGCCCGCCCCGGTGTCCGAGACGGTCACCGCGACGGACAACCCGCCGGCCAACACCCGCTCCATCCAGCTCGGTTCCGCCTCCGGTACGCCGGGCGCCGCGGTCACCGTCACCGGCGGCGGCTTCACCCCGGGCGCGAGCGTCACCCTGGCCGGACGGTCCGGGGCCGCCCAGACCGCGGACAAGGCGACCGTCACCGCGAACGCGCAGGGCGCCGTCTCCGGCTCGCTCGTCGTCAACGACCGCACCACCACCGGCGTGGTCGCGTACGAGGGCGGCGCGTGGAGCGCGGAGCGGGGCGCCGGGCCCGTCGCGTACGTCGTCGTCGACGACACGCCCGTACCCCCCGGGAGCCAGAAGCTGACGACCACCGTCAAGGCGGGCACCCTGTCGATGTCCCAGGCCGGGGACGCCGTGCAGCTGTCGGCGGTCGACTTCGGCACCGGCGGCGCCTCGACCGGCAACCTCAACGCGGTGACCGTCAAGGACTTCCGCGGCGGGCCGGCCGGCTGGTCGCTGACCGGCAAGGTCACCGACTTCAGCGGACCGGGCGGCAAGATCGGCGCGGGGAAGCTGAGCTGGACGCCCGAGTGCGGCACCAAGGCGGGCAGCCCCAGCACCTGTCAGGCCGGCTCGGCCGGAGTGGTGGGCGGCACGGGGGCGACCCTGGCGTCCACACCGAACGGCACGCTCACCGGCGGTGAGTTCACCGCCTCCGCCCGACTCTCCCTCGACGTACCGGCGTTCACGCCTCCGGGCACCTACGCCGGCGTCCTGACCCTCACGCTCACCTGACCCACGTCCACCGGTGGCCGGGCGTCCTCCTCACAGGTCCGCACCCGCCCGACCACCCCGCCGTGTCCGACGCCCGCGGGGGTCCGCACCCATGCGCAAGCCGTACGCCCTCCTCCTGACGTTCCTCACGCTGCTGCCCCTGCCGCTGGGCCTGCTCGGCCCGCTCGCGCCGCCCGCCCGGGCCGCCGACAACGGCAGCTGGTCGGTCAACCCCCTCTCGACGACCGTCGCCGAACGGCCCTACTTCTACGTCTCCGCAGACCCCGGCCAGACGATCGAGGACACGGTCGTCGTCACCAACAAGACGGACACGCCCCTCACCTTCCGCCTCTACGCCGCCGACGCCTACAACACCGAGCGCGACGGCGGTTTCGCCGTGCGGACGGCGGGGGAGCGGATGCGGGGCGTGGGGGCGTGGGCGAAGCCCGCGAAGGACCGGGTCACCGTGCCCGGACGCGGCACGGCCACCGTGCCGTTCACGATCGGCGTCCCCGAGGACGCCGAGCCCGGCGACCACCCCGGGGCGATCGTCGCCCTCGACGAGCGGGTCGAGAAGGGCGGGGCGGGGGTCGCGCTCGGCGTGCGGCGCGCCGTCGGTGCCCGCGTCTACCTCCAGGTCGGCGGCCCCACCCTGCCCGCGCTCACCGTCGAGGACGTCCGCGTCGAACAGAGCCGGCCGCTGGTCCCCGGCTTCGGCGACAGCGAGGCGACGATCTCCTACACGCTGCGCAACACCGGCAACGTCACCCTGAACCCGAAGGTCGAACTGCGGGCCCGGGGCCTGTTCGGCCGCACCCTGCTCTCCCGCGACCTGGCGAGGATCCCCTCGGAACTCCTCCCGGGCCAGCGCGTCCATCTCTCGGAACCCTGGCACGGGGCGCCCCAACTCGACTGGGGCAAGGTGACGTTGACGGCGAGCGCCAGGGAGACGAGGGAGTCGGCGAGCGCGGGTTTCTTCGCCGTGCCATGGCTCGCGGCGCTGGTGCTGGGCGCGGCTGTCGGCGCAGGACTGGTGCTGCTGCTCAAGAAGCGGCGGGCGCGACACCCTCAACGGGCGCGGGGCGTCGACATCATGCGGCTCCGCCGCGGGGCGCGACCAGTCCCCACGCACCCGCAGACGAAAAGCCACACAGCATCCGGTGTTTAGAGGGCGTCGGGCCCCCGCTCCCCGGTCCGCACCCGCACCACCGTCTCAACCGGCAGAGCCCAGACCTTCCCGTCGCCGATCTTCCCGGTCTGCGCGGCGCGCACGATCGCGTCGATGACGTCGTCCGCCACCGCGTCCTCGACGACGACCTCGATACGGACCTTGGGCACCAGGTCGACCTGGTACTCGGCGCCGCGGTACACCTCGGTGTGGCCGCGCTGCCGGCCGTAGCCGCTGGCCTCGGTGACCGTGAGGCCGTTCACGCCGAGCTCCTGCAGGGCGTTCTTGACCTCGTCGAGGCGGTACGGCTTGACGATCGCGGTGATGAGCTTCATGCCTGGGGGGTGGCCTTCTGGACGGAGGAGAGGGAGGAGGAGGAGCTGACCGGGGCGCCATGGCCCAGGACGCCGTGATCGTATGCGCTCTCGGCGTGCACCGTAAGGTCCAGGCCGGTCTGCTCGTGCTCCTCGTCCGCGCGGAAGCCGATCGTGCGGTCCAGCAGCTTGCCGATGCCGTACGTCACGAGGAAGGCGTACGCCCCGACCGCGACGACGGCCACCAGCTGCCTGCCGAGCAGGGCGGGGCCGCCGCCGTGCACGAGGCCCTCGGGGCCGCCGGTCATCGACTCGACGGCGAACACGCCGATCAGGAGGGTGCCGATGACACCGCCGACCAGGTGGACGCCGACGACGTCGAGCGAGTCGTCGTAGTTCAGCTTGAACTTCCAGCTCACCGCGTACGAGCAGACGACGCCGGCGGCGAGGCCGACCACCAGCGCGCCGAGCAGGGAGACCGAGCCGCAGGACGGGGTGATCGCGACCAGGCCGGCCACCGCGCCGGAGGCCGCGCCCAGGGTGGTGGGGTGGCCGTCGCGCTTCTGCTCGACGAAGAGCCAGCCGAGCAGGCCGGTGCAGCCGGCGGCGAGGGTGTTGAGGAAGACGGCGGCCGCGAGGCCGTTCGCGCCGAGCGCGGAGCCCGCGTTGAAGCCGAACCAGCCGAACCACAGCAGTCCGGCGCCCAGCACGACCATGGGGAGGTTGTGCGGACGCATCGCGTCCTTCTTGAAGCCCAGACGCGGGCCGAGGACCAGGCAGAGCGCCAGACCGGACGCGCCGGAGGTGATCTCGACCGGGAGTCCGCCCGCGAAGTCGAGCGCGCCGAGCCCGTCCAGGATCCAGCCGCCGGGCCCCCACACCCAGTGGGCGACGGGAACGTATACGAGGAGCGCCCAGAGGGGGACGAAGACCAGCCACGCCGCGAACTTCGCGCGGTCCGCGATCGCGCCGCTCACCAGGGCAGCCGTGATGATCGCGAAGGTGAGCTGGAAGGTGGCGAACAGGACGGTGGGAACCGTGCCGTGGACGCTGTCGGGGCCGACGCCCGCCATGCCGGCGTGGTCGAGGACGCCGATCAGGCCGCCGCCGGCGTCGTCACCGAAGGCGAGGGAGTAGCCCGCGGCCAGCCACACCACCGTGACCAGGGCGATGGACACGAAGCTCATCATCAGCATGTTCAGGACGCTCTTCGTGCGGACCATGCCGCCGTAGAAGAGGGCCAGGCCCGGGGTCATCAGCAGGACCAGTGCGGTGGCGGCGAGCAGCCAGGCGGTGTCGCCGGTGTCCACCTGCGCGGCGGCGGCAAGGATCACGGTCGTCTCCAACGGTGTGGGGGCTCGTCAGAGGGTCACCGCAGGGCGTTACCGGTTGCGTACGGGTGTGTTTCCGTGACGTTTCGTTGCGTGTGGGTTTCGGGAAGCTCACGTGTCGGCGGGGCCGCGTGGATCAGGGACAATGGTCGCCATGAGCGTTCGCACCCAGTCATCCGAACAGTCGGCCGAGGCCGCGCACCGGGCCGGTTTCGCCTGCTTCGTGGGCCGCCCCAACGCCGGCAAGTCCACCCTCACGAACGCTCTGGTCGGGAAGAAGGTGGCGATCACCTCCAACCGTCCGCAGACCACGCGGCACACGGTCCGGGGCATCGTGCACCGCCCCGAGGCCCAGCTGATCCTGGTCGACACCCCTGGGCTGCACAAGCCGCGCACGCTGCTGGGGGAGCGGCTGAACGACGTCGTACGCACGACGTGGGCCGAGGTGGACGTGATCGGTTTCTGCCTCCCGGCGAACGAGAAGCTGGGTCCCGGCGACCGGTTCATCGCCAAGGAGCTGGCCGGGATCAAGCGGACGCCGAAGGTCGCCGTCGTGACGAAGACGGACCTCGTCGACTCCAAGACGCTCGCCGAGCAGCTGATCGCGATCGACCAGCTGGGCAAGGAGCTGGGCATCGAGTGGGCCCAGATCGTGCCGGTCTCGGCGGTCGGTGACCAGCAGGTCGAGCTGCTGGCGGACCTGCTCGTGCCGATGCTGCCGGAGAGCCCGCCGCTGTACCCGGAGGGCGACCTCACCGACGAGCCCGAGCAGGTGATGGTGGCGGAGCTGATCCGCGAGGCCGCGCTGGAGGGCGTGCGGGACGAGCTTCCGCACTCCATCGCCGTGGTCGTCGAGGAGATGCTGCCGCGCGAGGACCGGCCCGCCGACCGGCCGCTCCTCGACATCCACGCGAACATCTACATCGAGCGGCCCAGCCAGAAGGGCATCATCATCGGCCCGAAGGGACGCCGCCTGAAGGACGTGGGCATCAAGTCCCGCAAGCAGATCGAGGCCCTGCTCGGGACACCGGTCTTCCTGGACCTGCACGTCAAGGTCGCCAAGGACTGGCAGCGCGACCCCAAGCAGCTGCGCAAGCTGGGCTTCTGACGCCGGGGCCCGCGCCGCTCACCGGTACCGGTTCAGTCCACCCCCTTGATCCGGACCACCAGGAGCGCGCCCGCGAGGCCGATCGCCGCCGCGATGGCGTACAGGGCCGGATAGCCGCCCAGGTGGGTGACGATCGGGGCGGCGAGGGCCGGGGCCGTCACCTGGGGGAGGGCGTTGGCGACGTTGATGACGCCCAGGTCCTTGCCGCGGTCCAGCGCCTTCGGCAGGACGTCCGTCATCAGGGCGAAGTCGACGGAGGTGAACACACCGAAGCCGACGCCCAGCACCGCCGCCGCGACGATCGCCCCCGGCCAGGTCTGCCACACCGCCAGCGCCCCCGTCGCCACCGCCATCAGCACGCCGGACCAGAGCACGAACGGCTTGCGCCGGCCCACCCGGTCCGACCAGACGCCCCCGACGACGACCGTGGCGAGCAGCGTCACCCCGTTCACGGCCGTCAGGATCAGCACGCCCTCGTCGGGATCGGCGTGATGGAGGCGGTCGCGCAGGTAGTACAGCAGGTACAGCAGCACCAGCGCGTTGCTGAGGTTCATCAGGAAGCGGGTCAGCCAGGCCCAGCCCAGGTCGGGGTGGCGGCGCGGGCTCAGCCAGAAGCCCGCCAGGAAGCTCCGCCAGGACCAGGCGGGACGGTCCGCCGCCGGCAGCCGCAGATCCGCGTACCTCCACACGTACGGCAGGACCCCGACGAGGCTGAACACCGCGCAGGCCGCGTAGCCCGCCCCCACGCCCCCCGCGGCCGTCGCCAGTCCCGTGCCGCCGACCACGCCCAGGACCTGCGCCGCGCCCAGCCAGCCGCCCACCGAGCCGCGCTGGAGGCGGGGCACCCGGTCGGGGACCGCCGCCGTCACCGCCGCGAAGGCCGCGTTCAGGGTCAGCTGCGCCAGGCACCAGCCGAGGGCCATCGTCCACACGCCGTCCGCGGCGGCCAGCGACAGCAGCGACAGGGCCCCGCCCGCCGCGCCGGCCACGATCCACGGCGTGCGCCGGCCGTGGCGGGACGTGGTGCGGTCCGACAGGGCGCCGAAGAGCGGGTTCGCGACGAGGGAGACGACCGCGCCGACGCCCGTCACCCACGCCAGCATCGTCTCCTTCGACATGCCGGAGCCGGGCGCGAAGTCCTCCGCCTGGGAGGCCAGCAGGATCTGCAGCGGGCCGTACCAGCCCGCCCAGATCGCCCCGTTGGCGAGGGACAGCGCAGCCGTCCAGCCCCGGCCGACCCGGTCCACCGGCTCGGCCAGGGCCGGACCGGCCGCGGGGGGAGCCGCCGTCATCTCTGCGCCCGCAGCACGTCCCGCAGCCAGGTGTAGGACGCCTTGGGGGTCCTGGCCAGCGTCTCGAAGTCGACGTGGACCAAGCCGAAGCGGCGTTCGTAGCCCTCCGCCCACTCGAAGTTGTCCAGCAGCGACCAGACGAAGTAGCCGCGGACGTCGACGCCCGCCTCCACCGCCCGGTGCAGGGCCCGCAGATGGCCGTCCAGGTAGGCGATGCGGTTCTGGTCGTCGACGCCGGGGTAGCTGCACCCGTTCTCGGTGATGACGACCGGGGGGAGGCGGTCGCCGTAGCGGTCCCTGAACGTGGTGAGCAGTTCCGTCAGTCCCTCGGGGACCACCGGCCAGCCGAAGTCCGTCACCGGGACGCCCTCGATCTCCCGTACCGAGAAGGGGAGTTCGGCCGGCATGCGCACCCCGCCGAACTCGATCTCCGTGCCCTGCGGCGCGCCGACCCTGGTGGGGGCGTAGTAGTTGACGCCGTAGAAGTCGAGCGGCTCGGCGATGACCTTCAGGTCGGACTGCGCGTCGCCGGGCATCAACTCGCCCATGCCCTCAGGGTACTCGCCGAGCAGGACCGGCTCGGCGAACAGCCGGTTCAGCAGGAGGTCGTAGAAGGCGGCCGCCTCCACGTCGGCGGGCTCCTGGGAGGCCGGCCAGGTCGGGCCGTGGGAGTTGGCGATGCCTGCGTCCGTGGCGCCGGCCGCGCGCAGCGCCCGTACCGCCAGTCCGTGGCCGAGGAGTTGGTGGTGGGCGACCGGCAGGGCGTCGAAAAGGAGCTGTCTGCCGGGGGCGTGGGTGCCGAGCGCATGGCCCAACAGGGTGTGCTCGGCGGGCTCGTTGAGGGTGATCCACTTGCTCACGCGGTCGCCGAGGCGGGCGGCGACGGCGCTGACGTGGTCGGCGAAGCGGTACGCCGTGTCCCGCTCCAGCCAGTCCAGGTCCACCGGGAGGTCCCAGTGGAAGAGGGTGGGCACGGGGCGGACGCCCGCCGCGCACAGCTCGTCCACCAGCCGGTCGTAGAAGTCGAGGCCGCCGGGGGAGTTCACCCGGGGCCAGGAGACGGAGAAGCGGTAGGCGTCCACGCCGAGGCCGGCCAGCAGGGCCACGTCCTCGGGGTAGCGGTGGTAGTGGTCGCAGGCCACCGCCGCCGTCGAGCCGTCCTTGACCCGGCCCGGCTCGGCGGTGAAGGAGTCCCACACGGACGGCTCGCGCCGGTCGGCCGCCCCCTCGATCTGGTGGGCGGAGGTGGAGACCCCCCACAGGAAGCCGTCGGGGAACCGGGGGATCGGGTGCGTCGCGTCGCGCTGGTCGGTAGCCATGCGCCGGATCATCCGTACCAGGGGTAACGGAAGTCAACGGCCGGACAGGAAAGTCCAGTTACGCCCCCTCTGCTTGCGCCCTGCTCCTCACGCCCCCTCCTTCAGCACCCGCGTGATCAGCCTGCGCTGTTCCTCCGTGAGCCGGGGGTCCGCCGCGTACACGGTCCGGCCGTCCACCGTGATCTCGTAAGCGAAGCCGTCCGGCACACCGGCCGGGGGCACGTCCCGGCCGGCGGCCGTCGCCTTCTCGGCCAGGGCGTGCCACTCGTCGGCGTCGGGCCGCCCCGAGGTGTCCACCTCGGCATGCCGCTCGATGCCCGCGAAACCGCCCGTGCGCGTCACCTGAATCCGCATGGGTCCTGTCTAGTACGAACGGGTCCTGTCCGCTGCGCGTGTCACAGGATTCGCACCCCGACCCGCTCCCATGCCTTCTCCACGGCCAGGAGTTCCTCGCCGCCGTCGCCGAAGCGCTCGCGGGCGGCCTTCACGGTCAGCCCGGCGAAGTCGGTGAAGAAGGCACCCTCCCGCAGCTCGCCGCCGGTGAGGACGTCGTACCAGATCTGGCCCGCCTTCTCCCAGGCGAAGCCGCCGAGGGCGGTAGCCGCCAGGTAGAACGCGTGGTTGGGGATGCCGGAGTTGATGTGGACGCCGCCGTTGTCGCGACCGGTGCGGACGTAGTCGTCCATCGTCGCGGGCTGCGGGTCCTTGCCGAGGACGTCGTCGTCGTACGCCGTGCCCGGGGCCTTCATGGAGCGCAGGGCCTGGCCGGTCACGCTCGGGGCGAGGAGCCCGGCGCCGATCAGCCAGTCGGCCTCGGCGGCGGTCTGGCCGAGCGTGTACTGCTTGATGAGCGAGCCGAACACGTCGGACATCGACTCGTTCAGGGCGCCCGGCTGGCCGTAGTAGGTGAGGTTCGCCGTGTACTGGGTGACGCCGTGGGCCAGCTCGTGGCCGATGACCTCGACGGAGTTGGTGAAGTCGACGAAGATCTCGCCGTCACCGTCGCCGAACACCATCTGCTCGCCGTTCCAGAAGGCGTTGTTGTAGTCCCGGTCGTAGTGGACGGTGGCGTCCAGGGGCAGGCCGTCGCCGTCGATGGAGTGGCGGCCGTAGGCCTTCAGGAAGAGCTCGAAGGTGGAGCCGAGGCCGGAGTAGGCGCGGTTGACCGTGGCGTCGCGGCCGGGGTCCTCCCCCTCGCCGCGGACCTTGGCGCCGGGCAGATCGGTGCCGTGCCCGGCGTCGTAGACGGTCCGCAGCGGCCGGTCGGACGGAGCCTTCGCCGATGGGGCCGCCGCGAGGCGGAACTCGGTGGTCACGCTGCGCGCAGCGCGCAGTTCGCTGTCGCGCACCAGGGTGCGGCGGGCGGGACCGGAGAGCGCGGGGTCGTCGTTGCGGGCCAGCCGGTGGAGGACGTGCGGCGGTACGACGGTGCAGAAGACGGGCTCGAAGCCCCCGTGTGTCGTCATGCCCGGCACCCTTGCACTGGGTGATGCCACTGTCACTAGAGGCAACCATGATTGGTGAAATACGGTGACATAGGACCACGGGCCGGGTTCCCGAGTGGTATGGCGCACGTTTTGCCGGATTCCTCCCTGTGGTCCCGCATACTGGGACAAGCCCGCGTGCCCGGCGTCGCTCGGCTAGAGTGCGGAGCATTATGCGTTTCGGGCTGCTTCTCCTTAGCTGCCGCGGCGAGGGCCTGTAGTCGAGGCCGACCCCCTCCCCGCGGAGCTTGGCGTTGCGTCGTCGGCCGTCCTGATCCGGACTTTCTCCGGCCACCCCGAGGAGCCACCGCACCATGGCGAACCGCCAGCAGCCCAGCCAGATGCCGATCCACAAGTACGGTCAGTACGAGCAGGTCGACCTCCCCGACCGCAGCTGGCCGCAGCAGCGCGTCACCTCCGCCCCCCGCTGGCTCTCCACCGACCTGCGTGACGGCAACCAGGCCCTGATCGACCCGATGTCGCCCGAGCGCAAGCGCCGGATGTTCGACCAGCTGGTCAAGATGGGCTACAAGGAGATCGAGGTCGGCTTCCCCGCCTCCGGCCAGACCGACTTCGACTTCGTGCGCTCGATCATCGAGGAAGAGGGCGCGATCCCGGACGACGTCACGATCTCCGTACTGACCCAGGCCCGCGAGGACCTGATCGAGCGGACCGTGGAGTCCCTCAAGGGCGCCAAGCGCGCCACCGTGCACCTGTACAACGCCACGGCCCCCGTCTTCCGCCGCGTGGTCTTCCGCGGCTCCAAGGACGACATCAAGCAGATCGCCGTCGACGGCACCCGCCTGGTGATGGAGTACGCCGAGAAACTGCTCGGCCCGGAAACCGAATTCGGCTACCAGTACTCGCCGGAGATCTTCACCGACACCGAGCTGGACTTCGCCCTGGAGGTCTGCGAGGCGGTCATGGACGTGTACCAGCCCGGCCCGGGCCGCGAGATCATCCTCAACCTGCCCGCCACCGTGGAGCGTTCGACGCCGTCCACGCACGCGGACCGCTTCGAGTGGATGGGCCGCAACCTCTCCCGCCGCGAGTACGTCTGCCTGTCGGTCCACCCGCACAACGACCGCGGCACCGCCGTCGCCGCGGCCGAGCTGGCGCTGATGGCCGGCGCCGACCGTGTCGAGGGCTGCCTCTTCGGGCAGGGCGAGCGCACCGGCAACGTCGACCTGGTCACCCTGGGCATGAACCTGTTCTCCCAGGGCGTCGACCCGCAGATCGACTTCTCCGACATCGACGAGATCCGTCGCACGTGGGAGTACTGCAACCAGATGGAGGTCCACCCGCGCCACCCGTACGTGGGCGACCTGGTCTACACGTCCTTCTCCGGCTCCCACCAGGACGCCATCAAGAAGGGCTTCGACGCGATGGAGGCCGACGCGGCCGCCAAGGGCGTCACCGTCGACGACATCGAGTGGGCCGTCCCCTACCTGCCGATCGACCCCAAGGACGTCGGCCGCTCCTACGAGGCCGTCATCCGCGTCAACTCGCAGTCCGGCAAGGGCGGTGTCGCCTACGTCCTGAAGAACGACCACAAGCTGGACCTGCCGCGCCGGATGCAGATCGAGTTCTCGAAGATCATCCAGGCGAAGACCGACGCCGAGGGCGGCGAGGTCACCGGCGGCGCGATCTGGGGCGTCTTCCAGGACGAGTACCTGCCCAACCCGCAGAACCCGTGGGGCCGCATCCAGGTCCGCAACGGCCAGTCGAGCACCGACACCGACGGCGTGGACACCCTGACCGTCGAAGCCACCGTCGACGGCGAGGACACCGTCCTCACCGGCACCGGCAACGGTCCGATCTCGGCCTTCTTCGACGCCCTGCAGTCCATCGGCATCGACGTACGCCTGCTCGACTACCAGGAGCACACGATGAGCGAGGGCGCCTCCGCGCAGGCCGCCTCGTACATCGAGTGCGCGATCGACGACAAGGTCCTGTGGGGCATCGGCATCGACGCCAACACGACGCGCGCGTCGCTGAAGGCGGTCGTCTCGGCCGTCAACCGCGCCACCCGCTGAGCCGCGTGACCCGCATGTTCCGGGGCCCCGGTCGCCGCGAGCGACGGCCGGGGCCCCGGCACATCTCGGCCACCCGGGCGTGAAGGTCACGGAGAGGTCTCGTCCTGGGTGCTGACTCAGGCCGCCGGATGTGGCTAACATCACGCAGACGTACGGCGATGATGCCGTGCGGTGACGGAGGTGCGACGTGCTGCCAGGACGGGGACGAGACGGCCGTGCCAACGGGCTTGCCCGCATCCTGGGCACCCGCACCGCGTGGACGCCCGTGGGGGACGGCGAGTTCTTCTGCCCCGGCTGCGGCGGCGACCGCAACTACCAGCGCCTCACCGGCCATCGCCGCCTCACCCTGCTCGGCGTGCCCGTCCTCCCGCGCGGCGCGAGCGCGCCCGTCGTCGAGTGCGCGGCCTGCCGGCGTCACTACGGCACCGACGCCCTCGACCACCCCACCACCGTCCGCTTCTCGGCGATGCTCCGCGACGCCGTGCACACCGTCGCCCTCGCGGTGCTCTGCGCGGGCGGCGCCTGCGCCCGCGCCTCCCTGGAGACGGCCGCCGCGACGGTGCGCACGGCCGGCTTCCCCGACTGCACCGAGGACCAGCTCGCCGCCCTCGTCGACGCCCTCGACACCGACACCGGCCGCCCCCACGGGGAGCTCTGCGCCCCGGTCCTCGCCGCCGAACTCCACGAGGCCCTCGCCCCGCTCGCCCCGCACCTCGCCCCCGCCGGCCGCGAATCCGTCTTCCTCCAGGGTGCCCGCATCGCCCTGGCCGACGGCCCGTACACACCCGCCGAACGCGAGGTCCTCACCACGGTCGGAACAGCCCTGACCATCTGCACGGCCGACGTCACCCGCCTCCTGGCAGCAGCCCGCACCCCGTCGTGAGCACTCCCCTACAGGGCTAAGGCAGGGTCTTGTCGTAGGTCTTGTCCGCGTCCGAGTCGTAGACCTGCTTGCCGGCGGCGTCGAAGCCCTTGATGTGCGGGGCCCTGGTGACCTGCTGGTTCAGGATGCCGGCGGCGACGAACCAGCCGTGGTCCAGGGCCGCCGTGGCGTCGCTGTCGCCGTAGGAGACGGTCACCTTGGCCACGGACGGGTCGACCGTGCCGATCGAGGCCCAGCGGTACGGGAGTTTCCAGTGGCCCTTGTCGATCAGCGACTGCCGGTACAGGCCGCCCGCGTTGTCGTCCGGCACGACCGGGCGCGCGGCCGACGTCAGGCCGTCCTGCGTGCTGGTGCTGATGCCGGCGGACACGCCGTCCTTCACGTCGCAGATCACCCGGAAGCCCGCCGGCCGCTGCGCCACGCCGACGACGTGGACGCCGTCGCCGGGGGAGTTGGAGTCTCCCGTGCTCTTCGCCGCCAGGATGATCCGGTGGTTCTCCGCCTTGCCCGCGTCCTTGCCGACGACGCGTGCCACGTGCTCCGCGGTCAGGCACTCCTGCAGCGCCTTCGTCGCCTCGTCGAAGGTGATCCCGTCGAGCAACTGCCCGTCCGTGGCGGGCCGCGCGGGGCCGGAAGCCGAGGCCGCCGCCGACGCGCTCTGGGGGGCGCTGACCGACGACATCGGCGTCGCCGTGTCAGCGCCCCCTCCCCCGTTCCCCCCGGCCACGGCGTACGCCGCCGCCGGCACCGTCACGATCGCCGCCAGCGCCGCGCCGACCGCCGCCACCCGTCGCCGCCGCTCCGCCACGCCCCGCCGCCGGATCGCCGGGTAGGGCGCGGGGGAAGGGTGGATGGTGTACGCGTCGTCCGTCATCAGTTCCCTCACCAGTTCCTCGAAGTGCCGTTCGTCGGTCTCGTGTGCTTGGTGCGCTTTCCGTGACTGCGCGCCGTGCGCCTCGTCGTTCACCTTCCGCCTCCCCGTCGGGACACCGTGCGGTCCTCCCGCATCAGCCCCGGATACAGCCGCAACTTCGCCAGCCCCTTGGAGGCCTGGCTCTTGACCGTGCCGGGCGAGCAGCCGAGCACCTCGGCCACCTCCGCCTCCGACAGGTCCTCCCAGTACCGCAGGACCACCACCGCCCGCTGTTTCGCGGGCAGTTGTGCCAGCCCGGCGAGAAGGGAGCCGCGTTCGTCCACCCGGCCGACGGACTCGTCGTCCCGGCCCGCCCGCTCCGGCGGGGCCGCGGTCAGCGCCTCGGTGACCCGCCGCTTGCGGAAGCGGTCGCTGTTGCAGCTGACCAGCATCCGCCGGACGTAGGCCTCCGGGTTGTCGCTGCGCGCTATGCGCCGCCACGACCGGTACGCCTTCGCCAGCGCGGTCTGCGTCAGGTCCTCCGCGTGGTGGACGTCGCCCGTGAGCAGGTACGCGGTCCTTACGAGCCGTGACCACCGTGCCCTGACGAAATCCTGGAACTGGCCCTCAAGTTCGGCCTGCATCAAGCACCCTCCTCGCCCCCCAGACCACCATGGCGACGGAATCGGTTGCCCGTGAGTTCGGGACCCGTTCGAATGGGGGGGCATGGAGCGAGACGCCGAGAGGAACGTAGGGAAAGCCGTGGGCGATGACGCCGGTCGGGCCGCGTGGACATGGTCGCCGCAGGCGCCGGGGGTGCTGACGCTGCCCTCGGGGCGGCTGGTGCGGGGGCGGGGACTGCGGCGTGACGTGGACCCGGCGGAACCCGTCCCCGCGTACGGGCTGTATCTGCTCGGGGCGCCGCCCCCGGAGTTTCCCTGGGAGGCGCGGTGGGTCCGGTGGCCCGACTTCCGGCTGCCCTCGGACCGGGCGGACGCGCGGACGGCGTTCACCGAGGCGTGGTGGCGCGCGGAGGGGGAGCGGGTGGAGGTCGCCTGCGGCGGCGGCCGCGGCCGCACCGGGACGGCCCTGGCCTGCCTGGCCGTCCTGGACGGCGTGCCGGCCGCCGAGGCGGTCGGCTTCGTACGCCGCCACTACGACCGGCACGCCGTCGAGACCCCCTGGCAGCGACGGTTCGTACGACGGTTCGCGGCCACGGTCTGAGCCGCGAAGAGGGCCTCACGGACGCCGCGGAGAACGCCTCACGGACGGTCCGAGCCGCGGAGAGCGCCTCACATGGTGAGCGTCATCAGCAGCCGGTGTGCGCCGGGGCCGAAGTAGTCGGCGCGGGGGCCGCCGGGGTCGGGGAGGAAGCCCAGGGAGCGGTAGAGCGCCACGGCGGTGTCGTTGCCCGGTTCGACGGAGAGGGAGACGGTGTGGACGCCCTCCCCGCGCAGATGGCTCAGGATCCTCGTCATCAGCTGACGCCCGAGCCCCTTGCCGCGCAGGCCGGGGGTGATGCCGAGGCTGAGGATCCAGCTGTGTGCCGCGTTCGGCGGCGTCGACAGCACGTACCCGACCAGGTCTCCGCCGTCGTCCACCACGAACACGAAGTCCGGGAAGCAGGCGAGGAACTGCCTGAGCACGAAGTAGGGGTAGGGGTCGGCCGGGAAGGCCTCCGCGTCGAGGCGGACGATCGGGCCGAGATCCTCCTCGCCGGCCGGTCTGATCCGTAAGCGCCTTTCTCCGGACACCTGGCTCACGGTCGAACCGGCGACCGACGGAAAACGATCTCCGGGAACTCCGGGAAGAGGAGTCATACCGTCCCCTTGTGAAGGATGGACTTGGACCGGTCTATGCGAATGACGCGCGCGGCTGCTCTAATGCGATATCCATCTGATCGTCCATCATCTCCCGGTGCATCCACGCCTTCAAGACCTCCGTCTCCTGCTAGGCTGAACCAATGGACTTGGGACCACCCGCCGCCGATCAAAAACTGAATGCTGACGTCCCGTGGGACGCCTTCGATCCCGATGAGTACATCAAGCACAATTACCTGGGCATCCAGGCCGTGGACGAGGAGATCCTCTCCCGTGTGCGGGACCACTTCAGTGATCATTTCCGGGGGCGGGCAGGACGGGTGCATTCCGGTATCGACGTGGGCGCGGGTCCCAATCTCTACCCCGCCCTCGCGATGCTCCCCTGGTGCGACCGGATCACCCTGTTGGAGCGGTCCGAGAGCAACCTCGACTACCTCCGCCGTCAACTCCAGAGCTACGACGCGCACTGGGACCAGTTCTGGGAGGTGCTGCGCAAGGGCGAGGCATATGCCGAGCTGGGCGACGACTACGGGAAGTACCTCGCCGAAGCCGTCCGAGCCCCCGAGCCGGGCAGCCTCTTCGACCTGTGCGGCAGCGACCGCCGCTGGGACCTCGGCACGATGTTCTTCGTGGCCGAATCCATCACCACCGACCTCGACGAGTTCCGCCGCGGTGTCGGCTGCTTCATGCACGTGCTGAATCCCGGCGCGCCCTTCGCCGCCGCTTTCATGGAGCATTCCGAGGGATATCAGGTGGGCTCCCAGGAATTCCCGGCCCTGGACGTCGACGTGGCCGAGGTGAGAACTCAGCTCGCCGAATACGCGGACGAGGTGACGATTCACCGCACCGCCAATCCGCAGGAACTCGTGCGCGACGGATACACGGGAATGATCCTCGCCTGCGGGCGGCGGAAGAGCTGACTTCCGATCCGTTTCTTCCGTGACGCCGAGAAGCAGACGGAAAGCCGCCGGAGCGACGCCGGAACGACGCGGGAATGACGCCGGAACGAACACCCGCCGCGAAAGACGGCATCGAGGCGGACACGGTGACGGCATGGTGACGGGCCTGTGCGAGGGGAATGGGCATGCAGATCAAACCGAGACAGAACCTGCTCGAGGTGTGGCAGGCCATCGGCCGCCACTCGTTCGACAACGGTGAATGGGACTGGGGTGAATGGGGCGGCCGCAGCAGCGTCGCCGACGCGGAGCGACTGCTCTGCCTGATGTACCCCGCCACCGAAATCAGCGCGTTCCGTCTCGACGACCCCGACACCACCCAACGGGACGTGGAAAGGGCCCTGCGGAACGCGGGCGACTCCACCGCGATTCCCGGGAACCTCGTCAAGGTCCTCACCCACTTCATGGAGCAGCACCGCGGCGAGGGCAGGCCCACCTTCGCCGGCGGCTACTACTTCTCACCCGAGGACCCCGAGCAGCAACTCACCCAGGAGCAGCGGGACGTGGGCGTGGTCGACGCCTACTCCATGTCGGTCACCCTCTGCCTCGCCACGCTCGGCTTCCTCAAGGTCTACCGGGGCAAGACCCAACGGGCGAGCACCCTCGCCCAGATCGAGCGGCTCTGGGAGGCCACCAGCGCCCGGCTGACCGCCGCCATGGTGAGCCTGCTGCGCTCCTTCACCGTCAACGTCGTCGACGTCAACGGCGACCAGGGACAGGCCCTGACCCGGCTGCTCGGCCAGGGCCGGCTCTCCCAGCGGCAGGTCCTGCAGCGCTTCCAGGAACGCTTCAAGCAGTTACGCGCCGTCATCAGCGAGAGCCTCATCCTCGGTCTCGACGCCGACGTCACCGACGAACTGCGCAACGAGAACCGCATGTTCGAGTGCGGATGGGCCTGGAGCCTGGTGCAGGGCGCCCCCGACGTCGAGGTGGAGCCCGAGACCGCCGTCGCCATCGGCAAGCAGCCCGAGGGCGTGGCCCACGCCGTGCCCTACCTGTACTTCACCGTCGTCGCCCTCGACGGCATCCCCGACCTGTTCTCCGAGCGCACCCTCGTCCTCGGTCTGCTCAACCCCGAACAGCAGAAACTCGCCGACGCGCTCCGGCTGCGCTGGGAGATCACCCAGCAGTACTGGTCGGCGGTGGCCCGCTTCGGCGACGGCACCTGGCCGCTGGAGGAGATCCCCTGGCGCACCACGCTCCAGCAGCTGGAGTCGGAGTACTTCTCCCTCTCCGTGGCCTCCATCCTCGTCCACGACCTCGTCCGCCGCCGCGCCACCGACGACGACCTCACCCGCACCGTCGCCGTCATGGAACGCCTCGCCGAACGCGGCCGGATCACCAGCGGCATGACCCGCGACGACCCCGCGATCGGCCTGCACAACCCCGGAGTCACCCTGCCCCTGCTGGGCAGCGACGCCCTGGGCCCGCCCATGAAGTGGACGATGACGGACTTCTCCGCGCAACTGCTCAAGCGGACCATCCAACTCTGTTCGCTGTCACGGAACATCAGCTCCCAGGACCGTCTGCTGCAACTGGCCGAGAGCATCCTCGACCACCTCTGGCAGCGCCGGCTCAGCGAGGGCCACGGCGTCGGCCTGTGGGACAACGTGCACGCCGTCTACCCGGAATCGCCGGTACGCCAGGGCCCGTTGTCCTGGAACATCATGGAGCGCATCACCGAGTGCATGGTCGCCGCACACGGCCTGTACGACCAGAAACCGGTCCGCAGCTCCGAACTCACCGAGCTGTCCAAGGCGTTGATCAGCGAGGCGGCGCACCTGTTCGGCCGGGAGCAGATGGAGCAGGCCGCCCCCGCCCTCAAGAGCCCCCAGGGAGAAGAGATCAAGGCCATCGAGGCGGACCTGCGCCGCGCCCGGCGACTCGTCGGCGACCAGCCCGGCACCGCCTACGCACTCGCCCTCGGCGTCCTGACCCGGCTCGACACCCTCGCCCGGGCCCGCGGCGACGCCGACCCGCAGGGGAGGTGACGGGTGCTCGTCTTCGCCGCCTCCGACAAGGGGGGCACGGGCCGTTCCGTCACCAGCGCCAACCTCGCCTACCACCGCGCGCTCGACGGGGACGACGTCTGCTACCTCGACTTCGACTTCGGCTCGCCCACCGCGGCCGCCGTCTTCGACCTGCCCGACGTGCTCGGGGAGGCCGAGGGGCGGGGTCTGCACTCCTACCTCAAGGGAGAGGTGGGCGAGCCGCTGCGGGTCGACGTGTGGGCCCGCACCGAACACCCCGTCCTGCTCAGCCGGCCCGGCGGCTCCGGACGGCTGGTGCTGCTGCCCGGCGACCGCTCCGGCGGTGAATTCGTCACCGACGCCGAGAACCTGCACCGGTGCGTGGACCTCATCCTGCGACTGAAACGCGAATTCGACGTCATCATCGTCGACTTGAGCGCCGGACGCAGTTATGCGATGGACCTCGCGCTGCTCGCCACCTCGCCCCGCGGCGGGCTCGGGCGACTGAAAACGCGATGGCTCGTCTATCACCGCTGGACCCGCCAGCACGTGATGGCGGCCGCCGAACTCGTGTACGGGAAACAGGGCATAGTCGAGGCCGGTTGCGCCATGGGCCACGACTCGGACGCGCTCAACGCCGCGATCCGTTTCGTACGGGCCGCCGTTCCCAATCTCGAGTCACCGCTCTGGTCGCAGGTCTCACCCGCCCAGTACGCGTGGATGCGGCAGTGCGACACACAACTGGAGGAAATCGCGGCCGGCCGCGGCATCGGCAAGACGCGGGTGCTGTCGTCCATTCCGCTGGAACCCGTCCTGCAGTGGCAGGAACGCCTCATCACCGACGAGGACGTCCACGACCGCCGGATCGCCAATGTCGAGACCTGGCAGAAGATGGGCGAACTCGCACAACGCCTGACCGACGACACCTACTGGGGGCAGCTGTGAGCGGGCCGGGAACGGTGTTCCGGGAGACCAGCGCGCAGCCGCGCACAGAATCCGTGCCCTACTCCCATCTCTCCCTGGAATTAGGGCACTTGTACATGGAGGACTTCGTCGAAGGCCCCGACCGGCTGCGCCGCCACTTCGCCGCCGTACGGCCCTGGGTGGACGCCGCCAGGGCCGGCGTCGGCCCGCTGCCGGCCGGCCGACGGCCGAGGATCAGCACCTGCTTCCTCATCGACGACTACTTCAGCCGGCTCTCCACCCCCGCCGAACTCGTCCCGCCGCTGCTCGAAGCGGCGGCCGAGTCCGGCCTCACCATCGACTACCTGGCCCGCGAGTCGGGCTGCGCCGGCCCCGCCCTCGCCGGTCCCGGCCCGGCCGGCGGGTCCGGCCGCCGCGACCGCGCCGTCCTCGCCGAGGCCGTCCTGCACCGGCTCGTGGAGTCGCCCCCGCCCGGCAGCAACGGCTTCCGCCCGCCTGTCAGCCGCACCGGCTGGCTCACCAACGGCCGCCGCGCCCCCTCCCGGCGCACCTCCGCCGCCCTGGACGCCACCGGCGCGGTCTGGGAGCCGCCGAGCGAGACCGGCGCGCGCGGCCACTCCGTCTTCATGGACGTCGAACTGTGGAGCGGGCCCGAGGACGAGCGCACCTGGTCCTGCGCCTTCCTCGCCTCGGTCTGGCAGCTCGTCCGGCTCGGGCTGCTGCGCGACAACGGCCAGGCCGTGCTGACCCCCGCCGTCTGGGACGACAAGGCGTTCCCGGCCGACTGGGACGCGCTGCCGCCCGTCGTCCGCCTCAACCCGCTCGCGCCGCCCTTCACCGCGTACGCCACGTGCAGCATCCTCCCGGCCCGGTTCCTGCCCGTGGAGCACGCCGTCCGCGTCGTCCTCGACCAGGTCCACGTCGAGGAGGAGGCGCTGCGCCAGGTCGCCGAACGCTCCGCGGGCGAGGGCGTCACCGTGCCCGCCGGGATCGTGGACCGCACCTCCTACGTGTTCCCGCCGGGGCTGTGACATGAGCGGCCTGGGCACGACCACGGGGCCCGTCCTGGCCTGCGGCGAGGTGCGGACCTGTCTGCTGCCCAACCGTGACGCGGTGGACGAGCGGGCGGCGGAGGGGCTGCTGCGCCTGCGCGCCGACGAACGCGTCCGACTGTCCCGGCGTCCCAACCGGCACGCCGTCTCCCCGGACGTCCTCACCGGCGTGGACTGCCGGCTGCCCACCGCCACCGGCGCCCGGATCCGCGCCGTCGGCACGGTGACCGCCCGCGCGGCGCTCGTCGAGGGCCGGGTGCTGCAGTCGACGGCGTCCTTCTCCCTCCCGGCGGACGGGCCCGACCGGCGCCAGCCCTGGGGCTACTACCTGGTCCGGCCGGGCTCCCTCGTCCCCGTCGGCCGGCTCCCCGAGAAGTCGGTCCGGGAGGGCTTCCTCACCGGGAGCCGGCAGGGCGAGCTGGACGTCGGCTCGATCGCCGAGAGCCTGCTGGCGCGGATCTCCCGGCGGCGCGAACTGGACCACGACGCCCCGCTCACCACCGCCGACACCAGCCTGCGCTGGACGGCGTCCCCGACCGCCGCGGGCGAGGAGGCGTCCCTGCACTTCACCGAGGCCGGCGACGGACTGCGGGTCGTGGAGCTGCGGCTGCCGCCCGGCACCGAGCCCGCGGCGGTGGCCGACCTGTGCGAGGACCTCGCCCTGCACGACTGGCTGCTGACGACCGTCGCCGACAAGCTCGACGGCCTGCAACTCGGCTCCGACGACCGCAAGGCCGCGCTGAAGGTGCTGCGCCCGCTCGTCGACCACCTGCTGCACCTGTGGATGCCGAGGGCCCGCGTCGACCGCGCGCTGACCACCCCCTGGGAGGAGCTGGAGAGGAACCCCGGGTTCAGCAGACAGTGGACCACCCTGGCCCAGCGCATCCGCGACCAGCTCGCCCTGCAGAACCTCATCCGCCGCGAGGAACGCGGCGACGCGCTGAGCACACCCTGACGGCACCACGGCACAGCCCGTACGACAGCACAGCCCGTACCACCGCACAGCCCGTACGACAGCACAGCAGCGAGGGAAGGCACCACGGCACCGGTCCGCGCATGATCCCGACGGGGGGAGAAAGAGAGATGAACGCTCCGGCGAACACGTTAGAAGGCGCTCGGCACGTGACCCAGAAACTCCTGGTCACCGTGGTGGTGGGCGGTGTGGTCTACCTGCTCACCAACGTCCTCGGAGCCGACGAGGAAGGCCCGTGGCAGCTCGTGCTGTCCGTGCTGTGCGGCGGCATCGTGCTGATCGTGCAGTTCCTCGTGTCCTTCGTGAACCAGATGAACGCCGTCAAGGACTCGGTGGACAAGAGGTTCGCCGACATCGGCAAGGCCACCAAGCTCTTCAACGAGGTGGAGAAGCTGCGCGGCGACGGCGTGCCCCGGCTCGCCGAGCACGCCACCAAGGTCGTCTCCATGGGCCCGGACATCCTGCACGCGTTCGCGCACGCCGAGATCGACCGACTGGCCGCGCAGATGGAGGACTTCACCAACCTCGTCGCCGAGTGCCCCGGCGAGAACCACGACTGGCTCATGACCCTCACCCGGTGCACCCGCAAGAGCATCGACGCCATCAGCACCACCGTCGTAGACGACAGCTTCTGGAACACCGAACCCGCCGGCCGCTACCTCACCGCCCAGCGGGAGGCCATCCTCGACCCCGAACGCCGTATCCGGGTGCGGCGGCTGTTCATCGTCAAACGGCCCGAAGAGTTCTCCGCCCTGGGGCCGATCTGCACCGAGCAGCGGGACATGGGGATCGACGTGCGGGTGGTCGCGCTGGAGGAGCTCCCGCCGTACTTCCGGCGCGGCAAGATGATCGACTTCATCGTGTTCGACGAGGCGCTGACGTACGAGATCCACGCCGACCAGCTCAGCGTGAACTCCTCCACCACGATCAACGCCCGCGCGAACGAGGTCGAGCCCCTGCGCCGCCGGTTCAACCTGCTGTGGGACGCCGCCGACCCGGGCAACTCCCCGAACGGCCTGCCCGGCCAGGTACGGGTCAGGAGCGGCGGCTCCGACCCGGACTGACCGCCGGTGACGCCCGGCCGGGCCCGGTCCCACCGGTCCGGCCGCGGCACCCGGGTCAGGCGGCCTCGGTGATCTCGGCGGCCGCCCGATCCGCTGCCGTCTCCGCGCGCCGTACGGCCAGGAGCAGCAGCGGTGTCGCCAGCAGCAGCGCGCCCGCGAGAGCGATCGCGGTGCGCGGCCCGGTGAGAGCGGCCAGGCCGCCCCACAACGCGGTCATGGCCGCCACGCTCGCCTTGGTCCCCACCGACCACGCCGAGAGCGTACGGGCCACCCGGTCCGTCGGGGTCAGCTCCAGCCGGGTGGTGGCGAGGACGGGGTTGAACACACCCGCGCAGGCGATCAATCCCAGCTCCACCGTCATCACCAGGACGAGCCCGGCGACGCCCGGCCCGACGAAGGCCAGCCCGAGCGACCAGCACGCGCGCAGCACCCCCGTGCCGAGCAGCACCCGCCGGCGGCCGTACCGGGCCACCAGCCGGGGCGCCAGCCGGGATCCGATCAGCCCGCCGACGCAGGGCACGGCGAAGGCCAGCGCGTACTGCCAGGGGGCGAAGCCCAGCGGGCCCAGCATCAGCACGGCCAGCGGCGGCGAGGCCGCCATGATCAGCCCGTTGACCAGCGCGGCGTTGAGGAACAGCGGCCGCAGCACGGGATGCGCGAACAGGTGCCGCCAGCCGGCGAGCAGGTCCCCGGCGCGCAGCCGCTGCCCGTCCCGCGCCGCGGTCACCCGCGCCGGCGCCGGCTCGCGCGCCCGGATCGCCCGCAGCCCCGCCGCCGACAGCAGATAGCTGACCGCGTCCGCCACGACCGTCACGACCGGGCCGAACAGGCCGATCGCGGCGCCGCCCAGGGGCGGACCCAGCATGGTGGCCGTCCAACTCGTCGATTCGAAGCGGCCGTTGGCGGCGAGCAGGCGCTCCGGCGGCAGCAGCGACTTCAGGAAGGCGCCGCTCGCCGCGGTGAAGGAGATGTCGGCCGCGGCGACGACCGCGGACACCAGCAGCAACTGGCCGACGCCGAGCCCGCCCAGCCAGTAAGCGACGGGCACGCTCAGCAGCACCGCGCACCGCACCAGGTCCGCCGTGATCATCACCGGCCGTTTCCGCCGGAACTCGACCCACGGCCCGAGCGGCACCGCCAGCAGCGCCCCGACCGCCGGCCCCACGGCGGCCAGCGCCGCCACCTCGGCCGGCCCGGCGTGCAGCACCAGCACGGCGATCAGCGGGAACGCGTCGAACGCCAGCCGGGTCCCGAACGCGCTGACCGCGTACGCCCCCCACAGCCACCCGAAGTCGCGTCCCAACGCCCACCGCACCACCCGGGCGATCCTACGGTGCCCGCCCACCCCCCTCCCGGCATGGGCGAGAATGAACCCATGAGCCTGTTCGACAGCGGTGTCCGATGAGTCTGTTCCGGGATGACGGCGTCGTTCTTCGCACGCAGAAGCTCGGCGAGGCCGACCGCATCATGCTGCGTCGTTGCGGGGGGCGACCCCCGCACCCCCAGCAGGCCTGCGGCGGTGTCCGATGAGTCTGTTCCGGGATGACGGCGTCGTTCTTCGCACGCAGAAGCTCGGCGAAGCCGACCGCATCATCACGTTGCTCACGCGGGGGCACGGGCGGGTGCGGGCGGTCGCTCGGGGGGTGCGGCGGACCAAGTCGAAGTTCGGGGCGCGGCTGGAGCCGTTCTCGCATGTGGACGTGCAGTTCTTCGCGCGGGGCAGCGAGCTGGTCGGCCGTGGGCTGCCGCTGTGCACGCAGAGCGAGACCATCGCGCCGTACGGCGGCGGCATCGTCAGCGACTACGCCCGCTACACCGCCGGCACCGCCATGCTGGAGACCGCCGAGCGGTTCACCGACCACGAGGGCGAGCCGGCCGTGCAGCAGTACCTGCTGCTCGTGGGCGCCCTGAGGACGCTGGCCCGGGGCGAGCACGCCCCCCATCTCGTCCTCGACGCGTTCCTGCTGCGCTCCCTCGCCGTCAACGGCTACGCGCCCAGCTTCGGCGACTGCGCCAAGTGCGGCATGCCCGGCCCGAACCGGTTCTTCTCCGTGGCCTCCGGCGGTTCCGTCTGCGCCGACTGCCGGGTCCCCGGCAGCGTCGTACCCTCGCCGCAGACCCTGGAACTGCTGGGCGCGCTGCTCACGGGAGACTGGGAGACGGCGGACGCGTGCGAGGCACGCCACGTCCGGGAGGGCAGCGGACTGGTCTCCGCCTACCTGCACTGGCACATGGAGCGCGGCCTGCGCTCCCTTCGGTACGTAGAGAAGTAAGCGGCTAGAGGAGAGAAGACACACATGGTGGTACGCGGGTTCCTGGGGCGGCAGCGTCGGGAGTACAAGGCGCCGGAACCGCACCCGTCCGGCGCCCGCGCGCCGAAGGTGCCAGGTGAGCTGGTTCCGGAGCACGTGGCGATCGTCATGGACGGCAACGGCCGCTGGGCGAAGGAGCGCGGTCTGCCCCGCACCGAGGGGCACAAGGTCGGTGCCGAGCGAGTGCTCGACGTGCTCCAGGGCGCGGTCGAGATCGGTGTGAAGAACATCTCCCTGTACGCCTTCTCCACCGAGAACTGGAAGCGTTCGCCCGACGAGGTGCGCTTCCTGATGAACTTCAACCGCGACTTCATCCGCAAGACCCGCGACCAGCTCGACGAACTGGGCATCCGGGTGCGCTGGGTCGGCCGCATGCCCAAGCTGTGGAAGTCGGTCGCCAAGGAGCTCCAGATCGCCCAGGAGCAGACCAAGGACAACGACCGGCTCACCCTGTACTTCTGCATGAACTACGGCGGCCGCGCCGAGATCGCCGACGCCGCGCAGGCCCTCGCCGAGGACGTGAAGGCGGGCCGTCTCGACCCGTCGAAGGTCAACGAGAAGACGCTGCAGAAGTACCTGTACTACCCGGACATGCCGGACGTCGACATGTTCCTGCGGCCCAGCGGCGAGCAGCGCACGTCCAACTACCTGCTCTGGCAGAGCGCGTACGCCGAGCTGGTCTTCCAGGACGTCCTGTGGCCCGACTTCGACCGCCGCGACCTGTGGCGCGCCTGCATCGAATACGCCTCCCGCGACCGCCGCTTCGGCGGAGCCATCCCCAACGAGGAGCTCTTGGCGATGGAGGGCAGGCAAGGGGAGTAGCAGCACTCTCCGACCGGGCTGGGCTCACCAGCCCGTCTGGGGGTCCCCCCTCTGGGGAGTTTGAGGACGAGGCCCGTCCAGGGCCGAAGGGGGTCTGGGGGCACAGCCCCCAGGCACCGCGCCCCGAACGCCCCGCTCAAGAGCACGGCTCAACCCGCGGAGCACTCCGCACAGGTCCCGAAGATCTCCACCGTGTGCGCCACGTTCACGAACCCGTGCTCCGAGGCGATGGCCTCCGCCCACGTCTCCACCGCGGGGCCCTCGACCTCGACCGCCTTGCCGCAGCTGCGGCAGACAAGGTGGTGGTGGTGGTCGCCGCTGGAGCAGCGGCGGTAGACGGACTCGCCGTCGGAGGTGCGCAGGACGTCGACCTCGCCGGCGTCGGCGAGGGACTGGAGGGTGCGGTAGACCGTCGTCAGTCCGACCGAGTCGCCCTTGTGTTTGAGCATGTCGTGGAGTTCCTGCGCGCTGCGGAACTCATCGACCTCGTCGAGCGCCGCCGCCACTGCGGCACGCTGCCTGGTGGCGCGGCCCTTCACGGGCGGTCCAGCGGTCGTCACCGTTGCCTCCTCCGTTGGCTCGGTTCACGTCTGCGGCTTGCCGGGCCATTGTGCCAGCCCGGGCCGGGTGCGGTCAGACGCCGATGCCGTCACCCGCTTCCCTGGTGGCCGGAATCGCGCACTCCGCGGGGTCCCCGGCGGGCTGGGCGGCGGCGGCCGCGCGGGCGCGTCGTCGGGCGAGCGGGGCGGCGAGCGCGGTCAGGGCGATGAACGCGCCGATGGTGAGCAGCACGATCGTCGCGCCGGGCGGGACGTCCTGGTAGTACGAGGTGACGGTGCCGCCGAGGGTGACGGTGACGCCGATGGCCACGGCGACGGCGAACGTCGCCGTGAAGCTGCGGGTGAGCTGCTGGGCCGCCGCGACCGGGACCACCATCAGCGCGGAGACCAGCAGGAGTCCGACGACCCGCATGGCGACGGTCACCGTGACGGCGGCGGTGACCGCGGTCAGCAGGTTCAGGGCACGCACGGGCAGTCCGGTCACCCGGGCGAACTCCTCGTCCTGGCTGACGGCGAACAGGTGCCGGCGCAGGCCCAGGGTGACGAGGACGACGAAGGCGGCGAGTACGCAGATCGCGGTGACGTCGGACTCCGACACGGTCGACAGGGAGCCGAAGAGGTAGGAGTTCAGGTTGGCGTTGGAGCCGGTCGGCGCGAGGTTGATGAACATCACGCCGCCGGCCATGCCGCCGTAGAAGAGCATCGCCAGGGCGATGTCGCCGCGGGTGCGGCCGTACCAGCGGATCAGTTCCATGAGGACCGCGCCGAGGACGGAGACGGCGGTGGCCATCCACACCGGGGACCAGGTCAGCAGGAAGCCGAGGCCGACGCCGGTCATCGCGACATGGCCGATACCGTCGCCCATGAGGGCCTGGCGGCGCTGGACGAGGTAGATGCCGACGGCGGGGGCGGTGACGCCGACCAGGACGGCGGCGAGCAGCGCCCGCTGCATGAAGGCGTAGTTCAAGAAGTCCATCAGCTCAGCAGTCCCGTGCGGATCGGTTCGGCGCCCGCCGGCGCGTGCGGGTGTACGTGGTCGTGGCCGGGCAGGGCGTGCTGGCCGACCGCGCGCGGGGGCGGGCCGTCGTGCGTCACGCAGCCGTCGCGCAGGACGACGGCGCGGTCGATGAGGGGTTCCAGCGGGCCGAGTTCGTGCAGGACGAGCAGGACCGTGGCACCCTGGGCGACCTGCTTCTCCAGGGTACGGGCGAGGACTTCCTGGCTGGCGAGGTCGACGCCCGCCATCGGCTCGTCCATGATCAGCAGTTCGGGTTCGGCGGCGAGCGCGCGGGCGATCAGCACCCGCTGGTGCTGGCCGCCGGAGAGGGCGTTCACGGAGTCCTTGGCCCGGTCGGCCATGCCGACGAGGTCCAGGGCGCGGGTCACGGCCTGGTGGTCGGCCTTGCGCAGGATGCCGAAGCGGGCCCGGGACAGCCGGCCGGAGGAGACGACCTCGGTGACGGTGGCGGGGACGCCGCCGGCGGCGGTGGTGCGCTGCGGTACGTAGCCCACGCGCCGCCACTCGCGGAAGCGCCCGCGGTCGGCGCCGAACAGCTCGATCCGGCCGGCGGTGACCGGGACCTGGCCGATGACGGTGCGCACGGCGGTGGACTTGCCGGAGCCGTTCGCGCCGAGCAGCGCGACGACCTCGCCGCGCCGTACGGTCAGGTCGATGCCGCGCAGGACGGGGCGTGAGCCCAGTTCCGCGCGGACCCCTTCGAGGGTGATGACGGGCTCGCGTTCGCCCTCTGTGACGCCGGTGTCCATGACGCCCTCCGTAGAGATCACTTGGTTCCCAGGGCCGTCTGCAGCGCCTTGAGGTTGGCTTTCTGGACCGCGAAGTAGTCCTTGCCGCGGGACTTCCCGGTGATGCCCTCGATCGGGTCGAGGACGTCCGTCCTCAGTCCGGCGTCCTTGGCGACGGTCTTGGCGGTCTTGTCGCTGACGAGGGTCTCGTAGAACACGGTCGAGACGCCGTCGGCCTTCGCCATCTTCTCAAGTTCGCGGACGCGGGCGGCACTCGGCTCCGACTCGGGGTCGAGGCCGCTGATGGCCTCCTCGGTCAGGCCGTAGCGCTCGGCGAGGTAGCCGAAGGCGGCGTGGGTGGTGATGAAGACCTTGGTCCGGGTGTTCGCGAGACCGGTCTTGAACTGGGTGTTCAGGGCGTCCAGTTCGGAGACGAGGGCGGCGGTGTTCTTCTTGTAGTCGGCCGCGTGGCCGGGGTCGGCCTTCTCGAAGGCCGCGCCGACGCCCTTGGCGACCTCGGCGTACCTGACCGGGTCGAGCCATATGTGAGGGTCGAGGCCGGCTTCCTCCTCGCCGTGCTCGTGGTCGTGCTCGGCCGCGTGGCCGCCGACCTCGCTGCCGTGCTGTTCCAGCGTGGTGAGCTTCGCGGCGTCGATCTTCGTCTTGACCTCGGACTGGGCCACCGCGTCGTCGACGGCGGGCTGGAGGTTCTTGAGGTACAGGAGCGCGTCGGCCTCTTCGACCTGGACTCGCTGCCGGGTGCTGAGCTCCAGGTCGTGCGGTTCCTGGCCGGGCCCGGTGAGGCTGCTGACGTGGACGTGGCCGCCGCCTATGCGCTCGGCGAGGAAGGCCATCGGGTAGAACGACGCGACGACGTCGAACTTGTCCGTGTTGCCCGCCGCGGCGCTCTGGCCGGAGCAGGCGGTGAGGGTGGTGAGGCCGAGGGCGGTGACCGCCGCGACCGCGGTGCCCGGTATGAGGCGTCGTACGTTCATGACAGTCATTTTCAACAATGATGGAAACCGTTGTCAACAAGCGATTCGTCACGGTCTGAGCAGTGGACCGATTTGATTGAGGGGCAGGCACCGCCGGTACGCTGAAGCATTCGCTGGAAGCATCTCGCTTCGCCCGCCCGTCTCCCGACCACCACCCCTCATCGAGGCGCTACGCGCCGCACCCGTCAGTATTCGTCGTCGTTATGAAGAGAGCACCGTGGCCGCCGACAAGATCGACACCATCGTCAGCCTGAGCAAGCGCCGTGGCTTCGTATTCCCTTGTAGTGAGATCTACGGCGGCCAGCGCGCCGCCTGGGACTACGGACCGCTGGGTGTCGAGCTCAAGGAGAACCTGAAGCGCCAGTGGTGGCGCTACATGGTGACGTCGCGCGAGGACGTGGTCGGCCTCGACTCGTCCGTCATCCTGGCCCCCGAGGTCTGGGTCGCGTCGGGCCACGTCGCCACCTTCACCGACCCCCTCACCGAGTGCACCTCCTGCCACAAGCGGTTCCGCGCGGACCACCTGGAGGAGGCCTACGAGGCCAAGCACAACCGCCTCCCGGAGAACGGACTGGCGGACCTGAACTGCCCCAACTGCGGCAACAAGGGCACCTTCACCGAGCCCAAGCAGTTCTCGGGCCTGCTCTCCACCCACCTCGGCCCCACGCAGGACTCCGGCTCCGTCGCCTACCTGCGCCCCGAGACCGCCCAGGGCATCTTCACCAACTTCGCCCAGGTGCAGACCACTTCGCGCCGCAAGCCGCCGTTCGGCATCGCGCAGATGGGCAAGTCCTTCCGCAACGAGATCACGCCCGGCAACTTCATCTTCCGCACCCGCGAGTTCGAGCAGATGGAGATGGAGTTCTTCGTCAAGCCGGGCGAGGACGAGCAGTGGCAGGAGTACTGGATGGAGCAGCGCTGGAACTGGTACACCGGTCTGGGCCTGCGCGAGGAGAACATGCGGTGGTACGAGCACCCGAAGGAGAAGCTCTCCCACTACTCCAAGCGCACCGCTGACATCGAGTACCGCTTCCAGTTCGGCGGCAACGAGTGGGGCGAGCTCGAGGGCGTCGCCAACCGCACCGACTACGACCTCGGCGCCCACTCGAAGGCCTCCGGCCAGGACCTCTCCTACTTCGACCAGGAGGCCCAGGAGCGCTGGACGCCGTACGTCATCGAGCCGGCGGCCGGCGTCGGCCGCGCGATGCTGGCGTTCCTGCTGGACGCCTACGTCGAGGACGAGGCCCCCAACGCCAAGGGCAAGCTGGAGAAGCGCACGGTGCTGCGCCTGGACCACCGCCTCGCCCCGGTGAAGGTCGCGGTGCTCCCGCTCTCCCGCAACCCGGAGCTGTCCCCGAAGGCCAAGGGCCTCGCCCAGGCGCTGCGCCAGAACTGGAACATCGAGTTCGACGACGCCGGCGCGATCGGCCGCCGCTACCGCCGCCAGGACGAGATCGGCACGCCGTACTGCGTCACCGTCGACTTCGACACCCTCGAGGACAACGCGGTGACGGTGCGCGAGCGTGACTCCATGAAGCAGGAGCGCGTGTCGCTGGACCAGATCGAGGGCTACCTCGCGAGCCGTCTGGTCGGCTGCTGACGCGTATCGCCTCTGACCGGGCTGCGAAGGCCCCGGTTCCGGAACGTTCTGTTTCGGAACCGGGGCCTTCGGTCATTCGGGGCATGTCCGGCGCGGGGCCGAGGTGTCGGCGTGGAGGTTTGATGACAGATGACAAATATTGAAATCTGTCAGCTGTCATGTCAGGCTGGATCCCATGACCCTTGAGACCCGCACCCTCGGAACGACCGGCCCCCGCGTCTTTGCCCTCGGCCTCGGCTGCATGGGCATGTCGGCGCTGTACGGCGACGCGGACCGCACCGAGTCGATCGCCACCGTCCACGCCGCCCTGGAGGCCGGCGTGACCCTGCTCGACACCGGCGACTTCTACGGCATGGGCCACAACGAACTGCTCATCGGCGAGGCCCTGCGCACCGCGCCCGTCGCTCGCCGTGAACAGGCTCTGATCAGCGTGAAGTTCGGCGCGCTGCGCGGCCCGGACGGCGCCTGGTCCGGCTACGACGGCCGCCCGGCCGCCGTGCGCAACTTCGCCGCCTACTCCCTCCAGCGCCTCGGCGTCGACCACATCGACGTCTACCGCATCGCCCGCCTGGACCCGGACGTCCCCATCGAGGAGACCGTCGGCGCCATCGCCGAACTCGTCGAGAAGGGGTACGTCCGCCACATCGGCCTGAGCGAGGTCGGCGCCGAGACGATCCGCAGGGCCGCCGCCACCGCCCCGATCGCCGACCTCCAGATCGAGTACGGCCTGATCACCCGCGGCATCGAACGGGAGATCCTCCCCACCCTCCGCGAGCTCGGCATCTCCGTCACCGCTTACGGAGTGCTGTCCCGGGGTCTGATCTCCGGGCATTTCTCGGCCGACCGGCAGCTCGCCGCGAACGACTTCCGCGCCCACGCGCCCCGCTTCCAGGGCGACAACCTCCGGCACAACCTGACCCTGGTGGAGTCGCTGCGGAAGATCGCCGAGCAGAAGGGCGTCTCCGTCGCCCAGATCGCCATCGCCTGGGTCCTGGCCCAGGGCGAGGACATCGTCCCGCTGATCGGCGCCCGCACCCGGGAGCGGCTGACGGAGTCGCTGGGCGCGCTGGACGTCGTCCTCGACGCGGACGACCTCGCGGCGATCGAGGCGGCCGTGCCGGCCGACGCGGCCGCCGGCGAGCGGTACGCGCCGGCCGCGATGGCGCACCTCGACAGCGAACGCTGATCCGCGCTCCCGGTACGGTCGGAGCATGGCACCGCAGACCTCCGAGACCCTGACCGCCGAGCGCATCCTCGAAGCCACCGAGGAGGTGCTGCGCCGCCACGGCCCGGCCAAGGCCACCGTGGTGGACGTGGCCCGCGCGCTCGGCGTCAGCCACGGCAGCGTCTACCGCCACTTCCGCACCAAGGCGGCGCTGCGCGAGGCGGTGACCAAGCGCTGGCTGGACCGCGCCTCGCAGGACCTCGCCGGCATCGCCGCCGACGAGGGGCGCGACCCGCAGACCCGGCTGCGCGTCTGGCTGGCGACCCTCTTCGAGGCCAAGCGCCGCAAGGCGGGGGACGATCCCGAACTGTTCGCCACCTACCAGGTGCTGACCGGCGAGGCCGGCGCGGTGGTCGGCGAGCACCTGGCCGAGCTGACCGGACAGCTCACCCGGATCATCGAGGCGGGCGTCGCCGCCGGCGTCTTCACCGCCACCGACCCCGCGGCCGAGGCCCGCACCGTCTTCCACGCCACCGCCCGCTTCCACGACCCCGGCTACGCCAAGGTCTGGCAACGCCCGGAAGCCGACGCGGACTTCACCGCCCTGGTGGACCTCCTGCTGAGAGCCCTCCGAGCAGCCTGAGCCCCCAGCACCCTCCGCTCACCGCACCCCGCGCGGCAGGCGCAGGCTCAGCAGCCCGGTCAGGACGATCGCGGCAAGCTGGACGGCCAACGTCACCAGCGTCGCGTCCCGCATCCCCCATCCCGGGGCAAGGGAGAGGAACAGCGTGCCCAGCGTGGCCACGCCCAGGGCCAGCGAGGCCTGCTGCGTCGTCACCATGACACCGCTGCCGACGCCCGCGCGGTCCGGCGGCACCTCGGACATCACGATCCGCATCACCACCGGCAACTGCAGCGCCTGCCCCGCACCCGCCACCGCCGTGCCCGGCAGCAGCGCCAGGAACCCCGGCTCCGGCCAGCCCTGCCACACCGCCGCCATGATCAGGCCCACGCCGGCGAACTGCGCCACCGCACCCGCCGTCACCACGCGGGCGCCGAAGCGGGCCACCAGCCGGGGCCCGGCGAGCGAGGCCGCGAAGAACGCCACCGCCATCGGCGCGAGCGACAGCCCGGCCCGCACCGGTCCCAGCCCGGCCCCCTCCTGGAGGGCAACCGCCAGGACGAACATGAACCCGCTGAACCCGATCGCGAGCGGCGCCATGATCATCAGCCCTCGGCGCAGCGTGGTGAGCGCGAACAGGCTCGGCGGCACCAGCGGCGTACGGCCGAGCCGGTCCGCCCGGCGCTCCACCGCGACGAAGGCCGCCGCCGCGAGCGGGGACGCGGCCAGCGACAGCCACGTCCACAGCGGCCAGCCCGCCGCCCGGCCCTCGGTGAGCGGGGCCAGCAACGTCAGCAGGGTCACGGCCAGCAGCACCGTGCCGGGGCCGTCCACCGGCTCCGGCCGCCGCGAGCGGGTCTCCGGGACGCTGCGCACGGCCAGCGCCAGGCCGACGGCCACGACGGGCACGTTCACCAGGAAGACCGAGCGCCAGCCGACGCCGGCGATGTCGGCGGCGACCAGGACGCCGCCCAGGATCTGGCCCGCCACCATCGACAGGCCGGCGGTCGCGCCGTACAGGCTCATCGCCCGGGCCCGGCGCGGGCCCTCGGTGGCCGCCTGGATGGTGGCCAGCACCTGCGGCACCATCGCGGCGGCCGCCGCGCCCTGCGCGACCCGCGCGGCGACCAGCCCCCAGGCGCCGGGCGCGAGTCCGCAGGCCAGCGAGGTCAGACCGAAGGCGGCCATGCCGGCCAGGAAGAGCCGGCGCCGCCCGAACAGGTCGCCGAGCCGCCCGCCGAGGACGAGCAGGACGGCGTACGCCACCCCGTAGCCGGCGACGACGAGTTCGAGGACGGACTCGCTCGCGGAAAGGTCGGCGGCGAGCGAGGGGAGGGCGACGTTGACGATGAAGAAGTCGATGAGGGGCAGTGCCGCGCCCAGCAGGACGGTGAGGAGTCCCAGCGGGCCCAGCGCACGGGAATCCGCGGCCGGGGCCGACCGTGGCGCGGCCGAAGGCGTCGTGGTCAGAGTGTCAGTCACGGGGCCGAGCCTGCTCCCGACCCCCAAAGGGGTACCAGAGTCTCCTTATCCTGGTAGCAGCGCCACCTGGAACCAGGATCCGCGGGGCGGCAGGCTGGAGGCATGACGACGATGGTCCAGGACGCGGCCGGACGCACGGAGGGCGGCGCGGAGATCCGCCGCCACGAGCTCGCGGCCTTCCTGCGCAGCCGCCGCGAGCGGATCACCCCGGAAGAGGTCGGCCTGCCGCGCGGCGCCCGCCGGCGCACGCCCGGTCTGCGGCGCGAGGAGGTGGCCCAGCTCTCCGCGGTCGGGGTCACCTGGTACACGTGGCTCGAACAGGCCCGGGACATCCAGGTCTCCGTACAGGTCCTGGACGCCCTGGCCCGCACCCTGATGCTCGACGCGAGCGAACGCGCCCACCTCTTCCAGCTGGCCGCCGCCACCGATCCGGCGCCCACCGCGGCCTGCGAAGGTGTCAGCGACGCCCTGCGCGAGACGCTGCGCCAGTTCGAACCCCTCCCGGCCTGCGTCCAGAACAGCCGCTACGACATCCTCGCCTACAACCGCACCTACGCCCGTCTCATGGGCGACCTCGACGCGATCCCGCCCGAGGACCGCAACTGCATGCTCCTCGTCCACACCCACCCCGACTGGCGCGCGTCCGTCGTCCGCCTGGAGGAGACGATGCGGCTGATGGCCGCCAAGCTGCGTGCCGCGATGGCCGGCCACCTCACCGAGCCGGCCTGGAAGATGCTGGTCAAGCGGCTCCAGACGGAGTCACCGGAGTTCCGCGAGAACTGGGAGCGCTACGAGGTCGTCAGCGCCCGCAGCCGGACCAAGTACTTCGTCAACCACCACGTGGGCCCGCTCACCCTGCACCACGTCGATCTCTGGCTCCGGCCGGAACAGGGCGCGCGGATGGTGACCTACACGCCGGTGGACGAGGAGTCGAGGAGGCGGCTGGAGCTGCTGCACGAGATCGCCTGCCGCGAGGCGCCCGCCGTGCCGGCGGCGTGAGCGCCGGGCCGGGCCGGTCCGCTCAGCGCGAACCCGGGGCGCCCACCGCCTCCTTGATCTCCTCGGCGTCCAACTGCGCCGCGGCCCGTTCGGCGGTGCCGCGGGCCCAGGGGCCCGTGGTGGCCGCGCCGACGGTGAGGACGGCGAGGCCGCAGGCGGTCAGGACCCACCATCCCGGCGTCGCGGCGGACACGAACGCCTCCCGGTACGAGGAACTCCCGACGCCCGCCGCCAGCAGCGCGCCGACCACCGCGACGCCGAGGGTCTGCCCCAGCTGACGGCTGGTGGAGGCGACGGCGGCGGCGACGCCCGCCTGGGCGCGGGGCATGCCGGACACCGCCGTGTTGGTGATCGGCGCGTTGACGAATCCGAAGCCGATGCCGAACAGGGCGTACCCGAGGAACAGTGTGCCGTCGGAGGTCTCCGCGTCGAACGCGGCGAACAGCACCGCGCTCGCCGTCATCGCCGCCCCGGCGACGAGCAGCGGCAGCCGCGGTCCCGTACTGCCGACGAGCCGCCCGGACAGCGGCGCGCACAGGAACGTGGGCAGCGCCATCGGCAGCATCCACAGACCGGCGTGCAGGGCGTCCAGACCGCGCACGTTCTGCAGGTAGAGCGTTGACAGGAACAGGAAGCCGCCGAGCGCGGCGAAGGCGCTGACCGCTATCACCGTGGCCCCGGTGAAGGGCGCCGACCGGAAGAACCGCAGGTCGATGAGGGGCTCCTCGCGCCGCGGCTCGTAGCGCAGCAGCCCGGCCAGGGCGGCCAGCGCGACCGCCCCGAAGGGCAGGCTGGTGGCGGCCCCGGCCGTCGGCGCCTCGATGATCGCGTACGTCAGCGAGCCGAAGAGGGTGATGACCAGCAACTGGCCGACCGGGTCGGGGCGGCGGGCCTTGGGGGCCCGGGACTCCGGGACGAACCGGAGGGTGAGCAGCAGGGCGGCGAGGCCGACCGGCAGGTTGAGCCAGAAGATGGAGCGCCAGCCGACGGACTCCACCAGCACCCCGCCCACCAGCGGGCCCGCCGCCATCGAGATGCCGACGACAGCGCCCCACGCGCCGATCGCGCGGGCGCGCTCGCGAGGGTCGGTGAAGGTGTTGGTGATGATCGACATGGCGACCGGGTTGAGCATCGACCCGCCGACGGCCTGCACCATCCGCGCCGCGATCAACAGCTCCAGGTTCGGCGCGAGGGAACAGAGCAGGGACCCGGCCGAGAACAGCACCAGGCCCGCCAGGAACACCTTCCGGCGGCCGATCCGGTCCGCGGTCGAACCCGCGAGCATCAGCAGCGCGGCCAGGACCAGTGTGTAGGCGTCGATGGTCCACTGCAGACCGGCGGTGGAGGCGTGCAGGTCGCGCTGCACGGCGGGCAGCGCCACATTGAGGACGGTGTTGTCCAGGCTCACGATCAGCAGGCTCATGCAGCAGATCGCGAGGACGAGCAGACGTCGGCGGTGGCTGAGCTCGGGCATGCATGCATAGTACGCCTAACTAATGAATATCGTCGTCCCGCCATGCGGTGGGTGAGAATGGGGGGATGCCCACGACCGCGCCCACCAAGAACACGACGCTGCAGATCGGCCCGCACACCGTCCGGACCCCCGTCGTGCTGGCCCCGATGGCCGGCATCACCAACGCCCCCTTCCGCACCCTGTGCAGGCACTTCGCCGAAGGCGCGGGCTTCGGGGACGAAGGCTCGGCCGGCGGCGGAGGCTCCACCGGAGACGAGAGCCCCACCGGAGGCGAGGGCTTCGCCGGAGGCGAGGCGAAGGGCGGCGACGGCGGCCTCAAGGGCCTGTTCGTGAGCGAGATGATCACCACCCGCGCGCTGGTCGAACGCAACGAGAAGACCATGCAGCTGATCCACTTCGACGCGACCGAGAAGCCGCGCTCGATCCAGCTGTACGGCGTCGACCCCGCGACCGTCGGCAAGGCCGTCCGCATGATCGCGGAGGAGGGCCTCGCCGACCACATCGACCTCAACTTCGGCTGCCCCGTCCCCAAGGTGACCAGGAAGGGCGGCGGCTCGGCCCTGCCGTACAAGCGCCACCTGCTGCGCGCCATCCTGCGCGAGGCGGTCAGCGGCGCCGGGGACCTCCCGGTGACGATGAAGATGCGCAAGGGCATCGACGACGACCACATCACCTACCTCGACGCCGGCCGCATCGCCGTCGAGGAGGGCGTCACCGCCATCGCCCTGCACGGCCGCACGGCCGCCCAGCACTACGGCGGCACCGCCGACTGGGAGGCCATCGCCCGGCTGAAGGAACACGTCCCGGAGATCCCCGTCCTCGGCAACGGCGACATCTGGTCCGCCGAGGACGCGCTGCGGATGGTGCGGGAGACCGGCTGCGACGGCGTCGTCGTCGGGCGCGGCTGCCTGGGCCGGCCGTGGCTGTTCGCGGACCTCGTCGCCGCCTTCGAGGGCCGGACCGAGGACATCGCGCGCCCCTCCCTGCGCGAGGTCGCCGACGTCATGCTCCGGCACGCCGGCCTGCTCGGCGAGTGGATCGGCGACGAGTCCAAGGGCGTGGTCGACTTCCGCAAGCACGTCGCCTGGTACCTCAAGGGCTTCGCCGTCGGCTCCGAGATGCGGCGGCGGCTCGCGATCACCTCCTCTCTGGCCGAACTGCGCGCCGGACTCGACGAACTGGACCTCGACCAGCCCTGGCCCGCCGGCGCCGACGGGCCCCGCGGCCGGACCTCCGGCAACAACCGGGTGGTGCTGCCGGACGGCTGGCTCAAGGACCCCTACGACTGCGCCGGCGTCGGCGAGGACGCGGAACTGGACACGTCCGGGGGCTGACCGGCCGGGCCGCGGCCGCTCACTTCGTCGGATGCGGCGTCGAGCCGTACGCCGTCAGGAAGCGGTCGCGGAACGAGTCCATCCTCCACACCGGGGCGTCGGGTGCGGGCTTCAGCCCGTCCGTCCACTTCCAGCCGGCGATCTTGTCGAGCACCTTCGGGTCCTTCGCCACGATCGACACCGGCACGTCCCGCACGGACGTGTTCCCGCTGACCCGGGTGATCGGCTGGTGGTCGCCGAGGAAGACCAGCACGGTGTCGTCGGTGCCGTAGCGCTCCAGCCACTGGGTCAGCGCGGTCACCGAGTACTCCACCGACTTGCCGTACGCCACACGCGACTTGCCGGAGTCGTTGATGATCTCGGAGGCCTTCTGGCCCTTCTTCTCGATGCTGTCGAAGACCGAACCGTCGCCGAGGTCCTTCCAGTCGACCATCTCCGGCACCGGGGCCCACGGCTGGTGGCTGGAGGTCAGGATGATCTCCGCCATCAGCGGCTTGGCGCGGTCCTTGCCGTGCTCCAGACGCTGGAACGACTCCAGGGCGTACTGGTCGGGCATGGTCGACCAGCTGAACGCCGGCCCCTGGTACCCCATGCGGAAGGCGTTGTAGACCTTGTCCAGGCCGTAGTACCGCTGCTCCGGCCAGGCCTTCTGCACACCCGGCATGATCCCGACCGTGTCCCAGGCGCCGGTCTTGCCGAACGCCTTGGTCAGGCTCAGATGGTCGCTGTTCATCACCGTGCGGTAGCGCTGCTGGTTGTCGATCCACAGCCCCGACATCGTGGTGGAGTGCCCGAGCCAGCTGCCGCCGCCGAACGTCGAGGACGTCAGCCAGCCGCTCCTGGCGCGGTAACCGGCCTTCGTCAGCGCCTGCTGGCCGGCCTCGAGGGCCCGGTCCACACCGGGTGAGATCTCCGGGTCCGTCAGCGCGACCCGGCCGTAGCTCTCGATGAACGTGAAGATCACGTCCTTGCCGCGCAGGTCGGGCAGCAGTTGCGCGGGGGGCGTGTTCCCGAAGGCGTCGACGCGGGTCTCCTTCTCGAAGGCCGCCTCGTCCCGCAGGGTCTTGCGCACCTCCCTGGCCTTGTCGGTCAGGGCGGTCGCGGCCCGGTCCTGGGCGATCGGCTCGCCCGTGTACTGCAGCCCGAGGGCCGAGCAGGTCATCCACACCGTGCCCGCGGCCAGCGTGGCCCGGGTCGCGGTCTGCCGGTGGTCCGCCAGCAGGTTGCCCAGCCGCACCACGGCCAGCGCCATGGAGGCGAACAGCCCCACGACCAGCAGCACCACGCCGACGGCCGCGCCGACGGCGACCGCCTCGCCCATCGAGTCGGCGACGTAGGACTGGGCGTCGTCCAGCAGGCCCCAGTCCAGGATCGGGTTGAAGGTGCGGCCGAGGTACTCGGCGTAGCCCATGTCCAGCAGGTTCAGCACGGTCAGCGCCCCGAGGATCGCCCCGCCGGCGGCGGCGACCGCCACCCGGGCCTTGCGCGGCAGCGCCAGCAGCAGGGCCGCCGCGATGATCGCCTCGCCGGGCAGCCGCAGGAACTGGTCCGTACGGAGCATCTGGAGCTGGTTCGGCAGCAGCAGGGCGCCGAGCACGAGCACGGCGGACAGGATCGTCGCCGTCCAGCGCAGCGCCCGCGCGGCGCGCGGATGTCGGCTCCGCCAGGAACGCCAGTGCGCGAGACGGGCCCGGAAGGAGGCCGGGTGGGGCTTGCGGGAGGCGTTCTCGGCGTCTTCGGCGCTCGCTGAAGCCTCGGGGGTTTCGGCGGGGTCGGGGGTCCCGGTGGGCTCGTCGCTCGCCGGCGTTTCGGCGTCTTGCAGGTTCTCGGGTTTTCCGGGCTCGGTGTCCTGCGAAGGTTCCCCGGGCTCGGTGTCCTGCGAAGGTTCGGGGTTCCCGGCGTCAGGCGAGGTCTCGGAGGTCCCGGCGGTCTCGGCGTTCTCAGGCTTCTCAGTGGTCCCGGGCTTCTCACTGATCCCGGGATTCTCAGTGGTCGTCTCGGGGTCCTCGGGTTCCTTCGGGTCGGGCAGGTGGCGAGAGCGTGTGGAGGCGGGCACCCGAGAGGTCCTTCCGTACGAAGCCGGGTGGAGCGGCGGACCCGACAGGGGGCCATGGGATCCGCCACCTTTCGTACGGCTTGCTCCAGGCCGGTGTTCACCCCGCACGGCCAGCGGCGGGCAAACACCGTGCAAACGCCCCGCCAAGTCCCTCCGTGCCCCGTCCACCGCCGTGATCAGCGCCGACGGGTCCGCCGCCGAGCATGATTCCCGTGCGCACGCGACTTCGGGGCGTCGTCCGGATGGTGAAATCCGCCCGGCCATGGCAGCGTGATTCTCGCCACCCTTGATAGGTGCAGCGCTCAGATGAGCGGATCATGAGCGGATGCACTTCCTCAAGGGCTGGCACTGAGTGCCACCCTCTGATCGTTCATCGATCGAAATCAAGCGTGGCGCAAGCCGCTCAGATGAGCGTTTTGCGGGACTCGTCGAGAGGCTTGCGTTCAAGAAGTGAAAACATTGGCTGCTCAACGCTTGCCCAGCTTTGACTTTCGATCCCGTGGCGGGCGACCGGTTACGGGCGCATGACGCGCAAGTGGACGTACCCAGAAGCCTTCGATCTGGGTATGTTCCTCGCCGTCAGGGCAGCCACCGCGTCCTCGAGGAGTCGAGACCCGTGTCGGAAAACAAAGATCTCCCGGTAGCCGATCAGGCCGCGACCGTTGAGAGCGTGAAGTTCGTCTACGACTTCACCGAGGGCAACAAGGACCTCAAGGACCTCCTCGGTGGCAAGGGCGCGAACCTCGCCGAGATGACCAACCTGGGCCTGCCGGTCCCGCCCGGGTTCACCATCACCACCGAGGCCTGCAAGGTCTACCTCGACAGCGGCGAAGAGCCGGTGGCACTGCGTGACGAGGTCAGCGCCCACCTCGACGCCCTCGAGGGCAAGATGGGCAAGAAGCTCGGCCAGGCCGACGACCCGCTCCTCGTCTCCGTCCGCTCGGGCGCCAAGTTCTCCATGCCCGGCATGATGGACACCGTCCTGAACATCGGCCTCTCCGACAAGTCGGTCCAGGGCCTGGCCAAGCAGGCCGGCGACGACCGCTTCGCCTGGGACTCCTACCGCCGGCTCATCCAGATGTTCGGCAAGACCGTCCTCGGCGTCGACGGCGAGCTGTTCGAGGACGCGCTGGAGGCGGCGAAGGCGGCCAAGAAGGTCACCGTCGACACCGAGCTGGAGGCGGCCGACCTCAAGAAGCTCGTCACCAAGTTCAAGAAGATCGTCAAGACCGAGGCCGGCCGGGACTTCCCCCAGGACCCTCGCGAGCAGATGGACCTCGCCATCAAGGCCGTCTTCGACTCGTGGAACGGCGACCGCGCCAAGCTGTACCGGCGCCAGGAGCGCATCCCGCACGACCTCGGCACGGCCGTCAACGTCTGCTCCATGGTCTTCGGCAACCTCGGCCCCGACTCCGGCACCGGCGTCGCCTTCACCCGCGACCCCGCCTCCGGCCACCAGGGCGTCTACGGCGACTACCTGCAGAACGCCCAGGGCGAGGACGTCGTCGCCGGCATCCGCAACACGGTCCCGCTCGCGGAGCTGGAGTCGATCGACAAGAAGTCGTACGACCAGCTGATGCAGATCATGGAGACCCTGGAGAACCACTACAAGGATCTCTGCGACATCGAGTTCACCATCGAGCGCGGCCAGCTGTGGATGCTCCAGACCCGCGTCGGCAAGCGCACCGCGGGCGCGGCCTTCCGCATCGCGACGCAGCTCGTGGACCAGGGGCTCATCGACGAGGCGGAGGCGCTCCAGCGTGTCAACGGGGCCCAGCTCGCCCAGCTGATGTTCCCCCGCTTCGACGAGAACGCGAAGATCGCGCAGGTCGGCCGGGGCATCGCCGCCTCACCGGGCGCGGCGGTCGGCAAGGCGGTCTTCGACTCGTACACCGCCGTCAAGTGGTCCCGCTCGGGCGAGAAGGTCATCCTGGTCCGCCGTGAGACCAACCCCGACGACCTCGACGGCATGATCGCGGCGGAGGGCATCCTCACCTCCCGCGGCGGCAAGACCTCCCACGCGGCCGTCGTCGCGCGCGGCATGGGCAAGACCTGTGTCTGCGGCGCGGAGGAGCTCGAGGTCGACACCAAGCGCCGCCGGATGACCGTGCCGGGCGGCCACGTGGTGGAGGAGGGCGACGTCATCTCCATCGACGGCTCCTCCGGCAAGGTCTACCTGGGCGAGGTCCCGGTGGTCCCCTCCCCGGTCGTGGAGTACTTCGAGGGCCGTATGCACGCCGGCGCCCAGGACGCCGACGAACTGGTCGAGGCGGTCCACCGGATCATGGCCTTCGCCGACCGCAAGCGGCGCCTGAGGGTCCGCGCCAACGCCGACAACGCCGAGGACGCGCTGCGCGCCCGCCGCTTCGGCGCCCAGGGCATCGGCCTGTGCCGCACGGAGCACATGTTCCTCGGCGACCGCCGTGAGCTGGTCGAGCGGCTGATCCTGGCCGACACGGAGGCCGAGCGCGAGGAGTCCCTGAAGGCGCTGCTCCCGTTGCAGAAGAAGGACTTCGTCGAGCTCTTCTCGGCGATGGACGGCCTCCCGGTGACGATCCGCCTCCTGGACCCGCCGCTGCACGAGTTCCTCCCCGACATCACCGAGCTGTCGGTCCGCGTGGCCCTGGCGGAGTCCCGTCAGGAGCCCCACGAGAACGAGCTGCGCCTGCTCCAGGCCGTCCACCGTCTGCACGAGCAGAACCCGATGCTGGGTCTGCGCGGCGTACGGCTCGGCCTGGTCATCCCCGGCCTGTTCACGATGCAGGTCCGCGCCATCGCCGAGGCGGCGGCCGAGCGCCGCAACGCCAAGGGCGACCCGCGCGCCGAGATCATGATCCCGCTCGTCGGCACGGTCCAGGAGCTGGAGATCGTGCGGGAGGAGGCCGACCAGGTCATCGCCGAGGTGCAGGAGGCCACGGGCACCGAGCTGAAGCTCGCGATCGGCACGATGATCGAGCTGCCGCGCGCCGCGCTCACGGCGGGTCAGATCGCCGAGGCGGCGGAGTTCTTCTCCTTCGGCACGAACGACCTCACCCAGACGGTGTGGGGCTTCTCCCGCGACGACGTGGAGGCTTCGTTCTTCACGGCCTACCTGGAGAAGGGCATCTTCGGCGTCTCCCCGTTCGAGACGATCGACAAGGACGGCGTGGGCTCGCTGGTCAAGCTGGCGGCGGAGGCGGGCCGTGCGACCCGCCCCGACCTCAAGCTCGGCGTCTGCGGCGAGCACGGCGGCGACCCGGAGTCGGTGCACTTCTTCCACGAGGTCGGTCTGGACTACGTCTCCTGCTCCCCGTTCCGCATCCCGGTGGCCCGCCTGGAAGCGGGCCGGGCGGCCACGCAGTCCACGGGCAGCGATCACCGCTGACCCCGCCGGGGCCCTCAGGATCCTGAGGGCCCCCGCCAGACCCCGGAGCCGCTGCGGTCCCCGACCCTCAGCACCGATCGCGGCGGCTCCGGCACGCAAGAGGAGGGCGACACCCTGTGCGGGGGTGTCGCCCTCTTGTGCATCATCTGCGGCGACTGTCGAGCAGTGCCGCTGACCAGGGCAAATGGTGTTTGCCGGCGTTGGTTGTCGTTGAACCCGCGCGGAGTCGTTGTGCCCTCGGTGTGCCCTCGATACGTCGCCGGGTGCCTGCGTTGCAGAACCTGGAGGGGCCTCGCCAGGTGCTGCAGATGCGGGGCTCGCAGTGCGGCCCCCGCATCCGCGATGAACTGCTTGTAGTGGTCAGCTAGCGCTTGCTCGGCAGCCTCGTACTGAGCCACTGAAAGAGTCGCCGATTGCCCATGGCGAGTGTTTGCGTGCTCCAACCGTTCCGGCTGTCCCAGCGATCAAAGCCGCGAATCCTTGGTCCATCGAGACAGGATGGCACCGGAGAGAGGTCTGTTCGTCTTGATCAGAGCGTGATCCAAAATCGTTCGCGGGCGTTCATGCCCGCCCAACCTCGTAGGGCGTGGACGGCGGTGAACGGCTCCAGGCAGGCATGACCAAAGCCGCTGAACGGGGCGTGAGGCACCTGGGCGGGGCCGTGCCCCGGCACCGCGTGGCGCGCTGGCCCGGGGCGGGCGGGCATCGGGCAGGGGCACGCCACACCGCGCCGAATCGGAACCTGACGCACTGGTCACGCGCGCCGACCGACTTGTGCAGAACGTCAAAGTGCGACCCGCGGGTTTGTACACATACGGCTCATGACGGGGCTCCGGGAGAATCCCCTACTCTGACCTCATACGTCAGGCACTCCGGAACTCACGGGCGACTGACGGCAGTTGGGAAGCCCCCGGACCGTGAAAAACGGCGTGTCAGGATGCCTGCACGGCGGCTGTCCGGCCCCTTACGTCCCACGGTCCGACGCCACGACGCAGCACATCGGTCGCGCCTGCCTGCCCGGAATCATCACCGGACGCCGGCGGGCAGGCCCCGATCCTCGGAAGGCCCGGCAATGACACTGCACATGGACGGCACAGCAGTCCTGATCCTGCTGGTCGCGACGACGGCGGCGGTGGCCGTGTACCGCCTCAGGGACCAGGCTGTGACGGGCGGCGGCCCGCATACACGCGATCTCGTGGGCGCGATCTGCGTCTGGGGGACGGTGGTCGCCGCGTTGGTGGCCCTGTTCGCGTTCTCACCCCCGGCGTCCACGGGCGGCGACTCACAGGCGCCGACGCAGACCGCGTCCTCCACCCCGTGAGCTCCGCGGGCCCGCTCGCCGGGGAACCACTGGCTCGTGCGCGGCGGTGGCACCAGGGGCGGCCGCCCGTCAGCATGTCCGCCGTCCCCCGCGGCGTGTGCGCGTGCGGGGGGCCTCGCGGGCGTCAGGCGTCAGCGGACCGAGCCGGTCGGCAGTCCCGGAGGAGCCGATACGGGCTCTTGTGTTGAGTGGGGCGGGCTTCGGGGGCTGCTACTCGCAGGCCGAGCCGTCGCCGTCGCGGTCGAGGTGGCGGTCGTAGCCGGGGTCGCCCGGGTGCAGCGGGGTGGCGCCGGCGGCCCGGGCCTCGGTGCAGTTGGCGTAGTACACGTCGGCGCCGCCGGAACCTCCGGAGCCCCCGGAGGCGCCCTGGTCGTCGGACGTCGTGTCGTCGTTCGCCGGGGCCGGTGCGGTGACCGTCCTGGTGACCTGCACCTTCACCGTCGCCGTGGCCGTCACGGTCGTAGCGGGGCGTGGCGCCGCCTCGGCCGTCGCCGTGGCCGTCGTGGTGACGGTCACCGTCGGGCGGGGCTCGGCCGAAAGGGGCTTGGCGTCGGAGGCGGCCTTTCCGTCGTCGCCGGCGCCGATGCCGACGCCGACGAACAGGGCCAGCGCCAGGGCCGGCAGGACGAAGCGCTTGCGGGCCCACTTGGGCGGGACGGGAGCAGCGGTGGCGTACGGGTTGGTCATGGTGTCGTCCCCCCAGGGCTGGTGCTTGAAGGGACGACGGTAAGCCGTGATCCATCGAGGTGGAGCAGATGTGGCCTAGTTGTGATGATTGTGTGAACCGGCGGGATGTGCGGGCCCCGTCGGGATCACGAACGGAACGGGCCCCGCACCTCGTAGGTGATGCCGCCCGACGAACTGCCCGAGGTGCCGCGCTGGCTGGAGAAGTAGAGGCGGGTGCCGTCGGGGGAGAAGGCCGGGCCGGTGATCTCCGAGAGGGATTGGCCGTCGACCCGGAGGAAGGGGGCGACGACGTCGTCCGGGGTGATGACGCAGATCTCCATGTTGCCGCCGTCCTCCGCCACGAACAGGTCGCCGGACGCGGTGCCGGTGACGTTGTCCACGCCCGTGAGCGGGGGTGTGCCGCTTGTCACCAGGGAGTCGTCGTAGGCGAGTTCGATGGTCTGGGCGGCGGCGTCGTACTGCCAGACGCGGTTGTCGCCCTTCGTGGTGAACCAGCAGGTGCCGTCGGCGTAGTAGCAGCCCTCGCCGCCGTTGAAGCGCTTGGCGCCGGACACCTGGTTGCGGGTGGCGGTGGCGCCGGTGGGGTCGGGGACCCGGGACCAGCGGACCGGGCCGCTGGTCGCGCTGCCCGCCACCAGCACTTCCAGCGTCCCGGCGGACAGGTCGCCCCAGGTCGTCGGGCGGAAGCGGTAGAAGCAGCCGTCGGGAACGTCCTCCGTCAGGTAGATCACCTGGCGCACTGGGTCGGCGGCCGCCGCCTCGTGTTTGAAGCGGCCCATCGCGTCCCGCCGCACCGCCGCCTTCACACCCCACGGATCGGTCTCGTAGACGTACCCCCGGTCGACCTCCTCGCAGGACAGCCAGGTGTTCCAAGGCGTCTTACCGCCCGCGCAGTTGGTGCGGGTGCCGGACAGCACGCGGTACGCCGAGGTGACCGTCCCCGTCGAGGAGAACCGCACCGCGCTCGCGCCGCCCGACGGGTTGATCTCCGAGTTGGACACATAGATCCAGCCGGTCCCGTCGGCGTAACACGCGCCACCGTCAGGGGCGTTGTGCCAGGTGTACGAGGTGCCGGGCACCGTCTGCCCGGAACGGGCGATCACCCGGCTGGTGAAGCCGGCCGGGAGGCGGATGCCGCTCGCGTCCGGAGCGCCGAGCGCCCCGTACGGTCCGGCGCCGGGCTGGGCGGGCGCGGCGTACGCGGCGCCGCGCCACAGGGTTCCGCCGAGCGCGGCGGAGGTTCCGCCGAGCACGGCCGCACGCAGGAGGGTACGACGTTCCACGTCAGCTCCAGGAGTGTCGACACCGGCCCGCCACCGGCCGGCGGCGGGGTCGTGCGGTGAGAGAGGCTAGGAGCGCAGGGTAGCTATGTCGTGGACATGGCGTAATGGGGAGGTGTCGGGATGCGGGCGCACGGGCGGGCGCGCCTACGCTGGGGGCATCAGCGGAAGGAGATCTTCATGTCTGTCGCCTGGAGCACGCGCGACATCCCCGATCAGTCCGGCCGCACGGCGGTCGTCACCGGCGCCAACAGCGGGATCGGGTACGTCACGGCGCGGGAGCTGGCCCGACGGGGCGCGCACGTGGTGCTGGCCTGCCGCAGCGAGTCACGCGGGCGGGAGGCTGTCGAGCGACTGGCCGTTGAAGTGCCGGGCGCCGACGTCGAGTTGCGGCCGCTCGATCTCGGAGACCTCGCCTCCGTGCGGGAGTTCGCGGCCCGTCTTCCCCAGGCGAGGCTCGAACTGCTCGTCAACAACGCCGGTGTGATGGCGCTGCCCTACAGCACCACCGCCGACGGCTTCGAGACGCAGTTCGGCGTCAACCACCTCGGCCACTTCGCCCTCACCGGGCTGCTCCTGCCCACGCTGCTCGACTCGCCCGGCGCGCGCGTGGTGACCGTCTCCAGCATGGCCCACGTGCTCGGCAACATCGACCCGAACGACCTCAACAGCGAGCGCCGGTACCGCCGTTGGATCGCCTACGGCCGCTCCAAGACCGCCAACCTGCTCTTCACCCACGAACTGGCCCGACGGCTCGACGCGTCCGGCGCCGATGTGACCGCGGCGGCCGCGCACCCCGGGTACGCGGCGACCAACCTCCAGACCGCCGGGGTCCGCGCCGAGGGGCGCCGGCGCGCCGAACGGCTGGTGGAGGCCGGCAACCGCGTCTTCGCCCAGTCCGCCGAGGAGGGCGCTCTGCCCACCCTGTACGCCGCGACCGCGCCCGGCGTGCGCCCCGACTCCTTCACCGGCCCGTCCCGCGCGATGTGGCGCGGGGCGCCCGGCCCGTCATGGCGGGCCCCCTGGACTCTGGAGGACCGGGCGGGCGAACGGCTGTGGACGGAGTCGGAGCGGCTCACGGGGGTGCGGTTCGAGGGGCTCAAGGCGTAGCCCACGCCCCTGTGCCGGACTCAGTTCTGCGCGTACCCCGGGGCGTATTCCTGTGCGTACCGCTCCGCGAAGTCCTCCGGCATGGGCCGGGTGTCCAGGTAGAACCACTCGGCCGTGGGGCCGGGGGCGGCGGCCGGAGCGTCGGCGTGGGCACGGGGCGGCTCGGGGAAGGTCTCCGACCCGTGCCGGGCGGGCCTCCCGGGGGCGGAGGTCGGGCGGCGGGGGAGACGGCCCGCTGCTGTGGAGCCGGCCGGGCGCCGGTCCGTCGCCGGCTTCGCCGGCTGCGCGGTGGCCTCCTCCGTGCTCTGCGGCTTCGCCGGGCCCGGCATCAGCAGTTCCACCCGCAGGCCCTTGCCGCGCTGCTGGGCGGTGTACTCCTCCACCTGGCTGCGGCAGGCGTGGTCGAGGTGGGTCACGCCGGTCAGGTCGAGCCTGATCCTGGGCTTGCCCGACTCGGCAGCGGCCTCCAGGGCCTCGATGACCTGGGGCAGGCGCAGGAACGTCGCGTTCCCCGCCATCACCACCTTCGCGGTGTCGTCCTCCACGTGCTGCCGGATCACCGTCTGCGACATCCGCACCGCCGCCAGCACGATCCCCGCCGCGAGACCGAACAGGACGCCCTCCAGCAGCGCGGTCGCCACGATGACCAGCGTGGTGAGCGTCATCACCGTGAACTCGCCGCGGTCCTGCTTCCACATCTTCGGGAACTCCGCGGGCGCGAACAGCTTCCAGCCGCTGTGGATGAGCACGCCCGCGAGGACCGAGACCGGGATCAGCGCCAGCACCTGGGGGAGCAGCAGGGCGAAGGCGAGCAGCCACAGGCCGTGCAGGGTGCGGGAGAGGCGCGTCTTGGCGCCCGCCTGGACGTTGGCCGAACTGCGGGCCACCACCGCCGTGATGGGCAGCGCGCCGAGAAGCCCGGCGACCGTGTTGCCGGCGCCCTGCGCGATCAGTTCGGGGTTGTAGCGGGTGCGCGGTCCGTCGTGCATACGGTCCACGGCGGCCGCGGTGAACAGCGACTCGGCGGACGCGATCACGGTGAAGGTCAGGATCGCGGTGATGATGCCGGCGTCCGCGAGACCCGCGAACTGCCCTGCGCCGGGCACGTCGACGGCGGCGAGCAGATTGCCCACCTGGAGGGTCTTCACCTCCACGCCGGGCAGCGCGGCGATCGCGATGCCGACGCCCACGGCGACCAGTGCGGCCGGGATCTTGTTGACCGGGGCGGGCGCCTTCTTCCACAGGAAGCTCAGGACGACCGTGGCGATGCCGAGGCCGGCCGCGATCATCGTCTGCGGGTCGCCGAAGGTGTCCGCGAGCAGGCCGGGGATGCCGGCCATGTTCTCGATCGGCGTGCCGGGGGCTTTCGCGTCGGCCGCCGGGTACGCCTGGCTGAACATCAGCGGCAGGCCGATGCCGGCGAGCATGCCCTGGACGACGGCCAGGGAGATCGCCTGGAAGAACCGGCCGAACCTGACCACTCCGAGGACGATCTGCAGCAGCCCGGAGAAGAACACGATCACGCCGAGCATGGCCACGCCGTGCTCCAGCACCGTCTCCGAGACCAGCGCGGCGAGACCGGCGGCCGGGCCGCTGACCTGGAGGGTGCTGCCGCGGGCCATGCCCACCACCAGGCCGCCGATGACACCCGAGATGATGCCCAGCTCGGCGGGGACCCCGGAGGCCACGGCCACGCCGATGCACAGCGGGAGCGCGACCAGGAAGACGACGAGGGACGCGGTGATCTCGGTGGCCAGGTCGCCCTTCGGGGCGGCGGAGGACTCGCCGGCGGCGGACTCCCCGCCGCCGGAGACTTTCCCGCGCACGAAGGCGAACGCCTTCCCGAGGGAGGGTCGTTCGTCGGCGGGCGGCGCGCTCGACGGGCCCGGGGTGAACAGGTCGCTGCGGTCGAAGGGGTCGCTGCCGTCCGGCGCGGGAAAGGCCCGGTCGAAGTCTGCGGCCCGGTCGAAGTCGGCCGCGCGGTCGAAGTCGGCGGCGCGATCGAAGGAGGCCGCCTCGTCGTAGGCGTCAGACGTGCCGTACCCGGCCGACGCTCCGTGGCCGACCGGCGCGCCGTACCCGGCCGGTGGTCCTGCCGGTCGTGGCGGCGCGTCGGGGAACCCGCCGGCCGCCCCGAAGTCGCGCCCCGCGTACGGGGTTTCCGCCTCCGGGGACCCCGCACCACCGCCCCGGCCCCAGCCGTGCCGTGCGTGTGCGCCGCTCATGCCGCGTGCACCCGGAACAGGCCGTCGTCGTCCAGCTCGTGCACCTGACCGGTGTCCACCTCGTAGTACCAGCCGTGCAGTCGCAGCCGTCCCTCGTCGAGCCGTCGCCGGGCCGCCGGGTAACCGCGCAGCACCGCGAGCTGGTTGACGACGTTCTGCCGGACGACGTCGGGCAGCGAGGGGGTGGCCGCCGCACCGTCCAGGACGGACGCCAGCCGGGGGCGGGCCAGTTGCAGCCAGGCGTCCACGCCGGGCAGGGCGGAGAGGTCGTCGCCCGACTTGAGCGCGCCCATCGCACCGCAGTGGGAGTGACCGCACACGACGACGTCCTGAACGCCGAGCACCTCCAGTGCGTACTCGATGGTGGCGGCCTCGCCCGAGGCGCCCGGCCGGCCGTGTGGCGGGACGATATTGCCCGCGTTGCGCAGCTCGAATATCTCTCCGGGGCGCGCTCCGGTGATGAGCGCGGGTATCACCCGTGAGTCCGAGCAGGTGATGAACAATGCCTCGGGATATTGGCCTTCGGCCAGCCTCCGGTATTCGCCGCTTTCGAAGTCGACCCGTCGCTTGAACGAGCGCGCGCGGTCCAGCAATGCCTTCACGGTTCCTCCCGGTGGGGTGTGTCCGGCCAGGTGAGGCCTGGTCGGAGGGACGAGGCCGACCAGGCCTGACTCACCGTAGAGGGGTGATCGCCAGGCGAAGGTTAGAGGAACACTAAATCGCCGACAGGGTCGGGACATATTTTGTCCGATGCTGAGCCGCTGATCACACAGGGCTGGAATCGATCGACGTATTCCTGACCGTTCTTGTAGCGTGACGGGTCCACGGAACACGCGAAATCGGTTCACGGGAGAGACGGAAACGCATGGGCGTACGAGTCCTGCTCATCGAGGACGACCAGACGATCGCCGAACCGCTCGTCGAGGGTCTCGGGAACTTCGGGCTGACGGTGCACCATGTGCGCACCGGAGGCGAGGGGTTGAGAGGGCCGTACGGCGATGTCGTGCTGCTGGACCTGGGGTTGCCGGACATCGACGGCATCGACGTCTGCCGCGGCATCCGGCAGGTCTCGGACGTCCCCGTCATCATCCTCAGCGCGCGGGGGGAGGAGGCCGACCGGGTGCTGGGTCTGGAGCTGGGGGCCGACGACTATCTGGCGAAGCCGTTCAGCATGCGGGAGCTGGTGGCCCGGGTGCGGGCGGTGACACGGCGGACCCAACGCGGGGCGGCCACGCCCGAGTCCGGGGGAGCGGAGTTCGGGGGAGCGGAACCCCCCGCGGGCGTCACCGGCGCGGGCGGACGGGCCCCGTTCGGTGGCGAGCCCTTCGGCGGCGAACCGTTCACCGGCGAGCCTTTCGGCGGCACGGACTTCACCGCCCCCGCGCCCCGAACCCAGGCCCCCGCGCCCCGGACCCACGCCCATACCCCCCACCCCGCCCCGCCCCCCGCGTACGCCCCCAGCGTGCACACCGCCCACACCCCCGCCCCCTACGACCCGGTGCCCGCGCCCGTAGAGGTCGCCGACGGAGAGGTCGGGCCCCTTGTCGTCGACCGGCGGACGCGGCAGGTGTGGGTGGGAGAGGGCGCCGTGGCGCTCACGCCCAAGGAGTTCGAACTCCTCGCGCTGCTCACCGAGGACCCGGGGGCGGTCTACTCCCGGCAGCAGATCCTCGACCGCGTCTGGGACCCGCACTACGAGGGCCCGACGAAGACCCTCGACGTCCACGTCGCCACCCTGCGAAGGAAGTTGGGCAACCCGGCGTGGATCCAGACGCTGCGCGGGGTGGGCTTCCGGCTGGCGGTGCAGTCGGCCCCGCCCGGTGCGCGTCCGCCGGCGCACGAACCGCCCGCCTACGGCGAACCGCACCCCTCGCAGCAGTGGTCGGCGGCCTCTCGATGACCCGGCGGCTGCTGTTCAGCTACCTCACGCTCGCCGTGCTGCTCCTGGCCTGTCTGGAGATCCCGCTGGGGTTCGTGTACTCGCGGGGCGAGCGTGAGCGGGTGACCGGCCAGGCCAAGGACGAGGCGGACTCGGTGTCGGCGTTCGCCTCGCTGTCCATCGCCGAGGGCCGCGCCGCGCAGGACCTTCCCGGGCGGGCCGCGCACTGCGCCGAGCGGATCGGCGGCAAGGTGCTGATCGTCGACGGGTCGGGCGGTCTGCTGGCCAGTTCGCATCCGCTGACCGCCGACGAGGAGCGCAGGCTCGCCTCCTGGCCCGGCATCGCCGCCGCGCTGCGGGGGACGGCCACGGCGGACGTGCGCACCTCCACCATCGGCGGGGTCGAGTACCTGGCGGTGGCCACCCCGGTGGCGCAGGGCGGCGAGCTGCAGGGCGCCGTCCGGATCACCGTGCCGACCCGCACGGTGCACGAACGGGTGCACCACGTCTGGCTGTTGCTGGCGCTCGGCGGACTCGCGGCGCTCGTCGCCGTCGCCGTCGTGGGCTTCGCCATCGCCCGCTGGACCGGCCGGCCCATCCGTGAACTGGAGCGGGCCACCAACGAGTTGGCGACCGGCGGTACGGCCGTGCCGGTGGCGATCACCAAGGGGCCGCCGGAGGTGCGCAGTCTCGCCGCGACCTTCAACCGCACCGCCGCCCGGCTGGAACACCTCCTGGCCTCCCAGCGCGCCTTCGCGGGGGAGGCCTCGCACCAGCTGAAGACGCCGCTCGCGGCGCTGCGGCTGCGGCTGGAGAACCTCGAGAACGACATCGCCCTCAACGCCCGGAGCAGCCTCGACGCCGCGCTGACCGAGACCGACCGGCTGGCCCGGATGGTGGAGGGGCTGCTCGCGATGGCCCGGCTCGACGAGAGCGCCGCCGAACGGGAACGGGTGGACCTCGGCCGGGTGTGCGAGGAACGCCGGCGCGCCTGGGCCGCGCTGTACGAGCGGCACGGGGTGTGGCTGACGCTGGCGGGCGATTACCGGGGCGAGGTGACGGCCGTCCCCGGGGCGGTGGAGCAGATCCTCGACAACCTGCTCTCCAACGCCCTGCGGGTGTCGCCCCCCGGCACCGCGGTCACGATCGACCCGCGCCGCCACACACCCCCCGAGCGCCGCTTCCCGCACCGCGCGAACGGTCCCGCCTGGATCGATCTGCACGTCATGGACGAGGGTCCCGGCATGACCGAGGAGCAGCGCCGCCGCGCCTTCGACCGCTTCTGGCGCGCCCCCGACGCCCCCAAGGGCGGTACGGGCCTGGGTCTGGCGCTGGTGCAGCGGCTCGCCCACGCGAGCGGCGGGGAGGCGGTGCTGCGCCGCGCCCCGAGCGGCGGTCTGGACGCGCTGATCCGCCTTCCGGCGGTGGCGGGACGCGGCGGGCCGGAAGCGGGCGCGCCCCGCCCGGCCAGACCGTTGCAGGAGGCGGCGGCCCCGGGGCGGCACTGAGGCGACCTAGAGGCGGAGGACGGCGGCGTGGTGACCGCCATGGGTCCTCGCCCCCGCCGCCCCTACCTCCCCCACTCTCGACTTCGCTCGAGCAGGGGGACCCCCATCGTCCCCGGGGCTGCCGCCCCCGGGCCCCCGCTTCGGCCCTGAACGGGCTTCGTCCTCAGACGCCGGACAGGCTGGTTGTGCTCGCCCGCGTTTCCGGTCCCCGGGGCTGCCGCCCCCGGGCCCCCGCTTCGGCCCTGAACGGGCTTCGTCCTCAGACGCCGGACAGGCTGGGACTGGCCGCCCGCACCTCGTACGTCGTCACGCGGACCGTCTCGTCGTCCAGGCACTGGCCCGACAGCAGGTCGAAGCGCTGCTTCAGCAGCGGGGAGGCCACGTAGGGGCGGCCCTGGTGGGTGCCCGTCAGGCCGCGGGAGAGGACCCCCGCGCCGCTGAAGGGGTCGCGGTTGTCGATCGCGTACAGGGCTCCGCCGCGGTCGCGGAACAGGGCGACCTGGCTGCCGTCCGGCAGCAGGGCGGCCACGCCCCGGCCGGGCAGCAGCACGTCGAGGTCGCAGACCGTGAACCAGCTCTCGGGGTCCTCGTCGTGCCCTCCCCACCGCAGCTGGATCTTGAGGTCGGTCGTCTCGGGTGCCAGGGTCATCGCTGGGCGCTCCCTTCCAGGGGACGGTGGCCGATGGTCAGCAGCGGCAGGTCGGGCTTGATCTGCTCGCGCTCGGGGACGAAGCCGACGACCGGGTCGGGGGTGTCCGGCGCGTTCACGAAGGACACGAACCGGGCCAGCTTCTCCGGATCGTTGATGGTGGTCGCCCACTCGTCGGCGTAGTGCGCCACGTGGGCCGTCATCAGGGATTCCAGCTCCTCGCAGATGCCGAGGGAGTCCTCCACGACGACGTCCCGCACATGGTCCAGGCCGCCGGGGATGCGCTCCAGCCAGGTCGAGGTGCGCTCCAGGCGGTCGGCGGTGCGGATGTAGAACATCAGGAACCGGTCGATGAGGCGCACCAGTTCGGCGTCGGACAGGTCCTGGGCCAGCAGGTCGGCGTGGCGCGGGGTGGCGCCGCCGTTGCCGCCGACGTACAGGTTCCAGCCGTTGGAGGTGGCGATGACGCCGAAGTCCTTCGACTGGGCCTCGGCGCACTCGCGGGCGCAGCCCGAGACGGCCGACTTCAGCTTGTGCGGGGAGCGCAGGCCCCGGTAGCGCAGCTCCAGGTCGATCGCCATGCGGACGGAGTCCTGGACGCCGTAGCGACACCAGGTCTGGCCCACGCAGGACTTCACGGTGCGCAGCGACTTGCCGTAGGCGTGCCCGGACTCGAAGCCGGCGTCGACCAGCCGGGTCCAGATCAGCGGCAGTTGCTCGACGCGCGCGCCGAACATGTCGATGCGCTGACCGCCGGTGATCTTCGTGTAGAGGCCGAAGTCGCGGGCGATCTCGCCGATCACGATCAGGCCCTCGGGGGTGATCTCGCCGCCGGGGATGCGCGGCACGACCGAGTAGGAGCCGTTCTTCTGCAGGTTGGCGAGGAAGTGGTCGTTGGTCTCCTGCAGCGCGGCCTGCTCGCCGTCGAGGACGTAGCCGCTCGCGCCGATCGTCGGGGCGAGGGAGGCGATGATCGACGCGATGGCGGGCTTGCACACGTCGCAGCCGTCACCGCCGCGGGCGCCGTCGCGGCCGTAGCGGTCCAGCAGGTCCTGGTAGGTGTTGATGCGCAGGGCGAGGACGATCTCGTACAGCTCCTCGCGGGTCTGCCCGAAGCAGCCGCACAGGCCCTTGTCGACCTCGACGCCGCTCGCCTCCAGCTCGGCGGTGACGAGCTGCCCGAGCACCTTGACGCAACTGCCGCAGCCGGTGCCGGCCTTGGTGCACTTCTTGACCTCGGGCACGGTGGTGCAGCTGTGCTCGGTGACCGCGCCGCGGATCGCGCCCTTGGTGACGTTGTGGCAGGAGCAGACGACCGCCTCGTCCGGCAGTGCGGACGGGCCGAGCTGGGCGCCGCCGCCCGCGTCCGCCGGCAGGACCAGTGACTCGGGGGCCACCGGCGGCACGGAGCCCGTCAGCGCCCGCAGGGTGCCGTAGGCGTCCGCGTCGCCGACGAGGATGCCGCCGAGCAGGGTGCCGTCGCGGGCGATGACCAGCTTCTTGTACAGGCCGGAGCGGGAGTCGGAGTAGACGACGTCGAGGCAGTCCTCGGCGGTGCCGTGCGCGTCGCCGAAGGAGGCCACGTCCACGCCGAGCAGCTTCAGCTTGGTGGACAGGTCGGCGCCGACGAAGGACGCCTCGTCCGAGGCGATGGTCGCCGCCGCCGTCTCGGCCTGCTCGTAGCCGGGGGCCACCAGGCCGTACACCCGGCCGTCGGAGGCCAGCGCGCACTCGCCGATCGCGAAGACGTGCGGGTCGTTCACCGTGCGGCACTGCTCGTCGACGGTGATGCCGCCGCGCTCGCCGACCGTCAGTCCGCAGTCGCGGGCGAGCTGGTCGCGGGGGCGGACACCGGCGCTGAACACCACCATGTCGGTGGCGAGTTCGGAGCCGTCGGACAGCTTCATGCCGGTGACGGCGCCGGATTCGTCGACGACGATCTCCTGGGTGCCCACGCCGGTGTGGACGCTCAGGCCCATGTCCTCGATGGTGCGCAGGAGCGCCGCGCCGCCGCCGTCGTCGACCTGCACCGGCATCAGGCGCGGCGCGAACTCCACGATGTGGGAGATGAGTCCGAGTCCCTTGAGGGCTCCGGCCGCCTCCAGGCCGAGCAGGCCGCCGCCGACGACCGCGCCGACCGTCGCCTTCCGCTTCGCGTACTCCTCGATCGCGAGGAGGTCGTCGATGGTGCGGTAGACGAAGCAGCCCTCGGCGTCCTTGTTCGGCACCGGCGGCACGAACGGGTAGGAGCCGGTGGCCAGGACGAGCACGTCGTAGTCGAAGACCTGCCCGGACCGCGCGGTGACCTTGCGGTCGTCGCGGTCGACGGCCACCGCCGGGTCGCCGACGTGCAGTTCGATGCCGTGCGCGGCGATGAACTCCATGTCGGTCATGGAGAGTTCCTCGGGGCTCTTGCCCGAGAAGTACGAGGTGAGGGCCACGCGGTCGTACGCCGGGCGGGGCTCCTCGCAGAGCACGACCACGCGGTGCGTGGCGGTCAGGCCGCGCTCGGCGAGCGCTTCGAGGAAGCGCTGGCCGACCATGCCGTGGCCGACGAGCACGATCGTGGGGTTCGCCCCCGGGGTGGCCGTCATCAGAAGCCTCCATCGTTGGTGAGCAGGTGGAGCAGGGGGCCGTCGTCCGGGAGCGGCTCCGCTCCCTCCCAGGCGCGGGCGAGCGCGCCGACGGTGCCGAGTTCGCCGACGAGCACGCCGCCGACCAGGCGGTCGTCGCGGACGACGACCTTGCGGTAGGTGCCGCGGGTGGCGTCGGCGAGCTGCACGACGTCGTCGCCGGGGCGCGGCTGCGTCTCGCCGAACGCGGCGAGGTCGAAGGGGCCGTGCCCGGAGAGGGTGAGCCGGGTCAGGGAACGGGTGCCGGTGTAGCGGGAGTCGGCGTCTCCGGCCAGCAACGCGGCGAGCGCGTCGGCCTGTTCGTACGCGGGAGCCGCCAGCCCGTACACGGTCCCGTCGTGTTGCGCGCAGTCCCCTATCGCGTGGATGTGCGGGTCCGAGGTGCGCAGTTCGTCGTCGACGAGGATGCCCTTGCCGACGTCGATGCCCGCGTCCCTTGCCAGGCCGGTGCGCGGGGAGACCCCGCAGGCCAGCACCACCAGGTCGGCGTCGAGGGCGTATCCGTCGGCCAACTCGACCGAGCGGACGGCGCCGCCGACGCAGCGGACGTCCCGCACCCGGCACTCCGTGTGGATCTCCACGCCGAGGCCGGCGAGGTGGGTTCGCACCAGGGCGGAGGCCGCCGGGTCGAGCTGGCGCTCCATGAGCCGCTCGGCCTGTTGTGCGAGGACGACCTGCGCGCCGCGCAGCGCGAGGGCGCGGGCGGCGGAGACGCCGAGCAGCCCACCGCCGATGACGACGGCCCGCACGCCCGGCCGGACCGCCTCGGACAGGCCCAGGCAGTCGTCCATGGTCCGGAAGGCGTGGACGCCCGCGGGCAGGACGTGGTCGGGCGTGAACAGGCCGCGCAGCGAGGGCAGTACGGGGTTGGATCCGGTGGCCAGGACCAGCGTGCCGTAGGCGATCCGGGAGCCGTCCGCGCAGATGACGGCCCGCTGGTCGCGGTCGATGCCGGTCACCCGGGCGCGGACGGTCCGGGCGGGCGCGGGCGTTGCGATCACCTCGGGGGCGTACCGGCCGGCCAGCACCTCGGCGAGCAGGACCCGGTTGTACGGGGCGTGCTCCTCGTCGCCGACGAGCAGTGCGGGCGTGCCCAGCTCGCCGAGCCGGCGGGCGAGTCGTACGCCCGCGAGGCCGGCGCCGATCACCACCACACGCGAATTCGAGGTCATGCCGTCGAGCGTGCGCTGCTGAGGTTTCCCGACCGCATCACGGTTGTTTCCCGCGGGGAACGCTGCCCTCAGCGGGGCGGTGCGGTGGGTGTGAGGGTTCCCGGGACCGGCGAACAGCCTCTGTGAGACCGGCTCAGGTCACCGGCGGGTGCCGGTGAGGTGGGCGAAGACGACCACGTTGCCCCGGTAGCCGGTCGAGCGGGAGTAGCCGCCGCCGCAGGTGATCACCCTCAGCTCGGGGCGGGGGGCGGCGCCGTACACCTTGCGGTCGGGGAAGGCGCTCGCCTCGTACACCTCGACCGCGTCGACCGTGAACACCGCGACGGCGCCGTCGCGCCGGTCCACCTCGATGGCGGCGCCCTTCTTCAGGGCGCCCAGGTCGTAGAAGACGGCGGGGCCGTCGGCGTTGTCCACGTGGCCGGCGACGATCGCGGTGCCCGTCTCGCCGGGGGTGACACCGGCCTCGTACCAGCCGGCGAGGTTCTCGCGTGCGGGGTCCGGCACGTCGAGGCTGCCGGACTCGGTCAGGCCCAGCCCCGTCAGGGGGGCGTCCACGTGGATGGAGGGTATGCGGACGCGGTCGGGCGGGGACGCCGGCAGCGCGGGCGCGGCGCGGACGTCGGCGCCGCCGGGGCGGGCCTCGGCCGCGGACGGCTGGGGCGGGGCGGGGCGGTCGGCCGCGCCGATCAGCAGCCACACGCCCGAGCAGAGCGCGACCCCGGTGACGACGGCTATCGCGGTGTTCGCGACCCCGCGGGGCCTGGGCCTTCTGCGCATCCGGCGATCCCCTCTCGGTGATGGGCCCCATGCCCCCTCCGGGCCGCGAGGGGCGTCGGGCCCGGAGGGGGAGGGACATGCGGTACCGGCGGACGGACAGCGGAGGGTGTCCGTCAGATCCCGTCGCCTCTCGCCCGGCGATGCAGGAGCCAGGTACCGCCCGCGGCGGCGACGGCGAGAGCCGCCACGCCGGCCGCGGTCTGCACGGGGTCGGGGCCCAGGGCGCCGCCGACCCCCGTCTTCACACTTCCGCGCGGATACACCTGCTCCCGCGCCGGACTCAGCGTCACCACCAGGTCCCCGGTGACCTTGTGCCCGTCGGAGGCGCACTCCGCGACGATCTCGTACGTTCCCGGATGCGCGCTCGGCGGCACCCGGAACCGGCCGACCGCGGCGCCGCCGTCCGTGCCGGGCGCCAGCGTGAACCGGCCGGCGCCGACCGCGCCCGCGTCGCCCGCCGCCGCGCCGCGGCCGCCGCAGGCCGCCGTGGTCACGGTGACGTCGCCGCCGGGCACGGCGGTGGCGGGGGCCACCACCAGCCGGCCGCCGCCCGCGCCGTACGCCGGCGCGGCGACCGCGCCCGCGGCGGCGAGGGCGAGCGTTCCACCGGTCAGCAGACGGGCGGCCGTTCGTCGCATCGGTGCTCCTCGGACTCGTCCAGGACCACGGCCCGCGGCACCCCCATGTGCCGCTGCGTCGGTCGCGCCCTGCTGTACCGAGCAAAGGGCCGGCGCCGCGAGCGCGCTTCCTGAGAACGCGTCAGAAAGAGGGTGAACGGGTGTCAGGCGGACGCCACGGGGCCCCTCTGCAGCGGTGTTTCACCAGGTCACCGCCGTCCGGCGGCCATCGCCGGGAAAACCCCGGGAGAAGCGTGTGAACGGGTGACCGCACGGCCCCGCTCGACTCCGGCTCAGCCCTCTTCGCCCCTCGCGCCCCGCCCGCGCCAGTCCCCGCTCTCGATGCGGCCGCCGCGTGTCCGCAGTCGCGCCGCCACGGGGGGCGCGGCCAGGTACAGCCAGGCCCGGACCCGGCGTCCGTCGCCGCTGAGGACCACCTCGCGGGCCACCCGCTCGTAGAGGTTGCGCGGATCGCCCGGCCGGTACTCCTCCAGCCGGTCCAGCTCGGCGAGCAGGGACCTGTACGCCTCCGGCAGGGCGGTGACGAGGTCGCCGGTCACGACGCCGCCGGGTTCCTCCACGACGTACGGGTAGCCCGGCCCGTCGTACAGCACGGCGTCGCCGAGGCGGGCCGGCTCCTCGCGGCGGGTGCGGCCGCGCAGGAAGAGCGCGTGGTTGGGCTCGCCGGGGCGGAGGGTGCCGTAGACGAAGAACGGAAGCTCCGGCGCGGGCCCTGTGCTCACGGCGGTCGTGGTGGTCACGGAACCGATTCTCTCCCCTCACCGCACCCGCACGCGGTGCTATGGACATGACATGTCAGGGCCTCTTGAATCTCAGGACGACCTCAGCGCCACCCCCACGCGCCGCACGGCGCAGCACGCCTTCCCGAACGCGCCCTTTTTCGCGTGCGTTCCCGAGGACACCGAGGAGACAGATGAGTCGGATACGGCAGCACGCCCGAGGCTCCCGACTGGCCACGGCCGGCATCGCCGCCACCACGGCCGCCCTCTTGGCCGCCGTACTCACCCCGGCCGCCGACGCGGCCGACCGGCCCACCCGGGCCGTCGCACTGGACAACGCGGCCACCGCGCTCGCCGATCACGCGGCGAGCCTGGGGCTGACCGAGGCCCAGGGCGCCGCCGTCCGCGACGTGATCGTCGACAAGGACGGCGTCCAGCACATCCGCTACGACCGCACCTACCGTCAACTCCCGGTGCTGGGCGGCGACTTCGTGGTCCACCTGGCCCCCGACGGCGCCTACCGCGGAGCGGACCGCGCCACCCGCGCCGAGATCGCGCTGCCGGGCGTCATCCCCACGCTGACCGCCCCGAAGGCCGCCGACACCGCCGCGAACGCCCTGCGGGCCCGCCACCTCGGCCAGCCGCTGAAGAAGGTGACCGCGAAGCCGAGACTGGTCGTCGACGCGCTGCACGGCGCACCGAAGCTCGCCTGGCAGACGAACGTCGCCGCCCTGGACGCCCGGGGCAACCCGGTCGCCCGCGCCGTTCTCACCGACGCCCGCACCGGCGCCCAGATCGACGCCTGGGACACCCTGGAGACCGCGACCGGCGACGGCAAGTCCCTCTACGGCGGCACGGTCCCGCTGGAGACCACCGCCTCGGGCTCGGCGTACCAGCTCAAGGACCCCACCCGGGGCAACACCTACACCGGCGACGCGGCCGACAAGACCGACCTGTGCATCTTCGGCATCTGCATCAGCCGCGCCCCCGCCACCCTCTTCAACGACACCGACAACCACTGGGGCACCGGCGCGAGCGCCGACCGCGCCACGGCCGCCGTGGACGCCCAGTACGGCACCGACGTGACCTGGGACTACTACAAGAACGTCCACGGCCGCAACGGCATCGCCGGCGACGGCAAGGGCTCCTACAACCGCGTCCACTACGGCACCCGGTACAACAACGCCTTCTGGGACGACAGCTGCTTCTGCATGACCTACGGCGACGGTGACGGCACCCAGCTCGGCCCGTTGGTCTCCCTGGACGTGGCCGGCCACGAGATGTCCCACGGCGTGACCTCCAAGACGGCCAACCTGACCTACTCGGGCGAGTCCGGCGGCCTCAACGAGGCGACCTCCGACATCTTCGGCGCCCTCGTGGAGTTCCACGCGGGCAACTCCTCCGACGTCGGCGACTACCTGATCGGCGAGAAGATCGTCCGCTCCGGCTTCGGCCGGGACGCCCTGCGCTACATGGACAAGCCCAGCAAGGACGGCAGCTCCGCCGACTACTGGAGCAGCTCGGTCGGCGGCCTCGACGTCCACTACTCGTCCGGCGTCGCCAACCACTTCGCCTACCTCCTCGCGGAGGGCAGCGGCGCCAAGACCGTCAACGGCGTCAGCTACAACTCCCCGACGTCCAACGGCTCCACGGTGACGGGCATCGGCCGGGACAAGCTCGGCAAGATCTGGTACCGCGCCCTGACCGTCTACATGACCTCCTCCACCAACTACGCGGGGGCGCGGACGGCGACCCTGAACGCCGCCCGTGACCTCTACGGCGCCGGCAGCACGGAGGACAAGGCGGTGGCGGCCGCCTGGAGCGCCGTGAACGTGAACTGACCGCGTCCGAAAGGCACTTCGGTGCGGAAACCGCTTCCCCGGATCCAGTCGACCCGTTAGGCTCCCCCGGCGCGCGCGAGAGGTGCGCGCCGGGGGAGTCAGGGGACACAGGATGACCAGGGGGTACCGGCGGTAATGGCGGACGTTTCGGGAAGACCGGAGGGCTCCGGGGGCCCGTCGAACGCGTGGGGTCAGGTCATCGCGGCGTTCGTGGTGGTGGGGGCGCTCGGCGGCGGCCTGTGGGTGATGCAGCAGTCGTCCTCGGAGAGCAGCGCGAGCACGCTCACCTGCTCGACGTCGACGCCGTCCGCGTCGGCCACCGCCTCCGCGCCCGCCGCCGGCAAGAAGAAGGTCGACCACCTCACCGGGAACCAGCTCTGCCGGGTGCTGAACCGCCCGGACCTGCCGGCGCTGCTCGGCACCCCGGGGGAGAAGCCCACCTCGCTCGGCAGCGCCGACGACGGCATCTCGCTCGGCGACGGGCCGAGCCCCGAGGCGAAGGTCGGGCTGAGCACGTACACCGTGCAACTGTCGGCGTCCTACGACGACTACCCCGTGTCCGGGATGGCCGGCCTGCTCGGCGGCGGCGCCCGGGAGCAGACCGTCCTCGGGCGTCCGGCGGTCCTCTACTCGAACCGGACCATGGCGTTCAAGATCCGCGGCGACAAGAGCGAGAGCGCCCCCAGCCATGTGGCCCGCTGTCTGGTGGTCGCCCGGGATCCCAGGGACGGCGGCGGCTCCTACGAGGTGGCCATCTGGCGCGAAGACTCCGGGACGCCCGACGACGCGGCGCTCCTGCGCGTCGCGCAGACGGTGCTCCCCACGATCCCCGGCTGGCAGTCCGTCCTCTGACGGCTCGCCCGCGACGCTTTCCGCGCGGAAACAGCCGGAAGGCCGGCCCCCTGACGGGGTGCCGGCCTTTCGCGCGTGGGAAGCCGTGGCGGCGGGGCGTGCGGTTCAGGCGGCCAGTTCGGCATCCTGAGGCGTGTCCTGCGTCTGCGGCGCCGGCTTCTTGTCGCGCATCACCAGCGTCGCCAGGACCGCGGCCGCCAGCACGCCCACCGCGCTGACGGTGAAGGTCGTGGTCATCGAGGAGGTGAACGCCTCGCGGGCGGCCTGCGCCAGGCTCGCGTCGTCGCCCGCCGTCGCCAGGGCGCCGACGATGGAGTGGCGGGCCTGCTCGGGGGCGTCGGCCGGCATCCCGGCCCGGTAGCCGTGGGTGAGCAGCGAGCCCAGGATGGCGATGCCGAGGGCGGTGCCGGCCTGCTGGACGGTGTCGTTGAGGGCCGAGCCGACGCCCGCCTTGTCCTCGGGGATGGTGCCCATCAGGGCGGCGACGGCCGCGGGCATCGCCAGTCCGGCGCCGAGGCCGAGCAGGGCGAGGCCTACCGCGGGGACCGTGAAGCCGCCGTCCGCCTCGACGGTCGTCAGCAGGGCGAACGAGGCCGCCATCACCAGCATGCCGGCGAGGATCACGAAGCGGTCGCCGATCTTCGCGGCGAGCTTGACTCCGCCGCCGTTGCCGATGAGCGCGGTGACGGCGAGGGGCAGGAAGGCGAGGCCGGCCTTGAGGGCGGAGTAGCCGAGGACGAACTGCAGGTACTGGGTGAGGACGAGCAGCAGGCCGCCGTTGCCGATCTGCACCAGGGTCAGCGAGAGGGAACCACCGCTGAAGTTGCGCTGCTTGAACAGGACCAGCGGGACCATGGGGGAGGGAGTGACGTTCTCCCAGATCACGAAGCCCGCGAGCAGGACGACCGCGGCCGCGAAGGTGGCGCCGCCCCAGCCGGTGAATGCGCCGTGCTGCGGGATCTCGATGATCCACCAGACCAGCGCGGTCATGCCCGCCGCCGACAGCACCGCGCCCAGCGGGTCCGCCTTCCGGTACGGGCCCTTCGACTCCGGCATGAGGGTGACGCCGGCGACGACGGCCAGGGCGACGACGGGGACGTTGATCAGGAAGATCGACTGCCAGGAGAAGTGGTCGATCAGCAGTCCGCCGAGCACCGGGCTGCCGACCAGGCCGAGCATCGACACCGAGCCCCAGGCCGCCATGGCCTTGCCGCGCTCCTCCTCGTCGAAGACGGTGATGAGGATGGACAGCGTGGACGGCATGATCAGCGCTCCGCCGACGCCCATCGCGACTCGGGAGGCGATCACCTCTCCGGGGGTGGTGCAGAAGGTCGCCGCCAGCGAGGCGGCTCCGAAGAGCAGCAGCCCGACCAGCATCACCTTCCGGCGGCCGAACCGGTCGCCCAGGCTGCCTGAGGTCAGCAGCAGACCCACGAAGACCAGGATGTAGGAGTCCAGGATCCACTGGGTGTCCTGGGCGCTCGCTCCGAGCTCCCCCGTCATCGACGGCACCGCCACGGTCAGCGCCATGCTGTCGATGACCAGCACCAGCGTGCTGAGGCAGAGCACGACGAGGATCCACCAGCGGCGTGGATTGCGGGTTTCCATGGGGCTTCCCTTCGCTCCCTGACCGGCGCTGCGAACGCCGTTCCTTCGATGCGCACACTGTACGCAGAACGGAACGATGTGCGCAAGGCTTGATTTCTGTACGCTGCATGCGAACGTTGTGCGCAGGAGCTGTCCGCGGGAGTGTGCGCCGCAGGGCGCGCGCAGTCCCCTCCGCGTCAGGACTCCTCAGGCCGGCGTAACCGTGAACGAGCACAAGGAGCCGATGCCGTGGCCGCCAAGGCGAACCCGAACCCCATCCCGTCCGTCTGGGCCCGGCAGCGCCGGGAGCCCGAACAGCCCGCGCTCAGCCGGGACGCGATCGTGCGGGAGGCGATCGCGATGCTGGACTCCGACGGTGTGGAGGCCCTGAGCATGCGCAAGCTCGGCGCCCGCCTGAACGCCGGCGCGACCTCCCTCTACCGGCACGTCGCCACCAAGGACGAGCTGATGGAGCTGGCCGTGGACGCGGTCGCCGCCGAGATCCACGTACCGCCCGCCGGGTCCGACTGGCGCGCCGCGGTCACCGGGGCGGCGTCCTCGTTCCGGGCCACCGCCCTGCGCCACCCCTGGCTCTCCTCGGTCCTCGGCCAGGCGGGCCTGGCCTATCTGGGCCCCAACCTCATGGCGTACTCGGAGCGCCTCGCCGCTCTCTTCGCCGACGCGGGCTTCCCCGAGCCGAGCGGCGCGATCGACACCGTCCTGTCGTACGTCATCGGGATGAGCACCACCGAGGGCGCCTGGCTGATCACGGTCGCCCGCTCCGGGCAGACCGAGGCCGAGTTCATCGCCCGCCTCATGCCGGCCGCCCAGGAAGCGGCCGCGGGACACGACCACCTCGCCGCCTCCTACGCCGACGCCGGGCCCGCCACCGCCGACCCGGCCGCCCTGCGCGACGCCAAGTTCGCCTACGGCCTGGAGGTCGTCCTCGACGGACTCGCGCTGCGGCTGCCCCGCTGAGGGTTGCTCACGAGGTCACGGCCTCCAGCCGCACCGCGCACACCTTGAACTCCGGCATCCGCGAGGTCGGGTCCAGCGCCGGGTTGGTGAGCGTGTTGGCGCGGCCCTCGCCCGGCCAGTGGAAGGGCATGAAGACGGTGTCGGGCCGGATGCCGGTGGTGATCCTGGCCGGCGCCACTGCCCGGCCCCGCCGGGAGACCACGGCGACCGGGTCGCCCTCGGCCGCCCCGAGCCGCGCCGCCAGCCGGGGGTGCAGCTCGACGAACGGGCCGGGCGCGGCGGCGTTCAGCTCGTCCACGCGGCGGGTCTGGGCCCCGGACTGGTACTGCGCCAGGACCCGCCCGGTGGTCAGCAGCACCGGGTACTCGGCGTCGGGCTCCTCCGCCGCCGCCCGGTGCGACACCGGCACGAACCGGGCCCGCCCGTCGGGGGTGGCGAACCGGTCGAGGAACAGGCGGGGCGTGCCGGGGTGCACGGGCGGCGCGTCGGAAGTGCCCGCGTCCGCCGGGCACGGCCAGAACACGCCGTCCTCCTCCGCCAGCCGCCGGTAGGTGATCCCGGAGTAGTCCGCCGGGCCGCCCGCGCTCGCCCGGCGCAGTTCCTCGAAGACCTCCTCGGGGTCGGTCGGGAAGCCCTTCTCGACCCCGAGCCGCGCCGCCAGTCCGTGCATGACCTCGAGGTCGCTGCGCACGCCCTCCGGCGGGCTGACCGCCTGCCGCCGCAGCAGCACCCTGCCCTCCAGGCTGGTCGTGGTGCCGCTCTCCTCCGCCCACTGGGTGACGGGCAGCACCACGTCGGCGAGGGCGGCCGTCTCCGACAGCACCACGTCGCAGACGGCGAGGAAGTCGAGCGACTTCAGCCGCTCCTCGACGTGCGCGGCGCGCGGTGCGGACACCACCGGGTTCGACCCCATCAGCAGCAGCGACCGCACGTCCCGCCCCAGGGCGTCCAGGAGTTCGTACGCGCTGCGTCCCGGCCCGGGCAGCGAGGCGGGGTCCACGCCCCACACGCCGGCCACGTGCCGCCGCGCCGCCGGGTCGTCCAGCTTGCGGTAGCCGGGCAACTGGTCGGCCTTCTGGCCGTGTTCGCGCCCGCCCTGCCCGTTGCCCTGCCCGGTCAGGCAGCCGTACCCGGACAGCGGGCGCCCGGCCCGGCCCGTGGCCAGGCACAGGTTGATCCACGCGCCGACCGTGTCGGTGCCCTTGGCCTGCTGCTCGGGGCCGCGGGCGGTGAGCACCATCGCCGCCTCCTGCTCGCAGAACAGCCGTACGGCTTCCCGGAGTTGCGGAACGGACACCCCCGTGATCCGTTCCACGTACTCCGGCCAGTGGGCCATCGCTGCGGCCCGCGCGTCCTCCCAGCCGGACGTCCGCTCGCGGACGAAACCCTCGTCGACCCGCCCCTCGGCGACGACGAGGTGCAACAGCCCGAGCGCGAGCGCCAGATCGGTCCCCGGCCGGGGCGCCAGATGCAGGTCGGCCTGTTCGGCGGTCCTGGTGCGGCGCGGGTCGACGACGATCAACGTGCCGCCGTTGTCCCGCAGTTCACGGAAGAACCGCAGCGCCGGCGGCATGGTCTCGGCGAGGTTGGACCCGACGAGGATCACGCACCCGGTCCGCGGGACGTCCTCCAGCGGGAACGGCAGCCCGCGGTCCAGGCCGAAGGCCTTGATCCCGCCGGCCGCCGCGGAGGACATGCAGAAACGCCCGTTGTAGTCGATCTGCGAGGTGCCGAGCACGACCCGCGCGAACTTGCCGAGGGCGTAGGCCTTCTCGTTGGTCAGCCCGCCCCCGCCGAACACCCCGAGCGCGTCCGGACCGTGCTCCGTGCGGATCCTGCCCAGCTCGCCGGCGATCAGGTCGAGCGCCTCGTCCCAGCCGGCGGGCGCCAGCTCGCCGTTCCGGCGCACCAGCGGGGTGGTCAGCCGCACCCGGGACGACAGGAGCGCCGGCGCCGTACGGCCCTTGCCGCACAGCGCGCCCCGGTTCACCGGGAAGGCGGTCCGCTCTGTCACCTCGACGCCCCCCGTGGGCAGGGGCGACAGGGCCATCCCGCACTGCAGGGCGCAGTACGGGCAGTGGGTGGGCGTCGAGGCGGTCTCCATACACCCCAGCGTGCGTCGGCCGTGTTACGCGTCGTGCGGCGTCCTGTTACGGCGGTGTGGTGGTGCCCTCCCCGGCGCCGGCCGCCCGGCGTGAGGCGTGGCCCGGCCCACCTGTGGGTTGCCGCCATACACCTCCGGAGTTGCCCCTGTTGCGGAAGTCGACACAAGTGGCTCATTTCGTAGCAGAATTGGCCGGTAGAACCTAGTTGAGGATTGAACCGACGCCACTACAGTCGTTCGGCGCAAGGCACTCGCACGGCTTTCGACACCACGGGCATGCCGCCGTCCCCCGGCCATGTCACCGACTCTCGAAGCAGCCTGGAGGTCCGCCCCATGCCTCTGCGTCACCTCACCCCCCACGACCGGCGGCTCTTCCGCCGTTACGGCCACGGCCCCGTCGTCCCCGTCCCCGACCCGCTGATCCACCGCGCCGTCGAACGGCACGCCCGCACCGCGCCCCACGCCGTCGCCGCCGAACATCAAGGCGTGCTCCTCACCTACGGCGAGCTGAACCGCCGGGCCGATGCCCTCGCCGCCCGCCTCGTCCGCGAGGGCGTCCGCCCCGGCGACCACGTCGGCCTCTTCGTGCGCCGCTCCCTGCCGATGCTGGTCGGCCTGCTCGGCGTCCTGAAGGCGGGCGCCGCCTACGTCCCCCAGGACATCGGCCTCGCGCCCGCCGCCCAGCTCGCCCACGTGGTCCGCGCCGCCGCCCTCCGGATCGTCCTCACCCGGGCCGAACACGCCCAGCGGGTGCCGAGGGGCCCGCGGGTGATCGCCCTCGACGAGCCGCTGCCGTACGAATCCGCCGGCCCGCTCCCGGCCCCCTCGCCCGACGCCGGCTGCTACGTCCTGTTCACCTCCGGCACCACCGGCCGCCCCAACGGAGTGAAGGTCACCCACCGCAACGTCGCCAACATCCTGCTCACCGAACCCGGCGCCCTCGGTATCCGCCCCGGCGACCGTGTGGCCCAACTCCTCAACGTGGCCTTCGACATGGCCGCCTGGGAGATCCTCGGCTGCCTCGCCCACGGCGCCACCCTCGTCGTCCGCGGCGAGGACATCCCCGCCGCCGCCCGCACCGCCACCGTCCTGATCGCCACCCCGACCGTGCTGTCCGGCATCGACCCCGCGGCCTGCCCCCGGGTGCGCGCGGTGGCCGTCGCCGGGGAGCCCTGCCCCCGCCCGCTCGCGGACGCGTGGGCGCGCAGGGCGGCCTTCCACAACTGCTGCGGCCCGACGGAGACGACCATCGTCAACACGATGAGCCGCCACGACCCCTGTGCGCCGCTCCTGACGATCGGCCGCCCCACACCCAACAACACCGTGTACGTCCTGGACGCCGACCGCCGGCCCCTGCCCATCGGCGAGACCGGCGAGATGTGGGCGGGCGGCGACTGCGTCTCGGCCGGCTACCTCGGCGACGACGCGCTCAACGCCGAGCGCTACGCCCCCGACCCCTTCCTCGGCGGCGGCCGCCGGATGTTCCGCACCCGCGATCTCGGCCGCTGGACCCCCGACGGACAGCTCGAACACCTCGGCCGCACCGACGACCAGGTCAAGGTGCGCGGCTTCCGCGTCGAACTCGACTCCGTCTCCGCCGTCCTGGAGCGGCTGCCCGGCTGCGCCCGCGCGGTGACGCTCAAGCGCGACGACCGCAGCCTGGTCTCCTTCGTCAGCCCGGCCGGCGTCGACCCCGACGCGGCCCGCCGCGCGGTCGCCGAGGCGCTGCCCTACTACTGCGTGCCCGAAAATGTCATGCCCCTGCCATTCCTGCCGGAGACGGACCGGGGGAAGATCGACAAGCAGTCGCTGCTGCGGCTGGCCCGGGAGCGCACGGCGGTGACCCGATGACCACCGCCCACGACCGCCGCCCGACGACCGCCGCGTCCGGCGCCACCGCCGCGTCCGGCTCGCCCGGGGGCACTGCGGAGGAAGCCGTCGCGCTCCCCCCGCTCACGTCCCGGGCGCGCCGCCTCCTCAAACACCCCCGCCTGATGCACCACAACCGCCTGGCGGCCCTGGTCCTCCTCGTCAACGCCGCCTTCGCGTGGGCCGCCTGGCCGCTCACCGACCGCACCCTCGCCCACGCGGCCCTCGCCGACCTCGCGCTCGCCGTCCTGGTCCGCCAGCAGTACGTCGTCAACCTGTTCTTCCGGCTGGCGACCGCCGCCCCCACGACCTGGCCGCTGCGGCTGCGCTGGACCCTCGGCAAGGTCTACCACTTCGGCGGACTGCACGTCGGCGGGGCGCTCGCCGGGACGGTCTGGTTCCTCGCCCTGACCGTCAGAACCGGCGCGGACGGCTCCCGGCGGCCCGAGACGTACGTCGGCTGGACGCTGGTCGCCCTCCTCGCCGTCATCGTCGCCACCGCCCTGCCGCCCTTCCGCTCCCGCCACCACGACCACTTCGAGAAGATCCACCGCTTCGGCGGCTGGAGCGCCCTCGCCCTCTTCTGGACCCACACCCTGCTGACCGACGCCGGCCCGGTGCCGGTGACCGTCCTCGCGCTCGTCACCTTCAGCATCGCCCTGCCCTGGCTGCGGCTGCGCAAGGTCGACGTCCGGGTCGAACGCCCCTCAGCCCATGTGGCGCTGGCCCGCTTCGACTACGGCGAGACCCCCTTCGCCGGCTCCTCCACCGCCATCAGCCGCAGCCCGTGGACGGAGTGGCACTCCTTCGCCAACGTCCCGGAGCCCGGCCGGACCGGCTTCCGGCTCACCGTCTCCCGCGCCGGCGACTGGACCGGCGCCTTCATCGACGACCTGCCCTCCCGCGTCTGGGTCAAGGGCATCACCACCGCCGGGGTCGCCAACATCGAGGTCCTCTTCAAAAGGGTCGTCTACGTGGCGACCGGCAGCGGCATCGGCCCCTGCCTGCCCCACCTGCTCGCCGCGGAGGTCCCCTCCCGCCTGGTCTGGGCGACCCGCGACCCCCGCACCACCTACGGCGACGCCCTCGTCGAGGAGATCCTCGCCGTCCAGCCGGACGCCGTCGTCTGGGACACCTCCCGGCACGGCAAACCCGACATGGTGCGCCTCGCCTACGCCGCCTACCGGGATTTCGGCGCGGAGGCCGTGATCTGCATCTCCAACAAGAAGCTGACCTGGCAGGTCGTGCACGGCCTGGAACGGCGGGGCATCCCCGCGTACGGCGCGATCTGGGACTCGTAGACCCACAGGAGGTCGACATGAATCACCTCAAGCTCGAACGCCACGGCGCGGTCGTGACCGTCCGGCTGCACCGCCCGCACGTCCGCAACGCGCTCAGCGGCGACCTGCTCGCCGAACTCCTCGACGCCCTGAGCCCGTTGGAGCGGGACCCCGGCGTCGGATGCCTCGTCGTCACCGGCTCCGAGCAGGCCTTCGCGGCCGGCGCCGACATCAGGGAGATGGCCGGCAGGACGGCCGTGGAGATGGCGGCGGAGGACTATTTCGCCGCCTGGGAGGAGTTCGCCGACCTGCGCCTCCCGAAGATCGCGGCCGTGAACGGCGTGGCACTGGGCGGCGGCTGCGAACTGGCGATGATGTGCGACCTGGTGATCGCGGGGGAGTCCGCGGTGTTCGGCCAGCCGGAGATCAAGCTCGGGGTCATCCCGGGCATCGGCGGCACCCAGCGCCTGACCCGGCTCGTCGGCCGTGCCAAGGCGATGGACCTGATCCTCACCGGCCGCACCATGAGCGCCCGCGAGGCGGGGGACTGCGGGCTCGTCTCGCGGGTCGTGCCGGACGACCGGGTCCTGCCCGAGGCCCTCGAAGTGGCCCGGACCGTCGCCTCGTACGGCCGCGCGGCGGTGCGCGCCGCCCGCGAGTGCGTCGACCGGGCCCTGGAGAGCGGCCTGCGCGACGGCATCCGATTCGAACGCCGCTCCTTCCACGCCCTGTTCGCGACGGAGGACCAGAAGGAGGGCATGACCGCGTTCCTGGAGAAGCGGGCGCCGGCCTTCCGGGGGAGGTGACGAACGGCGGGACGCGGCGTCGGCGGGCGTCGGCGCACGTGTGCGGCGGGTAAGGCCCCGCCGCCGCTGCCGTCCCGCCCGGGACCGCCCGGCTACCCCGCCGAGGCCAGGGCCCGCGCCACTCCCGGTTCCCGCGGGCCGAGGAACCGGGGGTCCGGTTCGAACAGGGCGTCCAGCGCCGCCTTGCCCGCCGCGAAGATCTCCCGGGTGCCGCCGTAGTACCAGGTGACGTCGTGCTCGTCGCTCACGCCGATGCCGTACGACGCCACGCCCGCCTCCCGGCACAGCGCGACCGCCCGCCGGATGTGGAAACCCTGGCTGATGAGGACGGCCCTGTCCACGCCGAAGATCTTCTTGGCGCGCACACAGGAGTCCCAGGTGTCGAAGCCGGCGTAGTCGCTGACGATCCGGGCGTCCGGGACGCCGTGCCGCGTCAGATACGTCCGCATCGCGTCGGGCTCGTCGTAGTCCTCCCGGCTGTTGTCGCCGGTGACGAGGACGACCTTCACCCGCCCGTCCCGGTACAGCTCGGCCGCCGCGTCCAGCCGGCGCGCGAGGTACGGCGAGGGCCCGCCGCGCCACAGGCCCGCACCGAACACGACCGCGACGTCGGTGCGCGGCGCGTCGGCCGTCGTGCGCAGCCGGTCCGCCGTCGACACGTACAGCCAGGTCGACGGCAGCAGCCCGAGGACGCACGCCGCCATCACGCCCTGCACCAGCCGCCGTCGGCCCGCACGAGTGCGCGGCAGCCTCGGCCGACGGAACCTCATCCCTGCCCCCGTCCCCGATCCCGGACCCGGCGCCCGGCGATCGCCCCTCACCTGGGAGGACGCGCCCCGCCCCGCTCCGGTTCACTCCGCCCGCAGCCCTCGCGCTTCCTCACACCGCCCCCGCCCCCGCCGTGAAGCGCCGGAAAACACCCGTGACGGTCACGCAACGGAAACGCAATCCCGCACCGCGAGGATCGGTCCATGAACCGGATCAGCTCCCAGTCCGCCGCCCGGATCGGCCTCGTGCGGCCTGCGCCCCGGCCGGGGACGGACGGCCGCCGCCGGCCCGGCCCGCCCGCGCTCGTCGCCGTCGCCCACGGCAGCCGGGACCCGCGTGCCCTGAGCACCGTGCACGCGCTCCTCGACCGCGTGCGCGCCCTGCGCCCGGAGCTGCCCGTCCACCTCGGGCACATCGAACTGAACGAGCCCCTGCTGACCGACACCCTCGCCCGGCTCGACGCGACGGACACCGCCGACGCCGTCCTCGTCCCCCTGCTGCTCAGCCGCGGCTACCACGTCAAGCGCGACATCCCCGAGACGGCCGCGGCCGCTCGCGTACGCACGCGCGTGGCCGCGCCGCTCGGCCCGCACCCCCTCCTCGTGGATGCCCTCCACGCCCGCCTCACCGAGGCCGGCTGGCGCGCCCCGACGTCCGACGCCGAGCGCCGCACGAGCGCCGTGGTCCTCGCCGCGGCCGGCTCCCGCGACCCCGAGGCGGCCGTCGACACCGGCCGCACCGCCCGGCTGCTGTCCGCCCGCCTCGGCGTCCCCGTCGTCCCCGCCTACGCCACCACGTCGGCCCCCACCGTCCCCCTGGCGGTAGAGGCCCTGACCGCCCGGGGCCGCCACCGCGTCGCCGTCGCCTCCTACTTCACGGCCCCCGGCCGCTTCGCCACGGAGTCCGCCGCGGCCGCCCCCGGCCCGGCCGCGGCCCCCCTCGGCCCTCACGAGGCGATGGCCCGCCTCGTCCTGCACCGCTACGACCAGGCGACCGCCGCCCCGGCCCGCACCACCCCCCACCTGGCCTCCGCCTGAGACCAGCGCCCGCCCCACACCCCCCGGCCGTCACCGGCTGCCTCTACTGTTCAGGGCATGGAAGGCACCGCAGGCACCACGCCCCCCACCTCGCCCGGCCCCTACGACCCCACGTCAGTGGCCCGCTGGGCGGCCGAGCCCGACAAACGCCCGGGCCGCACGGCCTTCCAGCGAGACCGCGCCCGCATCCTGCACTCCTCCGCGCTGCGCAGGCTCGCCGGCAAGACGCAGGTCGTCACCCCCGGGGCCGCCGACAGCCCCGCCTGGGACGCCACACCGCGCACCCGCCTCACCCACTCCCTGGAGTGCGCCCAGGTCGGCCGTGAACTCGGCGCCGCCCTCGGCTGCGACCCCGACCTCGTCGAAGCGGCCTGCCTCTCCCACGACCTCGGGCACCCCCCGTTCGGCCACAACGGCGAACAGGCCCTGAACGACTACGCCCACGACTGCGGCGGCTTCGAGGGCAACGCCCAGTCCCTGCGGCTCCTCACCCGCATCGAGCCCAAACGGTTCACCGCCGAGGGCTCCGTCGGCCTCAACCTCACCCGTGCCACCCTCGACGCCGCCACCAAGTACCCCTGGCCGCGCGGCGCCCACCCCACCGACCCGGCCTCCCCGAAGTTCGGCGTGTACGAGGACGACCGGCCCGTGTTCGACTGGGTCCGCGAGCACGCCCCCGGCACCCGCACCTGCTTCGAGGCCCAGGTCATGGACTGGTCCGACGACGTCGCCTACTCGGTGCACGACGTCGAGGACGGCCTGCACGCCGGCCACGTCGACCCCGCCAGCCTGCACGCCGAACCGGAACGCCAGGAGGTCTTCCGCGTCGCGGTGGGCCGCTACGTCCCCGCCGGCACCGACCCGGCCGAACTCGCCGCCGCCCTCGACCGGCTCCAGGCCCAGGAGTGGTGGCCGCACGGCTACGACGGCACCGCCGTCGCCCAGGCCCGACTCAAGGACGCCACCAGCCAGCTCATCGGCCGCTTCTGCCTCGCCGCCGAGACCGCCACCCGCGCGCGCCACGGCCACGGGCGCCTCACCCGCTACGGGGCCGAACTCGTCGTACCGCACGAGACCCGGCTGGAGTGCGCGGTCCTCAAGGCCGTCGCCGACCGGTACGTGATGCAGCGCGCCGAACAGGAACTGCTCCGCGCCGACCAGCGCGTCGTCATCACCGAGCTCGCCGAGGCGCTCACCGCCCGCGCCCCCGACGACCTCGACCCCCAGTTCCGCGCCCTGTTCGAGCAGGCGCCCGACGACCGCGCCCGCAAGCGGGTGATCGTCGACCAGGTCGCCTCCCTCACCGACGCCTCCGCCCGCTCCTTGCACGCGCGGCTCACCACCCGCACCTGAAAACGCCGGATCTGACTCGTAAGTGACCCAACGTGGCCTGATCGGGCCACTCCCTCTTCCCCCCTCACCCGCCGTGCGGGAGGCTCGTGTGGCGGAACGAGCAGTTTTCACTGGAGGGCCACCCCCCGGACCCCCGTAGGAGGCATCACGTGGTCGACGCGGATCAGACATTCGTCATCGTCGGAGGAGGCCTGGCCGGCGCCAAGGCGGCCGAGACGCTCCGGACGGAGGGCTTCACCGGCCGGGTGATACTGATCTGCGACGAACGGGACCACCCCTACGAGCGGCCACCGCTGTCCAAGGGCTACCTCCTCGGCAAGGAACCCCGCGAGAGCGTCTTCGTGCACGAGCCCGCCTGGTACGCGCAGAACGACGTCGAGCTCCACCTCGGCCAGACCGTCGACGCCGTCGACCGCGCCGCCAAGACCGTCCGCTTCGGCGACGACGGCACCCTCGTCCACTACGACAAGCTGCTCCTGGCCACCGGTGCCGAACCGCGCCGCCTGGACATCCCCGGCACCGACCTCGCCGGCGTCCACCATCTGCGCCGCATCGCCCACGCCGAACGCCTCAAGGGCGTCCTCGCCGCCCTCGGCCGCGACAACGGCCACATCGTGATCGCCGGCGCGGGCTGGATCGGCCTGGAGATCGCGGCGGCGGCCCGCGAGTACGGCGCCGAGGTCACCGTCGTGGAGCCGGAACCGACCCCGCTGCACGGCGTCCTCGGCCCCGAGCTCGGCAACGTCTTCGCCGAGCTGCACCGCGACCACGGGGTCCGCTTCCGCTTCGGCGTCCGGCTGACCGAGATCGTCGGCCAGGACGGCATGGTCCTCGCGGCCCGCACCGACGACGGCGAGGAGCACCCCGCGCACGACGTGCTCGCCGCGATCGGAGCCGCCCCCCGCACCGCGCTCGCCGAGGCGGCCGGCCTGCGGCTCGCCGACCGGGCCCACGGGGGCGGCGTCGCCGTGGACGCGAGCCTGCGCACCTCCGACCCCGACATCTTCGCCGCCGGCGACGTCGCGTCCTTCCCGCTCGGCCTCTTCGACACCACGCTGCGCGTGGAGCACTGGGCCAACGCCCTCAACGGCGGCCCGGTCGCCGCCCGCGCGATGCTCGGCCAGGACGTCGCCTACGACCGCGTGCCCTACTTCTTCACCGACCAGTACGACCTGGGCATGGAGTACAGCGGCTGGGCGCCGCCGGGAACGTACGACGAGGTGGTCATCCGCGGGGACGCGGGCAAGCGCGAGTTCATCGCGTTCTGGCTCCGCGAGGGGCGGGTGCTGGCCGGGATGAACGTCAACGTGTGGGACGTCACAGAGGCGATCCAGAAACTGATCCGCTCGGGTGCCCGCGTCGACGCGGACGCGCTGGCCGACCCCCACGTCCCGCTGGACGGCCTCGCGCCCTGACCGCCGCAGCGGCGGCGCGCCCGATGAGCGACCGTCCCGGCCCCGTAGAATTCACGCGTGGCTGGGCGGATCAATGATGAGGACGTGAAGGCGGTACGGGACGCGGTCCCGATCGACGCCGTCGTGTCCGAGTACCTCCAGCTGCGCAACGCGGGCGGCGGCAACCTCAAAGGGCTGTGCCCGTTCCACGACGAGAAGTCGCCGTCCTTCCAGGTCAGCCCCAGCAAGGGGCTCTTCCACTGCTTCGGCTGCCAGGAGGGCGGCGACACCATCACGTTCGTGATGAAGGTCGACCACCTCACCTTCTCCGAGGCCGTCGAGCGCCTCGCCGCCCAGGCCGGCGTCACCCTGCGCTACGAGGAGGGCGGCTACAACCCCTCCCACCAGCGCGGCGAACGCATCCGCCTGGTCGAGGCCCACAAGATCGCCGCCGACTGGTACGCGGAGCAGCTCGCCCTCAGTCCCGAGGCCGACACCGGCCGGATCTTCCTCGCCGAGCGCGGCTTCGACCAGGCCGCCGCCGTCCACTTCGGCGTCGGCTACAGCCCCCAGGGCTGGGACCACCTCACCCGCTTCCTGCGCGGCAAGGGCTTCAGCGACAAGGAGCTGATCCTCTCCGGCCTCGCCCAGGAGGGCCGCCGCGGCCCCATCGACCGCTTCCGGGGCCGGCTGATGTGGCCCATCCGCGACATCGGGGGCGACGTCGTCGGCTTCGGCGCCCGCAAGCTCTACGAGGCGGACAACGGGCCCAAGTACCTCAACACGCCCGACACGGCGATCTACAGGAAGTCCCAGGTGCTCTACGGCATCGACCTCGCGAAGAAGGACATCGCCAAGTCCTCCCGCGCCGTCGTCGTCGAGGGCTACACCGACGTCATGGCCTGCCACCTCGCCGGGGTGACCACGGCCATCGCGACCTGCGGCACCGCCTTCGGCGGCGAGCACATCAAGATCCTGCGCCGGCTGCTCATGGACAACGGCTCCGCCCGCGTCATCTTCACCTTCGACGGCGACGCCGCCGGCCAGAAGGCCGCCCTGCGGGCCTTCGAGGACGACCAGAAGTTCGCCGCCGAGACCTACATCGCCATCGCCCCCGACGGCATGGACCCCTGCGACCTGCGCCTGACCAAGGGCGACGACGCCGTCGCCGACCTGGTCGAACCCCGCACCCCCCTCTTCGAGTTCGCGCTGCGCCAGATCGTCGTCCGCTACGACCTCGACACCCCCGCCGGCCGGGCCGCCGCCCTCGACGAGGCCGCGCCCGTCGTCGCCCGCATCAAGAACAGCGGCGCCCAGCACGAGGTCGCCGTGCAGCTCGCCGGCATGCTCGGCATCCTGGACACCCAGTTCGTGGTCAAACGCGTCGCACAGCTGGCCCGTTGGGCCCGCGAGCGCGGCGGCAAGGGCGGTCCCGCGCCGGCCGGCCGCGGCCCCCAGCGGTACGAGGCCGCCCCCCGCCCCGCCGTGACCGGCCCCGCCCTCACCCTGCGCAACCCCGTCTACGCCACCGAACGCGAACTCCTCAAACTCGCCCTCCAGCGCCCCGAGTTGGTCTCCCCGGCCTTCGACGCCTACGGCGTGGACGAGTTCACCGCCGCCCCCTACGCCGCCGTGCGCCAGGCCATTGCGGACGCGGGCGGCGCCGAGTACGGCACCCAGGACCCGCAGGACTACCTGGTCCGCGTCCGCGAGGCCGCCCCCGACGACGCCGTCCGCGCGATGGTCACCGAACTCGCGGTGGAGGCGATCATGCGCAAGACGGTGGACGAGGTGTACGCCGGCGCCCAGCTGGTCACCGTCCGCCGCCGGGCCGTGGAGCGGCGCGTGCGCGACGTCCAGTCCCAGCTGGCCCGGCTGGCCGCCGGCGGCGATCCGGCCCAACTGGCCGCCGTGCAGAACGAACTGTGGATCCTTCAGCAATACGACCAGTCGCTGCGCGAACACGGCGCAGCGGCGCTCTGATCCTCGCGGGACGCAAAAAGTCCTCGCACGCCCCTCGTGGCGGCGATGTGTCGTACCCCACACTGGGTTGCGGTGCCTGAGTCCTCGGAGCGCGGCCGGTCCGTCCCCCCACGGGTCCCACACCCCGCGGTTCCGCTCACCGCGTACGGGACGGACAGCGGCGAGGCCGCCGACTCCGCCCCCGAAGCCGCTGTCGCGCATTCCGGCAGCGAAAATCCTGGAGGTCGCCCCCGTGCAGACCCAGACCCTCACCCACACCGGGACGCGCACCGACGCGTCCACCGACGGCACGGAACCGGAAGCCGAGACGGACGGCCTGGCGGCCCTGGAGGCCCCCGAGGACGGCACAGCCCCTGAGGACAGCGAGGGCACCGAGGCCGCCGCCCCCGAGGCCGCGCCCGAACCCGCCGAGGCGCCCGCCCCCCGCGCCGTGGACAGCGCCGGCCCCTCCTCCGACCTGTTCCGCCAGTACCTCCGTGAGATCGGCAGGATCCCGCTGCTCACCGCCGCCGAGGAGGTCGAGCTCGCCCGCCGCGTCGAAGCCGGCCTGTTCGCCGAGGAGAAGCTGACCGGCACCCCCGACCTGGACAGCGACCTCGCGCTCGACCTCGACCGGCTCGTCGTCATGGGCCGGATGGCCAAGCGCCGCCTGATCGAGGCGAACCTGCGGCTCGTGGTGTCGGTGGCGAAACGGTACGTCGGCCGTGGCCTGACCATGCTCGACCTCGTCCAGGAGGGCAACCTGGGCCTGATCCGGGCGGTCGAGAAGTTCGACTACGCGCGCGGCTACAAGTTCTCCACGTACGCCACCTGGTGGATCCGGCAGGCCATGTCCCGGGCCCTCGCGGACCAGGCCCGCACCATACGGGTGCCCGTGCACGTGGTGGAACTGATCAACCGGGTCGTGCGGGTGCAGCGGCGCATGCTGCAGGAGCGGGGGTACGAACCGACCGCCGACGAGGTCGCCGCCCACCTCGACCTCGCGCCGGAGCGGGTCGGCGAGGTGCTGCGGCTGGCCCAGGAGCCGGTGTCGCTGCACGCGCCGGTGGGCGAGGAGGACGACGTGGCCCTCGGCGACCTCATCGAGGACGGGGACGCGGCGAGCCCCGTGGAGTCGGCGGCGTTCCTGCTGCTGCGGCAGCACCTGGAGGCGGTGCTGTCCACGCTCGGCGAGCGTGAGCGCAAGGTCGTCCAGCTCCGCTACGGTCTCGCCGACGGCCGCCCGCGCACCCTGGAGGAGATCGGCGGGATCTTCGGCGTCACCCGGGAGCGGATACGCCAGATCGAGTCCAAGACCCTAGGCAAGCTCCGTGACCACGCCTACGCCGACCAACTCCGCGGCTACCTGGACTGACCCCCCGGGGGCTGCCGCCCCGGACCCCCGCTGCCGGCCCGCCGGGGGCCGCCGCCCACAGCCCCCCGGGTGTCGACCCTCTGGGGGCTGCCGCCCCGGACCCCCGGTGTCGACCCGCTGGGGGCTGCCGCCCCCAGACCCCCGCTGCCGGCCCTGAACGGGCCTCGTCCTCAAACTCCCCCAGAGGGGGGACCGCCGGACGGGCTGAAACTCCCCGCACCTCTTCACCAGCCGACCGGAGCCGATCCCGCCCGCCGCCACCCCCACCGAGCCGGGCCGGCCCACCCCTCCCGACCGAGCCGGGCCGGCAAACGCCTCCCGACCGAGCCGGGTTCGCCCACCCCCTTCCCGACCGAGTCGGGTGGTGGGTGGGCACAGGTCGGGGGGCTGGGGGCGGAGCCCCCAGGGTGCGGACAAGCCGGGTCAGTCCACCTCCGCCACCGCCTGCGCGAACTGAGCCTCGTACAGTCGCGCGTACGCCCCACCGGATGCGAGCAGCTCGGTGTGCGAACCCTGTTCCACGATCGAGCCGTTCTCCATCACGAGGATCGTGTCCGCGTCCCGGATCGTGGACAGCCGGTGCGCGATCACGAACGCCGTCCGCCCGTGCGCCAGCTTCGCCATCGCCTTCTGGATCAGCACCTCCGTACGGGTGTCCACCGAGGACGTCGCCTCGTCGAGCACGAGGATCACCGGGTCCGACAGGAACGCCCGAGCGATGGTGATCAGCTGCTTCTCACCCGCGCTGACCCCGCTCCCCTCGTCGTCGATGACGGTGTCGTACCCGTCGGGCAGCGTCCGCACGAACCGGTCCGCGTGGGCCGCCCGCGCCGCCTCCTCGATCTCGCCCCGGGTGACCTCCCGGGACGCCCCGTAGGCGATGTTCTCCGCGATGGTCCCGCCGAACAGCCAGGTGTCCTGCAGCACCATGCCGATCCCGGCCCGCAGCTCGTCCCGCGACATCGCGGCGATGTCGACGCCGTCGAGGGTGATGCGCCCGCCGGAGACGTCGTAGAACCGCATGAGCAGGTTGACCAGCGTGGTCTTGCCCGCACCCGTCGGGCCGACGATCGCGACCGTGTGCCCGGGCTCGACGACCAGCGACAGATCCTCGATCAGCGGCTTCTCGGGGTCGTACCGGAAGGACACGCCCTCCAGCGCCACCCGCCCCCGCAGCTCCTCGGGCCGCACGCCCGCCACCGGGTCCGGCGACTGCTCCTCGGCGTCGAGCAGTTCGAAGACCCGCTCGGCGGAGGCGACGCCCGACTGCACGAGGTTCGCCATCGACGCGACCTGCGTCAGCGGCATCGAGAACTGGCGCGAGTACTGGATGAAGGCCTGCACATCGCCGATGGACAGCGCGCCCGACGCCACGCGCAGCCCGCCGACCACCGCGACCAGCACATAGTTGATGTTCGACACGAAGAACATCAGCGGCTGCATGACCCCGCTGTTGAACTGCGCCCGGAATCCCGCCTCGTACAGCGCGTCGTTCTGCTCGGCGAACTGCCGCGCCGACTCCTCCTGACGGCCGAACACCTTCACCAGGGTGTGCCCGGTGTACATCTCCTCGATGTGGGCGTTCAGCTTGCCCGTGGAGCGCCACTGCTGCACGAAGTGCGGCTGCGACCGCTTGCCGACCCGCGCCGCGACGACCGCCGACAGCGGCACGGTGACCAGCGCGACCAGCGCGAGGATCCACGACACCCAGAACATCATCGCCAGCACGCCGATGATGGTGAGCAGCGAGTTGATGAGCTGGCCCATCGACTGCTGGAGGGTCTGCCCGATGTTGTCGATGTCGTTCGTCGCCCGGGACAGCACCTCACCGCGCTGCCGCTTGTCGAAGTACGACAGCGGCAGCCGCGACAGCTTCGTCTGCACGTCCTCGCGCATCCGGAACATCGTGCGGTTGACGGCCGCGTTGACCAGCCGCGTCGCCACCGCCATCAGCAGGCCGGCGACGAGGAACACCCCGAGCGCGAACAGCAGGACCCGGCCGACCGCGTCGAAGTCGATGCCCTGGCCGGGGGTGAAGTCGGTGCTGCGGAGCATGTCGGCGACCGCGCCGTCACCGCGCTGCCGCATCGAGTCCAGGACCTGCTCCTTGTCGGCCCCCGCCGGCATCCGCCGCCCGACGATGCCCGCGAAGACCAGGTCGGTGGCCTTGCCGAGGATCTTCGGCCCGACCACGTTCAGGCCCACGCTCAGCACGACACAGGACAGCATCGCGTAGAGGGTGAGCCGTTCGGCCTTGAACCGGCCGAGGAGCCGCCGTCCGGACACCTTGAAGTCCAGCGAGCGGTTCTCCGGCCCCTGCCCCGCCATCATGCGCCCCATGGGCCCGGCCATCAGGCAGCCTCCGCTTCCGTCAGCTGGGAGAGCACGATCTCCCGGTAGGTCTCGTTGTCCGCCATCAGCTCGGCGTGCGTACCCGCCCCGACGACCCGGCCCTCGTCCAGGACGACGATCCGGTCGGCGTCCCTGATCGTCGCCACCCGCTGGGCGACGATCACCACGGTCGCCTCGGCGGTCTCCCGGCCGAGCGCCGCCCGCAGCGCCGCGTCCGTGGCGTAGTCGAGGGCGGAGAAGGAGTCGTCGAAGAGGTAGATCTCCGGCCGCTGCACGAGCGTGCGCGCGATCGCGAGCCGCTGCCGCTGGCCGCCGGAGACGTTGGTGCCGCCCTGCGCGATGGGCGAGTCCAGCCCGCTGTCCAGCCCCCGCACGAACCCCGCGGCCTGCGCCACCTCCAGCGCGTGCCACAGCTCCTCGTCGGTGGCGTCCGGGTTGCCGTAGCGCAGGTTGCTCGCGACGGTCCCCGCGAAGAGGTACGGCCGCTGCGGCACGAGCCCCACGGTCCGCGCGAGCAACTCCGGATCGATGTCGGCGACGGGCACCCCGTCGACGAGGACCTCGCCGTCGGTGGCGTCGAACAGCCGCGGGACCAGCCCGAGCAGCGTCGACTTGCCGCTGCCGGTCGAGCCGATCACGGCCGTCACCTCGCCCGGCCGGGCCACCAGGTCGACCGCCTTGAGCACCGGCTCCTCGGCGCCCGGGTAGCGGAAGCCGGCGGCGCGCAGCTCCAGATGGCCGTGCCGGCGCAGCTCGCGCACCGGCGACGACGGCGGCACGACGCTCGACTCGGTGCCCAGGACCTCCTGGATGCGCTCGGCGCACACCTCCGCGCGCGGCACCATCATGAACATGAACGTGGCCATCATCACGGACATGACGATCTGCATGAGGTAGGCCAGGAACGCCGTCAGGTCGCCGATCTGCATCCCGCCGCTGTCGATGCGGTGCGCGCCGAACCACACCACGGCGATCGACGACAGGTTGACGGTGGTCATGACCACCGGGAACATCAGCGCGAGCAGGTTGCCGGTGCGCAGCGAGATGTCGGTGAGGTCGGTGTTGGCCTTCCGGAAGCGCTGCTCCTCGTACTCGTCGCGGACGAAGGCGCGGATGACGCGGTTGCCGGTGATCTGCTCGCGCAGCACCCGGTTCACCGTGTCCAGCCGCTCCTGCATGGACCGGAACAGCGGCCGCAGCCGCCGTACGATCAGCGTCACGCAGACGCCCAGCGTGGGCACCACGGCCACCAGCACCCCGGACAGCGGCACGTCCAGACCGAGCGCCATGACGATGCCGCCCACGCACATGATCGGCGCCGACACCATCAGTGTGAACGTCATCAGGGCGAGCATCTGGATCTGCTGGACGTCGTTCGTCGTCCGCGTGATCAGCGAGGGCGCGCCGAACTGGCCGACCTCGCGGGCGGAGAAGGCCTGCACCCGGTCGAAGACCCCGGCGCGCAGGTCCCGGCCGAGCGCGGAGGCGGTCCGCGCGCCGTAGTACACGGCGCCGATGTTGCACAGCACCTGCACCAGCGAGATGCCGATCATCAGCCCGCCGTAGGACAGGATCGCTCCGGTGTCCCCGTTGACGACGCCGTCGTCGATGATGTCGGCGTTGAGGGTGGGCAGGTAGAGGGTGGCGCAGGTCTGCAGGAACTGCAGCGCCACCAGCAGGGCGATGGGTTTCTTGTAGGGCCTGAGACAGGTCCGCAGAAGTCGTATGAGCACGCTACGTCTCTCGGAGTCGGCGAGGCGGGGCAGTTGGTTGCCCGTGGCCCCTATCGTCGGACACGCGACCGGCGTTACCTCAACTGAATATCGAGGCAACGCCGTGCTGTACGCCACCGCCGGCGGCTAGCGGAACGCCCCCGGGTGGGTCTGCTCGCGCACCGACACGTACTGCTGGCGCACGGCCTGGCCGACGGCGAGGTCGTCGCCCGGTTCCAGGACCTGGGCCGCCGCGCCGTTCCAGCGCGGCGGGTTGCGGGGGTCGAGGGTGCCCTGGGAGACGCCGAGCGCCCAGGCGGCCTGCCGGGCGGCACCGATCGCCGCGTAGTCGGCCGGCTGCGGTACGACGACCTGCGCCCCGAACAGCGCGGGCGCCGCCGCCTGCACGGCCGGCAGCTCGGCCGCCGCTCCCAGCAGGAACACCCGCCGCACCTCCACGCCCCGGCCGCGCAGCACGTCCAGCGCGTCCGCGAGCCCGCACAGCATGCCCTCGAAGGCGGCCCGCGCGAAGTGCTCCGGCTTCATCGACTCGCGCCGCAGGCCGGTCAGCGTGCCCGCCGTGTGCGGAAGGTTCGGCGTGCGCTCGCCCTCCAGATAGGGCAGCAGCACCAGCCCGTGCGATCCCGGCGTCGACTTCATCGCCAGCTCCGACAGGCTCTCCAGGTCCGGCACGCCGAGCAGTTCGACGGCCCCGCGCAGGGTCCGTACGGCGTTCAGGGTGGTGACGACGGGCAGGTGCATGCCCGTCGCGTCGGCGAGCGAGGTGATCATCCCGCTCGGGTCGACGAGGGCCTCGGGATGCACGGCCATCACCGAGCCGGACGCGCCCAGCGAGACGACGGCGTCGCCGAGGCCGATGCCGAGCCCGAACGCGGCGGCCATGGTCTCACCGGTGCCGACGGAGATCAGCAGGCCCTCCGGGGTGGTGCCGGCCGCGTCGGCCGGGCCGATCACCTCGGGCAGCATGGCCTGGTGCCCGAGCGCCAGCTCGACGAGGTCGGGCCGGTAGCCGCCGGTGGCGGCCGACCAGTAGCCGGTGCCGGAGGCGCCGCCCCGGTCGGTGGTCCGGCGCACGGGCCGCCCGAGCAGCTGCCACACCAGCCAGTCGTGGGCCTGCATCAGCATCGCGGAACGCAGGGCGGCGTCGGGCTCGTTCTTCGCCAGCCAGCGCAGCTTGGTGACGGGATGCGCGGCCTGCGGCACGGAACCCACGGCCTGTGCCCAGGCCTGGCGCCCGCCGAGCGCGTCGATCAGGTCGGCCGCCGCGACCTGCGCCCGCTTGTCACCGCCGACCATCGCGGGGCGCACGGTGTTGCCCTGCGAGTCCAGCGGCACGACCGCGTTCTGCTGCGCGGACACACCGATGGCCTGCACCCCTTCGAGGAGTCCGCCGCCGGCCGCCTCCCCGAGGGAGAGCAGCCAGGCCTGCGGATCGACGTCGGAGGGGCGGCCGCCACCCTCGGCGCCCTCCAGCGGATGCGGCGCGTACCCCTGCCGGAGCACGGCCCCGTTGTCCGCGTCGCAGACCACGATGCGAGTGAAATCGGGTGAACTGTCCAACCCGGCGACTATCCCCATGGCGAAAATTCTGCCGCACGGCGGGGGGTGACCGTGTCGGCTCGGGTGGTCCCGGGGTCGACCGGGTCTCTCGGGGTGGTGCGGGCGTCAGGTGTTGCTGGTGCCCCAGTCGTCGGAACCGTTGCTGTGCACGGACCGTTCGCGCAGCGAGCGCACCCGGTCGGCGACGGAGTCGGGCATCCGGTCACCGACCTTGTCGCTCACCACGTGGTAGGCGCGGCCCGCGAACTGGCGGCTCTGCTGGGCCGCCGTCTCCGCGGTGTTGCGCACGGCGGGGTTCTGCGCGATCTGCCGGGCGGACTTCTTGAGCTGTTCGTAGCGCTCGCGCCCGGCCCGCGTGCCCAGCACGTAGCCCAGGGCGAGTCCGACGACGAACGTGAGCCGGTAGCGCATGGCGGCCACCCTTCCCTCGTGTAGGTCTGCAAGGTGCGGCATCGGTGCCGGAAGGGAACCGATTGGCGGAGCACCCCCCTGCTTGCGCTAATGTATGTGTCGCAGCGAGCGCCCGCCCCCTGGCGAATACCCAGGTCGGCACGTTCGATGCGACGAGGCATTCCTCCGTAGCTCAATTGGCAGAGCAGCCGGCTGTTAACCGGCAGGTTACTGGTTCGAGTCCAGTCGGGGGAGCTCGGTCCTCCGTAGCTCAATTGGCAGAGCAGCCGGCTGTTAACCGGCAGGTTACTGGTTCGAGTCCAGTCGGGGGAGCATCGTGATCGAGGACCCTCAGGGGTCCTTTTTCATGTCGGCCCCGGCCTCGGCGCCGCCGGGAACCCCGCAGGTCGCGGCACGGCCCCCGAGGCCGCGTGCGACGGCGGACCAGCCGAAGCGTGAGATCGTATGAGCGGCTATGCTGCGGCAGACGGCGCGCACACATGTACGCGACACGCCGCTATGGGGCGGTAGCTCAGCCGGTTAGAGCAGCGGACTCATAATCCGCCGGCCGTGGGTTCGAGTCCCACCCGCCCCACCAGTGCAGTCCTCTGACCTGCGGAGACGTTCCTCGTGAGGTGTCGGAGCGCCAACTACCGTTCAACGGACTGAATCCGCTGCTCGGGACTTCGGAGCGGGGCGAGACTCTTGCTCCCTAGCCGAGCAGACGTCGCGCTGACCTGCGGCAATGCTGATGATCAGGACGTGTGCCTCATCAACGTCATGAGCCGGCAGCGTCTCCTCGGCTTCTTTTCGTGATGTTGGGGACGAGGGGTTTCGGTGAGGTTCGCTGACCACCGTCCGTGGGCTCACTGTCCGGTCGCCCGAGAGGCTTCCGTGCTGACCCGGTTCGGCCTCGCCTTGAAGGAGCCCGATCGCATCGACACCTCGGCGTGAGGGGCTCGTGCGCATCAGTGGTCCGCTCGCCCACTGCGCTTGTAGCTGCCCGCCCGAGAGTGCCCGCCGCGGTACCTGCTCTCCGGGCGGGCCCGACGCTGTCGCCCGGCAGGCGACCACTGACTGGTCGCGCCGCACGGGCGTCGCCAGGACAGCCATGCGGGACGGCACCGCTGGGATGCCAGGTGCACCTGGTGGTGTCCGGCGCCAGGTGGCCGCTGAGCGCGCGTCCTGGCGATGGCCGACGGAGCCAGGAAACAGCCCGAAGGGGGAAACTGCGCCCACAGCGTGGCCTTCGGCCACGCTTGCACACCACTTCTTGGGCCCCCTGGCCCGCGCCGAGGCGCTCACCGCCCTGCCCGCGCTCTTCGGCCCCTTCCCCCGCCCGCCCCTCGTCGAGGACCAGCCCTTGGACCACGTGCCGTCGTTCCTCGTCAACGGCTTCCGGGAGAGCCGATCGATGGCTGACGCCGCGCCGAACGTCTGCCCATCGACCACCAGATCATCTCCTCCCTGATCGCGGGTGGCGTTCTTGATCACAGGCCGGACGGCGGGAGTTCATCAGTCACCCGGATCTGCGCCCCGTGTCGTCCGAGAACGAGGCGTGCCGTAGAGGCCATGGCCTCGTCGACCATCTCGCCTCGGAAGGTCACAGCGCCCCTCCCGTCCTCCTGTGCCGCCTCGACCGCCGCTATCAGCTGTGCGCAGCGGTCCAGTTCGTCGAGGCTGGGAGAGAACACCTGGTTGATCACGGGGACATGGGAAGGGTGGATCGCCATCATCCCCTCGTAGCCGAGGGAGCGGTTCTGTTCGGCGAAGGCGCGGAGCCCCGGCAGGTCGGTGATGCGCGTCCACAATCCGCTGACCGGGCACGGCACTCCGGCTGCCCTGGCGTCCAGCAGAACGCGGGAGCGCAGTGCCACCGTTTCGGTTCCCTCCGGGCTCCAGCGGTAACCGACGGCGCGTTCCACGTCGCCGCCGGGTGCGGTGAGAGCGCCCAGGTAGGCGATACGCGGGGCGGCTCGGGCGATGTCGTAGGCCTCGCGCAAGCCACGGGCCGTCTCCAGCAGGGGCATCAGAGCGACCTGTCCCGGGGGCAGGCCCTGTTCCTGTTCGCACCAGCCCAGCAGCCGGTCGGCAAGCTTCACGTCCTGGGCGGAGCTGACTTTGGGGAGCACGATACCGGCGAGCCCGGGCCCTACGACCGCGCGCAGTTCCTCGGCCCCGGCCCAACCGCCCAGCGGGTTGACACGGACGAACAGCGCCATCCGTCCCGCCTGATCGGCCGACGCGGCGGCGGCCCGCGCGATGGCCTCGGCCACCTGCGCACGGGCTGTGAGCTTGCCCGGGGCGGGCACCGCGTCCTCCAGGTCGAGGACGGCCGCGTCGGCGCCCGCCGCTCGGGCCTTGGGCAGCCAGTCGGTTCTGGTGCCGGGGACGAAGAGCAGGGAGCGCAGCGGGGGCCGGCCGACCGTTCCCGCGTCCACCTCGGCAAGCCTCTTTGAAGACGTCTCAGATGACATCGCTCTTCTCCAGGTCGGCCAGCTCGTTCTCGCTGAGTCCGAGCCACTGCCCGTAGACGAGGTGGTTGTCCTGCCCGAGGGCGGGACCCGTCCGCCAGACCCGGCCGGGCCGCTGCCGGAAGTGCGGGATCACCGCTTGCATGCGCACCGGACCGAGGTCGGGGTCATCGACGGTGACGATGTCCTCGCGTTCGGCGTACACGGGGTCGGCGGCGATGTCCGCGGCGTCGAACACCCGTGAGGCCACGACTTCGGCACGGGCGAACTCTTCGAGGCACTCGCCGGTGCCACGCTCCGCCACCCAGTTCCGCAGGCCCTCGTCCAGTTGTCCCCGCCGGTCGTGCTGTTGCCGCGCCGTGGCGAACTCCTTCTCGGGGAGTCCCAGGAGACAGGCGATGTTGCGGACCGAGCGCAGCGTCGCGGAGGTCACCGTGATCCACTCGCCGTCGCGGGAGCGGTAGGTGTTGATCACGGCCGCAGGGGCGACCGCCAGCTGGTTGCCTGAGCGTTCGGGCACTTGTCCCAACTGGTCGTGGACGATGACCTGCCACTCGACGAGACGGTACAGGGACTCGAAGAGAGCGAGGTCGATCCACTCGCCGTCGAACCCGGGGTCGTGGTCACGGCGGTGCAGGGCGGCGAGGACGGCGTAGGCGCCCATCAGGCCGGTCACGGCGTCGCCGTGCGAGAACCCGGTGTGGACGGGCGGGCCGTCCGGAAAGCCGGTCAGGTGGACGACTCCGCTGCGCGCCTCACCCATCTTGCCGAAGCCTGGGGCGTCCGCCTGTGACGAGGTGGCGCCGAAGCCGGAGATCTGCAGCAGTACGGCCCGGGGGTTGATCCGGTGCACGGAGTCCCAGTCGAGTCCCCAGCTGCGCAGGCGCCCGGCGCGCAGGGTGACGATGACGACGTCAGCCCAGGCGACGAGTCGGCGGGCGACGGTCCGGCCGGCCTCGTGGTGCAGATCGAGGGTGACCGAGCGTTTGTTACGGCCGGCGACCTTGAACCACAGGGGGACACCGTCACGTTGCGGCCCCATGGCGCGGGCCGCGTCTCCGGTGCCGGGGGGTTCCACGTGTACGACGTCGGCCCCTTGGTCGGCGAGCATCGAGCCCGCCAGCGGCCCGGCGACCACATGGGCGAACTCGACCACTTTCAGCCCTTGCAACTGCCCGCGTCCGGTGGTGTTCCGCTCGTCGTCCGACACCGATGTGCTCCCTCACCCCTGCGGTTCGCCTTGGTTCCCGACCGCGTCGTCTGCGTTGGTGCGACACGGTCGTCGCGATTCGGGTCTTCAGGTTGCAGGAGCCGAGAAATGCCTGTCGAGCAACAGAAGGCCATCAATCAATGCGAAGAACGCATGAAACGGGAAGGGGCGGGTGCGTTGGGCGACCCGGGTGGCGCGGAGCTTCGGGCCCCCGGCACACTCCAGGCGGCCTCATGCCCAGGAAACCCCGGGCGGAAGGGAGCGGCCCTGGAGGCGGAACTCTTCGAGCGTATCCAGGAACCGCTCCGTCACGGTGGGGAGCGTTCGCCGGACGCGCAGCACGATGTCCAGGCGCCGGTGCACCACGGGGTCCACCAGAGGACGGCAGACGACGGGCCCGGCACCCATCAGCGGGAGCACGAGGGCGGGCATCGCCGACACCCCGAGGCCGGCGGCCACCAGTCCGCCCACGGTCGCGATACTGCCCGCCTCGGCCGCCGGTACCGCATGCGCGTCGATCTGGGCGAACGCCGCATCGGTGAGCCGGCGCACGCTCGAGCCGCGCCCGACGGCCAGGAACGGCTGACGAGCCAGGTCGTCCCAGGGGATCTCGTGGCGGTCGGCGAGCGGGTGGCCTTCCGGCAGCACCGCGACGAAGCGGTCTCCGACCAGGGGGCGGCGCTCCAACTGCTCGTGCGGGTTCCCGACGGTGGTGATCGCGAAGTCGGCGTCACCGGACAGGACCCGCTCCAGTACCAGCCGCTCCAGGCCGTCGAGGAGGCGTACCGCCGCCTGTGGCCGCCGCTCGCGGAAGTCGGAGATCACCTGCGGCAGGAGTACCGCGGCAACCGAGGGAAGGGTGGCCACGGCGACTGTTCCCGACTCGCCGAGCAGGAATCGCCGGAGTTCCTTCATGCCCGCCCGGTGAGCGGTGACGATCTGCTCGGCGATGCGCAGGGCCTCGACGCCTGCCGCGGTCAACTGCACGTTACGGGTGTCCCGTTCGAGGAGTTGGACGCCGAGCAGTCGCTCCAGGTCCGCGACCGCGCGGCTGAGCGAGGACTGGGACACGTGCATCTCCGCGGCCGCCGCGGTGAAGCTCGCAGCCCGGGCGACGGCCGTGTACGCCGCCAGTTGCCGCAAGGTGGTGTCCTCCATGGCCCACGAGAATAGGGCGCGCCCGCTTGAATTGATGCGCTTATGGCATGAACAGATCTCGGTTTGATGCTGGACACCGATCCGTCGGTGCTTCGAAACTCTCGCGTAACACCTCGGTCTGTCCCCGCCCAGCCCCCCGCCTACCGCCGCCGAGGGTCGTCCCCGAGAAAGCGAGCGCCGCCATGCTGGCAGCCCTGGGCTTCGCCACGATCGCCGTCATACTGCTGCTCACCATGACCCGACGCGCCTCGGTGCTGGTCGCTCTGATTGTGCTTCCGGTGCTGGCGGCGCTCATCGGGGGATTCGCGGCCGATCTGGGCGAGCTGATTCTCGGCGGGCTGTCCAAGGTGGCCCCCACCGGCATCATGATCGCCTTCGCAGTCCTGTACTTCAGCCTGATGGTGGACGCCGGGCTCTTCGATCCCCTGGTCCGCGGTCTGTTGCGCGTGGCGCGGGGCGACCCGTTGCGGATCACCGTCGCCACGGCCGTCCTCACGCTGTGCGTGGCCCTGGACGGCGACGGCGCCTCCACCTTCCTCATCACCGTTTCCGCGCTGCTGCCGGTCTACAAGAGGCTCGGTATGAACCCCCTGGTGCTGTCCGGAGTGGTCTGCCTGGGCGCGGGCGTGATGAACATGGTCCCCTGGGGTGGCCCGACCGTACGCGCCATGGCGGCGCTGAAACTGGACAGTTCCGAGGTGTTCAACCCCGTGCTGCCCGCGATGGGCTTCGGCATCGCCTGGGTGCTGGTGGCCTCGTACCTGCTCGGCCGCCGGGAGCGCAACCGTCTCGGCGCGCTGTCCCCGCGGGGCCCGGCCACGGACGTGGACAAGGGCGAGGACGAGTGGGACGACCGTGAACCCGCCGCTTCGACGACTGTCACGACTGCCGCGGCTGCCGAGTCGAGCGGGCGGACCACCACCACGACGGCCGATGGGCACGAGCGGCAGCCCCTCCGATCCCCCGGAGACGGGCCCGGCACCGTCCGGATCCCACCGCTGCCGCGTACCTGGCTGAACATCTTCAATCTCCTGCTCACCGTCGCCCTCGTGGTCTGCCTGATTCGGGAAGTGCTGCCGCTTCCGGTGCTGTTCGTCCTCGGGTTCGCGATCGCGGTGCTGGTCAACCACCCCACCTGGGAACAGCAACAGGCGCTGCTCGACAAGCACGCCAAGAGCGTGGTCCTGGTCACCACGATGATCTTCGCGGCCGGAGTCCTCACCGGAGTCCTCAGCGGCACCAAGATGCTCGACGAGATGGCCGAGGCGCTCGTCTCCGTCGTCCCCGACTCCTTCGGGTCACACCTGCCTGTCGCCGTGGCCGTCACCAGCATGCCGCTGAGCCTGCTCTTCACCCCGGACGCCTACTACTTCGGGGTGCTGCCGGTACTCGCCGAGACCGCGAACGGGTTCGGCACGGACCCGGCCGAGGTGGCCCGGGCCGCCGTCCTCGGCCAGATGACCACGGGGTTCCCGCTCAGCCCGCTCACCGCGTCCACGTTCATCCTGGTCGGCATGAGCGGTGTGTCCCTCGGCGAACATCAGCGCTTCATCTTCCGCTGGGCCTTCGCCACCACCCTCGTCATGACCGCCGGCGCCCTGGTGACCGGCGCCTTCTCCCTGTGACCGGCGTCCCGGGCCTGAGCGGAGCCTCCGCCGGTCACGGACTCCCGGCAGCCACCGCGATGCCGCTCGGGCCCACAACGTGCCGTCCGCTTCCGGGAGTCCGGAGGCGGGCGACCGGATCCACACAGAGGCACCTGGTCCGGGTGCCCCACCGACCGAGACGAGGACCCATGAGAGGGATCACCAGACGCACGGTGCTCACCGTCACGGCAGGTGCGGTCACGGCGCCGGCCGTGAGCACGGCGGCCGCCGCGGCCGCCGACACCACGACATCCACGTCCGAAGGACGACAGGCGGCCCGGAGATCCAATCCGGTTCTGCGGACGGACCTCGTCACGCGGGTGACGCCGAGGAACAACTGGCTGGTGACAGCGGTCGCCATCCAGTACTCGCATCGCATCGACTTACGCAGCGGGGCCATCCCGCCCTCCGCCTTCCAGGTGAACGCCACTGTGGGAGGGCGGACGGCGGCTCGCACGGTGACCCGGGTCTACTCCAACAACGCTGCCGAAGTGGACGACCGATCCGATCCCGGACGGCCGGGGGACCGCCTGATCGTCGAGCTCGACCCGAACGACTCCCATGCGCGGGCCGCCGGCACCGATCCCCTTCCACTCGACCGCGCCTACTCCGTCAGACAGGTCGCGGACGTGCGCACCCCGGGAGGTGAACCGGTGCTCAGGGCTGGTCCGTTCGCGAGCCGGAACAACGACATCATCACTCCCGTGGTCGACGACTTCGCCGCCGGCTCCTTCACCGACTCCGCGGGTTCTGAACTGGACTTCCGGCTGTACCGGCCCGAGGGATTCGTACGCGATCCTCACAGGCGCACGCGGTACCCGCTCGTCGTCACCCTGCACGGCGGTGGCGAAGTCGCGGACAACAACATGACCCAGCTCACGGCCAACCGCATCGCGGTCACGTTCGCCGAACCGGAACGACAGCGCCGCAACCCCGCGTTCGTCCTCTCCCCGCAGATCCCCCTGCCCCGTCCCATGGACGGACCCGACGGCACGGACTGGACCGACGCCAAGGTCCAGGCCGCGCTGATCGAACTCATCGACACCTTTGTGAGCGAGCACGCCCACAGCGTGGACACGGACCGGCTCTATGTCGTCGGCCTGTCCTCGGGCGGGCGTGGCATCTACAGCCTGCTGGCGAAGCGACCCGAGGTGTTCGCGGCGGCCCTGCCCACGGCCGGCTGGGGCGACGCGGCCGCCATGGAGGGGATCACGCACATTCCGATGTGGGCCGACCACTCCGTCGACGACCCGGTCGTCCCTTACCGGGAGGGCCGGTTCGGCAAACCCGGCACCTGGACACTGATGAACGCGCTGGAGACCGCCGGTGCACCGGTCAGCCGCGGGGAGTGGGCCAACGATCTGCCGAAGGCGCAGTTCGAGGCCCGGTCGCGGGAACTCCTGCGGCAGGCCCGGGCCGCGCGCAGTCACGTCCTGTTCACGAGCTACACGCCCGGAACGACACCGGTGAACCCGCACTTCGCATGGGCCCAGACGTACGAGAACGACGTGGTCATCGACTGGCTCTTCGAACAGTCCCGGTAGTCGGCCGCACGTGGCGGTCACCCGGTCCACCACCGTGGCGGACACCACCCGGAGATCGGCAGAAAAAGTCGCTTGCCGTCGTCCGCCGTCAGCCCGATCCGCCCTCTCACATCCGTCCATCAGAGACGAGGAGCCCGCATGGAGCTCAATCGCACATCGGTACGACGTCGCAGGACAGGCCGGTTGCGCCGCACGGCCCTGGTCGCGGGAGCGAGCGCGGTGCTCCTTGCCGCGGGCACGGTCGTGGCCCCCGGCGCCTCGGGCGCGGGCGACGCCCGGGTCACCGTCAGCGTGTCTCCCCGCGTGGCCGCCCTCATCGCCCGGATGTCACTTGACGAGAAGTTGTCCTTCGTCCACGGAGGCACCGATCCCCGTGCGCTCGGCCAGGCCGGATACATCCCCGGGGTTCCCCGCCTCGGCATCCCCGAGCTGCGGCTCACCGACGGTCCGGCGGGCGTACGGGTCAACGCGCACGCCACCGCGATGCCGGCGCCGGTCGCGCTCGCCTCGTCCTTCGACGACCGACTGGCCCGCACGTTCGGCGAGGTCGTCGGACGTGACGGCCGTGCGCTCGGCCAGGACGTCCTGCTGTCACCGATGACGAACATCATCCGGGTGCCGTACGCGGGGCGGAACTTCGAGACCTTCAGCGAGGACCCGCTGCTCAGCTCCCGCATGGTGTCCGGCGAGATCCGGGGCGTTCAGAGCCAGGGCCTGATCGCCACCGTCAAGCACTACGCGGAGAACAACCAGGAAGACAACCGCATGGGGGTGAACGTCAACGTCGACGAGCAGACCCTGCGTCAGATCGAGCTGCCCGCCTTCGAGGCCGCAGTCAAGGCCGGCGCCGGTGCGGTGATGTGCTCGTACAACTCGGTGAACGGCAGCCACGGCTGCGGCAGTCACGACCTTCTCAACTCCGTCCTCAAGGAGCAGTGGGGCTTCCAGGGCTGGGTCATGTCGGACTGGGGTGCGGCCCACGCGACGACCGACATCGTGAACGGCCTCGACCAGGAGATGCCGAGCGGCGTCTTTCTGGGCGACGAACTGAAGTCCGCGATAACGAACGGCACCATTCCGGTCTCGAAGCTGAACGACTCGGTCGCCCGCATCCTGGGCCAGATGAACAAATTCGGTCTCCTCGACGGCGCCGCGGGCCGGCGGCCCGCACGCGACCCGAAGGGCGGCGCCAAGATCGCGCAGAGGGTGGCCGAGTCCGGCTCGGTCCTGCTGAAGAACACCGGCAAGGCACTACCGCTGACCGGTAAGAACACCAGCATCGGACTCATCGGCCCGACGGCGAAGACGCCCAAGGTCACCGGCGGCGGCAGCTCCTACGTCGTACCGGACTCCGCGGCCTCGCCGCTGGCCACCATCACGCGCCGGGCCGGCCGGAACGCCACGGTGCGCTACGCGACCGGCGTCGACAACACCGGCGTCGCCATTCCCGCGACGGCCCTCAGCCCCGCCCTGCCGGTCGGCTCGGACGGCACGATCACCGTCACACCGGACGCCTCCTTCGAGCACAGCGGCACCCTCACGGTGCCGGCCGACGGCGACTACTCCTTCGCCTACGACCTTCCCGCCGCGTACGGCACGCTGAAGATCGACGGCAGCAGCGTCATCACCGGCTTCCTGGGCTCCAGCAGCGCCACGGTGCACCTCACGGCGGGAACGCACAGCTTCACGGCCGGCGCCCTCGCCATCCAGGGCGCACCGGCCAAGATCCGGCTGAACTGGGTCACCCCGCAGGCCGCGCGGGCCGCCCGGGAGCAGGCCGTGGCCCTGGCCCGCCAGGTGAAGACCCCCATCGTCTTCGCCTACGACGAGGGTACCGAGGGCTTCGACCGGAAGAACCTCTCCCTGCCGGCCGGCCAGAACGGGCTGATCTCCGCCGTCGCCGACGCCAACCCGAACACGATCGTCGTCCTCAACACGGGATCGTCGATCACCATGCCGTGGCTGTCGAAGGTCAAGGCGGTACTCGACACGTACTACCCCGGGGAAAACGGGGCGGAGGCCACCGCCCGGCTGCTCTACGGCGACGTGAACCCGTCGGGCAAGACCACGCAGACGTTCCCCGCGAGCGAGTCCGTCACACCGGTCGCCGGTGACCCGCTCAGGTACCCCGGAGTGGACAACCAGGAGAACTACTCCGAGGGCGTCTACGTGGGCTACCGCTGGTACGACAAGGAGAAGGCCGCCCCGCTGTTCCCCTTCGGCCACGGCCTGTCGTACACCTCCTTCGCCTACCGCGACCTCGCGGTCCGGCAGAGGCACGGCGAGTTGACCGTCTCGTTCACCCTGAAGAACACCGGCACCCGCGACGGTGACGAGGTCGCCCAGGTCTACGTCGGTGCGAGCCCGAAGATCACCGCGCCCCAGGCGGTGCGCTCGCTCGGCGGTTACCAGAAGGTGCGTCTGCGCGCCGGTCAGTCGAAGACCGTACGCATTCGGGTCGACGCACAGCAGTTGAAGTACTGGAACTCGTCCTCCCACTCCTGGGTGCTCGGCACCGGGCACCGGGAGGTGTGGGTCGGCTCCTCGTCACGGACGCTCCCCCTGCACGGCGGCGTCGACGTCACCCGCTGACCGTCCGGCTCGCAACATCGGCCGGGTGACGAGCGGCGTCTGATGCCGGGCCGGCCCCGGCCCGGCTCCCTGCCCCCACCAGCAAGGGTGCCGGCCGCACCGACGTGGCCGGCACCCGGCCAGAGAGGTCCCATCCATGACTGCCAGCAGAATCCGTACTGTCCTGGGCGGCGCGTTGGTCATGTCCCTGGCCGTCGTCGGGCTGCTGCCCGCGACGGCGTCCGCGAGTGCGCCGACCGTGGTACCCACCGACAAGGGCGCCGTGCGCGGCGCCACCTCGAGCGGCGTCGAGAGGTTCCTCGGCATCCCCTACGCGGCGGCGCCCACCGGCGCCCTGCGCTGGAAACCGCCGCGGCCCGCGGCGCGGTGGACCGGCGTTCGGGAGGCGGCCGGCTTCGGCGATCCCTGCCCCGTACTGCCCAGCGGCAACGGACCGCGCAGCGAGACCGAGGACTGCCTCGACGTCAACGTGTGGCGGCCGTCGGGTGTGCGGGCCGGCGCCCGTCTTCCGGTGCACGTCTTCATCCACGGCGGTGGCCTGACCAACGGCAGCGGCTCGCAGAACGACGAGTCGAAGCTCGTCAAGGAGACGGGTGTCATCGGCGTCTCGCTCAACTACCGGCTCGGCGCCTTCGGCTTCCTCGGCCTGCCCGCCCTCACCCAGGAGGGCGGCGAGTCCGGCAACTACGGGTTCATGGACCAGCAGGCCGCGCTGCGCTGGGTGCAGCGCAACATCGCCGCTTTCGGCGGGGACCCCGGTGAGGTCACCATCGACGGCGAGTCCGCGGGCGGCTGGTCCGTCTGCGGCCATCTGGTGTCGCCGGGCTCGCGCGGGCTGTTCACCCGCGCCATGATCCAGAGCGGCTCCTGCCCCAGCGGGCCGCAGACCCGGGCGGAGGCCGCCGGGACGGCGTTCGCCCGGCAGGCGGGCTGCGACGGCCCGGCCCGGGCGGCCGTCCTCGACTGTCTGCGGTCGGCTCCGGCGGGTACGCTCCTCGACGCGAGCCGGACCTTCTCGGCCGGCTTCGTGGACGGGACCCCGACGTTCCCGACCAAGGTGGGCGAGGCGCTGGACAGCGGGGAGTTCACCCGCGTGCCCGTGGTCGTCGGCGCCACCCGTGACGAGGGCCGCACCTTCGCCGCGGGCTACACAGGCGCGGGCAAGGAGGCCTACCTGGCCTTCGTCCAGGGCATCGCCGGCGCCCGCGCCGAAGAGGTCCTCGCCCGTTACCCCTGGCCCGACACGTCCGACCGGTACACCGCGGCGTACCTCATCGGCGGGATCATGACCGACTCGGGGATGATCGCGGGGATCGGCGGGTGTGGGCTCCGCTCGCTCGCCCGGACCCTCGAGCGGTACACCCCCACCTACGCGTACGAGTTCGACCACCGGACCGGCCCCGGCCTTACGCAGATCCCCGGCTACGTCTGGGGGGCCGGCCACGCCGCGGAACTCGCCTACATCTGGCCCAGCTTCAACAACGGCACGCCCATCGCCCCGCTGTTCAACGCCGACGAGCGCCGGCTCGCCCGCGAGATGACGCGGTACTGGGGCGCGTTCACGAAGACCGGCCGTCCGTCCGTCGCCGGGCAGACGGCCTGGCCCGGCTATCACAGGGGCAAGGGTCTGATGCTGTCGCTGCGGGCGGGGGGCAGGAGTGCCCTGATCGACGACGACCGGTACTCGACGCAACACCAGTGCGCGTTCTGGGACACCATGCCGGGCACACAGCACCTCTGAGCAGGTCGGGGGCCGGCAGAACGGAGCATCAGCCACCGCGCCGGTCCCCGACCCTGCTCAGGGAGCGTCAGGGAGCGTCAGGGAGCGTCAGGGAGCGTCAGGGAGCGTCAGGGACCAGGGCGACTTCGGGGACGGCCAGCTGGTCCTCGGGTACGACCGCCTCAGACGGCGGGAAGTGACTGCTCCGCCCAGATGATCTTGCCGTTGGTGGTCTGGCGGGCGCCCCAGCCCTGGGTGAGTTGAGCGACGAGAAGCAGCCCGCGCCCCCCTTCGTCGAAGGTCCGAGCCCGGCGCAGGTGGGGCGCGGTGGTGCTGCCGTCGGAGACTTCGCAGATGAGGTTCCGGTCGTGGATCAGTCTCAGTTCGATGGGCGGCCGGCCGTACCGGACAGCGTTGGTGACCAGTTCACTGACCACCAGCTCGGTGACGAACACGGCATCGTCCAGGCCCCACTCCGACAACTGCCGGCCCGCGTTCTTGCGTGCCTCGGCGACCGCGGCGGGGTCCGAGGGCACTTCCCAGGTGGCCACCTGGGAGGCGTCGAGGGCGCGGGTGCGGGCCACGAGGAGCGCCACGTCGTCGGAGGGGCGGTCCGTGAGCATGGTGCCCAGCAGAGCGTCGCAGGTGGCCTCCAGATCGTGGTCGGGTCCTCGCAGCACCTCGCGAAGGGCGGCGAGCCCTTCGTCGATGTCACGGCCGCGGGCCTCGACGAGCCCGTCGGTGAAGAGGACGAGCAGACTGCCCTCATCCAGTTCCAGCTCGGTGGACTCGAAGGGAAGACCGCCCAGCCCGAGGGGAGGGCCCGCGGGAACGTCGATGAACTCGACCGCGCCGTCCGGAGTCACCTGCGCGGGCACAGGGTGGCCCGCCCGGGCGACGGTGCAGTGACGGGAGACCGGGTCGTAGACGGCGTACAGGCAGGTGGCGCCGATGTCGCCGTCGGCCGAGGCCATGGCGTCGCCTCCGCCGGCCAGGTGGTCGACCAGGTCGTCGAGGTGGGCCAGTAGCTCGTCGGGCGGGAGGTCGACATCGGCCAGCGTGCGCACGGCGGTGCGCAGCCGCCCCATGGTTGCCGAGGCCTGGATGCCGTGGCCTACGACGTCTCCCACCACGAGAGCGACCCGGGCACCGGACAGCGGAATCACGTCGAACCAGTCGCCGCCGACTCCGGTCCGGGCGCTGGCGGGCAGGTAGCGGGAGGCGACGTCCAGGGCCACCTGCTCGGGCAGTCCTTGCGGCAGCAGGCTGCTCTGCAAGGTGAGAGAGATGTCCCGTTCACGGGTGTAGCGACGGGCGTTGTCGATGCACACTGCGGCGCGGGCGGTGATTTCTTCGCCCAGCAGCAGGTCGTCCTGCTCGAAGAGCTTGGGCTGCCGGTGACGGGAGAACGTGGCCACTCCCAAGGTGAGGCCACGAGCACGCATCGGCACCGCCAGTACCGAGTGGAACCCGAACCGTCGCATGCGTTCGGCCCGCTGCGGGGCAGTCCGGTCCAGATCCTCCAGGGCGGCGGGCGTGACGTGCTCGATGAATGGCCTGCCGGCAGCCAGGCACTTCGCCGCGGTGGATCTTTCCGGGTAGGCCGCCACCGTCCCGCGCGGCACCACGGTTTCGGGAGAGCCCTCCAGGACCGACTGGTAGGCGACGCGCCGCAGCCTCACCGGACCGCGCGGAGGGCCCTGCGGAGGATCGTCACCTCCCTCGATCGCCGGCAGGAGATCGACCGTGACGAAGTCCGCGAACCGCGGGACGGCGACGTCGGCGAGTTCCTGAGCGGTGCGGGGCAGGTCGAGAGTGCTGCCGATGCGCAGGCTGGCGTCGTTGAGCAGCACCAGCCGCTGCCGCGCGAGGTGCTGTTCCGTTATGTCGTGTGCCGAAAGCAGCACACCTTCCAGTCGTCCGTCGGAGTCCGCCACGGGGGTCAGGGACACCGACCACACGCTCTCGCGCTCATGGCCTGCGAGGTGGAGCGCGGCCCCGAGCTCCTGGCGACGACCGGTCTCCAGGACGGTCCGCATGCCCTCCTCGGTCCGTTCGCTCTCCGGGTCGAGGACGATCTCCGTCACCCGCAGCCCGCGCATCTCCTCTTCGGACAGGCCCATCACGCGTTCCATGTCCGCGTTCGCCCAGCGCAGCCGCAGTCCGGTGTCGTAGAGGGCCATCGTGTACGGGGACTGGGCAAAACTCCGCCCCAGGAACGTGTCGTCCTCAGGTGTCGGCGCCGGCCGGCTCACCGGTGACACCAGCAGCCAGCTGCCGTCTTCGTTCCAGCGGTGCGCCAGCAGTCCGACGGTGAGGCGGTGCCCGTCACGGTGCACCAGCGTCACCGTCCCACTCCATCTCCGAAAGCCCGTCGATGAACTCAGCACCTCATGGGGAGCGGCGCACCCGAACAACGCGGCAGCATTCCGGCCGACAACCTCGGGGGCCCGGTAACCGAGCAGCCGCCGCGCGCCTTCGTTCCACGCGGCCACGACACCGCGACCGTCGACGACGGCCCTTGCCGTGGCTGCTTCGTCGACCGTCTGCCTGGGAGCACATGAACCCAAACCGCACCTCATCTCCACATATCATGACAATAGAAAATAAGAGTGCCGGATAAACAATCTTCCCCCCACGGCAGGACGGCGACGACCCGGACGGAGGACGGCGCCCATGACTGTCAACGGCGAGAGCTGGCCGAACCAGGCCAGGTGGACCGGGAAGGTCTACAGCGCGGGGTGGCGCGAGTCCGAGGGCGGCACGCGACAAGTGACCGAACCGGCCACGGGGCATACGCTGGCCGAGGTCGGCGTCGCCTCCCCGGCGGACGTCGCTCGGGCCGGTGCACGGGCTGCCCGAGCTGCCGGGGCCTGGGCCGCAGAAGCTCCTTCCGATCGGGTCGAGGTCCTGCTCCGCACATCCGCTGCCCTGCGTGCGCACAGCGATGCGATCCGCGACTGGATCGTCCGGGAATCGGCCGGCGTCCCCGCCAAGGGCGACTACGAGATCAACGCCGGCCTTGCTCAACTGACCCACGCCGTCGGACTCGCCTTCCTGCCCCGGGGCGAGGTGCTGGCCGCCCAAGCCAACGGTGAGGTGAGTCTGACGTGGCGGGTGCCGATCGGCGTCGTCGGTGTCATCAACCCGTGGAACGCGCCGTTCCTGTTCGCTCTACGCGTGCTGGCACCCGCCCTCGCACTGGGCAACGCCGTGTTGCTCAAGCCCGACCCGCTCACCCCGGTGTCCGGGGGCGTCCTCGTCGCGCGGCTCTTCGAGGAGGCGGGGCTGCCCGAAGGCGTGCTGCACGTCCTGCCTGGCGACGCGCAGACCGGGCGGGCAGTCGCGGCGGATCCTCATGTCGCCATGGTCTCCTTCACCGGTTCCACCGAGGCCGGACGTGAGGTGGCCCGTGTGGCGAGCCAGGGGCTGAAGCGGATCTCCCTGGAACTCGGCGGCAAGAACTCGATCATCGTGCTCGACGACGCGGACATCGAGGCAGCCGCCCTGGCCGGAGCCGCGAGCACTTTCGGATACCAGGGACAGGCGTGCGTCGCCGCCGGGCGCCACGTGGTCCACGCCGACCTGGTCGAGGCCTACAGCGATGCGCTGGTCAGGTATGCGCAGAGCATGCGTATCGGTGACCCCCGCGCCGAGGGCGTCGCCCTCGGCCCGGTCATCAGCGAGCGTCAGGCCGCCAGGATCGAGCACATCGTCGACGAGAGCGTGGCCGACGGGGCACGGCTGCTCACAGGCGGCCGACGCGACGGGCTCTTCTACCCGCCGACCGTCCTCGACCACGTCGGCCGAGCCATGCCCGCATACACCGAGGAGATCTTCGGTCCCGTCGCCCCTGTCCTTTCCTTTCACAGTGAGACGGAGGCCATCGAGATCGCCAACGACACCGAATACGGTCTGACGGCTGCCGTGCACTCCGGATCCGTACCGAGGGCGACCGCTGTCGCCGAGCGGTTGCACACCGGCATGGTCCACATCAACGACGTCTGCGCCAAGGACGCCGCGAACGCCCCCTTCGGCGGCATGGGAATCTCCGGCAACGGCTCCCGCGTCGGAGGCACTGCCGGCCTGGAGCAGTTCACCCAGTGGCGCTGGATGACGGCGCCCGGGCAGATGTGACATCCGCTCCCGGCACCGAGCAGGCGCTGTCTCCCTGCAGTGGGACGTCCTACCTGCGAAAAGGTTGCCGGCCTGGGGCGGCGCAAGGTGGTGAGTGGCTGAGTGCTTCGCGGACGCCCTTGGCGGCCCGGTCGCGGTCCTTGCGGCAGGCCGCGAGAGGGGCCTCTACTCGCCCACGCCCAGCAGGGAGAGGAACGCGGTGGCCGCCGGGGGCGGGGTGGAGTGGCTCCAGATGAGGCGTTCCACTCGTACCGGGCCGTCGGTGACCCGTACGCAGCGCAGGCCGTGCAGTTCGGGGGTGAAGGTCGCGGGCAGCAGGGCGATGCCCAGGCCGTGGCGGACCATCCGGACCATCAGCTCCACGCCGGACACCTCGAACGCGACCTCGCGCCGCAGGCCCGCCGCCGCGAACGCCCGGTCCGACTGGGCGCGGGCGGCGCTGCCGTCGGCGAAGTCCACGAACACCTCGTCGGCGAGGAGGCGCAGGTCCACCTCGTCGTGCGAGGCCAGCGGGTGGTCCGGGGCGACCACCGCGACATGCCGGCCCTGGCCGAGTTCCCTGTCGTGGACGCCCCGTGGGACGAACCCGGGCTGTACGCCGAGGAACGCCGCGTCCAGTGCGCCTTCGCGTACCTGCTCGACGAGTTGCTCGCTGGAGCCCGCCCGGAGACTGAACCGGACGTGCGGGTAGCGCCGGCGGTAGTTCCGGATCACATCCGGCAGGTCGACGGCCGCCACGGTGGGGATCGACCCGACGGCCAGTCTGCCGCGTATCTCGCCGGTGGCCGCCGCCACCTCCGCCCGGGCCCGCTCGGCCGCCTCCAGGGCCTGGCGGGCGGCGGGCAGGAACGCCTCCCCGGCCGCGGTCAGCCGCACCCGGCGGCTGGTCCGCTCGAACAGCCTGGCCCCCAACTCCTTTTCCAGCCGCGCCACTTGATGGCTGAGCGCGGACTGGACGACGTGGCATCGCTCGGCGGCGCGGGTGAAGTTGGCGGTCTCCGCCACCGCGAGGACGTAGCGCATCTGCTGGAGATCCATGGATCCATCGTGGAACGCGATGAATCGCATGACAAACACGCGTTGGACTCATGGATGCCTGCCCGGGGATGCTCGGAGCAGGAGACGTCGACCGGGCCCGGCGGCGGCCGGACCCCCTGAGGAGAACCCCCATGCGCGTGATCGCCTTCGACCATCTCGTCCTCAACGTCGCGGACATCGAACGCTCGCTCGCCTTCTACACCGGCCCGCTCGGCCTGGAGCCCGTGCGGGTGGATGAGTGGCGGGACGGCAAGGCCCCGTTCCCGTCCGTGCGGGTGAGCCCCACGACGATCATCGACCTCGTCCAGACGCCGGCCGGGCAGGCGGAGGGCTCCAACGTCGATCACATCTGCCTGGTCGTCGAGCCGCTCGACTGGCAGGACGTCATCGACTCCGGCGTCTTCACCGTGCTCGACGGCCCCGGCGAGCGCTTCGGCGCCCGGGGCACCGCGCTCTCCCTCTACGTGCAGGACCCGGACGGCAACACCGTCGAACTGCGCTGGTACCCGCCGGAGGTCTGAGAGCCGTCTGTGGCTGCATCGCCCCGGGGCCGACGACGACTCCGTGTCCGGGAGGGTGCCCTGGTGATCACCCCGGTCGTCTGCCACGCTTGAGGCCGAATCAGTCGGTGTGCCGGGAGATGCCTGTGCCGAACGGACGCACGTGCACCGCACGTGATCTCGACAACGCCGCTCTGGAACTTCTGCGTGCCACCCGAGATGTGCGCAAAGCTCGCCGCGACGAGGCGACGCAGGTTGATTCGGACCGGCGTCGTCCGCAAAGACGCCGGCGGCGCGTCGTCGTGAGGCGTGCGCCTGGCCGGCTCGAGGAGGCCGTCGAAGGCCTCATGCGCTGCCTCGGCTTCCCTCCGTCCACCGCCGCGGACGACCGGACGGTGGCGGCGGAGGAACTGGACCGCGACCGCTTGGCCGACGACTGCGTGCGCCTGGCCATCTGCTTGCGTTCCGGCGTGTGGCGGTTCGCCTTTCCCGAAGGCGACCCCGGCGACCCCGGCGGGCTCCGAGGGGACGGAGAGCCCCTTGCGCCGGACGAAGACCTTCCCGCTGCCCGGGCCGAGCTGAGGGCCTGGGGCTATGCGGGCCCTCACCTGGAGAGTCTCGCCCTGCACGTGGTGGCGGGGCACGGTATTCCCGGCATCGGCGCACTGACCGGCATGCTGGCCGAAGGTGTCGTCAAGAGCCGGCAGGAAGAGGTCGACTCCCTGCTGGCGACCGTCCGTCGAGGGTTCGGCCGGGCGGCTCCCGCACGCCCGGACAGCGCCGTCGGCTCGCCCCGTCCCGACCCGCCACGCCCGGGGGAGCCGACCATGGGAGGTCCCGGCGGTCTCGGCGGCTGAGCGGGGTGCGCGGCCGGTGCGGGCGCGGAGTGCGGGGATGGGGCGCGACGTCTGGGCGCGCGGGGGGCGGGTAGACGGGTCGCGGATGAGGAGGTCTCGTGAATCTGGCACGGGGATCGAGCGACGACAGCGGCAGCCTGCTCTGGGGGCTGGGCGCCATCGCGCTCTACGCGCTGATCAGTTACGGCCTGGACTACCGGGCGCGCGCCCGGCGCGGCTCCCGGCATCCGGCGCGCGACGCGCTGCACGACCTCAAGGACCGCGAGGAGCCGCAGTCGCCGCGGCACCGGATCGTCAGCCGCGTGATCATGATCGGCGGAGGGGTGCTCACCGGCCTCGTCGCCTACACGACCAGCGGGACCCTGAGGGCCGTGACGGCCGGGCTGACCGCCGTGGTGGCGGTGACGGCGTGGGCGTACTACGACCATCGCACCGAGATACGCGACTCGGCCGGGTGAGGACAGCGGCGGCAACAGCGTTTACCGTCAGTGCAGTTGACGGGCGCCACCGTGCGCCCGTCAGTCGCCGGGGCCCGGGTCGGGACGCACGGCCTCGGCGATCCCGGCGCGCGCCGCCTCCAGTTGGGCGGCGAACGCGATGCCGAGGAACAGGGCCACACCCGTCAGGTTGGCCCACAGCAGCAGCGCCACGAAGGCCGTCAGCGGCCCGTACACCGCGCCGAACGCCCCGCTCTCCGCGACGTACAGCGCCAGCATCCAGGTGGCCGCGACCCACAGCACCAGATGCACCGCCGAACCGAACGCCAGCCAGGTGTAACCGGGTTGGGCCCGGCGCGGGGCCCAGCGGAAGATCACCGCGGAGCCGACCCAGGCGAGCAGCACACCGAGCGGGACCCTCAGCGCACCCCACCAGTCGAGGTGGGACCGCGACAGCCGGAGGGCCTCGACGACCGCGTTCCCGACGGCGTCCCCCGCGACGAGGACCAGGAAACCGGCGACCGTCGGCATGCCCGCGGCCAGTGAAAGCAGCAGGGAGCGGCCGTACTTGGCGAGGAACGGGCGGTCGCGCTCGATACCGTAGATACGGTTGGCGCCCCGCTCCACCTGCCCCATCGCCGAGGCCAGGTTCAGCAGGGCGAAGCCCAGCCCCAGCCACATCGCGACGGCGCTGCCGACGCCCGAGCCGGCACTGTGCGCGGCGGCGCCGAGCGCCTCCTCGACCAGCCGGGAGCTCGCGCCCGGGACGATCCGGCCGAGGGTGAGTTCGACGATCCGGCCCACGCTCTCGGTGTGCGCGGCGGTGGCCACGCCGACCAGCGCGATGGTGAACGGCACCATGCCCAGGACCACTTGGAACGCGAGCGAGCGGGAGCTGCTGAAGCCGTCGGCGTAACGGAACCGCGCGAACGCGTCCAGCAGCAGCCGGCGGCCGCCGTAGCGCCGGAGGGCGGTGAGCGCCTCGTCGCCGGAGAGTTCCTCCCCGATCATGTCCCGCGTCTGCGGGACATGCACAACGGTCCCCATGCCGCCCCCGTTCGGTTCCGGTTCCTAGAACGGCATGTGCCCGCGCGCGCGGCGACCGGCCGAGCCGCTGCGGCTCACCGCGCGGGAGCTGCTGTTGAACGGCTTGCTGAACAGCTTGCCCAGTACGCCGGGCGCCTTGCCGCCGGCGCGCGCGCCGAGGCCGAGGGAGCGCTGCGTACCGCGCTCGGGGTGGCGGGACAGGCGCGGGACGAGGAAGGCCAGCACGGCCAGGACCACACAGACGCCGATGACGACGGCGACCACCATGAGTCGGCTCCTTCGTACGAGGGGATTGCACGGTCACCGACACGTGTGCCCCGTCTCCTCGCGCCTAAGGGCCCCTGAAGACTCCGGCCGCCCTGAAAGAAGTCGGGGTGCTGTTCCCGTCCGCGTCACACCGTGTCGCGAAGCGCGCCCCAGGTCTCGCGGTCCACGACGCCGTCGGCCTCCAGTCCCCGGTCGCCCTGGAAGCCGCGCACCGCGCTCTCCGTGTCGGGGCCGAAGACGCCGTCCGCGCCGTCGCCGCCGAGGTCGTAGCCGCGCCGGATGAGCATGCACTGCACCTGGACCACGCGTTTGCCGCTGTCCCCCGGGCCGGTGCGCTTCTTGCCCGCGTAGTGGGTGCAGTCCGAGATCCAGGGCGAGCCCGTCGGCCCGGGGGCGGTGCTGCTCGGGGAAGGCTCGGCCGAGCCGCTCGGCTCGGCGGAAGCGCCGGGCCGGCCGGCCGGGGTGGAGGAGGCCGCTGGGCGGTCGTCGCCGGCGGGGGCGGAGCTCACGGGCGGCGCGGCGCCGGGCCCGGTGCGGTCGCCCGCGTTCCGGCGGGTCGCGCCCCCGGCGGACACCCCGGGCGACGGAACGGCCCGCGGAGAGGAGGGGGCCTCTTCGACGACGGTCCCGGAGGAGCGTGAGGAGGCGGACGGGCCCGACCCCGGGCGATGGGCGGTGGTGGAGGCGTCCTGGCGGGTGAGGACGAAGGCTCCCGTGGCCACGACGCACAGCGTGACGCCGACGGCCGTGGCCAGCACCGGCTTGCGCCGTGTCCAGGCGGGGGCACCCGCCGGGCGTAAGCGGGGCGCGGGCCAGGCGGGCGTCTGTGCCCGCGGTGCGTCCTGCCGGGCGGCTTCCCGGTCCTCCGGTACGGCCGGTGTGCTCGCCGGCGTCGCCGTCGCGGCGGCGGTGGCGGGAGCCGTCCGGTGGAGGCCGGTCCGTCGTTCCGCGGCGAGGCGGTGCAACGTCTCGTAGGCGCGCTGCCGGGCGAGCACCCGGCCGGCCAGCGGCTCGGGCCAGTCCGGCGGACCGGTGTGCGCCGCGGCCGCCTCGACCAGTTGCCGCGGAGTGGGGCGCCGCTCGGGCTCCTTGGCCAGGCACGCGGTCAGCAGCGCGCCGAGCGCCGCGTCCGCCGAGGCGATGGCGCCGATCAGCTCCGGGTCCGGCTCCTCGAACGCCACCCGGTGCATCACGTCGACGCCCGTGCCGTCGCCGAACGGGGCGTGCCCGGCCGCCGCGTAGACCAGGGTCCCGGCCAGGGAGAACACGTCCGACGCGGTGTCCGACCGGCCCGTCCTGAGGTGTTCCGGGGACATGTAGGCGGGGGTGCCCACCCGGTTGCCCGTGCCGGTGATCGAACTCGCGTCCACGGCCTTGGAGATGCCGAAGTCGATCACATGCGCGCCGCGGACGGACAGCAGCACGTTGGACGGTTTCAGATCCCGGTGCACGATCCCGGCGGCGGCGAGGTCGGTGAGCGCGCGCCCCAGCTCGGCGGTCAGCCGCCAGACCGTCGCCGGGGCGAGGGCGCCGTGCTCACGCACGACGTCCGCGAGGTCGGGTCCGGGGACGTACTCGGTGGCCATCCACAGCAGTTCGTCGCGGAAACCCGTGCCACACAGCCTCGGCGTGTGCGGGGTACGCAGCCGCGCGTGCACCGAGGCCTCACGCTCGAACCGGCGCCGGAACCTGACGTCCTCGGCGTACTCCGGCCTGATCACCTTCACGGCCACCAGACCGGGGCTGCCGTCCAGGGGACGGGCCAGATAGACCCGTCCCATGCCGCCGCTGCCGAGCAGGGCCAGCGGAACGAAGGGGCCCACCTCGGCGGGGTCGCCGACGCGCAGGGGGGAGGCGCCGGTCTCTCGCAGGGCGGCGGCCTCGACCGTCGCCGGTTCCGGCGGCGCCGGCCGTCGTTCTGCCACGGAACCCCCGAAGTGACCCGAAGTAATGTGCGCCGTACGCCAGTTCGCCCTGAAGGAGACGAGGCTAACCCAGCACCGGCGTCTGCGTCAGCCGCCCACGTACCAGCTGAATCCGCCGTTGCTGGCGGCGACGGCCAGCAGCACCAGCCAGAGGACCACGTCGACGACACCCAGGACGATGCCGGCCTTCGCCATCCCGGCGCCGTTGCGCGTGCCGGCCTGCCGCATGGCGACCGAGCCGAAGACGATGGCCAGCGGGCCCAGGACGATGTTGAGGAGGAACAGGCCGATGATGCCGCAGCACAGGCTCGCGATCGCCATGCCGTTGGTGCGCGATCCGGAGGACGCGGTGGAGGAACTTCCGTAACTCGACATTGCATACTCCCAATTGACGGTGGCGCGGCCCGAACCGGTCGCGCTGTACTTGCCTTTCGCTGACACTCCGAATGCCCCTTTGGTGCCGGGCCATGTCAACGCACCGTCAGATCAAGTGCTTTGGTCGAGCGCGCCCTCCGGGAGCGCGGGTGCGGCTACTTGCCGACGGGCTTGCCGCCTCCCCACGCCCAGGCGAGCCGGTCGGCGCCGGACCGGTTGGTCGTCTCCAGCCAGGGGCGGGACGGGGGACCGACCAGCTTCTGGATCGAGTAGATGTCGTCGGTGCGCAGGCCCGGCCAGTAGACGGAGCCCATCTTCAGCTCGCGGAAGGTGTCGGTGACGGCCTGGATGAAGTTGACGTAATTGTCGTCCGGGGTGGCCTTGTCGTAGTTCAGGCCGGTGGTCATCGGGGCCCCGAACTCGTCCGCGACCGTGCGGTTCGCGCAGTCGCCGATGCGCACCTTGAGGTCGGCCACCCACTGGTCGTAGGTGGCGTAGTCCTTCCAGAAGCCGTAGTGGTGCAGCGACAGGTAGGTGCCCTTGAGGCGCGGGTCTGCGCAGACGGTGGTGACGTGGTCGTTGTAGCCGGCGCCGCTGACGAACACCCGGTTGCGCGGCACGGACTTGTAGGTGTCGAGCCACTTCGCGGCGATGTCCGCCCACTGGGCGTCGGTGTAGCCGTGCGGCTCGTTCATCGGCTCGAAGTAGACGCGCTTGTCGTCCTTGTACTCCTTGACGACGGTCTTCCACATCGGCCAGTAGGTCGCCTCGTCGTCGATGAAGCCGTCCTTGCGGGGGCCGGTGCCCTCCCAGTAGGACACGATCACCTTGAAGCCCTGGTCGGACGCCGCGTCGATGACACCGCGGTACGACTTCCAGTACGCGCCGTTCACCGTGTACGGGTTGATCGGCAGCCGTACGGTGTTGGCGCCCAGGTTGGCGCGGAACGCGGCGATGACGCGGGTCGCCTTGGCGTAGGTCTGACGGTAGGTGTCGGTCGTCGACAGGCCGGAGAGCTGGAGGAGATCGTCGGCGAAGTTGTCCCGGGGGTCGGCCCAGTTGACGCCCTTGAACTGGGTGGTGTCCTGGGTGGGCCGGGCGGCGGCGGAGGCGGGCGCGCCGGCGAGCATGCTGCCGCCGACGGCGGCCAGGGCGACGGCGACGAGGGCGGCTCTCGTGCGCGGCGCGCGGGAGGGGGCGGCGGTGGGGGTGGGATGAACCGCGGGGGGAGTGCGCATCAGCTGGGCCTTCCGGGGCTGGGGCTGGGAGCTGGGGGGAGGGGGGCGGTCGGGAACCGAGGGGCACGGAGTGGGGGGAAGGTGGCCGTGAGGGGAGCGGACAGATCCGGCATGTTTACGTGAACATTGCGATGCGAGGGCCGAATGTTTACGTAAACATCGCGGCGCCGGAATCGTGGCACCCGCCCGGGTGATCGTCAAGGTTTCCCGCGCGTGACATCCGCCCCGGGAGTGTCCGGCGCGGGAGTGCCAGAATGGACCCGCCGATTCATCGATCCACCGATCCACCCGGGGTTTCTCGTGTCGAAGTCCGTGGCCCGCGAGCCGTTGCGGAGCAACGCGCGGTCCAACCGGGCGCGCATCCTCGCCACCGCCCGCCGGGAGCTCGGCCGCGATCCGGACGTCACCCTGGAAGAACTGGCGAAGGCCGCCGGCGTCGTACGGCGGACGCTGTTCGGGCACTTCCCCGGGCGGGCCGCGCTCCTGGAGGCGCTCGCGGAGGAGGCCGCCGAGACCCTGCGGAGCACGGTGGCGGCGGCGTCACGGCCGGACGAGCCCGCCGACCGGGCGCTGGCGTACTTCGCGTTCTCGATCTGGCCGGTGGGCGACCGCTACCGGATGCTCCTGACGCTCGCCCGGCGCGACCTGGGCGCGGAGCGGGTGGCGGAGATCCTCGCGGTGGCCCGCGACGAGATCACCGCCGTCCTGGAGCGCGGCCAGCGGGACGGCGTCTTCCCGGCACACCTCCCGGCGCCCGTTCTGAGCGCGGGCCTGGAGGCCATGAGCGTCGCCCTGCTGGAGCAGGTCAACACGGGTGCCTGGGAAGACGACGGCACCCGCCTCGCGGTGGCCACGCTGGTGGCGGCGGGGGTGCCGGAGGAGCGGGCGGCGAGGGTGGTGGCGGAGGTCGTCTCCGCGTAGCACGAGGGCGGGCGCTGCCGGTTGATGTGACGCCGGGTGCCCTCGCCGGGCGGGGCCTCGCCGGGCGGGGTCCCCCGTGCGGGCGGTTCCCTGACCTTCCTGGCGCGCCCCCTGAAGCGTCACCGCCCCCCATGCACCGGCGCACGCCTCCCCTCCCCACCCGCCAGGTGTCCCTCACGCCTGCCCACCCGGCACCCCTCTCCACCTCCCCTTCTCCCATCTCCGCCCCTGCGGCGGGGTGTTGGGACCTTCCGGTGTCACCGTCCGTTCGCCCGGCCGTCCGTAATCGGGCGGGGTGTCCGGGGCCGGGTGGGGCACACGGGTCATGGCCGCTGAAGCTCGCGTCGGCCTTATTTGCACGTGAGTGAGCAAGAACCTAAGCTGCACGCCGATGGGCAATTAACTCGTTCGCTAGGAGCACCTCATGCCGTCCCTCGCCGGCACACCCGAAGAGAAGACGACCCGCCCGTACCCCCGCCGCTGGTGGGCACTGCTCGTGCTCTGCCTGAGCCTGCTGATCGTGGTCATGGCGAACACCTCGCTGATCGTGGCCGCCCCAGCGATGACCGCCGACCTGGGGCTGAGCAGCAGCGACCTGCAGTGGGTCATCGACGGCTACACCGTCCCGTACGCCGCGCTGATGCTGGTGCTGGGGGCGATCGGCGACAAGTACAGCCGCCGGGGCGCGCTGGTCACGGGGCTCGTGCTGTTCGCCGGCGGGTCGGTCATGGGCAGCCTGGTGGACCGCACGGAGCTGGTCATAGCGGCCCGCGCCGTCATGGGCGTCGGCGCGGCCGTGGTGATGCCGGCGACGCTGTCCCTGCTCGTGGCGATCTTCCCCCGCGAGGAGCGGGCCAGGGCCATCACCGCCTGGACCGCGACCTCCGGTCTCGCCATCGCCGTGGGACCGCTCGTCGCAGGATGGCTGCTGAAGGACCACGCCTGGGGCTCGACCTTCCTGATCAACGTACCGATCGCCGTCGTCGCCGTGCTGGGTGCGCTGACGCTGGTCCCGCCGTCCAAGGCGGCCGGCATGGGCCGTATCGACTACGTCGGCGGCCTGCTGTCCATCGTCTCCGTCGGCTCCCTCGTCTACGCGACGATCGAGGGCCCGCACTTCGGCTGGGGCGTCGGCCCGGTCGCCGCCGCGGTCGTCGCCGGCGTGGGTCTCGCGGCCTTCGTGGCCTGGGAGTTGCGTCACCCGCGGCCCATGCTGGACGTGCGCAGGTTCGCACAGCGTCCCTTCAGCGGCTCGATGCTCGCCGTGCTGTTCTTCTTCTTCGGCACCTTCGGCGCGATCTACTACTCGACGCAGTTCCTGCAGTTCGTCCTCGGTTACGACGCCCTGGAGACCGGGGTCCGGCTGCTGCCGCTGGCCGGCGCTGTCTTCGCCGGAGCCGTCGCCACCGGGCGGCTGACGCCGAGGCTGGGCGTGAAGGCGATGGTCGGCTCCGGCATGGTCGTCGGCACCGTCGGCGTCCTGCTGCTCACCCGGATCGACACGGGCTCCGCGTACACCGACTTCCTGGCGCCGATGCTGCTGCTGGGCTTCGCCATCGGGCTGAGCGTGTCCCCGGCGACGGACACCATCATGGGCTCCTTCCCGGAGAGCGAACTCGGCGTCGGCGGCGGCGCGAACGACACCGCGCTGGAACTCGGCGGCTCGCTCGGCATCGCCGTACTCGGCTCGCTGCTCGGCACGGCCTACCGGGACGAGTTGACCGACCTCGTCGGAGGCCGGCTCCCGGCGGCGGCGATGCAGGCGGCGCAGGACTCGGTCGGCGGCGGCCTCGCGGTCGCCCAGCGGATCGCCCAGGACCCGTCCGGCGGCCCCCGTCAGGCCCAGGCCCTCGCGGACGCCGTCCACGAGGCCTTCGCCCACGGCGTCGCCCAGACCAGCCTGATCGGCGGCGTCATCATGGCCGCCGGCACCCTGATCGTCCTGGCCGTACTGCCCGGCCACCGCGCAACGGTCGCGGATCACCCGGCACCGGATGCGGGTGAAACCACCCGCGAGGCCGCCGCTGAGAACGTGGATCCCGAGAACCGGGCCGAGCCGAACGAGGCCGAGGCGACCCCGGCCGTGCCGACGCGACGGCGCTAGCGTCACCGCCGATGGATTGAGCGAACAGCAACTGGGCGATCCGGTCGATGAGTTGGCCGGATCGCCCTTGACCTCAAGTCCAGTTGAGTTCCTACGGTCGATCTTGTCGAAACGACACAGACCAGCGACAGGGATTCCGGCCATGGAGTACTCGCACAGCGACAACGACCTGATCAAGCAGCCCATCGGCTACCGGGATTCATTCGCAGTGCTCCGGCCTTCAGGCCGGGGGTGAAGCGAATCTCGTCGTGGCGACGCGGAGCGTCGCGGTGTTGTGCCGGCGGAGCCGGGCAGTGCACGGCAGGTGACATCTCGCGCATATGTTCCCGGTGACAGTGGGGGGTTCGAGCTTTCCAGGGTGATCGTCATGCAGCTCCGGTACGCCTTCAGGTTGTACCCCGACGCCGCTCAGCAGGCCGCGCTGGCCAGGGCGTTCGGGTGCGCGCGTGTCGTGTTCAACGACGCCGTGCGTGCCCGTGAAGACGCCCGGAAGGCCGAGCAGCGGTTCCCGACGGCCGGTCAGCTGTCCCGGAAGCTGATCACCGAGGCGAAGCAGACGAAGGAGCGGTCCTGGCTGGGTGAGGTCTCCGCGGTGGTGCTCCAGCAGTCCCTGCGGGACGCCGAGAAGGCGTACCGCAACTTCTTCGCCTCCCTCAAGGGCACCCGTAAGGGACCGAGGGTGGGAGCGCCACGGTTCAAGTCCCGTAAGGACAAGCGTCAGTCGATCCGTTTCACCGCCAACGCCCGTTGGAACATCACCGACAGTGGCCGGCTGAACCTGCCGAAGATCGGCGCGGTGAAGGTGAAGTGGTCCCGCACCCTGCCCGCCGTCCCCACCTCCGTCACCGTCATCAAGGACGCGGCCGGCAGGTACTTCGCCTCCTTCGTCATCGACACCGACCCCGCCGCCGACCAGGCGCGGATGCCAGAGACCGACCGCACCATCGGCATCGATCTCGGCCTCACTCACTTCGCGGTCGTCTCCGACGGCACGAAGATCGACTCCCCGCGCTTCCTCCGCCGCGCGGAGAAGAAACTGAAGAAGGCCCAGAAGGAACTGTCCCGCAAGCAGAAGGGATCTAAGAACCGCGCCAAGGCCCGCCTCCAGGTCGCCCGCGCCCACGCCGGAGTCGCTGACGCACGCCGTGAGTTCCACCACCAGCTCTCCACGAGACTGATCTGCGAGAACCAAGGGATCGCCGTGGAGGACCTGTCGGTTGCGGGACTGGCCCGCACGAAGCTGGCCAAGTCCGTGCATGATGCCGGATGGGCGTCGTTCGTCAGCATGCTGGAGTACAAAGCGGAACGGTACGGCCGCACCCTGGTCAGGATCGGCCGGTTCACACCGACATCTCAGACCTGCTCCACCTGCGGCGTCAAGGACGGACCCAAACCCCTGAACGTGCGGGAATGGACCTGCACCGCCTGCGGCACCGTCCACGACCGGGACACCAACGCCGCGATCAACGTGAAGACGGCCGCCGGACTGGCGGTATCGGCCTGCGGAGCGCCGGTAAGACCAGGAGCAGTCCCGGCACAGCGCGAAGAAACAGGAAGCCACGGATTCCCGACCGGAAACCGTGTCGTGTAGCGGCACAGCAGACCGGTAGAGAAGGCCAGAATCCTCGCCCTTCAGGGCGAGGAGCATGTCAATGGAGTTGGGCGGCCTACAAGGCCGTCGTCGCCCGTGCCCGGGCCGCCCTCGCCGGGATCGGGACCACCCAACCGCAGTGGTGGGTTCTCGCCAATTGGCGAGCGCCGACACCGTGAAGACCCGTGACGAAGTGTCCCGGCTCCTTCGGAACTACCTCGACATCGGCTCGGAAACCATGGAGTCGGAGATCGACACGACCATCGTCCAGGGCTGGATCACCGAGGACGCCGAGGGGCACCTGGGCCTCACGGCCGAGGGCAGGGCGTTCCACGACAAGGCCGCGGCCCTGCAGCGCGAGCTCTGGGCGGAACGGCATGCGGGTGTCTCCGACGAGGAGTACCTGATCACCCTCAAGGTGCTGCAGCGGTTCATCCACAACACGGGCGGACGGGCCTGGCACCACTAGCTAAGCTCATTATGAAAGATCAGTATGGGGCGACAGCCGAAGTTGGTCGCAGGGCAGTGAAGCGGGGTTCCTGCCTTTGGCGGCGGAACTCAGGTGAGGTCGAAGGTGACGCTCACGGAGCCGTTCCAGTCCGATGCCTCCATGAGTGTGAGGGCTCCATCCTTTGCCTCGACGACTCGCACCGTGATCCTGCCGCGATCCTCACCGGGAAACGCAACGGAGAAGTGGGGATCCATCTCCATGAGGAAGTCCCAGCCCTCGCGCTGGGTCGTGTCGAGTGCATTGGCATGCCGACCGGTTGCTTGCCACTTGCCGGCCGCGTCGACAGTGACGGTGACGTCGATGTCGTACATCTCAAGGCACGTCGAGTGATTAGCCCACCATTCGAGGCGGGCTCGAGCCACGAATCGATTCATGACGACACTATGCACGGCTCATAGGCCAGACGGGCTAGTTTGTGCGGCTGCCGGTCGTCGTGGGTCAGGTCGTCGAGAGTGAGCTGCATGGGACAGATTGGACGGGTCCTCGCCTCAACCACTTTCGCCTCACAGGCCTTCGCCATCTCCGGACCTCATTCTGAAACCATCAGTTAACAGGGAGCTCAGCAATCTTGAGACCGTCAGGGCCTCCCCGTCCGGCGGGCGTCGGGGCGGGTTCAGTCGGTTGCCAGTGGGGCCAGGGTCAAGGGGGCGATTCTGCCCTCCAGCATTGCGCCCAGGCCCTGGGCCGCGCAGATGTCGGGCTGTTCGGCGATGTGGACCGGCATGCCGGTGGCGCGGCGGAGCATCTGGTCGAAGCCGGGGAGCAGTGCCGAGCCGCCGACCATCATGATGCCGCGGTCCGCGAGGTCGGCGACCAGGTCCGGCGGGCATTCGCGGAGCACCCGGCCGATGCCGTCGAGGACCGCCGTCAGCGGCGTCTCGATCGCGTCCCGCACGGCCGCGGTGTCGACCTGGACGGTGCGGGCGAGTCCGGTGGCGACGTCGCGGCCGTGGATCTCCGTGCGGGCCGGTCCGTGCGCGGTGAGACCGTTGCCGGACAGGGCGAGCTGAAGAGGCCGTACGGACTGGCTCGGCAGCATCAACTCGTGTTCGTGCCGCAGGTGCTGGACGATCGCGTGGTCCACGGCCTCCCCGCCGACCGGGATCCGCTCGGCGGTGACGAGGGAACCGAGAGAGAGGACGGCGACCTGCGTGGCCGCGGCCCCGCACATCATGATCATGGTGGCTTCCGGCTGCTCCACGGGTAGCCCGCAGCCGACGGCGGCGGCGATCAGCGTGTCCACCAGCTCCACCCGGCGCGCGCCGAGGCCGACGAGCGTCTCTACGGTCGCGCGCTGGGCGAGCGGGCCGGCGTCGTGCGGGGTGCAGGCGGCGGCCCGCAGGAAGGGCCTGCGGCGCAGTTGCCGGCGCAGCTTGTCGCCGATCAGGTGCCGCAGCATGCGCTGCGCCATCTCGATGTCGATGACCGTGCCGCCGGACACCGGGTGCACGACACGGATGTAGTGCGGGGTGCGGCCCGTCATCTTCTCGGCGAACTCCCCGACCGCGATCAGTGCGCCGGTCCGGGTGTTCACGGCCGCGGCGGACGGCTGGTCGACGACGAGCCCTGCCCCCTTCACCCACACGCGGGTGCGGGCCGCGCCCAGGTCGACTGCGAAGTGGCAGCGGCGCAGCTGCTCCAGACTGGCGGTCATGGCGGGTCCTCCCGAGAGCGCAGACCATGGCGGCCGCCGGGGGCCGGCGGGCCTTCGTGCGTGGGCCGCCGGGCGGTGGCCTCCTACGCCATCGTGCGGGCGGGAGAGGACGCGCGCCCGCTGGAGGGGTCCGGGCGGGGTGCGACCGAACGGGTGAAAAACGGTCCTCGGCGCGCGGCGCGATCTGAGTGGGTGTCAGGGAAACTGCCGCTTGGGCGCTACAGTGCCCGCGCCGCGTCGAGCACCGGCGTGAGCGACCGCACGGTCACCTCGCAGCCCGCGCCCCTGAGCTCCTGCTCGACGGTCGGATTGCGGGCGAGGCCCAGGAAGCGCAGGCCGATCCGCTGGGCGGCGGTCAGCTCGGCCACCGTCGATCCGATGACGAGGCTCCTGGAGTGCGGGGCGCCCGGGGAGGAGGGCCGCCCCGACGCGGGCAGCGCAGGCAACGCGTGCAGGGCGCGCAGCAGGACGTCCGGGTTCGGGGTGAGCAGTGCGAGGTCCTTGGCGCGGCCGTGGATCCCGACCAGCGGCAGCCGGTACGGCTCCACGTACTGGCGGGCGGCCTGTTCGCACACGTCCGTCACCAGCGCCACCCGCCGCCCCGAGGCGTGCAACGCCCTCACCAGAGCGACGGAGTTGTGGGTCGTGGGCGCGTTCGGGACGGCTTCCAGTTCGAGGGCGTCCAGCCCGTCCCGCAGAAGGGGGCCCAGTGGATCCCGCGCGAAGACGCGCAGCACGTCGAGTGGGTGCGTGAGCGCGGGGTCGAGGGGGCGGTCGGAGGCGCGCGGTACGGCGTCGCCTCGCCGGTCGTAGTGGGGGGCGGATGCGAGGGCCAGCAGTTCCTGTGCGGCCTCGCGGGCGGTCGTCGCCGTGAACAGGCGGGTGAGGGGGCCGTCGAATCCGAGCAGGACGGTCTCGGCCCGCGCGAGGAGCCCGGCGGGCGTCGTCTCGCCGGACCGCTCCTCGTGGTGTTCGCCGTGCTGCTCGTCGGGGCGCTCACCGGACGGGGGCGCCGACGCGGAGGCCGTCCGGGGTGCGGGCGCGGACGCCCACGCCGGCGCGAGCCGCACCTCGCACGTCACCGTCAGCCCCGGCACCGGCCATCTGCCCAGCCCGGCGTTGACCGCGCGCTGGGCGCCGACCGCGCGGCGCAGGGCCTGATGGCGGGTGATGCGCGAGGCGGCCTCCGTCAGATGGGCCAGCAGCCGCTCCGGTACGCGCGTCACCTCGGCCCGTACGAACGCCACCGGGTCCGAGACGCGCCAGGTCAGCTCGGCCGTGGCCGCGAAGTCGCCCTTGCTGGAGCTGGGCAGGGACAGTCGGTGCACGGCGTGCTGGGGGGTGAGGTCCACCTCGTAGTACGTGGTCAGCCGGGGCGGGCGGATGCCGTGCGGCCGGGCGGGGTCGAGGAGGGTGAGCGGGCCGCCGGCCTGGGTGTGCACCACGGCGGTGCGGCCGTGCGCGGGCACGCCCAGTTGCCGCAGGTCCGGTGTGACGAAGGGGCCGCGCACCAGGTCCGCGCTCGCGTCCGGGTCGTCGCCCCGGGGTGCGGGCAGCGGGCAGTACCAGGCGAGCGGGGGCCCGTCGGCCGCGTCGCCGTACAGCGGGCGGAAGCGGTGCGGGCCGGAGGCGGCGGAGCTGTCGGCGAAGGACTCGTAGAGGTCCGGTGGGATCAGCACCAGGACGGGGGAGGCGGTGTGCGCGGGCTCGGGAAGTGGCGGCCCGTGTCCGAACGTCACCCGCAGGCGCGGCGGTTCGGCCGGCTCGGCGAAGGGGCCGGGCAGCCAGCGCAGGGCTGCCGCGAGGACGGGGAGGAGGTAGGCGTCCGCGTCGACGCCGACGTCGTAGCCGTCGGGGCGCACCCGGACGTCGTACTGGTGAGGGGCGAGATCGCCGCGTTCGAGGACCTGGTGCACCGCGTACTCGAGCGAGATGCGTGCCTCGGGACGGGTGCCGAGATCGACGTCGGTCTCGAAGCGGAGGGTGCGGCGGCCGGTGCCCGTGCCGGGGTCCGCCGTGCCGGGGTCCGCCGTGCCGCCGGTGCCGGGGTCTGCCATGTCGCCGGGGCCGGTGCCCTCGCCGGCGGCGTCACTGTTCGCGTCGCGGTCCTCGCGCTCGCCCGCGCCCCCCTCCGCCCCGAGTCGGCGTACCGTCTCCGTGCTCACCATCGCGAACGCCGGGGCGTCGGTGGGTGCCGTGTCGCCGGGGCTCGTCTCGGCGCGGAAGCCGCCCGCCGTCAGGCCCGCCCGCTCGTCGATCAACGCGCCCACGCGGTCGAGGAGTTCGCGGGCCCGGCCGCGCGCCGTGCGGGGCAGGGTGCGCAGCAGCAGGTCGCGTACGCCGGGGCGGAAGGCGTACGAGCCGGGCGGGCCGGGGACGGCGGCGAGCATGCCGCTGAGGATCACCTCGGCCAGGTGCTGCGGGCGCGGATCACGTTCCACCGCGCGCTGCACGAGCCGCATCACCGGTATCGAGGGCTGGGCCAGGGCCAGGTGCCCGGCGAGGCGGAACGCCTCCGGTGAGGCGGTGGCGCGGAAGCGGAGGACGAGGTCCTTTGCGGGGAGCGAGGCGAGGCCGGGAGCCGGATCGGCGAAGGCCGGGGTGGAGGGGCGTGGGGTGAGCCAGGCTGCCGCGCCGGGCGTGCGGCCGCCGCCGGGGGCGGCCAGCAGTGCCGCCCAGTGGGTGAGCCAGGGGACGCCGGCCTCCAGGACCGGGAGGGGGACGGCGGCGGGGTGCGGGGGCGGGGCGTCCCGGTCGTGGGGGGTGAAGGAGCAGGCGGTGAGCGGAGCCGCCGCGCCGGGGGAGGAGAGGACGCCCGGTTCGGCGGGCAGCGCCGTCGTCGCCCACAGGTGCTCCGGCAGCGGCTGGACGACGGCCAGCGGCATCCGGGCCGCCCAGTGGCGCAGGGCGCGGTGCCAGCGCTCGCCCGCGGGGCCGGGCCGCCACTGCGGGCCCATGCAGTCACTGACGATCAGGGTGACGGTCCGGCCGTCCCCGGGGTCCGGGACGTGCCGGGCGCGGCCGTCGGGTCCCGCCGGGTGCAGGGTGACCGTCCGGAAGACGCCCGACTGGGCCAGTACGGCGTGCAGTTCGCGGACGAGGGGGTGCCAGACCGGCATGGTCGGGCCGGTGTCGTGCACGAGGGCGAGCCGCAGCCAGCGGTCCCGTGCCGGGCGCAGGACGGGCAGCCAGACGTCGGGGTGTGCGCCGAGCCGTGCGATGCGGTCGGCTGTGGCGCGTTCGTCCAGCTCCCGCACCCGCGCCGACGGCACGGTCCGCTTCAGGGGACGCAGGGCGCGCTGAAGGCTCAGGGGGCGGGGCAGCATCGGCGGCACGGGCGCGAGGAGCGGGGTACCGCCGCCGCCCTGTTCGCCCTGGTGGGCGGGGGAGCGGGGGAGCCGCAGGGGGACGCGGCCGGAGGCGGGCGGCGGGGAGGGAGCGCCAGGGGCCGCGCGATCGGGGGCGGAATCGGGGCCGGCGTCTTTCGCACGGGGGCGGGAGTCGAGCGGGCCGCCCTCGTCGTCCGTGGCTGCGGCCGCTTCCGTGAGGGAGTCTCCCTCGTCACCCAACTGTCGTGCGATCCAGAGAACTTCGGCGATCTCCCGAGGGGTCGGCGTGAACTCGGAAGCGGAGCCACGGCCGGCGGCGGCGAGTACGGCGGCCAGCCGGGCGACGGCACGGACGTCCCGCCCCCGAGCCGCCTCCACGTCGAAGCGGCCCGACTCCGCGTCCTTGCCTTCCGCCCCGCCTTCCCCCTGTTCCTCCCCCTGTTCTCCCCGCTGTTCCCCGGGGCGTTCAAAAGCCATCGGTGTCTGCCGTGGGGGTCAGATAGGGCATCAGTTCGTCGGCCAGAGCGTCTCGGGAGGCGGGGTCCAGGCCGGCGACGCCGGTGAGGTAGAGGGCGTTCAGGAGCTGGTCGGTGGCGAGTTCGCCGTCGGCCGCCCGGTTCAGGAAGCGGGTGATGAGGTGGTCGGCCTCGCCCGGCGGGGTCGCCAGGTGGGCGCGGACGATCTCCGTGAGCTGCTCGTGGTCGGGGCGGCGCAGCTTCAGCCGGACACAGCGGCGCAGGAAGGCCGGCGGGAACTCGCGCTCGCCGTTGCTCGTCAGCACCACGAACGGGAAGGCGCGGCAGCGGACCCGGCCGCGGGTCACGGGCACCGGTGTGTCCGTGCCGTCGGCGAGCACCTCGGCGGTGGCGGCGTCGGCCGAGTGGCGGGCGGCGCGCATCAGTTCGGGGATCTCGTACTGGCCCTCCTCCAGGACGTTCAGGAGGTCGTTGGGCAGATCGAGGTCGCTCTTGTCGATCTCGTCGACGAGGAGGACGCGGGGGCGGTCGTAGGGGAGCAGGGCGGTGCCGAGGGGGCCGAGCCGTAGGTGGTCCTCGACGCCGTCCGCACCGGCGGCGCTCGCCTCGTTCGCCGTCCCCACGCCCGGCAGGTCCCCCCGGGAAGCCCCCGCCCCCGGTAGGTCCCTCCGGGAAGCCCCCGCCCGCCAGGCCGCCGCCTGCCTCGCCGCGTACAGGCGGGACAGGGGGTCGTACTGGTAGAGGCCGTCGGACAGGGCGCTGCGGCTGGTGATGTTCCAGCGCAGGACCGGGCCGAGGCGCAGCTCCCGGGCGACCGCGTAGGCGAGCGAGGACTTGCCGGTGCCGGGCGGGCCGGTGACCAGCAGCGGGCGGCGCAGGACGAGGGCCGCGTTGACGAGCTGCACGCTCTCGGGCGCGGCCACGTACGTGCGGGCGCGGTGCACGCGGTCGGGGGAGACGGCCGCCTCGTCCTCGGCGTCCCGGGGCGTGGGCAGGACGGGCTCGCCGTCGAACGCGCGCCAGGGCGGCGGCGGGGGCAGCCGGTCGACGCCGTCGTGCGGCTCGCTGTCGCCGGTGTAGACGGACCAGTGGGGCATGGGAGGGTTCCGGTCTCCGTTCAGGGGCTCGTCCGGTGGGCCCGGTCGGTCGACGGGCTGCCCGGTGGGCTCAGTCAAGAGGCGACACAGGCGATCGGGCGTGCGCCGCCGTCCCGCCGTGCGGGTCGGTGAAGACGCGCGGGTCGTCCCACAGCAGCTGGATGTCACGCGCCCAGTGCCCGTCCTCCGAGTCGGCCTCCTCCCGCAACTGAAGGATGCGGCGCGGCAGTTCGGCCGGCGGGACGACGGACACGCACGCGTCCAGCTCGTCCAGGAACGTCTTGCCCGCGCACCCGTCGCCGCCCGCGCAGGGCTCGTCCGGCCCGCCGTCGCAGCCGCCCCTGGACCAGACGACCACCGGCGCGGGCGCGGTGAGCGAGGTGTCGAAGTGGGGCCTGGTGCGGGCCGAGGCCGGTGCGGCGGCGAAGCCGGCCAGGCAGGCGTCGGCCTGCCGCAGCCGCACCCGCAGCCGGCGCGGCTCCTCCGCCCCGCCGCACTCCACCCGGTGCAGCCGCGCGCCGGGCACGGCGTCGAGCCGGTTCCAGGCCCGGGTCAGCTGATGCCGCGCACCCGCCCTGCGCCGCGCCTGGTCGGTGACGACGACCGGGTACACGCAGCCCAGCGGGGTGTCGTCGTCGGGTGCGCTCGCCCAGCGGTCGACGGGCAGGTCGATCCAGTCGCGGGGCAGGGCGAACGCGATCAACTCGTCGTCCCCTGCCGTCAGACAGGGGAAGGCGGCCTCGATGAGGTCGCGCACGCGGTCGGGCAGCTCGGCCCGCGGCACGGTCCCGGAGGCGACGGGGTGCCGGCGTCCCCCGCTGTACGCGGACACCTCGACGCGGACCTGCCCGTCGCCGGCGCCGCTGTGCTGGAGCTCGACCAGGATGGGCGCCCAGCGCGGGACGGCGGACGTGCGGACCGGGGCCCGGAACAGGGTCTCCACCTGGTCGGCGAAGCGGGCGACGGTGCCGGCCGCGTCCTCGCCGTCGATCTCGCACAGCACGAACAGGGCCGCCGCGCGCAGCGAGTCGAAGCCCTCCTGCGGCGGGTCCGGGTCGAACGGCCCGGCGGCGGCCCGGTAGAGCCGCGCGAGCCGTACGGGATCGCAGTCCAGGCCGGTGCGGACGGCCCGTTCGACGAGGTCGCGCAGCCGGGCCCGGTCGGCGGAACGGTGGTCGGAGGTGGGGACGAGGCCGGCGAGCCCGGGCCAGTGGCGGGCCATGACCTCGGTGGGCATCATGCGTCCGTTGCGCACGCCCTGGTCGCCGGCGGCCGCCGTGACCATGCCGACGACCTCGCCGGTGTCGACGAGGGTGACGGCCGCGCCGCTGAAACCGGGGGCGAGCGGCTGGCCGTCCGGCTGCCAGGCCTCCAGCTGCATCCACTCCCGGTTGAGCAACTGCGGTGCGGTGATGCGGTATTCGGCGAGGGTGCCCTCGTCGAAGCCGACCGGGAAGCCGTACACGACGAGTTTGCGGGGCTGCCGGCCGTGCGCCGCGTCGACGGGGGCGAGCGCGGCCGGGGCGATGCCGACCTCCCGCTCCAACTCCAGGACGGCGAGGTCGCCGAGGTCGGTGACGCCTCCGGCCCAGCCGCCCTCGGCGACGATCCGGGCGGGGACGGGAGCGGAGCCCGGCCGCTCGGTGAACGTCACCGCGAGCGCGTCCGCCGGACCCTCGTGCACCACGTGCGCGCAGGTCAGGACCAGCCGGGGGGTGACCAGGAACCCGGCGCCGACGACCTGGCCGGCGCACTCGACGCGGGCGTGCCACTCGGGGCTGTCCATGGCCGTCATGCGCCGCATGCGTTGCACGCGCGTCATGAGGAGGCGGAAGGCTCAGCCGCAGCCGTGGGAGCGCCGGGTCCGGCTCCCGACGATCCCTCCCCGGTGTCGCGCTCGGGCGACCACGTCAGTCTCACCACCAGGTGGCCCTCCGCCGTGCCCTTGGCGATGATCGCGCCCGTCTCGGCGGCCAGCTTCACCCCGAACTCGATCTCCACCCCGTCGGGCCGCAGCGCGCCGTCCCGGAAGACCCGCAGCGCGGACTCCGCGGCGGAGCGCACGCCCTCCAGCGCGCCTTCGAAGGTCCGGGCCGCCTGGACGGTGCCGTCGCCACGGGCGACCAGCCGCGAACCGGGACGCTGCTCCGTGACGGCCTCCACGGCGACCACGGCGCCGTCCTGCGTCCTGAACTCCACCAGTCCCGTCATGGCCCCCGGTCGCCCCCTCGTCCTCGCCGGTCGTCCCACGCCGCTGTGCACGTGACACGGCTCTGTGCAGCGTAGCTGTAACGGACGGTGCTCGCAGCCGCCCTGACCCCGTCACCCGGCGTCCGTGCGGATCACCCCCAGCTCGGCCAAGTCCTGCGGCCGGATGCGGAGTTGTTCCGCCGTCGACTCGATCTCGGACGGCGGGCGCTTGAGGATGCGGGCGGCCTGCTCCGGGGCGATGACGGAGAAGTAGCTGTCCGGTGTGGCCCAGGTGCGGTCGGGGGCGGCCAGTGCGAGCGCGCCGCCGGAGCCGCCCTCGCCTATGACCAGCGTGGTGACCGGGGTCCGGGCGGCGGCGACCACGCCGAACAGCTCCGCGATCGCCGCGCCCGCGCCCTGCCGCTCGGCCTCGGCGTCGTTGGCCGCGCCCGGGGTGTCCACCAGGGTCAGCACCGGGATGCCCAGCCGTTCCGCGAGCCGGATCAGCCGGGTCGCCGTGCGGTATCCGGCGGGGCGGGTCGCCGTGCCGGTCTGTGCGGCGTAGGCGATCGTGCGGCCGTCCCGCTCGCCGAAGCCGCAGAGGACGCCGTCGGGGTCCGTCCCGCCGCAGCGGTCGCCGCTGATCGTGACGCGGTGGGTGAAGTAGTCGTCCAAGTAGCGCGCGGCGCGCGGACGTTCGGGGGAGCGGGCCCGCTGGACCGCGTCCCAGCCGGAGGCGGGCAGACCGGCTGCGCCGAGGGGGCGGGGGACAGGTGCGGGCTCCGCCGACGGCGTGGTCAGGAGCCGCAGCCACCGTCCGAGCGTCTCCCGCAGCCCTTCCGGGGTCACGACCGCGTCCGCCGATCCGGCCGCGACCTGCGCCTCGGCCGTGTAGGCGGCCGGGTCGGCGTCCGGCGGCCTCACCCGCGAGCCCGCGAAGCCCACTTGGGCGCCGGGCAGCGCCAGGACGACGTCTGCGCCCGCGCCCAGGGTGGCCCAGCCGCCGCCGGTCGTCGGGTCCCGCACCACGGCGACCTGCGGCAGCCCCTTCTCTCGCGTGAGCGCCGACTGCTTTGCCACACGCTGGAGTTGGGTGAGGGCGAGCATGCCCTCCTGCATACGGCTGCCGCCGGTGGCGATCAACGGGACCACCGGGAGCCGGTGTTCCCGTGCGCAGGCGAAGGCGACCTCCAGCCGGTCGCCGGTCCGCTCGCCCAACGAGCCGCCCAGATAGCCGAACTCGAACGCGATCAGCACGGCGTGTACGCCATCGGCGTCCCCCGCGCTCTTGATGTGCGCGGTGCCGCAGACGACGGACTCCGTCTCGCCGGTCCGCTCCGCGGCGCGGGCACGGGAGGCGTCGTAGCCGGGCCAGCCGAGGGGGCCGTCCCTCTTCGAGTCCCTTGTCGGGCAGTCGAGTTCACGGAAGTCGTCGGCGACGAGTGCGATGACCTCCCGGGCGCTCGGGCGGTGGTCGGCGGTCATGACGGCAGCGCCCGCTTCATGATCTTCCCCATGTCGTTGCGGGGCAGGGAGTCCAGATACCGTACGACGCGCGGCCGCTTGTGCGGGGCGAGCCGGCCGGCGACATGGTCGGCCAACTCGCCTTCTCCCGGCGGGCTTTGTGGGTCGACCGGCACCACCCATGCCACGATCCGCTCCCCGAGGTCCGGGTCCGGCTCCCCGGTGACGGCGGCCTCGCGCACCCCCGGGTACTCCAGCAGCGCGTTCTCGATCTCCCCGGCCCCGATCTTGTAACCGCCGCTCTTGATCAGGTCGGTGGCCTTGCGCCCCACGATCCGTACGTAGCCGTCGGGATCGCGCACCGCCATGTCCCCGGTGCGGAACCAGCCGTCGGAGGTGAAGGCGGCGGCGGTGGCGTCGGGGCGGTTGAGGTACTCGGTGAAGAGGTTCGGCCCGCGCACCTGGATCTCGCCCACGGTCTCCCCGTCGTAGGCGGGGTTCTGCGTGGCCGAGGCGGCGTCGCGGATGCCGTCTGCCCCGGTGGGCGCGCCGGGCGCCGCAATCTGCGTGCCGCCGTCTGCGCCGATGGGCGTGCCGTCCTCCTCCACCAGCCGCAGTTCCACGCCCGGCAGAGGCACGCCCACCGTCCCCAGCCGCGCCTCCCCGTCGGCGCGGACGCTGGTGTTCATCAGCGTCTCCGTCATGCCGTACCGCTCGATCACCCGGCGGCCGGTCGCCGCCGCGATCCGCTCGTGGTCGTGCACGGGCAGCGCGGCCGAACCGGAGACCAGCAGCCGCGCCCCGGACAGGGCCTTGACCAGCTCGGGATCGTCGGGCAGCGCCTCGGCGAGCCGGTGATACATCGTCGGCACCCCGAACAGCATGGTCGCCCCCTCGTTCAGCTCCCGCGCCACGCCCTCGGCGGAGAACCGCCCCAGGTGCCGCACCGACCCGCCCCGCCGCAGCGGGCCGAGCACGCCCAGCACCAGCCCGTGCACATGGAACAGCGGCAGCCCGTGCACCAGCACGTCGTCCGCCGTCCACTGCCAGGCGTCCGCGAGGGCGTCCAGGGTCGCGACGAGTGCCCGCCGGGGGAGGACCGCGCCCTTGGGCGGGCCGGTGGTGCCGGAGGTGTAGACGACCAGTGCGGGATCACCGTCGTCCACGTGCGCGAAGTCGGCGCCGCCGCCGCTGACTCGGACGTCGACGTCGACGCGCGTCAAGTGGCCCGCCGCCTCGGGGAGTCGTTCGCCGGGAGCCGCCAGGACCAGCGACGGCGCACTGTCGGCGAGGATGTGCCCGAGTTCCTTCTCGCCCGACTTCGGGTTGAGCGGCACGACGGCGGCCCCGGCGAGCAGCACGCCCACCACGCCGACGGCGGTCTCCAGCGACGGGGTGGCCCACACGGCGACCCGCTCACCCTCGCGCACCCGCCCCCCGACCGCCGAGGCGGCCGCCGCGAGCTCCGCATACGTGAGAGACCGCTCGCCGAACCGCAGAGCGACACACTCGCCCGGCCCGTCGGCCAGAGCGGGAAAAAGGAACGACACGCAGCGACTCCTGGCTGTATCGACGGCACGAAGGTGGACGACACCTCACGGCATCACCTTTCCCTGTCCCGGGCGCCGCGAGACGCGCGCCGCCGGTCAGGCCGTCGTGGTTTGTACCACGTCTGCCACCACGCAGGTCACGTTGTCCGGGCCGCCGGCCGCGTTCGCTTCGGCGACCAGGGCGTGGACCGTCTCGTCGGGGGCGTCGGGGGTGGTGGTGAGGAGGCTGCGCAGACGGTCCTCCGGGACGACGGTCGACAGGCCGTCCGAGCAGAGGAGGTAGCGGTCGCCGGGGCGGGCGTCGTGCAGGCGCAGGTCGGGCGCGGCCGGGCCGCCGCCGGTCAGGGCCTTCAGCAGCAGGGAACGCTGGGGGTGGGAGACGGCCTCCTCGGGCGTGAGGCGGCCCTCGTCGATCAGCGACTGGACGATGGTGTGGTCCTCGGTGATCCGGAACAGTCCGCCGTCGCGGAGGAGGTACGCGCGGGAGTCCCCGATGTGGACCAGCGCGAGCCGGGAGCCCGTCCACAGCAGCGCCGTCAGGGTGGTCCCCACGTCGTCGCCGCCGTCGGCGATGTCACGGACCGCCTGGGTCGCGCCACGCACCGCGTCCTCCAGGAGGTTCAGCACGTTCCCGGCGGGCGCGTCCGGGGTGTCCAGGAAGCGCAGCGCCTCCACGGCCGCGCCGCTCGCCGGCGCGCCCGCCGGTCCGAAGCCGTCGGCGACCGCGAGCAGCCGGCCTCCCGCGTAGGCGGCGTCCTGGTTCTCCGGGCGGACCAGGCCCCGGTCGGAGTGGGCGGCGTAACGCAGTACCAGCATGGTGGTGTCCTTCCTCGGTGCTTCCGTCAACTGGTTCACGAGGAACGAGGCGAGGTCGCGCCGTACCGCCGTCTCCGCTTCCACCCGCGCCCAATACGCGCGGATCTCCCGGGCGGCGTCCGCCGGTTCGAGGGCGACGACCTCGCGGATGCGGGCCAGCGGCATGCCGAGCCGCCGCAGCCACGCCACCAGGCGCGCCTGCTCCAGCTGCTCGGCGGCGTAGTACCGGTAACCGGTGTGGGGGTCGACCCGCGCGGGTCGCAGCAGCTCCAGCTCGTCGTAGAGCCGCAGCGCCTTCGGCGACAGCCGGCTCGCCTTCGCGAAGGCGCCGATCGTCATGCTCATGTGCCTGTGCACCCCGTTTCCGTCTCGTTCCGCCACCGATGCTGGGGCTTCCCCGAAGGGGAAGGTCAACAGGGGCACGACGGTTGCCGCGGCGGCGCCGGCTCCGGCTAGCCTGCCGGGACGCGCGTCTCGCGAGAACGTACGAGAACGGAGTCCCGCCGTGCCCCGCATAGCCCTCGTGACCTACGACCCCGGTCCGGAGCCCAGCAAGGACCGCGACCTCCCCGTGCTGCGGCGCGCACTGGAGGACGCCGGAGCGCGGGCGGACGCCGTGTGCTGGGACGACGCCGACGTCGACTGGGCCTCCTACGACCTCGCCGTCATCCGCTCGACCTGGGACTACAGCTGGCGGGCGGCCGAGTTCACGGCGTGGGCGGAGCGCTGCGCGAAGGCGACACGGCTCGCGAACCCGGTGGAGGTCGTGCGCTGGAACGCCGACAAGCGCTACCTCGGCGACCTGGCCGAGGCCGGCGTCCCCGTCGTCCCGACGCGCTACGTCGCCCCCGGGACCCCGGACGCTTCGGCCGCTCTCCCCACCGGCCACGAGTACGTGATCAAGCCCACCTCGGGGGCGGGCGCGCGCTATGCCGCCCGCTACACCCCCGACCGGCACGAGACGGCCGTACGGCACCTCGCCCGGATGCACGAGGAGGGGCTGACGGCGATGCTCCAGCCGTACATGGCATCGATCGACACCGGCGGCGAACGGGCCCTGCAGTTCTTCGCCGGCCGCCTCCTGCACGCCAGCCGCAAGCGGGCGGTCCTCGCCCCCGGCACCCCCTTCGACGCGGACAAGGTGGCCCACCCCGGCCTGGAGCCCTGGACCCCGACCGCGTCCGAACTCGCGGTGGCCCGACAGGCGCTGTCGGCTGTCCCCGGCGACCCGGACCTCCTCTACGCCCGAGTGGACCTGGTGCAGGGCGCGGACGGCGAACCGCGGGTGATGGAGCTCGAACTGGTCGAACCGAACCTGTTCCTCCACCTCCACCCCACGTCGACCCAGACGGTCGCGACAGCGATCCTGACGACGGCCACTACGCCCTGACCGCCGTCCGCTGCAGCAGTCCCCAGGTGAACTCCGCCGCCACCTGCCGTCGCTGACCCTGACCGTCCGGGGCGGTGACGAGGAGGCCCCAGCGAGTGGGGGCCGTGCCCTCCAGGGGGCGGGCGGGAGCGAAGGCGCGGGCGGCCTCGTCGACCGTGCAGGACCAGGGGGTGAGATCATCGAGGGTGCGCAGGGGCGGCGGCTCCGCTCCCGGGGCGCGGACCAGCCACTCGTTCCACACCGCGCCGTTCGGGGCGAGCAGCACCTCGAAGCGGAGGTCGGGCCACAGCGGGAGCGGCCAGAGCAGCGCCTCACAGTCGAGGTCGCCGACACGGCGGGCGGTACGGGACTCCGGAGCGCCCAGCACCGAGCGGTACCGGGACGCGGCAGCCCGCCCCCGCGGCGACCGCACCATCGCCTGCCACCGCTTGTTCGCCTCCCGCATCCCGCCCAGGGACACCCCCAGCTCCCGCCGCGCGTCCTCCACCAACCCGGGATTGTGATCGGCCATACGCCGCAGCAGCACCAGCTGGAAGTGCAGAGCCGTGAACGGCTCGGCGGGACGCTTCTCGGACGGCATACCGTCCATCCTCACCCATCCCCCGCCACCCGGCCGGTGCGGTCGCTCACCGGCCGCTTCACACCCGCCCCGTTCCCGGCCATTGCCCGGCAGGTTGCTGTGTGGCTAGCCTGTGTTCGCCATGCCGATCGCCTGTTGGTATATCGAACACAGGCAATGAGACGATCAAGGGAGGGGGACGGTCGTGGGACGACTCGTACCTGCCGTGACCCGGGCTCTCGACATTCTCGAGCTCTTCCTCGACGGAGACGGGACGCTCTCCGCCCCCGACATCGTGCGCAAGCTCCAGCTGCCGCGCACCACCGTGCACGAGCTGGTCACCACGCTCGCCGCCCGGTCCTACATCGTCCAGATCCCCGGACAGCCCGGACGGTACCGCCTCGGCGTACGTCCGTACCAGCTCGGAAGCAGGTACGCCGAGCAGCTCGACCTGGCCGCCGAGGGGCAGCAGGTGGCCCGGTCCGTCGCCGAGACCTGCGACGAGACGGTCCACGTGGCGATCCTGGAGGGCACGGACGTCATCTACATAGCCAAGGTCGACTCCACGCACGCCGTCCGCATGGTCTCCGCCGCCGGACGCCGGCTGCCCGCCCACTGCACCTCCGTCGGCAAGATGCTCCTCGCCTCCCTCCCCGAGGCCGAGCTCGCCGCCCGCATCCCCGACGACGCCGAGCTCGTCCGCATGACGCAGAACAGCATCACCGAGCCGGGCGCGCTGCGCGAGGCACTGGCACAGATCCGCGAGCGCGGCGTCGCCGTGGAGAACCGCGAGTCCAACCCTGACGTCAGCTGCGTCGCCGCCCCCGTCCGCGACCGCACCGGGCAGGTGGTCGCGGCTCTGTCCATCTCCGTCCCCATGATCCGCTGGAGCGACGACCGCCGCCCCGAGCTGGAGCAGCTCGCCGCCAAGGGCGCGGCCGAGCTGTCCGAGCTCCTCGGCTACCGGAGCGTGTCGTGACGACGACGCGCAGCACGGCGTACGAGGTGGCCGTCCGCGCCCGGGCCACCCTCGGCGAGGGACCCACCTGGGACCCGGCCGCCGGCCGCCTCCTGTGGCTGGACATCCTCGGCTCCCGCCTCCACACCTACGACCCCGCCACCGGCCGCCGCACGGTACGCGTCACCGACCAGCACGTCGGAGCCGCCAAGCCCCGCGCCGGAGGCGGCCTCGTCCTCAACCTCCGCGACGGCGTCGCCCTCATCGAGGCGGACGGGGACGGCACCCTGCGCTGGCTCCACCGCGAGCCCGTCCCCGGCCGCCGCGCCAACGACGCCGCCGTCGCCCCCGACGGTTCCCTCTGGGCCGGCACCATGCGCTACGACGAGGCCCCCGGCGGCGGCACGCTCACCCGCCTCACCGGCGACGGCTCGGTCGAGCCCGTCCTCGACGACGTGGCCGTCAGCAACGGCACCGGCTGGAGCCCCGACGGCCGCCTCATGTACTACGTCGACTCCCCGACCCGCCGCGTCGACGTCTTCGACCACGCGGACGGCCAGGTGTCCGGCCGTCGTGCCTTCGCCGTGATCGAGGACGGCGCGGGCTTCCCCGACGGCCTCACCGTCGACGCCGACGGCTGCGTGTGGGTCGCGCTGTGGGACGGGGGAGCGATACGCCGCTACACCCCCGAGGGGAAGCTGGACCGTGTCATCGCCCTCCCCACACCCCGGGTGACCGCCTGCGCCTTCGGCGGCCCCACCCTCAGCGACCTCTACGTCACCACCGCCCGCGTGGGGCTCGACTCGCCCCATCCGGTGGCCGGCTCACTGCTGGTGGTGCCGGGCGCGGGACAGGGACTGCCCCAGCCGGCGTTCGCGGGCTGACACCGGGGAGGACGAGCCGGGCCCTGCGGCCGGGCTCAGTCCTCCAGCCCCGCCCGCTTGATCTCGTCCCCCGTCAGCGGCGGTCCCGAGAGCGGGGGCAGCAGCGGCCCCGCCGCCGCCCCCGCCAGCACCGCCGGCGACAGCAGCACCGCCGCGCCCCGCTCAAGCGACGTCACATCCGTCACCCGCCGTGCGATCCGGCCGTTGCCCGTCGCCGTGTGCATCAGCCGGTTCACGTACGCCGCCACCAGCCGGTCCCGCAGCCCGGGCCCGCCGTCGACCGCGCCCGGGTAGAACACGTCCTGCCCGATCGCCAGATCCCACGCCGCGCCCACCGGCCGGGCCACCGCCTTCTGCACCCGCCGCGAGAGCCCGGCCGCTCCCCATCCGTGACGTCGCGTCATATTTCGTAGAAGCAGGGCGCTTTGGGCGCTCACCGCGAGCCCGTGCCCGTACACCGGGTTGAACGCGGCCAACGCGTCGCCGAGGACGGCGAAGTTGTCGGGCCACGTCCGCATCCGCTCGTAGAAATGGCGGCGGTTGGCCGTCGCCCGGGTCACGGACACCTCGCTCAGCGGCTCGGCACGCTCCAACAGCCTCCCGATCAGCGGGTGTCGCAGACTGTCCCGCGCGAAGGGCACGAACTCCTCGGCGGCCGAAGTGGGTTCAGCACCCCGCGTGCCCGCCAGCGTGACCATCCACCGCCCGTCCTCGATGGGCAGCAGGAACCCCGACCGCCCCGGCCCCCCGGCCCGCGGATCGAGCTGCACGTTGACGACGGGGAAGCCGGACCGCGCGTGCTCGGGCGCCAGGTACAGCCGGCTCGCGTACGCCAACCCGGAATCCACCTCCCGCCGTTCCACCTCCGGCAGCCCCAGCGACGTCAGCCAGCGTGCCGCACGCGAGCCGCGCCCCGTCGCGTCGACGACCATCCCCGCACCGACGACCCGCTCACTCCCGTCGGCGGTCCGCACCCGCACCCCGGTGACCGCGGACGCCGTGCCCTCCAGCCCCGACGCCTCCGCCCCGGCCAGCACCTCCACCCGGGGGTCGGCGAGGACCCGCGCGCGGACCGTCGCGTCCAGCAGGTCCCGCCCGGCGAGGATCACATGGTGGGACTCCTCCCACCGCCGGAACCACCCCCGCGGCGACAGAGCGACCATGTCCGTGGTGACGGGAGCCCGCCGCGCGCCGGCCTCCCGCAGCGCCGCCGTGATCCCCGGCAGCAGCTCCTCCAGGGCCCGCACCCCGCCCGACCACAGCATGTGCGCGTGCCGCGCCTGGGGCAGCCCCTTGCGGGGCTCGGGTCTCTCGGGCAGCGCGTCTCGCTCGACGACCACGACCCGTTCGGCGAACTCGGCGAGGGCCCGCGCCGCGAGCATGCCGGTGTGGGAGCCCCCCAGGACGACGGCGGTTCTGGCGGGGTGGGACGGGTCAGTCATGCGCGGACACGCTCTCTGCCGGGGCGGCGGCGTGGGCGCGCACCGCGTTGATGTCGTCGGTGCTGCGCAACGCCCGGGCCACGGCCTGGATCTCGCGCAGCAGGTAAGTGGTGTCAGGGGTGGCGTCGGCGCCCGCGTCGGGAGACGCGCCACGAGGCGACGTGTCGCGAGCGGCCTCACCGGAGCCGGACGCCTCGCCGACGCCGGACGCCTCACCGGAGCCGGAAGTCTCACCGGCGACAGCCGCCCCGCCCCGCCCCCCGCCCGCCGCGACCGCGTCCAGCAGCGCCACCGCCGCCGCGAGCGCCTGCGCCCGCCGCCGGTCGTGGCCGAGTGCGAGGGCCGCCCCGTAGGCCCGCCCGCGCAGCCCCTCGTCGAGCCGCCGGGACAGCGGCAGCAGCGCGTCGCGGATGAACGTCTCACGGCGGATCAGCCGCAACTCCGGCGTGGCACGCAGCGCGAGCGGCTCGCGGTCGCCGGTGACCTCCCGCATCAGCCGGGACAGCGGCCGCAGGTCCCGGTGCCGCCGCCGCACCAGCCAGCGTTCCTGGAGGTACTGGCCGGCGTGCGGGACGATGAAGCCGACCGCGACGCAGGTGGCGGCGACACAGGCGGCCGACGGGGCCACGTTCGTGTTGAGCCAGTCCAGGTCGTGACCGGTCCAACGGGCCGCCACGGCAGTGAACTTGGCCGCGCTGAACAGCAGGTTCGTCGCATAGCCGACGCCCAGGAAACGCAGTCCCCAGCGCAGCCAGGCGTCGAGGCCGTCGGTGCGGATCCAGTTCCAGATCAGCCGGGCGGTGATCGAGCAGGCCACAGTGTGCGCGGTGAGGTAGAGCAGGATCTCCTCGCGCATGAACGGCGTACCGGCGTAGTAGGTGTCCAGGTCCCGGATCTGCTCCACGGGCACGTCGGCGAGCGCGAACAGCACCCACAGCGCGACGACCACCCCCGCGTACACGGAGACCACCCACCTCGTCGCGCGCCGGGTCGCCGCCGAGCGCTCGGCGCGGCCGTTGCGCCAGGCGATGATCAGCAGCAGCCAGGACGCGGAGAGCGCGGTCAGCAGCGAGTACACCCAGGGGGCGGCGATATTGGGCACGCCGGTGACCCGGTTGGTCCAGGCGATCGTCTTGGGGGCGGCGAAAATGAACACCGCGCAGGCGAACACCAGCAGCCCGCCGACGGCCCGCAGCAGCGGGTCCCGCCACAGTTTGAGGATGCTGGGCAGCTTGATCGCCAGGGCGGCGGCGAGGACGACGGTCGGCAGCCAGAAGGACACGTACAGCCCGCTGAGGAAGTGATCCGCGGCGAGAGCGCCGGGCACGGGTGCCGTCACCGCGCCGTCCCTCTGCGCCCCCGGTAGCCCATCGACCGCTGCACCGGCGTCAGCGACGACGACGGGTCGCCGCCCGGCCCGCTCAGGTACGGCCGCAGGGCCGCCGCGAGCCGGTGCCCGAACTCGTCGGCTTCCGACTCGTCCCGCCGCCGGGAGCCGTTGCGGGCCGCGACGGCCAGGGCGATGTCGTCCCGGCCGGACCGCCCGGCGAAGACGTGCGCGGCGGCCGTGTCGACACCGTGGTGGTGGTGCCGATGCCCCGCGTGCAGGTGCCACAACTCATGGCCGAGGATGACCAGTTGCTGCACTGCCTCGGCCCGTTCCTCGACGATGACCAGGTCGAAGTCCTGGAACTCCACCCACAGTCCGGTCACCTGGAACTCGTCGGGAAATCGCTCGAACCGCAGTTCGATGCGCCGTCCGCCGCGCACCGCGGTCATCTCCTCGCACAGCGCCCCGAACACCTCCTGCACGCCGTGCGGGGGGCGGGGCCGGGTCCGCAGCGCGGCGGACAGGACGCCGGCCAGCTCACGCATTGCCGGACCGTTCCTGCCGCGCCGCAGCGCCGAGGCGATGCGGGCCGCCCTGGCGCGCGCGCCCGCGATGTCCATCGCGTCCCCCTCCCGGCCGCCGTGCGGCAACCTGTTCGAGGCTACGCGGCCGGAACCACGCGGCGTCAAGCCTTGCCGGAAGACCTGCCGAAGATCCGCCGAAGACCCACCGGAGACCCGCCGAAGGCCCGCGCGGGAACCGGGACGCATCCTCATCCAAGGCCGCCGCCGTCACCGCCCCATTGACGCGCGAACCGCTCCGATCTTACGTTTTTGTTCGTTCCTGTTCGACGTCACGGGCGGCCTCCGGCATTCCGAACACAAACCCCCGTCACGAGGCCCCGAACACGAGTCACCGGACGACATCCGAAAGGCGCCCATGAGAACCGCCCGCCTCGCCCTGGACCCCGCCTTCACCGTCGGCCGGGTCGACCCCCGGCTCTTCGGCTCCTTCGTCGAGCACCTCGGCCGCTGCGTCTACACCGGCATCCACGAACCGGGCCACCCCACGGCCGACGAGGACGGCATCCGCGCCGACGTCCTCGACCTGGTCCGCGAACTGGGCGTCACCGCCGTCCGCTACCCGGGGGGCAACTTCGTCTCCGGCTACAAGTGGGAGGACTCGGTGGGTCCCGCCGAGGACCGCCCCCGCCGGCTCGACCTCGCCTGGCACTCCACCGAGACCAACCGCTTCGGCCTGTCCGAGTACATCGCCTTCCTCCGCAAGATCGGCCCGCAGGCCGAACCCATGATGGCCGTCAACCTCGGCACCCGAGGCGTCGCCGAGGCCCTGGAACTCCAGGAGTACGCCAACCACGCCGAGGGCACCGCCCTGTCCGACCTCCGTGTCTCCCACGGCGACAAGGACCCCTTCGGCATCAGGCTGTGGTGCCTCGGCAACGAGATGGACGGCCCCTGGCAGACCGGCCACAAGACGGCCGAGGAGTACGGCCGTGTCGCCGCCGAGACGGCCCGCGCGATGCGCCAGATCGACCCGTCCGTGGAACTGGTCGCCTGCGGCTCCTCCAGCCAGAGCATGCCGACGTTCGCCGAGTGGGAGGCGACCGTCCTGAAGGAGACGTACGACCTCGTCGACTACATCTCCCTGCACGCCTACTACTGGCCCGAGGACGGTGACCTCGACTCCTTCCTCGCCTCCGCCGTCGACATGGAGTCCTTCATCGCCAACGTCGTCGCGACCGCCGACCACGTGGGCGCGCGGCTGAAGTCGAAGAAGCGGATCAACCTCTCCTTCGACGAGTGGAACGTCTGGTACCTGCCCCGGTGGGAGGAGCATGCCAAGGGCATCGAACAGCGCGACTGGCCGGAGGCCCCCCGCCTCCTGGAGGACAACTACAGCGTCATGGACGCGGTCGTCTTCGGCTCGCTGCTCATCGCCCTGCTGCGGCACGCCGACCGGGTGACGGTCGCCTGCCTCGCCCAGCTCGTCAACGTCATCGCCCCGATCATGACCGAGCCGGGCGGCCCGGCCTGGCGGCAGACGACGTTCTTCCCCTTCGCCCAGGCGTCCCGGCACGGCCGCGGGGAGGTCCTCGACGTGCGCGTGGACTCGCCGACGTACGAGACGAGGAAGTACGGCGAGACGGACCTGCTGCACGCCACCGCCGTGCGCGCGGAGGACGGCACGCTCACGGTGTTCGCGGTCAACCGCAGCCGTACGGAGGCCCTGCCGCTGGAGGTGGCGCTGAACGGCCTCGGCGTCACGCGGATCGTCGAGCACAGCGTGCTCGCGGACGCCGACCCGGACGCCCGCAACACCCTCGGCGACCCCGAGCGGGTGGCCCCGCACGCCGCCGAGGGCACCACGCTCTCCGACGGGTCGCTCACGGCCACGCTGGAGCCGCTGTCGTGGAACGTGATCCGCCTGGGGTGATCCGTTCCGGAGCGGCGGGTGGCCTCACAATGGGCCCATGAGGATCTCGGCGCGGGCTGACTACGCGGTACGGGCGGTACTCGAACTGGCCGTACGGCAGGGCGGCGACCCGGTGACGGCGGAGACCGTCTCCGCAGCCCAGGGCATCCCGCACAAGTTCCTTGAGGGGATCCTCGGCGACCTCAGGCGCGGCGGGATCGTGGAGAGCCGGCGCGGCGGTGGCGGCGGCTACCGGCTGGCGCGCGAGCCGGGCAGCATCACCGTCGCGGACGTCATCAGGGCGGTGGACGGCCCGATCGTCTCGGTCCGCGGCGAACGGCCCACCGGCCTCACCTACACGGGCACCGCCGAGCCCCTGCTGCCCCTGTGGATCGCGCTGCGCGCCAACGTCCGCAAGATCCTGGAGGGCGTCACGGTCGCCGACATCGCGGCCGGCGCCCTCCCGGAGCCCGTGCGCGAACTGGCGGCGGAACCGGCGGCATGGGAGAACCCGTAAGGCCCCGGTGGGCTCGGCCCGCGCACCGGAGGGGTGTGTGAACCGGTCGGCGTGAATGGCCGGAGATCGGTCTGTCCGCGTCCCGGGCGGCTCCTTACGATGCGATCGCCTCGCCGCTTCACAGCAACTCCATGCGTTCTTCACAGAGTTCGGCTGTTCGGCTGTGGAGGGGCCCGGCGCAACCACCCCCCACCGATCCCGAAGAAGGGGAGAGACCATGGCTAGTGGCCTGCTCCTGGGCGGCGCGGTCGCCGCTCTCGTCACCGCCGCCGTGCCGGCGCACAGCCCGTCGTCCTTCGACAACCCGCCGCCGGACAAGATCGTGATCACCATCGCCACGGTGAACGGATCCGGCTGCCCCGCCGGCACCGCCGCCGTGGCCGTCTCCGCCGACAACACCGCCTTCACGGTGACCTACAGCGACTACCTGGCGCAGGTCGGCGGCAACTCCGACCCCACGGCGTTCCGCAAGAACTGTCAGCTGAACCTGAAGGTGCACGTCCCGCAGGGGTTCACCTACGCGATCGCCAGCGCGGACTACCGGGGCTTCGCCTCGCTCCAGCCCGGCGCGACGGCCGTCCAGCGGGCCTCGTACTACTTCCAGGGCTCGTCCAGCACCGTCTTCAAGAACCACAACCTCAGCGGCGCCTACAACGACAACTGGCAGGCCACCGACACCACGGACTGGGCCCAGCTCGTCTACGCGCCCTGCGGCGTCCAGCGCAACTTCAACATCAACACGGAACTGCGCGTGAACGCGGGCACCTCCTCGCCGGCCAAGGTCAGCTTCATGACCATGGACTCGACGGACGGCGACATCAGCACGACCTACCACATGGCGTGGAAGGAGTGCCCGGGCAAGTGACCCGACAGGGGCCGCCCGTCGCCTTCCGGCACGGACGGCCCCGAGGGTCACCGCGCGGCGTACGCGACGAAGTCGGCCCAGGCGGTGGGGGAGAGGGCGAGCTGAGGACCGCGCTTGTCCTTGCTGTCACGGACGTGGACGTGTCCCGGCGGGGTGGCGACCTCGACGCAGTCGCCGGAGCCGCTGCTGCTGTAGCTGGACTTGCGCCAGGAGAGGGCGACCTCGACGCAGTTGTCGCCGGAGCCGCTGCTGTAGCTGCTCTTGAACCAGACCAGTTCGGAGGTGCTCATAGATCCCCTCGCATCCGTTGCAACAGGCTCGTTGAGTCCTCGATGGTGAGAGCCTGTGAACGCATCCTGGCATATCGCCGCTGGAGGACGCTGATTGCTTTCGGGTTGGACACGAGTTGCCCGCTCTCCGGAGCTTCCATGTAGGCGAACCACTTGTGCTTCGGAGTCTCCAGCAACTGCATCGGTCCATGCAGTCCGGCATGTGACCTGCGGATCAACGGCATGATTTGGATCTCCACGTTTCGCAGATCGCCGATCTTCAGCAGCTGGTCGATGGCTCCGCGGGTGACCTCGGGTCCCCCCGTCTGGCGCAGCAGTACGTGCTCCTCGATGATGAAGCCGAAGGCGGTGTTGGGCTGCTCGTGCAGCAGCGTCTGGCGTTCGGCTCGTGCGGCCCAGTTGGCCTCGATCTGCTCATCGGTCAGCGGCGGCAGCTCATCGATGAACAGCTGACGCGCGTACGCCTCCGTCTGCAACAACCCTGGAATCATGCGGCACTCGTACGTATAGAGGGTGATCGCCGTCTTCTCCAGCCGGGCCCACTCCCGGAACCACGCCGCCAACCCCACCTGCCGCACCAGGTGCACGGCGGCCTTCCGCAGCGCCCCCGTGTTGCCCAGTACCGCCTCCGCCGCCTCGACGAAGTCGACGTCCGGCATGCGCCTGCCCAACTCCACGGAGGCGACCGTGTGTTTGGAGAACCCGACCAGGTTGCCGAACTCCTCCCTGCTCAGTCCGTGGAACTCGCGCAGAGCCTGGAGGACCGCCCCGAACGTCCGCAGACTGTCCGAGGACTCCGGCTCACCGCCGCCGCCCGCACCCACCCGTCCGTCGACCGCCATCGGCCACCTCCCTCGCGACCATGGTCACGTGGAGTCACCGGTACTGTCCAGTGAGTGACCGCGTACGCTGCGCGAGCGTACGCGGCACGTCGCTGGAGAAGTGGGCCCCACTCACGCCACATTGGCCGCATGACTGCTCGCTCCACCCCTCGACCGACCCGACTTCCGGTCACCGTAAGTGCGTTCACGCAGCGGCTGAGCGCGACGCCGCGCGGGGCGCGGCTGGCCAGGCACCTGGCGCTGAACCAGCTCGATGCGTGGGGCATCCCGCACGGCACGGAGGTGTCGGACGCGGTCGCCGTGATCGTGGCCGAGCTGGCGGCGAACGCGGTGACTCACGGCCGGGTGCCGGGCCGGGACTTCGAGTTGCGGCTGTCGCTCGTCGCGGGAAGCGTCCGCGTCGAGGTGAGCGACACCCGGGCCGAACCGCCGCTTCCGCCGGGACCGGGTGCCGTGAAAGAGCCGCTGCCGCTGGAGGAAGGCGGCCGGGGGTTGGTGCTGGTGCACGCCCTGGCGGCCCGCTGGGAGGTGGTGGACCGGGTGCCGTCGCCGGGGAAGACGGTGCGCGCGGAGGTCGACGTGCCGGGATGGCTGGGGATCGTGAAGAGATGCCCGGTCTGAGCGGCCCCGCAGGCGGCGGGGTCGCGCTGACCGGGTGTCACCGCGCGCTCGGTGACGCCCGGTCAGCGGTCAGGCCGTCGCCACGGTCAGCTGGTCTCGACGCCGAGGGTCAGGGCGCCCGCGTACCCCGCGGAGGGTGAACTCCCCAGCGCGGACAGGGTGAGCAGCCCGGAGGCCGCGCCGCCCCCGTCGTAGATCGAGTCCCGGGCGAGGGTGGTCCGGGTGACGCGGTTGGTGGAGTACGGCGAGATCGCGGCGACCCGGGTGGTGACGGTCTCGCTGAAGAAGAGCTGGCCGGTGTGGATCTCCCGGCCGCCGGTGAAGTGGCCGTCCGAGGTCAGGGTGACGCCGGTGTGGACCTTGACGTGGATGTGGATGCAGCGGCCCACGTACCAGCCGGGGTAGACGGACGTGATGACCGCGACGCCGGCGGAGTTCGTGAGCACTCCGCCGCGCAGGAAGGTGCCGTTGTCGGGCTCGCTGTGCCCGTTCTTGCCGACGAAGCCGGAGTACTCGCCGAGCGCGTCGGCGTGCCAGAGCTCGACGAGGGCGCCCCGGAGCGGGGCGCAGGTGTCGTCGTCGACGACGGTGAGGGTGAGCTTCAGTGGGACGCCGGGCTTGCCCTCGCTGATGTCGGCGCGGACATACTGCCCGTCGAGGTAGTAGGGGCCTTCGGTCATCTCCCGCGTGAGCGTGCACACGGCGGCTGCGGCGGTGTCCTGGCGGGTGCCGTTGAGGGCGCCGGCCGAGGCGGCGCCTCCCACGGCCAGGGCGGCGGCGGTGGCACCGCCGGCGACCAGCACCGTGCGACGCGCGACGGGGGTACGGCTTTCCGAGTTGCTCGAAGTGGCATCTGTCATGAACACGGCATCGTAGGAGCGGTACCTGTCACCCAGCTGTCGATCCGGCAAAGTGACACGTCGTCAAGTCCGATGCAGGCCGCGTCTCCAGGGGCGCGGACAAGGGACAGCTCCCCCGGAGCGTCTCCGGGGGAGCTGTCGTCTCACTTCGCCCGCGTCGGGCGACCGCACCTATGGCTCACGCCTCCGTCACCAGGGAGGACACGGCAGACCGGCGGCTTTCCTCGGCTCGAGGAACTCCTCCCGGAACACGTCCAGGGATGCTCTCAGCAGAGGAATGCCGATCTCCGGCCGGATGTGGCTCAGCCGGGCCGAGCTGTCGTCCAGGCGGAACTCCAGCAGGAGTTCACCCCGCCTGCCGTCGATCCACTCGACGACCTCCATCGACTCGAAATCGTTGTGATCGCTCAGGATGATCAGGGCCATGTACTCATGCCCCTGGACCGAGAAGGACCTCATAGCCAACCTTCGAACTGGACCCGCCCGCCGCGCATGCTCCACCGAGCACCGCGTTTCGTCACATCATCCGTGATCTCGAGCACTTCGTTGCCGTAGTGCGCGCTCGACGGGCTGATGGTTCGGGTCGCGTTCGGGTTGCCCAGCAGTTCGCCCAGCAGTTCCCTGCCGCCGTCGTTCAGAGCCCGCCTGTTGTTCAGACGGTTGGCCCCCCGAAGGAAAGGTGCGTACTTGGCGACATGACCAGGGGTGCGCTTGACCGGGTCGGTGTGCTTCTGCAGGGACCTTCCCGCCTCGGTCAGGTCGTAGTCGTACTGCCACTGCTTGCCCTTCTTGGGCGGGATGGGCCGAAGGGCCGCGGCGGCCAGGTCGAGATCCGTCGCGTCGGCCAGACCGCAGTTGTGGGCGAGGACCGGCGTGGATCCGGCCAGCACGTAGTACGTGTGGACGTCCGTGACGGTCAGGTTGTGAACCGTCGCCTTCTTCGCCGTCCACGCCTCGACCGCGCCGACCTGGATCCAGGTGCCCGAGGACGTCTGGAGCCACTGGCCCGGCTTCAGTGCACCGACGTCGATCCACTTCTTCAGGGACGGAACCCAGAAGGGGTGACCGGCGGTGGCGGTGAACGTCATGTTCCGCGACGGCTCGGCTGAGCCTTCATGGACCGACAACGTGACCTTCACCAGCCGCTTGGTGCCCTTGCCGATGATCGTCGCCGTGGCCGTCCGGACCGAGGTCCTGCCCGTCCTCGGGTCGGTGGCGACGACCTTGTCGCCGACCTTGACCTTCTCGATGGGCTTGGTCGACCCGTCGGCCATCAGCACACGGGTGCCGGGCTTGAAGCTGTTGGCCTCGCAGGCTGCTCCCTGGACCTCTTCCTTGACGGTTTCCTTGACCTCCTTCGCGACTTTCTTCACCGCCCGCTTCACCTGCGACGGCTTCGGACGCGGCTTCGGCTGGGAGCGGGGCTTGGCACGCGGCTTCGGACGGGCCGCCGCCTTGCGGGCCGCAGCCCGGCGGGCCGCCGCCTTCTTCGCCGCGGCACGTGCCGCGCGGGCACGGGCCTGGGCTGCCGCCCTCCTCGCCGCCGCGCGCTTGGCCGCCGCACGGGCCGCTGCCCGCTTGGCCGCCGCACGCTTGGCCGCGGCCGCCTTGCGGGCCGCCTCACGGCGGGCCTTGGCGGCAGCGCGCTTCGCGGCTTCGAGGGCACGCTTGCGGGCCAGGGCCGCGGCACGACGGGCTGCTGCCTGGGCCGCCTTGCGGGCCGCGATGATCGCCGCACGGCGGGCCGCCGCGCGGATCGCCGCCTGGATGGCGATACGGGCCGCTATACCGATCAGGATCGGGAAGAACGCCCCGGACGGGTCGGAGAAGGTGGCCGGTGCGTTGTTGCTGTAGGCGTACGGGTTCATCGTGGCCGGGTTACTGAAGTCGACCATGGGGTCGACCTGGATGAACCGGCCCGTCACCGGGTCGTAGTCACGGACGCCCAGGCGGGTCAGTCCGGTGTCCTTGTCGACCGTGCCGCCGACGAAGCCGCGCTCTCCGGGCCAGGCGGTGGGCTGCTGCCCCCGTGCCTCGCCGAACGGCATCGCCTTGCGGCGCGTCACCCGCATCGCCGGGTCCGCCATGTCGACGGTCGTGTGCGAGGTGCCGTGGCGGTCGGCCAACATCAGCTGACGGATGCCGCCGGTCGCACGGACCGTCGTCGAGCCGTCGGGGTTCCCGTAGAACCGTTCCGCCTTCGCGCTCGTGTTGGTCGCGTCGACGGTCAGCTCGGCGTCGGCGAGGTACAGCGTGCGACTGCCGTCCGCTCCGGTGCGGATGAGGCGGTCGCCGTCCGCGCCGTACAGGTACGACGTGGTCTTCGCGGCGCCGCCCTCGACCGGCTGGGTCACCTTGCGCAGCTTGCCCTCGACGTCGTACTCGAGCGTCTGGTTGGTGCCGCCGTGCTGGCGTCCGACGGTGTTGCCGGCCTTGTCGTAGGCGAAGGTGTTCAGGCGCTCGCCCTGCGGGCCGACCGACTTGATCTCGGCCAGCGCGCTGGGACCGCCCACGCCCTCCTTTCCGTACAGGTAGGTGCGGGTGACGTCCTTGGCGGTGTCACCGGTCGGGTCGTGCTCCACGAGCTTCTTGCGGTTGCCCGCGTCGTCGTACTCGAACGACTGCCAATAGGCCTCCGGCCCGCCGACCGTGTCCTTCGACGGGGCCGCCGTGCAGTCCTCAGCCGTCTTCGGCGTCCAGGCCGAGGTCATCTGCCTCAGCTGGTCGTAGACGAAGCACTGCGTGTCGGTCTTGCCCGCGTCGGGAGCCGCGTTGCCGGGCACATCGGTGATCTTGGTGACGTTGCCGGCCTCGTCGTACCCGTACCGCGTCTCGCTGATGCGGCCCGGGTTGACCGAGCGGTCGAAGGTGGCCGTCTGAAGGCGGCGCGTGAACTCGTCGTAGACGTACGTCCCGTGGACCTGCTTGCCGGCCGGACCGGCATCCGTGCTCAGTATCTCGCCGAAGGCCGAGTACTCGACGCCCGCGAGGTACGTGGACGCGCCGCCCATGAAGATCGGGAGATCGTCGGAGTTGTAGCGGAAGACGACCTTCTCGTTCACCAGCCCGCCCAGGCCCGGCACCTCGACCCAGGCCAACTTGCCGGTGGGGGTGTACTCGTACTTGTACTCGTACGAACCGCCCAGCCCGGTCACCTCGGCGGGGATCACCGTCTTCGTCTTCTTCACCCGGTAGGCGTTGTCGTACTCGGTGATCTCCTCCCGGTACTCCAGGCCGTTGTCGTAACGGATCTGCGCCGTGGGCAGGCCCTTGGCGAGGGTGTCGTACGTCCACTCGATGCGCTTCGGCCCGGTGGCACTCCCCTCGCGCAGGGTTTCCGGACGGCCGCCCGCGTCATAGGTGGTGAACAGGGACCGCTTCATCGGGTCCACGGTCTCGACCACGTTGTCCGCGTTGTCGTACCGCATCTCCGTGCGTCCGCCGTCGGGGTCGACGACGGCCGTCTGACGGCCCCGCTTGTCGTACTCGAACGTGGTCACCGCACCGCCCGGAGCGGTCACCGTGCGCAGGTTGTCCAGGTCGTCGTACGCGTAGACGGTGTCCCGCCACTTCGTACGCTCGGCGTTGGTGTACTCGCGCAGCCGCTCCGTGCGGCCCTCGGCGTCCTCGAAGGTCGCCGTGACCGTGTCGCCCTTCGGCGGGATCGTCGTGGAGACGTCCCCGTCGCGTTCGGTCGTCGTACGGAGCTTCTCCGTGCCGCGGTAGTACGTGATCTCCGCGGTGGGCTGGCCCAGGCCGTCGAAGGTGGTGCGGTTCTGCGACGGTACGTCCTGGTCGCCGACCGGGAGCAGCTTCGGCTCGGGCTCGGAGGAGTTGTAGTAGCCGTCGTTCTCCTTCCAGACCCGGCCGACGCTGTCGTAGAAGGTGTCGTTGACGATCCGGCCCGCGCCGACCGCCTCGTCCTGCGTCTGCCGCTCGCGCAGCATGCCGTCGAGGATCTCGTACGACACGGCGTACTGGCCGTTGTCCTTCAGCGTCCGCGAGGTGACGACCGTCGGGCCGTCACGGCGGACGGTGTAGTCGTAGCTGGCGGACGGGCTCTGCGACGGATCGCGGTCGATCTCCCAGACCTTCAGGAGCCGGCCCAGCGGGTCGTACTCCATGGTCGACGACTTGCCGTTGGCGTCGGTCTCCTTCTCGGGAAGACCGCGGACGGCGTCGAACTCCGTCGTCTCCGTGTGCAGGAGCGGGTCCGTGGAGACCTGCTTCAGCGGACGCGCCACGGTCTTCGGGGTGAACTCGACGGACGTCTTGCGGTTGTCCGCGTCCCACGTGGCGACCTCACGGCCGTGGATGTCGTACTCGGTCCTGTCGATGGTGACGTAACCGTCGCCGGTCGCGTTCATCTCCTGGACCTCGGTGGGCAGACCCCTGGTGGGGGCCGCGCCGAAGGCCAGGTTGTCGTAGAACGTGCGGCTGTCCTCCACGACCTCGCCGCCGGTGGTGCCGCAGGCTCCGAGGGTGGTCTTCTCGCGGGACTCCAGCTCGATCAGGTGCGCCCCGGTGTTGCGGGCGTAACTCACCGTCGAACAGCGGACCTTGCCGCCGGGCGTCTTCTCCTCGACCTGGTACGGCAGGCCGTAACCGTCGTACTTGGTGGTCTCGGTGGAGGTGCGCCAGGTCTCGCCCTTGACCCGCTCGCGGGTGCGGACGGTCTCCGGGCGGGTCATCCACGCCTCGAGCGGCGTGGTCCCGGCACGGGTTCGGGTGGCCGTCCGCACCGCCCAGGGGGTGGTGACGGTCGCCGAGTCGACGGGACCGCCGTCGGACTCGTAGGTGATCTGTTCCAGCAACTGCCCCTGATACTGCGGCAGATCCTGGTGGCTCGCGCCGTCACTGGTCTCCACGGCGGACGAACGCGTGCCGGAGGGCAGCTTGTCGCCGTGCAGGCCGCGGAAGTAGCGGTGCTCGCTGAGCTGCTTGACGTCGCTGCCGGCGCCCTGGCGGGTGCGGACCCGCTCGTAGCCGCGGTACTGCGACCAGGTGCGGTACTTCTTCTCGGTGAACTCGCTGTCGTCCCAGGCCCATGCGGCGCCGCCGAGGAACTCGTACGAGGTGACCTTGGCGGGACTGTCGGTGACCAGGTCCTCTTCGCTGACCCGGGTGACGACGTACTTGTGGAACCAGTCCTTGACCTGTGCCGTCGCGCCCTTGGGTGTCCAGAACTGCGGGAAGCAGCGCATGGTGTTGGTCTCGGGCGAGGCCGGCATCCGCTTCGGCTCCAGGGCCTGGCAGTCCTTGGCCGAGTAGGTGACGCCGATCCGGCCGCCGGTCTCGGTGTCGATGGCGTGGACGCGGTGGCGGGAGAAGGGCGGCAGGCCCTCCACGCCGTCGACGCGGTTGTCCATCTGAAGCCCTGCGAAGGTCACCTTCGGCATGTCGGCCGTGCCGTCGGCGCCGTGCCCGGTACGGGCGATCGACTCCAGCCACAGGGCCGGGGAGGTGGCGTCACCGGTGGGCGGGTACGACTGCTCCAGCGTCCAGGTGTCGACCGGCTTGAGGGCGCTGCCGACGAGCACGCTGGTGCTGATCTTCGTCAGGCGCTTGGTCGTCCAGAACGTGGGGGAGAACTTGTCGGTGCACTTGGCGCCCGACGCGCACTCCTGGTCCAGCGGGGTGTCCGGCCAGTGCTTGGCGTTGGCCGCGGTCCGCTTGGCCTCGGCGCAGTCGAACGCCGCGCTCGGTATGCATCGTTCGGACAGAGTGAAGCCGACGCGGCCGGCCGGCAGGACGCCGAACAGCTTGTCGGAGCGCAGGCCGTAGTCGATGCGCGCCAGCTGCGCGTTGCGGTCGTAGCGGGCCTGCTGGTCGGCCTTCATGTTCTGGCCGTAGAAGTTGGTGAACTTCGTCCACCACAGGGTCATGGCGTCGCCCAGCGGGTCGACCACGTAGTCCAGGTTCCAGCGGTAGGCCTGGGCGCAGTCGGAGTCCATGAACGCCGTGGCGTGGCAGGGCTCGTCGGGATGGTTGCCGAACACCGGCACGGTGAGCGCCGAGTTGGTGACCGTGCCGTCGGGGGCGCCGGGCAGCTTGTTCAGGCCGAAGTGGTACTGGGTGCCGTCCGTGGTGGTCAGGATCCAGTACTCGCCGTCCTTGGCGCCGTTGGCGGCGCCGGTCTTGTGCTCGAGGCGCGAGCCGTCGTCGTCGGCGGGACGCCACTCGTCGGTGCCGTCCTTCTTGACGAGTTCGGTGGTGTTGCCGCCCAGCGACATCACCACGTGGTCGGAGCCCCAGCACAGGTCGCCGCTGTCGCCGGTGTTGTTGGGCTTCTTCCCGTCGACGGCGTCCTTGTCGTCCGAGCAGGAGCGGTACTTGCGCTCGATGTAGCCCGGCTCGTAGTCCCAGCCCTCGGCGATCCAGGAGGACTGCGCATTGGTGGACGCGGTGCGGCCGTCCACCGCCTGCGAGGAGTAGGACAGTTCGACCTCGGGCTGCGGGCCGCCGGGCACCTCGGGCGCCTCGATCGGGTAGGCCCACGAGAAGCCGCCGGAGGACGAGCCGGCCATCCAGGAGCCGGACGGAGCGAGCGAGGTCGCCGCGTGGCTTCCGCCGGGCCCGGAGGCCTCCGCCGCGGCGGCGAACATGGTGGGCGCGGCCGCCAGGTCGGCGGTGGCCCGGACCGTCTTCGCGGCCGGGTCGTTGGCGCCGGGCAGGGCGGTGCGAGTACGGCACCGCTCCAGCTCGGGCGTGGTCAGCGCGCAGGCGGGAAGCTGGTACAGGCGGAGCCGGGAGCCCCAGTCACCGCCGTAGGTGTCCTTGAACGACGCGTAGTCCAGCTCCAGTTCGACGGAGCCGGACGCGGCGGGGGCCAGGCCGGTCTTCGCCGGCGCCGCGGTGAACAGGACGCCCTGGACGCCGGCCTTGCGGGCGGCGGTCTCGTCCTTCACCTGGACCTGGAGGGCGCTGCCGGCGTCGGCGGCTGCCTTCTTCGGGGCCGCGCCGCGGACGCCCAGCGCCGTACGGGCGGGTGCGGCCGTGGCCTGACGGGCCTTCACCAGGCCGGTCCGCACGGCGGTGTTCGCGCCCGGCGCGGTGGAGCCGGCGGTCAGCGGCGCCCGCTTGGGAAGCTTGTCGCGACTGTCGGTGACCAGTGTCGTGAACGTGCCGGGCGACACCTTTCCGGCCGCGGGCTTGAAAGCGCCCTCGGCGTCGTCCCGGGCGGCCGGACGCTTCTTCTCGAAATCGCGTCCCGGAACGGACGGATCGCGCTTGACGTCCGAGATCCTGGTGCTCCCGTCGGCGGCACTCGCGTCGTCGGGTATGAGGCCGACGAAGAGCACGAGGCCCACGAACAGGGAGACGGATCTGTGCCAGTGGCCGAAATAGCGTAACTGTCTTATGACTTGGTCCACCGAAGGACCTCCCCCTCACTCACTCTGTGTGATCTCACTCTGTGTGATCGAGTGTTGAACGGTCAGACAGTAGGCGTTGCCGATCACCCTGACAAGCAAAGGCCGGGCAATGCGACAATCCCCACTTTGCTCATGCGTAGGTAAAGAACTCCCCTTTCCGCGTGTACTGTTCGGCCTCGCGGCCCGAGTGAAAGGGCACGCAGCGGCCCCCGTGAGGGGCGCGCACGGCAACGACTCCGGGGGGATTCGCCCATGCCAGAAACATCCCGAAGACAGCGTCCGGCGAGGCGCTCGGCTCGGGCCGCGCTCGTCGCGGTGCTCGCCGGCGGGACGCTCGGGCTGACACCGCTGATGCCGCTCACGGCCGGCGCCGCCGACGCCCATCCGGCCGAGGCGGCCGCCGACGCCGAGGAGAGCGCACTCCAGCAGGCCGCCCAGAGCGGCAAGCCCGTGGAAGTGGTGTCCGCCCGCACCGAGACCAGCGAGACGCACGCCCTGCCCAACGGCAACCTGCGCACCACCCAGCACAGCCTGCCCGTCCGCGTGAAGCGCGAGGGCGTGTGGACCGCGGTGGACACCACGCTCACCGAGGCCGCGGGCCGGATCTCGCCCAAGGCCGCGCCCGGCCGCGTCACGTTCTCCGCGGGCGGCGACACCGAACTGGTGACCTTCGCCGACCAGGGCGGCGAACTCGCCCTGACTTGGCCGAAGCCCCTGCCCGAGCCGGTGCTCGACGGGGCGATGGCCACCTACCCGGAGGTGTTACCGGGCGTCGACCTGGCGGTGAAAGCCAGCCTGGACGGCTTCAGCCAGGCGCTGATCGTGAAGACGCGCGAGGCCGCCGACAACCCCGACCTGGCGCGGATCGACTTCGGTCTGAGCGCCGAGGGTCTCGACCTCACCAAGGACACCGCGAGCGGCACCCTGCGCGCGGTGAACGCGGCCGGGCAGACGGTCTTCGCGTCGTCCACGGCCCGGATGTGGGACTCGTCGGGGACGGAGGAGGAGCAAAGCGCCTCCCGGACCTCGGCCGCGGCCAAGGCTCCCGCCGGCCCGGCAGCGAAGTCCCCGCGCACGGCGACCGCCACGACCGCGTCCGAGAACGATCCCTCCCCGCTCACCTCCAAGAGCAGCGAGGTCGGCGTCCAGGTCTCCGACGAGAAGATCACCCTGACGCCCGACCAGAAGCTCCTCAACGCGCCGGACACCCGCTTCCCGGTGTACATCGACCCCCGGACGACCGGTACCCGCGAGGCCTGGACCATCGCCTACAAGCCGCATCCGACCAGCAGCTACTGGAACGGCACCGGCTGGGACGGCGGCAAGACGGACGAGGCGCGCGTGGGCTACGAGTCGTCGTCCGGCGGCACGGCCCGCTCCTACTTCCGCGTCGGCAGCAAGTTCCTGGCCGGCGTGAAGGTGATCGACGCGCAGTTCCAGATCACCGAGACGCACGCGTGGTCCTGCACGCCGAAGCCGGTCGAGCTGTGGCTCACCGGCGGGATCTCCTCGGCCACCACCTGGAACAAGCAGCCGGCCCTGAAGACCCTCCAGGACAGCCGCAACTACGCCCACGGCAACGAGGACGTCGGCTGCGCCAACAAGGCGGTCGACTTCGACGCCAAGGACGCGGCCGTCAAGGCGGCGGCCTCCAAGTGGTCCAACGTCACCTTCGGCCTGAAGGCGCCGGACAAGGCGGAGGACTCCAAGGACGAGTACAGCTGGAAGAAGTTCAAGCCGGACGCCAAGCTGATCGTCGAGTACAACCGTCCACCGAAGGCCCCTTGGGCGCTGGACACCATCCCCAGCTCCAAGGTGAGCGCCACCGAGTGCGGCAACGGCTCGTCGTACGTCACCCTCGGCAACACCGACGTGACGCTGACCGCGCAGGTCTGGGACCCGGACGGCGGCGGCGTCAACGTGCAGTTCCACCTGTGGGCGACCGGCAAGCACGACACCGCGCCGGGCATCATCTTCGACAAGCGCGTGAAGGTCACCGTGAAGGCCGCCGACTCCAAGGGCGCGCAGGCGCGGGTCGTCGTGGGCAAGGACCTGCTGAAGAAGCATCTCGGCGCCAGCAACGGCCAGTTCTCCTGGAAGGCACAGGCCGAGGACACCGCGGACGCGAACTTCGCCTCCGACTGGACGCCCACCAAGGGCGCGCCGGGCTGCCGTTTCGGCTTCGACCCGAACGCGCCGACCGTGATGCCGGTCGTCGACTCCAAGGACGATCTGTACCCGGAGACCACGGCCGACATGGAGCCCGTGGAGGGCGCGCTGTCGCGCACCAAGGGCGTGTTCGAGTTCGGCGCGAACGGCGTCGCGGACACCGTCGACTACCTGTACGGCCTGGACCGCACCCCGCCGAACGTGTCGGCCAAGCCCGCGGCCAAGGGCGGCAAGGCGACCGCCGAGATCACACCGCTCACGCCGGGACCGCACACGCTGTACGTGCGCATGGTGGACGCGGGCGGCAATCCCGGCCCCGTCTACCCGTACCGGTTCTACGTGAAGAGCCCGGGCGTGACGGACAAGCCCGGGGACGTCAACGGCGACGGCCTGCCGGACATGTTCGCGATCGACGGCTCCGACAACCTGCGCCTGTACGGCGGCACGGGCGCCGGCAAGGTCGCGACGATGCTCCCGCTGTCCTCCGGCGGCGGCTGGGGAGGCTCGCTGCTGACGCACCGGGGCGACTGGACCGAGGACTTCTACGAGGACCTGGTGGCACGCCGTTCCGACGGCAAGCTGTACCTGTACCCGAACAACGGGCAGGGCGAGTTCACCGAGGACACCAAGCAGGAGGTGTACGTCTTCCCGGACCCGGAGACCGAGGTGGCGATCGACCCGGCGACGATCAAGCAGATCGTCTCCGTCGGTGACATCACCCCGGACGCCGAGTCCGCCAACCCCGACTTCGTCGCGGTCGTCGGCGACCAGCTCTGGTTCCTGCCGGGTTACGCCTACGGCACGGTCGAGTCCGGCTACGTGATCGGAAGCAGCGGCTGGGGCAAGATGCAGCTCGCCTCCCCCGGCGACGTGGACGGCGACGGTTTCACCGACCTGCTCGCCCGTGACACCGTCGGCGGCGGACTGTGGGTCTACCACGGCCGCAGCCCGGGTGACGCGGACGGCGACGGGATCCCCGACGGCGGCACCGACCCGGCCTCCCTGGGCGACGGCGCCAACCGCACGGCCCACGCCACCGGCTGGACCACGGCGGCCCGCCCGCTGTTCACCGCCACCGGCGACACCGACGGCGACGGCGTAGCGGACCTGTGGACCACGACACCGAACACCACGGCGGGCCTGGAGTACCTCCCGGGCCGCCGAACCGGCGTGGGCACCCCCACGGTCGTCGGCACGGGCGGCTGGCAGACGATCAAACTGATCTCCTAGGCGGTCAGCCCGGAAGGGACCTGACAGCACGGAGTGCACGGAGCCCCCGGCCGACAACCCGTCGGCCGGGGGCTCCGTCGCGTCAGCTCGGCGGGGGTCAGCCCGCCTGGCCCATTCCCGCCGCGTTCGGCCAGCTCTGGGCGTTGGGCCACCCGGTGGCCGCCGCCGGGGAGAGGCCGTTGGTGCCGCGGACCTGGGCGGCGGTCAGGCCGCCTCGCGCCGGGACGCCCGGAGGGGTCTGGCCGGAGGCCATGGGAGCCGCGGCCGGCGTCATCGCCGGCGCGGGCACCGGGGCAGGGGCCGGCGGCGGGGCCATCGCCGCGGGGGTCATGGCAGCCGGGGCCATCGCCGCGGGAGCCATCGCGGCGGGCGCCATCGGCGGCGGGGCCATCGGCGGCGGCACGGGCGCCATCGGCGGGGCCATGGCGGCCGGGGCCATCACGGGCGTCATCGCCGGGGCGGGGGCGGGGGCCGGGGCCGGGGCGGGCGGCTGGGGCGCCGGTATCGACTGGGGGAAGATCTGGGCCGCCGCCGGCAGCGGCACCCCGGAGCCGTCGGAGGGGGTCGGGGCCGACATGCCGGCGGCGGCGGCCGGGGCGGGGGGCAGCCCCGGCGCACCGGCGCCCATGGCCTGAGCGGCAAGGCCCGGCATGCCGGCCCCGTTGGTAGCTCCCACCAGCCGATCCACGGCCGCCGTGCCCGAGCTGTAGCTGGTCCCGGCGCCCAGCTCGGGCACGGCGGCTCCCCTCCTGTTCCCGTAGAGCACCTGTTCCAGGCCGGACACCAGGCGACGCACGTCGACCTGGGGGCGCACCACGAGCCTCAGGAAGCGGCTGGAGGAGCCGATCTTGTTGCCGCACTCGCGGACCAGGATCCGGTGCTCGGTGAGCAGCCGGTCGCGGACCACGGTGCCCTCGGCGCCGACGGGGAGGCGCACGAAGAGGAAGTTCCCCTGCGAGGGGTAGACGGTCAGGCCGGGCAGCGCGGAGAGCTGGCTGGCCATCTCCAGACGGTCCCGGCGCACCTGCATCAGGCTCTGCGCGTACTCGGGGCCGTGCTCCTTCAGCATGAACACCACGTGCTCGGCGAAGGAGTTGAGGTTCCACTTGGGCAGCATGGAGCGGACCCGCCCGGCCAGCGCCGGGTTCGCGACCAGGTAGCCGAAGCGGATGCCGTGCAGGCCGAAGTTCTTGCCGAGGCTGCGCAGCACGACGACGTTGGGCCGCAGCATGGCCTCCTGCACCACGCTCGGCTCGGCCTCGGCGTCGGCGAACTCCAGGAACGACTCGTCGATGACGATCAGGTCCAGGTCGGCCATTGCGTCCATGAACTGCACCAGCGCGTGCTTGTGCAGGAACCCGCCGTCAGGATTGTTCGGGTTGCAGATGACGGCGACCCGGGTGCCGCGGGTGCGGATGAACTCGGCGTACTGCGCGAGGTCGAGGGCGAAACCGCTGGACTCCTGGAGCGGGAACATGTCGACCCGCTTGCCGGTCTCCATCGGCTGGTCGGTCCAGCGGCCGAAGGTGGGGACCGGCACCGCGAGGGACTCGCGGACCAGCAGGTGGTCGATCCAGGTGATCAGCTCGGTGGAGCCGTTGCCCATCGCGACGGCCTGCGGCGGGAGTCCGAGCAGGTTGCACAGCTCGGCGGTGATGGTGTCGGCGCTGCTCGGGTAGTACGTGATGATGTCCCGCAGCCGGTTCGACATCTCGTCGAACATCTGCGGGGTGGGGAAGTAGGGATTGCAGGGGATGCAGAAGTCCACCGGCCCGCCCCCGTCGCCGCCCTCGCGGGTCAGCGCCGCCATCGACGGGCTGTGCGCCGCGGTGCTGCGGAACAACGAGGTGACGTTGTCGGCCATGGAACCTCCGTATGGGGCGGGCCCGGTGGGGGACGACCGGGCCCGTCGTCATCTGGGTGGCCCGCGCGGGGGAGCGCGGGCCGTCCCTACATACGCAGGCCGGGGCGCAACTGTTCAACCGCCGAGAAGCGGGTGTCAGTTGCGCCCCACCGCTGAGGGAACGTCAGCAGTCGAAGGAGTGGACCGTCGTCGACCGGTACGTCCGGCCGGGCCGCAGCACGGTCGACGGGAAGTTCGGCTTGTTCGGCGAGTCCGGGAAGTGCTGCGTCTCCAGGCACATGCCGTCGCCCTGGCGGTAGACGGTCCCGCCGCTTCCGACGAGCGTGCCGTCGAGGAAGTTCCCGGAGTAGAACTGCAGGCCGGGCTCGGTGGTGGAGATCGTCAGGGTGCGGCCCGAGGACGGGTCGCGCAGGGTGGCGACGGGCGCCGGCCGGGAGGTGATGCCCTTGTCGAGGACCCAGTTGTGGTCGAGGCCCTGGCCGTACAGCAGCTGCTGGTGGGCGACGCGGATGTCCTCGCCGACGGTCTTGGCGCGGCGGAAGTCGAAGGGGGTGCCCGCGACCCTCGCCAGCTCGCCGGTGGGGATCAGGCCCGAGTCGACGGGCGTGTAGCGGGCGGCGTCGATCTCCAGCTCGTGGTCGTAGACGGTGCCGCTGGACTCGCCGGCGAGGTTCCAGTAGACGTGGTTGGTGAGGTTGACGACGGTGGCCTTGTCGGTGGTGGCCTCGTAGTCGATGCGCCAGTCGCCGTGCCGGGTGAGGGTGTAGGTGACCTTGACCTTCAGCGTGCCCGGGTAGCCCATCTCGCCGTCGGCGCTGGTGTACCGCAGGTGCAGGCCGACGTCGGAGCCCTTGGCGAACGGTTCGACGCTCCACACGTGCTTGTCGAAGCCCTTGGAACCGCCGTGCAGGCTGTTCGCGCCGTCGTTGACGTCGACCTGGTAGGCCTTGCCGTCGAGGGTGAACTGCCCCTTGCCGATGCGGTTGCCGAAGCGGCCGATCAGCGCGCCGAAGTAGGGGGACTTGGCGACGTAGTCCTCGATGTTGTCGAAGCCCAGGGAGACGTTGGCGTAGCGGCCGCGACGGTCGGGGATCTCCAGGGACTGGACGATGCCGCCGTAGTCCAGGACCTTCAGCCGTGTCCCGCCGTTGGCCAGCGACCACAGGTGGACCTCGGTGCCGTCGGCGAGCGTGCCGAAGACCTTCTTGGTCGGCTTCTTGCCGCCGGAGGTGGAGGCCTCGGCGACACCCCCGAGGGCGGTGGCGGCGATGCCCGCCGCAGCGGCGCCCGCGATGACCGTGCGTCTGTTCAGTTCCATGTAGCGGCTCCCGAAAGTGGGGTTGGGTGGGAGCCCCGCCGGGGCCCGCGCCCCCGAAGGGGCGCGGGGAACCGCGCCATCGGCCACGACCGGCCCGCAGGTTCGACACGGCTTGTACGGCCTTTCCCGGCGGAGCGTCCGCGCTTGCTTACGAACCGGACTTGCGCTTGTTCCACACGTCGAAGCCGACGGCGGCCAGCAGGGCGAGGCCCTTGATGACCTGCTGCCAGTCGGTGCCGACGCTGAGGAGGTTCATGCCGTTGTTCAGCACGCCGAGGACGAGACCGCCGATGATCGCGCCGAGGACGGTGCCCACACCGCCGCTCATGGACGCGCCACCGATGAACGCCGAGGCGATCGCCTCGAGTTCGTAGTTCAGGCCCGCCTTCGGAGAGGCCGCGTTGAGGCGGGCGGCGATCGCCAGACCAGCCAGGGCCGCGAGCACGCCCATGTTCAGGAAGACCAGGAAAGTGACCTTCTTGTCCTTGACGCCGGACAGCTTGGCCGCCGGCAGGTTGCCGCCGATGGCGTAGATGTGCCGGCCGAAGATGGAGTTGCGCATGAGGTAGCCGTACCCGACCACCAGCGCGCCCAGGATCAGCAGGATGATCGGCGCGCCCTTCCAGCTGGCGAGCAGCAGGGTGACGACGAGCAGCGCGGAGACGATCGCGACGAGCTTGAGCAGGAAGAGGTTGGTCGGCGGCACGTCGAGGGAGAACTCCCGCTGACGCTTGCGGTCCCGGACCTCCTGCATGACCACGAAGGCGATCAGCACGATGCCGAGGAGCAGGGTGATGTTGTGGTAGTTGGTCTCCGGGCCGACCTCCGGGAGGAAGCCGTTGCCGATCTTCTGCAGCCCGAGGGGGAACGGGCCGAGGGTCTGTCCCTCCAGCAGGATCTCGGTGACGCCGCGGAAGGTCAGCATCCCGGCGAGGGTGACGATGAAGGAGGGTATGCCGAGGTAGGCGATGAAGAAGCCCTGCACCGCGCCCGCCACGGCCCCCGCCAGCAGGCAGAGGGCGACGGCGACGGGCCACGGCACGTCGTGCTGCACGGTCAGCACGGCCGCGAAGGCCCCGACGAACGCGGTCAGCGAACCGACCGACAGGTCGATGTGGCCCGCGATGATGACCAGCATCATGCCGATCGCGAGGATCAGGACGTAGCTGTTCTGCAGCACCAGGTTGGAGATGTTGTGCGGCGTCAGCAGTCCGCCGTCGGTCCACACGCCGAACAGCGCCACGATCAGACCGAGCGCGATCAGCATGCCGTACTGACGCATGTTGCGGCGCAGGCCGTCCAGCACCAGCTGGAGCAGGTTCCCGCCCGCCGCGTCCCCGCTCTTGCCGGGCGGCGCGGGGGCCGGGCTCTTGGCGGTCACTTCCGTGCTCATCGGGTTACCTCTTTGTCCTTCGTCATCTGACGCATCAGCGATTCCTGCGTGGCCTCGGCACGCGGGAACTCACCCGTCAACCGCCCTGCGGCCATGGTGTAGATGCGGTCGCACATACCGAGCAGCTCCGGCAGCTCGGAGGAGATGAAGACGACCGCCTTCCCTTCCGCGGCCAGCTTGTCGATGACCGTGTAGATCTCGTACTTGGCGCCGACGTCGATGCCGCGCGTGGGCTCGTCCAGGATCAGCACGTCCGGACCCGCGAAGATCCACTTGCTGAGGACGACCTTCTGCTGGTTGCCGCCGGACAGCTTGCCCACCGGCTCGAAGACGGTCGGCGCCTTGATGTTCATCGACTTGCGGTAGCGCTCGGCCACCTGCCGTTCCTCGTGCTCGTCGACCACGCCCCGCTTGGCGACCTTGTCCAGGGCGGTCAGCGAGATGTTCCGGTTGATGGTGTCGATGAGGTTGAGGCCGTAGTGCTTGCGGTCCTCGGTGACGTAGGCGATGCCGTGCCCGATCGCCTCCGCGACGGACTTGGTGCGGATCTCCTTGCCGTCCTTGAGGACGGTGCCGCCCGCGTACCGGCCGTAGGACCGGCCGAAGACGCTCATGGCGAGTTCGGTGCGGCCGGCGCCCATCAGTCCCGCGATACCGACGATCTCCCCGCGCCGCACGTCGATCGACACGCCGTCGACGACCTTGCGCTGCTGGTCGATCGGGTGGTGCACGGTCCAGTTGCGGATCTCCAGCGCGGGCGCCGCGCCCGCCTCCGGCTCGTGCGGGGTGCGCTCGGGGAAGCGGTTGTCGAGGTCGCGGCCGACCATGCCGGAGATGATCCGGTCCTCGCTGGTCGCCTCGGCCTTGACGTCCAGGGTCTCGATGGACTTCCCGTCGCGGATGATCGTCACCGAGTCGGCGACCCGGCGGATCTCGTTGAGCTTGTGGGAGATGATGATCGAGGTGATGCCCTGGTTCTTCAACTCAAGGATCAGGTCGAGGAGTTTGCCGCTGTCCTCGTCGTTCAGGGCCGCGGTCGGCTCGTCGAGGATGAGCAGCTTCACCTTTTTCGACAGGGCCTTCGCGATCTCCACGAGCTGTTGCTTGCCCACGCCGATGTCGCAGACGCGGGTCTCGGGGTGGTCGCTCAGACCGACCCGGCGCAGCAGCTCGGAAGCGTGGCGCAGGGTCTCCCTCCAGTCGATGAGCCCGCGCTTGGCGTGCTCGTTGCCGAGGAAGATGTTCTCCGCGAGGGAGAGGTACGGCACCAGCGCCAGCTCCTGGTGGATGATGACGATGCCGTGCTGCTCGCTCGCCCGGATGTCCTTGAAGCGGCAGAGCTCTCCCTCGAAGAGGATCTCCCCCTCGTAGGTGCCGTGCGGGTGGACGCCGGAGAGGACCTTCATCAGGGTCGACTTGCCGGCGCCGTTCTCTCCGCAGATGGCGTGGACCTCGCCCTGACGGACGGTCAGTGTGACGTCCGACAGCGCTTTGACGCCGGGAAAGGTCTTGACGATCGAGCGCATTTCCAGGACGGGTCCCGCCATGGTCGTGCCTTCCAATCCGTGTTTCGTGTGAAGGGCGTCGGCGCTTACTTGAGCTGGTCGGCGGTGTAGTAGCCGCCCTTGACCAGGACCTCCTCGTAGTTGGTCTTGTCGACGCTCACGGGCTGGAGCAGGTACGCCGGGACGACCTTGTTGCCGTTGTCGTAGGTCTTGGTGTCGTTGACCTCGGGCTTCTTGCCGTTGAGGGACGCGTCGACCATGTTCGCGGCGACCTTGGCGAGCTGGCGCAGGTCCTTGTAGACGGTCTGCGTCTGCTGGCCGGAGATGATCGACTTCACCGAGGCGAGCTCGGCGTCCTGGCCGGTGAGGACCGGCAGCGGCTTGGCGGCGCTGCCGTAGCCGTCGGACTTCAGGGCGGACAGGATGCCGATGGAGATGCCGTCGTACGGAGAGAGGACGGCGTCGACCTTCCCGCTCGCGTACGACTTGGAGAGGATGTCGTCCATGCGGCGCTGGGCGGTGGCGCCGTCCCAGCGCAGGGTCGTGACCTGGGTGATCTTCGTCTGGCCGGACTTGACGACGAGCTTCTTGCTGTCGATGTACGGCTGGAGCACGCTCATCGCGCCGTTGAAGAAGTACTTGGTGTTGTTGTCGTCGTTGGAGCCGGCGAACAGCTCGATGTTGAAGGGGCCCTTGCCCGACTTCAGGCCGAGCTTGTCGGCGATGTAGTTGGCCTGGAGCTGGCCGACCTTCTCGTTGTCGAACGACGCGTAGTAGTCGACGTTCGGGCTGTTGAGGATCAGGCGGTCGTAGGAGATGACCGGGATCTTCGCGTCCTTGGCCTGCTGGAGAACGTTGTCCAGGGACTTGTTGTCGATCGCCGCGACGATCAGCGCCTTGACGCCCTGGGCGATCAGGTTCTCGATCTGGGAGACCTGCTGCTCGGGCTTGTCCTCGCCGTAGACCAGCTTGGTCTTGTAGCCCTTGGCCTCGAGCTCCTTGACGACGTTGTTGCCGTCGGAGATCCACCGCTCGGAGGACTTGGTCGGCATCGCGATGCCGATGGTCGCGCCCTTGGTGTCGCCCGCCTTCTCCTCGCTGCCGCCTTCGCTGTTCTGGCCGCAGGCGGACAGGGTGAGGGCGAGGGACGCGGCTCCGGCCAGTGCGGTGAGTGCGGCTCTGCGGTTACGCATGGTCATCATCCTTGATGTGGTGAGGGTGGTTCCCGGCCCCGCGAGTTGGAGGGCCCGAAGGCGGTGTGCCGGAAGGGCCGAGAAAACGCGCGTGTGGGATTCTGTTCGGCTGCGTCTGCTTGTGTGAAGCGTTTGTGTGCTGTGTGTCCGGAACGTTATGCGGGCGTTTCGAACCGCTTCAGTTCGCCGGGCAGTCGCGACCCCAGCGGAGCCATGTCCTCTCCGGCTCCGTGGCGTGCGAGCAGGTCCAGGGCGAGCCGGCCGCGCCGCACCCGCTCCTTGGCGGTGGACAGCGTCAGTTCCCGCAGGTGGTGCCCGTAGGGGTAGATGCCCGGGGTCTTGGAGAGACCGAACTTGAGGTAGAGCGGCGCCCCGCGCCGGATCAGCTCGGCGACCTCGTACATCCGGACGTACCCGCCCAAGTCGTCCGGTGCCTCGATGTACATGTCCATCGGAGCGCCCGACACCCGCCGGATCTCGGTGAGGTGATCCAGCGTCAGATCGCTGGGCACGTTGACCGAGTCGGCGCCCAGGTGCTCGTACACCGCGTACGCGGCCGGGTTGACGGGGCCGATCAGTGCGGACACCTTGAGCGTGGTGTCCGCCGGGATGATCCCGGCCTGCCGCGCCCGGTGCAGCGTCCACAGCACGCCCTCGTCGGCGACGAGCAGGCACTTGACGCCCAACTCCGTGGCCCGCACGGCGTCTTCGACGCAGCCGGCCACGGCGTCGTGGCCTCTGGCTCTCAGTCCCGCGCCGCGCGAGTCGGTCCGGGTGGAGCCGCCGATGTCCCAGGTGCCGCGCGGACCGGTGAACAGGCAGAGCTCGATGTCGCGTTCGGCGGTCGCCTCGACCATCTCGGTGATCTCGGCGTCGGACAGCATCCACACACCGCTGCCCTGGCTGATGCGGTGGATGGGCACGTCGAGCCGCGAGGCTTCCTTCAGGGCGACGGTCAGCGCTTCGGGGCCCTCGCACGAGGGGATCTCGGTGCGCCAGCGGCCGCCGCCCGGGAACGTGTGCGGTGAGGCGTCGGCGGGATCGAGGGCGGGCGCGCCCAGACCGAGCGCGGTGAGCGCCGGCTCGCCGGGTCGGCGGGCCGCCGTGGCGGAAGCGTCGGTGGTCACAAGGCTGTCCTTTGCGTTCGATATGTCGGACGAGGTTCGCGGCTCAAGGCGGAAAGGGGTGGTGGTACGCCGGTACGGAGGCCGTCAGGTGCCTTCGCACCGGCGCACGGCTGGGGGTGGCCTACGGCCGGAGCAGCACCTTGCCCACCTTCGGATCGCCGGAGCCCACCAGCTCGATCGCCTCGGGGAACTCCGTGAGCGGCAGCTCGTGCGTGACCAGCGGCAGCGGGTCCAGCAGTCCGGCCCCGAACACCCGGACGGTGTGGGACCAGGCGTCCGGCGGAGCCCCGAAGACGGTGTGCACCTCCAGCTGCCGTACGACCAGGTCCGTCGGGTCGAGTCCCTCGGCGCCCGGCGCCGGGATGCCCGTCAGGACCAGCCGGCCGCCGCGCCGGAGCAGCGAGGCGGCGGTGCGCGCGGCGGACGCGGACCCGGCCGTCTCGATCACCACGTCGAAGTCGTCGGGCAGCGCCTCGTCCCGGGTGCGGAAGCCGGTCGCCCCGAACTGCCGGGAGAGCTCCTCCCGGTCCCGCCGGGTGCCGACCACCAGCAGCTCGCCCGGCGAGCCCGCCTTGAGGAACTGGACGGCGAACATACCCAGCGTCCCGGTGCCGACGACGGCGACCTTCTCGCCCGGCACCGCGTGCGCCTTGAGGGCGGCGGCCGCGATGCAGGCGGCCGGCTCCAGCAGGGCGGCGGCGGTCAGGTCGGCGTCGTCGGGCAGGACGTGCAGCAGCCGGGCCGGCAGGGTGAGGGTGGCGGCCATCGCCCCGGGCTGGGTGAACCCGGTCTCCTCGTAGCCGTCCGTGCAGAGCGTCGTCTCGCCCGCGTGACAGCGGTCGCAGACCTGGCAGTTGCGGAAGCCCTCGCCCACGACCTTCCGGCCGACCAGTGAGGCGGGCACTCCCGTGCCCACCGCCTGGACCGTCCCCGACCACTCGTGGCCCGGGGTGAGCGGGTAACGGACGTAGCCCTCGGGCCGGTTGCCCTGGTAGACCTCGCGGTCGCTGCCGCAGATGCCGACGGCGTGGACCCGCACGAGCGCCTCGCCCGGCTCCGGCTCGCGCGGCGTGTGCGCGACGAGCCGGTGCTCGCCCGGCGCCTCGACGACGACGGCGGTGGTCACTTCCCGGAGCCCTTCGGCTTGCGCTGCTCCCAGCCCTCGGCCCACAGGTCGAAGCGGGCCTGCTGCTGCGGGAACTCGGCGGCCGCGTCCACGTCCAGCTCGACGCCGAGACCGGGCGCGTCGGAGAGGTGGAAGTAGCCGTCGACCACCTCGGGGGCGCCCTTGACGACCTTCTTGATCTCCGCGTCCGCGAAGTCGTTGAAGTGTTCGAGGATCTTGAAGTTGGGCGAGGTGAAGCCGACCTGGAGGGAGGCGGCGGTCAGCACCGGCCCGCCCACGTTGTGCGGGGCGACGAGCACGTAGTGCGTCTCGGCGGTCGCCGCGAGCTTGCGGGTCTCCCAGATGCCGCCGATGTGGCCGACGTCCGGCTGGATGATGTCGACGGCCTGGCTCTCGAAGAGCTCGCGGAACTCGATCCGGTCGTGGATGCGCTCACCGGTGGCCACGGGGACGTCCACCTTGGCGGCGACCTTCTCCAGCGCCTTCAGGTTCTCCGGCGGGCACGGCTCCTCCAGCCAAGCGGGCTTGAAGGGGGCGAGCTCCTTGGCCAGGCGGACGGCGGTGGCGGGGGAGAAGCGGCCGTGCATCTCCAGCATCAGCTCGGCGTCCGGGCCGATCGCGTCCCGCACGGCCTCGATCAGGGAGACGGCGTACAGGGTGTTCTCGTGGTCCAGCTCGTAGTGGCCGGTACCGAAGGGGTCGATCTTGAGGGCCTTGTAACCGCGCTCCATGACCCCCTGGGCGGCCTTGTGGTACGCCTCCGGGGTGCGCTCGGTGGTGTACCAGCCGTTGGCGTACGCCTTGACCTTGTCGGTGACCTTGCCGCCGAGCAGTTGCCAGACGGGGACGCCGAGGGCCTTGCCCTTGATGTCCCAGCAGGCCATCTCGACGACGGCGATGCCGGACATCACGATCTCACCCGCGCGGCCGTAGTCGCCGTACTTCATCCGGCGCACCAGGTCCTCGACGGCGAACGGGTCGGAGCCGAGAATGTGGTTGGCCTCGGCCTCCTTCAGATAGCCGATCAGCGCGTCGGTGTGGCCCAGCATGCGGGTCTCACCGACACCGGTGATGCCCTCGTCGGTGTGCACCTGAACGTAGGTCAGGTTGCGCCAGGGCGTCCCGACCACGTGTGTGCTGATTCCGGTGATGCGCACGGAAGTTGCCCCTCAGCTGTTCGAGATTTCGTCACACGTTCGAAATGCTGGCGTGACAGTAAGGACGGTGTGAGGGGAGTGTCAATGGGTCGAACAGGTAACGGTTTCGACAGTTTCGGGTGATCTTTCGACCGCGGGAGATCGTTTTTCGGCTGAGGGAAGCCCGTGAAGGCGTTGGTTTCCCACACAACTTTCACAGGGGGACCTAGGAACGCCACGCCCTGGGAACCTAGTCTTCCCGCGTCATGGATTACTGCCACCCGTGCCGACGGCACCTCAACGGCGCCCTCGCCTGCCCGGGGTGCGGCGCACCCGCTGAACCGCAGGGCGCGTACGCGCCGGAGGCGTACGGGCGGGAGACGTACCCCCCGGACGCCTGCCGGCCGGACCCGTACGGGCCGCAGCCGCACGAGAGGCAGCCCTACGAGCAGCAACCCTATGAGCGGCAGTCCTACGAGCCGCAGCCATACGAGCAGCAGTCGCCCGCCCCGGAGCTCGGTCACGCCGACCGCCCGGAGGCGGCCGAAGCGGTGGCCGACGACCCCGCGCCGGCCGAAGACGCCCCCGCGCAGGGACGTGCCGCCCGCCGGCGGGAGCAGGGCCGGGGCGGTCGGGTCCGGGACGCGGGCCGCGGGTCGGCGTCGGCCGACGAGAGCGACGCGAGTCGTCGCGACCGCAAAGCAGCCGTCCATCGAAGACGTCGTCGCCGGACCGTGCTGATCGCCGCCGGCTTCGTCCTGGCGGCCGGCGGGCTGAGCCTCGCCGAGCTCGGCGCCGACGGGCCCGGATCGCCCGAGCCGAACCCCGCGGCCGCCGACGGGGAGTCCTCGCCGCTCGAAGACGACTCGTCCACCCCCGCCGCCACGGCCGACGCCGACGCCCGTGAGGCCCCCGCCCCCGCCGCCTCACCCCGCCCGTCGGCCTCCTCCTCGGCCTCCCCGACCTCGGCGTCGCCCTCGCCCAGCGCGTCGGACACGAAGTCGCCGACCCGCGAGGCTTCTGCGGCGTCCTCCGCCCCCAGCGCGTCCTCCGCGCCCGCGCGGGACCCCCGGACGGTTCCGACGCGCACCGCCGGCGCCACGCCGACGACCTCCCAGCCGGCCCCGCAGCCCTCGCCTTCGGAAACGTGCAACCGTTTCCTGTGGTGGTGCACCTGAGTCCGCCCGGCCGGGCGTCACGTCACTGGTCCAGCATGCGGCGCAGCAGACGCCGTAGCAGCTCTCGTTCGTCGTCCGCCAGGCCGGCCAGGGGTTCGCTGGCGAAGCGGAGCGACTCGCGCAGGTCCCGGGCCACCTGATGGCCCTCCGTCGTCACCGCCGCCAGTTTCACGCGGCGGTCGGACGGGTCGGGGCGGCGCTCCACCAGGCCCCTGGTCTCCAGCCGGTCCACGATGCCGGTCACGTTGGACGGCTCGCACTTCAGCCGGTTCGCCAGCTTCCGCATGGGCAGCGGCTCCAGGCAGAGCAGGCCGAGCAGCCTCGCCTGCGCGCCGGTGAGCGAGTGCACGGCCGCGGCGTCCTCGTAGTCCGCGTGGTAGCGGGCCACCACCTCGCCGATGAGCTCGACGACCTCCAGGGTGGGATCGTCGGGACGGCGGGTCTGCTGGGGTGTGGACATGAGATCCAGGGTACCCGCTTATTTGACAACCTGAAATATTCAGGAGCATGGTTGTTTCAGGTAGTGAAATGAACGAGCTCAGCAGGTAAGGAAGGCTCCATGTCCGAGACCCCCACGCTTCCCGCCACCGGCCGCGAGTGGCGTCTGCTCAGCCGCCCCGTCGGCTGGCCGAAGCCCGAGGACTTCGAGCTGGCCGAGGCGGAGATCCGCCGGCCCGGCCCCGGCGAGGTCCTCGTCCGCAACGAGTACCTCTCCGTCGATCCCTACATGCGCGGCCGCATGAGCGCCGCCAAGTCCTACGTCGCCCCCTTCGAGCTGGGCAAGGCCATGCAGGGCGGCGCCGTGGGCGAGGTCATCGCCTCCGAGGCCGAGGGCGTCGCCGTCGGCGACCACGTCCTGCACTTCGGCGGCTGGCGCGAGTACGCCACCTTCGACGCGGCGCAGGCCGTCAAGGTCGACCCCGACACCGCCCCCCTGTCCACCTACCTCGGCGTCCTCGGCATGACCGGCCTGACCGCCTACGCGGGCCTGCTGCGCACCGCCTCCTTCAAGGAGGGCGACTCGGTGTTCGTGTCCGGCGCGGCCGGCGCCGTCGGCAGCCAGGTCGGGCAGATCGCCAAGCTCAAGGGCGCCTCCCGGGTCATCGGCTCGGCCGGCTCCGACGAGAAGGTCAAACTGCTCCTGGAGGAGTACGGCTTCGACGCCGCCTTCAACTACAAGAACGGCCCCGTCGCCGAGCAGCTCCAGCAGGCCGCCCCCGACGGCGTCGACGTCTACTTCGACAACGTCGGCGGCGACCACCTGGAGGCCGCGATCGGCGCGCTCAACGAGCACGGCCGCATCGCGATCTGCGGCATGATCTCCGTCTACAACAACACCGAGCCCGCGCCCGGCCCGAGGAACCTCCCCCGCCTCATCCAGACCCGCGGCAACATCCAGGGCTTCCTGGTCTCCGACCACTACGACCTGCAGCCGCAGTTCGTCCAGGAGGTCGGCGCCTGGGTCCGCTCCGGCGAGCTGAAGTACCGCGAGACGGTCGTCGAGGGCATCGAGAACAACCTCGAGGCGTTCCTCGGCGTCCTGCGCGGCGACAACACCGGCAAGATGATCGTGAAGCTCTGAGCGGCACACGCGCGTACGGCGAAGGCCGCGCCCCCGGACACGGGGCGCGGCCTTCGCCGTAAGCGGACAGCCCGTGCCGGACGCCGCGAGCTTCCCGGCGAACCCTTCCGGTCACAGCACCTGGCCTGCCGCCAGCGCCGCCCCGTGCACCGCCGCCGCCAGCCGGGCGTTCTCCGGGGCCGCCCCGCCGGGGAAGGCGAACCGGCGGCGGGTGTAGCCGTAGGCCAGCCCGCTGCGCGGGTCCGCGAACGCCTGCGAGCCGGCCGCCCCGCTGTGCCCGAAGGCCCCCGCGCCGAGGAACGGGTACCAGGTGTCCGCGGTCGCCTGGAACCCCAGTCCGAACGACTTGTGCGCCCGCGACACCAGGTCGTAGCCCACCGAGTGGAACTGCGCGAACTCCGCCGCCGTGTCCTCCTTCAGCAGCGGCGCCTTCCCGCCGACCTCGCTGATCGCCGCCGCGTACATCCCGGCCAGCCCCCGCGCCGACGCCACCCCGCCCACCGAGGCCGGGCCCTTGGCGCGGATCAGCGGGTCGTTCGGCAGCAGTTCGAGATCGGTCGGCTCGGCGGCGTGGCGGTTGAAGGCGATGGCCGACAGCGAGTGCGGCCCGCCGGCCAGCCGGTCGAGCAGGGCCCGCTGCTCCGGCGTCGGCGCCATCGGCTGCGTGCTGCGGAACCGCGTCTCGTGCCGCGCCGGCAGCCCCAGGAAGAAGTCCAGCCCGTAGGGGGCGCGCACCCGCTCCTCGTAGACGTCCTGCAGCGTGCGGCCCGTCGCGCGCCGCACGACCTCGCCGACGAGCGCGCCGATGACCAGCCCGTGGTAGCCGAAGGCGGTCCCCGGACGCCAGAACGGCCGCTGGTCGGCGAGCCGTTCGGCGAGCTGCCGGTCGTCGGCCAGCTCCTGCCGGGTGAACCCGGTGTCCGTGCCGACCACGCCCGCCCGGTGGGCGAGCAGTTCACGCAGGGTCAGCGCGCCCTTGCCCTCACTGCCGAACTCCGGCCAGTAGTAGGTGACCTTGCGGTCCAGCTCCAGGGTGCCGTCCTGCACGAGGAGCGCGGCCACCAGATGCGCCGCGCCCTTCGTCGACGAGAACACGCCGTAGAGGGAGTCCACGCCCGCCCCGTCCCCGGTCCACAGGTCGACGACCCGGCGGCCGTGCACGTACGCGCACAACTGGCCCTCGTAACCCGGCCGCTCCTGCGCGACGAACGCGGCGAACTCCTCCCGCGCCGCCTCGAAACCGTCCGCGACGGTGCCGTGGATCTCCTGCGTCATCCGTGCTCCTCAACCAGACCGCTGCTTGCGTGTTCCATCGTGATCAAAGCCTGCCCGACCTGGGGGTACTCGCGTGCTTCGTGGATCGGTACGGCGAGGTCTACCCGATCGACTCAACTGTGTGACACGGGGCTCGGTGTCTCCTGTGCCCCGGATGGCCTACACAGCCCCTCCATGACGCCCGCGGCTGATGTGAGCACGACCGATAGAGTGCGGCCATGCGAGAACTCGGGGCCGGATTCAAGTACCTCATGGAGGGCCAGCGATGGGTGGCCCGGCACGGCAGGCAGTACGGGTTCGCTCTGGTGCCGGGACTGATCACGCTCGTCCTCTACCTGGGGGCGCTGGTGGCCCTCGCGGTGTGGGGTGACGACTTCACGGCGTGGGCGACGCCCTTCGCCGACGACTGGTCGAGCCCCTGGCAGGGCCTGTTCCGCGGCTTCCTCACCGCCGTGCTGTTCGCCCTCGGACTGCTGCTGTCCGTCCTGACCTTCACGGCGGTCACGCTGCTCATCGGGGAGCCTTTCTACGAGAGCCTCTCCGAGCGCGTCGACCGTGACGTCTCGCCCGACGGCACCGCCCCCTCCTCCGGCCTGCCGCTCTGGCGCGAGCTGTGGATCTCCGCCCGCGACAGCCTGCGCATCCTGGTCCGGGCGCTGCTGTGGGCGGTGCTGCTGTTCGCCCTCGGCTTCATCCCGTTCCTCGGGCAGACGGTCGTCCCGGTGATCGGCTTCTTCGTCACCGGCTTCTTCCTCACCGAGCAGCTCACCGCCGTCGCCCTCCAGCGCAGGAACGTCGACCTGCGCGCCCGCCTCGCCCTGCTCCGCTCGCGCAAGCCCCTGGTGTGGGGCTTCGGCACCCCGCTGGGCCTCGCCTTCCTGGTGCCGTTCGTGGCGGTGTTCCTGATGCCGGGCGCGGTCGCGGGCGCGACCCTCATGGCGCGGGACCTGCTGGGCGAGGAGAGCGCGGACGGCGAGGACCGCGAGGACCGCGAGGGGACGGACACCGCGCCCCAGCCCCTGTGAGGACCTCCGGCCCTTGTGAAGGGTTCGTACGAAACCTGGGTGGGTAGGTCGAGGCGGGATCGCGGGAGCACCGCGAACGACCGGCGTCGGACGCGGCACTCCTCGCCCGAGAGCGGCCCCGGTCCGGGACCCTGACCCCTGGACCGGGGTTCGCGCGTTCTCGCGGGCCCTATCGCGCCGAGAAGCCGTACACCGTCTCCGAGCGGTACACCTCGCCCGGGCGCAGGACGGTGCTCGGGAAGTCCGGGCGGTGGGGGGAGTCGGGGAAGTGCTGGGTCTCCAGGGCGATGCCCGCACCGGGGGCGAAGGGCTCGCCGAGGTGGTCCGCGGTGTACACCTGGATGCCCGGCTCGGTCGTCGACACCGTCATCACCCGTCCGGACGCCGGGTCGTGCAGTTCGGCGACCTCCACCGCAGTGTCGGTGACGCCCTTGTCGAGCACGAAGTTGTGGTCGTAGCCGTCGCCCACCTTGCGGGACGCGCGGAAGTCGAAGCGAGTGCCCTCGACCTCCGCCGGCGCGCCCTCGGGGATCAGGTCCGCGTCGACCGGGGTGTACCGGGAGGCGGCCAGCCGCAGTTCGTGCCCGCCCGCGGGCCCGGATCCGGCGAGGTTGAAGTAGCTGTGGTTGGTCAGGTTCACCACCGTCGGCGCGTCCGTGACCGCCTCGTAGGCGATCCGCAGCGCGCCCGACGCGTCGAGGGCGTACGTCGCCGACACCTCCAGGCGGCCCGGGAAGCCCTCCTCGCCATGCGGGCTGACCCGGCTCAGCCGCACCCCGTGCTCGACCGGCTCCGCCTCCCACACCCGCTTGTCGAAGCCGCGCTCACCGCCGTGCAGGGAGTTCGGGGCGTTGTTCGGCGCGAGGGCGTACGTCCGCCCGTCCAGCGGGAAGCCGGCGTGCGCGATCCGGTTCGCGTACCGGCCGACCAGGGCGCCCAGATAGGGCTCCGGGTGCGCGAGGTACCCGTCCAGGGCGGCGAACCCCAGCACCACGTCAGCCGTCCGCCCCTCCCGGTCCGGGACCTCCGCCGACTGCACGATCCCGCCGTACGTCAGGACCCGCACCCGCACGCCCGCGCGCTCCAGGGTCCAGCGATGCACCGGTGTGCCGTCGGAAAGTGTTCCGAAGTGTTCGCTCATGAGCGAGACCCTAAGTCACGCGGTCGCGCCGGTGACCTTCCGGTAGGCGATCTCGGCGAGGCGCGCCTGGCCGTTCACGCTCGGGTGGAACCAGTCCCAGTGGCTCAACTGGTCGGTGCCGAAGCGGTAGTCGTACACCGCGCCCTCGTCGAAACGGCACCGCGGGTCCTTCGTGCAGACCTCCCCGAGCACCGTGTTGTAGTCCTCCACCCGCTTGTGCACCGTGTCCCGCCGCAGCGTCGCCGCCGCGTCCAGCGCGTCCGCGTCGCCCAGCATCGACGGGCAGATCCCCAGCTTCCACACCTGCTTGCCCAGCGCGCTGGTCCGGCCCTGCGACCACAGCCGCTTCAGGTCCGGCACGCTCGCCACGTACACCTGCGCCTTCGGCGCGGCACGGCGCAGCGTGCGCATCGCGTCCTCGAACGCGGCGCGGAAGTCGGCCACCGGCGTCATCGCCGCCGCCGTCGCCCGGCAGGCGTCGTTCGCCCCCACCATCACCGTCACCAACTGCGGCTTGTCCGCCGCCGCCCGCGCCATCTGCGCGGGCAGGTCCGCCATCCGCGCCCCGGTCACCGCGTGATTCCAGCTGTGCGTCGCCGCCTTGCGCGCGCCCAGCAGACGGACCGCCAGACTGTTCACCTCCGCGTTGCCCCCCGTCGCCCACGACACCTCCGGGCAGTCCGTCAGGATCGCGCAGGCGTCGAACCCCCGGGTGATGGAGTCGCCCACCGCGGCGATCGACGCCGGGCTGCGGTCCCACACGAAGGACGGCGTCGGCGTCGGCGCCGGCTTGCTCTGCCGCGCGCCCGGCGCCTCGGGGCCGCCCCCGCCCAGGGCGTCGCAGCCGGCCAGGCCCAGCACGGCCGCCGTGGTGACCGCGAGCACCGCCCGCCCGCGCCGGATTCCCTTCCGCATCCCCGGTGACCCCCTCGCTCCTCGTCCGGCTCCCGTGCGACCCGCCGCACCCGGTCCCTCTCCCATGACAACGTCCGGGAGTTCCCGACGGCGACCGGAAGCGACCGATCGCACCCGCACAGGCGTCCTGCCGGGTGAATGGCACACGTTTCACGACATCGGGACCGACGGTACGTCACACTCCTTGCGCCGCCGCACGGTAGCCTCGCCCTCAAAGCGGCTGCCCTGTCGCCGCCGCCACGCCAGCCTGCAAGACTGTCCCGCTCTGCCCGGAGGTCCCGGTGACGACACGTGGAGTTCTGTACGTGCACTCCGCGCCGCGCGCGATGTGCCCGCACGTCGAGTGGGCCGTCGCCGGGGTGCTCGGCACGCGCGTCAACCTCGACTGGATCCGGCAGCCCGCCGCGCCCGGCACCTGGCGCTCGGAGTTCTCCTGGCAGGGCCAGGCCGGCACCGCCTCCAAGCTGGCGTCCGCGCTGCGCGGCTGGCACCTGCTGCGCTTCGAGGTCACCGCCGAGCCCTGCGCCGGCGCCGAGGGCGAGCGCTACAGCTGCACCCCCGACCTGGGCATCTTCCACGCCGTCACCGGCATCCACGGCGACATCCTGATCCCGGAGGACCGGCTGCGCGCGGCCCTGCTGCGCAGCCGGCGCGAGGAGAGCGACCTGGAGGCCGAGGTGTCCAAGCTGCTCGGCAAGCCGTGGGACGACGAACTGGAACCGTTCAGATACGCGGGCGAGGGAGCCCCGGTGCGCTGGCTGCACCAGGTCGTGTAACCGGCCCACGAGACGCCGGGACGTCGAGTGGCCCGAACCCCACCCCGGGGTTCGGGCCACTCGACGTCTACAGGACTTCTCAGACCGTCCGGAACGCCAGCACCACGTTGTGCCCGCCGAACCCGAACGAGTCGTTGAGCGCCGCGATACGGCCCTCGACGGGCAGCTTGCGCGCCTCACCCCGAACGACGTCCGCGTTGGCCTCCGCCTCCGGGTCGAGGTTCTCCACGTTGATGGTCGGCGGAGCGACCCGGTGGTACAGCGCGAGGACCGTCGCCACCGACTCCACGCCGCCCGCGCCGCCCAGAAGGTGACCGGTCATCGACTTGGTCGCCGAGACGGCCATGTGGTCGGTGTCGTCGCCGAAGACCTTGCGCAGCGCCTTCAGTTCGGCGATGTCACCGGCCGGGGTCGACGTCGCGTGCGCGTTGACGTGCACGATCTCCGCCGGGTTCAGGTCGGTGCGCTCCAGCAGGTTCTGCAGGGCGTGAGAGATGCCCCGCCCCTCCGGCTCGGGCTGCACGATGTCGTGGGCGTCGGCGGAGATGCCCTGGCCGACGGCCTCGGCGTACACCCGCGCGCCGCGCTTGGCGGCGTGCTCGGCCGACTCCAGGACGATCACACCGGCGCCCTCGCCCAGGACGAAGCCGTCGCGGGCGACGTCGTAGGGACGCGACGCGCCCTGCGGGTCGTCGTTGTTCTTGGACATCGCCATCATGTTGCCGAACGCGGCGATCGGCAGCGGGTGGATCGCCGCCTCCGTGCCGCCCGCGACGACGACGTCGGCGCGACCGGTACGGATCATCTCGATGGCGTAGCCGATGGCCTCGGCGCCCGACGCGCAGGCGGAGACCGGGGTGTGCACGCCCGCGCGGGCGCCCACGAGCAGACCGACGTTGGCGGACGGGCTGTTCGGCATCAGCATGGGCACGGTGTGCGGCGAGACGCGGCGTACGCCCTTGTCCCGCAGCACGTCGTACTGGTCCAGCAGGGTCGTGACGCCGCCGATGCCGGAGGCGATGACGGCGCCCAGCCGGTCGGGGTCGACCGAGGCGCCCTCGGTGGACTCACCGGCCTTGCCTTCGAAACCGGCGTCCTTCCATGCCTCCTGAGCCGCGATCAGCGCGAACTGCGCCGAGCGGTCCAGCTTGCGGGCCTGGGGCCGCGGGATGACCTCGGTGGGCTCCACGGCGACCGGGGCCGCGATACGGACGGCCTGGTCGGCCGCCCACTCCTGCTCCAGGGGCTTGACGCCGGACTTGCCGGCGACCAGGCCCTCCCAGGTAGAGGCTGCGTCGCCACCCAGCGGTGTGGTTGCGCCGATACCGGTGACGACCACGGTGCGATTGGTCGGGCTCACGGATTCCTTCTCCAACGTTTGCGAGGATTCAGCGGCGCCACCGCCGGGTGGCGGGGCGGGCCGGAGCGTCCGGCCCAAGCAGTGGCTCAGGCCTGGTGCTTGAGGATGTAGTCGGTCGCGTCGCCGACGGTCTTGAGGTTCTTGACGTCCTCGTCCGGGATCTTGACGTCGAAGCGCTCTTCGGCGGCGACGACGACCTCGACCATGGACAGGGAGTCGACGTCAAGGTCGTCGGTGAAAGACTTGTCCAGCTGGACGTCCTCGACCGGGATCCCGGCGATCTCGTTCACGATCTCCGCGAGACCGGCGACGATCTCTTCCTGAGTGGCGGCCATGTCGGCGCTCCTTCGTTGGTGTTCTTCAGGGTGTGGCGCCCGCCGCGGTAGCGGCAGGTGGTGCGTTTCCCGTGCCGGACCGCATGATCCGGCACGGAGTGCCTAGGGGAGGGTAACGACCGTCGCGGCGTAGACGAGACCCGCCCCGAATCCGATGACGAGCGCGGTGTCGCCGCTCTTCGCCTCGCCGGTCGCCAGGAGCCGCTCCATCGCGAGCGGGATCGAGGCGGCCGAGGTGTTGCCGGTGGTGCGCACGTCACGGGCGACCGTGACGGACTCCGGGAGCTTCAGGGTCTTCACCATCGAGTCGATGATCCGCTCGTTGGCCTGGTGCGGGATGAAGACGTCCAGCTCGTCGGAGCCGATGCCGGCCGCTTCCAGCGCCTGCTGGGCGACCTTCGCCATCTCGAAGACGGCCCAGCGGAACACCGCCTGGCCCTCCTGCGTGATGGCGGGGAACTTGGCGACCTCGCCGGTGCGGTAGTCCGTCCACGGCACGGTCTGCTTGATGGTCTCCGACTTGTCGCCCTCGGAGCCCCAGACCGTCGGGCCGATCGCCGGCTCCTGCGAGGGGCCGACCACGACCGCGCCCGCGCCGTCGCCGAACAGGAAGGCGGTGGCCCGGTCTTCCAGGTCGGTCAGGTCGGACAGCCGCTCCACGCCGATGACGAGGACGTACTCCGCGGAGCCCTCGACGACCATTCCCTTGGCGAGGGTCAGGCCGTAGCCGAAGCCGGCGCAGCCCGCCGAGATGTCGAACGCGGCGGCCTTGGCGGTGCCCAGCTTGTCGGCGATCTCGGTGGCGACGGCCGGGGTCTGCTTGAAGTGCGAGACCGTCGAGACGACCACGGCGCCGATCTGCTCGGCGGTGATCCCCGCGTCGGCGACCGCCTTGCCGGCGGCCTCCACCGACATGGCGGCGACGGTCTCCTCCTCGTTCGCCCAGTGCCGGGTCTGGATGCCGGAGCGCGAGCGGATCCACTCGTCGGAGGAGTCGATCGTCTCCAGGATGACCTCGTTGGGCACCACCCGGGTGGGCCGGTAGCCGCCCACGCCCATGATGCGCGCGTACGGGGCGCCCTTACCGGGCTTGATCTTCGCCATCAGGGCTCCTCACGCACCCGCCGCGTCGGCGGCGGGCGTCACGGTCCCGGAGATGATCTCGCGGGCCGCGTCCAGGTCGTCGGGGGTCTTCAGCGCCAGCGTCCGCACGCCGGGCAGCGCGCGCTTGGCCAGACCGACCAGGGTCCCGCCGGGGGACACCTCGACGATCGCGGTGACGCCGAGCTCCTTGAAGGTCTCCATGCACAGGTCCCAGCGGACCGGGTTGGCGACCTGGCCGACGAGCCGGTCGAGGATCTCCGCGCCGGACGCCACGGTCCGCCCGTCCTTGTTGGAGACGTAGGCGACCGTCGGGTCGGCGGGGGTGACCTCCTTGGCGGCGGTCGCGAGCGTCTCGACCGCGGGGGCCATGTGGTGCGTGTGGAAGGCGCCGGCGACCTTGAGCGCGACGACCTTGCGGACGCCCTCGGGCTTGTCCTCGTTCAGCGCGGCGAGCTGCTCCAGCGTGCCCGCAGCGACGATCTGGCCCGCGCCGTTGATGTTCGCCGGGGTCAGCCCCAGCTTCCGCAGATGCGCGACGGAGACCTCCGGGTCGCCGCCGAGCAGCGCCGACATGCCGGTCTCGGTGATCGCGGCGGCCTCGGCCATGGCCAGACCGCGCTTGCGTACGAGGGTCAGCGCGGCGGTGTCGTCGAGGACCCCGGCGAACGCGGCGGCCGTGAACTCGCCGACGCTGTGGCCCGCGACGGCGCCCGGGGTCACGGCACCGAGTGCCGTGGCGGACAGGATTCCGGCGGCGACGAGCAGCGGCTGCGCCACCGCGGTGTCACGGATGGCGTCCGCGTCGGCCTGCGTGCCGTAGTGAACGAGGTCCAGTCCGATGGCGTCGGACCACGCGGCGACGCGGTCGGCGGCGCCGGGCAGTTCGAGCCAAGGGGTCAGGAAGCCGGGCGTCTGGGCGCCCTGGCCGGGAGCGACGAGTACGAGCACTCTCACACTCTCTCTTGAGGGCGGCCACGGCCGCCCGTGGGGACAAGGACGAAGAACGGCAGGGGGTTTTGTGGGCCCCCGACAAAAGCCTAGGTCTGGGGATCTCCATCGACCAGACGCCCCAGGATCAGTGCAATGCGCAAGGTGAACGCCGAGCGTACATCCGAAGGCGACCAGCCGGTGACGTCAGTCACACGTCGAAGCCGGTAGCGCACGGTGTTGGGATGGACGAACAGCATCCGGGCCGCCCCCTCCAGACTGGACGCCTGTTCGAGGTAGACGGAGAGCGTCTCCAGCAGCGCGGACCCCGCCTCCTCCAGCGGTCTGTAGATCTCCTCCACCAACTGCTCGCGGGCTCCGGGGTCGCCCGCTATCGCCCGCTCCGGCAGCAGATCGTCGGCCAGGACCGGACGCGGGGCGTCCTGCCAGGCGGAACACGCCTTCAGTCCCGCCGCGGCGGCCTGCGCGGACCGGGTCGCGGCCAGCAGGTCGGGCACCACGGGTCCGGCCACCACAGGGCCCGCCGCGTACGGGCCGATCAGCGACCTGGCCACGGCCAGCGGATTGTCGCTGCCGCCCGCGATGACGACGAGCCGCGAGCCGAGCACCCCGGTGAGCACCTGGAGCTTGGCGTGCCGGGCGGCCCGCCGGATCGCCTCCACCGTCAGTTCCGAGTCGCCGTCCGGGGCGGTGCCCAGCACCACGCACACGTTCTCCGGGGCGTTCCAGCCGAGCGCGGCGGCCCGGCTGACGGCCCCCTCGTCGGCCTCCCCGCTGAGCACGGCGTTGACGACGAGGGACTCCAGCCGGGCGTCCCACGCGCCGCGCGCCTCGGCCGCCTGCGCGTACACCTGGGCGGTGGCGAAGGCGATCTCACGGGCGTACACGAGGAGCGCCTCGCGCAGCACGCCCTCGTCGCCCGGAGCGGCGACCTCGTCGATCGCGGACTCCATGACCTCGATGGTGGTGCGCACCATCTCCACCGTCTGCCGGAGCGTGATCGCCCGGGTCAGCTCCCTCGGGGCGGTCCCGAAGACGTCCGTGGAGATCGCCTGCGGGGCGTCCGGGTGCCGGAACCACTCCGTGAACGCGGCGATGCCCGCCTGGGCGACGAGCCCGATCCAGGAACGGTTCTCCGGGGGCATCGCCCGGTACCACGGCAGGGTCTCGTCCATCCGCGCGATCGCCTGGGCGGCGAGACTCCCGGAGGACTTCTCCAGCCGCTTCAGGGTCGCGGTGTGCGGGTGCGCTGCCGCTCGGCGGTGGCGGGCTTCGGGTTCGGAGTGGGATTCGGGCACGGGACAAGACTGCCTTATCGGGACGGCGGGCCGCGCCGGTGGGTTGCCGGGGGGCTTCGCCCGCCCGATAGCGTGGGTCGCGTGATGGACGTACGGCGCGCCGAAGAGCGCTACCGCGGCGGTGATCCCGAGGCCGGGATCGACACCCGGCACGCCTTCTCCTTCGGCGCCCACTACGACCCCGGCAACCTCCGCTTCGGCGCGCTGATCGCCTGCAACGAGGAGCGGCTCGCGCCCGGCGCGGGCTTCGGCGAACACCCCCACAGCCACACGGAGATCGTGACCTGGGTGGTCGAGGGCGAGCTGACCCACCGCGACTCCGAGGGCCACGAGGTGACCGTACGCCCCGGGGACGTGCAGCGGCTCAGCGCGGCGGCCGGGGTGCGCCACACCGAGCGCAACGACGCCGAAGTCCCCCTGGCCTTCGTCCAGATGTGGCTGACCCCGCTGGAGCCCGGCGGCGACCCGTCCTACGAGATCGTCCGAGACGTCGCCGACTCCACCCCGTACGCCGTCCCGGGGGCCGGCGCGACCCTGCACGTACGGCGGCTGACGGCTGGGGAGCGGGCGGCGGCGCCGACGGGGTCGCACGGGTACGTGCATGTCGTGCGCGGCGAAGTGAGCGTGGAGGGCGAGCGGCTGGGCCCCGGCGACGCGGCCCGTGTCACGGACGCCGGCGAGGTCCGGGTGTTGGCGCTCACGCCGGCCGAGCTCCTGGTCTGGGAGATGCGCGCCGGCTGAGGGGGCCGTGACTCAGCCCTCCCGCAGCTCCGTCAGCAGCGCGTCCGTGAACGCCGGCCAGGCCTCGACCGCCCACGGGCCGAACGCGCGGTCCGTGAGCGCGACGGCGGCCAGCCGCGCGTCGGGGTCGATCCACAGGAACGTACCGGACTGCCCGAAGTGGCCGAACGTGCGCGGCGAGGAGGAACCGCCGGTCCAGTGCGGGGACTTGGAGTCGCGGATCTCGAAGCCGAGGCCCCAGTCGTTGGGGTTCTGGTGGCCGTAGCCGGGCAGGACGCCCTTCGTGCCCGGGTACTGCACGCTCATCGCCTCGGCGACCGTGCGCGGGTCCAGCAGCCGGGGCGCCTGCACCTCGGCCGCGAAGCGCAGCAGGTCCTCCACGGTCGAGACGCCGTCCTTCGCGGGCGACCCCTCCAGCGAGGTGGACGCCATCCCCAGCGGCTCCAGCACCGCCTGCCGCAGGTACTCCCCGAAGTCGATGTCCGTGGCCTTGGCGATGTGGTCGCCGAGCTGCTCGAACCCGGCGTTGGAGTACAGCCGCCGCTCCCCGGGCGCGGCGGTCACCCGGTGCTCGTCGAAGGCGAGCCCCGAGGTGTGCGCGAGCAGATGGCGCACGGTCGCCCCGGGCGGCCCGGCCGGCTCGTCCAGCTCGATCGCCCCCTCCTCGTAAGCGACCAGCGCGGCGTAGGCGGCGAGCGGCTTGGTGACCGAGGCCAGGGGGAAGCGGCGCCCGGCCGGGCCGTGCGTCCCGAGGACCGTCCCGTCGGCCCGCACGACACCCGCCGCGGCGGAGGGGACGGGCCAGTTCTCGATCAGCGCGAGGCTCTGCGACGACATGCCCCGAGCCTATGCGGCTACAGGAGCAGCTCCATCAGAGGGTCGGGCTTGGGCTTGAAGCCGAGCGAGGCGTACAACGGCTCGGCCTCGGGGGACGCCGTGAGGTGGACCTGGCGTACGCCCCGCTCGCGGAACCAGGTCAGCAGCGCTTCCATGCACGCCCGCGCGTGCCCCCTGCGCCGGGCCCGCGGGTCCGTCGCGACGCTGAAGACGAACCCGACGGCGCCGTGCGGATTGCCGGCCCGCCCGATCCGGTACTCCACCGTGCCGACCACCGACGCGGACAGCGTCCCGGGCCGTTCGGGGCAGTCCACGACGAACGCACCGAAGTCACCGTCCGGTTGGGCCAGCCGGCGCCGCAGCCCGGGCAGGGACTCGGCGTGCCAGTCGGCCGGTCCGGCGCTGGGGGCGAGGGAGTCGATCATCACCTGGCGCAGCCTCAGCACTTCGGCGGCGTCCTCGGGCAGGGCCCGGCGTACGGCATTCATGCCCCGCAAGCTAACCGGTGGGATCCGGCCGCGTCTTCCGGATTCTTTCCGTTCCCGCTTGCCTGGAGCGCACTTGAAGGTCATAGCGTGGGGCCATGACGGTGTTGCAGACCACGCCCGTGACCACCGAGCGCAGCCAGAGCTCCGCAGACGTCTGCTCCGGACCGCCGCCGGGCCATCCGCGCCCGGACGGGCAGGACCGCTACACGATCAGCGAGGTGGTCGCCTTCACCGGCCTGACGGCGCACACCCTGCGCTGGTACGAGCGGATCGGGCTGATGGCCCACGTCGACCGCTCGCACACCGGCCAGCGCCGCTACAGCAACCGCGACCTGGACTGGCTCGACCTGGTCGGCAAGCTGCGGCTGACCGGCATGCCGGTCGCCGACATGGTGCGGTACGCCGAGCTGGTGCGCGAGGGCGAGAGCACGTACGAGCAGCGGCGCGAGCTGCTGGAGGAGACCCGGCGCGACGTCCAGGCCAGGATCGCCGAACTCCAGGACACGCTCGCCGTGCTCGACCGCAAGATCACGCACTACTCCCGGGGCGCGTGAGCGGGAAGTCCCTACAGCTCGGCCAGCAGGTCGGCCTTCTTCGCGGAGAACTCCTCGTCGGTGACCAGCCCGGCCTGGTGCAGCTCGCCGAGGTGGCGGATCCGGTCGGCGACGTCCGCCGGGTCCCGGCGGCGCGGGTCCGCGGCGGGGACGGCGGCCGCCGGGACGGCCGGCGTGCTCCCGCGCGTGCGGACGGCCGCCAGCACCGCCGCCGCCAGCGGCAGCGACTCGTGCACCGCCCCGTACCCGAGCCCGAACACCACCGTCGCGGGGTCCTGGTCCGTCCCCGCGGGCGCGTGCCCGCCGCGGTGCAGCCGCAGGAAGCCCTCCAGGACCTCCGGCGACCGCCACTCCACGCCGCTCAGCTCGGACACCGGGAAGCTCTGGTCGCCCGCCTTCCACTTCGCCGACGACGCGCCCGTCCAGAACCACCGGAACCGCACGGTCCGCCCGTCGAAGGACGCCTTCGCGTCGTAAGCCTTGAACGACAGCGGCGCCTTCGGGGCCGCCACCAGGAACCGGTCGGCCGGACCCGACTCGGTGAGCCGCTCCCGCAGCTCTTCGGCGTAGTACTCCGCGAGCGCGTCCCGCTCGCCCGGCAGCACCAGCCGGTAGGGGTCGCAGGACTCCTTCAGCTGACCCGCCGCGGCCTCGATCAGCGGGTCCGCGCCCTCGCGCGGTCGGATGCGCAGCACCGCGGTCCCGCGTCTGCCGGGCTCCAGCGTCACGCCCTCGATCGCCGCCAGCGGGATCCGGCGCTCCCCGAGCGCCGACAGCAGCTTCGGTGTGCGGATCCCCCGTTCGTAGCGGATGAGGACGGAGTCGGACTCGAACTCCCAGGCGGCATGAAATCCGGCCAGTACGTCACCCATGCGGCTCATCGTATGCGGCACCGGCTTCTTCCGTCCCTCCTCGCGCACACCGCTCTTTCTGCGCTTCTACGCGCGTCCCGCCGTCGTTGCGCCGGACAGATCATCCCGGCAGACGTCATCCTCCGTGGCGCAGCGCACCGAGTCGTACACGCCGGCGCCGATGGCGGCGAAGTTGCGCAGGCTGTCCGTGCCGGGCTCGAAGTAGCCCGCGTGACCCTTGGCCTCCCGCGCGGACAGCACCCGCGCGCCGAACCCGGACGACACCGGGTCCGCGCCGTGCCCGAGGCCGCCGAGCTCCAGATAGGGAACGTCCTGCACCCAGTCGTCCGCGTCCCGCATCGCCCACACCCGGGCGGAGGTGCGCAGCTGGACCGCGTTCTCCACGCGCATGCCGGGGCTGCCGGCCACCGCGATGTCGCTGACCCGCTCCGGCAGCGTGTGCGCGGCGACCCCGCACACCACGGAGCCGTAGCTGTGGCAGAACAGCGAGACGGGCGAGACGCCGGGCAGGGCGCGCACCAAGGCGTTCAGCCGGATCGCGCCGGACTCGGCGCGCATCGCGGTCGCCGAGTCGATGCCGAGGCCGGCGGGGGAGGTGTAGTCGGCCCAGGCGATCACGGCGGTCCGCGTCTTGGGGCTCGCCTCCCGCTCGGCCGCGTACAGCGCCTGGGCCATGCCGACGGGCGCCGAGTACTTGCGGTAGGTGCGCTGGAAGGTGAGCAGCGCGGTGTCGACGCCGGGGACGACGACGGAGATCCGCTGGGCGCTGTCGAGGTCGCCGAAGACCTCGGCGGCGCGGCCGGCGCCGTCCGGGTCGAAGGCGAGGATCTTGCGGTCGCGGTCGCTCATCGACTCGTAGCGCTGCATGCGCCGCCCGGCCTCGTGCTGGCCGGCGGGGGAGAGCCGGGCGTCGTGCATCCGGGTGCGCTCGATACGTGCCTGCTCCCGCAGCGCTGTGCGGTTGGCGAGGTAGCGCAGCTCGGCCGGGGCGCCGTTCATGTTGCCGACGGCGAGCGGGTAGCGGTGCGCGAGCGTGGTGCGCTGGGCCGCGGTGAGGGTGGCGAAGAACCGGGCGAGCCGGCCGGGGGCCGCGGACGGGTCCGGCAGCGCGCGTCCGTCGACGCGGCCCTCTTCCCAGGCGGTGAGCGACGCGCGCAGGGCGGTGCTCTCCCGCTGGTGGTGTACGGCGGTCCAGCCTGTGGTCGCCAGCATCACGAAGACTACGGCGAGGGCGAGCAGCAGCCGCCCCATGTTGAGCGGGGGAGTGGAGTCGAAGGAAGTCACTGGAAGGACACACTAGGAGAACGGGATGGTCTCGGGAGGCCCGAGTGACGGGGATCACGTTTCGATGACCGTGACGATGGTCATGAGATCTCTCAGGCCGTGCGCCAGCTTCCCATGAGCGCGGGCCCCAGTTGGTCGAGGTAGCGGGACGCGAGGGCGCGCATCTCCTCCAAGGTCACGTTCTCGCCGCTGCTCCAGTGCCGCTCCGTGAGCCGCATGACCCCGCCGAAGGCCGCCACCGCCAGCCGCGGCCGCGGGTCGGCCTCCACGTCGAGCCCCTCGCGGTCCGCGAGGACCCGGGCGATCGTCTCCTCGGTCTCGACCGAGTGTCGCAGATACGCGGCGAGCAGCACCGGCGTCGACTCGATCACCCGGCACATGCGCAGGTACAGCTCCACCGGCACGACCTGCTCGACGATCTCGTGCACCGAGTTCCAGCCGTCCAGGACGGCCTGACGCAGGGCCTCCAGGGGCGCCTCGTGCGGCGGGCGTTCGCGCACCGCCTCGACGAAGCGCGCCACGGTCATGTCGGCGACCGCGAGGGCCGCCTCCTCCTTGCCGGCGAAGTAGCGGAAGAAGGTGCGCTGGGAGACGTCGACCGCCTGGGCGATCTCGTCGACGGTGGTCCGCTCGTACCCCCGGGTGGTGAACAGTTCCAGCGCGGCGCGCAGCAGCGCGTCCCGGGTGCGCTGTTTCTTGCGCTCACGCAGAGTTTCCATAGATGTCAGTTACCGACTTGTGAATTGGTTTGTCAATTGTCAGCGGCTGTCACTAGCCTCCTTCGTATGACTAGTCAGACCACCGTCAATAAGACGGGACCGGGGGACGGGGCGCCCCACGACCCGTCGGACCAGCCTCCGGCCAAGGGGCTGCGCGGCCACCCGTGGTTCACGCTCATCACCGTCGCCGTGGGCGTCATGATGGTGGCCCTGGACGGCACCATCGTCGCCATCGCCAACCCGGCGATCGCCAGCGACCTGGGCGCCACCTTCGCCGAGGTGCAGTGGATCACCAACGCCTACTTCCTCGCCCTCGCGGTCTCCCTGATCACCGCGGGCAAGCTCGGTGACCGCTTCGGGCACCGCCAGACCTTCCTGATAGGCGTCGTCGGCTTCGCCGCCGCCTCCGGCGCGATCGGCCTGTCCGACAGCATCGCGCTGGTCGTCACCTTCCGCGTCTTCCAGGGGCTGTTCGGCGCGCTGCTGATGCCGGCCGCGCTCGGGCTGCTGCGCGCGACCTTCCCGGCCGAGAAGCTGAACATGGCCATCGGCCTCTGGGGCATGGTCATCGGCGCCTCCACGGCCGGCGGTCCCATCCTCGGCGGCGTCCTCGTCGAGCACGTCAACTGGCAGTCGGTGTTCTTCATCAACGTGCCGGTCGGCGTCCTCGCCCTGGCGCTGGGTGTCGTCATCCTGCTCGACCACCGCGCCGAGAACGCCCCGCGCTCCTTCGACCTGCTGGGCATCGCCCTGCTGTCGGCGGCGATGTTCTGCCTGGTCTGGGCGCTGATCAAGGCTCCCGATTGGGGCTGGGGCGACGGCAAGACGTGGGCGTTCGTCCTCGCCTCCCTCGCGGGCTTCGCGCTCTTCGCCTACTGGGAGACCAGGGTGGCGGAGCCGCTGATCCCGCTGGCGCTGTTCCGTTCCGTCCCGCTGTCCGCGGGCGTGGTCCTCATGGTCCTGATGGCGATCGCCTTCATGGGCGGTCTGTTCTTCGTGACGTTCTACCTCCAGAACGTGCACGGGATGAGCCCCATCGACGCGGGCCTTCACCTGCTGCCGCTCACCGGCATGATGATCGTCGGCTCGCCGCTCGCCGGCGCGATGATCACCAAGTGGGGGCCGCGGATCCCGCTGGCCGGCGGCATGGCGGCCACCGCGATCGCCATGTACGGCATGTCCACGCTGGAGACGGACACCGGCAGCGGTGTCATGTCCGTCTGGTTCGCGCTGCTCGGCCTCGGACTCGCGCCCGTCATGGTCGGCGCCACCGAGGTCATCGTCGGCAACGCTCCGCTGGAGCTGTCCGGCGTGGCCGGCGGTCTCCAGCAGGCCGCGATGCAGATCGGCGGCAGCCTCGGCACCGCGGTGCTGGGCGCGGTGATGGCCTCCAAGGTGGACAGCGACCTGCCCGTCAACTGGAAGGATGCGGGGCTGCCGGACCTGACGCCCGAACAGCTCGGCAAGGCCTCCGAGGCGGTCCAGGTCGGCGTGCCGCCGGTGGCGCCGGGCACGCCGGCGCCGATCGCCGCCAAGATCGCGGACGTCGCCCACGACACGTTCATCTCCGGGATGAGTCTGGCGTCCCTCGTCGCGGCGGGCGTGGCCGCGGTCGCCGTACTGGTCGCGCTGCTGACCAAGCGCGGGGCCAACGCCGACGCGGGAGCGGGCGTCGGTCACATCTGACGGGGGCTCCCCGAGCGCGACTCGGGCGACTGGCCCCGGGCTTCGTCCGGGGTCAGTCGGCGTTCGCGCGGGACCTCAGGGCCGCCACCTCCGTGCGCAGCGCCCTGACCTCCTCGGTCAGGGCCTGGATCGCCTCCGTCTGCCTGCGCTCCTCCACGTCGTCCTTCTCGAAGCGCTCGATGAACCACGCGGCGATGTTCGCGGTCACGACACCGAGCAGGGCGATCCCGGACAGCATCAGGCCGACCGCGATCATCCGGCCCAGTCCCGTGGTCGGCGCGTGGTCCCCGTAGCCCACGGTCGTCATCGTCGTGAAGGACCACCACAGGGCGTCACCCAGGGTGCGGATGTTCCCGTCCGGCGCGTCCCGCTCCACCGACAGCACCGCCAGCGACCCGAACATCAGCAGCCCGACGACCGCCCCCGCGACATACGTCGTCACCTGTATCTGCGAGGCCATCCGCGCCCGCTGCCCCACCAGCAGCAGCGTCGACACCAGCCGCAGCAGCTTCAGCGGCTGTATCACCGGCAGCACCACCGCGGCCAGGTCCAGCCAGCGGGTGCGGACGAACTGCCGGCGGTCCCGCGCCAGCGCCAGCCGCACCGCGTAGTCCCCGGCGAACGCCGCCCACACCGCCCACTCGACCGCCGCGCACACGACGGTGAGCGACGCGTCGGCCGAGGTGTCGACGATCGGCAGGGCGTACGCCACGGCGAACACCACGGCGAGCGCCAGCAAAGGCCGCTGCGTCCGCTCTTCCCACCGCGCCTGGGCCGTTTCTTCCCGCATGACCCGCATCGTAAGGAACGGGTGAACGCGAAGGGGCGGTGAGGCCGAACCTCACCGCCCCTCACCGCCTACGGGATCAGGCGTCGCCGCCCGCCGCCCCCGGGTCCGCCGCCGCGACGTCCAGCAGCTGGTACCGGTCGACGGCCTGCTTCAGTGCCGAACGGTCGACCTTGCCCTCCTTGGCCAGCTCGGTCAGGACCGCCACCACGATCGACTGCGCGTCGATGTGGAAGTACCGCCGGGCCGCGCCCCGCGTGTCCGCGAAGCCGAAGCCGTCCGCGCCCAGCGACTGGTAGGTCCCCGGCACCCAGCGCGCGATCTGGTCCGGCACCGAGCGCATCCAGTCGGAGACCGCCACGAACGGCCCCTCGGCCCCGGCGAGCTTGCGGGTCACGTAGGGAACGCGCTGTTCCTCCTCGGGGTGCAGCAGGTTGTGCCGCTCGACCTCGACGGCCTCGCGCCGCAGCTCGTTCCAGGAGGTCGCCGACCAGACGTCGGCCTTCACGTTCCACTCCTCGGCGAGGATCTTCTGCGCCTCGACCGCCCACGGCACGGCGACGCCGGAGGCGAGGATCTGCGCCGGGACGGAGCCCGAGACGCCCTCGCTGAAGCGGTAGACGCCCTTGAGGATGCCCTCGACGTCGACGTTCTCCGGCTCGGCGGGGTGCCGGATGGGCTCGTTGTAGACGGTGAGGTAGTAGAAGACGTCCTCGCCCGGCTTGCCGTCAGCGGTCTCGCCGTACATCCGGCGCAGACCGTCCTTGACGATGTGCGCGATCTCGAACCCGAACGCGGGGTCGTACGCCACACAGCCCGGGTTGGTGGAGGCGAGCAGCTGGGAGTGGCCGTCCGCGTGCTGGAGGCCCTCACCGGTCAGGGTCGTACGACCCGCGGTCGCACCCAGCACGAAACCGCGCGCCAACTGGTCGGCCATCTGCCAGAACTGGTCGCCGGTGCGCTGGAAACCGAACATCGAGTAGAAGACGTAGACCGGGACGAGCGGCTCGCCGTGCGTGGCGTAGGCCGAGCCGGCCGCGATCAGAGAAGCCGTGCAGCCGGCCTCGGAGATGCCGTCGTGCAGCATCTGACCGGTGGGCGACTCCTTGTACGCGAGCAGCAGCTCGCGGTCCACGGACTCGTACTGCTGGCCGAGCGGATTGTAGATCTTCGCACTCGGGAAGAACGAGTCCATGCCGAAGGTGCGGTACTCGTCCGGCGCGATCAGCACGAACCGCTTGCCGAGTTCCTTGTCCCGCATGAGGTCCTTCAGCAGCCTGACGAACGCCATGGTCGTGGCGATCGACTGCTGACCGGATCCCTTCTTCACGGTCGCGTAGGTCTTGTCGTCCGGCAGCGCGAGCGGCTTGGCGCGCACGACCCGCGTCGGGACGTACCCGCCGAGCCCCTTGCGCCGGTCGTGCATGTACTGCAGCTCCTCGGAGTCGCGCCCCGGGTGGTAGTACGGCGGGACCCCGCCCTCCAGCTCCTTGTCGGAGATCGGCAGGTGCAGCCGGTCGCGGAAGCCCTTGAGGTCGGCGACCGTCAGCTTCTTCATCTGGTGCGTGGCGTTGCGGCCCTCGAAGTTCGGCCCGAGCGTCCAGCCCTTGACCGTCTTGGCGAGGATGACCGTCGGCTGGCCGGTGTGCTCCACGGCCGCCTTGAACGCCGCGTAGATCTTCCGGTGGTCGTGGCCGCCGCGCCCCAGGTGCAGGATCTGGTCGTCGGTCATGCCCTCGACCATCGCGCGCAGGCGCTGGTCGTCGCCGAAGAAGTGCTCGCGGATGTACGCGCCGGACTCGGTGGCGTACGTCTGGAACTGGCCGTCGGGCGTGGTGTTCATCTTGTTGACGAGGAGGCCGTCGCGGTCCTGTGCGAGCAGCGGGTCCCAGGACCGGTCCCAGATCAGCTTGATCACGTTCCAGCCGGCGCCCCGGAACACCGACTCCAGCTCCTGGATGACCTTGCCGTTGCCGCGCACCGGGCCGTCGAGGCGCTGGAGGTTGCAGTTCACGACGAACGTCAGGTTGTCCAGGCCTTCACGGGCGGCGATGGACAGCTGGCCGAGCGACTCGGGCTCGTCCATCTCGCCGTCCCCGAGGAACGCCCACACATGCGACTTGGAGGTGTCGGCGATCCCGCGCGCGTGCATGTAGCGGTTCATCCGCGCCTGGTAGATCGCCCCGATCGGGCCGAGGCCCATCGACACGGTCGGGAACTCCCAGAAGTCCGGCATCAGCCGGGGGTGCGGGTACGAGGAGAGCCCGTGCGGCGCCTTGGACTTCTCCTGGCGGAAAGCGTCCAGGTTCTGCTCGCTGAGCCGGTCCAGCAGGTACGCGCGCGCGTAGATGCCCGGCGAGGCGTGCCCCTGGAAGAAGACCTGGTCGCCGCCGTCGCCCTCGTCCTTGCCGCGGAAGAAGTGGTTGAAGCCGACGTCGTACAGCGACGCGGAGGAGGCGAACGTGGCGATGTGGCCGCCCACGCCGATGCCCGGGCGCTGGGCGCGCGAGACCATCACGGCCGCGTTCCAGCGGGTCGCGTTGAGGATCTTCCGCTCGATCTCCTCGTTGCCCGGGAAGAACGGCTCGGCCCTGGTGGGGATGGTGTTGACGTAGTCCGTGCTGCGCATCTCGGGCACGGCCACGCGCTTCTCGCGGGCCCGCTCGATCAGGCGCAGCATCAGGTAGCGGGCCCGTTCCCGGCCGCGCTCGTCGATCGCGGCGTCGAGGGAGTCGAGCCACTCCTGGGTCTCCTCGGGATCGAAGTCAGGAACCTGACTCGGGAGGCCGCCAATGATGATCGGGTTGCGATCGGATCCGGAAGCCACGCTGTTCCTTACCTGTCGGAGGGCTGATTGTCCGCTGTGCCGCTGTGTCCGCCGGCCCGCGCTGCACGCCCCGGGTCTGCAGTGCCTGCACCGCCCCCATCGTGTACCTCGGGGCCGCAAACGTCATCTCTACCCAGAGGTAACCGGTACCTGTTCGAAACTCGTACCCGTGGATGGTTCTCAAACGCGCATTCAGGGCACACAGGTGTGGTGTGTGTCACCCATCGGCCCGGGTGGTGTGCCTGAAGTTGCGGCGACACGGCCAGGATCGTCACCGTTTCGGCGGTCTGAACCGCCGGGTACTTGCGCGATCCGTCCCGCCCGTGTGGACTACGGCCAATGCTTCGCGCACGCGCGTGGCTGAGTTATTTCCCGAAACATGATCAGGAGGCACCCCGTGAGCGCGACCGCGGACCACGCGGAGGAGCGGACGAGCCCTGCCGTCAGGCTGGGTTTCCAGCCCGGGCAGGTGGTCCAGGAGATCGGCTACGACGACGACGTCGATCAGGAGCTCCGCGAGTCCATCGAGGAAGTCATCGGCAGCGACCTGGTGGACGAGGACTACGACGACGTTGCCGACGCCGTGGTGCTGTGGTTCCGCGACGAGGACGGCGACCTGACGGATGCGCTGGTGGACGCCACCACGTACATCGAAGAAGGCGGCTCCATCCTCCTCCTCACGCCGAAGACCGGCCGAGCGGGGTACGTCGAGCCCAGCGACATCTCCGAAGCCTCGACGACGGCGGGTCTGTCGGCCAGCAAGAGCGTCAGCGTGGGCAAGGACTGGAGCGGCAGCCGGCTGGTGACGCCCAAGGCGGCCAAGTCCAAGAAGTGACGAACTGAAGGCCCGGACGGGCCGGGCGCGCGCCCGGCCCGTCCGGAGGCCCGCCGTGATCGCTGCGTAGGCTGGGGCTCACCCAGACAGCCCCACGAAGGGACGTCCTCGCGATGGCGATCCAGGTCGGCGACAAGGCCCCCGACTTCGAGCTCAAGGACAACCACGGCAGGACCGTGCGCCTGTCCGACTTCCGCGGCGAGCGGAACGTCGTCCTGATCTTCTACCCGTTCGCTTTCACCGGTGTGTGCACGGGCGAGCTGTGCGAGGTGCGGGACAACCTGCCGCGCTTCGCCGACCGCGACACCCAGGTGCTCGCCGTCTCCAACGACTCCATCCACACCCTGCGCGTCTTCGCCGAGCAGGAGAACCTGGAGTACCCGCTGCTCAGCGACTTCTGGCCGCACGGCGAGGTGTCCCGGGCCTACGGCGTCTTCGCCGAGGACAAGGGCTGCGCGGTGCGCGGCACCTTCGTCATCGACAAGGAGGGCGTGGTGCGCTGGACCGTCGTGAACGGACTGCCGGACGCCCGCGATCTCGGCCAGTACGTCTCGGCTCTCGACACCCTGTGATTGACGGGCCCCAGAGCCTGTGGGGTCCGGGAACCCGTCACTAGGATCGACTCGTTGATCCGATATCCGACGCACGACGGGGCTCCCCGGCCCCTGACACCAATGGAGGACTTCGTGGGAGTCAGCCTCAGCAAGGGCGGCAACGTTTCGCTGACCAAGGAGGCCCCGGGCCTGACCGCGGTCATCGTCGGTCTGGGGTGGGACGTGCGCACCACGACCGGCACCGACTTCGACCTGGACGCGAGCGCGCTGCTGCTGAACAACGCGGGCAAGGTCGCCAGCGACGCCAACTTCGTCTTCTTCAACAACCTCAAGAGCCCCGACGGCTCGGTCGAGCACACCGGCGACAACCTCACCGGTGAGGGCGAGGGCGACGACGAGGCGATCAAGGTCAACCTCGCGGCCGTACCGGCCGACGTGGAGAAGATCGTCTTCCCGGTCTCCATCTACGACGCCGAGAACCGCCAGCAGTCCTTCGGCCAGGTCCGCAACGCCTTCATCCGCGTCGTGAACCAGGCCGGCGGCACCGAGATCGCCCGCTACGACCTGAGCGAGGACGCCTCGACGGAGACCGCGATGGTCTTCGGCGAGCTCTACCGGCACGGCGCGGAGTGGAAGTTCCGCGCCATCGGCCAGGGCTACGCGTCGGGCCTGCGCGGCATCGCGCAGGACTTCGGCGTCAACGTCTGAACCGACTCGCCCACTGTCCGGCGCCGCACCGTTTACGGGCGGCGCCGGACGCGCAGGACAACCGAAGATGACCGGGCTCCGGCCCTGACAGCCGGACAGGCCCCAGGGGAGGATCAGCACATGGGTGTCACGCTCGCCAAAGGAGGCAACGTCTCCCTGTCCAAGGTCGCGCCTAACCTCACGCGGGTGATGGTCGGCCTCGGCTGGGACGCGCGCTCCACCACCGGAGCACCCTTCGACCTCGACGCCAGCGCGCTGCTGTGCGCGGGCCAGCGGGTCATGGGCGACGAGTGGTTCGTCTTCTACAACCAGCTGACCAGCCCCGACGGCTCCGTGGAGCACACCGGCGACAACCTCACCGGTGAGGGCGACGGCGACGACGAGTCGCTGCTCGTCGACCTCGCCAAGGTGCCGGCCCAGTGCGACAAGATCGTCTTCCCGGTCTCGATCCACATGGCCGACGAGCGCGGCCAGACCTTCGGGCAGGTCAGCAACGCGTTCATCCGGGTCGTCAACCAGGCCGACGGCCAGGAACTCGCGCGCTACGACCTGAGTGAGGACGCCTCGACCGAAACCGCCATGATCTTCGGCGAGCTCTATCGCTACCAGGGCGAATGGAAGTTCCGTGCGGTCGGGCAGGGGTACGCGTCAGGGCTGCGGGGCATCGCTCTAGACTTCGGGGTCAACGTTTCGTAAAACCGCGTACGGCGCGGGGGAGCCCCGTACACAAGGATTGGGTAGCCAGTGGTTCTGAAAACCTTCGGGTGGTCGTTCGCGGTGACCGCGCTCGGCCTCGTCGCGGCGGTGTTCTACGGGGGGTGGACCGCCTTCGGAGTCGTGGCGATCCTTTCCGTCCTGGAGATCTCGCTGTCCTTCGACAACGCAGTCGTCAACGCCGGGATCCTGAAGAAGATGAACGCCTTCTGGCAGCGCATCTTCCTCACCGTCGGCGTCCTCATCGCCGTCTTCGGCATGCGCCTCGTCTTTCCCGTCGTCATCGTCGCGATCAGCGCCCAGCTCGGGCCGATCGAGGCCGTCGACCTCGCGCTCACCGACAAGGACCGCTACCAGGAGCTCGTCACCGACGCGCACCCGGCGATCGCCGCCTTCGGCGGCATGTTCCTGCTGATGATCTTCCTCGACTTCATCTTCGAGGACCGGGACATCAAGTGGCTCGCCTGGCTGGAGCGCCCGCTCGCCAAGCTGGGCAAGATCGACATGCTGTCGGTCTGCATCGCCCTGATCGTCCTGCTGATCACCGCGATGACCTTCGCCACCAACGCCCACCTGCACGCCGGGCACGCCGACAAGGCCGAAACCGTCCTGCTCTCCGGCGTCGCCGGCCTCATCACGTACCTCGTCGTCGGCGGTCTCTCCAGCTACTTCGAGGACAAGCTGGAGGAAGAGGAGGAGCGCGAGCACGAGGCCGAGGAAGAGGCCAAGCGCACCGGCAAGAAGCAGTCCGCCGTGCTCCTCGCCGGCAAGGCCGCCTTCTTCATGTTCCTCTACCTCGAAGTCCTGGACGCCTCGTTCTCCTTCGACGGCGTGATCGGCGCCTTCGCCATCACCAACGACATCGTCCTGATGGCCCTCGGCCTCGGCATCGGCGCCATGTACGTCCGGTCGCTCACCGTCTACCTGGTCCGCCAGGGCACCCTCGACGACTACGTCTACCTGGAGCACGGCGCCCACTACGCGATCGGCGCCCTCGCCGTCATCCTGCTGGTCACCATCCAGTACCAGATCTCCGAGATCATCACAGGCCTGGTCGGCGTCGTGCTGATCGCCTGGTCCTTCTGGTCCTCCGTCCGCCGCAACCGCGCCCTGGCCGCGGCCGAAGGCGGATCCGGCTCGGACGAGAAGAGCGAGATCTCGTCCGGGGTGTGATCACCTTCCCGGTGAGGAACGCTCTGTGCGGGGCGGCCGCCGGAGGACGAGTCCTCCGGCGGCCGCCCCGCCGGTCTTCCACAGATCCCCTGGGGGCGGGAATGGGATTCTTCGACGGACTCCGGCCCGGCCGGGCCGCCGACTTCGACTCGGGCAGCGCGGCGACCAACGCCATCGAGCTGACCAAACGGCACAGCCAGGTCTCGCTCACCCGGCAGGACGCCGCCACCGGAAACCTGCGCATCAACCTGACCTGGCGGATGCGCACCTCCGACATCGGCGGCGGGCGGGAGAGCCTGTTGCGCCATCCTCTCAAGGCGCTGCGCCCGCCGGAGGTCATGGGACACAGCCAGAGCATGGTCAACGTCGACCTCGACCTCGGCTGCCTGTACGAGCTCGCCGACGGCACCAAGGGCGTCGTCCAGCCGCTGGGCGGGCTCCTCGGGGACGTCAACGCCCCGCCGTACGTGAAGCTCAGCGGGGACGACCGGTTCGGCTCGGCGTCCGGGGAGACGATCTACGTCAACCTCGACCACCGCGAAGCGATCAAGCGGCTGCTGGTGTTCGTCTACATCTACGACCAGACGCCGGCCTTCGACCGCACCCACGCGATCGTCACGCTCTACCCGAGCAACGGGCCCCGCATCGAGATCGGCCTCGACGAACGGCACCCCCAGGCCCGCTCCTGCGCGGTGGTGATGATCGAGAACGTGAAGGACGAACTGGTGGTGCGGCGCGAGGTGCGGTTCGTGTACGGCTTCCAGGCGGAACTGGACCGGCTCTACGGGTGGGGACTGCAGTGGGGACGCGGCTACAAGGCCAAGGCGGAGAAGTGACCGCGCGCCCCTGAGCGAGTCGCCCTACCGACCGATGAACTGGGGGCCCTGCGGCGGCATCCGGAACTCCTGAGCCGGGGCCTGCGCCGCCGGGGCCGGAGCCGGGGCCTGCTGAGGGGCGTCCGGGTAGCCGTAGCCGTACGTCGGGAGGTTCGGCGGGTAGCCGTAGGTGGCGGGGGGCTGCTGCGGGGTGGTCGTCGTCGGCTGCTCCGGGGGGAGCGGCCGGGACAGGCTCGGGGTCGGGTCCGGAGCCGTCCTGGGCAGCCCGTCGTCCTGCTGCTCCGCCGACTCGTCCACCGAGATGCCGTAGTCGGTCGCCAGTCCCTTGAGGCCCTCGGTGTAGCCCTCGCCCAGCGCGCGGAACTTCCAGCCGTCCCCGCGGCGGTACAGCTCCCCGCAGATCAGCGCGGTCTCCTCGCCCGTCTCCGGACGGATGTCGAACGTGGCCAGCGGATCGCCGTCCTTGGCCGCGTCGTACAGCAGGATGCTGAGGGACCGTACGTGGTCGAAGGTGACGCCGTCCGCCGAAGCGACCAGGAGAATGCGGCCCACATCGGGCTCGACACCGGCGAGGTCCGTCTGGATCGTGTCGGTGAGGCCCTCTGTCACCCGCTTCGCGCCGAGCCGCCACACCTTCCCGGAGGGGTGCCGGGGCTGGTTGTAGAAGACGAAGTCCTCGTCGGAGCGCACACGGCCGTCGGGACCGAGGAGCAGCGCGGAGGCGTCCACGGCCGGTACCCCCCGCCCCGGCGTCCAGCGCAGCACGGCGCGCACCGTGGTGGCCTTCAGCGGGACGTTCGACCCCTTCAGCATGGCGTGCGTCATGCGGTCATCCTGCCCTTTCGGTTCTGCTCACGACAACGCGGGGTACTCGGCGGTTCCGTGTCACCTGAAATTCACGACCGCCGGGAACCCCGGACATCTGACCCTACGTACTATTACCGGCCACCCATCGCCGAAATCCACCGGCCACCTTGCTCCACGGGGGAGATACATGCGTCATTTCGGGCACCTCACCGCCGAGGTGCGGCAGCGTCTCTTCCACCGGGAGCCGTGCGCCTTCGACGCCGACTCGCCGGGCCGGCTGCTCTCCGCCGCCCTGGGCGCCACGCTCTACAGCCCGGCCACCAGGCCCCGGCTCGCCGACGACGTGGTCAAGCAGACCGCACGCGGCGTGGTCTCGATGGTGCTGTGCCTGGAGGACTCCATCGGCGACGAGGACGTGGCCGAGGGCGAGCGGAACCTCGTCCGCCAGTTCACCGAGCTCGCCGCCCGCCCCGCGGGCGAACTGCCGCTGCTGTTCATCCGGGTCCGCGCACCCGAGCAGATCCCCGACCTGGTCCGGCGCCTCGGCCCGCAGGCGCGGCTGCTCAGCGGCTTCGTGTTCCCGAAGTTCACCGAGGAGCGCGGCATCCCCTTCCTGGAGGCGCTGACCGGCGCCGAGGTGTCGAGCGGCCGGCGGCTGTTCGGCATGCCCGTGCTGGAGACGCCCGAGCTGATGTACCGGGAGTCGCGGGTGGAGGCTTTGGAGGGCATCGCCCGCGCCGTCGAGAAGTACCGCAGCCGGGTCCTCGCCCTGCGCCTCGGCGTGACCGACTTCTGCTCCTCCTACGGGCTGCGCCGGGCCCCCGACATGACCGCCTACGACGTGCAGATCGTCGCCTCCGTCATCGCGGACGTGGTGAACATGCTCGGCCGGGCCGACGGTTCGGGATTCACCGTGACCGGGCCGGTGTGGGAGTACTTCCGGGTGCCCGAGCGCATGTTCAAGCCGATGCTGCGGCACAGCCCCTTCCTGGAGGGACAGGCCGTGGAGCTGCGTGAGAAGCTGATCGAGCACGCGATGGACGGGCTGCTGCGCGAGATCTCGCTCGACCACGCCAACGGCCTGCTCGGCAAGACCTGCATCCACCCCTCGCACGTGCCGGCGGTCCACGCGCTGTCCGTCGTCAGCCACGAGGAGTACAGCGACGCGGCGGACATCCTGCGGCCGGAGCGCGGCGGCGGGGGAGTGCTGCGGTCGGCGTACACGAACAAGATGAACGAGGTGAAGCCGCACCGCGCCTGGGCGGAGCGGACCATGCTCCGGGCCGAGGTCTTCGGCGTGGCCAACGAGGACGTCAGCTTCGTCGACCTGCTCGCCGCGACCATCCCCGGCTGAGCCCCCCCTCACTCGCCTCACTCCTCTCTCCACCTGGCTTCGACATAGGGACGCATGAACAACTCAGTGAACAACGCGGTCTGGTCCGGGACCTGGGTCGCCGAGCGGCTCGGGCTGGAACTCGTGGGCGACGACGCGCTCCGTGACCACCTGGGGCTCGCCCTGCGCCGCAACCCCAAGCGGGCGCACCTGCTCGTCTCCAACGTGCTGGGCAAACACGTCCCGCAGTCGCCGGCCGTCGTCCGCGGCCACGGCGTCGCCCTCGGCCGCCGGGTGCGGGAACTGCTGGGCGCGGAGGCGGGGAACGCGGTCGTCCTCGGCTACGCGGAGACCGCGACCGGCCTCGGCCACTGCGTCGCCGACGGCATCGGCTCCGTCCCCTGCCTGCACTCCACTCGCCGCCCGGTGCCCGGGGTCGCCCGGGCCGGCGGCTTCGAGGAGGCCCACTCCCACGCCACGTCCCACCTGCTGCTGCCGGAGGACCCCGCGCTGCTGGTCGGCGACGGGCCGCTGGTCCTGGTCGACGACGAGTTCTCCACCGGCAACACGGTCCTCAACACCATCCGTGACCTCCACGAGCGTTATCCGCGCCGCCGGTACGTGGTGGTCGCCCTGGTCGACATGCGCTCGGCCGCGGACGCGGGGCGTCTGAACGACTTCGCCCGCGAGATAGGCGCGAGAGTCGACCTGGTCGCGGCCGCCTCCGGCACGGTGCTCCTGCCGGAGGGGGTGCTGGAGAAGGGGCGGGAGCTGGTGGCGCGGTACGAGGCAACGGTGAGCCATGAAACGGACGGTTCCGGCAACCCCCCAGGGGCGCGGGTAACTGCGCGAACAACCCCCACCGGCCCGCAGCCAACACACCACCTCACCCGCGTGGACCTGAACTGGCCCCAAGGCCTCCCCGACGGGGGTCGGCACGGCTTCACGCCCGCCCACCGCGCACAACTCGACGCCGCCCTCCCCGACATGGCCGCCCGCCTGGCAGCCGCACTGCCCAGGGACGCCCACCGCGTGCACTTCCTCGGCTTCGAAGAGCTGATGTACGCCCCCCTGCGCCTCGCCTGCGAGCTGGAGCGCGGCGGTGGCGTCGAGGTCACCTACTCCACCACCACCCGCTCCCCCGTCCTCGCGGTCGACGACCCCGGTTACGCGATACGCAGCCGCCTCGTCTTCCCCGCGCACGACGACCCCGCCGACGGCCCCGGCGAGCGCTACGCCTACAACGTCGCCGGCGCCGGATTCGACGCCGTCGTCGCCGTCGTGGACTCCGCGGCCGACACGGAGGAGCTGCACGCCCCCGGCGGCCTCCTCGACCGCCTCGCCGCGCACACCCCGCACGTGGTCCTCGCCGTCGTACCGTCGTACGTGCCCGAGCCGCTGTACGCCGACGCCCTGCCCGAAATGAGACCCTCCATGCTGTCCGAGCCCCTCCGCGGCCCCGCCTTCTCCTCGTACGCGCCCGAGGAGGTCGGCTGGCTGCTCCAGGACCTCTCGGAGGTGACGCTGGAGGCGCCGACCGAGGAGCGCGAGGAGGCCATCCAGTCGGGCGGCGCGCACTACGCCGAGTCGCTGCCGGTGGAGTACCAGCCCAGCGAGCAGTACCAGGAGCTGTTCCACGCCGCCCTCGGGACCTCCGCGGCGCGTCTCGCGCAGGCGGTCGGCGCGGTCACGGAGCTGGTGATCGCCGAACGCTCCCCGCGCCCCGTCCTGGTCTCCCTCGCCCGCGCCGGCACCCCCGTCGGCGTGCTGATGCGCCGCTGGGCGGCCCACCGGCACGGTCTCGAGCTGCCGCACTACGCCGTGTCGATCGTGCGCGGGCGCGGCATCGACGCCAACGCGCTGCGCTGGCTCGCCGAGCACCACGACCCGCGGGACGTCGTCTTCGTCGACGGCTGGACCGGCAAGGGCGCGATCACCCGCGAACTCGCGGCGGCTGTCGAGGAGTTCGAGGCGGCGGGCGGCGCGCCCGGCTTCGACCCGGAGATCGCGGTGCTCGCCGACCCGGGATCCTGCGTGCGCACGTACGGCACCCGCGAGGACTTCCTGATCCCCTCCGCATGCCTCAACTCCACGGTGTCCGGCCTGATATCGCGGACGGTGCTGCGCGCCGACCTGGTCGGCCCGCACGACTTCCACGGCGCGAAGTTCTACCGCGAACTGGCCGGAGCGGACCTGTCCAACGCCTTCCTGGACGCCGTCTCCGCCCGCTTCCCCGACGTCGCCGACGCCGTCGACGGCACGGTGAAGGAGCTCCTCGCGAGCGACCGCTCGCCCACCTGGGAGGGCTGGGCCGCGGTGGAGCGCATCAGCGAGGAGTACGGCATCCACGACGTGAACCTGGTCAAGCCCGGCGTGGGCGAGACCACCCGGGTGCTGCTGCGCCGCGTCCCGTGGAAGATCCTGGCCCGCTCCGGCGCGGGCGCCGACCTGGACCACGTCCGGCTGCTCGCCGGACAGCGAGGGGTGCCGGTGGAGGAGGTCGGCGAACTGCCGTACACCTGCGTGGGGTTGATCCACCCGAAGTACACGCGGGGCGCGACCGGCGCCGACGGCCGGGCGGTGACGGTCTGATGCCGGTGCTGGTGGCGAGCGACCTCGACCGTACGCTCATCTACTCCGCGGCGGCCCTCGCGCTGACCATGCCGGACGCGCGGGCGCCCCGGCTGCTCTGCGTGGAGGTGCACGAGAGCCGGCCGCTGTCGTTCATGACGGAGACGTCGGCGCGGCTGCTCACCGAACTCGGGGACGCGGCGCTGTTCATGCCGACGACCACCCGGACGCGCAAGCAGTACCTGCGCATCAACCTGCCGGGCCCGCCGCCCAAGTACGCGATCTGCGCCAACGGCGGCCACCTCCTGGTCGACGGGGTGTCCGACCCGGACTGGCACGCGTCGGTGACCGCGCGGCTCGCCGACGAGTGCGCGCCGCTCGCGGAGGTGCAGGCGCATCTGGCGGCCTTCTCCGACCCGCTCTGGCTGCGCAAGCAGCGCGTCGCGGAGGACCTGTTCGCCTACCTCGTGGTGGAGCGCGAGCTGCTGCCCGAGGAGTGGGTGAAGGAGCTCGCGGTCTGGGCGGAGAACCGCGGCTGGACGGTGTCCCTGCAGGGCCGCAAGATCTACGCCGTGCCCAAGCCGCTCACCAAGAGCGCGGCCGTGCGCGAGGTGGTCCGCCGTACCGGCGCGCAGCTCACGCTGGCCGCCGGCGACTCGCTCCTGGACGCCGACCTGCTCCTGGCGGCGGACCGGGGCTGGCGCCCCGGCCACGGCGAACTGGCCGACGAGGCCTGGACGGCGCCGCGGATCACGGCGCTGCCCGAGCGGGGCGTCCTCGCCGGGGAGCGGATCCTGCGGGAGTTCCTGCGGGGGGCACACGAGGGATGACCCCCGCCGCGGCCCGTCTTTGACGTCAGCCGCCGCGCCCGTCGCCGGAGTCAGCCGCAGCAGCCTCCGCCGCAGCAGCCGCCGCCCCCGCCCCCGCCGCCCGCCTTGGGCGCGGGGGCGGTCGTCGTGCCGCCCACGGCCACGGCGGAGAGCAGCTTGACCGTGTCGTCGTGGCCGGCGGGGCAGTCGGCGGGGGCGGAGGACTCCGCCATCGGGCGGCTCAGTTCGAACGTGTCGCCGCACGTCCGGCAGCGGTACTCGTAGCGAGGCATGCGCCCAGGTTAGCCGGGCGGCCCGTCCTCGCCCCGGAAAGCCGATGGCTCGACCCCGACTGGCCGGAACCCGATCTTCATGGTATTTACAGTTGTCAAATCTTGAAACAGTGCGGGCGGTCTGCCCTGGGGGGTCCCGGAAGGCCGCCGGTTCCGTGGCACGGGAAAGGTGTGCGGGTCTGAATGAGGCGTCGTCGGTGGGGGACGGGCGCGGTCGTCGCGGCGGGCGTGTGCGGGACGTTGTTGGCGGTGCAGACGGCGACCGGGGGGCCGTCCGGCGAGGGGGGCCGCGACGAGCGCGGACCGGTCCGTGACCAGGTCCGGTCGGCCGCGCTGACGCCGAGCCGGGACGGCGCGTCGGCCACACTGGGCCGGCGGGAGACCGAGCCCTTCGGCATGCTGGGCGTCACCTGGCGGGACCCCTCCGCCGTGCTGAACGGCACGGTCGAGGTGCGCACCAGGGCGGTCGGTTCCGGAACCTGGTCGGACTGGCTCGCGCTGGAGCGCGACGCGGGCCGCGAGGAGGTGGGCGGCGTCCGGGGCGGCACCGAGCCCGCGTGGGTCGGGCCGTCCGACGGCGTCGAGGTGCGGGTGAACGGCAAGGCGGCGCGACGCCTGCCACAGGGGCTGCGCCTGGACATGATCGCCGCCGACGGGAGCTCCACCGCGGCCGGTGGCATCGAGCCCGCCGCGTTCGTCGCCGACGGGGACGGTCCCACCGCCCCGGAGACGACGCCGCCGGAAGCGACCCCGTCGACGCCCCCGTCCGCGTCGGAGACGGCCACGGACGGGTCGTCCCCGTCCGAGGCGCCCACCTCGGACTCCGCGTCGCCTTCGTCGTCACAGCCGGCGTCGCCCTCGTCGTCACAGCCGGCGTCGCCCTCCGCGTCCGCGTCGCCGTCGCCCTCCGGGCCGGGGACGCCTACCGCGCCGCCGTCCACCGTGCCGCGGCCGCCGATCACGCCCCGCTCCGGATGGGGCGCGGACGAGTCGCTCAGCCCGGAGGAGCCCGCCTATCCGCCCGGCGGGAAGATCAAGGCCGTGGTGGTGCACCACACCGCCCAGAGCAACGACTACACCTGCGCCGAGGCGCCGTCGATCATCAACGCCGTCTACACCTACGACGTGCGGACGCTCGGCTGGAAGGACCTCGGCTACAACTTCGTCGTCGACAAGTGCGGCACCGTCTACGAGGGCCGCAAGGGCGGCGTGGACCTGCCGGTGGTGGGCGCCCACGCCTACGGCTTCAACTCCCAGACCACCGGCATCGCCGTGCTGGGCACGTACACCGACTCCCCGCCCTCCCAGGCCGCGATGGTCTCGGTGGCCCGGCTCGCCGCGTGGAAGCTCGGCCAGTACGGCGTCGAGCCGGACTCGGCGGTCGACCTCACCACCGCGGTCGAGGGCCGCACCCTCGCCGGCAGGTCCTGGGGGCCCGGGGAGACGCTGACCCTCCCGGCGATCCACGGGCACCGCGACGGCTACAACACCCTGTGCCCGGGCGACGCGTTCTACGCCCGCCTCGGCGAACTGCGCGGCCTCGCCGCCGGACCCGTGACGGGGCTGACGCTCACCTCCGTCACCGGCACGACCGCCGTCGGCCCGACCCGGTACGCCACCGGCCCCGTCACGCTGAACTGGTCGGCCACGACACCGGCCGCGCTCGTCTCCCGCTACGAGGTGCTGGTCGACGAGGAGCCGGCGCTCACCGCCGACGGCGACGCGACCTCCGCCCGGGTGCCGCTGACCGACGGCGCGCACCAACTGCGGGTCAGGGCCGTCCACCTGTCCGGCCGGACCTCGGTCACCGAGCCCGTCGCCGTGACCTCGGACACCACCGCGCCCACCTTCCCCGTCGCGCCGGGCCTCGCCCTGCGCCAGGGCGTCGTGGACCCGGCCGCCGTGCCGCTGACCCTCGGGTGGACCGCGGCCGACGCCGCCCTGAAGGAGGTGCGCCTGACCGCCCCGACGGCGGCGGCCTTCGGACCGGCCGTCACCAGCGCCCCGTACACCGCACCCCTCGGCGCCACCACCACCTGGTCGCTGAACGCCTCCGACGTGGCCGGGAACACCACCACGGCCTCGGTCGCGGGCACGACGGCCGTCCTCGAGGAGACCGACGCCGTCCGGACCGGGACCTGGACGGCCAAGTCGTCCGACGGTTTCCTGGGCGGCGGTTCCCTCGGCAGCCGCTCCAAGGACGCCTCGCTGACGTGGACGTTCACCGGCCGCTCGGTCGCCTGGGTGGTCGCGCGGTCCGCCCTCTCGGGCCGGGCGGACGTCTACGTGGACGGCGAGAAGGCGACGACCGTGGACCTCAGGCTGTCCAAGGTCGGCTACCGGAACGCCATCTGGACCCGGACCTGGGCCGAGAGCGGCCCGCACACGGTCAGGATCGTGGTGGAAGGCACACCGAGGCGTCCCACCGTCCTCACCGACGGCCTCGTGTACCTGAGGTAGCGGGGACTTTTCGGGAACTGCCGAACAACCAGTGCATTCGGCCGGGGCGTCGCCCACCGGCGTCCCCGCCGAATGCCCTGACCCACCCCGACTTCGGGCGAAGGGACGGGAAAGTTTAGGATTGACCCGAGGTGTTCTGATGTATTCCCCGCATCGCCGACTGTGTTTGCTTCTGTCGATTTCTCATGTGGAGAACTTGCGAAGAGCGCTGGTAATTTGAGAGCGCCGCGATGAACCGCGAGGTCGTGGGACTCAGGGTCTGCAGCCGTCGACACGGCAACCATGTCAGGTCCTCGTACGTCTGTACGTCTGCCTGCGCGAGCAGCACCGAGTGCGGAGGGAGACAGTGTGACCCAGAGGGGGCAGGGGGAGGAGCCCCAGGAGCCCGACGCGACCATGCAGTTGAAGGTCCCGGCTTCTTTCAAAGCCGACGAGACCATGCAACTGCGCGTCCCGGACGGAGGGATACCCGTCACCCGGGACTCCCCGGCGGCATCCGAGGACCCCGGGAACCGGCGCAAGAGCCGCAAAGCGCCGCGCCCCTCCTTCTTCGGCCGGCTCCACGCCCGAATATCCGCCCTGCTCGGCCCCCATCTGGCCCCGCTGGCCGCCCGCCTGAAGCCCTACGTCCGCCGGATGCGCCCGCAGTACCCGCGCCCGGGCCGCGAAGGCTGGCAGCGGTGGGTGCCCTCCTGGCGGCAGTGGCTCGGCGGCCTCCTCGGCGCCCTCGGCCTGAGCACCCTCTTCCTGGTCACGGCGTACGCCGTCACCGACATACCGGAGAACCTCAACACCTACGCCACCCAGCAGGACAACGTGTACTTCTGGGCCGACGGCACGCCCATGGCCCGCACCGGCTGGGTGCAGCGGCAGGCGATGCCGCTCAAGGACATCCCCGAGGACGTCCGCTGGGCGGTGCTCGCCGCCGAGAACGCCAGTTTCTACAGCGACCCCGGCATCTCCTTCAAGGGCATCAGCCGCGCCCTGTTCCGCACCATCGGCCAGGGCGACACCCAGGGCGGCTCGACGATCACGCAGCAGTACGTCAAGAACGTCTACCTGAACCAGAACCAGACCGTCAGCCGCAAGTTCACCGAGGCGATGATCGCGCTCAAGCTGGACAACCAGATGAGCAAGGACGACATCCTCGAGGGCTACCTCAACACCAGCTGGTTCGGCCGCGGCACCTACGGCATCCAGCGCGCCGCCCAGGCCTACTACGGCAAGGACGTCAGCGAACTCAACGCCAGCGAGGCCGCCTTCCTCGCCTCCCTGCTCAAGGGCGCCGGCCTGTACGACCCGACGCTGAGCGGCTCCAACCGCGCCCGCGCCATGGAACGCTGGACCTGGACCCTCGACCGGATGGTCGAGATCGGCAAGCTGTCCAAGGCCGAGCGGGCCAAGTACACCAAGTTCCCCGACCCGCTCAAGAGCAACCCGCTGTACGACACCGGTGAGCAGAGCGACTACCTCGTCGAACTCGCCGCCCAGTACGCCAAGAAGGCCGGGAAGATCACCGACAAGGACTTCGACCTCGGCGGCTACCAGATCTACACGACCTTCGACAAGAAGCGTGAGGCGCAGCTCACCGACGCCGTCACCAAGGCCCGCGCCAAGGCCGCCAAGGACGAACCCAAGGCCGCGAAGAACGCGCACTACGGCGCCGCCTCCGTGGACACCGGCGGACGGATCCTCGCCGTCTACGGCGGCCCGGACCACCGTACGCAGGGCTACAACGAGTCCAACGCCACCACCGTCCCGGCCGGTTCGGCCTTCCTTCCGTTCGTGTACGCGGCCGGACTGGAGCACGGCGTCCACAAGGAGCGCGGCGGCGAGGCGACGGAGGTCACCGGCGACACCGTCTACGACGGCGACGACGACATACCGGTGACCACCCCGGAGGGGCCCTACTGGGACCGCAGCGGCCGCAAGGTGTCCGCCAGCAACGACGGCGACCGCTCCTACGGGAAGATCTCCCTGCGCCGGGCGCTGGAGCTGTCGGTGAACACCCCCTTCATGCAACTCGGCATGGACACCGGCCTCGAGAACGTGCGCTCCACCGCCGAGGCCTCCGGACTGCTCGCCTCCAGCATCGGCGCCCAGGTCCCCGCCCTGTCCACGGGCAGCTCCACGCCCAGCGCCATCCGCATGGCCAGCGGCTACTCCACGTTCGCCGCCCAGGGCAAGCACACCGAGCCGTACTCGGTGTGGAAGATCACCCACAACGGCACCAAGGTCGCCCTCGACATGCCCGCGCCGCGCCGCGCCGTCGGCGCCGACGTGGCCCGCGAGGTCACCTCGGCCCTGAAGGGCTCCTTCCGCGCCGCCCACCCCTCCGCCGCGTCCGCCGGCGCCGAGGTGGCCGGCAAGGCCGGCACCACCGAGGACGACAACGCCGCCTGGTACGTCGGCACCGCCAAGTCGGTGTCCACGGCGATCGTCGTCTACCGCATCGACCTCACCAAGAGCCTCGAACCGCTGCCGCTGGAGGGCGTCGCCGGCGACACCACCGACGGCGTCGCCTACGACATCTGGTCCAAGGCCATGAGCCCGCTCGGCTGACCACCGACGGACCCCGCCGTCACCGACCGTCTGGAGAATGAGCCGCACATGAAGTCACCGTCGGGCCGCCGCCGCAAGGCCGCGGCACCGCGCCGCCCCGCCGCTCGTCCCGGGTTCGTCAGCCTGGCGGCGTTCCTCGCCGTCGCCTCCCTGACGGCGGGCTACCTGGTGCTCAACCGCACGGACAACACCGCGCCGACCGCGTCCTCGGGGGAACAGCAGAGGAACGCGACGACCTCCAAGGAGCCGGAATGGGACGGCAAGACCAAGATCCTGGGGGACGGCTCCACCTCGTACACCGGCCCGCAGAAGGGCGGCCTGAAGGCCGAGCCCCTCAAACCCGGTGAGAAACCGCCCCAGTTCGTCGTCTTCTCCTGGGACGGCGCCCTGGCCGGCGACGACGAGCTCTTCCAGCACTACCGGGAGCTCGCCAAGGAGTACGACGCCCACATGACCTTCTTCCTCACCGGCATCTACCTGTTGCCCAAGAGCAAGAAGGACCTCTACAGCCCGCCGCAGCACCCCAAGGGCTCGGCCGCGATCAGCTTCCCCACCGACGACCACATCCGCACCACGATCGAGCAGCTCGGCAAGGCGTGGGAGGAGGGGAACGAGATCGGCACCCACTTCAACGGCCACTTCTGCGGTGCGAAGGGCGGCGACGACTGGAGCGTCGCGGAATGGCGCAGCGAGATAGACCAGTTCTACGCCTTCGCCGAGAAGTGGAAGACCAACACCGGCTACACCGACATGAAGCCGCTGCCCTTCGACTTCCGGAAGGCCGTCGTCGGCGGCCGCGCCCCCTGCCTGGAGGGCCAGGCCAACCTGCTGAAGGCCGCGAAGAGTTACGGCTGGCGCTACGACGCGAGCTCCAAGGGCGACTTCCAGATCTGGCCGGCGAAGAAGAACGGCGTCTGGGACTTCCCGCTGCAGATGCTCCCCTACGAGGGCGGCAAGTACCAGGGCCTGTCCATGGACTTCAACTTCCTCTACAACCAGTCCGACGGCCAGACCCAGGGCGACCCGGCGAAGTACCCCGAGTGGGAGAAGGAGACCGCCGACACCTACATGGCGGGCTTCAACCGCGTCTACTACGGCAGCCGCGCCCCGCTGTTCATCGGCAACCACTTCGAGGAGTGGAACGGCGGCATCTACATGAAGGCCGTCGACGACACCGTCAAGAAGGTGTGCACCAAGAAGGACGTCAAGTGCGTGTCCTTCAAGGAGTTGGCCGACTGGATGGACGTGCAGAAGCCGGCGACTCTGGAGCGGCTGCGCACCCTCGACCCGGCGCAGAGTCCCAACTGGTCCTCGGTCGTCCAGTAGGCCGTCCGGTGACGCCACGGCCGCGCACTGACACGTGTCGCGGCCGCCCCCATGACAGTCGTATAACTCCCTGGCCCAAGTGCCCTTACCCCTCTTCACAACAGCCACACATGGCGTGCGAAGATTCCGGTCCCGGCATCCCTCCCGCCGGGGCAGAGGGGAAACACCAGTGAAGTCAAGGAAATTGAGCCGTACGCGGCGCAGAGCCGCGATACTCGGAGCTGCCGCCACCTCGGTCGTCGCCGGCGTGGCGCTGCTGCCCAACTGGAGCGCCGGCGCCGCGGTCGTCGACGACCCGACGGTGGACGCGAAGACGAAGGCCACCTTCCAGCGGCTGGCGGACGCGGTCTTCACCGACCGGACCGAGGCCCTGGTCGACGGCAAGAAGGGTGACCGCAAGAAGCCGCTGACCGACGGTTTCTCCGGGAAGGTCAAGCTGTCCTCCGGTCTGGCCCGCACCGAGGACTCCGCGCTGTCCTCGCTCGACCACCGCAAGGACACGCTCGCCAAGCTCGGCGAGAAGTACAGCAGCGGCAGCACGACGGTCACCCTGAACGCCACCAACGTCAAGGGCCGCACGGCCAAGGTCGCGGTCACCGAGACCACCACGCTGACGTACGCGAAGGTCCGCGGCGGCGAGCCGCAGGCCACCGGCTTCCAGGCCCGTCACGAGCTGACGTTCTCCGCCGACAAGCACGGCAACTGGCAGCTCACCGGTATCCGTGACACCGACGAGGGCGTCGCGGTGAACCAGACGGACCGGCCCGCCGTCGCCCCCCGCGTCGGCACCACCGGCAGCACCACGCCGGCGGCGCCCAAGGCGTCCACCACGTACCCGGGCCCGGCCAACCCGAAGAACTTCAGCGCCAGCGGCCTGAACTACAACGCGATGGCCGCGTACGCCAAGCAGTACTGGTCGAACTACAACCCCGCCTACCCCAACTTCAACGGCCACGGCGCGGGCGGCGACTGCACCAACTTCGTCAGCCAGTCGCTGAAGGCGGGCGGCTGGAAGCACGTCCCCGGCTACGTGTACGACTACACCAAGTGGTTCGGCAACAACGAGATCCAGTCGGACTCGTTCGTCGGCGTCAACGAGTGGTCCTGGTTCGCCCAGAACTCCAAGCGGACCACCAGCCTCGCCAACGTCTACCAGCTGGACGTCGGCGACGTGCTCCAGATGGACTTCGACCGTGACGGCTCGAAGGACCACACCATGATCGTCACCTCGAAGAGCCGTGGTGTGCCGTACCTGACGTACCACTCCACCAACACCTACAGCCGGTCGCTGCAGAGCATCCTCGCGTCGTACCCGACCGCGAACTACTACGCGTACCGCACCTGATCGGGGCCCGCGCCTGACCGGCCGTCGTGCCCGTCAGGCCGGGAACTCCTCCCGGCGTTCGCGGTTGCGGTCCCGCTCCTCCGCGAGGTCGGGATGGCGCGCCCGGTAGTAGGGGTTGTCGTGCGGCAGGGCCGATCCGACCCTGCCGTACATCCCGAAGACCAGCAGCAGGATCCCGATCACAAAACTGAGCAGGCAGTTCTGGATCTGGAACGCCAGGAAGTTGTAGTCCGTCTCCAGCAGCCCCATGTTCAGGAAGCCGCTGAGGACGAACAGCACCCCCAGGGTCATGTTCAGCGTGGACGCGAAGTTCCCGCCGATCACCATCCCCACCATCAGCAGCAGTCCGACGGCGACCGACAGCCAGCTGAGCGCGCCGTTGGTGTTCAGCGACCAGACGGTGTCCCCGCCGGTGTCGAAGAAGCCGATCCGGTGCAGGATGCCGAAGATCCCGAACGTGAGCAGCCCGGCGCCCATGAGCCCGGCGCCGACCCGGTAGACCGTGTTCAGCCGGTGGTCGACGGGCAGATGATCGTCCAGCCGGATACGCCGCCGATGCTCCGAACGCACCGTGTGTGTGGCCATCGCCGCCTCCCTGTCTCGCTCGCCGGGCCGGCGGACCCTGGTACGCACCTGGAGAGCGTGCCTGAGTGCGCCGCGTGCCCGAGTGCGCACCCGGAGCGCGTGACTGGAGCGCGCGCCGAAGTGCGCACCTCCCAATATCCGCCCGCCGCGCCGGGGCGGCAACGGCAGCCCGCGTGTCCCCGGCACCGGCTCAGTGGGCCGACGCCGCGCCTCGCTCGCCCCGGATGTGGGCCACCACGTCCGCGACCGTGCGGCGGACCGCCTCCGTCTCGGTGAGGAAGTGCCAGTAGTCGGGGTGGTGGCCGTCCAGCACGGTGATCGCCCGTTCCAGACGGGCCACGGACTCGTCCAGCGGCCGGGCGTGCCGCGGATCGGGCGTGTTGCGGCCGGCCATGGCGAGCCGCTGGGCGTCGCGGATCGCGAACCGGGTCCGCTCTATCTCCTGACGCGGGTCCTTCTGCACGGCGTCGAGTCGGGCCAGACGGTCCCCGGCGGCCGAGACGGCCTCGTCGGTGACGTTCAGCAGCGCCCGCGCCGTCGACAGCAGCGCGGTGGCGTCCGGCCACCGCTGCGCCTCCCGCGCTGCCCGCGCCTCCGCGAGCCTCGCCTCTGCCTGCCGTACGTGCTCCACGGCCTGCTCCGGGACGTGCTGGAGATCCTGCCAGCAGGGCGCGGTGAACCGCCGTCGCAGTTCGCTCAGCACCGGCTCCACCTGCCCGGCGCGGGTCGTCAGCGCCTGCGCGCGGGTCCGCAGCGACACCAGACGGTGGTCGATCTCGGCTGCCTGCTCCGGCAGCCGCTCGGCCTGCGCCCGCACGGCCTCCGCCTCCCGGGAGACCCGCTCGGCCCGCTCCAGGGTCTGCGGCACGCCGTGCTGCCCGGCGCCCTGGTTGAGCCGGGTCAGCTCGGGCCCCAGCGCCGCCAGCCGGGCCGCCAGGTCGTCGGCGCGCAGCCCCGAGCCCCGGGCGGCGTCCAGCGCGTTCGACGCGGCCAGCAGGGCCTGCCGGGCCCGCTCCACGGCGGGCGCGACCCGGGCCAGCTGCGTCTCGGCCTTGCCCAGCAGCGGCCCCAGCCCGTCCGCGAACCGGTCCAGCTCTCCCTTGACCCGCTCCAACTCCTCCTTGGCGCGGGCCAGTTCACCCCGCGCGCGGGCGGCGGCCGAGGCTTCGAGGTCGTCGCGGTCCAGGTCATGAGCGTCGACGGCCTGGATGTACTGGTGGCTGGCCTCGTCGACGCGCCGGCCGATCGCCTCGAAGTCGGCGACGGCACGCCGGGCCGCCGGGGAGTCGTCGACGGCGGTGATGGTCTCGATCGAGATCCGCAGGTCCCGCTGGGCGGTGTCGAGTTCGTAGAACGCGGCGGCCGCGGCGTCCTTCGCGGCCTGCGCCTCGGCCCGCTGCCCCTCCGCGCGCCCGCCGAACCAGCGCCGGGTGCCGCCGCCCGCGAACGCGGCGGGCAGCGCGAGCGCGGCGACGAGCGGCAGCGCGGCGAGGACGAGCGCGTCCCGCAGCCCGGCCGCGCGGCGGCCGGGGGTGCTGGTCGGTGTGCGGCTGGGCCGGCGTGCGCGCGGCTCCGACGGCGAGTGCGGCTGCGCTGGTGTCGCCGTCACGATCCCTCTCCCCGTGGTGTGATCCGCCCGTGCCCGGTGTCATTCTCCCACCGCTTGAGGACGAACACACGAGCCGATCAGTTCGCCTTCCGCACGCGGATGTCGCTTCCGCGCGACGGGATACGGGTTTGCGGGGCAGTGCATGCGGCCATGTAGTCTGTCCACTCGTCCTGGGTGCGTAGCTCAGGGGTAGAGCGCCTGCCTTACAAGCAGGATGTCGGCGGTTCGAAACCGTCCGCGCCCACCAGGTGAGAAGCGAGAGGGCCCCCGGAGAGTTCCGGGGGCCCTCTCGTGTGTCCGGGTGCGTGCGCTACGCCTCCTGTGCGTCCTGCGTGCCGCCGTCGGACGCGTCCTCGGCCGGCGGGGGCGGCGGTGCGTGCTTGAGGCGCGTGCGGGCCTCCACGACGTCCCCGGTGGCGACCTCGGTCCAGAAGCGGTGGCAGGTGACGAACACGGCGAGTTCGTGCTCCCGCTGCCGGAGCTTCTCGACCTCGGCCTGTTCGTCCGCCGACCAGCCGGGGGAGGCGGGGCGCTCCACCTTGCGCCAGCCGCCGTCGTCGCTGAAACCGTCCAACGGCTCGACCGACCAGGGGAGCCGCTTCAGCAGGGCCGACAGCTCGGCCCGCACCTGATGCAGCTCCTCCTGGCCGGCGCGCAGATCGCTGGGGAAGTCAAAGGAACTCGCCACACGGCAATGGTACGCCTGTTCGAATTTAGGTGGCGAGCTCAGTCGAGGGGGTCGTGTGTTCGAAGGAACGGGTGGGACTGTCAGTGCCGTCACTTACGGTGACGTCATGGAGAGCATCGGTGTGGGCGAGGGCGTGGACGAGGGCACGGGCGCGGAGCGGGTACGGCTGGTCCCCTGGGCGGAGGGCGACTTCTGGCTGCTGCGGCGGACCAACAGTCCCGAGATGACGGCCCACCTGGGCGGACCGGAGCCGGAGGACGCACTCGCACAGCGGCACCGGCGGTACGTCGGGCTGGAGGCGGGGTGCATGTACCGGGTCGTGTCGGCGGGCAGCGAGGAGACCGTCGGCTCGATCGGCTACTGGGAGCGCGAGTGGAGGGGCGGGACGGTCTGGGAGACGGGGTGGGCCGTCCTGCCGGAGTTCCAGGGCAGAGGCCTCGCGGTGAGCGCGGCGCGGGCCCTGACCGGGGTCGTGCGCGCCCGCCGTCCGGCCGGCGGCCACGCAGCCCTGCACGCCTTCCCCGACGTCCGGCACGCCGCCTCCGACGCGGTGTGCCGCAAGGCGGGGTTCACGTTGCTCGGGCAGGCCGACTTCGAGTACCCGAAGGGCAACTGGATCACGTCGAACGACTGGTGCGTCGACCTCGACGGCGACGCGCCGACCGGAGCGGGGGGACACTGAGACCATGTGCCGAAGCATCAAGACGCTGCGTCCGCCCGCGCTGCCCGAGGAGGCCACGGACGACGAGATCAGGGCCGCCGCCCTGCAGTACGTGCGCAAGGTGTCGGGCTTCCGGGCGCCGGCCGCGCACAACCGTGAGGTGTTCGACGAAGCGGTGGACACGATCGCGGCAGCGACCGCGAAGCTGCTGGCCGACCTGGAGATCAGGGGCTCGGCCGCGAGGGGAGCGTAGTCACGCCCTCGTCTCCGCACCGGGGGCGCTGGTCCCGGCCCCTCCGGGCGGCGGAAGCCCCCACACCGGGGCGCCGTGTCGGGCAGGTCGGGCGGTGGCCGGCCCTTCCGGCGGCGGCGGTCCCGCGTCGGAGCGCCGTGTCGTCGGGCCGGCTGGCGGCCGCTTCCTCCAGCGGCGGCACCCGCAGGCCGGGGCGTCGCGTCGGTAGGCCGGCTGGCGGCCGGTTCCTGCGGCGGCGGCAGTCCTGCGTCGTGTCGGTCAGGTCGGCGGCGGCCGGTTTTTCCGGCGGCGGCAGCCCACACCCGGGTCGCCGCGTCGGTCAGGTTGGCTGGCGGCCGGTTCCTACGGGTGGCGGCAGCCCCGCGTCGTGTCGGTCAGGCCGGTTGGCGGCGCATGACGTATGCCGCTCCCGCTCCCGCTCCGAACAGTGCCAGCACCGACACCGCCGTGGCCAGCCATGCCGTTCCCAGCCACTGGGTGCCGTAGTACCCGAGCGCCGCGCTGTACGCCGCCCAGGACAGACCCGCCAGCGCCGACCACGGGACGAAGTCACGCGGGCGCCGGTGCGCGGCGCCCGCGACGAAGGAGACGACCGAGCGGCCGGCCGGCGCGAACCGGGCCAGCACGAACAGCGCCCCGCCGCCCCGCGCGAGCGCCCCGCCGAGACGCGCCTGCGCCGTGGTGAGCCGCCGGGAGCGGGAGATGGCGCGGTCCAGACGCGCGCCCCCGCGCCAGGCCAGCCGGTACGCGGCCAGGTCCCCCAGCACGGACGCGGTCGCCGCGGACAGGATCAGGGCCAGGATGTCCGGGACCTGATGCGGCAGCCGTCCGGTCGCCGCCCCCGAGCCCGCGGCGGCAGCCGTCGCCGCGGCGATGACGAGCACCCCGCTCGGCAGCACCGGCAGGAACACGTCGAGCAGCACCGACAGTGCCACCAGCACATAGATCCACGGGGCGCCGATCAACGCCCACGCCCCCACACTTTCGAACACCCCGAACTCCCCGGTCTCCCCCGTAGCGGCCGGCCTCGCCGCGGTGTCGCGGGGGAGCGGCAGGTGCGGCCATGACAGCCATACAGCGTACGCCGATGATGTGACAGAAGGGTCACAGGGTGCGCGTGTGTTCGGCAACGCACAGAGCCGCGAGCCGCCTCAACGACCGTGCGCCGAGCGGCAGAAGGGCCCCGCCGGGGGGTGACAGAAAGCGCCCTCCCCCGTGAACGGAGAGGGCGCCCCGGGTACGCGCCGCGTGGGTAGGGCCGCGACGGGCCGGTCGTCGGCGTCCGGCCGTGACGGGTCAGGCGGAGACGGCCGCCTCGCGCGCCGCCGGCTCCTGCGCCCGCTCCCGCGTCGTGCGACGGCTGAGCAGCCGGTCCAGCCCGAACGCGCCGGAGCCGGTGAAGACCAGCAGCAGGAAGGCCCAGCAGAACATCGCGGACGCCTCGCCGCCGTTCTCCATCGGCCACAGCGCCTCCGGCTGGTGGACCTTGAAGTACGCGTACGCCATGGAACCCGAGGCGATGAACGCGGCGGCGCGGGTGCCCAGGCCGAGCATCACGAGGGTGCCGCCGACCAGTTGGATGACGGCCGCGTACCAGCCGGGCCAGGTGCCGGCGCTGACGGTCCCTCCGTCGGTGCCGACGGCCCCGCCGAGGACGCCGAAGAGCGAGGCGGCGCCGTGGCAGGCGAAGAGCAGGCCTACGACGATGCGGAACAGGCCGAGCGCGTACGGCTGTGCGCTGTCGAGACGAGCGGACATGAGGGGGGTACTCCTTCGGTTTCGGTCAAGACGACCGGTCCTGGGGACGGACCGGCCGGTGGGGGCGGCGGTACCGAACGAGTGACCCACGGTAGGCGGATTCCGGCGATGCTTGCAAGTTCAACATTTGGCCACCGCTTGGATTCCCCTTGGCGCTTTCCTGGTGACAGCGCAGCACGTAGAGCGCTTTCTGTGCTCAGGTGCGCTACCGAGAGCGTGACCGAATCCACACCTACCGCGACCGAATGCGACTAGCTGAGACCGAATTTGCCTCTCGGGCGACCGAATGTGCACCCGTGGCGACCGGATCCCCGCCGCCGGCCCCCTCAGGACCCGCTCAGCCGTGACTCCATGACCGTCTCCAGGCCGGGCCGCCCGCCGTTCCGCGCCGGCCTCACCTGCTCCAGCCGCAACCGGGCCGAACGACCGTGCAGCGTCAGTGTCATGAGCTGGTTGCCGAACCACGGCCCGCCCTTCTTGCGCCAGCTGACGGGCGGTCGGGCGCAGTGCCCGTGCCGGCGGAACCGGCGTCCCAGCGCCCGCGCCACCGCGCTCCACCCGAAGCGGAAACCCACCCGCATCGACAGCGGGACGGAGTTGTGGACGGGCGAGCACGTCAGTTGCAACACCCGCGCGTCCGGCGAGCCGTCCCGCCACCGGGTCTCGGCCATGTACGCGTGGTGCACGTCCCCGGAGAGCACGAGCACCGTCGCCGGGGCCTGCGGGCCGGTGCCGACCTCCGCGAACAGGCCGGTCAGTTCGGCGAACGACGACGGGAACGCCGCCCAGTGCTCCAGGTCCGCCTTGCGCCGCAGCCACTCCCCGAACCGTGCCCAGCGGGCGCCCCGTTCGCCCCGGCACAGGGCCGAGCTCCAGCCCTCGACGTCGTGCACCAGATGAGGCAGCAGCCAGGGCAGGGAGGTGCCGACGAGGAGGTGGTCGTAGGAGCCGGGCTCGTCCAGCACCTGGGCGCGCAGCCACTCGGCCTCGCCCGGGTCGAGCATCGAGCGCTTGCTCTCCTCCAGCACGCGCGCCGCCCGCGAGTCCACCATCACCAGCCGCACCCGGCCGAAGTCCCGCCGGTAACTCCAGCGCGCGGAAGCCGGGTCGGCGTCGGCGCGGCAGGCGAAGTCGCGCAGCGCGTCGGTGCCGTCGGGCGTGGCGCACACGGCCGCGTAGAGCGGGTCGGCGGCCAGCTCGGCGGGGGAGAGGTTGCCCAGGTGCTGGTACACCCAGTACGACATCAGCCCGCTCAGCAGCCGCTCGCGCCACCAGTGGGTGGCCCGCATGTCGGTCAGCCAGGCGGCGGAGGTGTTCCAGTCGTCGATGACGTCGTGATCGTCGAAGATCATGCAACTGGGCACGGTGGACAGCAGCCAGCGGATCTCGGGGTCCTGCCAGGACTCGTAGTAGAGGTGGGTGTACTCCTCGTAGTCCGCGACCCCCGTCCCCGGCGGTTCGTCGGTGTCGCGGCGGGCGGCCAGCCAGCGTTGCGTCGCGTCGGAGGTCTCGTCGGCGTACACCTGGTCGCCGAGCAGCAGCAGGACGTCGGGCCGCTCGCCCTCCGGGTCGGCGGCGATGCGCGCGGCGAGGCTGTCCAGAGCGTCGGGGCCCACGGGGTCGTGCGCGTCGGCGGCGGGCGCCGCCCACCGGCAGGAGCCGAACGCCACGCGCACGTCGTCGCCGCCGGCCGGGGCGCAGATGACCGAGGGCGGAAACGACGAGGGTGCGTCCGGCGCAGGCCACACGCGTGTGCCGTCGAGGAACACTTCGTACGGCGTGCTGGTCCCCGGGGAGAGGCCGGTCACCGGAATCAGGGCGTAGTGGTGTCCCGCCACCTGGAAGGTGCGGGCGGTGCCGCCGGAGCCGTCCGCGCAGCGCACTTCGGCGGCGCACGGACGGCTCGCCTCGACCCATACGGTCGCGGACGTGCTGTCGGCGTATCTCAGCAGGGGTCCCAGCCGCAGTCCGGCCATGTGATCGCCTCCTCCGTCGCCCCGTACGGTACGGAACGACGGGGCGTGGTGGGGAGATCCCGGCGGCGAACCGTGTGCGGTCGTAGGATCAGCAGCTCACCAGCTGGTTCGTGAGCGCGCTCTTCTCGGCGGAGTCGACCGACAGGCCGTAGTAGTACTTCACCTGCACCCAGGCGCGGACGTAGGTGCAGCGGTAGGACGAGACCGACGGCATCCACTCGGCCGGGTCCTGGTCGCCCTTGGCCTGGTTGACGTTGTCGGTGACGGCGATGAGCTGCGGTCGCGTCAGGTCGTTGGCGAAGTTCTGGCGCTTGGCGCTGGTCCAGCCGTCGGCGCCGGAGTCCCAGGCCTCGGCGAGCGGCACGACGTGGTCGATGTCCAGGTCGGCGGCGGCGGTCCAGGTGGCTCCGTCGTAGGGGGAGTACCAGCTGCCGCCGGTGGCGGTGCAGGCGGAGTTGACGACCACGTTGGACCCGTCGCGCTTGAGGACGGTCTCGCGGGTGTTGCAGGAGCCGCTGATGGTGATCCAGTGGTTGAACAGGTCACGGTCGTAGCCGGTGCGGTCCTCGGCGGCCACCGTGAGCGAGGCGAGGTACGTGCGGGCGGTGGCGGCGCTGACCGGGGTGGGGAGGGCGGCGGAGGCGGTCGGGCCGTTGAACAGTGCGACGGAGGCTGCCAGTCCGGTGAGCGCCGCGAGTATGCTGAGCCGTTGACGCGCGTAGACAGAGGGCCTGGGGGACATGCGAACTCCCTTGAGGGGTGAGGGCGTTGCGGTGCGAGCGGGGGAATGCTCGCGGGGCCGCGTTGCGGGGAGGTGTGCGTGCGGTGAGAAGTTAATGACGTGCGCATGACACGACAAGACGTTCGGTGTGAAGCTTTTCGGCGGCGTGCGGGGATGTGGCGAGCGTCACCGGCGGGCAAGGTCGGTGCAGGTGTCACGTACCATGGACGGCGCAGAAGGGGAGTAGCTCTTCGCCGGACCGTCGACATACTGCTCGGCCCGTCCTCGTGACGGATGCCGGGCCGGCGCCCGGAGGCCGATCCGCACCCGTGTGGATCCGCCAGCGAGACCTTCGGCAAGCAGTGCACGCCCGTGCCGTCCGGCGCGGGCGCCATGTGCGCTGCCGTGCCGAGGCGTCTCCGCAGGGCTGACAGGCCCCCGCGCTCTCGGTGGGGCAGCCCGACCGATTGAGGAACCTTGATCAGCGTTACCGTGACGGCGCTCGTCTTCGGCGTCGTCTTCCTCGCCGAACTGCCCGACAAGACCGCCCTCGCCGGCCTCGTCCTGGGCACCCGCTACCGCGCCTCCTACGTCTTCGCCGGCGTCGCCGCCGCCTTCGCCGTGCACGTCGCGCTCGCCGTCGCGGCGGGCAGCGTGCTGACGCTGCTGCCGCAGCAGATCGTGCACGCGCTGACCGGTGTGCTCTTCCTCGGCGGCGCGGCCGTGCTGCTGAGGAAGAAGGACGACGACGAGGACGAGGTCCGCACGCCCGAGAACCAGTCCTTCTGGAAGGTCTTCGGCGCGGGCTTCATGCTGATCCTCGTCGCCGAGTTCGGCGATCTGACCCAGATCATGACGGCGAACCTCGCCGCCCGCTACGACGATCCGCTCTCCGTCGGGCTCGGCGCGGTGCTGGCGCTGTGGGCCGTGGCCGGGCTCGGCATCGTCGGCGGTAAGGCCCTCATGAAGCGGGTGCCGCTGCGGCTGATCACGCGGATCGCGGCGGCGCTGATGCTGGCCCTGGGGGCGTGGAGCCTGTGGGAGGCGATCGCCGGCTGAGGCGGGCGGCCGGCGCCGCGTGACGGGGGGGCGGGCGAGGCGGGGCGTCGGGTGGGACGGGACGCCGGGTAAGACGGTGCGTCGGGTGGGACGGTGCGTCGGGTGGGACGGGACGCCGGGTGAGACTGTGCGGCTCAAGGGTGGCGTGTACCCCCGAATGTTTTGTACCGTGAGAAAACAAAGTGGCTCCCGCCCGTTTTCCCTGACCGGCGGGCGGGGCCGCCTTGTTCTTCTCCACGCGTCCCCTGCTCCCCGTCCGCGTACGCCGTCCGCCCCCCCCGCGCGTTCCGTCTGCCGGGCCCGCGCCCGACCGTGCTGGAGTCGCCGATGCCGGCCCCCGTGTCCGCCCCCACCGTCCTGACCGCCCGCGCCCTCCTGCTCGACATGGACGGCACCCTGGTGAACTCCGACGCCGTCGTGGAGCGGATCTGGCGGCGCTGGGCCGCCGAACACGGGCTCGACGGCGACGAGGTCATGCGGGTCGTCCACGGCCGCCAGGGCCACGCCTCGATGGCCCTGCTGCTGCCCGACCGCCCGAGGGAGCTCAACCTCGAGGACAACGCGCGGATGCTGGCCGAGGAGACCGCCGACATGGACGGCGTCGTCCCGGTCCCCGGAGCTCCCGAGTTCGTCGCCTCCCTCCGCGGCGTCCCGCACGCCCTGGTCACCTCGGCCGACGCCCCCCTGTCCACGGCGAGGATGGCGGCGGCGGGACTGGACCTGCCGCGGGTGCGCGTCACCGCGGAGTCGGTGGGCGCCTCCAAGCCGGACCCCGAGGGCTTCCTCAAGGGCGCGGCGGAGCTGGGCGTCGCCCCCGAGGAGTGCGTGGTGTTCGAGGACTCCGGCGCGGGCATCGCCGCCGGGCGGGCGGCCGGGATGCGCGTCGTGGGCGTCGGAGCACGCGCGGCGGCGCACGAACCGGACGTCGTCGTGCCCGATCTGCGGCGGGTACGCGTGGAGGCCGTCGCCGGGGGCGTACGCCTGCACGTGGGCTGAGGAGCCCCCGCGGGCGCGGGTCAGCGCCCTGCCGCGTCGGAAGCGCCGGCGGAGACGTCGGAGGCGCCGTGGGGGGTGTCGTCGGAGGCGTCGGCCGTCGGGACGCCGGCCCTTCAAGGCTCGTGCGTCTCCGACTCCAGGCGGGCCCGGGTCAGCTGCCCGTACACGCCGAGTTCCTCGCCCTGGATCCCCCGGGACCGCTGGTAGGTGCGCAGCGCCTCCTCCACCTGGCGGGTGAAGACACCGTCGGGCTTGTCGTCGTAGAGGGACAACTGGCTCAGACGGAGCTCGAGTTCCGTGACCTCGTCCCCCCGGTCGCCCGGCCGCAGGACGCTCGCCCCGGGGCTGGCCGCGCCCGCGTCGGCGGCCCCGTTCCCGGGCTTGACGGGCGGCGCGGTCGTGCTCGGGCCGGCCGACGGACTCGGGGAGGCCGACGGGGATGCCGACGGCGAGGCGCTCGACGGCGACGCGGACGGGGACGGTGACGGGCTCCCGCTCGCGGAAGGCGACGGGGAGGCGCTGGGGGAGTCCGACGGTGACCCGGGCGGGCTCGCCGACGGCGACGCGGAGGCGCCCGCGCTGGGCGAGGTCTCCGGCACGGCCGCCCGGACGTCCTCCGGGGCGCCGTCGCGGGTGGGCTTCTCGTAGGTGAACAGTCCGCCGGCGAACCCCACCGCGGCGACGACGGCCACGGCCCCGGCAGCCGCCGCGATCAGCAGGGGGCGACGGCGCCGGCCGCGCGGCTCCCCGTCGTCGCCGTACGCGTCCGTCGTGTCCGGGCCGTCGCCGGTGCTTAAGGAGCCCGGGCCGGACACGGCGGGGAGCGCCGTCGTGCGCGCGTCCGCACCGGCCGGGCTCACGGCGCGCAGCGGCATGGTGGCGTCGGACGCCGCCGGGGGGACGGCCGGCAGCGGCATGGTCAGGTCGCTCGCGGAGACCCCGTCCGCGGGCGGGGCGTCCGCCGTGCCGGGAGCACCGCCCTCGCCGTCCAGTTCCACGTAGGGCCGGATGCGGAGCGGATCGAAGTCCCCCGCCGCGGCCGCCTCCGCCTCACGCGTGTCGCGCAGGGCCTCGGCCGCGCGCCGCGCGCAGGCGCAGGACGGGGTGTTGTCCGCCGCGCGGAGCGCCCCGCACTCGGGGCACGGAAGCCTGTGCTGTCCCGGTCGTCCCTGCCACGCCGTCGGCTCGTTCACCTGTTCGCCCCTCCCCGTACGAACTCCAGAGACTACCCAGAACCTCCACACGACCGCCCACCAGACACACGTGCGACCCCGGCCGGCCTCGACACGACCGGCGGTCGGGCGCGGAACCAACGGGACTCGAGAGGCCATAACGGGCCACACCGATCACGATGGAGGTGTTCGCGACAGCCCCGGGAGGCATTCATGGCCCTGGACGCACATGCCAGGACGGGGGATCCGCGCCAGGAGCACGTTCCCGGCGGCGTCCTCGTCTCGATCGGCGCCCTGCTGCTCGGCATGCTGCTCGCCGCCCTCGACCAGACGATCGTGTCGACCGCGCTGCCCACCATCGTCAGCGACCTCGGCGGCATGGAGCACCTGTCCTGGGTGGTCACGGCGTACCTGCTGGCGTCGACCGCCGCGACGCCGCTGTGGGGCAAACTCGGCGACCAGTACGGGCGCAAGAAGCTGTTCCAGATCGCGATCGTCATCTTCCTGGTGGGCTCGGCACTGTGCGGCATGGCCCAGGACATGGCCCAGCTCATCGCCTTCAGGGCCGTGCAGGGCCTCGGCGGCGGCGGGCTGATGGTGCTGTCGATGGCGATCGTCGGCGACATCGTCGCGCCCCGTGACCGCGGCCGCTACCAGGGATTGTTCGGCGCGGTCTTCGGCGCCACCAGCGTCCTCGGACCCCTCCTCGGCGGTCTGTTCACCGAACACCTCAGCTGGCGCTGGGTCTTCTACGTCAACCTGCCCGTCGGCGTCGTCGCCCTCGCCGTCATCGCGGCCGTCCTGCGCATCCCGCGCAAGGCGACCCAGCACGTCATCGACTACCTGGGCACCTTCCTCATCGCCGCCGTCGCCACCTGCCTGGTCCTCGTGGCCTCCCTCGGCGGCACCACCTGGGCCTGGGGCTCGCCGCAGATCGTCGGACTCGCCGTGCTGGGCGTCCTGCTCCTCGTCGCGTTCGTGGCCGTGGAGCGCCGCGCCGCCGAACCCGTCCTCCCCCTCAAGCTGTTCCGCCTCCGCACCTTCACCCTGTCCGCGGTCATCAGCTTCATCGTCGGCTTCGCCATGTTCGGCGCGATGACCTACCTGCCGACGTTCCTCCAGGTCGTCCAGGGCGTCTCGCCCACCCTGTCCGGCGTGCACATGCTGCCCATGGTGGTCGGCATGCTCCTGTCGTCCACCGTCTCCGGCCAGATCGTCAGCCGCACCGGCCGCTGGAAGGTGTTCCCGGTCGCCGGCACCGCCGTCACGACCATCGGCCTGCTGCTCCTGCACCGGCTGGACGAGGGCAGCTCCACGGCGGAGATGAGCACCGTGTTCTTCGTCTTCGGCCTCGGGCTCGGCCTGGTGATGCAGGTCCTCGTCCTCATCGTGCAGAACGCCGTCTCCTACGAGGATCTCGGCGTCGCCACCTCCGGCGCGACTTTCTTCCGCTCCATCGGCGCCTCCTTCGGCGTGGCCGTCTTCGGCACGGTGTTCGCCGGCCGCCTCGGCGACGAACTCGCCGACGCCTTCCGGGGCGTCACCCTCCCGCCCGGCGTCTCCGCCGACGCGCTGGAGGCCGACCCGCGGGGCATCGCCGCGCTGCCGGCCGCGCTGCGCCCGCCGGTCCTGCACGCGTACGCGTCCTCCATCACCGACGTCTTCCTGTACGCGGCGCCCGTCGCCCTCGTCGGCTTCGTCCTCGCCTGTTTCCTCAAGGAGGAACCGCTGCGCGGCTCGGTCACCGCGCCGGACGTGACGGAGACCCTCGCCAGCAACCCCGTCGAACGCTCCTCCTACGACGAGGTCTGCCGCGCCCTGTCCCTGCTCGGCACCCGGGAGGGCCGCCGCGAGATCTACCGCACGATCACCGCCCGGGCCGGCTACGACCTCCTCCCGGTCGCCAGCTGGATGCTGCTGCGCATCCGCCGGTACGGCAGCGTCGAACCGTCCCGGCTCGCCGAGCGCAGCACCGTCCCGCTCCCCGTGATCCTGGACGGCACCCGGCAGATCGAGGAACGCGGGCTGGCCCGGCGCGAGGGCCTCGACATGGTCCTCACCGACGAGGGGTGGACGGTGGCCCGCCGGCTGGCCGGGGCCCGCGAGGAGTCCCTCGCCGAACTGCTCGGCGACTGGTGGGGCCCGGACCGTCCCACCGACCTGACCCGCCTGGTCAAGGAGCTGGGCGGCGAACTGTGCGGCTCGGACCGCGAACAGCCGCACGACGAGCGGCCGGTGACACGGCCGGCGTAGGTGTCCGGCGCCTCAGCTCAGGTTCTTCGTGAACCAGTGGTCGGCGTACCGGTCGTCGTTGTGCGGCTCGGTCTCCGCGTACCCGAGCCGCGCGTACAGGGCGCGGGCCTCGACCAGGTCGCCACGGGTGTCCAGGATCATCCGGGTCGCCCCAAGCGCGCGGGCGCTCTCCTCGGCGGCGGCGACCAGCAGCGCCGCGCCGCCCCTGCCCCGGGCCCCGGGCAGCAGGAACACCCGCGTCAGCTCGGCCGTCGCCGCGTCCAGCAGCCGTACGCCCGCGCTCCCGGCCGGCGCGCCCTCGTACCACGCGACCAGCAACAGACCCCGCGGCGGCGCCAGTCGATCCCCTTTCCCGGCGGCGATCTCCCGCTCCAGCTCGGCCGGGTCGGTCCTGCGCCCCTCGTGCAGCAGGTACCAGCGGTCGCTGACCTCCGTGTAGTACTCCCGCCACAACGCGGCGGCGACGGGGGAGTCCACGGGTTCCGGGGCGATGGTCCAGGCGGTCGCGACGCTCATGCCGGTCATTGTCGTGGGCGTCGCGCGGCTTTGCCTGCCGTTTGTACGACGTCTTCCGGGCAACCCGGAATCGTGAACCGGCCCGCGGGGCCGACCACATCGGAAGGCAACCATGTCCACAGGCGTGATCATCGCTCTGATCGTGATCGTGGCGGCCGTCATCGCCGTCGCGGCCGTCCTGGCCGTGCGGTCCCGAGGGCCGCACGGGGGACGCAGCCTGAAGCATCGCTTCGGGCCCGAGTACGACCGTGCCGTGGCCCGGCACGGCGGAAACGTCAAGGCCGCCGAGCGGGAGCTCGGCACACTCGTGGAGCGGCACGGCGGACTGCAGGAGCGTCCGCTGGAGCCCGCCGAGCGCGAGCGGTTCGAGGCCCGCTGGACGGCGGCGCAGGAGCGCTTCGTCGACTCGCCCCGTGAGGCGGTCGCCGAGGCCGACCGGCTGGTCGCGGAGGTGGCGGGCGCCCGGGGCTTCCCGGACGGCGCGCAGTACGACGAGCAGGTCGCCGCGCTCTCCGTGCACCACCCGCGCCACGTCAACGGCTATCGGCACGTGCACCACGTGGCGCGCTTCCACACCGACGGCGGCGCGCGCAACGGCCAGGCCCCCGGCACCGAGGACCTGCGGTCCGCCATGGTCGAGGCCCGCGCCCTCTTCGACGAGCTGGTGAAGGAGGGCCGGCACGGGGCCGGCCGTCACCGGTCGCCGGCCGCGGTGACGCAGGGCCGCGAGACCCACGCGCGGGACGAGCACCGCTCCGGCCTCCACCTGCCGCGAGGCTTCCACCGGCACCAGACGAAGGAGAGCTGAGAGGAATGCCCGACGTGACTTCGAGCGGCGAGGACCGCGACCGGACGACGACCCCGGAGCAGACCGGACGGACCCGGGTGAACCCGGTGACGCCCGTCAGCCCCGTGGACCCCGTCCACAAGGACACGACGGTCCCCGGCGCGGGCGGGGACGACCCGACGACCGGCCGGGAGGCGAGGGATGCACGGGACACCTTCCCGGGCGGGACCCCCGGCGTGACCGGCACTGAGGGGCGCACCGGCGCGGGTGCGGCCGACACGACGACCGGCCGGGAGGCGAGGGATGCACGGGACACCCTTCCGGGCGGGACCCCCGGCGTGACCGGCACCGGCACCGGTACTGGCTCTGAGGAGCGCACCGGCGCGGACGCCGACACGACCCGCACGGACACGCCGCACACGCCGTCGGCGCAGCCCCACTCCGCTGCCGACCGCTCGCACGGCCCGCAGGGCTCCCCGCTGCTGCCGCACGAGGAGTGCGACGAGCTCGCCTCCCGGCTGCACCACGCGGTCGCCGGGTTCGTGGACCGGCCGCGTGACGCCGTCGAGGAGGCCGACCACGTCCTGGAGGAACTGGCCGCCCGCTTCACCGAAGCCGTCAACGACCGCCGCCGCACCCTGCGCGGCTCCTGGCAGCTCGCCGAGGGCGGCGGCGCCCAGGGCGGAAGGAAGGGCGACACCGCCGCGACGGCCGTCGACACCGAGCAGCTCCGCCTGGCCCTGAGGGACTACCGCGAACTGACGGAGCGGCTCCTGCACGTGTGAGTGTTCGCGCCCACAGACGCGTGTCGTGCACGACGCGTCAGCTGTTCTCCGAAGCCGCCTCCCGGCGCTCCCGCCATTGACGTACGACCGCTTCGACGTCGTACGGCTGCATCCCGAGCGGGGGGCCGGGCGGCGGCTTGAACATCATGTCGCGGAGTTTGACGTTGACGTCCGTGATGATCTTCCGGACGAGGCGTTCCGAAGGGGCCGCGTACGCCGCCGCGAGGGCGTCCTCCGCCTCCTTGCGCAGCGCGAGCGCCGGCGGAAGCACCGAGAGCCCCTCGCGCGCCATCTTGCGCTTGATCCACCACAGCTCGTCGTACGCCGTGTCGGCACCGGACTCCAACGGCTTTCCAGCGCCCGGGAGTTGATCGAACTCGCCCCGGAGTTGCGCGTCCCGGATCTGCTTGTCGATCCAGGAGTCGAACGGAACACCGGGTGGCTTTCGCTCGGTCATGCGTCCATTGTGCCGGACGCGGCGGGGCCGGGCGATTTAGTATGCGGCCGCTGTGCAAGGTCACTTGCACGCCACTGTCGGACACAGTCACGAGGAGCGCACGTGCTCGAACTCACCATGGCCACCGTCTCGGGGACGGAAGAGGGTGCCACGGCCGGCATGCTCATGGCCGACGCGCCCAGCGAGCCGGGGGCGGTGCTGCGGGTGGGCCGGGACAAGTCCGTCTGCCGCCTCGTGACCCCCGAGGACTGGCTCTTCGTCTCCCGGGTCCACCTGGAGTTCCTGTGCGGGCCGGAGGGCGTCTGGCAGGTCAGCTGGCTGCGCGGCTCCCAGCCGGACCCGTCCTCCGAGGTCCGGCTGGTCGTCGGCGAGTACGCCCAGACCATCCCCTACGGCGGCACGGTGCAGCTGCCGCGGGGCGGCGTCGGCGAGATCGTCGTCGTCGACCGCACCGGCCCGCGCAGCGTCAACGTCGGTTTCTTCCACGAGGCGTAGCCCCGCGGGGAGCCCGGCGGGGCTACGCCAGTACGCGGGCCAGCGCGAACCCGTCGTAGCCCTTCGCCCCCACCGTCTGGACCGCGGTGCCGCTCAACCGCGGGTGCGAGCCGATGAGTTCGATGGCGGCGCGGGTCCCGCGCACGTCGTCCGCGTCGCTGGCCGCGTCGACGACCCGGCCGCCGCGCACCACGTTGTCCAGGACGATGAGACTGCCCGCCCGGGTCAACTTCAGCGCCCATTCGAGGTAGTGGGGGTTGTTGACCTTGTCCGCGTCGATGAAGACCAGGTCGAACGGGGGCGGGTTCTCGTCGGCGAGCAGCGGCAGTGACTCCAGGGCCGGGCCGACCCGCACCTCGACCTGCTTGTCGAGGCCCGCGCGGGCGATGTTGCGGGCGGCGACCTCGGCGTGCTTCGGGTTGTACTCCAGGGTGATCAGCCGGCCGTCGGCCGGGAGCGCGCGGGCCAGCCAGATCGTGCTGTACCCGCCGAGGGTGCCGATCTCCAGGATCGCGCGGGCCCCCTGGATCTCGGCGAGCAGCTGGAGCAGTTTGCCCTGCGCGGCCGTGACGCTGATCGGCGGCAGCTCGGCGGCGTCGCTGTCGCGCAGGGCCGCGGAGGTGACCTCGTCGTCCGGGGAGAGGTGGTCGGTGAAGTAGGCGTCGACGGCGTCCCAAACCTGCGACTCGCTCATGCGCTGCTCTGCCTCTCGTGTGAACTCGGCACGTGACATCTACTTAGGAACCCTAACGACCCCGTCAACGCCCCGCCCCCGTTTCTCTCCCCGGCGTGGCGCTGGCGCCGCCGGGGGGCTAGATCCGCTGGATGATCGTCCCCGTGGCCAGGCCGCCGCCCGCGCACATGGTGATGAGGGCGAACTCCTTGTCCGTGCGTTCCAGTTCGTGGAGGGCCGTGGTGATCAGGCGGGCGCCCGTCGCTCCGACCGGGTGACCGAGGGCTATCGCGCCGCCGTTGACGTTGACCTTCGACAGGTCCTGGTCGAAGACCTTCGTCCAGGACAGCACCACGGACGCGAAGGCCTCGTTGATCTCGACGAGGTCCATGTCCTTCAGGGACATGCCCGCCTTGCCGAGCACCGCCCGTGTCGCGTCGATGGGGCCGTCCAGGTGGAAGTGGGGGTCCGCACCGACCAGGGCCTGGGCCACGATCCGCGCCCTGGGCTTCAGTTTCAGGGCGCGGGCCATCCGTTTGGACGCCCACATGATCGCCGCCGCGCCGTCGGAGATCTGGGAGGAGTTGCCGGCCGTGTGCACCGCCGTCGGCATGATCGGCTTCAGCCGGGCCAGGGCCTCCGGGGAGGTGTCGCGCAGGCCCTCGTCGTGGTCGACCAGGCGCCACATGCCCTGGCCGGCGGCCTGCTCCTCCTCCGTCGTGGGGACCTGGACCGCGAAGGTCTCCCGCTTGAAGCGCTCCTCCGACCAGGCGTCGGCGGCTCGCGTCTGGCTGAGCAGGCCCAGCGCGTCGACGTCGTCGCGGCTGAGTCCCCGGTGTCGGGCGATGCGTTCCGCCGCCTCGAACTGGTTCGGCAGGTCGACGTTCCACTCGTCGGGGAACGGCTTGCCCGGGCCGTGCTTCGACCCCGAGCCGAGCGGCACGCGCGACATCGCCTCCACCCCGCAGGAGATCCCCACGTCGATGACGCCCGCCGCGATCATGTTGGCGGTCATGTGCGACGCCTGCTGCGAGGAGCCGCACTGGCAGTCGACCGTGGTCGCCGCCGTCTCGTAGGGGAGGCCCATCGTCAGCCAGGCCGTGCGGGCGGGGTTCATGGACTGCTCGCCGGCGTGGGTGACGGTGCCGCCGACGATCTGCTCCACGGCGTCGGCGGGGATGCCGGTGCGGCCGAGGAGTTCGCGGTAGGTCTCGCCGAGGAGGTAGGCGGGGTGAAGATTGGCGAGCGCGCCGCCGCGCTTGCCGATGGGGGTGCGGACGGCTTCCACGATCACGGGTTCGGCAGCCATGGGTGCGGATCCTCCCGGAACTAGTACGTGTTCTAGTTCTGCTCTGTGCAGTCTGCGGACGTGACGTACGTCACCGCAAGGGTCTTGCAAGCTTCAGAGCCCTGAACTACCGTCGCCGCACCCTGTTTCTGATGGACCGTCAGGTGACTGGTCCGACGGCTGGAGCTGCCCATGCACTGTCCAGCGCTTCCCGACGGGTTCGACTTCACCGACCCCGACCTGCTGCAACACCACGTCCCCCTGCCCGAGTTGGCCGAACTGCGGCGGGCCGAACCGGTCCGCTGGATCCCCCAGTCGGGAAACGTGGCCGGGTTCCAGGACGAGGGTTACTGGGCGGTGACCCGTCACGCCGACGTCCGGTACGTCTCCACTCACCCCGAGCTGTTCTCGTCCACCGTCAACACCGCCATCATCCGTTTCAACGAGCACATCCGGCGCGAGTCCATCGACGCGCAGCGGCTGATCCTGCTGAACATGGACCCCCCCGAGCACACCAGGGTGCGGCAGATCGTGCAACGCGGGTTCACGCCACGGTCGATCCGCGCGCTGGAGCAGCGGCTGCGGGACCGGGCGGCCGGCATCGTCGCCGCCGCCCGCGAACTCGACGGCCCCTTCGACTTCGTCACCTCCGTCGCCTGCGAACTGCCCCTCCAGGCCATCGCGGAGCTGATCGGCATCCCCCAGGGAGACCGGACCAAGATCTTCGACTGGTCCAACAAGATGATCGCCTACGACGACCCCGAGTACGCGATCACCGAGGAGGTCGGCGCGCAGTCCGCCGCCGAGCTCATCTCGTACGCCATGACGATGGCCGCCGACCGGAAGCAGTGCCCGGCGCACGACATCGTCAGCACCCTCGTGGCCGCCGAGGACCAGGGCAACCTCAACTCCGACGAGTTCGGCTTCTTCGTGCTGATGCTCGCCGTCGCCGGCAACGAGACCACCCGCAACGCCATCACCCACGGCATGCACGCCTTCCTCACGCACCCCGAGCAGTGGGAGCTCTACAAGCGGGATCGGCCCTCCACCGCCGCCGAGGAGATCGTCCGCTGGGCCACGCCCGTGTTCGCCTTCCAGCGCACCGCCACCCAGGACACCGAACTCGGCGGGCGGACGATCAGGAAGGGCGAGCGGGTCGGACTCTTCTACGCCTCCGCCAACCATGACCCCGAGGTGTTCGACCGGCCCGACGCGTTCGACGTCACCCGCGACCCCAACCCCCACCTGGGATTCGGCGGCGGCGGGCCGCACTTCTGCCTCGGCAAGTCGCTGGCGGTGCTGGAGATCGACCTGATCTTCAACGCCATCGCCGACGCCATGCCGGGCCTGCGGCTGGTCGGCGACCCACGGCGGCTGCGGTCCGCCTGGATCAACGGGGTGAAGGAGTTGCGGGTCGCCGTCGAGTGAGGGGCGTATACGGCGACGTATACTCGCCCCATGGCAGATGCGATGATCCGAGTGCCCGCCGAAGTCCGGGACCGCCTGGCGGTGATAGCGGAGTCGCGGGGGACGTCGATCCGGTCCCTGGTGCAGGACTTCGCGGAGTCCACGCTGACCGAGGAGGAGCGGCGTGAGCGGGCGGAGCGGGCCCGTGCGTATCTGGCGGAGCACTTCGGGGTCGAGGTGACCGACGAAGAGAGCGCCGCGATGGGGCGCAGGCTTCGCGAGGCCTTCGCGCGGCAGCAGGGTGACGCCGCGTGATCCTTCATCACCTGATCCTGGACGCGCCGACGCTGCTGGCGTTGTCCGGCAACCGGCAGGTGTCCGCGCTGGTCCACCGGGCCCACTTCGAGACCGAGTCGCGCTTGTGGGCGCCGACGCTGTCGGTCCTGGAGGCCGATCGCGAGCATCTCGGAATCGCCGAGCACGTCGGCCAGGTGGAGGTCCTGCACACCGTCGACCTCGACTACGCGGCGGCGCTCGCGGTGGCCCGGATGCATCGCGACGGAGTGCCTCTCGGGATCGCGGCGGCGATCCACGCCGCCCGTCATCTGCCTGAGTGGGGCGCGGACGCGCTCGTCGCCACCGTGGATCCGAAGGCGTACGAAGGGCGCGGCGTGCCGGTGCTCGACCTCAACCGCTGAGGCGGTTCAAGCGCGTGAAGGCGACGGCGCGCCCGGCTTCGACTGGTCCCACAAGATGATCGCCTACGACGACCCCGAGTTGCGGGTCAGCCTGGGGTGACGCCCTCAAGGGCTCGGCTCAGTCCCTGCCCGACGCCGTCACCGCGAGCGCGGCCGACGCCAGGGACGCCAGCAGCAGCGGGATGCCCATGCCGTGGTGGAGCACCAGCCACGCGCCCAGCACCGCTCCCGCGAACAGCGCGGACACCGCCGCCGTGCGACGCCGGGTACGGGCGCCGCTGCCGCCGGCGACGTGGGACTCGGCGGCCAGGCCCGTCAGGGTCATCGTCACGACGGTCGTCGTGGTGAGCGCCGGCACGTTCAGCTCGCGCACGGTCGCGTTGCGCAGGCCCATCGCGAAGGCGGTCGTCGCGATGAGCGTGTACGTCGTGGCGGTCGCCCCCTCCGGCGCGGTGAACGCCACGGCCGACGCGGCGCCGAGGAGGACCGCCTCGACGCCCAGCGTCCAGCGCGCGAAGGCGCGGCGGGAGCCGTCTCCCGGGCGCCGGGCGACGCGGCCCCCGCTCACCGCGCCCAGCAGGAAGCAGGCCAGCGAGGTCGCCGAGTGGTGGACCGAGAAGCCGGGGGCGCCGGCGGCGGCGAAGCCGAGGATGACGACGTTGCCCGTCATGTTCGCGGTGAAGACGCGCCCGAGGCCGAGGTAGCTCACCGCGTCGATCAGACCGCTCACCCCGGTGAGCGCCAGCAGCACGACGACCAGGCGCAGGCCGCGATCTTCGGGGCCCTTGTCCGTGGCGGACCGGGGCTGCTCGGTGGTCATCGGTCCAGTGGACCACGGGCGGGTGAGGGCGGGGCGGGAGCGCGCTGCGGAGCCGGCCGGGAAACGCGGAAGGCGGCGGCCCCGGGGGATCAGGGGGCCGCCGCCGGTCAGGGTGCCGCGCGGGGGCGTGCGGGGGGGTGGCGCTTGAGCCGGTCCGTCAGTGCGGCTGTGCCGCAGGCGCGGGACCGGGGCGCGTGCGGCGGTGCCGTGTGCCCAGCGTCCGTTCGTGCGGCGGGCTGCCGCGGCGCCGGGGCGGGGCCGACGCTTGCGCCCGGTCCGCTCGGCGGGTGCCGTCGGTCCGTTCGGGTGGCTCAGTACCAGCCGTTGGCCTGCCAGAAGGACCAGGCGCCGACCGGGCTGCCGTAGCGGGAGTTCATGTAGTCCAGACCCCACTTGATCTGGGTCTCGGCGTTGGTCTTCCAGTCGGAGCCGGCCGTGGCCATCTTGGAGCCGGGGAGGGCCTGGACGAGGCCGTAGGCGCCGGAGGAGGAGTTGGTGGCGTCGACGTCCCAGTTGCTCTCGTGCTCGACGATCTTGCTGAACGCGTCGAACTGTGCGGCGTCCGGGATCATCTTGTGCGCGATCGCCTGGGCCTCGGCGGCGGAGGGCGCGGCGGGGGCCGCCTGGGCCGGCGCCGCGGTCAGGGCCATGCCGGCGGTGGCGGCGGCCACGGCGACGGCGGTGAGGGTCTTCTTCGGGGAGGCGAGGCGGCGGATGACGGAGACGGACACGGAGAACCTTTTCCTTCGGGGACTGACGGCGTCGCGGCCGGCGGCGGACCGTGGGTGAGCGGCGTCCGGCACACGTCGGCGCCGGAGCCTGTGGGGCTCGTCGGCGCCGTGCGACGTCATCCAGAGAAACAGGCCCGGAAGGCGCCCGCAATGACCCCTTTTACTAGTTGTGGCCGCATGTGGGTGCTCCGTCGCCGTCACGGTGAGCCGGTCCCTGTGCAGGTCAGCGGCGGTCTCGGCGTGTGCATGGCATCCGATATGTCCGACTAAAGAGGATCGTAGGTGATCCGCGTCATGTGGGCCGGTTCACCGGCCGACGGTCCTCGAATGTGACCGCGGTCTCGAACGCGGCCCGCCGGGTGGCCCTCCGCAGCGCCCTGAGCACCGCCGGGCCGAGCGTCACGGTCAGCACGACGGTGACGACCGCGCGGCCGAGGTCCCAGCCGACGGACGTCGCCAGGCAGTACGCGGCGAAGGAGGCCAGGTTCTCCGCGACGGAGGCCTCCGGTTCGAACGCGATGGTCGTGGTGCCCGCGCCCAGGAAGGGCCAGCCCTGCATGTTCATCGCCGTGCCGTAGGCGAAGGCCGCCAGGAAGCCGTAGCCGGCGAGCATCGCGAGCTCCCCGCGGCCGCGCAGCCGGTCTGGGCCCGGGAGCAGGCCCGCGCCCATCGTGAACCAGCCCATCGCCAGCATCTGGAACGGCATCCAGGGCCCGACCCCGCCCGTGAGCAGCGCGGACGCGAACATCGTCACCGATCCCAGGACGAAGCCGAAGCCCGGCCCGAGGACCCGGCCGCTCAGCACCATCAGGAAGAACATCGGCTCGATGCCCGCCGTGCCCGCGCCGATGGGACGCAGCGCGGCGCCCGTCGCCGCCAGCACCCCCAGCATCGCGACGGCCTTCGCGCCCAGCCCCGACTCCGAGATCGTCGCCGCGACCACCGCGACCAGCAGCGCCAGCAGCCCCGCGAACAGCCACGGAGCGTCCTGGGCGTGGGCGTTCACCGTGGAGTGCGGCGGGGCCAGGAAGGGCCAGGCGAACGCGACGACGCCGACGGCGCTGACGAGCACCAGCGCCAGAAGGGAACGCGGGCCCAGCCGGACCGCGCGGGCCTGCCGGGTCACCTCAGCGCCTCCCGCACCTGCGCCACCGTGAGCCACGGCTGCGGGGCCAGCACCTTCGTCACCTGCGGGGCGAAGGACGGCGAGGAGACCACCACCTCCGCCGTCGGACCGTCCGCGATCACCTCGCCCTCCGCCAGCAGCACCACCCGGTGCGCCAGCTCGGCGGCGAGCTCCACGTCGTGCGTGGCCAGCACGATCGCGTGACCGGCCGCCGCCGACTCCTTCAGTACGGCGACCAGGCGGGCTTTGGCCGCGTAGTCCAGGCCCCGGGTCGGCTCGTCCAGGAGGAGCAGGGGCGGGCGGGCGGTGAGGACGACCGCGAGGGCGAGAGTGAGGCGCTGCCCCTCGGACAGGTCGCGGGGGTGGGTGTCGTCCGCGATGCCCGGCAGCAACCCGGAGACCAGGGCGCGGCAGGTGCCGGGGGCGGCCTGCGCGTCCCGGTCGGCGGCCGCGCACTCGGCGGCGACCGTCTCGGCGTAGAGGAGGTCGCGCGGCTCCTGCGGGACCAGGCCGACGCGGCGCACCAGGTCGCGGGGCGCGGTGCGGTGCGGGACCGCGCCGCCGGCCCGCACCGTCCCGGCGGACGGCTCGACCAGGCCGACGAGGGCGCTGAGCAACGTGGACTTCCCGGCGCCGTTGCGGCCCATGAGAGCGATGGTCTCGCCGGGGGCGATGGCGAGATCCACGTGCCGGAGCGCCTGCACCCGGCCGCGGCGGACGGCGAGGCCCGCGACCTCGGCGGGCGCGCCCGCGGGCGAGGGAGCGTCGGCGGGCCGGCGCCGGCGCCACCACGGCGGCGTCGAAGGGGCCCGGGGCGCGGGCGGCGCGGGGGTTGTCCTGGTCGCCGTGCCGTCGGGTTCCCGGTCCGCGAGGCGTTCGCGCAGGCCGCAGGCGCGGCGGCGGGCGTCGCGGACCGTCAGGGGGAGCGGGGACCAGTCGGCCAGCCGGCCGAGACCCACCACCGGCGGGAACACCGGGGACACGGCCATGATCTCCGCCGGCGGGCCCAGGACGGGGGCCGCGCCGGGGGCGGGCAGCAGGGCGACCTGGTCGGCGTACTGCAGGACGCGCTCCAGACGGTGTTCCGCCAGCAGCACCGTCGTACCGAGGTCGTGGACGAGGCGCAGGAGGACGGCGAGGACCTCCTCGGCGGCTGCCGGGTCGAGCGCGGAGGTCGGCTCGTCCAGGACGAGGACGCTCGGGTGCGGGGTGAGGACCGAGCCGATCGCGACCCGCTGCCGCTGACCGCCGGAGAGGGTCGCCAGGGGGCGGTCGCGCAGGGCGGCCAGACCGAGCAGGTCGAGGGTCTCCTCGACACGGCGGCGCATCACGGCCGGTGGCAGGCCCAACGACTCCATGCCGTAGGCGAGTTCCTCCTCCACGGTGTCGGTCACGAAGTGGGCGAGCGGATCCTGGCCCACCGTCCCGACCACGTCGGACAGTTCACGCGGCTTGTGGGTGCGGGTGTCGCGGCCGGCGACCGTGACCCGGCCGCTCAGGGTGCCGCCGGTGAAGTGCGGGACCAGACCGCTCACCGTGCCCAGCAGCGTCGACTTGCCGACCCCCGAAGGGCCCGCGAGCAGCACGAGTTCACCCTCGGGGACAGTGAAGTCGACGCCGCTCAGGGCCGGTTCGGGGACGCCTTCGTACGTCACGGAGACGTTCTCGAAGCGGATCACGACGGTTGCTCCTGGCGTGGTGCGGGGGCGAGGAAGGCGGGGAGGAGGCCGACGAGGATCGCCGCAGCAGGCCACAGCGGCAGGGTGGGCGCGGTCAGCGGCACCACGCCCGGACGCAGACCCGCCGGGTCCACGGCGGCGGCCGCGAAGAGGAGCGCGGCGACGGCGATCCCGGACCCGGCGACCAGACACGCGCGCGGGGTCCAGCGGTCGGGGCGGTAGCGCGTGCGGGGGGAACGGCGGCCGCCGAGGCGGAGCCCGGCCAGGGCGGCGACGAGACCGGCGAGCAGGAGAGGGAGGCCGTACACCCCGCCGACGGCCGTCAGCAGACCGTACGTCCCCGCGCACACGCCGAGCAGGCCGCCCAGGGTGAGAGCGGTGGTCGTTCGGCGGACGGCGGCGGGAACCTCGGCGGTACGGCCGTAGCCGCGGGCGTCCATCGCGGCGGCGAGGGCGACGGAACGCTCCAGCGCGCCCTCGAGGACCGGCAGCGCCACCTGCAGCAGCCCGCGCAGCCCGCTGTCCGGCCGGCCGCGCAACCGGCGTGCCGCGCGCAGGCGTTGGACGTCGGCGATGAGATACGGGGCGAAGGTCAGCGCCACGACGGCGGCCACCCCCGCCTCGTACAGCGCGCCGGGCAGGGACTTCAGCAGGCGGGACGGGGCGGCGAGGACGTTCGCCGCGCCCACGCAGACCAGGAGGGCGGCCAGGCGCAGACCGTCGTACAGGGCGAAGAGCACACCCTCCGCGGTCACCTTGCCGCCGAGGCGGATGCCCTGCGCCCAGTCGGGGAGCGGGACTTCGGGCAGCGTGACGATCACGTGCGTGCCCGGCACGGGGGAGCCGAGGGCGACGACGAAGAGGAGCCGGACGAGGAGGACGGCGAGGGCCAGGTGCAGGAAGGCGGAGTAGCCGCGGGCCCAGGGGGTGTGGGGGCGGCAGGTGAGGACGACGTAGGCGGAGGTGGTGAGCAGGAGGGCGAGGAGGAGCGGGTTGGTGGTGCGGGTGGCCGCGGTGCCGAGGGCCAGGGCCCACAACCACCAGGCGCCCGGGTGAAGTCGGCCGGGAGCGCGCTCCCGGTCGGTGGGCTGCGGGGCCGGAGGCCGTTCGGCCCGGCGCAGCGGGGCGTCGCCGCTACGCATGCCCGCGCCGCCGGGACTGCCACACCGCCGCGGCCGCCAGGACGGCTATGAGGGCGCCCCCCGCGTACAGGCCCAGGGAGGGGCCCTCGTCCTCCTCGGGCTTTCCGGCGGGGGTGGGGCCGGTGCTCCGGGCGGTCACCTGCTCCCCGCAGCCGGTCTTCGGGTAGCCGCTGATCGCGCAGAGGAGGGCGTTGGCGTCGTAGCGCAGGGGCTTGGCGACCGCGGCCAGCGCTTCCGCCGTCGAGGCGTCCTCCGGGACGCGGGCGCAGGCCGTCCGGGGGCGCGGCGGGGTTTCCCCGGAGGGGGCGTCCGCCACCGTGCCGAAGTCGATGACCAGTGCCACCCGCTTGCCGCCGTCGCGCGGGGGCGTCGTGGCGCAGATCGCCGTGAAGGACGCCGTACCGCGCGGCCTGGAGGCGTCCGCCGAGTCCGCGCTGACGGCGAAGCGGAAGCCCTGGACGTCGCCGTCGGAGGGGCGGGCGGTGGAGGGGCCCTGGGTGGCGTAGGTCCAGCGGTCGCCGGTGCGCTCCCAGAAGGACCAGTAGCGGTAACCCGCCGCCTGGGCCTGCCCGGGACCGGCCAGGGTCCACAGCAGCGCGGCCAGCGCGAGGGCGGCGCAGCGCCGTATCACGGCCGCTGCTTCCGGCGGCCGCTGATCAGGAAGCCGATGCCGATGCCGGCGACGAGGAAGACGCCGACGGTCCACCACACGCCGTAGCCGTCGTCGGAGTCCTCGCCCTTCGCGTCGTCGGTCTTGTCGCCCGGCTCGTCCGTCGCCGTCTTCCCGTTGTTCCCGGCCGGCTGCGGCGTCGGGCCCGTCGCGTTCAGGGCGGCGACCAGGTCCGTGCCGCCGAAGGCGCGCGGGTCGCTGCCCGTGGCGTGGGCGGCGAAGATCAGCTGGGCGTAGGCGGCGGGGCCGCTCTGCTTCGCCCAGGCGGCGGAGTTCTTCTCGAGCCAGGCGAGAGGCTTCTCCGCCCGCTCCGCGCCTCCCTGGGCGGCGAGGGCGACGACCGCGTCGGCGGTGTTGCCGTAGTCCGGCTGGTTCTCGGCGCCGGGGAGCACGGACATCAGGTGGTTGTCCTTGGCGACGGACTTCGCCAGGTACGCCGCCCCGCTCGCGGCGGCCTGCTGCGGGGTCGCGCGGCCCGTCCCGGCGCACACGGCGTCCGTCTCGCGGCCGGCCCCGGGGGCCATGCCCAGGCCGAGCGCGCCGAGGACGCCGGCGGCCGTCGCGTCCGCGTTGGCGGTCAGCTTGCCCTGCTTGTCGGGCTGGTAGGCGAAGGCGCCGCCCGCGTCGCAGGGGAGCGCCAGCTTCAGCAGGGCGTCGTAGGGGGAGTGGCCGCCCTTGGCGACCCCGGCGGGCTTCTCGCCGGCCGCCGTCAGCGCGCCGATGACGACGGAGGTGGAGTTGGCGTCGCTCGCGCCGCCGGGGGCGTAGCCCCAGCCGCCGTCGGTGTTCTGCACCGACTTCAGCCAGCCGACGGCCTTGTCCACCGCCGCGTCGTGCCCGCCGAGCGCGGCGAGGGCCTGGACGGCGGCGGCCGTGCTGTTGCTGTCGACCATCAGCTTGGCGTCGCACGGCTTGGCGGGGTCGGCGCGGAACGCGGCGAAGGCGCCGGTGGCGCACTGCTGGCCGGTGAGCCAGTCCACGGCCCGGTCCGCGGGCCGCACGCCCACGGTGTCCTGGGCGAGCAGCGCGAGCGACTGCCGCCAGACGCCGTCGTAGGTCGGGTCGGCGTCTCCGTACAGGCCGGACGGGATCACCGGCGTCGGGGACGGGGAGGGGGACGCGGCCATGGCGGGCGTGGCGGCGCAGGTCAGTGCGGTTGCGGCGGCCAGGACCGCGGCGCTGCGGCGGACGTTCATGGTCGGCGGGTTGCCTCTCCCTGTGGGGAGCCGGGCAGCGCGGGACATCCCGGCGGCTCGGCTCCGTGAACCTCGACGGTGCCGCACGCCGGCGGGACGCCGACGCACGCGAGCCTCACTTGCCCGTCCGAGGCGATCCGGCTCACCGGCCCCCTGAGCGCGGGGCGGTTCACGGTTGCGGGGTCAGCGCCGGATTTGCACCGGCTTTCCCCCGTACGGGTGTGATGACGACGCGGCTACTGTACTCGCCCGTAAAGAATGCTCTGCGGGGCGGCTGCCGGACCGGCGTTCTCGGGCCCTCGGCAGCCACCGGGCGGGGGCTCACACCGCCGCGTACGTCACCGGGTCGCTGCCCGTGACGGGTTCCGCGCGGCCCTGTTTCACCAGGCGTCGCAGGTGGGCCTCGGCTTCCGAGACCGCGATGTTGCGCGACCCGTAGGGGATCTGCTCCCAGGGCCGGTTCCACTCCATGCGTTCGGCGAGCTGCCAGGGGGTGAGGGGTTCGGCGAGGAGGGTCAGGAGACCGGTGAGGCGGTCCTCGTGGTGGGCCAGCAGCTCCCTCACGCGGGACGGCGCGTCGGTGAAGGCGTGCTGGTGGGCGGGGAGGATCTCGGCGGGGGCGAGGCGGCCGACGCGTTCCAGGGAGTCGAGGTAGTCGCCGAGGGGGTCGGTGACCGTGGCGTCGTCGGGGTCCTCGTACAGGCCGATGTGCGGGGTGATCTCGGGGAGCAGGTGGTCGCCGGAGAACAGCCGCCCCTTCCCCGGGAGCCGGGCGGGGTGCTCCTCCTCCAGATGGAGGCAGACATGGCCGGGGGTGTGGCCCGGGGTCCAGATCGCGCGCAGGCGGCGACCGGGCAGGTCGAGGAGCTCGCCGGGGACGATCTCCCGGTCGGGCAGGGCGGGACTCAGGCCGGGCAGGGTGCGGCGGGAGGACGTGCGCAGGGGCGCCACATGCTCCTGAGGGGCTCCCGCGGCCTCCAGTTTGTCCGCCATGTAGGTGAACCAGCGCTCCGGGCGCGTGGAGCGGGTGCGGCGCACGATCGAGGCGTCGGCCGCGTGCATCGCCACCCACGCGCCGGACGCTTCCCGCACCCGCCCGGACAGACCGTGGTGGTCGGGGTGGTGGTGGGTGACGACGACCCCGTACAACTCGCCGACGGAGGTGCCGCAGGCGGCCAGCCCGGCGGTGAGGGCGTCCCACGAGGCGGGGTCGTCCCAGCCGGTGTCGACCAGCACCGGACCCCGGTCGGTGTCGACGACGTACACGAGGGTGTGGCCCAAGGGGTTGTCAGGGATGGGCACTTGGAGGGAGCGGACACCCCCGCCGTGATCCCACGTCGACGGCGCCCCCGGATTCCGACCGCCCTGGCTGCTGCGCATCGCACCCTCCGTCCCACGGCCACGGCCCACTATAACTAGAACCGGTTCCAATGGGTGCCCAAGTCGACCGACGTGGTCCTGGGTCGGTGCGCGATCCGGGCTGATGTGCGTGTGGGCCGGGCGCGGCGGCGGTCTCAGAGCTTGGTCATCTTGGTGTACGGGCTCAGAATGCGCCGCTGCTCGGAGCCGAAGTCCACGAGGGCTGCGATGCCGTCCTCGAGGCCGATCACCCGGCCGAGGCCGTGTACGTCGTGGGTGACCTGATCGCCCACGACGAAGTGCTTGGGGGTCGGGATGACCGGGGCCCTGAAGGGGCTGGTGGGCAGGTGACGCTTCGGTGCCGCAGACTTTGTCATGGTTCAGTATGGGCCCGCGCGGCCGCCGCCCGCTGTGGTCTGCGGCACAGATTCGCATCAGGGTGGTCACGGTCCGTCCTCGGCGGGCCCGCGCCCATGATCGTCGGGAAGGCGCTGCTCAGCCCCGTGGACTCCTTCAACCGGAGCTGGTATCAGTTTCTGAAACACCGTCAGAAACGAAGGCAGTCGCCATGGCCGAGTTCCTGGAACACCGACAGCTGTTCATCGGCGGGGAGTTGACCGACCCGCTCGGCGAGGACGTCATCGAGGTGATCTCCCCGCACACGGAGGAGGCCATCGGGCGTGTCCCGCACGCCTCGCGGGCGGACGTGGACCGGGCGGTCGCGGTGGCGCGGCGGGCCTTCGACGAGGGCCCCTGGCCCCGGATGTCCCTCGACGAACGGATCGCGGTCGTCTCCCGCATCAAGGACGGCATCGCCGCCCGCCACGACGAGATCGCCCGCGTGATCTCCTCCGAGAACGGCTCCCCGTACTCCTGGAGCGTGCTCGCCCAGGCGCTCGGCGCGATGATGGTGTGGGACGCGGCGATCACCGTCGCGCGGGACTTCCCCCACGAGGAGCGGCGCGACGGCGTGCTGGGGAAGATCCTCGTGCGCCGGGAGCCGGTGGGCGTCGTCGCCGCCGTCGTCCCCTGGAACGTCCCGCAGTTCGTGGCCGCCGCCAAGCTCGCGCCCGCGCTGCTCGCCGGCTGCACGGCGGTGCTCAAGCCGTCCCCCGAGTCGCCGCTCGACGCCTATCTGCTGGCCGAGATCACCCGGGAGGCGGGCCTGCCGGAGGGCGTGCTGTCGATCCTCCCCGCCGACCGCGAGGTGAGCGAGTACCTCGTCGGGCACCCCGGCGTGGACAAGGTCTCCTTCACCGGGTCGGTGGCGGCAGGCCGGCGTGTGATGGAGGTCGCCGCCCGCAACCTCACCCGCGTCACCCTGGAACTCGGCGGCAAGTCGGCGGCGGTCGTCCTGCCCGACGCGGACCTGGCCACCGCCGTTCCGGGAATCGTCTCCGCGGCCTGGATGAACAACGGCCAGGCCTGTGTCGCCCAGACCCGCATCCTCCTGCCGCGCTCCCGCTACGACGAGTTCGCGGACGCCTTCGCCGCGGCCGCGAGCGCCCTCGTCGTCGGCGACCCTCTCGACCCGGCGACCCAGGTCGGCCCGCTGGTCGCGCGCCGCCAGCAGCAGCGCAACCTCGACTACATCCGCATCGGCCAGGAGGAGGGCGCGAAGGTCCTCACGGGCGGCGGCCGGCCGCCCGGCCTCAACCGCGGCTGGTACGTCGAGCCCACCCTCTTCGGCGACGTCGACAACACGATGCGCATCGCCCGCGAGGAGATCTTCGGCCCGGTCATCTGCCTCCTCCCCTACGGCGACGAGTCCGAGGCCCTGAAGATCGCCAACGACTCCGACTACGGGCTCAGCGGCAGCGTGTGGACGGCCGACGTCGAGCACGGCATCGAGGTCGCGCGCCGGGTCCGTACCGGCACCTACTCGGTGAACACCTTCAGCCTGGACATGCTCGGCCCGTTCGGCGGCTACAAGAACTCCGGGCTGGGGCGGGAGTTCGGGCCCGAGGGGTACGGCGAGTACTTGGAGCACAAGATGATCCACCTGCCGGCCGGCTGGGAGGGCTGAGGCGATGGGCGCACCCGCCGCGCGAGCGGATTCGGGCGTGGGCGCGGGCGACCGCTGGCACGTCGAGGTCGACCGCTCCCTGTGCATCGGCTCCGCCCAGTGCCTCCACCACGCCCCGGGCGGCTTCCGGCTGGACACCGCCCGGCAGTCCCATCCGGTCGACCCGGACCCGGACGCGAACGAACGGGTGCTGGAGGCGGCGGAGAACTGCCCGGTGGAGGCCATCGCGATCACACTGCGGGAGAGCGGGGAGGCGGTGTTCCCGCCCGAAGAGTGAGAAGAAGGGTAAAAAGTCCCTTTCGTGGGGTTTCATTCTCGCTCGGGCGTTATATCCTGTTATTGGCCTACGGGGCGAGTGAGGGAGTCCGACCGGAGTAGCCGACTGCGGCGCGACGCCGAGGCTTTCGCCGAGGCATCCGCTGTGGCCGACATCGACGGTAGGGCTGAGAGGCCGAACGGCAGCAGTCGGGCCGAACGGCGACCCCCAGCACCTGATCCGGACCATACCGGCGAAGGGAACCCGTCTCGTAGGTTTCTCGCGTGCCCGCCCGCGTCCTCGCGCAGACAGGCCCTAGGAGGCCCCGTTCTCCGCGGCCGGGCCCATGACCTCGGGCAGGTCGATGAGCCGGCACACCGTCTCGATGTCGATCCGCACCTGGGCGATGGAGGCCCGGCCCGAGAGCCAGGTGATGAGTGCCGAGTGCCAGGTGTGCTCGATGACGCGGACGGCGGAGAGCTGTTCGGGGGTGGGGCGGTCGAGGCCCATCGCGTCGAGGATGATCGCCGTGGTCTGGCGGGAGACCTGGTCGACCTCGGGGGAGACGCTGCGGTCGGCGAAGGTCAGGGCGCGGACCATCGCATCGGCCAGATGGGGCTCCCGCTGGAGCGCGCGGAAGGCGCGCATCAGGGTCTCCGCGACCCGCTGCGCCGGGGTGTCGCCCCCCGGGGGCTTCTTGCGCAGGGTGCCGTGCATGCGTTCCAGCTGGTCCTGCATGGTGGCGACCAGCAGATGCACCTTGGAGGGGAAGTAGCGGTACAGGGTGCCCAGGGCGACCTGGGAGGACTCCGCGACCTCCCGCATCTGCACCGCGTCGAACCCGCCCCGGCTGGCCAGCTGTGCGCTCGCGTGCAGGATGCGCCGGCGGCGGGCCTCCTGCCGCTCCGTCAGCGGCGGGGAGGGGGGCTCACCCGGGCGAGCGGAGCCGTGGGGGGAGGAGTGGCGCTGGGTGCTGGCTTCCGCTGGCATGGTGCTGGTCCCGTTCCGTGACAGTCGGTGAAGGCTGTGATCACACAGCAGAACCAGGGCCTCCGGTCGTGGCGTGAATCACCTGATCCACTGCCCCCAGTGTCCTTACCTGCCGGTAGATTCAGAGCCTCCCGAACGATCAAGTCTGAAACTTGTTCTAGATTAGCGTCCCGTCGTAGTCTCGCGGGACAGTGCAGGCAGAAGGGGGCCCCGGAGTGACCGCTGAGGCCAGTCAGGCGGGGCCCGCACCGGCCCTCGCCGCGGACGGCGGGCGACCGCTCGACATCGCGCTCCTCACCTACAAGGGAAACCCGTTCTGCGGCGGCCAGGGCGTCTACGTCCGCCACCTCTCGCGCGAACTGGTCCGCCTCGGCCACCGTGTCGAGGTCATCGGCTCCCAGCCCTACCCGGTGCTCGACGCCCTCGACGTCCTCGGCGAGGAGCACGCCGGCCGGCTCTCCCTGACCGAGCTGCCCAGCCTCGACCTCTACCGCCAGCCGGACCCCTTCCGCACCCCCGGACGCGACGAGTACCGCGACTGGATCGACGCGCTGGAGGTCGCCACCATGTGGACCGGCGGCTTCCCCGAGCCGCTGACCTTCTCGCTGCGTGCCCGCCGCCATCTGCGCGCCCGGCGCGGCGAGTTCGACGTCGTGCACGACAACCAGACTCTCGGCTACGGGCTGTTGGGCGACGTCGGCGCACCGCTCGTCACCACGATCCACCACCCCATCACCGTCGACCGGCAGTTGGAGCTCGACGCCGCCGAGGGCCTGCAGCGGCGTCTGTCCGTGCGCCGCTGGTACGCGTTCACCCGGATGCAGAAGCGCGTCGCGCGCAGGCTGCCGTCCGTGCTCACCGTCTCCGGCACCTCACGCCAGGAGATAGCCGACCACCTCGGCGTCCGCGGCGAGCGCATCCACGTCGTCCACATCGGCGCCGACACCGACCTGTTCTCCCCCGACCCGTCCGTGCCCGTCGTCCCCGGCCGGATCGTGACCACCTCCAGCGCGGACGTGCCGCTCAAGGGCCTGGTCTTCCTCGTCGAGGCGCTGGCCAAGGTCCGCGCCGAGCACCCGGACGCCCACCTCGTCGTGGTCGGCAAGCGCCCCGAGGAGGGGCCCGTCGCCCAGGCCGTCGAGCGCTACGGCCTCGAAGGCGCCGTCGAGTTCGTCAAGGGCATCTCCGACGCCGAACTCGTCGACCTGGTCCGCTCTGCCGAGGTCGCCTGCGTGCCGTCCCTGTACGAGGGGTTCTCCCTGCCGGCGGCCGAGGCCATGGCGACCGGCACGCCGCTCGTCGCCACCACCGGCGGAGCGATCCCCGAGGTCGCCGGGCGCGACGGGGAGACCTGCCTGGCGGTCGCGCCGGGCGACTCCGAAGCGCTGGCCGCCGCCCTCAGCCGGCTCCTCGGCGACGCCGCACTGCGGGCCCGCCTCGGCGCGGCCGGCCGCACGCGCGTGCTGGAACGGTTCACCTGGGCGCGGGCCGCCGAGGGGACGGTGGCCCGCTACCGCGAGGCCGTGGAGCGCGCCGCGGGCGGGCGTCCAGCGCGCTCCGCCGCCCCCGACCCGACGGCGGCGGTCCGCGCGGCCGGCGCGGGCCGCGCCACCGCCGCCGAAGCTGTTGACGTTGTATCCGATCGCGAAAGCAGGGCCACGTGCTGACCGTCGACTTCTCCCGGTTCCCGCTCGCCCCGGGCGACCGAGTCCTGGACCTCGGCTGCGGGGCGGGCCGGCACGCCTTCGAGTGCTACCGGCGCGGCGCGCAGGTCGTGGCGCTGGACCAGAACGCCGAGGAGATCCGCGAGGTCGCCAAGTGGTTCGCGGCGATGAAGGAGGCCGGCGAGGCCCCCGAGGGCGCCACCGCCACCGCCATGGAGGGCGACGCGCTCGCGCTGCCCTTCCCCGACGAGTCCTTCGACGTCGTCATCATCTCCGAGGTGATGGAGCACATCCCCGACGACAAGGGCGTGCTCGCCGAGATGGTCCGGGTCCTCAAGCCCGGCGGCCGCATCGCGATCACCGTCCCGCGCTACGGGCCCGAGAAGGTCTGCTGGACGTTGTCCGACGCCTACCACGAGGTCGAGGGCGGCCACATCCGCATCTACAAGGCGGACGAGCTGCTCGCCAAGATCCGCGAGGCGGGACTGAAGCCGTACGGCACCCACCACGCGCACGCGCTGCACTCTCCGTACTGGTGGCTCAAGTGCGCGTTCGGCGTCGACAACGACAAGGCGCTGCCGGTGCGCGCATACCACCAGCTGCTGGTCTGGGACATCATGAAGAAGCCGCTGGCCACCCGGGTCGCCGAGCAGGCACTGAACCCGCTCATCGGCAAGAGCTTCGTGGCATACGCGACCAAGCCCCACCTCCCGGTGGTGGACGCGCAGTGACCACTCCCCGGACGGAACACCTCGTCCTGCCCGGGGTCCTGACCGCCGGGCAGGCCGCCGCGACCGTCCGCGGCATCCTCGCCGAGCAGCGTCAGGACGGTGCGATCCCGTGGTTCCGGGGCCACCACCTCGACCCCTGGGACCACACCGAGGCCGCCATGGCCCTCGACGCGGCCGGCGAGCACGAGGCGGCCGAGCGGGCCTACGACTGGCTCGCCCGGCACCAGAACGAGGACGGCTCCTGGTACGCCGCCTACGCCGACGGCGACTTCGCCGACGTCACCGACCGGGGCCGGGAGAGCAACTTCGTCGCCTACATAGCCGTCGGCGTGTGGCACCACTACCTGTCCACCGGCGACGACACGTTCCTGGACCGCATGTGGCCGGCCGTATACGCAGCCGTCGAGTGGGTGCTGGATCTCCAGCAGCCGGGCGGGCAGATCGGCTGGCGGCGCGACGACGACGGCACGGCGACCGCGGACGCGCTGCTGACCGGGTCGTCCTCCGTGCACCACGCGCTTCGGTGCGCGCTCGCCATCGCCGAGCAGCGTGAAGAGCCGCAGCCCGACTGGGAGTTGGCGGCCGGTGCGCTGCGGCACGCCATCCGGCGGCATCCGGAACGGTTCCTGGACAAGGGCCGCTACTCCATGGACTGGTACTACCCGGTGCTCGGCGGGGCGTTGACCGGTGCAGAGGCCAAGTCCCGTATCGAGGCGGACTGGGAGCGGTTCGTCGTGCCCGGCCTCGGTGTGCGCTGCGTCGTGCCCAACCCGTGGGTGACGGGCGGTGAGTCGGCCGAACTCGCCCTCGCGCTGTGGGCGATGGGCGAGTCCGACCGGGCCCTGGAGATCCTCCAGTCGATCCAGCACCTGCGGGACGCGGAGTCGGGCCTGTACTGGACGGGGTTCGTCTTCGAGGACAGGGCCGTCTGGCCCGAGGAGTTGACCACCTGGACGGCGGGTTCGCTGCTGCTGGCCGTCGCCGCCCTGGGCGGCCACGAGGCCACCTGCGCGGTGTTCGGCGGAGAGCGACTGCCGACGGGCCTGGACCCCGACTGCTGCGGCTAGGGCGTGTTTCGAACACGCCTAGGCCCTCAGTGGCGCTGGACCCGGTTGGCTATGGCGTGGCCCACGAACAGGTACACGACCGCTGCCAGGCCGTAGCCCGCCACCACCCGCGCCCAGGCCTCGTCGAAGGTGAACAGGTCGTGGGACCAGCCGGCCAGCCAGCGGGCCACGTCGTGCACGAACTGCACGAACTCGTTGCCCTGGTTGGCGCCCAGCAGGTACATGAGAATCCACAGGCCCAGGATGAGGGCCATCACGTCGGCCACGACGGCGATGACCGTGCCGGCCTGGTTCGAGCCGTTGCGATATCTGGGAGACATGTACTTCGGTTTGCCGCCCGCCTCCCCGTGAAACCAGGCGCCTACGAGTTGAGTTCGGCCAGCACTCCCAGGGTGTGCGGGTCCGGGGCCACCACCAGCAGGTCCGTCACCGGGCCCTTGCGCCACAACTCCAGCCGCTCGGCGATCCGTTCGCGCGGGCCGACCAGGGAGACCTCGTCGGCGAACGCGTCGGGGACGGCCAGGACGGCCTCCTCGCGCCGCCCCGCCAGGAACAGCTCCTGGACGCGCCGGGCCTCCTCCTCGTAGCCCATACGGGCCATCAGATCGGCGTGGAAGTTGCGCGTGGCGTGGCCCATGCCGCCGATGTAGAAACCGAGCATCGCCTTCACGGGGAGCAGCCCCTCGGCGACGTCGTCGCAGACCAGAGCCCGGGCCAGGGGCGCGACCAGGAAGCCCTCCGGCAGCTCCGCCACCGCCGGCCCGTACGCCTCGGGACGGTTCGGCGACCAGTACAGCGGCAGCCAGCCGTCGGCGATACGGATGGTCTGGCCCACGTTCTTGGGGCCCTCCGCGCCCAGCAGCACGGGCAGGTCGGCGCGCAGCGGATGGGTGATCGGCTTCAGCGGCTTGCCCAGCCCGGTCGCGTCCGGGCCCCGGTAAGGGTGGGAGTGGAACCGGCCGGCCGTCTCCACGGGCCCCCGCCGGGCGAGGACCTGCCGTACGACGTCGACGTACTCGCGGGTCGCGGTGAGCGGCGAACTCGGGAACGGGCGGCCGTACCAGCCCTCGACGACCTGCGGGCCCGACAGGCCGAGCCCCAGCATCATCCGCCCCCCGGAGAGGTGGTCCAGGGTGACCGCGTGCATCGCGGTCGTGGTCGGTGAACGGGCCGCCATCTGCGCGACGGCCGTACCCAGTCTGATCCTTGACGTGCGGGCCGCGATCCAGGTGAGCGGGGTGAAGGCGTCCGAGCCCCACGACTCCGCCGTCCACACGGAGTCGTAGCCGAGCCGCTCCGCCTCCAGAGCCAGTTCCACATGCCCCGGAGAGGGGCCGCGCCCCCAGTAGCCGAGCGCCAGGCCGAGCCGCATCACTGCCTCCTGACGATACGTCAGACGACGGGTGGGAGGCGACTGTACGGCAACGGCCCCCCGCCCGGAAGGGCGAGGGGCCGTGTGTCGCGGTGCGCGGGGGCCGTCCGCGGTCAGCCGCGCTGGATCCCCGAGGTGTCGCGGAGCACGCCGCGGCGGCCGTCCTGGGTCTGCGCGATCAGGCCCTGCGCGCCCTGCTCGACGGCCAAGTACCAGGTGCCCGGAGCCAGTTCGGCGATCGGCGTCGGAGCGCCGTCCTCCGCGAACAGCGGACGCGGCACCGGCACGGCGAACCAGAACGGCGAGAAGTCGGCGGCCGGGGGCTGCGCCGGACCCTGCTGGCCGCCGAACGCCGGCTGCCCCGGCTGCTGGCCCTGCTGCGGCGGCTGACCGCCGAACGACGACTGCTGCGCGCCCGGGTAGCCGTAACCGGCGGGCGGCTGCGCACCGTAGGGCTGCGGGGCCACCGGCTTCGGCGCGGGGATCAACGCGCCCTGGAGAGCGGGGACCAGGGGGGTGGCGACGGCCGCGCCGGCCAGAATGAGCGTAGCGACGAGCGCAAGGATCAGGCCTGCACCGGCGCTGGGGCCGTCCGAGGTGCCGCCGCCGACGTTGTTCACGGCACCGGCCGGGTCAAAGATGTTGCCGAGGGCACTCCATGCGGCGAAAACGGCGAACGCGACGCCGAACTGGCCGACTTCGAGTCCGGCAATCTTGCTCGGCTGTGGCAGCGCTCGGGAGGCGACGACGAGTGCGGCAGCCACGAGGCCCGCCAGTACTACCCCCATCAGGACTGGACCGCTCGACCATAGGCTGGGCATGTCGTAGCCGTTGGGAAGCCCGTCGGACGAGTAGATGTCGAGGAACGACGAGATGAACAGCAGCACCGCTGCGCCGATCACCACGCCGTCGCCTCTAGTGAGGGAGCGGATATTCACTTCAGGTCCTTCGTCAGTCGTCTCGTCGTCGATACTGGCTCGGTAGAGGGACGACATTATCGTCCGCACGATCAGGCTGTCCGCCGGGATCAGCGCGCCGATCACTACCCGCGCAGGAAACTCACGATTCCGTCAGAGATCCCCTGCGCCGCTTTCTGCCGCCAGGCGCCGCTGGTCAGCAGTGCCGCGTCCTTGGTATCGCGCATGTTGCCGCACTCGATGAACACCTTGGGAACCGTTGACAGATTGAGACCGCCCAGGTCCTTGCGCGTGACGATGCCGCTGCCGTCGCCGACGTAGTTGGAGGGCGCGGTGCCCGTGGCCCGGCCGAATCCGGCGGAGACCAGCCGCCCCAGTTCGCGCGAAGGGCCCACGACGGCACGGGTGTCGGCGCCGCCCGCGTGTACCTCGCCCGGGAGGATCACGTGGTAGCCGCGGTTGCCGCTCCCGGAGCCGTCGGCGTGGATGGAGACGACCGCGTCGGCGTGCGCCGCGTTCCCGATCCGGGCCCGCTCGTCCACACACGGCCCGTACGGCCGGTCCGCGTCCTGCGTCAGCTTCACGGTGGCGCCGCGCTGTTGCAGCAGGGCGCGCAGCCGGTGCGCCACGTCCAGCGTGAACGCGGCTTCGCTGTAACCGGAGTCGGTGGAGGTGCCGGTGGTGTCGCACTCCTTGCGGTTGGTGCCGATGTCCACCTGGCGGTTGATCTCCGCGGTGTGCCGGTGGTTGGCTGGATTGTGTCCGGGGTCGATCACGACGACCTTGCCCTTGAGGGTCGTTGCGGCGGAGTCAGGTCCGGGCTTGGCGCCGGCGCCGATCCCGCCGTTCGCGGAAGTCCCGCCGGACGGGGTGGTCCACCCGCTAGGCGCCGCGCTCTTCACCCGGTCGGGCCCGCCGTCGGGCGGTCCGCCCAGGGCCGCGTAAGCCCCCCATGCCAGCAGCGCCCCGGGCACGACCACGGCGAGCGCCACGGCCGACGCCCGGCGCATGCGGGAGCGGCGGGGGTGCGGGGAATCGAAGTCAGGGCCTGCGTAAGACACGCCTGCCACCCTAACGGGCACCCGGGGCCGCCCCCGGGGAAGCCGCGGGACGCGAGGCCGGGACACGGGGCGAGGGTCAAGAGAAGGTCAAAGATTCGTTAGTGTGGCGAAGCATCGGAATAGTTGCTCACGCATACGGGGTTCAGGCTGCACGTATCCCGCGATCCTCATCCGCGCATCCCGTAGCCCACCTCAGGCCGGAGGCCCCGCTTCATGACGCACACACCGACCGACCCACCCCGCCGCGCGGCGAGCGGCGCCCTCGTGCCGGTCCTCGCCTTCGCGGGCATCGTGGTCGCGGTGATGCAGACCCTGCTCGTCCCGGTCATCAAGGACCTGCCGCAACTGCTCGACACCGAACCCAGCGACGCCACCTGGGTGCTCACCTCCACGCTCCTGTCCGGCGCCGTCGCCACGCCGATCATGGGCCGCCTCGGCGACCTGTACGGCAAGCGGCGCATGCTCGTCGCCAGCCTCGCCGTGATGGTCGCGGGCGCGCTGGTCAGCGCGGTCACCAGCGAGCTGATGACGATGATCGCCGGCCGCACCCTCCAGGGCTTCGCGATGGGTGCGATCCCGCTCGGTATCGGCCTGATGCGCGACATGCTGCCCCGCGAGCGGCTCGGCTCCGCCATGGCCCTGATGAGCTCCTCCATCGGCGTCGGCGGCGGCCTCGCGCTGCCCGCCGCCGCCCTGGTCGCCCAGCACGCCGACTGGCACACCCTGTTCTACGGCGCGGCGGGCCTCGGCGCCCTCGCCATCGCCCTCACCCTGATCGTCGTCCCCGAGTCCCCGGCCCGCGCCGCCGGCTCCTTCGACCTGCCCGGCGCGCTCGGCCTCTCCGCCGGTCTCGTGCTGTTCCTGCTGCCGATCACCAAGGGCAGCGACTGGGGCTGGACCTCCGGCACCACGCTCGGCCTGTTCGCCGCCGCCGCCGTCGTCCTCGTCCTGTGGGGCGTGATGGAACTGCGCCTCGCCGCCCCGCTGGTGGACCTGCGCACCACCGCCCGGCCCGCCGTGCTCTTCACCAACCTCGCCTCGATCATGGTCGGCGTCAGCTTCTACGTCGTCTCCCTCGTCCTGCCGCAGCTGCTCCAGCTGCCGAAGAGCACCGGTTACGGCCTCGGCCAGTCGATGGTCGTCGCCGGCCTGCTGGTCGCCCCGCTCGGCCTGACGATGATGTTCACCGCGCCCGTCTACGCCCGTCTGTCCGCCAAGTACGGGCCCAAGGTCACGCTGATCATCGGCATGCTGATCATCGCGATCGGCTACGGCGCCGGCCTCGGCCTGATGAGCGCCGCCTGGCAGAGCCTCGTCATCGCGGTCGTCCTCGGCGCCGGCATCGGCCTCGCCTACTCCTCGTTGCCCGCGCTGATCGTCGGCGCGGTCCCCGCCTCCGAGACCGGCGCGGCCAACGGCCTCAACACGCTCATGCGGTCCATCGGCACCTCCGTGTCCAGCGCCGTCGTCGGCATGGTGCTCGCCGACACCGCGAACACCGTGAACGGCGTCGCGATCCCCACCCTGCACGGCTTCCGCGTCTCCTTCCTGATCGCCACCGCGGCCGTCGCCGTCGGTCTGCTCCTCGCCCTCTTCCTGCCCGGCCGCACCCCGGCCGCCGCCGAGCCGCGACTGCGCGCCAGCAGCGAGGAGGACACCAACCTGGTGCGCGCCGAGGAGGCCCTGCGGGGCTTCCACGGCCGGGTCCTGGACGCCGGCGGCGCACCGGTCTCCGGCGCCCGGGTCACGCTCATCGACCCGCGCGGCCGCCGCGCCGGCTCGGCCCTGTCCGGCGACGACGGCGGCTACGTCCTCGCCGTCCCGGCCCAGGGCGCGTACGTCCTCGCCGCGAAGGCCTCCGGCCACGGGCCCCTCGCCTCCGCGGTGACGCACGGGGGCGACGAGCGGGCCGTGGGCCTGGATCTGTCGCTGCCCGGCGAGACGGTGACTGCTTAGCGCCGAACGAGCTGCCTCGCCCGGGCGCTCGGCGGGTGCGGGCTCGTTGTGGCTGGTCGCGCGGTTTCCCGCGCCCCTGCGGCGCGCTTCCCACGGCACCCCCGGTCCGAACGCCGGCCGGGGGTGCGGCAGCATGGGGCGGCACACGTACGCACGACCGAAGAGGAGCCCCATGACCGCGGCGCCCGAGCCCGAGATCCTGGCCGCGTTCGAGGCCGCGAAGGGCTTCATGCCCGTGGACGAGGGGCTGGCGCTGTACGCGGCGGCCGTGGACGCGGGCGCGCTCGGACTGCCGCTGCTCGAAGTCGGCACCTACTGCGGGCGCTCCACGATCCTCCTCGCCGACGCCGCCCGCCGGGCCGGCGTCCCCGCGCTCACCGTCGACCACCACCGCGGCAGCGAGGAGCAGCAGCCCGGCTGGGAGTACCACGACCCAGGCACCGTCGACCCCGAACTGGGCCTGATGGACACCCTGCCCGCCTTCCGCCGCACCCTGCACCGGGCCGGCCTGGAGGAGCACGTGGTGGCGCTGGTCGGACGCTCACCGCAGATCGCCGCGTTCTGGAACTCGCCCCTGGGCCTCGTCTTCGTCGACGGCGGCCACACCGACGAGCACGCGAACGCCGACTACGACGGCTGGGCCCCGCACGTCGCCGAGGGCGGCCTCCTCGTGATCCACGACGTCTTCCCGCACCCGGAGGACGAGTTCACCGGCCAGGCCCCCTACCGCGTCTATCTGCGCGCCCTGGAGTCAGGGGCCTTCACGGAGATCTCCGGCACGGGCTCGCTGCGCGTGCTGCGGCGCACGGGCGCGGGGATCTGAACGAACACGGGAACGGCCCCCACATCCCGGTGGTACGAGGGTGTGGGGGCCGTTTCGCGCTCATCTGCGCGGTGTCGTCCTACTCGCCGGCGCCACGCCTGCGCTTGATCCAGACGAGTGCCGCGCCGGCGGCCAGGAGAGCCGCGGCGACCCCGGCGATCGTCAGGACCTGGGTGCCGGTGTCGGCCAGGCTGCCGTCCGTGTCGCCTCCGCCGGTTCCTCCGGTGGGCAGGGGGGTGTGGCCGCCGTTGCCGGACGGGGCCGGAGCCGGGGTGTGGGAGGGGGCCGGCGATCCGGTGGGCTGGTCGGTCGGCTTGGCCGTGGGCTTGCCGGTCGGGCTGGGCGACGGGCCGGGGCCGGGCTTGCCGCCGCCGGCCTGACCGCTGTTGTCGCCGCCCATCACCGTGACGCCGGTCGCCTGATAGTCGAGGGCCTCATGACGCGAACCCTTGGTGACGGAGGGCAGGTTGGGCTTCTCGGCCTGGAAGCGGGCCTTGCTGACCTTCTCCTGGGGCTGCTGGGTCAGGTCGACGCCGCCGACCGTGTAGACCCAGATCTCGCCCCCGACGGGGATCTCGTACTTGAAGTCGCCCTCGGTGAAGGACCGCTTCATCTCCTTCCAGACGGTCATCTTGTCCCAGGCGGCGTTCTTGCCGCGCAGCGGCCAGCGCTTCACCTGGTTGCGGTCGATGATGCCGGCGAAGGAGCCGCCGAACGCCTTCTTGTCCCGGGCGACGGTCTGGCGGACGTACTCGGCGGCGATCCGGGCCTTGTAGACGCGCCGTAGGTCGGCGTACTTGGCGTCCTCGTTGACCTGCTTCTGGACCACCGGAAGGATCGTCCGCCCGTAGACGTCCATGTTGTGGGCGGTCTGCTCCTTGGTCAGGGTGCAGGGCATCCCGCCACCGGGGCCGGGGGTGTTGTACTCCTGTGCGACGCTCTTCACCTCGAGCGGGGCGCTGAGGATGTAGGCGCCGTCGTCCTCGATGCGGACCTCGGCCTTCTTCGGGACGATCCAGTTGCGGGTGGAGCCCATGCAGGGCTTGCCGTCGACCTTCGTGATCTGGTCCCAGAACCGTTTCCCGGCATCGGTCTTCGGGTCCTCGGCGCGACCGAAGTCCCGCTTCATCTCCATGTCGGCCTCGAGCAGGATCCGGCCGGCGTCGGTCTTGTCGAACGGCGCCTTCATGATCGTGTTCGGGTCGTCCGGGTTGAGGTTGACCCAGAAGTGGTCGGGCGTGAGAGCGAGCCAGGTGAAGAAGGCGTCCGAGATGAGCTGCGCCTTCTCCTCGCCTCCGTAGCCGGGTGCGGTCTCCTCGTCGGTGTTCTTCGCGCTGAAGGAGTAGGAGAGGTTCCCGGTCTTCGTCTGCCCGATGTAGGAGATGTCGAGGGTGGAGAAGTCGACGCCGCCGGGCCCACGCAGACTGTTGCCGGGCTGCTGGATCAGGCCCCGGGCCCGTTCGATCTGACGGCGGGCGTCCTCGGGAGTGGGTGCGGACCGGCGGGCCATGTCGCCGCCGGAGCCGAAGGAGGGCCGGTTCGGGTCCGGCGTCATCAGCTGGTTGCTGTTGGGGGTGTACTTGCCGACGGTGAACCGCGGGTTCGGTGTGGCGGCGTGCCGGTAGTGCTGCACGCCGGCGGCCCGGTACTTCTCGATCGTCTTCGCGTCGGGCTCCTGCCCGTTGATGTAGACGACCCTCCAGCCCCGGCGGACGAGCTCGGCGTCGATCTTCAACTGCCGGGCGTCGTAGCCGATCCCGGACTTGATCTCGTAGACGGTCCGGGTGCGCTGGTTGACCGCGTCGAAGACGCGGCCGTCCTTCATCACGTCCTTGCCGAGGGTCCGCTCGAGGTCCTTGTACAGGTTCGGGTTGAGGTCGCGGAGGTTCTTCTGGCAGATCCAGTCCACGCCGCCGAGGTCGAAGTACTTCACCACCTCGGACTCGAAGGCGTTGCCGCGCTTGTTGTTGCCTTCGTTGCGGGAGTAGACGTTCTTCAGCCACTCGTTGAAGGTGCCCTCGTAGGGCTTGGCGCCGGCCTGGTTCTGCCGCCAGGTCGTGACGGCGTTCTCGGGCGTCCCCCAGGCGTACTTCTTCGGGTCGTTCCCGGCCGGCAGGTCGATCAGACCCGGGTCGGTGAGCGCCTCGAAGCCCTTGGCGAGGTGGTCGTAGCCGTAGAAGCGGTCCTCGGCGTTCGGCGTCTTCCACTGGTTCGCACCGGCCGGTCTGTAGCCGGGCAGCTTGTATGTCGGCGGCGGCGTCGCGCCCGTGCCGTACTTGTCCATGCACCGGCCCAGCATCGGCTTCGGCGGTGCGGCGTCGGCGCTGTCGCGGACGCCGGGCAGCGGACCGGCGACCAGCACGGTCGCACCGATCGCGACGATCGCCGCCCGCATCCTGAACCAGCCGCGTACGCGTATCGCAGAATGCATGTGTCTGTCCCTCGTGGGGGCGGATCTGAATCCCTGTGCGCAGGGCGAGGGTAGGCAACCGGGCGGTGCACGGCCCCCGTTGATGCCACCGCCTGCCCGGCACCCTAGCGGCTGACGACCCGTCGAACACAGCAGTTGCACAGGCAAGCCGTGCAACGAACACGCATCAGTGAGGCCCACTCGGCCCCGCCGCAGGCCCTAGGCTTGCCGGCCATGACCGCCGACGCGCACCCGCCCGCTCACGAGCAGCTCCTCGAACGGTGGCTGGACGATCTGCAGGTGCTGGCCGCACGGCTCCAACAGGTCCATCTTCCGGGCGACTTCCCCTTCGACTACACGCCCGCCTCGCTGACCGAGCTCGAACACGAACTGCTCGACGAGGACCCCGACGACGGCTTCCGCCGGGCCGCGACGGCCTACCTGGGGGAAGTGCTGATGGACGTCTGCGGCGGCCGGTGGGACGTCGACCCCGACACGGGAGGCGAGGACGGCGAACCGTTCGTACGCCCCGACCCCGCGCTCGGCCTGCCCCCGCTCTCCGTCGGCGTCCTCATCGACGCCGCTCTCGCCGAACGCTCCGGCGAGGTGTTCACCCGCGAGCGGGAACGACTCGCCGACGCCGTGTCCGGCCTGCGCCGCACCGCCCCCGGCTGGGAGCCGGTCAAGGAGCGCTCCCCCCTGGACCCGATCGGCCCCCAGCCCGTGGACGACTGGCTCCGGCGTTGGCTCGCCGACCGGCAGGCCGCCCACCCCGACTGGGTGCGGCAGCTGACCGGGGCCGGGGAGACGAGGAAGTGGGACTTCTCCCCGGCCGGCCTGGACGCCCTGGAACGACAGGTGCGCGGCCGGTACCGCACCCTCGCCGACTTCGACGCGGACCGGGAGGGGCCGTTCCTCCAGGGCGCCGTCTGGTACCTGGGACAGGTCATCTGCCTGCACCACGACAGCACTTGGGTGCACTGGGCGATCGAGCCCGACGCCCCGCGCGGCAGCCACCACCACGCGGACAACCCATGGTCCGGCATCCCCTTCACCCACCAGCCCCACAGGCGCCAGGCCCACCCCTGCGACCCCCTCGACATGCTGCGCGGCCTCGTCCGCTACGGCACCGCTCAGCGCCTGGCGGCTCTCGTCGCCGAGATCTAGAACAGGCGGAAGAACCCATACCATCTGACGCACCGTCAGGAGTCTTCACAAGTGCAGGGGCCTCGGCTATACAGAGGACGCCGCACTGGAACGCGTTCCAGAACGGGCGGGTTCCGCGGCCCCATGACGACCTCGGTGCGGCCGACGGTGCGGACGGCCGTATCGGGGTCTTACGCCGCCCGGTCAGGAGCCCCATGCCCATCGACGCAGCCAAGGCCCTCGCCGCCGAACCCCGGTCCGGCGAGATCTCCTGGGACCGCAAGGACGTCCTGCTCTACCACCTCGGCATCGGCGCGGGCGTCCCCGCCACCGACCCCGACGAGCTGCGCTACACCCTGGAGTCCAGGCTGCACGTCCTGCCGAGCTTCGCCACCGTCGCCGGCTCCGGCGCGCCCGGCGTGATCAGCTCACTCTCCCTGCCCGGCATCGACGTCGACCTCGCCCGCGTCCTGCACGGCGGCCAGACCCTCACCCTGCACCGGCCGCTGCCCGCCGAGGGGACCGCGACCGCCACCGGCCGGATCGCCGCCGTGTACGACAAGGGCAAGGCCGCCGTCCTCGTCATGCGCACCGAAGTCGCCGACGGAGACGGCCCGTTGTGGACCAACGACGCTCAGATCTTCGTCCGCGGCGAGGGCGGATGGGGCGGCGACCGCGGACCCTCCGCCCGGCTGGACCCGCCCGCCGGCCCGCCCGACAGGACCGTGGAGCGGCGGGTGCGCGAGGACCAGGCCCTGCTGTACCGCCTCTCCGGGGACTGGAACCCCCTGCACGCCGACCCCGAGTTCGCGAAACTCGCCGGCTTCGAGCGGCCCATCCTGCACGGGCTGTGCACCTACGGGATCACCCTCAAGGCGGTCGTCGACACCCTGCTCGACGGGGACGTGACCCGGGTCCGGACGTACACCACGCGCTTCGCCGGGGTCGTCCACCCCGGGGAGACCCTGAGGGTGCGGATGTGGCGGGTCGCCGCCTCACCGGGCGGCGCCGTACGGGTCGCCGTGAGCGCCGTCGAACGGGACGACGCGCCCGTCCTCGCCGACACCGTCGTAGAACACCTCTGAACCCGTCGGGGGAAGGCCTCCGCGGCCGCCGGCCCTGCCCCGGACCCCGTATGTCACCCGTCCACAACGAAGCCGTCGAGGGGAGCCGCGCCATGCGCGCAGCGGTACTGCACGAGATCGGCCAGGACAAGCTGGAGGTCCTCGACGACGTCGAGGCGGTGGGCTTCGGCCCCGGCAGGGTGAGGATCCGGGTGCGCGCCACCGGGCTGTGTCACTCCGACCTGTCCGCGATGAGCGGGGTGCTGCCGCAGCCCGCGCCGTTCGTGCCCGGCCACGAGGGCGCGGGCGAGATCCTGGAGGTCGGCGAGGGCGTCACCCGGGTGAAGCCCGGCGACCGGGTGGTGGTGTGCTGGCTGCCGGCCTGTGGCGCCTGTCCCGCTTGCAAGCGGGGCCAGACCGAACTGTGCCTGGCCGGGTTCATGAACGCGGGCACACCCAACTTCCGCCGCGCCGACGGCGGTTCGGACGTCTTCGGCTTCGCGGGCACCGGCACCTTCGCCGAGGAGGTCGTGGTCGACGCCGGCTGCGCCGTCCCCATCCCCGGCGACGTGCCCTTCGACATCGCCGCGCTCATCGGGTGCGGGGTGACCACCGGACTCGGCGCGGCGCTCAACACCGCCGACGTGGAAGCCGGTTCGTCCGTCGCCGTCATCGGCTGCGGAGGCGTGGGGGTGTCCGCGATCCAGGGCGCCCGGCTCAAGGGCGCCGCCGAGATCGTCGCCGTCGACCCGGTCGCCGCCCGCCGCGAGGCGGCGCTCAAGTTCGGTGCCACCCGCGCCGTTTCGCCCGAGCAACTCGGCGACGCCAAGCAACAGATCACCGGCGGCGAGGGTTTCGACTACGTCTTCGAGGTCGTCGGCCGCTCCGCCACCGCCCGCACCGCCTACGAGACCACCCGGCGCGGCGGCACCCTCGTCGTGGTCGGCGCCGGCGCCATGGACGACTTTCTCCAACTCAACATGTTCGAGCTGTTCTTCGACGAGAAGCGCATCCTGCCCTCGATGTACGGCGGCGGCGACGTGCTGCGCGCCTACGAGCGGACCGTCGCCCTGTGGCGGGCCGGCCGGATCGACCTCGAAGGGCTGATCACGCACCGCGTACCCCTCGCGGAGATCAACGAGGCGCTCGACCAGATGCGCACCGGGGCCGCCCTGCGCACCTGCATCGAGATCTGAGAGCGGGCGGGTCATGTCTCTTCCGCTCGAAGGGCTCTCGGCGATCGTCACCGGCGCCGGACGCGGCCTCGGCCGGGCCGAGGCGCTCGAACTGGCCCGGCTGGGCGCGGCCGTCGTCGTCAACGACTACGGCAGGCCCGGCCGCGACGGCTCCGGCGAGGCGTCGGCCGGCCCCGCCGAGGAGGTCGCGGCGCAGATCCGCGCAGCCGGCGGGACGGCGCTCGCCCACGCCGGGGACGTCTCCGACTTTCGCGTCGCCCGCGAACTGGTCGAGGCCGCGATCGACGCCTACGGCAAGCTGGACGTCGTCGTCAACAACGCGGGCATCCTGCGCGACCGCATGGTCTTCTCCATGACGGAGGAGGAGTGGGACTCGGTGATCCGGGTCCATCTCAAAGGGCACTTCAACACCACCCGCTTCGCCGCCGCCCACTGGCGCGCACGGTCCAAGGCGGCCGACGGGCCCATCTACGGGCGGATCGTGAACACCTCGTCGGAGGCGTTCCTCGCGGGCTCCGCCGGACAGCCCAACTACGCGGCGGCGAAAGGCGGGATCGTCGGGCTGACGACGTCCACCGCCCTCGCCCTCGCCAAGTACGGCGTCACCGCCAACGTCATCTGCCCGCGCGCCCGCACCCGGATGACCGAGGACGTCTTCGCCGGCCTCCGCCGCCCCGAGGAAGGGCTCGACCCGCTCGCCCCCGAGCATGTCGCCCCGCTCGTCGGCTACTTGGCCTCGCCCGCTGCGGGCGGGATCAACGGGCAGCTGCTCGTCGTGCACGGCGGGATGGTCGCCGTCGTCGAACGGCCCCGAGTACGCGCGAAGTTCGACAGCAAACAGGAGACGTTCAGCTACGAGGAGCTGGACGCGGTGCTCGGCGCGCACTACGCGGAGCAGGCGGACGGCGAGACCTTCGCGGCGGCGGAGGTGCTGGGGCTGCGCCGGGGGCAGGAGTAGCCAGGCTCGTGCCCCGGCCGGTGGACTCGGGGGACATACGCAGGGGCCCCGCCCGTCTCGGTGACGGTCGGGGCCCCTCGGTGTGCCTCAGGCAGCCGTGTCGGCCTTCGACTCGGCCGGCTTGCGGTGCCGGCCGCGCGGAGAGGTCCCGCCCTCGTGGGACGAGACCTGACCCCGGTGCCGGCCGTGACCGGCGGACCAGGAGGCGTCTGCGGACAGCGGCTGATCCTGCGGCTGCCGCGGCTGCGTGGTGCTTGCGTCGCTCATCGGAAGAGTTCACCCCGTCAAAACATGATCCTTCTTACAGCCGGGCGAGTGTATCCGGAGCCCGGCGGGGTGAATCCAGCCGACCACGCCACCGCTGCTAGTTCGTTACAAGGCGGTCCAACGGGGCCTGTTGGAGCGGCACCGGGCGGGGGACGGCGGGCTCGGTGGGGGTGAAACATGACGAGGGCGCGGGAGCTGAGGAGAGTGCGGAGAGCGTCGGCGTGAAGGCCGCCGCCGGCGGAGCCTGGTGCGGGGCCTCCTGGGCCGGCGGGGTCAGCAGCGCCACCCCGCAGGGTTCCGCCGCCGTCGCGTACGGCAGGCGCAGCACGCCGTCCTCCGTCCACAGCCCGGCGCCCGCCAGCCATCCGTCCGGCGCGGCGAGCCGGTGCAGCCGACGGTCCTCGGGACGCCACACCCCGACCCAGCTGCCGTACGGCCCGTCGACGTGCAGCGCGACCGCGCAGCTCTCCGGGCTCAGGACCTGGCCCGGCTGGATCGCGAACGGCGTCACCCGGAAGTCGGGCAGCCGCAGCGACTCCGGGAAGCGCACCGGCAGCGCGCTGCCCAGCACCCCCCAGCCCAGGCGGGCCACGCCGGGGGAGGCCGCGTCCGAGCTGACGAGCAACAGCCCGCTGTCGGGGGCCGCGAGCAGGACGCGGTCGTCGCTGTCGGGCGCGATCTGCAGCAGCGGCGACACCTCGCCGCCGCGCGCCAGGTCCACCACGATCGCCTTCGTACGGCCGTCGGCCCTCCGGTCCAGCGCCAGCATGCGGCCGGTGCGGTCCAGCCAGACGCCACCCGTGCAGCGGCCGTCGATCTCGGCGACCCGCTCCGGGCCGAACGCCCCGCCCGCCACCAGCCACAGCGCCGTCGTGCGCCGGCCCACGGCGAGGGCGTACGCGCGCCCGCCGCAGGGCGCCGGCGGCAGCAGGCGCAGGCCGCCGCCGTCCGGGCACTCCACCGCGCCCAGCGGCAGCTCGCCCGTGCCGGGGCCGGTCGGATACAGCAGGGAGAAGACGTGCCGTCCCTGGAACCGGCGGTGGATGAGGACCCGCCCGTCGGCGAGCGGCTGCACCCGCGTGCCGGGCTCCTCCGGCTGGTTGCCCGGCAGCGGCACGGCGTACGGCTCGGGGCCGTCCAGCGTCCAGCGCTCCGGGAACCAGCACGCGGGGTCGCCGCCTGGGGCACGGGTCAGGCGCGCCGCGTAGGCGCCGTCCGCCGTGATCACGCAGTCCGCGTGCGGCGGGGGGTCGTCGTCGTCCTCGGTCTCGGCGGCGGGTTCGATGGCACAGACCGTCATTGTTCGGTCACCTCCGGCGACGAAGCTAGTTTTCGTACGCGGGGGTGGGGGATCGGCGGACGGGGGCTTCGCTCGTAAGAGTGGCGCAGAACCGATTCGCCTCCGGCGGTTGAACGGCGTGTGCGTGCGGGGGTCGCGGTCTTTCGCCCACCCACGCACCCACCCGACTCGGTCGGTCAAGAGGCCCCCCACGGGGCTGCGCCCCGGACCCCGCCGAGCCGGCCCCCCGTGTCGAAGCAGCCCCCGCGCAACCGTGCGGTACGGGCGTCCGAACGGCCAGGTAGCCTTTTCCCGTGCCGCTGCCTCGTCTGTCCGATGTGATCGCCGCCCTCGAGAACCTGTGGCCCGCCGAGCGGGCCGAGTCCTGGGACGCGGTCGGAACCGTCGTGGGGGAGCCGGGGCAGGAGGTCGGCCGGGTCCTCTTCGCCGTCGACCCCGTCCAGGACGTCGTCGACGAGGCCGTGAGGCTGGGCGCAGACCTGTTGGTCACCCACCACCCGCTCTACCTGCGCGGCACCACCACCGTCGCGGCCTCCACCTTCAAGGGCCGTGTCGTGCACACCCTCATCAAGAACGACATCGCCCTGCACGTCGCCCACACCAACGCCGACACCGCCGACCCCGGCGTCAGCGACGCCCTCGCCGGCGCGCTCGACCTGCGCGTCGTACGGCCCCTCGTCCCCGACCCCGCCGACCCCGACGGGCGGCGCGGCCTCGGCCGGATCTGCGAGCTCGACCACCCGCTCACCGTCCGCGAACTCGCCGCCCGCGCCGCCGAACGGCTGCCCGCCACCGCGCAGGGCATCCGCGTGGCCGGCGACCCGGACGCCGTCGTACGCACCGTCGCCGTCAGCGGAGGCTCCGGCGACAGCCTCTTCGACCACGTCCGCGCCGCCGGCGTCGACGCCTTCCTCACCGCGGACCTGCGCCACCACCCGACGTCCGAGGCCCGCGCCCACAGTCCTCTCGCGCTGCTCGACGCGGCGCACTGGGCCACCGAATGGCCCTGGTGCGAGCTGGCCGCCGCCCAGCTCGACGAGATCTCCGACCGCAACGGATGGGGCCTCAGGGTCCACGTCTCCCGCACGGTCACCGACCCCTGGACCGCCCACGCGGCGTCCACCGCCACCGAATCCCTGGGAGCCCCCAACTGAACGCCGCGCCCGCCGACCAGATCCGACTCCTCGACGTCCAGTCCCTCGACGTCCGCCTCCAGCAGCTCGCCCACCGGCGCAAGTCGCTGCCCGAGCACGCCGAGATCGAGTCGCTGACCAAGGACCTCACGCAGCTGCGCGACCTCCTGGTGGCCGCGCAGACCGAGGAGAGCGACACCGCCCGCGAGCAGACCAAGGCCGAGCAGGACGTCGACCAGGTGCGCCAGCGCGCCGCCCGCGACCAGCAGCGGCTGGACTCCGGCGCCGTCACCTCCCCCAAGGACCTGGAGAACCTCCAGAAGGAGATCGTCTCCCTCGCCAAGCGCCAGGGCGACCTGGAGGATGTCGTCCTGGAGGTCATGGAGCGCCGCGAGGCCGCGCAGGAGCGCGTCGCCGAACTGACCGAGCGGGTCGGCTCCGTGCAGGCGAAGATCGACGACGCGAACAGTCGCCGCGACGCCGCCTGCCAGGAGATCGACGGCGAGGCCGCCACCGTCACCAAGGACCGCGAGGTCATCGCCGGCTCGGTCCCCGCCGACCTGCTCAAGCTCTACGACAAGCTGCGCGGCCAGCAGGGCGGCATCGGCGCGGCCAAGCTGTACCAGCGCACCTGCCAGGGCTGCCGCCAGGAGCTGTCGATCACGGACGTCAACGAGATCCGCAAGGCCGCCTCCGACACCGTCGTACGGTGCGAGAACTGCGGCCGCATCCTGGTGCGGACCTCCGAGTCCGGCCTGTAGCCGTGGGCGCGCGGGAGTTCGTCGTCGAGGCGGACGGCGGTTCGCGGGGCAACCCGGGGCCCGCCGGCTACGGCAGCGTGGTCGTCGACGCGGCGACGGGGGAGACCCTTGTCGAACGGGCCGAGTACATCGGTGTCGCCACCAACAACGTGGCCGAGTACCGGGGCCTGCTGGCCGGACTGCGCGCCGCCCGCGAACTCGACCCGGACGCGGTGGTCCGGGTGCGGATGGACTCCAAGCTCGTCGTCGAGCAGATGTCGGGCCGCTGGAAGATCAAGCACCCCGACATGAAGCCGCTGGCGACGGAGGCGGCCCGGGTGTTCCCGCCCGGCCAGGTCACCTACGAGTGGATCCCGCGCGAGCACAACAAACACGCGGACCGTCTGGCCAACGAGGCGATGGACGCGGGGAAGCGGGGGGAGCGGTGGGAGGGCGGGCCTCCGCACCCCGGCTCAGCTCGGGCCGACGCCCGGGCGGCCCGAGCCGTGGCGACCCCGGCGAACCCCGACGTTGCCGCGTCGGCCGAGCCCGAGACTGCCGCCCCGGCGGAGCCCGAGGTCGCCGACCTCGACACTGCTGACGGCACCTCCCATGGGGCCGACATCGGCGGATCCGCCGGGGCAGGTGTCGGTGCTTCCGGCACTGGCTCCGCCGGTGGTTCTGCCAGTGGCTCCGCCGGTGCCTCCACTGCGGCCGACGCCGGCAGCCCCGCGGCTGCGGCGGCCCCGGCCGGTAGCGGCGGTCCCGCCGTGTCCGCCCCGGTGGGTACTGATGCTTCCGTCGGCTCGGCTGCGGCCGACGCCGGCAGTCCCGCGGCCCCGGCCGGTACTGATGCTTCCGTCGGGGTTTCCGCCGCGTCCGCCCCGGCCGGTACCGATGCTTCCGTCGGAGTCTCGCCCCCGGCCGGAACGGGCGCCGCCGCCACGACCAGCCCCGTCCTCGCCGCCGCCCCGACCACGCCCGGCACGGGCGCCGCCCCTCCCACCTCCTCCACCCCGCAGCCCTCCGTCGGCTGGGGTTCCGCTCCTGATCTCGGGGCTCCGGCCACCCTCGTTCTGCTGCGGCACGGCGAGACCCCGCTCACCCCGCAGAAGCGGTTCTCCGGGAGCGGCGGCAGCGATCCCTCGCTCTCCGCGGTGGGCCGCGAGCAGGCCGAGCGGGTCGCCGCGGCCCTCGCCCGGCGCGGGACGATCCAGCACATCGTCGCCTCCCCGCTGGCCCGGACCAGGGAGACCGCCGACGCGGTCGCGGCCCGCCTCGGCCTGAAAGTCACCGTCGAGTACGGCCTGCGCGAGACCGACTTCGGCGCGTGGGAGGGGCTGACCTTCGGCGAGGTCCGCGAGCGCCACCCCGAGGACCTCACCAGGTGGCTCGCCGACCCCGAGGCCGAACCCACCGGCGGCGGCGAGAGCTTCGCGGCCACCGCCACCCGGATCGCGGCCACCCGCGACAAGCTTGTCGCGGCCTACGCGGGCCGCACGGTCCTGCTGGTGACCCACGTGACACCGATCAAGACGTTCGTACGGCTAGCCCTGGGCGCCCCGCCCGAGTCACTGTTCCGCATGGAACTGTCGGCGGCCTCCCTCTCGGCGGTGGCGTACTACGCCGACGGCAACGCCAGCGTCCGACTGCTCAACGACACGTCCCACCTGCGCACGTAGGGAAGACGGCGGGCCCGCCTCAGTGGACCTCCTCCACCAGGACGTCCAACGTCCACGCCGCCCCCGCCCGCGCCTTCTCCTCCACCGTGTAGCCGAGGTCACGCAGCGCCACCACCAGCTCGGCCGGGTTCTCGGGCGCCGACCCCGTCGTCAGCAGGCTGCGGACGATCCGCCCCTTGGTCGCCTTGTTGAAGTGGCTGACGACCTTCCGGGTCGGCGCGTGCAGCACCCGCACGCTCGCCGTCCGCGCCGCGACCTCGCCCTTCGGCTTCCACGCCGCCGCGTAGGCCGCCGACCGCAGGTCCAGCACGAGCCCGTCCCCGGCCGCCTCCGGCAGCACGGCCGCCATCGGCGTACGCCAGTACGCGCCCAGCGCCCCGAGCCCCGGCAGCTTCACGCCCATCGAGCAGCGGTACGAGGGAATGCGATCCGTCACCCGCACCGCCCCCCACAGCCCCGAGAACACCAGCAGCGACCTGGCCGCCCGCCGCTTCGCGGCCGAGTCCAGCGAGGCCAGGTCCAGGGCGTCGTAGAGAACGCCCGTGTAGATCTCCCCGGCCGGACGGGCACCCGCCGTACGCAGCTCGACGTTCTTCGCGACCTCGCCGCGCAGTCCCTCGCTCAGTCCGAGCACCTCGCGCGCCTTCTCCTCGTCCCCGGCGCACAGCTCGACCAGCTCGGTCAGGACGGCCTCACGCGCGTCGGCGAGCCCCTGCAGCGACAGAGCCTCCGGCTTCAGCGGCGCGCCACGACCGGAGGCGGCCTTACCTTCGGACGGGGGCAGCAGGACGAGCACGAGCGTTTCTCCTTCGTTCAGGCTCCACGGCCAGGTCCAGCCAGCCTCCACGGCCGAGCCTCCGAGCCAGCGTACGGGGTCCCCCCCAGCCGCCTCATCCCCTCCCGGACGTCCCGCACGAGCGCCCGCGGATCGTCCGCGTGCAGGCGCACCACGCTCACCTCCCGCCGGCGCCCGAAGAAGCCGACGTGGGAAACCGGCTCGGTCAGCTCCAGCGTGACCGAGGTCATCGAGCCCACCGGCAGGTTCAGCTCGCGCGAGGAGCCCCCGGCGGGCTCGTGCGTGGTGCGCGACTCGTGCCGTACGGCAGCGACCCGCTCCAGCGGGACCGTCAGATCGACGTGGACGGACTGACGTACGCGCAGCCGGTCGCCGTGCAGGACGTGCGGGCGCACCCGCCAGGCCGCGTACAGGCCGATGACGACGAACACCGTGTACAGGTCGAGGACCAGCACCACCGTGTGCACGGTGGGCCACGCGCGCAGCAGCAACGACATGGCGACCGTCTCGACCCCGCACACGCACGCGAGCGCCGCCGTCACCGCGCCCTGTCCCCGCGCGTACCCGAACGCCCGGCCGTCCCCGACCCCGTGCACCCTCCGGGCCGCCCAGAGCCACAGACTCACCAGCAGCCGCAGCTCGTGCCGCACGAGCGCGGGCACCGCCGCCCTCAAGGCCGGCCGTCCCGCGCGAGCAGGCGCAGTGTCCGGCGGATCGCCTCCGCCTGGGCAGGGGCGAAGTCGGCGTACAGGGCACGCAGGAAGGCGTGGTCCTGGTCGACGTCCGCGGTCTGCGGGAGCAGCTCCCTCGGGGTGCATTCGGCGAGCCGGCGGGCGGCAGCCTCCACGCGGGGGTCGTCGGGATCGGCGTCGGCGAGCGCGTCGAGCAGCGCGTACGCCTCGTGGGCACGGGCCACCGCCTCCGGCGACGCCAGCACCGCGCCCACCGCCGCCATCAGCCGCTCCCGCTCCTCGGGAGCCGCGGCCGTATCGATCAGCGCGAGCACCTCTCGGTCCCGGGCGGCCATGGGGGAATCGGAGGCGGGTATCCCGGCGAACAGCCCGGCCAGCTCGGGCGAGACCGGTCCCTCGGGGGGCAGCTCCTCCGCCTCGAGCAAGGCCCGCAGCCGCTCCCGCCGTCGACGCAGGGCCGACTCCTGCCGGGCCAGGTCCTCGTCCAGCTCGGTGAGCACCTCAACGAGGTCCTTGCCCGCGTCGTCCGCGAGTACGTCCCGCACCTCGGCGAGCCCCAGCCCCAGCTCGGTCAGCCGCCGGATCCGGGCGAGGGTCACGGCGTGCCGGAGGGTGTAGTCCCGGTACCCGTTGGCACGCCGGTCGGGCTCGGGCAGCAGCCCCAGATGGTGGTAGTGCCGGACAGTCCGCGTGGTGACGCCGACGGCCTCGGCGAGTTCTCCGATCCGCATGCCACCAGTACAGACGTTGACGTCGCGGCAGGGTCAAGGCCGCTCTCCCGGTCACGGGGGCGATCCTGTGCCACGATCGACGCTGCCCTTCGGCAAGCCGCTCGCCCTCCCCGAGCCCTTCGCCTTCGGCCTGGACACGTCCGACTTCCTCTGAGAGCCCGGTACCATGGTCGACACGGCAGACGAGCCGGGCGGACGGCCGCGTGAGGTCCCCTAGAGGGCTTCCCGAGGAACGTCCGGGCTCCACAGGGCAGGGTGGTGGCTAACGGCCACCCGGGGTGACCCGCGGGACAGTGCCACAGAAAACAGACCGCCCGGCGCTCAGGCGCCGGGTAAGGGTGAAACGGTGGTGTAAGAGACCACCAGTGCCCAGGGTGACCTGGGCAGCTAGGTAAACCCCACCCGGAGCAAGGTCAAAAGGAGCGCCGTAAAAAGCGCTCTGCGCGGACGTTCGAGGGCTGCCCGCCCGAGTCCGCGGGTAGACCGCACGAGGCCGACGGCAACGTCGGCCCTAGATGGATGGCCGTCTCCCCGGCCGCCGCGAGGCAGTCGGGTGACAGAACCCGGCGTACAGCCCGACTCGTCTGCCGCCACCTGCGGCTTTGCCTTGGAAAGGGCCTCTGACCTGCGTCGGAGGCCCTTTCCGGTCTTTCGGGGGCTTGCAGTTGCGCGTCACCGCCGGTGGCGAGCACGCAGGCCGTGAGGAGGTCGCCCATCGTCTCGCGGCCTAGCGGTGCGACGCAGTTGTATGCGCCGCCCCGCTCGGCCGCGCTCCGGTCGAGTGCGAAGGTGGCAACGTCGCGTACGTCGATCGGCTGGATGGGCCTGTCCGGGGCGCCCGGAGCGAGCATTCGACCGCCGCGCGCAGCTCGGTTTGAGCCACCACGGCAGTCGGCCGACGTACTCGCCCGGCCCGAGAATGACACCCGGCCGAAGGATGACCGCACCGGGTCCACAAGTACGTCGTCCAGGACATCGTCCAGACCGACCGCACCGGCGGCGGTGACGATCTAGTCACCCACTACGCCTACCAGGGAGCGGCCGGCTGGCGTCACGCCGAACCCGACGGCATCACCGATCCGAAGTACCTGACCTGGAGCCAGTGGCAGGGTTACGGCAAGGTGACCGTCACCAGCGGCAACGGGCAGACCAACGCCACTCGCATCGACTACACCTACCTGCAGGGTCTCGACGGCGACAAGCTGCCCGACGGCACCACCCGCACCGAAACCGTCACGGACGGCCCCCTGCCCGTACCTGACCCCACCCCAGGCAGGCCACCGGCCCAAGATCCCGCCAGTACCTGCGAAGATCGGCGCACGCACGTTCGGAGATCGGCTCCGTGGGGTGAAGCCCGGTGTCAGCGCGGGTCAGCCCCCGTATGCTGGCCTCGGTAGTCATATCCCGTCCCGTGGAGGTCCCGATGAGCACCCCCGACGCGGAGTACTCCGGCTATCCACCGCTTCGGCCCCGCGTTTCGGTCGAGGAGCTGCTGGCCGCGAAGAACACCCAGCCGATCCGGTCCCTGGACGACCTCGCCGCCGACACCTTCGAGTCGGACGAGGAACTGGAGGAGTTCTTGGCCTTCACGTACGCCGAGCGCCACCGCGACGTCGCCTGAGCCGCCGCCGTGCAACCCGTCATCCTCGACACCGACGTCGCCTCGCTGTCCCACAAGCGCAAGCTCACCGGCCCGCTCTCCACTAGGCTGATCGGCCGCAAGCCGCTGATCACCTTCGTGACCTTCGGCGAACTGACCAAGTGGACCGAGATCCGCCACTGGGGCACCCGCAGCCGCCAGGAACTCGCCGACTGGCTCTCCGGCATCCCGATCCTGCCCGGCGACGAAGCCGTCGCTGCAACCTGGGGCCGCCTGTCAGCCGCGGGCATTCAGCGCGGACGCCCACGCCCGATCAACGACATGTGGATCGCGGCCTGTGCCCTCACCTACGACCTGCCGCCCTCGTCCGCCCACCTCGCCCCAATCGCAAGAGGCGGCGGGCGAGTTGATGTCCCCTGCGCCACCGTCGTTGAACGCGACTTACGTGAAGAGGGCCGTGCCGGTTGGGTGTTGTTGTGACGCAATGCCTTGGCCGCACAGCCTTGTCCCAGCTGCCCGACGGCTACGACACCATCACCGGTGAGCGCGGCCTGCGCCTGTCCGGAGGCCGGCGCCAACGCCTCGCCATCGCCCGCGCCCTGCTCGCCGACGCCCCTCTGCCCATCCTCGACGAGGCCACCTCCAGCGTGTCTCCGATGCCGGGGCCGGGGAAGGACGCCGAGTGCGTCCTTCCCCGGCCGGTGGGGCGTGCGGTCAGGACGAGGAGAGTTCCTCGCGGACCGTGCGGGCGGCGGTGACCAGGTGTTCCAGCGAGACGCGGGTCTCGGGCCAGCCGCGGGTCTTCAGGCCGCAGTCGGGGTTGACCCACAGCCGCTCGGCGGGAATGGCCTTGAGCCCGGTGCGCAGCAGCCCGGCGGCCTCCTCCGTGCTCGGGACACGCGGCGAGTGGATGTCGTACACGCCCGGTCCCGCCTCGCGCGGGTAGCCGTGGGCGGCGAGTTCGCGGGCGACCTGCATGTGGGAGCGGGCGGCTTCCAGGCTGATGACGTCGGCGTCGAGGTCGTCGATGGCCTGGACGATGTCGCCGAACTCGGCGTAGCACATGTGGGTGTGGATCTGTGTGGCCGGCCGTACGCCGCTCGTGGTGAGCCGGAACGCCTCGGTCGCCCAGGCCAGGTAGGCAGGGCGGTCGGTGGCCCGCAGGGGGAGCGTCTCGCGCAGGGCGGGTTCGTCGACCTGGATGACCGAAGTCCCGGCCGCTTCAAGGTCGTCGACCTCGTCGCGCAGCGCGAGGGCGACCTGACGGGCGGTGTCGCCGAGGGGCTGGTCGTCGCGGACGAAGGACCAGGCGAGCATCGTGACCGGGCCGGTGAGCATGCCCTTGACCGGTCGTGAGGTGAGGGACTGGGCGTACGTCGTCCAGCGGACCGTCATCGGCTCGGGGCGGGAGATGTCGCCGGCCAGGATCGGCGGGCGGACGTAACGGGTGCCGTAGGACTGGACCCAGCCGTGCTGCGTGGCGAGGTAGCCGGTGAGCTGCTCGGCGAAGTACTGAACCATGTCGTTGCGTTCGGGCTCGCCGTGCACCAGGACGTCCAGGCCGGTCTTCTCCTGGAAGGAGATGACCTCGCCGATCTCCGCCTTGATGCGCTCCTCGTAGCCCGCCGTGTCGATCCGGCCCGCCCTCAAGTCCGCGCGGGCGGCACGCAGTTCACCGGTCTGCGGGAAGGAGCCGATGGTCGTTGTCGGCAGCAGCGGCAGTCCGAGGTGCGCGCGCTGCGCGGTGGCTCGTTCGGGGTAGGGCTGGGAGCGGCGGGCGTCGGCGTCCGTGACTGCGGCGGTCCGGGCCCGTACGGCGGGGTCGTGCGTGATCGGCGAGGTCGCGCGGGAGGCCAGATCGGCCCGGTTGGCGGCGAGTTCGCCGGCGATCGCGCCTGTGCCCTGCGCGAGGCCCGTGGCGAGGGTGACGATCTCGCTCGTCTTCTGGCGGGCGAAGGCGAGCCAGCGAAGGATCTGCGGGTCGATGTCGCGTTCCGCGGCGGCGTCGATCGGGACGTGGAGCAGGGAGCAGGAGGCGGCCACGTCGACCCGGTCGGCCAGCCCGAGCAGGGTGCCGAGGGTGGACAGGGACTTGGTGAGGTCGTTGACCCAGATGTTGCGGCCGTTGACCACGCCTGCGACCAGCCGCTTGCCCGGCAGTCCGCCCACGGAGGCGAGATCGCCGAGATTGGCGGAGGCGCCCTCGGTGAAGTCCAGGGCCAGCCCCTCCACCGGAGCCTTCGCCAGCACCGGCAGGGCGTCGCCGAGCCGGTCGAAGTAGGAGGCGACCAGCAGCTTGGGCCGGTCGGTGAGGGCGCCGAGATCGCGGTAGGCGCGGGTGGCGGCGTTCAGCTCGGCCGGGGTGCGGTCCTGGACGAGCGCGGGCTCGTCCAGCTGCACCCACTCGGCACCGGCCGCGCGCAGGTCGGCGAGGACTTCGGCGTAGACCGGGAGCAGGCGGTCGAGGAGCGTGAGCGGCTCGAAGTCGGCGGGGACGCCGGGGGCGGGCTTGGCCAGCAGGAGATAGGTGACCGGACCGACCACGACGGGCCTGGCCGTGAGGCCCAGAGCGAGGGCTTCCTTCAGCTCGGCGACCTGCTTGGTCGTGTCGGCAATGAAGACGGTGTCCGGGCCGAGTTCGGGGACCAGGTAGTGGTAGTTGGTGTCGAACCACTTGGTCATCTCCAGCGGTGCGACGTCCTGGGTGCCGCGGGCCATGGCGAAGTAGCCGTCGAGGGCGTCGGCGTCGACGGCGGCCCGGTGGCGGGTGGGGATCGCACCCACCATGACGCTGGTGTCCAGGACGTGGTCGTAGTACGAGAAGTCGCCGGTCGGGACCTCGTGGATGCCGGCGTCGGCGAGCTGCCGCCAGTTGCTGCGGCGCAGCTCGGCGGCGGTGTCCTGGAGCGCGTTGGCGGTGACGCGGCCCTTCCAGTAGCCCTCGATCGCCTTCTTCAGTTCCCGGCTCTGTCCCTGGCGGGGGTAGCCGTACACGGTGGCCCGGGCTGCCGCGGCTGCGGACTTGGTGGTCACGGAGATCTCCTTCGCGAGACGAATCCCTGAGATCCCGGCGACGGGACGCGAGCGCGAAGGGGTGACGGAACCGGGCGGAGGCGACCTTGCGCTGCACAGCGCGGTCGTGCGCTCGGTATGTACGCCGACCCGCCCACGAGGTCACCGGGATGTCCGCGTACGAGTGGTTCGCACACGGGCAGTGGCAGGTCTTCGGACTTGCGGGCACGCCCTCCTGGTCCGGAGGACACCTACTGGCCGTCGCTTCCCAGACCCTGTACCTCGGATCCAGTGCGTATGACGGCGGTCGTTCCCGCTCACCGCTGCGGGGCAGTCCCGGATTCCCACCGGGTTCCCTCTTGCGACGCATCCCGCCTGGCGGACGGGGCGAACCAGCTGCACCAGTCAGCGTAAGGGGCTGGCTACGCGTCCGGAGGGCCGTGTCCATCATTCGAATGGTGAGCTGGTGCACGCGGGTGACGGGTGTGAAACGGGCCGAGGGCGGGAAACGTCGCGCACGCGTCTCCCACCCCTTCCCCCGCCCCGCGCCGCGCGGCACCCTCACCCCGCGGCGGCGGTCGCGGGCCCCTCAGCCCGCGTCGTACCAGGCCCTCAGTCCTGGTCGTAGATGCGGAACCCCCGGCCGGTCTTACGGCCGAGGAGACCGGCCTCCACCATTCGCTGGAGCAGCGGCGGCGGGGCGTAGAGCGGCTCGCGGAACTCGTCGTAGAGGGACTGGGCGATCGAGGCGACGGTGTCCAGGCCGATCAGGTCCGCGAGCCGGAGCGGGCCCATGGGGTGGGCGCAGCCCAGTTCCACTGGAAGCGGTAGCCCAGCGCCCCGAGAACACCAGCACCTTTGTTCCCTACCCCGTGACCGAGCGCACGATCTGACCGTACGACGGGCTTGATAGCCTCGACGGGCCAGTCGAGCCACACCCGAGGCCAGGGAATCCGGTGCGAATCCGGAACTGACGCGCAGCGGTGAGGGGGACGGGCGGGGCACGCACGCCACTGGGAGACCGGGAAGGCGCCCCGGCCGGACGAACCCGAGTCCGAAGACCTGCTGGCACCTCCGCGCCCCGGCGCGGGGGACACCCGTAGGCCAGGCTCCGCGAACGAGCCCCGACCCCCGAGGCATGCCCGTGCTCCGCACCCCCGCCCTCCTCCGTACCCCGGCCCTGCTTCTCACCTCCGCCCTGCTGCTCACCGCCTGCGGCTCCGCCGACGGCGACGACGCGAAGACCGAGAAGGCCGCGGCCACCGGCTACCCGGTCACCATCGACAACTGCGGGAACAAGGTCACCATGAAGTCGGCCCCGAAGCGGGCCGTCTCACTCAACCAGGGCACCACCGAGATCCTGCTCTCCCTGGGCCTGGCCGACCGCATGGCGGGCACGGCGACCTGGACCGACCCGGTGATGAAGGGCCTGGAGAAGGCCAACGCCACCGTGCCGCGCCTCGCCGACAACAACCCCTCCTTCGAGAAGGTCCTGGACGCCGAACCCGACTTCGTCACCGCCTCCTTCGTCTCCACCCTCGGCAAGGGCGGCGTCGCCACCCGCGAGCAGTTCGAGAAGCTGGGCGTGCCGACCTACGTCTCGCCGTCCGACTGCGCGGCGGGCAAGGACAACGACAGCGGCGGCGACGGATCGCGCTCCACACCCCTCACGCTCGACGCCGTGTACGGGGAGATACGCGACCTGGCACGGGCGTTCGGCGTCGAAAAGCGCGGCGAAGAGCTCGTCGCCTCGCTGAAGAAGAGGGTGAGCACAGCCGCTGCCGGACTGCACGCCTCAGACGTCTCCCTCATGTACTGGTTCGCCAACTCCCAGTCGCCCTACCTCGCCGGCTGCTGCGGTGCGCCCGGCGCCATCACCCGTGCCGTGGGCGCGAAGAACGCCTTCGCCGACACCCACGACGAATGGCCCCAGATCAACTGGGAGACCGTCGCCGACCGCGACCCGGACGTCATCGTCATCGGGGACCTGACCCGCAAGCAGCAGACCGCCGAAACCGCCAAGGCGAAGATCCGCTTCCTGGAGACGAACCCTGCCACCCGCAACCTCACCGCCGTGAAGAAGAAGCGGTACGTCCTGCTCAGCGGGCAGGCGATGAACCCATCCATTCGCACGATCGAGGGAATCGAGAAGGTCGCCGCCGGGCTGCGTGACTTCGGGCTCGCCAAGTGACTTTGCGCACAGCGCTGTTGACCGGCGGCGGACTGACCGCGCTGATCGCCTCGCTCGCTGTGGCCGTGACGATCGGCCCCGCCGACATCTCCACGGGGGACGTCTGGGCGTCCGTCGCGGCCCATCTCGGACTCGGCGAGAGCGAGTTGGCGCCGCTGCGGGACGGCATCGTGTGGAACCTGCGGATGCCGCGGACCCTGCTGGCCGCCGTGTGCGGGGCCGGACTCGCCGTGTGCGGCGCGGTCATGCAGTCGCTGCTGCGCAACCCGCTCGCCGACCCCTTCGTGCTCGGTGTCTCCTCCGGCGCCTCCACCGGCGCTGTCGCCGTGGTCGTGCTGGGCGTGGGCGGGGGAGCGGTGTCCCTGTCGGCGGGCGCCTTCCTCGGCGCGCTGCTCTCCTTCGCCCTCGTGCTGCTGCTCAGCCAGACCCTCGGAGCCAGCACCGACCGGGTCGTCCTGTCCGGCGTCGCGGCCATGCAGCTGTTCTCCGCGCTGACCTCGTTCACCGTGCTGACCTCCGCCGACGCCGAAACCACCCGGGGCGTGCTGTTCTGGCTCCTCGGCTCGCTCACCGGCGCCGACTGGGGACAGGTGCTGCTCTGCACCGCCGTCCTGGCTGCGGTGCTCGTCGTCTGCCTCGGGTACGCCCGTACGCTCGACGCGTTCTCCTTCGGGGACGATGCCGCCGCCGGACTCGGGGTCCGGGTCGCCCGTACCCGCCTGGTCCTGCTCTGCGCGACCGCCCTGCTCACCGCCGCCCTGGTCAGCTGCGCCGGCGCGATCGGCTTCGTCGGCCTGGTCCTGCCGCACGCCACCCGGGCCCTCACCGGATCCGGGCACGCCCGCCTGCTGCCGGTCACCGCGCTGACCGGCGCTGTCTTCCTGGTGTGGGTGGACACCCTGGCCCGTACCGTCCTCGACCCGCAGGAGGTCCCGGTGGGCGTGGTGACGTCCCTCATCGGCGTACCGGCGTTCGTGGCCGTGCTCTACCGAGGACGGAGAAGGACATGAGCAGCCTGCACGCGGACGACGTCGTACGGCGCCTGGGCGACAAGGTCGTCGTCGACGGCGTCACGCTCGCCCTGCACCCCGGCGAGACCGTCGGCCTGCTCGGCCCCAACGGCTCAGGAAAATCAACGTTGTTGAGGCTGCTGGCCGGGGTCCTCGCCCCTACCTCCGGAGTCGTGACCCTGGACGGGCGCCCGCTCGCCGAGGTCGGCCGCCGTGCCACCGCCCGCCGTGTCGCCACGGTCGAGCAGCACGCCGACACCCAGACCGAGCTGACCGTCCGGGACGTCGGCGCCCTCGGCCGCATCCCGTACCGCCGCGCCTGGACGCCCCCGACCACGGCCGACGCGGAAGCCGTCACCGAGGCCCTCGCGCGCACCGGACTGGCCGACCGCTCCGGTCAGTCCTGGCACACTCTCTCCGGCGGCGAACGCCAGCGCACCCAGATCGCCCGCGCTCTCGCCCAGCAACCCCGCGAACTCCTCCTCGACGAGCCCACCAACCACCTCGACATCCAGCACCAGCTCGACCTCCTGGAACTGATCGCCGGCCTGCCGGTCACCACGGTGATCGCCCTGCACGACCTCAACCTCGCCGCCATGTACTGCGACCGCCTGCTCGTCCTGCGCGACGGCCGCGCCGTCACGCAGGGCACCCCGGCCGAGGTTCTCACCCCCGCCCTCATCGAGCAGGTCTACGGCGTCCGTGCCCAGGTGACCCACGACCCCGGCCACCCCGTGATCCGCTTCCTGCGCCCAGCCGTCCGGGACGGATCTCCCCTGGAGAGGAGTGCGACGAGCGATGCCTCGACAACGCCCTGAAGCAGTCGGAACGGAGCGCACAGCCGCCGAACCGGCACCGTGCCGCGTCGTCGTCTGCCGGGACTGCTGCTGCGGAACCTCGAAAGTCACCGGCGTGGACCACGACCGGCAACTCGCGCGCCTGGCCGAGGAGATACCCGTACGCGTCGGAATTCAGCGAACAGCGGGACGGAAAACGCGGACCAGGCGCACCACCCTGGCAGTCGGCGGCTCGTCGTTGGAGAGGCGCCCGGGGATCGAAACCTGCTGGCCCTCGACAGCGACCGAGAACGAGGCATGCGGCTGGAGCCGAGAATCAGGCATCACCGCCAGAACTGCCTCGGCATCGCTTGCAAGCTCGGCTGGGAACGCCGTGATCAACGGATTGCTGCGGTCGGACAGCGGCTGCACGAGCCGAGCACAGGCGGATGCCTCGTCCAGGTAGCTGGCATTAATGGCCCCACCCCCGCCCAACCCGGCGAAGGTATGCGGTCACAGCCCGGCTGGAGCCACCAGCGCAACCATAATGGCCGTCAGGAGGAAGAGCGCCACTCCTCCATGAAGAGCCATGGCGGCAGTCGTCTTGATCTTGACGGCCGTGCTCCATGGTCTGCGATGCCGAAACGCCGCCGAGCATGACGTCCACAGCCCCGGCAACGCGACGATGAGAGCCCCGAGGGCCCCGGGGGCCGCCAGCCAGGCCGCATCGCTCTGGGCTCCTAGCAGCCATGCGAGCAGGCAGGCTGCCTGGGCGATGAGTAGCCGGCGGGCGCGTGATAGCCGACCGCGGGGGACGGCGGTCGGCGGGGGCTGAGGCGGTCGCGGAGGCACGTAGGGGGCCTGTCGCGTCCGGGCCGTGGGGGCGGGCTGGTGCAGCGCCGCGCGCATCGATTCCGCGTCCGGGTAGCGGTGGGCGGGCTCTTTCGCCAGGGCGCGGGCCAGTACGGCCTCCACCGCCGGGTCTGCCGTGATGCCCAGGGAGGCAAGGGTGGGCGGCGGAGCGGTGAGGTGCAGGTATCCGATCGCATAGCCGGAGTCCGCCTCGAAGGGGAGCCGCCCGGCAAGCATCTGGAACAGCATCACACCGACCGAGTAGAGATCGGACCGGCCGTCGATGTCTGAGCGGCCCAGCACCTGCTCGGGCGACATGAAGTGCGGGGTGCCGATCAGCAGGCCGGTTCGCGTGATGGCGGTCCCGGCCCCCTCGACGGCCCGCGCGATGCCGAAGTCCGCCACCTTTGCCGTCCCGTCCGTCGCCAGCAGCACGTTCCCCGGCTTGATGTCACGGTGGACCAGCCCGTGCGCGTGGGCCACGGCGAGCCCGGCCAGCACTTGCGATGCGAGATGCAGAGCCTGCGCCACCGGCAGGGGACGCCCTGCGCGCAGCAGATCGTCGAGGCTGCGGCCGTCGACGAGCTCCATCACGATGTACGGGACGGGCTCGTCCCCCATGTCGTGGACCGCCACCACATGCGGATGGCTGATGGCTGCCATGGCCTGCGCCTCACGCCGGAACCGGGCCGGATACCCGTCGTCGAACGACAGGCCGGTCCGCATCGTCTTGAGGGCGACCATCCGGGCCAACTTCGTGTCGTAGGCCCGGAAGACGTCGGCCATGCCGCCACTGCCGAGCTTCGCCTCGATCCGGTAGCGGCCACTGGGCAGCACTGCTCCGAGTCCTAATGTGTCCCCCACAGAGGCCGAGCATGGCACAAGTCACGTACGCCCCGGCGAAGTCGGGCATTTTTCCCCGGCGGGGCCCATTGATGCGATAAGGGACTGCCCAGTGTTGTGACCGCATCGATTCCGCGCTCCAACCGCCAATCCGGTCCACCTATGCGGTCACAGCACTGGCGCGGGCAGGAGGACGGGCGGGCTTGTCCATGCGATGGTCGCCAGAGGCGCGAAGCTCGGGGGTGAGGGCGTCCGGGGAGCCGCGCAGCACGGCGTGGCCCGCACAGGTGGCCGCGACAACGCGCTGTTCGGCCTGGCGGTCGGCCCATCTGGGGGAGGTCGACTCCCGTCATCGGCACATGCCGGCCGATGGCTGCCGGGCCCGGAGACCGGGTGGGGAACCAGCGGGTGAATGAGGTTGTGCAGCGCATGAGTTCGATCACCGATGCCTCGTGGGTGGCCGGTGGGGGACAAGGGCGGGCGGGGCCGGGTGCGGGGTGGGGCAACCGCCCGTCCCTGTCGGTCGGATCAGCGCTGGCCGGCCTTGCTGCCGTGGTTCGCCTTCTTCTTGCGGCGGGCCTTCTTCTTGCGGGCGCGCTTCGACACTCGGGTCAACTCCCTTTGGGTGGAAAGAGGTTCAGGCGGTGCGACCGACCAGGAGGTCGGCGAGTCTGATGAGGCGCCTCACCGTGCGGTCCTCCGTGGCGGCCGGGGCCGGGTCTACGCGCTCGGTGCGGTCGTAGTAGGCGCCGTTGACGATCTCGACCGCCGGGTCGCACAGCCGGACCACATGCGCGGCGCCCTCGGCGGGAGTGACGCCCTCGTGGGCGTACAGCGGGAGCAGCGCGGTGTCGCAGACGCCCGGGTGCACGGAGACCGCGGTGACGCGAGGGTCCGCCGCGAACACCGTCAGGGCCAGCTGGGACTGGGCATACGCGGCGAGGCGCGAGTAGCGGCGGGCGCGGTTCGGGTCGGACCACTGGATGGAGGCGGTGCGGTGCAGGGAGGAGGACACATTGACGACCCGGCCGCCCGGTTCGCTGGTCAGCGCGGGCTCCAGCAGGCAGGTGAGCAGGTAGTGGGCGAGGAAGTTGACCTGGAAGGCGATCTCGTTGCCGTCGGCGGTGACGGTGTGCCGCTCGGGTGCGGCCATGCCCGCGTTGTTGACGAGGACGTCCAGATGAGGGTGCTCGGCGACTACCTGGTGGGCGAGGGCCTCGACCTCGTCGAGATGCGCGAAGTCTGCGGCGTACGTGCACAGTTGGTTCGCGTCGATGCCGGCGGTGGTGATGAGGCTGTCGGCGGCGGCTCGGGCGTCCTCGGCGGTACGACCGTGCAGCAGCACGGTGGCACCGCGCTCGGCGAGTTGCCGTGCGGTCTCGTGGCCGATGCCGGCCGTGGCACCGGTGACCAGGGCCGTGCGGGACGGAAGAGTGGTGTCGGACATGATCCAATCCGGGGTTGACGGCACGCGACGCAGGCCCCGGTGCGGGGCGGTGGGCGTGCGGTACACAACGGGGCGGGGCGCCGGACGGGAGTCACGGCGCCCGGGGGATGCGGAACGCGTCAGTGGGACACGGACGCGGGCATTTCCGCACAGCGCGGCGCACGACTGGACGGCCGAGCGGGACTCGGCGGTCGGTCGAAGAGAAGCCAGACGCTGTTCACGTCATCCATGGAAGCCGTACCGCAGAGCGGGGGCAAGCCCGACTCTCGTTCTCTTACACCCTTCTGACGTGCGCATATGCGTCCTTGACGGCCGGGGAGCCAGTACCGTGGGCGAGGCTCAGCCAAGGCCGGGCACCCCGGAGACCAACAGGTCGATCAGCTTGATGCCGACGAAGGGCAGCACCAGTCCTCCGAGGCCGTACACGAGCAGGTTGCGGCGCAGGAGGTCGTGCGCCGACGCGGGCGCGTAGCGGACACCGCGCAGGGCGAGCGGGATCAGAGCCACGATGATCAGGGCGTTGAAGATGATCGCCGAGGTGATCGCGGAGGTCGGGCTGTGCAGGCTCATCACGTTGAGCGCCCCCAGACCGGGGTAGGCGCTCGCGAACATGGCCGGGATGATCGCGAAGTACTTGGCGACGTCGTTGGTGATGGAAAAAGTGGTCAACGCGCCCCGGGTGATGAGGAGTTGCTTGCCGATCTCGACGATCTCGATCAGCTTGGTCGGGTTGGAGTCGAGGTCGACCATGTTGCCGGCCTCCTTGGCGGCCGACGTACCGGTGTTCATCGCCACGCCGACGTCCGCCTGCGCCAGCGCGGGCGCGTCGTTGGTGCCGTCACCGGTCATCGCCACCAGCTTCCCGCCCTCCTGCTCGCGCCTGATCAGCGCGAGTTTGTCCTCGGGGGTCGCCTCGGCCAAGTAGTCGTCCACGCCCGCCTCCTCGGCGATCGCGCGGGCGGTGAGCGGGTTGTCACCGGTGATCATCACCGTCCGGATGCCCATGCGGCGCAGTTCCGCGAAGCGCTCGCGGATGCCGTCCTTGACCACGTCCTTGAGGTGGACCAGGCCGAGGACACGTGGGCCGTTCCAGTCGTGCACGGCCACCAGCAGCGGCGTTCCGCCGGAGGCGGCCACCGAGTCCGCGAAGTACCGTGCCTCGGAAGGGACTTCGCCGCCGTACATCTCGACCCACTCGATCACCTGCTGGGCGGCTCCCTTGCGGACGGCGCACACCGCGCCGTTGCTCCAGCGCAGATCGACGCCGCTCATCCGGGTCTGTGCGCTGAAGGCGACCCAGCGGGCGTTCGCCAACTCACCCTCGGCGGGCTCGCGCAGCCCGTGCCTGTTCTTCGCGAGGACCACGATCGAACGGCCCTCGGGTGTCTCGTCAGCCAGCGACGAGAGCTGGGCTGCGTCCGCGAGCTGCCGTTCGTCGACGCCGGGCAGCGGCACGAAGGTGGCGGCCTCGCGGTTGCCCAGGGTGATGGTGCCGGTCTTGTCGAGAAGCAGGGTGCCCACGTCGCCCGCCGCCTCGACGGCCCGGCCGGACATGGCCAGGACGTTCCGCTGGACCAGGCGGTCCATGCCCGCGATGCCGATCGCGGAGAGCAGGGCGCCGATCGTGGTCGGGATCAGCGTGACCAGCAGAGCCACCAGCACGGTCGTCGACTGGGCGGCGTCCGCGTACGAGGCCATCGGCTGCAGGGTGACCACGACCAGGACGAAGATGATCGTGAGCGACGTCAGCAGGATGTTCAGGGCGATCTCGTTCGGCGTCTTCTGCCGGGACGCGCCCTCGACCAGGGCGATCATCCGGTCCAGGAAGCTGTGGCCGGGGCGGGCGCCGACCCGCACGACGATCCGGTCGGACAGGACCGTCGTACCGCCCGTGACGCCGCTGCGGTCGCCGCCCGACTCGCGGATGACCGGGGCCGACTCTCCGGTGACGGCGGACTCGTCGATCGCCGCCACCCCGTCGATGACATCGCCGTCAGCCGGGATCATCTCGCCCGCCTCGACCAGCACGACGTCGAGCGGTCTCAGGTCGGTGGCGGCGACGGCCTCCGAGCGGGCGGTGCGCAGATCGGTGCCCCAACGCCAGTCCAGCAGGCGCAGCGCCACCGTGTCCGTGCGGGCCCTGCGCAGCGACTCGGCCTGGGCCTTGCCGCGGCCTTCGGCGACGGCCTCGGCGAGGTTGGCGAAGATCACCGTCAGCCACAGCCAGACGCTGATGACCCAGGTGAAGACCGCCGGGTGGACCAGAGCCGACAGCGTGGTCAAGACCGCTCCTGCGGAGACGACGAGCAGCACCGGTTTGCGCACCAGGACCCCGGGGTGCAGTTTGCGCAGCGCTTCGGGGAAGGACCGGACGAGCTGGGCGGGCTCGAAGATCCCGCTCGGAGCACGCCGTCGGGCACTCGGTCTTGCTTGGGGCCGCGTTGGGCGCTGGGGGCGGGACGGTGGGGCCTGCTCGCGAGCGGCGGGAGACATGGGGACCTTCGGGTCTCGTCGATGACATGACAGTGGCCGCAGGAGCCGTGCGGGGCCGGGGCTCCGGCCCCGCACGGCGGACGCGCACGGACGTCGGCGGTGGGACGACGACAGAACGCCACGTGCGCCGGTGCGTGCCCCTCGACACGCACCGTGCCGCCTCGACCCGGTTCCGGACGATCGGTCCGGAACGTGAGGCCACTGACGCCACTGGCCTCTTCGGCGGCCGACAGGGAATCTAGCCGCGACCGAGGCTCGAACCACCGTGCTCGGCAAGGAATTTGCGGCTTCCATACGGGTCCACCGTGGAAGGCGTCAAACCTCCGTCAGAGAACCTGAGATGACGTCAGGAGGGTGTCGAGTGCCTGAGCAGCTCGCGCAGCGCCCGTCGCGCCCACGCGTACCTCGGCGCGTACATGGACGCCCTGGGCAGGTTGATCGCCATTGGCGAGAGCACTTCGCGGCGTCGGTGCGGTCCGGCCGTTCGGCCCTCGCCGATCTGCTCCCCTGCGCTGCGGCCTGCTGCCGGCGGCGGGCGCGCTGACCGTCCTGGGATACGGCCACCGCTCGCCGGGTTCTGCTGATCCCGGGACGGTTCGCTGCGCTGTCAACGTCGCGTCAAGGTCCTCGGGCGCGGCACCAGAGATGTGTCAAAACAGTGCCGGGCAGTCGGGAGAAGCGCTTCGGTGAGGGAAAACAGGCCGGAGCGGCACGGGACAGGTCCGGCCCGGAGCCCGAGGAGCTGAGTATCGATGAGCATCGAGAATGTCGTGGGCCTGATCGTCGCGGGCAGCCTGGTCGGGTACCTCGTCCTGGCCGTGAAGTTCCCGGAAAGGTTCTGAGACGCCCCGGGCGTCGCCTGCATAGGCGGGGTCACCGCCGCCGTGGTCGCCTCGGTCCCGGCGTCCCTGCTGCTCAATTACTGGTTCGTGCCGCCCACAGGACACTTCACGCTGGGCGACACCGACAACTTCCTGGCGCTCGTCGTCTTCGCGATCGTCGCCGCCACCGTCGCGGCCGTCGTCGACCGCTCGCTGAGACTGTCCCGGCGCTCGGCGCGGGCCGCCGCCGAAGCGGAGACGATGTCGTCGTTGGCAGGGACGATCGTGCGCGGCGGCGCGACGATCCCGGCGCTGCTGGAGCGCACGCGCGAGACGTTCGGCATGGAGCCGGCGGAACTTGTCGAGCAGCCGCCCGGACCCGGCACGTACGACGGGGCCACCGTGCCCGTCGGCTCCCGCTCCTACCTACTGCTGCGCGGTCGTGCACTCCCCTCCTCCGAGCGGCGGGTGCTGGCCGCCTTCGCCGCGCATGTCGGGTCGGCGGTGGAGCGGGCCCGGCTGGCCGAAGCCGCCGCCGAGACAGAGCCGGTCAAGGGGGATCCCCGAGATCCTGGCCGATCCGCCGCTTTTGGAGCGGGTCATCGCCAACCTGGTCGCCAACGCGGCCCGGCACACCCCGCCGGGGACGAAGGCGCTGGTGAGCGCCGGCGCCCTGGCCGACCGGGGCGAGGTGCGGGTCGTCGACCGGGGGCCCGGCCTGTCGGCCGAAGACCGGGAGCGGATCTTCGAACCCTTCCAGCGACTGGGCGACACGGACAACACCACCGGCCTCGGCCTCGGTCTCGCCCTCTCGCGGGGCCTGGCCGAGGCCATGGACGGAACACTCACGCCGGAGGACACTCCCGGCGGAGGACTGACCATGGTCCATTCCCTGCCGGCCGCTGTCGACGAGCAGATGACCCAGGCTCGTGGTACGCAGAGCACACAAGGCGCCGTATGAGCGCGGGAGGCGAGGAGACATGACCAGGTTTCCCCTGCGGGACAGGATGGCGGCGGTTGCCGCGCTGCTGGGGCCGTTCCTGGTGGCCCTCGCCCTCGTGCCGTTCCGCACCGACTTGTCGAACACCAACGCGGCCCTGATCCTGGTCGTGGTGGTCGTCGCCGTCGCGGCCGTCGGCAACCGGATCGCGGGCGCGGTCGCGGCGCTGTCGGCTGCGGTGTGGTTCGACTTCTTCCTCACCCGTCCGTACCAGCGCTTCACCATGACCGACAGGGACGACATCGAGACCGCCGTGCTGCTCCTGGTCGTCGGCCTGATCGTCTCCCAGCTGGCCGCTCACGCCCGGCGGCTGCAGGTGGTGACGGTGACCGACGCCGACCACCTCCGGCGTATCCATGAGACGGCCGACCTGGCCCGGACCACCAGCTCGGCCGACGCGGTGGTCGAGCACGTGCGGCGTCAGCTGGTCGAGCTGCTGGATCTGCGTACCTGCCGTTTCGAGTACGGCACGCTCATGGGGCGGCCGCCGAGGCTGGAGCAGGACGGCGCGGTGGCGGTCGGCCGCCGGCGCTGGGACGTCGACGCCGCCGGCTGGCCCGAGGGCGAGATCGAGCTGCGTTCGTACGGCAACGGTCACTACTTCGGACGGTTCATGATGACCCCCGGACCGGGCAGCGTTCCCCCGCTCAAGGCCCGGCTGGTCGCGGTGACGCTTGCCGACCAGGCGGGCGCCGCCCTGGACACGGCCGGCCTGACGAACGGACACACCTCGGCCTGACCAATGGACACGGACACACCTGGCCCTGGGGCCCGGTGCGGCCGCATACGCGACCCCGGCCAAGCCAAGAGCTGCGCCGACTGTGTCGATGTGCGTCTCCGTCGCGGGGCGGCGATGTACCGGCGTTCGGCTGCGGCGCCGTTGCGGCCGGTCGCGCCCGCGCGGCGGTGGCCGCACATCGGACACAGCCCCGCCCCCCTTCAGGGCGCTGCCGAACCGCGCTGGGTTTTCCCCCGACCCGTTTCAGGCGGCAGGCCGCTCGCCGGTCGCGGTCGTCATCCCGGAGACCTTGAACACGGCCAACGCGGTTTCGCGGTCGATGCGGTCCGACAACGTGCGCAACGCGGCCAGGGGAGGGGCGTGGCGATTCCCGCCGGCCGATGTCCGGGCGTCCGTGTGGAGACGGTGCCACAGGGCGGGGTTGGCGATCAGCACCTGGATGTCGCATTCGGCCTGCCCGCCCAGGGCGTCCCGCAGCAGCAGGCGCTGACAGGCGTGACCGGTGACGCGGGCGGCGACGAGGCGGTCGGTACGCACCCGGCGGGTGCCCCTGAGGGTCCGTACGGCCAGCCATCCCTCGCCCACGGTGATGCGGGGAGGCATCATGACGAGGAACAGCAGCAGGGCGAGCCCGCTCCACAGCACGGCACGCGCCGCGGTGAACGTACCGGCCGCCGCGTCCACCGGGACGAGCAGCCCGAGGAGGGAACCGGCACACAGGAGTGCGGTGCGCAGGTCCGCAGCCCACTCGCAGTCGACGATCTCGCCCCCGTGTGGTGCGAGGCGCCCCGCGGCGCCGTCGACCCCGGGGCCGGACGGGCCGGTGCCGTGCCTTTCCCTGTCTCCCTGAGCGCGATGTCCCATGGCGGGGACGATATGCGGGAGATGCCGACCGGCCCCGCTTCTTGACGGGCCGCTGACGGGTTGGCGACCGATCCCTGACGCCTTGGCGCGGGTTTCGAGGCCGGCTGGGAAGACCGGCCGGTGCCGCCCAGTCCATGATCACCCGAACGGCGGGCGCGGCGCGGCGTAAGAGGTGCGTCAATGCCGTCGGAGTCGCCGTAAGAGGGCCGTTAAGAACGCTTGAATCCGGCCGAGTGGCGGGTTTCCTGTACTGGTCCGATCCCTTTCCGAATCTCATCCAGGAGCTTGCGATGGCCGATGTGGCCTTCGTCGTCGCCACGATCGCGGTGTTCGCGCTGGTGGCTCTCGTCGCCAAGGGGGTGGCGAAGCTGTGACTGCCGAGAACATCGTCGGCCTGGTCGTGGCCGTCGCCCTGCTGGGCTACCTCGTGCTCGCCCTCGTCTTCCCGGAGAGGTTCTGAGCCGCCGCCATGAGTTCCGTACTTGCTGACGTGCTCGTGGTGACCGCGCTGATCGGCGCGCTCGCCCTGGTGCACCGTCCCCTCGGCGACTACATGGCCGCCGTCTTCCAGTCCAAGAGGCACCTGCGGGTCGAAAAGTGGATCTACCGGTCCGTGGGCGCCAACCCGGATGCCGAGATGCGCTGGCCCGCCTACCTGCGCGGGGTGCTGGTCTTCTCCGCGGTGAGTGTTCTCTTCCTGTTCCTGATGCAGCGGGTGCAGGACAAGCTGCCGCTGTCGCTGGGCTTCGAGCCGATCACCCCGGACCAGGCGTTCAACACGGCCGCCTCCTTCGTGTCGAACACGAACTGGCAGTCGTACTCGGGCGAGGTGGCGATGAGCCATGTCACCCAGACGATGGGCCTGGCCGTGCAGAACTTCGTCTCCGCGGCCGTCGGTATCGCCGTCGCGGTGGCCCTGGTGCGTGGTTTCGCCCGCTCCCGGACAGGCGACCTGGGCAACTTCTGGGCAGACCTGGTGCGCTGCGTCATCCGCATCCTGGTCCCGATCTCGGTGGTCGCGGCCGTGATCCTCATCGCCTGCGGCGCCATCCAGAACTTCGGCGACATCCACAGCATCACCACGCTGACCGGCGACAAGCAGGCCATCAGCCCCGGCGCCGTGGCCTCCCAGGAGGCCATCAAGGACCTGGGCACGAACGGCGGCGGCTTCTTCAACGCCAACTCGTCGCACCCGTTCGAGAACCCCAACGGCTTCACCAACTGGCTGGAGATCTTCCTGCTGCTGGTGATCCCGTTCTCGCTGCCGCGCACCTTCGGCAAGATGGTCGGCTCGGTCAAGCAGGGCTACGCGATCGTCGGCGCCATGGCCACCATCTGGTTCCTCGGCGTCATCGCGGTGACCTGGCTGGAGTACGCCCACCCGGGCACCGCCTCCCAACTGGCGGGCGGCGCGATGGAGGGCAAGGAGCAGCGCTTCGGCGAGGGGAACTCCTCGCTGTTCGCGGTCTCCACGACCATGACCTCGACCGGGTCGGTCAACTCCTTCCACGACTCCTTCAGCGGCCTGTCCGGCGGGGTGCTGCTGCTCGGCATGATGCTGGGCGAGATCGCGCCCGGTGGTACCGGCTCCGGGCTCTACGGAATGCTGATCATGGCGATCATCGCCGTGTTCATCGCCGGTCTGATGGTCGGCCGTACGCCCGAGTACCTGGGCAAGAAGATCGGCTCCCGTGAGATCAAGCTGGCCGCCTGCTACATCCTGATCACCCCGGCGCTGGTGCTGATCGGCACGGCGCTGGCGATGGCGCTGGGCAAGGGCGAGTCGTCGATGACGAACATCGGCGCGCACGGCTTCTCCGAGGTGCTCTACGCCTACACGTCCGCCTCCAACAACAACGGCTCCGCCTTCGCCGGCTTCGCCGCCAACACCGAGTACCACAACACGATGCTCGGCCTGTGCATGCTGCTGGGCCGCTTCCTGCCGATGGTGTTCGTGCTGGCGCTCGCCGGATCGCTCGCTGAGCAGAAGCCGGTACCGGCCACGGCGGGCACGCTGCGCACCGAGAAGCCGCTGTTCACCGGTCTGCTGGTCGGCGCGATCCTGATCATCACCGGTCTGACGTTCTTCCCGGCCCTCGCGCTGGGCCCGCTGGCCGAAGGGTTGGCGTGATGGCCATCAACACGCAGAAAACCGACGTACAGAAACAGGACTCCATGTCCACACCCACCCTCGCGCCCCACCCGGACGCGCCCACCGGGCACAAGCCCGCCGAGGGCCGCGTGGGCGCAGGCCTCTTCGACCCGAAGCAGCTGGTCAAGTCGCTGCCGGACGCCTTCCGCAAGCTCGACCCGCGGGTGATGATCAAGTCTCCCGTGATGTTCGTGGTCCTCGTCGGCTCGGTCCTCACGACGATCTTCTCGTTCAAGGACCCGGGCGACTGGTTCGGCTGGGTGATCAGCGCCTGGCTGTGGCTGACGGTGATCTTCGCCAACCTGGCGGAGGCCGTCGCCGAGGGCCGTGGCAAGGCCCAGGCCGACACGCTGCGCAAGGCCAAGACCGACACGGTCGCGCGCCGGCTCGTGGGCGACCGCGAGGAGCAGGTGCCCGGCACCGAGCTGCGGATCGGCGACCTGGTCGTCTGCGAGGCCGGCGACATCATCCCCGGCGACGGGGACGTCGTCGAAGGTGTCGCCTCCGTCGACGAGTCGGCGATCACCGGTGAGTCGGCGCCGGTCATCCGCGAGTCCGGCGGTGACAGGAGCGCTGTCACCGGCGGCACGAAGGTGCTCTCCGACCGCATCGTCATCAAGATCACGACGAAGCCCGGCGAGACCTTCATCGACCGGATGATCAACCTGGTCGAGGGCGCGGCACGGCAGAAGACGCCGAACGAGATCGCGCTGAACATCCTGCTCGCGTCGCTGACGATCGTCTTCCTGCTCGCCGTGGCGACTCTGCCGCCGTTCGCGGACTACGCGGGCAGCCATCTGACGATGGTCGTGCTGGTCGCCCTGCTGGTCTGCCTCATCCCGACGACGATCGGCGCGCTTCTCTCCGCGATCGGCATCGCCGGCATGGACCGCCTGGTCCAGCGCAACGTGCTGGCCATGTCGGGCCGTGCGGTCGAGGCCGCCGGTGACGTCTCCACGCTGCTGCTCGACAAGACCGGCACGATCACGCTCGGCAACCGCCAGGCATCCGAGTTCGTGCCGGTGCGCGGGACGACGGAGGCCGAGGTCGCCGACGCTGCCCAGCTCTCCTCGCTGGCCGACGAGACGCCCGAGGGCCGCTCGGTCGTCGTCCTGGCGAAGGAGGAGTACGGGCTGCGCGAGCGCCACCAGGGCGAGCTGGCGCATGCCACGTGGATCGAGTTCACCGCCCAGACCCGCATGTCGGGTGTGGACGTGGACGGGCGGAAGGTCCGCAAGGGCGCCACGGCGTCCGTCATCGCCTGGGTGCGGGAGGAGGGCGGCACCGTCGCCGAGGACGCGGACACGATCGCCAACCGGATCTCCGGGGCGGGCGGAACCCCGCTGCTGGTCGCGGTCCACGACGACAAGGGTGCCCGGGTCCTGGGTGTCATCCACCTCAAGGACGTCGTCAAGGACGGCATGCGGGAGCGGTTCGAGGAACTGCGCCGCATGGGCATCAAGACCGTCATGATCACGGGTGACAACCCGCTGACCGCCAAGGCGATCGCCGAGGAGGCGGGCGTCGACGACTTCCTCGCGGAGGCCACTCCCGAGGACAAGATGGCGCTGATCAAGCGGGAGCAGGCCGGCGGCAAGCTGGTCGCGATGACCGGTGACGGCACCAACGACGCGCCCGCGCTCGCCCAGGCGGACGTCGGTGTGGCCATGAACACCGGTACGTCGGCCGCCAAGGAGGCCGGCAACATGGTCGACCTCGACTCCAACCCGACCAAGCTGATCGAGATCGTCGAGATCGGCAAGCAGTTGCTGATCACGCGCGGTGCGCTGACCACGTTCTCCATCGCCAACGACGTCGCGAAGTACTTCGCGATCATCCCGGCGCTGTTCGCCGCCGTCTACCCGGGACTGGACAAGCTCAACGTCATGGGCCTGTCCTCGCCGGACTCCGCCATCCTGTCGGCCGTCATCTTCAACGCGCTGATCATCATCGCGCTGGTCCCGCTCTCCCTGAAGGGCGTGCAGTACCGGCCCGTCAGCGCCGACAAGATGCTGCGCCGCAATCTCACGATCTACGGCCTCGGCGGCCTGATCGCCCCGTTCATCGGCATCAAGATCATCGACCTGCTCATCTCGCTCATCCCCGGGATCGGGTGAAGGACATGAACACCTCTCTCGCAAGCTCCGCGCGCATGGCGTGGGCCGCCCTGCGCATGCTCCTCGTCCTCACCGTGGTGACCGGCATCGCCTACCCCCTGCTGGTCACCGGCATCGGCCAGGCCCTGTTCAACGACAAGGCCAACGGCTCGATGGTCGAGGTCGACGGCAAGGAGGTCGGCTCCAGTCTGATCGGCCAGAGCTGGAACCAGCCCGGCACCGACAAGCCGGACCCGAAGTGGTTCCAGGGCCGCCCCTCCAACAGTGGCTACGACCCGCTGACCACCGGCTCCAGCCAGCTGGGTGCCGGCGACCCGACGCTCGTCAAGAACGTCAAGGCCGCCAAACAGCAGGTAGCCGAGTTCAACGGCGTACCCGAGTCCGAGGTGCCCAAGGACGCGGTGACCGGCTCGTCCTCCGCGATCGACCCGCACATCTCCCCCGAGTACGCGGACCTCCAGGTCAAGCGGGTGGCCGGGAACAACGGCCTGACCGCGGCACAGGTGCAGAAGCTGGTCGACGAGCACACCGACGGCCGCACACTCGGCTTCATGGGCGAGCCGCACGTCAACGTCCTGGAACTGAACATCGCGCTCCAGGAACTCGCGGCGAAGAGCTGATGGGTTTACCCGAACCGCACGGGAGCCGACGGCCCGACACCTTCCGGGGCCGTCGGCTCCCACCGCCATCCAGCCCCCGGTGGGCTGTCCCGCCCCGCGCATGACAGGAAAGGCGCACACCGATGACCCGGGTGCTGGTCGTGGAGGACGACCCCCAGCTCGTACGCGCGCTCGTCATCAACATGCAGGCCCGCCACTACGGCGTCGACGCGGCCCCGGACGGCGCCACGGCCCTGCGCCTGGCGGCTGCCCGCCAGCCCGACGTGGTCGTCCTCGACCTGGGCCTGCCCGACATGGACGGCGTCGACGTCATCAAGGCCCTGCGCGGCTGGACCAGGGTCCCGATACTGGTGCTGTCCGCACGGCGGGCGTCCGACGAGAAGGTCGCCGCACTGGACGCGGGCGCCGACGACTACATCACCAAGCCGTTCAGCATGGACGAGCTGCTCGCCCGCCTGCGCGCCGCCGTACGCCGTACCGAAGCCGTGCCGATCGAACCCGAGATGACGTTGGTCACGACGGACGAGTTCACCATCGACCTGGCCGCCAAGAAGGTCCATCGCGGCGGACAGGACGTCCGCCTCACCCCGACCGAGTGGCACCTGCTGGAGATCCTGGTGACCAACCCCGGACGGCTCATCACACAGAAACACCTTCTCCAGGAGGTCTGGGGAGTGTCGCAGAGCAACAAGACCAACTACCTGCGGGTGTACATGGCCCAGCTGCGACGCAAACTGGAGGCCGACCCGTCCCACCCCCGGTACCTCATCACCGAACCCGGCATGGGCTACCGCTTCGAGGCGTAAGACCGATCCCCGGCCGGCCCACCGCCCGGACGAGACGAGAGCAGAGACGAGACGATGGCACGCGGCAAGCTTCGGATCTACCTGGGTGCGGCACCGGGCGTCGGCAAGACGTACGCGATGCTGTCGGAAGCGCACCGGCGGGTGGAACGCGGCACCGACTGCGTGGTCGCGTTCGTCGAGCATCACGGTCGGCCGCGCACGGAGGTGATGCTGCACGGCCTGGAGGAGATGCCGCGCAAGGAGCTGGAGCACCGCGGCAGCGTCTTCACGGAGATGGACGTCGACGCGGTCCTGGCCCGTCGCCCGCAGGTCGCCCTGGTCGACGAGCTCGCCCACACCAACATCCCGGGCTCTCGCAACACCAAACGCTGGCAGGACGTGGAGGAACTGCTCGCGGCCGGCATCGACGTCATATCCACAGTGAACATCCAGCACCTGGAGTCGCTCGGTGACGTCGTCGAGTCCATCACCGGCATCCGGCAGCAGGAGACCGTGCCGGACGAGGTGGTGCGCCGGGCGGACCAGATCGAGCTGGTCGACATGTCCCCGCAGGCGCTGCGCCGGCGCATGGCCCACGGCAACATCTACAAGCCCGACAAGGTCGATGCCGCCCTGTCGAACTACTTCCGGCCGGGAAACCTCACCGCGCTGCGGGAGCTGGCGCTGCTGTGGGTGGCCGACCGGGTCGACGAGTACCTGCAGCAGTACCGTATCGAACACCAGGTCTCCAAGATCTGGGGCTCGCGCGAGCGGATCGTGGTGGGCCTGACCGGCGGCCCGGAGGGGCGGACGCTGATCCGGCGGGCCGCGCGGCTGGCGGAGAAGGGCGCCGGCGGCGAGGTCCTGGCGGTCTACATCGCCCGCAGCGACGGACTGACCTCGGCCTCCCCGAAGGAACTGGCCGTCCAGCGCACCCTCGTGGAGGACCTCGGCGGCACCTTCCACCACGTCGTCGGCGACGACGTCCCCGTCGCGCTGCTGGAGTTCGCGCGCGCCGTCAACGCCACCCAGATCGTCCTCGGCGTCTCCCGCCGCAAGAGCTGGCAGTACATCTTCGGGCCCGGCGTCGGCGCCACCGTCGCCCGCGACTCGGGGCCCGACCTGGACGTCCACCTGATCACCCACGACGAGGCCGGCAAGGGGCGCGGGCTGCCGGTCGCCAGGGGCGCACGGCTCGGTCGGCAGCGGATCGTCTGGGGCTGGCTGATCGGTGTGGCGGGCCCCGTGCTCCTCACAGTGCTGCTCAGCCATGTCGTGCCCGATGTGGGCCTGGCCAACGACATGCTGCTGTTCCTGACGCTGACGGTGGCGGCGGCGCTGCTGGGTGGCCTGCTCCCCGCCCTCGCCTCCGCCGCGGTGGGGTCGCTGCTGCTCAACTGGTTCTTCACGGAGCCGGTCCACACGCTGACGATCGCCGACCCGAAGAACATCGTCGCCATCGCTGTCTTCGTCGGCGTGGCCGTGTCGGTGGCGTCAGTGGTGGACCTGGCCGCGCGCCGCACCGAGCAGGCGGCCCGTCTGCGTGCCGAGTCGGAGATCCTCTCCTTCCTCGCCGGCAGCGTGCTGCGTGGCGAGACCGGCCTGGAGGAACTGCTCGAGCGGGTGCGCGAGACCTTCGGCATGCGGTCGGTCGGCCTGCTGGAGCGGGAGAACGACACAGCACCGTGGACCTGCGCGGGCCAGGTCGGTGACACCCCCGTCGTGGAGCGGCCCGAGGACGCCGACGTGGACGTGCCGGTGGGCGACCACATGGCACTGGCCCTGTCCGGCCGGGTGCTGCCCGCCTCGGACCGACGGGTACTGTCCGCGTTCGCCGCCCAGGCCGCCGTCGTCCTGGACCGCCAGCGACTGCAGTCCGAGGCCGACCAGGCCAGGGAACTGGCCGAGGGCAACCGCATCCGCACCGCCCTGCTCGCCGCGGTCAGCCACGACCTGCGCACCCCGCTCGCCGGCATCAAGGCATCGGTGTCCAGCCTGCGTTCGGACGACGTCGAATGGTCCGAAGAGGACCGGGCCGATCTCCTGGAGGCGATCGAGGAGGGTGCGGACCGGCTGGACCACCTGGTCGGCAACCTGCTGGACATGTCCCGCCTGCAGACCGGCACCCTCGCCCCGCTCATCCGCGAGATCGACCTGGACGAGGTCGTCCCGCTGGCCCTGGGCGGAATCCCGGAACCCGACGAGACGGTCGACCTGGACATCCCCGAGACCCTGCCCATGGTGGCCACCGACAAGGGTCTGCTGGAGCGGGTCGTCGCCAACATCGTGGAGAACGCGGTCAAGTACAGCCCCGAGGACGAGCCGGTCCTGGTGGCGGCCAGCGCCATCGCCGACCGGGTCGAACTCCGCGTCGTGGACCGCGGACCGGGCGTCCCCGACGAGGCCAAGGACCGCATCTTCGCGCCCTTCCAGCGCTACGGGGACGCCCCGCGCGGCAACGGCGTGGGTCTCGGCCTCGCGGTCGCCCGCGGATTCGCCGAGGCCATGGGCGGCACCCTCACCGCCGAGGACACCCCCGGCGGCGGCCTCACGATGGTCCTCACCATCCGCGCAGGAGGATCGGGCACCGAACTTCGGCAGCCGGCACCGGCAGGGACCACGCGGCCGGAAGACCCCGCACAAACCGAAAGGCAGGCTTCATGACCCGGGTGCTCGTTGTCGACGACGAGCCACAGATCGTGCGTGCCCTTGTGATCAACCTCAGGGCGCGCAAGTACGAGGTCGACGCGGCGTTCGACGGGGCCACCGCGCTCCAGCTGGCCGCCGCCCGCCATCCCGACGTGGTGGTCCTCGATCTGGGCCTGCCGGACATGGACGGTGTCGAGGTGATCAGGGGTCTGCGGGGCTGGACCCGTGTGCCGATCCTCGTGCTGTCCGCCCGGCACACCTCTGATGAGAAGGTCGAGGCGCTCGACGCGGGCGCCGACGATTACGTCACCAAGCCCTTCGGCATGGACGAACTGCTCGCCCGGCTGCGGGCAGCCGTACGCCGGGCGGAGCCCACCGGGGGCGGCGGCGACGTGCTGGTGGAGACCGACGAATTCACCGTCGACCTGGCCGCCAAGAAGGTCAACCGCGGCGGCGAGGACGTACGGCTCACGCCGACCGAGTGGCACCTGCTGGAGGTGCTCGTGCGCAACACCGGCCGCCTGGTCAGCCAGAAGCAGCTGCTGCAGGAGGTCTGGGGGCCGTCGTACGTGACGGAGACGAACTACCTTCGGGTGTACATGGCCCAGCTGCGCAGGAAGCTGGAGGCGGACCCGTCACATCCGAAGCACTTCATCACGGAGCCGGGGATGGGTTATCGCTTCGAGGGGTGAGGTGCGAGGCTCCGGGGGAAACGTGCTGCGCGGCGAGACGGACCGGCGGAGTCGCCGGAACGGCTGCATGCGACCTTCGGGATGAGGGCGGCGGCCCTGTTGGCGGCGGCGGACATGGATCCGTGGACATGCGACATGCACGGGCGGATCGGCCTCGGGCGGCCGATCGATCGGCCGCCCGAGGCGCAGATGCCGTCACGCCGGTCGGTGACCACATGGCGCCGGCGCTGACCGACCGAGCGCTGCCCACCGACGACAGCCAGGTCCTTGCCACGTTCACCGCTCAGGCCGTCGTGGCCCCTGATTCGGACATGACGCCGCCGTTCTCTGGTGCTTCTGAGCGTGTGCTCACGGCGCGTCTCACTGGTCCAGCTCCGCGAACGTCTCCACGGCCCCGGTCCTGCCGGTGACGATGATGACGTCGCCCGGGTGGACCACCGTCTCGGCGGTGGCGTGTGTGAAGTCGGCGCCGGGGCGTTTGATGCCGACGACGGTCACGCCGTACGTGCTGCGCACCCGGCTCTCGCCGAGAGGCACTCCGCCGACGACCTTCGGGGCGAGGGTCTTGATGAGGGCGTAGTCGCTGTCGAAGGCGATGAAGTCCAGCATCCGGCCCGTGACCAGATGGGCCACGCGCTCGCCCATGTCGTGCTCGGGCAGGACGACATGGTGGGCGCCGATACGTTCCAGGATCTGGCCGTGCTGGCGGGTGGTGGCTCGGGCCCAGATGTGGGGGACGGCCGCGTCGACGAGGTTGGAGGTGGTCAGGATGCTGGCTTCCAGGTCGGTGCCGATGCCGACCACCACGCGGGAGAACTCCCCGACGCCGAGCTGCGCCAGAGCGGCGGGGTCGGTGCAGTCCGCGGCGGCGGCGTGGGTCAGCTCGTCGCCGACCTTCTGGACGAGGCCGGGGTCGGCGTCGATGCCGAGCACGTCCCAGCCACGCCGGATCAGTTCTCCTGCCACGGACTGGCCGAAGCGCCCGAGTCCGATGACGGCGACCCGGGAGTCGCGGCGCGTGCGGCGGTCGGCGGCGGAGCGCCGGGGCCGGCGCGTACGCAGGAAGTTGAGACGGTCAGCCAATGACGGGTCGCTCCTCGGGCAGGGTGTAGCGGCGGTCGCGCTGCCGCAGAGCGAGCGCGCTGGCGAGTGTGATCGGGCCGACGCGTCCGATGAACATCAGGACGACGATGGTCAGTTGGCCCGCTGCGGGAAGGTCCGCGGTGATGCCGGTGCTCAGGCCGACCGTGCCGAAGGCGGAGACGGCCTCGAACAGGACCGCCTCGGTCGGCAACTCGGTGACGGCGAGCAGGACCAGCGTGCCGAGTATGACGAGGCCCACGCCCAGCAGTGCCACGGTGAGTGCCTGGCGCAGGGTGGCACCGGAGATCCGGCGGCTCATGATGTCCGCGTCGGTGTGCCCGCGGATCTCGGCCAGGATCGCGGCGGCCAGCACCGCGAACGTGGTGACCTTGATGCCGCCCGCGGTGCCCGCGCTGCCGCCGCCGATGAACATCAGCACGCAGATGCCCAGCAGGGTCGCCGGTTCCATGGCACCGGTGTCCACGGTGTTGAAACCCGCGGTACGGGCACTGGCGGCGGTGAAGAACCCGTTCAGCACCTTGTCGCCCCAGCTCATGGGACCGAGGGTCGCTGCGTTGCTCCACTCCAGGCAGCAGGCCGTTGCCGTGCCGGCGGCGAGCAGGAGGGCGGAGGTGACGAGCGTGAGCCGGGTGTGCAGGGACCAGTGGCGTCCGGTGCCGCCCCCCTGTGCCTTGCGGCTGCGCAGCAGTTCCAGCAGCACGGGGAAGCCGAGGGCGCCGAGCACGCAGGCGAGGGCGATCGGCAGCAGGATCCAGGGATCGTGCGCATAGCCGACGAGGTTGTCGTCGCGCAGGGCGAATCCGGCGTTGTTGAAGGCGGAGATCCCATAGAAGATCCCGTGGTGGACGGCGTCCGCGACCGTCAGGCCGTGGCCGAAGCGGAAACGGAGCGCGAGCACGGCGGCCGTGGCGAGCTCGACGGCCAGCGTGGTACCGGCGATTCCCAGCAGCACCCGGCGAATGCCACCGACACCCAGACCGCTGGTCTCCGTCTCCGCCTGTGTGGTGATCTGCGTCCGCAGCCGCAGCCGGCCGGAGACGAGCAGGGCCAGCAGCGACGCGAGCGTCATGATGCCGAATCCGCCGATCTGGATCAGCGCCAGGACCACGCCTTCGCCGAACGGGGACCAGTGGTTGCCGGTCCCCACGATGGACAGGCCGCCGCTGAGTGCACCCGCGGCGGTGAACAGAGCGGTCAGCGTGCTCGTGTCCCGGCCGGGAGCGGTGGCGGCAGGCAGTGTCAGCAGGGCTGTCCCCAGCACGATGGCGAGCGCGAAGCCCGACACGACGCCGCGGGTGGGGTGGACGGCCAGCCGTGACCACCGGGCCCGAGTCGCACCCACGGCCACCAGCCACCTCCGATGTCCCGACGCCACACTTCGGCAGTGGCCTGATCGCATTGCGCGGCCTGAAAGCGGCCGTCCTCGCCCAGCATCCCCGTCCGAACCGGCGTACGGAACGCGGCCCGGCGTTAAGAAGGCGTCGGAATCCACCGACGGGCAGGTCACAGCGTCGGATCACTGCGCTGCATCGTGCGTTCCGGCGGGGCGCGTACGGCGGTGCAGGAGCCGACCGTGCGCGGCTTCGGAATGGGTGACGACTAGGACGTCGATCTCATCACCGGAGCCCTCGATGATGGTCTCGCCCACGCCTCGGGAGAACAGCTCCTTCAGGCGGCTGCGCCGGGTGGCGCCGATGACGATCTGGGTGGCGTTGACCTCCCGGGCGAAGTCCAGAACGCCCTGAGCCGTGTCCTCCCCGGTCACGGTACGGAAGCTGCCACCAAGCTCTTCCACCAGCGCACGTTGGTGATCCAGGAGGCCGGGGGAGCCGGTGACGAGCCCGTCACCCCGTACCACGTGGACGGCGAGGAACTCCCCGCCCGCCCCGCGCGAGGCGATCCGTTTGCCACGCCGGATGAGAGTGTCGCCCTCGGGCCCGCCCGACAGCGCGACCAGCACACGTTCCCGGGTGCTCCACGGCTGCTGGATGCCGTGGCCCTCGCGGTAGCGCAGCAGGGCTTCCTCGACCCGGTCGGCGGCCCACAGCATGGCCAGCTCGCGCAGAGCGGTGAGATTCCCCAGGCGGAAGTAGTGCGACAGCGCCGCGTCGATCTTCTCCGGCGGGTAGATGTTGCCGTGCGCCATTCGACGGCGCAGCGCCTCGCCGGACATGTCCACCAGTTCGATCTGGTCGGCCTGCCGCACCACGTCGTCGGGAACAGTCTCCCGCTGCTTGACCCCGGTGATCTGCTCGACGACGTCGTTGAGTGATTCCAGGTGCTGGATGTTGACGGTGGAGATGACGTCGATGCCCCCTTCCAGCAGCTCCTCGATGTCCTGCCAGCGCTTCTCGTTGCGGCAGCCGGGGACGTTCGTATGGGCGAGCTCGTCGACCAGCGCGACCTGAGGCCGGCGGGCGAGGACGGCGTCGAGATCCATCTCGCTGAAGGAGGTGTCCCGGTAGGGCATGACCTTTCGGGGCACGGTCTCCAACCCCTCGGCCATCTGCCGGGTCAGCGGCCTGCCGTAGTCCTCCACGAACCCGATGACCACGTCCGTGCCCCGCTTCGCGCGGCGCTGCCCTTCGCCGAGCATGTCGTACGTCTTGCCCACCCCGGGAGCCGCCCCGAGATAGACCCGCAGCTTGCCCCGTGGCATGCGTCCCTCCTTCCGGACGACCCGCCCCCTGCGTGACGCGCAGCGCCTTGGACGTCGCTTCGACGGCGAGCGGAGCACCGGTCTCCACCATGCTCGCTCCTGCAGCCGGCCGATGCGATTGAACCCGCAATGCGTGAGGGTGCAGCGACGGCGAAGATGCCGATCACCATCCGGTACGCCTGATCAACTCCAGTACCCGCACCGCACCAGAGCCCTGCACGACCCGCTCTCGGCGACGGCGATGACTGCTCGGCAGCACGCAGGTCTGTCGGAACCACGGCGACCCGCATGACTCGTCAGACGGTCTGGGACAGGGCGGACTGGTGTCCGGACTTACCCACAGGTTGGCCTACTTCATGTGGCTGTCAAGCGTCGTGACGACCGTGTCCGGAGCACCGGGCCGCCGTTCCGGCGGTAGCGCCGCCCACCTGACCTCGGACCGCGGACGCACCGCGAGCCGCTCCTCGGCTGCCGGGAAGGCGTGCGTCACCTGCCGCTACAGGGCGGTGTGCGCCACGGTCAGGTGCGCGAAGGGCCAGTGGCCGGTCCGGGCCCGGCCGGAAGGATGCGAGGCCCCCGGTCGGAAGGCCCGTGCCCCGCGCAGCATCGACGAGGCCCTCCGCCGTGCCCGCGTCTTCAAGGGCGAATACACCGCCGCCGACCTGGAGGCCGCCCGGCACAACCTCGCCCGCCACCTGCACGAGCTGCGTTGGGTGCAGTTCTTCACCACCGCCGCATTCTCCGGCGCCGAAGTTCACCAACTCCCCGGCCAAGTCGGAGGTGTCGCGGCCCTCTGACAGGGCCAGGGCCTTCGGCCGGTGTGTGCTCGCCGTGAGCCCGTGAGCCCGTGAGCCCGTGAGCCCGTGAGCCCGTGAGCCCGTGAGCCCGTGCACGTCCGCTTACATGGCACCGGCATTCACGTGACGAGGTCTCAACGGAGCTGAACGTACAAGGCCCTTGTAACACGTAGCTACTGTAGATTTTCTGCCATGAAGCAGCGTAAGGATGTCGAGAACTCCGAGTCGCGTTTCTTCTCGGTGCTGTTGGCGGCGGCGAAGCTTCCGGGTGTGCGTATCGACAGGGGGGTGTACCTCCGAAGTGCGTTGGCGCGCCACTGTTCTGAGGAAGACATCCGGCGCGCGACAGAGGAGACCCCCGCGGCGGCGGGCATCACTGTCGAGGTCCTCGACAAGGTCGCCAACGACTCCATCCGCTACGAGACCGCCAAGGTCAGCGCTCTCTCGGCCGCCGCCGGGATCCCCGGCATCCTCGCCCTTCCCGCCACGGTGCCGGCCGACACGGCCCAGTACTTCGGCCACATGCTGCGTATCGCACAGAAGCTCGCCTATCTCTACAGCTGGCCCGATCTCTTCTCCGGCGACGGCGATGACGTCGATGATGCGACCAAGGCGGTGCTCACGCTGTTCTTCGGCGTGATGTTCGGCACCCAGTCGGCGAACGCCGCGGTTGGGAAAGTCGCGGGGATGATGGCGGAGCAGGTCGCCAAGCAGCTGCCCAGGAAGGCGCTCACCCATGGGGTCGTCTACCCCATGGTGAAGAGAGTCGCGGGCTACCTCGGTGTCAGGATGACGACGCAGTCCTTCGCGACGACCGTCTCGAAGGCCATCCCCCTCGTAGGGGCCGCTGTTTCAGGCACCCTCACTTTTGCGACCTACCTTCCGATGGCCAAGAGGCTCAAGAAGCACCTCGCCGGCCTGCCTCTCGCGGATCCGTCGCAGCGAGTGGCGGACGAGGAGGTCGTGGACGGTGAAGTCATCGAAGATCACGAGTCCTTCGATGCGGCACGCGCCGAACAGCTCGGTGCAGAGCATGTCGTCGTCAAGGTGGAGGGCCCTCAGTCCTGACGCCGCAAGAGCCCGCTGATAACCGGACCCGCGGCGGGGTCAGCGTGACGATCTCCCGGTCGGGCAAGGGATCGCGGCACCCTTACTCCCCGGCGTACTTCTGACGGCGCAGCGCGAGTTGGATGACCTGGCGGTACGGCGACGACTGTGCACGCCGTCCGGGCGAGTCGCCGCCCGCCCGCCTGGTCAGGGCAGCGGCCGCCGCAGTGAGCGCCGCGCCACCCGGGTCAGGTGGTGGGTGAACACGTCCTGGGCCTCCGGGGTCAGGGTTCGCAGGGCCACCAGGGCCGTGATCGCGACGTCGCACAGTTCCGCCTGGACGTGCTCCCAGGTGTGGGTGGTGCCCTTGCGCGGGTTCTGGCCCGTCGCGCCGATCACCGCCTGCGCCGTCTCGCCCACCTCCTCCGACAGCTTCAGGATGCGCAGCAGCAAGGTCTCGTGGCCCCGCCCGGCGGGCCGGCCCGAGTCCAGCCACGTGTGCAGGGCGTCCACGGTGGTCCAGAGGTCGTCGGCCTCGGTGGGGGTCTCGGCGGCGCTGTCGGTCATGGGGGCCAGCCTGCCCCACCGAGAGGCTCAATTGGGCCTCACTCCTCGAACAGCGGCTCCTGCTCGCCCTCCTTGCGCTGCCGCAGCCGCTTGTTGCGCAGGCCCACGATCACCGACGTGGCCGCCGCCGTCACGCCGAGCGCCACCGGCACCATCCAGTTCCGGTTGGCCGTGTGACCGAGGAGGTGGTCCAGGGAGAGGCGACCGGGGCCGGTGACCGCGAGGGACGTGCCGGTCAGGGCGAGGGTGGCGGCGTACTCGTAGCCGCCGCTCTGCGCGAAGAAGCCGTTGGGGACGTGCACCGCGGAGGCGCCCACCATCGCGCCGGCCGCCGCCGCGCCCGCCGCCGGGGTGGCCAGGCCCAGCGCCAGCAGCGCGCCGCCGCCCGCCTCCGCCAGGCCCGCCGCCGCCGCGCTCGCCTTGCCGGGCGCGTAGCCGACGGACTCCATGAACTGGCCCGTACCCTCCAGGCCGTGGCCGCCGAACCAGCCGAACAGCTTCTGCGTGCCGTGCGCGATCAGCACTCCGCCGGTGCCCAGCCGCAGCAGCAACAGGCCCAGATCACGTCGGTCGTATGCGGTCATGTTGACTCCCGGCTTCAGCCGCTTTCAGTGCGGACGGACATGGGTGGTCCCCCTCCGGTTGTCCACCGTCGCACCCCTCACACCCGTCCGGCCCGTCCTGGACGCCGTTCGGGTGGCGGGGTGCGGGGGGCGATGTGAGGGTGACCGGTATGACGATCCAGACCGCGAAACTCCGCGACCCCGCCGTACGGGCCTTCGTCAGCGCCGTCAACTCCCATGACCGGGAGGCCTTCCTGCGCCTCCTCACCCCGGACGCGACCATGGCCGACGACGGCTCCGACCGCGACCTCGCCGAGTGGGTCGACCGCGAGATCTTCTCCCCCCACGGCCACCTGCGGGTCGACAACGAGTCCAACGGCGGCCGGGCGATCCTCGCCCACTACAGCAACGACACCTGGGGCGAGATGCGCACCGAGTGGCGCTTCGTCGTCGAGGAGGACGGGCGGATCTCGCGCTTCGAGACCGGCCAGGCCTGAGGGGTCCTTGCACTATGAACGGCCCGGAAGGCACCGCGTCGTACGGCAGCCGTTCCACGGTGCGGTGTGTTCCTCGCAGCCCGCGCGAGACCCACCCCCAACCCGCGCCGTGGAACGGCTGCCGTCCTCCCCCTTCGGATGTGGTCGACGGGAGTCCGACACTCCGAGTGTGAAGTTTCTGTGGAGAGTGGGACGAGCATAAGCCCCCGACCGGTCACTATGGTACGGAAGTTGACATTCCGTTTGTGCAGATCGGTTCGGTCGTCAGCCGAGGGGCGGCCAGGGGTCGCCCCAGTCGGCGTCCCGGGCCGCCTTGTACAGGTCGCCGTGCCGCTTCGTCACCGTCGTGCGGTCCAGCCGCTCCCCGCTCTCGCACAGGTCCAGGAGCACCTGGCCCTTGCGGATCTGCGGCCGCCGGACCACCCGGGCGGGGGCCGGCGCCACGGGGAAGCGGGCGGCGGCGACGTAGCTGAACTTCTCGTCCTCGTACGGCAGTGAGCCGCCCTTGACCTGGCGGTGCAGCGAGGAGCGGCTGACCCGGGCCGAGAAGTGGCACCAGTCCGTGCCGGGGGCGATCGGGCAGGCGGCGCTGTGCGGGCAGGGCGCGGCGATCCGGAAACCGGCGGCGATCAGACGGTCGCGGGCCTCGATGACGCGGGCGTAGCCGTCCGGGGTGCCCGGCTCGACGATCACCACGGCCCGGGCGGCGGCCGCGGCGGCGTCGACGAGGGCGGCGCGGCCGGGGGCGGGCAGCTCGTTGAGCACGTAGGAGACGGTGACCAGGTCGACGGGGTCGAGGGTGAGTGACGCGTCGATGCGGGCGCGCTGCCAGCGGGTCTCGCGCAGGTCGGGATGGGCCGCGGCGATCTCCCGGCCGAGGGCAAGGGCGGGTTCGGCCCAGTCGAGGACGGTGACCGGGCGGGAGCCGGGCCAGGTGGCGGCCGCCGCCCAGGTCGCGGCCCCGGTGCCGCCACCGACGTCGGTGTGGTCGGCGGGGGCCCACTCGGGCACGGTGTCCGCGAACGCCTCCAGCGCGGAGCGGACCGCCTCGTACGTCGCGGGCATGCGGTACGCGGCGTAGGCGGCCACGTCGGCGCGGTCGCGCAGGATGGGGGCGTCGGTGGGGGTGGCGCCGCCGCGGTAGCTGGCGATGAGGCGGTCCACGGCCTGGGCGGCCTGCTTGGGCGGCAACCCGTCGAGCAGGGTGGCGAGACTGCCGCGCAGGGCTTCCGTGGGGGTAACGGGGGCGTTCACCCGGAGATTCTAAAGGGGCGCACACCTGCTGAGCCCGCTCAGCCGAAGGGCCTCCGCGCACACCTGCTGAGCCCGCCCAGCCGAAGGGCCTCCGCGCACACCTCCTGAGCCCGCCCAGCCGAACGCCCCCCCCCCGCGGCCCGCCGTCCCGGCACACTCCCCTCACCGCACCGCCCGCCGCAGCCGGGTCCCCGCCCTCGCCCGGGGCGCGCTGTCCGGCGGGCGGCGGCGCGGGTGCACCGTGTTCGCCAGGAGGATCAGGAAGGTGTCCGTCGCCCGGTCCAGGACCAGGGACGTGCCCGTGAAGCCGGTGTGGCCCGCTGCGCCGCGGCCCGCCAGCTCGCCCATGAACCAGGGCTGGTCCACCGCGAAGCCCAGCCCCGGCGGGGCCAGGAGCAGGTCGACGAAGTCGGGGCCGAGGATGCGCGCGGGCCCGTAGGAACCGCCCGACAGCAGGGTGCGGCAGAACACCGCCAGGTCGTCGGCGGTGGAGAAGAGGCCGGCGTGGCCGGCGACCCCGCCGAGGGCCCAGGCGTTCTCGTCGTGCACCTCGCCCCGCAGCATGCCCCGGTCCGCCTTGGCCCAGGGGCGGCGCTGGTCCTCGGTCGCCGCCGCGCCGGGACACGGGCCGAAGCGGGTGGACGTCATCCCCAGCGGGCGGGTGATCCCGTCGCGGACGAGGACGTCGAGGGAGCGGCCGGTGAGGCGCTCCAGGAGCTGCTGGAGGAGCAGCAGGTTCACATCGGAGTAGACATGGCGGCCGGGCTCGGTGGCCGGGGCCTCGGACCGCAGCCGCTCCAGGCGTTCGGCGTCGTCCGCGCAGTCGTACAGCGGCAGCTCGGGACGCAGCCCGGAGGTGTGAGTGAGGAGCTGGCGGACGGTGAGGCCGTGCGCGGCGGCCGCGTGGAAGTCGGGCAGGTAGGCGCCCACCCGGGCGTCGATGCCCAGCGTGCCGCGCTCGATCTGCTGCACCGCGGCGACCGACGTGAACAGCTTGGTGAGGGAGGCCAGGTCGAAGGGGGTGTCGATGCTCATGGGGGCGCGGGCCGCGGGCGGCGCTTCCACACCGGCGTCGGCCTCGGGGTCGTAGGCCGTGTACCGGACCGCCCAGCCGGCCGCCTCCCGGACGGCGATCACCGGACCGCGCCCGGCGACCACGACCGCGCCGGCCGCCCAGGGGCGGTCGCCGGCTGTGAGGGCCCGGACCTCGCGGGCGAGCCGGCGTGTCTCCTCGCGGTCGAGCCCGGCCCGTTCCGGGGTGTCGACCCGCAGTCTCGCTGTGCTCAGCTGTCCTCCCCGGGCCGTGAGGCCGCCCCCGCGGGGCCGCTGTCCTCGGCCGCCGGGTCCGCCCAAGGGCGGCACAGCCCGACGAAGCAGGCCGCCGCCGCCAGCGCGGCCGTCAGCTGGACGACGGCCATCGGGACGGCGGTGTCCTCGCCCGCGACGCCGACCAGCGGCGAGGCGATCGCGCCGATGAGGAACGACGACGTGCCGAGCAGCGCGGCGGCGGAGCCCGCGGAGTGCCGCACCCGCATCAGCGCCATCGTCTGGGCGTTGGGCAGTGTGACGCCCATCGCCGACATCAGCACGAACAGGGCCGCCGCCACCGGCGTCAGCCCCACCTCGCCGAACACGCCCGCCGACATCAGCAGCAGCGCCGTCGCCGCCAGCACGACGACCGTCAGGCCGACGGCCAGGACACGGTCCAGGCGGACCCGGCCCACCAGCACCTTGCCGTTGAGCTGCCCGACCGCCACCAGCCCGACCGAGTTCACGCCGAACAGCAGGCTGAACGTCTGCGGGGAGGCGCCGTGGATCTCCTGGATCACGAACGGCGACGCCGAGATGTACGCGAACAGCGCGGCGAACGCGAAGCCGCCGGTGAGGAGGTACCCCGCGAAGCGCCGGTCGGTGAGCAGGCCGCGCATCGCGCGCAGGGCCTCGCCGACGCCGCCCGAATGGCGCTCCGCCGGCGCCAGCGTCTCCGGGAGCCTCACCGCGACCAGCGCCGCCAGCCCGGCCCCGACGGCGGCCAGGACCACGAACACGCCCCGCCAGTCCGTCACCCGCAGGACCTGCCCGCCGATCAGCGGCGCCACCACGGGGGCGACGCCCGAGACCAGCATCAGGGTGGAGAAGAAGCGGGCCATCGCCACCCCGTCGTACAGGTCGCGCACCACCGCCCGCGCGATCACTATCCCGGCGGCCCCCGCCAGCCCCTGCACCAGCCGGAAGGCGACCAGCGCCTCGACGGTGGGCGCCAGCGCGCACAGGACCGTCGCCACGACGTACACGGCGAGGCCCGCGAGCAGTGGACGGCGGCGGCCCCAGCGGTCGCTCATCGGACCGACCACCAGCTGCCCGAACGCCATACCGGCCAGACAGGCGGTCAGGGTGAGCTGCACGGTCGCCGCCGGCGCGTGCAGGGAGCGGGTGACCTCCGGGAGCGAGGGGAGGTACATGTCCATCGCCAGCGGGGGAGTGGCGGTCAGCCCGCCGAGGACCAGCGTCACGAGCAGCCCGGTCCGGCGGCGCGCGCCCGACGCCCCTTCCGCGGCCCCCCGGCCCGCTTCGGCGAGCCCCGCCGCCGTGTCCCGTCCGCCGCCGTCCTTCGGCCCGCGCCGCGCCGCGTCCGGCGCCGGCGCCCCGCCCTCGGGCATGTGACCCCTCCCTCTCCGACATCCGAGCCACCTATGCTCTCAGCTCGGACGGACTGCTGGGACGGCACACGAGGGCGGGCGGGATGACGAGGGACACAGTGCGTTGGGGGATCCTCGCGACCGGCGGCATCGCCGCCGCGTTCACGGCGGACCTGATCGACCTGCCGGACGCGGAGGTCGTCGCGGTCGCCTCCCGCACCGAGACCGCCGCGAAGGCCTTCGCCGAACGCTTCGGCATACCCCGCGCCTACGGCGACTGGGCCGCGCTCGCGGACGACGAGGACGTCGACGTCGTCTACGTCGCCACCCCGCACGCCGCGCACCGGACCGCCGCCGGGCTCTGCCTGGAGGCCGGCCGCGGGGTGCTGTGCGAGAAGCCGTTCACGCTGAACGTGCGCGAGGCCGGGGAACTCGTCGACCTCGCCCGCGACCGCGGACGCTTCCTCATGGAAGCCATGTGGATGTACTGCAACCCGCTGATCCGCCGGCTGAAGGCGCTGGTCGAGGACGGCGCGATCGGCGAGGTGCGCACCGTCCAGGCCGACTTCGGGCTCGAAGGGCCCTTCCCGCCCTCGCACCGGCTGCGCGACCCCGCCCAGGGCGGCGGCGCCCTGCTCGACCTCGGCGTCTACCCGGTCTCCTTCGCCCACCTGCTGCTCGGCGAACCCGACGGCGTCGCCGCGCAGGCCGTCGTCTCCGCCGAGGGCGTCGACCTCCAGACCGCGGCCGCCCTGTCCTGGGACTCCGGCGCGCTGGCCGCCCTGCACTGCTCCGTCGTCGGCGGTACGGGCACCTCCGCCTCCGTGACCGGCTCGCGCGGCCGGATCGACATCCCGAACGGCTTCTTCCACCCCGACCACTTCGTCCTGCACCGCGCCGGCCGCGACCCCGAGAAGTTCGCCGCCGACCCGGCCGACGGGCCCCGCTCGACCATGCGGCACGAGGCCCTCGAAGTCATGCGCGCCGTGCGCGCCGGCGAGACGGAGTCCCCGCTCGTCCCGCTGGACGGCACCCTCGCCGTGATGCGCACCCTGGACGCCGTACGGGACCGGATCGGGGTCCGCTACCCGGGCGAGAGCTGACCGAGACGTCCCGTCTCACCACCTTGGTACGGTCGCCCCATGGTCACCCAGTCCAAAAAGCCGGCCCCCGACACCGCCCGGCGCAGCGAGCGGTCCCGCCGCGCGATCTACGACGCGGCACTCGGCCTCGTCGCGGAGGCCGGCTACCCGAAGACCACCGTCGAGGGCATCGCCGCCCGGGCCGGCGTCGGCAAGCAGACGATCTACCGCTGGTGGGGGTCGAAGGCCGACGTCCTGCTGGAGGCGTTCCTCGACCTGTCCGAGCAGGCCGCCGCGGACGCCGGACAGGTGTCCTACGCCATCCCGGACACCGGCGATCTCGCCGCCGACCTGAAGCTGGTGCTGCGCCTCACCGTCGACCAGATGGCCGACCCCCGGTTCGACGCCCCCTCCCGCGCCCTGGCCGCCGAGGGCCTCGTCAACGAGCAGCTCGGCCGCGAGTTCGTCGCCAAGCTGCTCGAACCGCAGCTCCAGCTGTACGTCACCCGCCTGCGCTCCGCGCAGCACGCCGGTCAGGTCCGCGCCGACGTCGACCCGCGCATCGCCCTGGAGCTGTTCGTCTCCCCGCTCGCCCAGCGCTGGCTCCAGCACACGGGGCCCATCACCCACGAGTACACGGACACCCTGGTCGACTACGCCCTGTTCGGCCTCGCCCCGCGCTGAGGTCCTCGCCCCATCCGCCCCGCTCGTCCCACCTGCCCCGATTCGGCGCTCCCGACCCCCGATGCGCAGGAAGATGCGACCATGAGGCATGCTGTCCGCACCACGGCGAGGCAAGGGGATAGATGAGCGCGGAGTTCGGTGGCCGAAGCGGCCGGCAGGGCAAACTCTCCCAGTGGCTGCGCGGACGCCGCCCCAAGGAAGCCGCCGACGAGGGCGGCCGTGAGGCCCTGCTGCTCGCCGCCGCCGGAGCGGGACTGCCCCTCGCGCCCGCCGCCCACCCGGTCTCCGGCTACCGCTGCTCCTGCGACCGGGTCGGCTGTCCCACCCCCGGCCGGCACCCCGTCTCCTTCGCCTGGCAGACGCAGGCGACCACCGACCGCGCCCAGATCGAGCGCTGGGCCGACCACCAGCCGCAGGCCAACTTCATCACCGCGACCGGTATGACGCACGACGTGCTGGACGTGCCCCTGGAAGCCGGCCGCGAGGCCCTCGACCGGCTGCTCGGCTCCGGCGTCGAGGTCGGCCCGGTCGCCGTCGACGACGGCCGCATGCTCTTCTTCACCCTCACCCGCGGCACACCCGAGGACGAGGACGAGTGGTGGCCGTGCGCGCTGGACTGTCACCCCGAGACCATGGACGAACACCCCGGCCTGCGCTGGCACTGCCGCGGTTCCTACGTCCTCGTCCCGCCCGCCCGGCTCCCGGGCGACGACGGCCAGTCCGTCCGCTGGCTGCGAGGCCCCGAACACCCCCTCCCGGACCCCCTGACCCTCCTGGAGCCCCTGACGGACGCGTGCGCGAGGCACGTGGGCGAGGAAACGGACCAGACGACGGCAGCCTGGCCCCGGCGGCACTGACTCACCCAGGACGCGGGGCTGTGACCATGCCCCACTGACCTGCCTACCCGCACCGGACGACGAGACCTACTCGCCCTTCGCCGCCGTCAGCCCCTCGAGCCGGCTCAGCAACGACACAGGCGAACCCCCGGCGGAGCCACCCCGCACCACGGCCGCCTCGTTCGCCACGAACTCCATGGTCAGCGCCCGCGACACCTCTCCCGTCGTCAGCGCTCGCACGTTCTGGTTGGGCGCCGGCACCGACGTCCCCGCCGCAGCCGTCTGCTTCACGTAGTGGTGCGTGGCGAAGAACACCAGCGCCCCGCCGTCCGCCGTGCGCAGCGCCAGCGGCGCGAAGTCCCCGCCGGTGAGCGGCTCGTCGATGTACTGCGTGACCAGGCCCGGCCTGATCGAGTTCTTCGCCCGCGCGGAGCGCAGCTCGCTCGTGTACGGGCCGTCGGCGAACGAGGTCCCGCCGGCGCGCAGGTACGCCGTGTAGTCCTTGCTCAACTCGCCTGGAACGCGCGAGAGTTGACGCGAGCCGGCCGGCACGGCCTGCGCCCAGCCGTCCTTGTCCTTCGCGAACGCGGGCAGCGCGCCCGGCGCCACCAGCGTCAGGTACGCCGCCTCCCACGGGTCCGACATCGCGTCCCGGGTGAACACCAGCACCCAGCGCGCGTCGCCGCCCTTGTTGGCCTTGGCGTCGGCGACGAACCAGCGCGGCCAGCCCGCCTTCTTGACGATCGTGTACTTGACGTCCGTCAGCTTCAGCGGGGTGTGCCGCGGGTTGCCGCCCGGGTTGTTGACCCGGCCCGCCTTCAGCCGCGCGGCGTCGATCGCGCCGAGCGCGCCCGTGGTGTGACCGGCGTCGAGAGAACCGTCGTACGCCGCGTCGGCCTTGTTGTACGCGGTCGTGAACTCCTGGAGCGCCTCGGCCGCTTCGGCCCGGGTCGCGGCGGGGAGCACCTCGCGCTCCCCGTGGACCACCACGCAGCCGCTCGCCGTCAGCGCGACGACGGTGAGCGTGGCCGCGACGGTCGCGTTCCGGTCACGCCCGAGGAGCCGTGGACGGCCGGTCGTCAGGCTGCGTTCCCTGGTCATCAGGTGACTTCACCTTCCCCTTCCCGGAGGCGAACCCTACCGGGGCGAGGAACAGGGCGAGCGTCGGGACCAGGTAGAGCAGCCACACCGTGACCTGGAGGACCGTCGGATCGGGCTGGAAGTTGAACACGCCCTTCAGCAGCGTCCCGTACCAGCTGTCCGGCGGGATCGTGCCGCTGACGTCGAAGGCCTTGTCCGTCAGGCCCGGCAGCCAGTCGGCCTCCTGGAGGTCGTGGAAGCCGTACGCCAGCACGCCCGCCGCGACGACGACCAGCATGCCGCCCGTCCAGGTGAAGAACTTCGCCAGGTTGATCCGCAGCGCGCCCCGGTAGAACAGCCAGCCGAGCGCGACGGCCGTCGCGATGCCGAGGAGCACGCCGATCAGCGGGCGCGGGGTGCCGTCGCCGGCCGCGTGCACCGACGCCCACACGAACAGGGCGGTCTCCAGGCCCTCCCGGCCGACGGCGAGGAACGCGGTGGCGACCAGCGCGCCCGTGCCCATGGCGAGGGCCGCGTCCAGCTTGCCGTGCAGTTCGGCCTTCAGATGCCGGGCGGTGCGCCGCATCCAGAACACCATCCACGTCACCAGGCCGACCGCGATGACCGACAGGGAGCCGCCGAGCGCCTCCTGCGCCTCGAACGTCAGCTCCTGGGAGCCGAATTCGAGCGCGGAGCCGAAGCCCAGCGCGAGCAGCACCGCGACGGCGATGCCTGCCCACACCGGCTTCAGCGCGTCCCGGCGGCCGGTCTTGACCAGGTAGGCGATGAGGATGCAGACGACGAGAGAGGCCTCCAGGCCCTCGCGCAGTCCGATCAGGTAGTTGGAGAACACCGGCTACGCACCCTTCCCGCTGTCGTCGAACAGGGCCCGGCCCCACCAGTCGTCCGCGTCCCGGACGCCGGGCGGGACGGCGAAGACCGCCGAACCCACGTGCTGGATGTACTCGTTGAGCGCGTCGGTCGCCAGGTTGCGCTGGACGGGGATGAACCCCTTGCGCACGTCCCGCTGGTAGGCGAGGAAGAACAGGCCCGCGTCGAGGCGGCCGAGGCCGTCGGAGCCGTCGGTGAAGGAGTAGCCGCGGCGCAGGATCGTCGCCCCGCTGTTGGAGTCGGGGTGTGCGAGCCGCACGTGCGCGTCCGGCTTCATCGCCTTCAGGAACGGTTCGTCCCGCTCCTTGGCCTTGCCGACGGGCGCGCCCTCGCCCTTGTCCCGGCCGAAGATGTCCTCCTGCTCCTGCAGCGAGGTGCGGTCCCACGTCTCGATGTGCATACGGATCCGGCGGGCGACCAGATACGAACCGCCCTTCATCCACGCGGAGTCGGCGTCGACGTCCTTGTCCCCGACCCAGACGAACTTCTCCAGCCGGTCCGTCTCGGTGCCGGCGATGTTGCGGGTGCCGTCCTTGAAGCCCATCAGGTTGCGCGGGGTCTGCGCGTCGGGCGTCGTGGAGGAGGTCTTGCCGAAGCCGAGCTGCGACCAGCGGATGACGACCTTGCCCATGCCGATCCGGGCCAGGTTGCGGATCGCGTGCACCGCGACCTGCGGATCGTCCGCGCAGGCCTGTACGCACAGGTCGCCGCCGCTGCGGGCGGCGTCCAGGTTGTCGCCGGCGAACTGCGGCAGGTCCACCAGCGCCTCGGGCCGCCGCGAGGCCAGGCCGAAGCGGGAGAACAGGGACGGCCCGAAGCCGACGGTCAGCGTCAGCCGGGACGGCTTGAGGCCGAGCGCCTCCCCGGTGTCGTCCGGCGGCGCCTCGGGCAGCCCGCCGTACGCGCCCTCCCCGACGGCCTTCCCGGCCGTCATCAGCCGGGCCGCCTCGGTCCAGTCCTTCAGCAGCTGGACGAACGCGGCGCGGTCGTCGGTCTTCACGTCGAACGCGGCGAAGTGCAACCGGTCCTGCACCGGGGTGGCGATGCCCGCCTGGTGCGGGCCGTGGAAGGCGACGGCCGCGCCCGCCGAGGCGGCCGGCTGGGCGTCGTCGCCGGTGCGGGCCATCGCGGCCGCGCCGCCGGCCGCGGCGGCCCCGATCGCGAGGCCCGCGCCGCCCCAACCGATCAGCGTGCGCCGGGTGGGTGAAGGGGGAGTGGCGCCGGCGGCGCCCTCGGTGCCCTTGGCGGCCTCGGTGTCCTTGGGGTCTGTCATGACCGTCGCCCTCCGCTCACTTCGCCGTGGCGGCGGCGAGCTTCGACAGCGGCTCCGCGAGTGAGTTCACGCCGTCCGACAGCTCCTTGCGCCCCGCCGCGTCGACCTTGTCGTACGAGGTGAAGTCGTACGCGTTCTTGTCCGCGCGGTACTTGTCCAGCAGCGCGTTCAGCGCGGCGAACTGCTTGTCCAGCTCGGTGACCAGCGCCGCGTCGTTCTCCCGCACCACCGGCTTGAGCAGCTCGTACGACTGCTGCGCGCCCTCCACGTTGGCCTTGAAGTCGACCAGGTCGGTGTGCGAGTAGCGCTCCTCCTCGCCGGTGACCTTGCCGGTGGCGACCTCGTCGAGCAGTTCCTTCGCGCCGTTGGCCATGGAGGTCGGGGTGATCTCCGCCTTGCCGACCCGCTCCTGCCAGTCCTTCAGGTCGGTGACCAGCTGACCGGCGAGCGCCTTCTCCTCGGCGCCGATCTTCTTGTCCTGCCAGAGAGCCTTCTCCAGCCGGTGCCAGCCGGTCCACTTCTGGCCGGCCTCCAGGCCGTCCGCGCGGACGTCGACCTTCGGGTCGATGTCACCGAAGGACTCCGCGACCGGCTCGGTGCGCTCCCAGCCGATCCGGGAGGTCGCGTACGCCTTCTTCGCCGCCTCGACGTCCCCGGCCTTGACCGCGGCGGCGAACGCCTCCGCCTTCGGCAGCGTCTCGTCGGCCTGCTGCTGCGCGTAGGCGCGGTAGGAGGCCACGGCCTTGTCCAGACGCGGGTCGCGCTTGGCCGCCGCGCCCTCTCCGGTGACCTTGAGGGCCTGGCGGATGCCGTCGCCCTTCATGCCCGGCTTGCAGGCGATCTCGTAGTCGCCGGCCTTCACCTCGGCGGTGACGCGCTGCTTGGTGCCGGGGCCGATGTTCTCGCGCTCGGTCACCACCCGGTCGTCGGGGAAGAGGACGTAGACCTCGGTGACCTTGGAGCCCTTGTTCTCGATGGCCAGCTCGACGTGACCGGCGGCGATCTCCTTGGTGGAGGTCTCGCACCTGTCGTCGGTGGCGGTCACGCTGATCACACGGTCGCCGTCGGCGGAGTCGCTCTTCTGTGTGCAGCCCACGGCGGTCAGGGCCACCGCGGCGGCGGTGGCGGTGACGACGGAGAGTCTGACGGCGTGCATGAAGGCTCCCGGGGTGGCCGAAGACAGCGTGACGGCACTCAGTGCATAGTGAGGCTCGCCTAACTTAGCTCCCCCTTACCTACCCAGTACCCGTCCGTGCCGTGATTCAGCTCTCATAGACGCTGTAAGAGCACGATACGATCACGAAGGGGCAAAGCGGACGTCATGGGAAGGTCAAGGAAGATTGAAAGGTCGGCGAGCGGCCGTGCGCCTCCGTCGGCGGCTTTCTCGCTCGTGGTCACGGCGTCCGCGATGTTTCAATGCCCGCGTGACTGATTACGACGTGCTCCGCGTCTTCTGCGCGCCCAACGGCGGATACGGCAACGAACTGGGCGTCGTCCGCGACGGCTCCCGGGTGCCCGAGCGGAGCGACCGGCAGGACATCGCGGCCAAACTCGGCTTCAGCGAGACCGTGTTCGTGGACGATCCCGAGCGCGGGGTCGTCGACATCTACACCCCCACCCTGCGCCTGCCCTTCGCCGGCCACCCCTGCGTCGGCACCGCCTGGCTCCTCGACGTGCCCGAACTCGTCACCCCCGCCGGCACGGTGGGCGTCCGCCTGGACGGGGAGTTCAGCTGGATCGAGGCCCGCGCGGAGTGGGCCCCGCCGCGCACCCTGCGCCAGTACGCCACCGCCGCCGAGGTGGACGACCTGCCGGTGCCGCCCCCCGGCGAGTGGATCTACGCCTGGGCATGGGAGGACGAGCCGGCCGGGCGGATCCGCGCCCGCGGCTTCCCCGGCCGTGACGACGGCATCGAGGAGGACGAGGCGACGGGCGCGGCGGCGCTGCTCCTCACCGACCGCCTGGGCCGCGCGCTGAACATCACCCAGGGCGCCGGTTCCCAGATCCTCACCGCCCCGCAGCCGTTCGGCTGGGTGGAGATCGGCGGCCGGGTGCTGCTGGAGCGCTGAACGGTACGCGGGGTGCGGGCGTCCGGCGTGTTCTGCGGGGCCGTACGGGTGGTGGCGCGTGTGCGCGGGGTGACGAGCGGTTACCTCTGGGCGTGACCCCACCGCCTCCGTGAGAGGAGCACCATGCGTATCCGCTCTGCCCTGGCCGCCGCCGCCCTCGGGATCGCCCTGGCCGCCACCGGTGCGACGAGCGCCGTCGCCGACGAGCAGCCGCACCACGACGGCCCCAAGCACCACTACGCCGCGGACGAGGTGTGCAGCCCCTACATCGGCTTCGTCGACACCGCCGCCAGCGACATCTTCTGGGCCGGCGCGCACTGCGACAGCACCCGCTGACCCGACGCCGCCACGGCACTGGCACCGGGCCTCCTCCCGCCGCGGACGGAGGCCCGGTCAGGCCGACAGCGGGAACTCCTCGCCCAGCTCCCGGAACACCGCCGTGTTCAGCGCGAACGCCTTCTTGCACTCCGCCACGACCCGCTGTTTCTCCAGGTCGTCGGCGCGCACCGCGTCCAGCAGTTCCCGGTACCCCCGCTTGAACGCGGCCGGGTTGCCTATCTCCTCGAAGACGTAGAAGCGGACGCCGTCGCCCTTTCTCTCGAAGCCCCAGGCCTTCTCGGCACGGTCGCGGATGATCTGCCCGCCGGAGAGGTCGCCGAGGTAGCGGGTGTAGTGGTGGGCCACATACCCGGCCGGCCAGCGCTCGGCGCACTCCCGCACCCGCTCCGCGTACGCCCGGGTCGCCGGTAGTGCGGACATCCCGGCCCGCCAGCCAGGGCCCCGCAGATGTGCGAGGTCACGCTCCAGCGCGCCGCGCCGGAACAGCTCCGGCCGGATGAACGGACCGGCCACCGCATCCGACGCCAGCCGCCCGGCCTCCGCCTCCAACGCCTCATACACGAACCACAGTTGCTCGGTGTACCGCGTGTACGCGTCGACGCCGAGGCGGCCGCCGAGCAGGTCGCTCATGAACGGGGAGGTCTCCGCCTCCACGTGCTGCTCGTGGGACGCGGCGCGGATGACGTTCGAGAAGGAGTCCATGGCCCGGATCTTCTGTGGTTAGGTTCACCTAAGTCAACGGGGTGCCGACCCTCTGTCGGCAAGTTTACCGACAACCCGTCGGCAAGACCTGTCGGCAGGCGAGCACCCGGTGCGGCGAAAAGCCCGCCCTCGCGAGGAGAACGGGCTTGTGAGCGGAAGTTCCTACGGCAGCGTGAGGATGTCCGCGCCCGACTCCGTCACCACCAGGGTGTGCTCGAACTGCGCGGTCCGCTTGCGGTCCTTCGTCACGACCGTCCAGCCGTCGTCCCACATGTCGTACTCGTGGGTGCCCAGCGTCAGCATCGGCTCGATGGTGAACGTCATCCCGGGGCGCATCACGGTCGTCGCGTGCGGGCTGTCGTAGTGCGGGATCACCAGCCCGGAGTGGAAGGACGAGTTGATGCCGTGACCGGTGAAGTCCCGCACCACCCCGTACCCGAACCGCTTCGCGTACGACTCGATGACCCGCCCGATCACGTTGATCTGCCGGCCCGGCCGGACCGCCTTGATCGCCCGGGCGAGCGACTCCCTGGTCCGCTCCACCAGCAGCCGGCTCTCCTCGTCGACGTCCCCGACCAGGTAGGTCGCGTTGTTGTCGCCGTGCACCCCGCCGATGTAAGCCGTCACGTCCAGGTTGACGATGTCGCCGTCCCGCAGCACCGTCGAGTCCGGGATGCCGTGGCAGATCACCTCGTTGACCGACGTGCACAGCGACTTGGGGAAGCCGCGGTAGCCGAGGGTGGAGGGGTAGGCCCCGTGGTCGCACATGTACTCGTGCGCCACCCTGTCCAGCTCGTCGGTCGTCACTCCCGGCGCGATCAGCTTCGCCGCCTCCGCCATCGCCCGCGCGGCGATCCGGCCGGCGACGCGCATCGCCTCGATCGTCTCGGGGGTCTGCACCTCCGGCCCGGTGTAGGGAGTGGGCGCCGGTTTGCCGACGTACTCGGGACGGCGGATGTTTCCGGGCACGGAACGGACGGGGGACAGCTCCCCGGGCACGAGCAGCGACTGGCTGGACATGTCGGCGAGTCTAACGAGCCGCCGTGGGGGAACATGACGGTGGCGAGAGGAGCTGGTCATGCCCCTGTTCAAGAAGCGCACCGCCGGCAAGCCCGGCGAGTGGTTCTACTGTCTGGAGCACAAGAAGGTCGAGGAGGGCCCGGACTGCCCGGGCAAGGACCGTTTCGGGCCGTACGCCACGCGCGGCGAGGCGGAACACGCGATGGAGACCGCCCGCGAGCGCAACCTCCAGTGGGAGAACGACCCCAAGTGGCACGACGCCCCCACGGGCCGCACCACGGACGAGGACTGACGGCGGGGGCCCGGCCGCAAGGCCTGCCGGGTCCCCCGGTCAGCTCCCCACCGCGGGCACCGAGCCCTCCCGGCTCCCGCGCCGCTGCTCGCGCAGCCGGACCGCGTGCTCGTTCGTCCGGGCGTCGTAGCGCATCAGGCCCGGCAGGCACAGGGCCAGCAGGCCCACCGCGCCCACGCAGAGCAGCCCGCCCGACCACACGGACGCCCGCACTCCGAGCAGGCCGGCGAACCCGCCCGCGCGGACCTGCCCGAGCTGCGGACCCACCGAGTACGACAGCAGCTCGATCCCGGCGAGCCGGCCGCGCAGCCCGTCCGGGATCGTCTGGTTCCACATGGCGGCCCGGAAGACGCCGCTCACCATGTCGCAGGCCCCCGCGACGACCAGGCACAGCAGCACCAGCCACACGTTCCGGGTGAGCCCGGCCCCGGCGATCGCCACGCCCCACAGCGCGGCCGAGAGCGCGACCATCCGGCCGTGCCGGTGGATCCGCGAGGTCCAGCCGCTGGTCAGGCTCACCAGCAGCGCTCCCGCCGGCACACTCGCGTACATCAGCCCGAGCGCCCACTCGGCGTCCAGCTCGTCCGCGAGGAACGGCAGCAGCGCGAGCGGCATCGCCAGGAACATCGCGGCCAGGTCGACGGCGTACGTGCCGAGCAGCTCCTTGCGGTTCCAGGCGTACCGCGCGCCCTCCGCGATCGCCCGCAGCGAGGGTCTGGCCGCCTCGTGGGCGGCGGGGGAGGCGGCGATCCCCACCGTCAGGGCCACCGAGACGGCGAACGTCGCGAAGTCCGCCGCGTACGCCCATCCGAGCCCCGCGTAGGCCACGACCACGCCCGCCACGGCCGGTCCGGCCACCCCGCCGACCGTCCAGCGCAGCGCGTTCAGCGAGGCCGCCGCGGGCAGGTGCTCGTGTGCCACGATCCTCGGCCACAGCGAGTCCAGCGCCGGCCGCTGCACCGACACCAGCGCCGAGGACAGCGCCGCCACGACGTACAGCGGCCACACGGCGGGCGTCGGCAGGAGCACGTTCAGCAGCAGCACCGCCGACAGCAGGCCCTGGCCGGCCTCCGTCCACAGGATCAGCTTCCGCTTGTCCCAGGCGTCCGCGAGCGCACCGCCGTACAGCCCGAACACCACGAGCGGCACCAGCTCCACGGCCCCGATCGCGCCGACCGCCGCGGCGGACCCCGTCAGCTCCTTCAGCTGCACGGGCAGCGCGACGAAGGTGAGGAAGCTGCCGAAGTTCGACACCAGCCCGGCCGCCCACAGCCGCCGGAAGTCACGCGAGGCCCGCCACGGGGCGAGATCCGGAAGCAGCGCCCGCAGACCGGAGGGCGGAGCGCCGGCGGCGGGGGGAGGGGCGGTGGTGGGGGAGTCGTCGGTCACGAGGGGCCATGGTCGGCACGAGACCGTCCCGGGGCAACCGCTTTTCCCGCTCACCACAGGGGCGGCGGCGGGGCCGTCAGGTGTTCCGCCAGCTGGGACAGGCGGTCGCGGAAGCGGCGGCGGGGGCGCTTCGGCGGCGAGGACTCGCCGGCCGCCGCGCTCACCAGGTGCTGCACGGTGTCCAGGTCCAGCTCCGAGCCGTCCGGCACCGTCAGCGCCTCGTGCGCCAGCGCCGTCAGCTCACGCCCGCCCGGACCGAGGGCGAGGACCGTCACCCCGGCCCGACGGGCGTCGGACACCCGCTCCAGCAGCGGCGCGTCCCCCTCCGGCGCCGCCACCAGCAGCGTCTCGCCCCGCCGTGCCGCCTCGATCCGGCCGAGGCCCACCGCGAGATGCGCGGGATCCGAGGGACGCGCGCCGTGGCGCACCAGTGTGGGCGCCAGCTCCGGCGTCCCCGACCACGCCGCCTCGTCCACCAGATGCGCGGCCAGATGCCACGGCTCGTGCTCCGCGGTGCCCACGAGCAGCAGCCCGCCCCCGTGGGCGAGCACCGACCCCCGCAGCACCGCGCCGAACCTGCGGGTGGCCCCCAGCCACTCCGTCCCGGCGAGCACCTCACGCAGCAGCGCGACCCGTACGGCGTCCATGCGCCGGCATCCTGCCGCACCCGGCCCGGCCCTGCGCGGGATTCGCCCGGGATTCCCCCGACCCGGGGAACCCGCCCGCCGCCACCCCGCCCCACGGGGCCGCCCCGGCGCACGTAAAGTCGGCCCATGACCTCTAGCGACAGCGCACAGAACGCCCCCGCGAAGGCCCCCGTCAAGGACCCGTGGGACCTCCCCGACGTCTCCGGGCTCGTGGTCGGCGTGCTCGGCGGGACCGGACCGCAGGGCAAGGGCCTCGCCTACCGGCTCGCCAAGGCCGGCCAGAAGGTGATCATCGGCTCACGTGCCGCGGACCGCGCGCAGGCCGCCGCGGAGGAGCTCGGCCACGGCGTCGAGGGCGCCGACAACGCCGAGACCGCCCGCCGCAGCGACATCGTGATCGTCGCCGTGCCGTGGGACGGCCACGGCAAGACCCTGGAGTCCCTGCGCGGGGAACTCGCGGGCAAGCTCGTCGTGGACTGCGTCAACCCGCTCGGCTTCGACAAGAAGGGCGCCTACGCGCTGAAGCCCGAGGAGGGCAGCGCCGCCGAGCAGGCCGCCGCCCTGCTGCCCGACTCCCGCGTCGCCGCCGCCTTCCACCACTTGTCGGCCGTCCTCCTCCAGGACCCCGCGATCGACGATATCGACACCGACGTGATGGTGCTGGGCGAGGAGCGCGCCGACGTGGAGATCGTGCAGGCGCTGGCCGGCCGTATCCCCGGCATGCGCGGCGTCTTCGCCGGCCGGCTGCGCAACGCCCACCAGGTGGAGGCGCTCGTCGCCAACCTGATCTCCGTCAACCGCCGCTACAAGGCGCACGCCGGGCTCCGGGTCACCGACGTGTGAGACGCGGGAGCGATGGGGGACACTGGTCGGCGTAGGACCGGTGTCCCCTCGGTATCCCTGGCAGCCCTGGTAGGAGAACAGCCCCCATGCCCCGCCTCGCTCTCTACTCCCTCGCCGTCTGCGTCCTCGCGGTCGCCGCGGCCGTGGTCTCCTTCGTCCAGGGCAGCTGGCTGGGCGTCGTATGGGTGCTGCTGGCCGGCCTCACGTCCAACATGACCTGGTACTACGTCCGGCGCGAGCGGATCCGCCGGTCCGTCAGGGGCTGACCGAGCAGATGTCCGGCGTGCTCTCCCAGAAGCGGTAGAGAGTCTGACCGCAGTACGTCTCGACGTCCCCGATGCCGAGGCCGCGCAGCGCCGCGTCGACCACGTCGAAGAACGCGGAGTTCACCGCCGGCAGCCACAGCAGCGCGAACACGAACAGCAGCCCGAACGGCGCGAACGGCTCCACCTGGCGCTTCACCCCGTACGGCAGCCAGGGCTCCAGGACGCCGTAGCCGTCGAGGCCCGGCACCGGCAGGAAGTTCAGGAGCGCCGCGGTGACCTGGAGCAGGGCCAGGAACGCGAGCGCGTAGCGGAAGTCCGCCGGCACGCCGTCCAGCGCGTCCAGCCAGAACGGCGCGGTGCACACGGCGGCGAACAGCACGTTCGTCAGCGGCCCCGCCGCCGAGATCAGACTGTGCCGCCACCGCCCTCTGATCCGGCCCCGCTCGATGAACACGGCACCGCCGGGCAACCCGATCCCGCCCATGATCACGAACAGCACGGGCAGCACGATGCTGAGCAGGGCGTGCGTGTACTTCAGGGGATTGAGCGTGAGATACCCCTTGGCGCCGACGCTGATGTCCCCCGAGTGCAGGGCGGTGCGGGCGTGCGCGTACTCGTGCAGGCACAGGGAGACGATCCAGGCGGCCGTCACGAACAGGAACACGGCCACACCGGGCTGCGCGGCGAACCCGGTCCAGGTGGCCCACCCCGTGACCGCGGTGACGGCCGCGATCCCGACGAAGACGGGACTGATCCGCCGGTCACTGCGACGACTGAGGGCGGTGGTCATGAGGGCAGGACTCCTGAGGTCGGACATCGGGTGTGCGGGTCGACGGTACCGGTGGTGTGAGGGGAACGCCCCGCGGCGACCCCGGGTTCCTCGGGGCGCGGGCCGGGCGCCGCAACATCCGGAGCGGATCAGTCCGTAACGGCGGGGCCCGGGGCGGGAAACCCGGGAGCGTCGGGGGTGTGTCGCCGGAGAGAATGAACCCCGTGCGCTACCGCATCCTCGGAACCACTCAGGCCATCCGTCCCGACGGCACTCCCGTCGCCGTCGGCGGTGCGCGGCTGCGCGCGCTGCTCACCGTCCTCGCGCTGCGCGCCGGTCGGACCGTGCCCGCCGGGCTGCTGGTGGAGGAGGTGTGGTCCGGGGACCCGCCCGCCGACGCGCCGGGCGCGCTGCAGGCGCTCGTCGGGCGGCTGCGCCGGGTCCTCGGCGCGGCGGCGGTCGCCTCGGCGGAGGGCGGTTACCGGCTCGCCGCCGGCCCCGACGCCGTCGACCTGCACCGTTTCGAGCGGCTCACCGGTGACGGGCTGCGCGCCCTCGCCGACGGCGACCCCGCCAAGGCGGCCGCCGTCCTCGACGACGCGCTCGCCCTGTGGCGGGACCCGGCCCTCGCCGACCTGCCCGACCGCACCTCCGAGGCCGCCCGGTGGGAGGCCCGCCGCCTCGACGCCGTCCGCGGCCGCCACACCGCCGCACTCGCCCTCGGCCACGGCGAGCAGTCGCTGCCCGAGCTGACCGCGCTGTGCGGCGAACACCCCCTGGACGAGCCGCTCCAGGCGCTGCGCCTGCGCACCCTGCGCGCCGTCGGCCGCACCGCCGAGGCCCTCGTCGCCTACGACGGCATACGCCGGCTCCTGGCCGACCGCCTCGGCTCCGACCCGGGGCCCGAACTGCGCTCCGTGCACGCCGAGTTGCTCTCCTCCGGCGATGCGTCGCCCGCCGCGGAGCCCGCGCCGGCCCCGGTCCGGGCGCCGGCTCCCGCCCTCGCCCCGGGCAACCTCCGCGCGCGGCTCACCTCGTTCGTCGGGCGGGAGGGCGACATCGAGGTCATCCGCGCCGACCTCGCCGGCGCGCGGCTCGTCACCCTGCTCGGGCCCGGCGGGGCCGGCAAGACCCGGCTGTCGCAGGAGGCCGCCGAGGCCGTGCGCGGCGGCCTGGCCGACGGGGTGTGGCTGGCCGAACTGGCGCCCGTAGCCGACCCGGACGCCGTACCGCAGGCCGTCCTCACCGCCCTGGGCGCACGCGAGACCGTGCTGTACGGCGCCGGAGCCGAGGAGATGCGCGCGGTCGCCGAACGGCACGACGACCCCGTGGAGCGGCTGATCGAGCACTGCGCCCGGCGCCGCATGCTGATCGTCCTCGACAACTGCGAGCACGTCGTCGGGGCCGCCGCCCGTCTCGCCGAGGAACTCCTCGCGCACTGCCCCGGTTTGACGATCCTGGCCACCAGCCGTGAACCCCTCGGCGTGCCCGGAGAGACGCTGCGTCCCGTCGACCCGCTGCCCGAACCGGCCGCGCTGCGACTGCTCGCCGACCGGGGCGCCGCCGCAAGCCCCGGCTTCCGCGTCGACGCCGACGACGAGACCGCCGCGGCCTGCGCCGAGATCTGCCGCCGCCTGGACGGCCTGCCCCTCGCCATCGAACTGGCCGCCGCCCGGCTGCGGATGCTGACCGCCCGCCAGATCGCCGACCGCCTCGACGACCGGTTCCGGCTCCTCACCTCGGGCAGCCGCACCGTCCTGCCCCGCCAGCAGACCCTGCGCGCCGTCGTCGACTGGTCCTGGGACCTGCTCGACGAGGACGAACGCGAAGTCCTGTGCAGGCTCTCGGTGTTCGCCCGCGGCTGCGACCTCGCCGCCGCCGAGGCCGTCTGCGGCCCCGCCGCCCTCGACGCGCTCGGCTCTCTCGTCGACAAGTCGCTGGTCGTCGCCGCCCCGGCCGCCGACGGCGCGATGCGCTACCGGCTCCTGGAGACCGTCGCCGAGTACGCGGGCGAACGCCTCGACGAGTCCGGCGACCGCGGCGCCGCCGAACGCGCCCACCTCACCCACTACCGCGAACTGGCCCGCACCACCGAACCGTTGCTGCGCGGCCCCCGGCAGGGCGTTGCCATCGCCCGGTTCCAGCTGGAGTACGAGAACCTGCGCACCGCGCTGCGCCGGGCCGTCGCCGCCCGCGACGAGCAGGAGGGGCTCTGCCTCATCCTGTCCCTCGCCGCCTACTGGCAGATGCGCGACCTGCGGATCGAGGCCCGCGCCTGGTGCGAGGAGGTCATGGCCCTCGGCCCCGACCCCTTCACCGAGCCCGTCCGCCCCGCCGCCCCCGTGTGGAAGCCCTGCACCGACGCCCCGCCGCCGATGACCGGCGAGATCCTCGCCGAGGCCCGGCGCGGCGTCCACCTCGCCCATCTCGCCTGCATGGACACGGACCTGGCGGCCTGGGAGACCCCCGAGGCACAGACGAAGCTGCGGGTCATCGCCGAGACCTACCGGCCCGGTCTCCCGCAGACCTGCCGGGTGCCGGGCATGCTCTGGTTCTACGCCGTGATGCTCAGCGGCGACGCGGACCGCGTCCGCGTGATCATCGACGCCAACGTCCGCACCTGCCGCGAGACCCCCGGCTACGAGTGGGAGCTCGCCGCCTGCCTCCAGATGCGCGCCAACGTCCTGGCCAACCGCTCGGACTGGGCCGGCGACGCGCTGGCCGACGCCGACGAGGCGCTGGAGATCTTCCGCCGCGTCGGCGACGCCTGGGGCACCGCCGAGGCGCTCTCGGCGCGTGCCGAGGCCCACGAACGGCTGGGCCGCTACCTGGAGGCCGCCGCCCTCTACGAGGAGGCCATGGAGCACGCCGAACGGCTCGGCGCCCGCGCCCAGTTCTCCGTCCTGTCGGCCCGGCTGGGCGCCGCGCTGCTGGAGGCCGGCGAGGCCGAGCGGGGCGAGCGGATCCTGAAGGACGTGCTGGACGAGGTGGGCGGCACGCACACCGAGGCGATGCCGTTCAGCCGTATCGTCCTCGCCGCCTGGACCAGCATCACCGGCCGCGTCGCGGAGGCCCGCGAGCACATCCGCAGCCTGCGCGAGGACTTCGCGATCGCCCACTTCGTGGTCTTCGACACGTTCATCCTCAGCCAGGAGGCCTGGCTGGACGCCGTCGAGGGCTGCCACGCCGAGTCCCGGGAGAAGATCCGGCGCGGGCTGGGGATGGCCATGACCCCGCTGGCGCAGGCCATGTCCCCGCACGTCCAGTCGGTGTTCCTGACCGTCGCCGCCCTCGCCCTCGCCGAGGGCGACGCGGACACGGCCGGCGGCGGGGCACGCGACGGCGCCCGCTGCCTCGGGGCCGCCGACGCGCAGCTGCCCCCCGGTCATCGGCGGACCGCCGCGGAGCGCGTCGTCCGCGAGCGCGCCGAGGCCGCCGTACGGGCCGTGCTCTCCGCCGAGGAGTACGCGGCCGCCTACGACGAGGGCGGCGCCCTCACCGGAGAGGAGGCCGCCGCCCTGGTCTGAACGCCTCACAGGAGGGTCCCGGTCAGTTCTTCGTACGGAACTTGTGGATGGCGACGGGAGCCGCCACCGCGGTGATCAGCACCGACCAGGTCAGGGTCACCCACAGGTCGTGCGTGACCGGGCCGCCGACCATCAGCCCCCGGGCCGCGTCGGCCAGCGTGGACAGCGGGTTGTAGTCGGTGAAGGTCTGGAGCCAGCCCGGCATCGACTGCGTCGGGGCGAAGATCGACGAGCCGAACTGGAGCGGGAACAGCACCAGGAAGCCCATCGCCTGCACGGACTGCGCGTTCTTGAGCGTCACGCCCAGGGTGAGGAACACCCACATGATCGACGAGGCGAACACCGTGGACAGGCCCACGGCCGCGAACAGGCCGGGCCAGCTGCGGATGTCGAAGCCGACCAGCACCGCGACGACCATCAGCACGGACGTGGCGAACAGCATCCGCATCAGCTCGACGGAGATCTTCGCGAACAGCACCGAGCCGCGTCCGATCGGCAGCGACCGGAACCGGTCCATGACACCGGAGTTGAAGTCCTGGCTGAATCCGGTTCCGACGCCCTGCGACAACGTCATGCTCATCATCGCGATCATGCCGGGGATCACGTACTGCACGTACCCGTCCTGACCGCCGCCCAGGGCCTGCCCGATCGAGCCGCCGAAGACGTACACGAACAGCAGGGTGAAGACGATCGGCATGGCCAGCGCGTCGAACATCGACTCCGGGTCCTGCCGGATCCACAGCAGGTTGCGGCGGACGAGGGCGCCGGTGTGGCGCAGATGGCCGCGCAGGGTGATCCGCGCGTCGGCGGCAGGCTGGGTGAGGGTGGCGGAGCTCATACGGCGACCTCTTCGCGGTTGTCGGCGGGCACGGTGTCCTGCGGGGCGCCGGCGCGGTGGCCGGTGAGGGACAGGAACACCTCGTCCAGGCTGGGGAGTTCGGTGGTGACGGAGGAGAGCGTGATGCCGCGCGCGGTGACCGCGCCGATCACGGCGGTGAGTTGCTCGTCGCTGAGGACCGGCACCAGCACCGAGCCGCGCTCGGCGTCGACGGTCGTGCCGGCGAGCCCGGTGACGCCCAGGTCGTCGATCCAGCCCGCGAGCGGCCGCAGCTGCGCCGGATCGGCCGGGCGGACCCGCAGGGCGCGGCCGCCGACCTTCGCCTTCAGCTCCTCGATGCCGCCGCCCGCGATGACCTTGCCCCGGTCGACCACGGTCAGCTCGGTGGCGAGCTGCTCGGCCTCCTCCATGTACTGGGTGGTCAGCAGCACGGTCACGCCGTCGCCGACCATGCGCTTGACCTCGTCCCACACCTCGTTGCGGGTGCGCGGGTCCAGACCGGTGGTCGGCTCGTCGAGGTACAGCACCGCGGGGCGGCCGATCATCGACGCGGCCAGGTCCAGGCGGCGGCGCATGCCCCCGGAGTAGGTGCTCGCGGGGCGCTTGGCGGCCTCGGTGAGGGAGAACCGCTCCAGGAGTTCGTCGGCGCGGGCGCGGGCCTCCTTGCGGGACAGGTCCAGCAGTCGGCCGATCATGTACAGGTTCTCCCAGCCCGGGAGCTTCTCGTCGACCGAGGCGTACTGGCCGGTCAGACCGATGACCCTGCGCAGCTGGCGGGGCTGGTGGACGACGTTGTAGCCGGCGACGGTGGCCTGCCCGGCGTCGGGGGTGAGGAGGGTGGAGAGGATGCGGACGAGGGTGGTCTTGCCGGCGCCGTTGGGGCCGAGCACCCCCATCACGGTGCCCTCCCGGACGTCGAGGTCCACCCCGTCCAGGGCCTTGGTCTCGCCGTAGTGCTTGACCAGGCCCCGGACGGTGACGGCGGTCCCCGTGGCGGCGTTGGGGTTCTTGTCGGTTCGCGTCATGGGAACGACAGTGCCGCCCCCCACCGACAGACGGCCGACAAGCCGCGCCCGCCGCCCGCGGACCGCCTGCAAACCGCCTACAGACGACCGACAGAGCTCAGCCGACAGAGCTCAGCCGGCAGAGCCCTGGTGGCAGACCTCAGTGGACCGAGTGCTGCTCCGTCGGGAACGTCCCGCCGACGACCTCGTCCGCGAACGCCCTGGCCGCCCCGCTCATGACCTCGCGGAGGTTCGCGTACTGCTTGACGAACTTCGGGACCCGCCCACCGGTCAGGCCCAGCATGTCCGTCCAGACGAGGACCTGCGCGTCCGTGTCGGGCCCGGCCCCGATGCCGACCGTCGGGATGTGGAGCACGCGCGTCACCTCGGCGGCCAGCTCCGCCGGCACCAGCTCCAGCACGACCGCGAACGCCCCGGCGTCCTGAACGGCCTTCGCGTCCCGCAGCAGCTGCGCGGCCGCCTCCTCGCCGCGCCCCTGGACGCGGTAGCCCATGGCGTTCACGGACTGCGGGGTCAGGCCGATGTGGGCCATGACCGGGATGCCGGACTCCACCAGCAGCTCGATCTGCCGGTGCGAGCGCTCGCCGCCCTCCAGCTTCACGGCGCCGACCCCGGCCTCCTTCACCAGGCGGGTCGCCGAGCGCAGCGCCTGCACCGGGCCCTCCTGGTAGGACCCGAACGGCAGGTCGCCGACGATGAGGGCACGCCGGGTGCCCCGTACGACGGCCGCCGACAGCATGGTCATCTCGTCGAGGGTGACGGGGACGGTCGTGTCGTACCCCAGGTGACAGTTGCCCGCCGAGTCGCCGACGAGCATCACGGGGATGCCGGCCTCGTCGAAGACCGACGCGGTCATCGCGTCGTAGGCGGTCAGCATGGGCCATTTCTCGCCGCGCTCCTTGGCGGTGGCGATGTCGCGGACGGTGATGCGGCGCGTGCCCTTGCCCCCGTACAGCGCGGTGCTGCCGTCGGAGGGAGTCGACTTCGCAGTCTGGGCAGCCGAAAGCTGCGTCATTGCAACGGCTCCTAACGTCATCTCGAGGCGCCCTCACGGCGTCCCCGGACCACTGCCCATGGTGGCACCTCGGCACAGGGAGAGCCAGACCGGCTCCTGTGGGTAAGACCTCAGTAAAAGAATTGCGATACGAGACGGTCTCGTATCGCAATTCCCCTAGCCTCGACCGCATGACTACTCCCGCCGCTTCCACCGGGCCGGCAGCCTCCCGCATACCCGAAGAGGTCCACAGACGGCGCTGGGCGATCCTCGCCGTGCTGATGTTGAGCCTGCTGATCGTCGTCCTCGACAACTCGATCCTCAACGTCGCGATCAAGACCATCTCCACCCCCGCGCCGACCGGTCTGGGCGCCACCCAGAGCGAGCTGGAGTGGGCGATCAACTCCTACACGCTCGTCTTCGCGGGACTGCTGTTCTCCGCCGGTCTGCTCGGCGACCGCGTGGGCCGCAAGAAGGTCCTGCTCGGCGGTCTCGCCGTGTTCGGCATCGGCTCCGCGCTCGCCGCCGAGTCCGGCTCGCCCGCCCAGCTCATCGCCTTCCGCGCGGTGATGGCGCTCGGCGCCGCCTTCGTGATGCCGGCCACCCTGGCCGTCCTGATGAACGTCTTCGAGCGCGAGGAACAGCCCAAGGCGATCGGCCTGTGGGCCGGCGGGGTGGGTCTCGCGATCGCCATCGGCCCCATCACCGGCGGTCTGCTCCTCGACCACTTCTGGTGGGGCTCGGTCTTCCTGATCAACGTGCCGATCGTGCTCCTCGCCATCGCGCTGATGCTGTGGCTGGTGCCCGACTCCCGGGACCCGAACCCCGGCCGGATCGACCCCGTCGGCGTCGTCCTGTCCGTCGTCGGCCTGGTCCTGCTGGTCTACGGCATCATCAAGGGCGGCGAGCTCGCCGACTTCTCCGACCCGACCGTCCTGTCGACGATCGGCGCCGGCCTCCTCGTCCTGGTCGCGTTCGTCCTCTTCGAGAAGCGCAGCGACCATCCCTCCATCGACGTCACCTACTTCAAGAACAAGGTGTTCTCCGCCGCGATCAGCGTCATCGCGCTGGTCTTCTTCGCGCTGATGGGTGTGACGTTCTTCGCCGTCTTCTACACCCAGAGCGTGCGCGGCTACTCGCCGCTGCAGACCGGTCTGCTGATGCTGCCGCTGGCCGCAGCCCAGATGATCTTCGCGCCGCGGGCCCGGCTGGTCGTCGACCGCTTCGGCATCAAGGTCACCACCACGACCGCCATGCTCGTCATCGCCGCCACCCTGACGGCGTTCGCCACGCTCGACGAGGACACCCCGATCTGGATCCTCGAGGTCGTCTTCTTCTTCATGGGCGCCGGGATGGCCCACATCATGACCCCCACCAGCGTCGTCATCATGCAGGCCCTGCCCCGCGAGAAGGCCGGCTCCGCCTCCGCGCTCAGCAACACCTTCCGCCAGGTCGGCGGTGCGCTCGGCATCGCCGTCCTCGGCTCCGTGCTGTCCACCGCGTACCGCACCGGCATCGAGGACCGGCTCGGCGCGCTCCCGGCCGGGCTGCGCGAGACGGCGGGGGAGTCCATCGAGGCGACCCTCGGCGTCGCGGCCAAACTCGGCGACCAGGGCAAGGCGCTGGTCGGCCCCGCCGACGCCGCCTTCCTGCACGCGATGCACGTCACCGCGCTGTGGGGGGCCGGCGTGGCGGTGGTGGGCGCCGTCGTCGTCGGGATGTTCCTGCCCGGCAAGCCGAAGGCGCCCCAAACGGCCGAGAAGGACCAGGACTTGGTGCGGGCCGAGTCGTAGGTCCGGCCGTCGGGCCGTCCCCTGAGCGACAATCTCCCCAGTGTTCCCGTTACGACGAAGGGACGGACACACGTGAGCCTCGCCGACAGCGACACCGGTGTGGAGCAGCCCGCGCGCGGGCGACCCCGCAGCGAGGCGGTGGAACGGGCCATCATCGAGGGGACGATGAGACTGCTGGAGGAGGGGGTTCCGCTCGGTGAGGTGTCCATCGAGCGGATCGCCCGCACCGCCGGTGTCGGCAAGGCGACCATCTACCGCCGCTGGAGCGGCAAGGCGGAACTCTTCATCGACGTGCTGCGGGCCGTCGAACCCGAGGACCTCGCCCTGCCCGGCACCTCCCTGCGCGACGACCTGGTCGTGCTGCTGGAGTCGATGCGCCGGCGCGGACTGGCCAACCGGTCCTCCGCGCTGCTGCACAACGTCCTCGCCCAGATGAAGAGCAGCCCCAGCCTGTGGGCGGAGTACCACAACACGGTCGTCTCGCCGCGCCGCAGGCTCGGCCTCGAAGTCCTGCGCCGGGGCCGGGAGAACGGCGAGCTGCGCGCCGACCTCGACCTGGAGCTGATGTACGACATCGTCATCGGCCCCATGCTGGTGCGGACCGTGCTGCACCCCGACGCCGACCTCGCCGACGGGCTCGCGGAGCGGATGGTCGACGCCGTGCTGGCCGGCCTACGGGACGTCAGTTCGGTGCAGGCCGCGCCCTGATGTGAGCGTTTCGTCACAGGCCTGTCCCCGGCCCGGACGACCGGAACCCTGCGCGCCGCCCCCTTCGTCATCGTCGCCGTACGGCCGTCACGGACGGCAGGACCAGGGCCGGACATCCCCTAGGGTCGTACCCGGGGGACGGACGGTGCACGGCAGGCAGTGAGGCGACGGTATGGCGCGACAGGCGTACATGACGGAGACGGAGAACGGCGGCTCGGGGCCCGAGCGCCGAGGAGCCCGGCTCCGGCGCCTGCTCGGCCGGCTGGCCGCCCGGATGGCGGACGGCTGGCGCGGCGACCCGAGGATCTGGCGGCGCGGCCTCGTCGTCGCCGCCCTGGCCCTGCTGCTGGCCGCGGTGATGGTGGTGCACTCCCACATCCCCAACCGCTTCGGCAACCTCGGCAGCCTCACCGAGACGTTCCTGCCCTGGCTCGGCGTCTTCATCCCGCTGCTGCTGGTGCTCGCGCTGGTGCGCAGGTCGGCGACGGCGCTGATCGCGGTGGTCGTGCCCGCCATCGTGTGGACGAACCTCTTCGGCGGGCTGTTCACCGACAAGACGGCCCCCGGCGGCGACCTCACCGTGGCCACCCACAACGTCAACGCCGACAACCCCGACCCGTCCGGCACCGCCCGCGACGTCGCCGCCTCGGGCGCGGACGTGGTGGCCCTGGAGGAGCTGACCGCCTCGGCGGCCCCCGTCTATGAGAAGGCGCTGGCGGAGACCTACCGGTACCACTCGGTGCGGGGCACGGTCGGCCTGTGGAGCAAGTACCCGATGAGCCAGGTCGCGGACGTCGACATCAAGCTGGGCTGGGTGCGGGCGATGCGGGCCACGGTGACGACCCCCGAGGGACCGGTCGGGTTCTACGTCGCCCACCTGCCGTCCGTACGCGTCAAGCTCCAGGCCGGGTTCACCGCCCGCCAGCGGGACAGGAGCGCGGACGCGCTCGGCGAGGCGATCGCCGCCGACTCGCTCAGCCGGAAGATCCTGCTCGGCGACCTCAACGGCACCATGAACGACCGTTCGCTGAACGCCGTCACCTCCCAGATGCGTTCGGCGCAGGGCGCGGCCGGCAGCGGCTTCGGCTTCAGCTGGCCGGCGTCGTTCCCGATGGCGCGCATCGACCAGATCATGGTCACCGGCGTGGAGCCGGTCACCTCCTGGTCGCTGCCGCAGACCGGCAGCGACCATCTGCCGGTGGCCGCACGTGTGAACGTCGCCACACCGTGAGCGGCTGAACTGCCGGAATAGCGGGCCGGGCGGGGTTTGTTCCGTACTTGAACATATGATGGAACCAACCCCCTCCCGGAAAGGAACAGGCCCCTCTATGCCCTTGGCGCTGCTCGCCCTGGCCGTAGGTGCCTTCGGCATCGGCACCACCGAGTTCGTGATGATGGGCCTGCTGCCCGACGTCGCGGACGACCTGAACATCTCGATCCCGACCGCCGGACACCTGGTCTCCGCCTACGCCCTCGGCGTCGTCGTCGGCGCCCCGCTGCTGGCCGCGGCGACCGCCCGGATGTCCCGCCGCACGGTCCTGATGTCCCTGATGGGGCTGTTCGTCGTGGGCAACGCGCTGTCGGCGCTCGCCCCGGACCACCACTGGCTGCTGGCGGCCCGGCTGCTCAGCGGACTCCCGCACGGCGCGTTCTTCGGCGTCGGCGCCGTCGTCGCCACCGGGATGGTCGCGCCCGAGCGCAAGGCGCGCTCCGTGTCCCTGATGTTCCTCGGCCTGACCGTCGCCAACGTCGCGGGCGTCCCCGTCGCCACCCTCATGGGCCAGCACCTCGGCTGGCGGGCCACGTTCCTCGGCGTGAGCGCGATCGGCCTGGTCGCGATAGCCGCCCTGGCGCTGCTCATCCCGCACGACCACCAGCACGCGGCCTCCGGCGCCGGACTGCGCGGCGAACTCGCCGCCCTGCGCTCGCTGCCGGTGTGGCTCGCGCTCGGCACGACCGTCGCCGGCTTCGGCGCGCTGTTCTCCGCCTACAGCTACATCACCCCGATGCTGACCGAGTCCGCCGGGTTCGCCGACGCCGACGTGACGCTGCTGCTCGCCCTGTTCGGCGTCGGCGCCACGGCCGGCAACCTGCTGGGCGGCCGCCTCGCCGACCACCATCTGCGCGCCACCCTGTTCGGGGGCCTCGGCTCGCTGGTCGTCGTACTGTCGCTGTTCCCGCTGCTGATGTCGGCGCAGTGGAGCGCGGCGCTGGGCGTGGTCCTGCTGGGCGTGGCCGCGTTCGCGACCGGATCGCCGCTGCAGCTGATGGTGATGGAGAAGGCCGCCTCGGCCCCCTCCCTCGCCTCCTCCGCCAACCAGGCGGCCTTCAACCTCGCCAACGCCGGCGGCGCCTGGATCGGCGGCCTCGCCCTGGCGGCCGGCCTCGGCGCCACGGCCCCCGCGGTGGCGGGCGCGGCCCTGGCCGTCCTCGGCCTCGCGGTCGCCGCGACGGCCTGGACGGTCGACCGCCGCAGGAACCCGGCCCCGTCCCCGGCGCGCATCGTCGCGAAGTCCGCCGCGGCCCGGCGCAAGGAAGCCCTGCACCACTGACCCACCCGCACGGCGCGAAGCCGCCGCGCGCGAAAGAACCCCGGAGCCCGGCTCCGGGGTCCTTCACGGTTCCGGCCCGCCCGCCGGGGCCGGCCGGCGGGCCGTCAGCGGCGGCGGAACGACGGCACGTAGTCCCGCGCGGGCGTGCCCACGCCGGTGACGTCGTCGTAGTACCGCACCGCAGACAGCGAACCGTCCTCGCCGGGACTGCGCACGGACGTGGTCAGGCCCTCCGCCCCGTCATAGCCGTTCACACAGTCGACGCGGACACCCGCGCGCCGTCGGGCGTCGCACCCCGGTCCGCCTCGGCCGTGGCCCAGGCGGGCCTGGTCCCGGCCGGCGCGTCCCGCGCGGGGCCGCCCGCGGCACGCGGCCGGAACGGCAGACGTGCCTTGAGGGCGCAGGCCCCCGAGGATTCAGATGCCTAGGGGGCCTTCGCGCCGCGCTCCTCGAGGAGGTCGGCCATCAACCGGATCTCCGACTCCTGCGCCTCGACCATCCCCTGCGCCAGGCGCTTCTCCACCGGGACCTCGCACCGCGAGACACACCCCTCGGCCATGTGGACGCCGCCCCGATGGTGGGCCGTCATGAGCTGGAGGTAGTAGACCTCCGCCCGGCGGCCGTCGAGAGTGCCGAGCTTCTTCATCTCAGTGTCGGTGGCCATGCCCGGCATCAGGGCGCCGTCCTCGCCGCCGGCCATGCCCTTCATGCCCATCCACGTCATCGGCCCGTCCGACGACACCTTCGGCAGCTCCCACAGATCCAGCCAGCCCAGCAGCATCCCGCGCTGGTTGGCCTGGGTCTGGGCGATGTCGTAGGCGAGCCGCCGTATCTCCTCGTCCTTCGTGCGGTCGCGTACGACGTACGACATCTCGACGGCCTGCTGGTGGTGCACCGCCATGTCCCGGGCGAACCCGGCGTCCGCCGAGGCGGCCGACGGGACCCCGGGGCCGTTGTCCCCGGCCACCGAGTAGCTGATCGCACCGGCCGCGACCAGCACCCCCGCCACGGCCACGGCGACTGACGCGTACCTCACTGCGACAGGCCGCCCGTGCACGCCGCGCCCGGCTCGGGGGTCTGCTCGCCCTGCACGAACTTCTCGAAGAACGCGGCCAGCTTCGGGTCGCTCGCCCCCGTCACCGTCCGCTGGTGCCCCCACGCGCTCAGCATGATCGGATCGGCCTGCTCCTGGACCGGGCTCATCAGCGTGTACGGCGTCTTCCTCACCTTCGCCGCCAGCGCGTCCACCTCGGCCTTGGGGACCTTGTCGGTGTACGTCACCCAGACCGCGCCGTGCTCCAGAGAGTGCACGGCGTTCATGTCGTTCAGCGCCTCGGTGTAGACGTCGCCGTTGCAGTTCATCCACGCCCGGTCGTGGTCGCCGCCCACAGGAGGCTCGGTCGGATACTTCACCTTCTTGGTGACGTGGGTACGGCCGAGCTTCCCCTGCCACGTCTTCACGCCGTCGGCGCCGGTGACGAACTTGCCCGTCGCCTCGGCGTCGGCGGCCGCCGTCCCGTCGTCGTCCGACTGCGACCGCACGAGGACCACGGTCCCGGCGACGAGCGCGGCGACCGCGACGACGCTCGCCGTGACGATCAGGACGCGGTTGCGGCGCTCCCGGGACTGCTCGGCGCGCCGCATCTCCTCTATACGCGCCTTGCGTGCGGCGTTGCTGCTCTTGTCGGCGGAACCCATGGGGCTGTCCTTCGGGGGATCAGGGGGGGCGGAAGGGTAGAGCGGGGCCGGGCGGGGCGGTGCGTGGGACGCTGATGATCGTAAGGTCCCCGCCGCGGATTCCCTAGGCCGCGGCCAGCCGACAACGCTCCGGAATCGGCGGGGCCGGGTGGGACGCGGGGGGCCGGGCATTACGGATGTCGGTCCGAGCAGGCAAGATGGGCGGCAGAGCAGTACGCCCGCCGTGCGCGGGGCGTTCAGGCCAGGGTCGCCGCGGCGATCAAGGTCCGCAACGCGTACGAAACGCGTGTGTGGTGGGATGCTCAGGTGCCCGACCGCCCTCCCGTGGGACGGGGGACAGGCGGCCTGACCAGCAAGGATGGGGAAGCGGAAGATGGACAAGCAGCAGGAGTTCGTGCTCCGGACCTTGGAGGAGCGCGACATCCGGTTCGTACGCCTGTGGTTCACGGACGTGCTGGGCTTCCTCAAGTCCGTCGCCGTGGCCCCGGCCGAGCTGGAGCAGGCGTTCGACGAGGGCATCGGATTCGACGGTTCCGCCATCGAGGGCTTCGCCCGGGTCTACGAGTCCGACATGATCGCCAAGCCGGACCCCTCCACCTTCCAGGTCCTGCCCTGGCGCGCCGAGGCCCCCGGCACCGCCCGCATGTTCTGCGACATCCTCATGCCGGACGGCTCGCCCTCCTTCGCCGACCCGCGCTACGTCCTCAAGCGCGCCCTCGCCCGCACCTCCGACCTGGGCTTCACCTTCTACACCCACCCCGAGATCGAGTTCTTCCTGCTGAAGGACCGCCCCCTCGACGGCAGCCGCCCCACCCCCGCCGACAACTCCGGCTACTTCGACCACACCCCGCAGAACATCGGCATGGACTTCCGCCGCCAGGCGATCACCATGCTGGAGTCGATGGGCATCTCCGTCGAGTTCTCCCACCACGAGGGTGCCCCCGGCCAGCAGGAGATCGACCTGCGCTACGCCGACGCGCTCTCCACCGCCGACAACATCATGACGTTCCGCCTGGTCATGAAGCAGGTGGCGCTGGAGCAGGGTGTCCAGGCCACGTTCATGCCCAAGCCGTTCTCCGAGCACCCCGGCAGCGGCATGCACACGCACCTGTCGCTGTTCGAGGGCGACCGCAACGCGTTCTACGAGTCCGGCGCGGAGTACCAGCTCTCCAAGGTCGGCCGCTCCTTCATCGCCGGCCTGCTCAAGCACGCGGCGGAGATCTCCGCGGTCACCAACCAGTGGGTCAACTCCTACAAGCGCATCTGGGGCGGCGCCGAGCGCACCGCCGGCGCGGGCGGCGAGGCCCCCTCCTACATCTGCTGGGGCCACAACAACCGCTCCGCGCTGGTCCGCGTCCCGATGTACAAGCCCGGCAAGACCGGCTCGGCGCGGATCGAGGTCCGCTCCCTGGACTCCGGCGCCAACCCCTACCTGGCCTACGCGATGCTCCTCGCCGCCGGCCTCAAGGGCGTCGAGGAGGGCTACGAGCTCCCGCCGGGCGCCGAGGACGACGTCTGGGCCCTCTCCGACGCCGAACGCCGCGCGATGGGCATCGAGCCGCTCCCCCAGAACCTGGGCGAGGCCCTCACCCTGATGGAACGCAGCGACCTCGTCGCCGAGACCCTCGGCGAACACGTCTTCGACTTCTTCCTGCGCAACAAGCGGCAGGAGTGGGAGGAGTACCGCTCGGAGGTCACCGCGTTCGAGCTGCGGAAGAACCTGCCGGTGCTGTAGGCGCAGGTCGGGGCGGGTTCGCCACTGAGGCGTCACGTGGGGCCGACGGTCGCGGACCGTCGGCCCCGTTGCGTTTCATTGGCCCTGGGGGACCATCCGGGCTATGCCACCTGCCTATATGCCTCTTACCTGCGCAGACGCCCAAGGCGCGCGGCTTACGGAGCGGTGGCGCAGGTTCGAATCCTGCCGGGGGCACCTTGGATTAAGGTGCCTAACCAAAGACCCCGCCATCAGCGATTTTGCTGAGACGGGGTCTTCGCGTTTGTGCGGGCGTGTGCCGGTTGGAGCGGCTGTACGTCGGGTGCCGTGGACTGGCAGCGGGGCAAGAATCCGCAGGTCAGGCCAGCAAACTCTCGCGGCTCGGCGCGACGGCCGGTCTACTGCCAGCCGTGTTCCGTGAGAGGGCCGCTGTCGTCGAGGTAGCCGCGCAGGCCGGCCTCCGGGTATTCGATGATGTCGTCGGGCAGGTCGTGCACGGTGAACCACTCAAGGGCGAGGCACTTCTCGGGCTCCTTGTTGACGGGCTGCCCCTCCCATTCGGTGGCCTCGAAAAAGAAACCGATCCGCTCCACCTTCGCGTCCTGCCGGTGGTGCACGGTCTGCACCAGGCGAAGGTGAGTCGGGTCGACGGTGATGCCCGTTTCCTCGTACAACTCCCGGGCGGCCCCGTCGGGGAGGGGCTCGCCTCGGTCGAGCTTGCCCGAGGGCATGTGCCATCGGCCGTGACCGTAAGGGCCACCACGCTGCGAGAAAAGGATCTTGTCGCCGTCGCGGAGGATGACGTGGGTGTCGATGACGGGCTGTGCCAGTTGTCCGCTCATGTTCCTTGGGGGGTCGGATGGGTGGGTGGGATGACCGACGCTAGCGGCAGAGCCGGGATGGCGTCGGCGATTCGCCGTGCAACCTCCAGTGGGGTGACGTGGCCGACGTCGAGGTGCAGCACCTTCACCCCCTGGCTCATCAAGTGAGATGCGGCATCGGCGTAGAGCCCGACTTCCCGGCCCGGCGCCGAGGGGTCGAGATGGAAGCGGTGGGTGACGCCGCGCGTTGCGATGCGTTGGGCGATGAGTTCTGGTTCCGCGGTGAGAATCACGGCCAGGTTCGGCAGCAGCGCGTGACGATTGACGTCGAGCAGGAAATCCAACGACACTCCGTCGAGCCGTTGCAGGACCATCGTCGAGGGCAGGTAGCGGTCACTAATGATCAGTTCGCCGGCCCGCAGCGCAGGCTGAATCTCGCTCTCGATGTGCTCGTAGCGGTTGGCAGTCACCAGGCAAGCGAGCGCCAGGCCGTGGATCTGGTCGGCGTGGCTGCGGAGGAACTGGCCCAGGTCGCTGGTGGTCGGCTCGACCGTGCGCCGTGCGGTGGATCCTTGCCTTCTACGACCAGGCCGAGCTGGACTCTTTGGCCCTGTCGGCGCACTTGGCACTCGGCGACTACCCGACCGCCGAGTACCACGCCCACCGCTGCCTGTCCGCCCTACGGCCTCACATGGCCCGGTCCCGGGCCATCACCACGACCCGGCTCGCCCACGCCCAGCTCGCGCAGGGTGACCCAAACGCTGCCACGGCCACTGCGATGAAGGTTCCCATCGCCGCCGCCACCCAACACGCCCGGGTGACGCGCATGCTCCAGGAGTTCGGCGCCGCGCTGCGCGCCACCGCGCCCCGCACTTCCGCCGTCCGGACCTGGACCGAGCACGCTGCCACCTGGAGGATGGCCGCATGACGACGGCGCCCTCGATCGAACTGCGCACGTTCACCACTCTCGACACCGCCCGCGGCGATCTCCTCGACGTGTACGCCGAAGTGCGCGCCCCGCTCCTCCACCTGCCGAACTACGCGGTCACCGCGTTCGGCGAGCGCCTGGACCGGCACTGCGGCGAGCCGGGTTTCGCGGCCATCCTCGCGTACGCGGACGGGCACCCGGTCGGCTACGCCTACTGCAACACCATCGAGCACGGCGACCGCTACTGGCAGCGCACCAGCCCGACGCCGGCGGAGAAGTACACCGAGCATCCGGCCATGGCCCTGAAGGAGATCGGCGTCCGACCGACCTGGCGCAAGACCGGCACCGCCCGGCGTATCCATGACGCCCTCCTCGCCACACGAGACGAGCCCTTCGTCACGCTCATGGTCAACGCGACCGCCGGCGACGGGAAGGTCCACGCGCTCTACAGGGCTTGGGGGTACGAGGAGATTGGGCAAAGCCAGCCGTCACCGGCCTCGCCGGTGCTCACGGTGATGATCCGCGCCACCCGCCAGCAGGGTCATGACACTCGAGATACTCACGGATAAGCACGATGGAACGCAGCCCTGGACGACATCCGTATCCTCCTCAGGCTGGTGTCGGCGGCAGGCCAGGAGCCCTGACGCGGTCGCGGCGGGTGCCCCGCTGCAACGAATGACGCATGGGGCCGACGGGTCGTGGACCGTCGGCCCCGCGGCGTCTCTCCGCCAGCCCCGCCCGGGCCGTGGCGTCGCCCACCGTCGAATCTGAGTACCGGTACTCATGCCCGCCTACCCCGGGGGAGGAAGCATCGGGTCGTGTCCATCCGGAAGCCCGCTGCGCTCGCCGTCGTCGCCCTCGTCCTCCTGACCGGTTGCGGGAAGAGCGCGGATGACCTCTTTTCCAACCTCAACGTCACCCAGTCGTCCAGCCCACCCGACGCCGGTACGGCGGGCCCGAGCGGGCCCGAGCCTGATACGCCACCCAACCACGCCGACAACAGCCGAGCGCGGCTCCCTCGCGAGATGAGCCCGGAGGACGAGAGCCGGGCCGGGCGGACAGCCGTCGACGTGGAAAAAGCCCTGGACGAGCTGCGTCGACGAGGCGGCATCAGTCCCGCAGAGGTGCAGTCCACCCTCGCACGACATGCGGCCCCCTTTTCCGTCACCGTCGCAGGCCTCGTGCCCGGTACCGGGACCGAAGCGGTCGAAGGCAGCGCTTTCGGTGTCTGGGTCGGCGAGACCGCCTGCGTCACAGGAGCTGTCACCGAGGACCGGGTGTGGACCGACGTGAACGGCCACTACCCAGAGACCGGTTGCCTGCCCCCGGCTTCCACTCACTGAGCCGTCATCGGCCCGCTACCCGCGAAGAGCGAGGACCCCGCCATCCGTTGCGCACGACACGTCAAAGGCGCCCTGATCTTCTCCGGCGCCACCGCGGCCTGCCACCCCCTCATGTCCGCCGGCTACGCCTGGTCCCGCGACGAGGCGGCCGCGGACGGGGACACGGTGGGCTCCGGCGCCTTCGAGTTCCTTCTCACCACGGCCGCTTCCTGTGGCCTGATGCCCCTTCTGCTGCGGGCCGGGCTGCGGGTGGTGGGGGACGCATTCACCGCCGTGCCGGTGGCCGTCGGCGGGGTGCTCTGGGCGGTGGGCTCCGGCTACTTCATCGACGACCTCGACCGCCCGGGAGGGCACATACCGATCGTGGCCCTCGCCGCGCACGTCCTGCTCGGCGCGGTGCTGGTCGGGGCAAGCTCCGACCGCCGCGACTGAGGTTCCCTCCGCGACCGCCGGTCGCGGCTGGTCAGTCCTCCCGGGGAAGGCCGGCCAGTACCTCGTGGAGCGGCTCTTTCGCCCGGCGGCGGTACTCCTGGATCGACCAGCCGTTGCCGTCGGGGTCGGTGAAGTACATGAACGTCGCGCCGTCCGCCTCGGAGTAGCGGACCGGTTCGGTGACGTCCAGGCCGCGCGCGACCAGCTCCGCGTGGGCGGCCTCGATGTCGGCCACGCACAGCTGGAGCCCCTGGTACGACCCGGGCGCCGGGCGCGGTCCCTTCGTCATCTCCCAGATGCTGTCGCCCAGCGCGATCGAACAGCCCGAGCCGGGCGGGGTCAGCTGGACGATCCGCATGCCCGGCATGACCTCCTGGTCGATGTCGACGTGGAACCCGGCCTTGTCGCGGTAGAAGTCCCGGGCCCGGTCGATGTCGCTGACGGGCAACGGGACGACTTCCAAGGTGTACTGCATCGCTGTTCCCTTCCCCTGAGGCGTGCGTGCCGCTGCCTGCGGCTCTCCACACCGAAGCCGAAAACAGGCCGCCGCGCCACCGCGCCGCCCCGCCTGCCGCCGGTTCACGCCACTGCGCCGGTCCGCGCCCGGCTGGGTCGCGTGACCATGCCGGTCCGTCCGCGGCGGGTTCGCATGCGCGCCGGCCCGCGCCCGGCGGGTTCGCATGCGCGCCGGCCCGCGCCCGGCGGGTTCGCATGCGCGCCGGCCCGCCTCACCGCCGGTTCGCGCCACCGCGCCGGCCCGCACGCGGCGGGTTCGCGTCGCCGTGCCGCCCCACCCCGCCCCCGCCGGTTCGCGCCGCCGTCGGGTCCGCCCCCGGCCGGTTTCCGGTGCTCGTCCCGGCGCTTCGGCCCAGGTCTGCGGTTAGGCTCGGTGGGTACGACCTTGATCGGACTCAGGAGGCCGGGATGACGGGGCCGGGACGCAGGAGCAGTACTTTCACTCGGCTGCTGCGGCACGGTTTCACCGACCCCTCCGCCGCCGAACGCCTCCTCGACGGCGGCGAGCTGGCCGCCGTGCGCAACGACCCCGTCCTGCTGGAGGCCCTCGGCCGGACCGCCGACCCCGACCTCGCGCTGCACGGACTCGTACGGCTGCTGGAAGCGCAGCCCGGGGCGACCGCGCGGCGGGAACTGCTCGACACCGTGATCGCCGCCATGCCGCTGCGGGACCGGCTGCTCGGGGTGCTCGGCGCGTCCGCCGCGCTCGCCGACCACCTCGCCCGGCACCCGCGGGACTGGGAGGCCCTCGTCACCTACGAGCCGCGCGACCTCCACCCCGGGGTGGAGGAGTTCGAACGCGGGCTCGCCGAGGCGGACGACCCCGTCTCGCTGCGCGTCGCCTACCGGCGGTGCCTGCTGTCCATAGCCGCGCGGGACGTGTGCGGGACCACCGACGTCGCCGAGACCGCCGCCGAACTGGCGGACCTGGCCACGGCCACCCTGCGCGCCGCCCTCGCGCTGGCCCGCGCCGCCGCGCCCGACGACGCCGCGCTGTGCCGGCTCGCCGTCATCGCGATGGGCAAGTGCGGCGGGCACGAGCTCAACTACGTCTCCGACGTGGACGTCATCTTCGTCGGCGAGGCCGTCGAGGGCGCCGACGAGGGCAAGGCGCTGCGCGCCGCCACCAAGCTCGCCTCGCACATGATGCGGATCTGCTCCGAGACCACCGTGGAAGGCTCGATCTGGCCCGTCGACGCCAACCTGCGCCCCGAGGGACGCAACGGACCGCTGGTGCGCACCCTCAGCAGCCACCTCGCCTACTACCAGCGATGGGCCAAGACCTGGGAGTTCCAGGCCCTGCTCAAGGCCCGCCCGGTCGCCGGCGACCTCGGGCTCGGCGAGGAGTACGTCGCCGCCGTCGGGCCGATGGTGTGGCAGGCCGCCGAGCGGGAGAACTTCGTCGCCGACGTGCAGAAGATGCGGCGCCGGGTCGTGGAGAACATCCCCGCCGCCGAGGTCGAGCGCGAGCTGAAACTCGGGCCGGGCGGCCTGCGGGACGTCGAGTTCGCCGTCCAGCTGCTCCAGCTGGTGCACGGGCGCGCGGACGCCTCCCTGCGCAGCGGCACGACCCTGAACGCGCTGCAGGCGCTCGCCGCCGGCGGGTACGTGGGGCGGACGGACGCCGTTCAGCTCGACGACGCCTACCGCTTCCTGCGGTCCATGGAGCACCGGATCCAGCTGTACCGGCTGCGGCGCACGCATCTCGTGCCCGAGGACGAGAGCGACCAGCGGCGGCTAGGACGGTCGCTGGGGCTGCGTTCCGACCCCGTGGGGGACCTCAACCGCGAGTGGAAGCGGCACGCCGCCGTGGTGCGACGGTTGCACGAGAAGCTGTTCTACCGGCCGCTACTCGACGCCGTCGCCCAACTCGCGCCGGGTGAGGCCAGGTTGAGCATGGTCGCCGCCCGGGAGCGGCTCGTCGCGCTGGGATACGCCGACCCCGCGGCCGCGCTGCGGCACCTGGAGGCGCTGGCCTCGGGGGTGTCACGCAAGGCCGCCATCCAGCGGACGCTGCTGCCCGTGCTGCTCGGCTGGTTCGCCGACTCCGCCGACCCCGACGCCGGACTGCTGAACTTCCGCAAGGTGTCCGACGCGCTCGGCAAGACCCCCTGGTACCTGCGCCTCCTGCGCGACGAGGGCGCCGCCGCCGAGAACCTCGCCCGGGTGCTGTCCGCCGGGCGGCTCGCCCCCGACCTGCTGATGCGCGCCCCGGAAGCCGTCGCGCTGCTCGGCGACGGCGACGGCGGGCGCGGCGGCCTGGAACCACGCGGGCGCAGGGCTCTCGAGCAGGAGATACTCGCCGCCGTCGGCCGCGCGGACGGTGCGGTCCAGGCCGTCACCGCCGCGCGCGGCGTCCGGCGGCGCGAGCTGTTCCGTACGGCCGCCGCGGACATCGTCGGCTCCTACGGCACCGAGTCCCAGCCCGCCGAGGCCGACCAGGGCGCCCTGGTGGACCTCGTCGGCGGGGCGGTGTCCGACCTCACGGCGGCGACCCTCGCCGGAACCCTGCGCGCGGTCGTGCGCGCGGGCTGGGGGGACACCCTGCCCACCCGGTTCGCGATCATCGGCATGGGCCGGTTCGGCGGGCACGAGCTGGGCTACGGCTCGGACGCCGACGTCGTCTTCGTCCACGAGGCGCGGGAGGGCGTCGGGGAGGAGGAGGCCGCGCGGGCCGCCGCGGCCGTCGTGGCGGAGATGCGGCGGCTGCTGCAGCTCCCGAGCGCGGATCCGCCGCTGCTGGTCGACGCCGATCTGCGGCCCGAGGGGAAGTCGGGGCCGCTGGTGCGGACCCTGAAGTCGTACGAGGCGTACTACCGGCGGTGGTCGCTGGTGTGGGAGTCGCAGGCGCTGCTGCGGGCGGAACCGGTCGCCGGGGACGAGGAGCTGGCCGGGCGGTTCATGGAGCTCGTCGACCCGCTGCGGTATCCGCGGGGCGGGCTGGGCGAGGAGGCCGTGCGGGAGATCCGGCGGCTGAAGGCGCGGATGGAGTCGGAGCGGCTGCCGCGGGGGTCCGATCCCAAGCTGCACACCAAGCTGGGGCCCGGGGGGCTGTCCGACGTGGAGTGGACCGTGCAGTTGCTGCAGCTGCGGCACGGGGCCGAGGAGCCGGGGCTGCGGACCACACGGACGCGTGCCGCGCTGGCCGCCGCGCGGGACGCGGGGCTGCTGTCGGAGGAGGACGCGGCGACGCTCGACGAGGCGTGGGTGCTGGCCACCCGGGTGCGCAACGCGGTGATGCTGGTGCGCGGGCGGGCGGGCGACACGTTCCCGTCGGACGTCCGGGAGCTGGGGGCCGTCGGGCGGTATCTGGGGTACGGGCCGGGGCGGGTGGGCGACATGCTGGACGACTACCGCCGCACGGCCCGACGGGCCCGGACCGTGGTGGACGAGCTGTTCTACGGCGGGTGAGCCGCGCCCCGGGCAGGGAACGCCCTGTGCAGCCCGGTCGGGGCACGCTCTTGTGGCCGCGCCCCGGGCTGGACATGCTCTGTGCAGCCCGGTCGGGACACGCCCTGTGCAGCCGCGCCCCGGGCTGGACACGCCCTCTGTAGCCGAGCCGTGCAAGACACGCCCCGTGCAGCCGAGCCCGCGCGGACCACGCCCTACGTCTCCGGGAGCAGCACGCCCGGCGCCGTCGTCCTCGGGAGGCGGTGCGGGAGGGTGCCGTACCAGAGGCGGGACAGGGCGCAGCCGAAGGCGAGGCACAGGGCGCCGCCCACCGCGTCCAGCCAGAAGTGGTTGGCGGTGGCGACGATCACCACCAGGGTGAGGGTCGGGTAGAGCAGGCTCAGGACGCGGACCCAGGGCGTCGCGGCCAGGGCGAAGACCGCCAGACCGCACCACAGGGACCAGCCGATGTGCATGGACGGCATCGCGGCGTACTGGTTGGACATGCTCTTCAGGTCGCCGGAGGCCATCGAGCCCCAGGTCCGGTGGACCACCACCGTGTCGACGAAGTGGGCGCCGGTCATCAGACGCGGCGGCGCCAGCGGGTAGAAGTAGTAACCGGCCAGGGCCACGCCCGTGGTCGCGAAGAGGCCCAGCCGGCAGGCGGCGTAGCGGCCGGGGTGGGCGCGGTAGAGCCAGACCAGCACGCCGAGGGTGACGACGAAGTGCAGGGTGGCGTAGTAGTAGTTCATCCCGACGATGAGCCAGGTCGCCGAGTTGACGGTGTGGTTGATCGACTGTTCGGCCGCGATGCCGAGCTGGTGCTCGGCCCGCCAGATCCAGTCGGCGTTGCGCAGCGCCTCGGTCCGCTGTTCCGGGACCGCGTTGCGGATCAGGGAGTACGTCCAGTAACTCAGTGCGATGAGCAGGACCTCGAACCACACCCGGGGCCGGCGGGGAGCGCGCAGCCGCCGCAGGGGGTTCGCGGCCGTGAAAGGCTGTGGGACGGCCTTGTCGTGGCCTTCCGGACATGTCACGGTCGGTTCGCCCATGGACACAAAGTCTGCCAGATCGGCGTTATCTCCGAATCGTCATCGGTGTCGTCCCACCCGCATGCCGAGGGGAGAGTTCACGCGCGATTGCGGTCTCCGGAGGCGGTGGAGCCCCGGACGACCAGTTCGGGCATGAACACGAACTCGCTGTGCGGGGCGGGTGTGCCGCCGATCTCCTCCAGGAGCGTGCGCACGGCGGCCTGGCCCATCGCGGGCACCGGCTTGCGGATGGTCGTCAGGGGCGGGTCGGTGAAGGCGATCAGCGGGGAGTCGTCGAAACCGACCACGGAGACGTCCTTGGGGACGTCGAGGCCCCGTTGGCGGGCCGCCCGGATCGCGCCCAGGGCCATCATGTCGCTGGCGCAGACCACCGCCGTGCAGTCCCTCTCCAGCAGGGCGGCGGCGGCCGCCTGGCCGCCCTCCAGGGTGTACAGGGAGTGCTGGACCAGCTCCGACTCGATGGTCTCGGGGCTGATGCCCAGCTGCTCCTGCACCGCGCGGACGAAGCCCTCGATCTTGCGCTGCACGGGGACGAAGCGCTTCGGGCCGAGGGCGAGGCCGATGCGGGTGTGGCCGAGAGAGACCAGATGGGTGACCGCGAGGATCATCGCCGCGCGGTCGTCGGGGGAGATGAAGGGGGCCTGCACCTTCGGCGAGAACCCGTCGACCAGGACGAAGGGAACGCCCTGCGCGCGCAGTTGCTCGTAGCGCTGCATGTCGGCCGTGGTGTCCGCGTGCAGCCCTGAGACGTAGATGATGCCGGCGACGCCGCGGTCGACCAGCATCTCGGTCAGCTCGTCCTCGGTGGAGCCGCCCGGGGTCTGGGTGGCGAGGACCGGCGTGTAGCCCTGGCGGGTCAGGGCCTGACCGATGACCTGGGCCAACGCCGGGAAGATCGGGTTCTCCAGCTCCGGCGTGATGAGGCCGACGAGGCCCGCGCTGCGCTGCCGCAGCCGGACGGGGCGCTCGTAGCCCAGCACGTCGAGGGCGGCGAGGACGGACTCACGGGTGGTGGCGGCGACGCCGGGCTTGCCGTTGAGCACCCGGCTGACGGTCGCTTCGCTCACCCCCGCCTGCGCTGCGATGTCGGCAAGCCGTGTGGTCACAGGGCTGGACTGTACCCGCCGGGCGACACCCGGCGCACCGGACGGCCGCAGTGGCCGACCGGTCGAACGGCCCGGCCCGGACTGCTGTGTCATCGCGCTCCCTCTTGAAAGTGACGGCAAGGGCTTGCAGAGCCTTGCAGGGGCGTCCGTATAGCGCTCGACCCTTGTGAACAAGCGTCTCATGACGGTCGCCGAGAGGTCACGCCCGGATAACTTCCAAGCCGTCTTGCGCTTTTTTGCTGCAAGGTCTTTCGCGACGCTTACAACGCTGTTACGTTCACGTCGCCCGGCGGCCGCCGCAACGGCGCAGTCGGCAAGTCGGCAAGTCGACAGGGGTGCGGACGGGACCGCCCCCTGTGGCTACTCGGGCCTTACCCTCAAGGAGAACTCAATGCGGCGTGGCATAGCGGCCAGCGCGCTGGTGGCGTCCCTCGCCCTCGCGGCGACGGCCTGCGGCGGGAGCGACAGCGGCGACTCGGCCGGCGGCCCGGTCACCATCACATGGTGGGACACCTCCAACGCCACCAACGAGGCGCCGACGTACCAGGCCCTGGTCAAGGAGTTCGAGGCCGCCAACAAGGACATCAAGGTCAAGTACGTCAACGTCCCCTTCGACCAGGCGCAGAACAAGTTCGACACCGCCGCCGGCTCCAAGGGCGCCCCGGACGTGCTGCGCTCGGAGGTCGGCTGGACCCCCGCCTTCGCCAAGAAGGGCTTCTTCCTGCCGCTGGACGGCACCGAGGCCCTCGCGGACCAGGCGAAGTTCAAGCCCAACCTGATCCAGCAGGCCCAGTACGAGGGCAAGACCTACGGCGTGCCGATCGTCACCGACACGCTCGCGCTCGTCTACAACAAGCAGCTCTTCGCCAAGGCCGGCCTCACCGCCGCCCCGAAGACCTGGGACGAGCTGAAGACGGCCGCCGCCACCGTCAAGGACAAGACCGGCGTCGACGGCTACTGGGGCTCCACCCAGGCCTACTACGCCCAGTCCTTCCTCCACGGCGAGGGCGCCGACACCGTCGACGTCGACGCCAAGAAGATCACCGTCAACTCGCCGGCCGCGAAGAAGGCGTACGGCACCTGGCTCGGCCTCTTCGACGGCAAGGGCCTGCACAAGGCCGACACCACCGCCGACGCCTACGCTCACATCCAGGACGCCTTCGTCAACGGCAAGGTCGCCGCGATCGTCCAGGGCCCCTGGGAGATCACCAACTTCTACAAGGGCTCGGCGTTCAAGGACAAGGCCAACCTGGGCATCGCCCCCGTCCCGGCCGGCTCCACCGGCAAGGCGGGCGCCCCCACCGGCGGCCACAACCTGTCGATCTACGCCGGCTCCGACGCCGCCCACCAGAAGGCCGCGCTGAAGTTCCTCAACTTCATGACCTCGGCGAAGGCCCAGGCGACCGTCGCGCAGAAGAACTCCACGCTGCCCACCCGCGACGACGCCTACACCGACCAGGTCAAGGCCGACCCGGGCATCGCCGGCTACGGCGCCGTCCTGTCCGCCGCCCGGCCGCGTCCCGCGCTTCCGGAGTACAGCTCCCTGTGGGGCCCGCTCGACAGCGAGCTGCCCAAGATCGCGGGCGGCAAGGAGACCCTCGACGAGGGCCTCGGCAACGCCGAGACGGCCATCGCCAAGCTGGTGCCCGACTTCGGCAAGTGAGCCCCGCCGTGGCCGCCCTGGACGCCGGCCACACCACGGGCACGCCCGGCCGCCGGACCTCCCTCGGGGGAGGGCCGGCGGCCCCGAGCCCGCCCGGCCCACCCCCTGATCCCCCAGAAGGTGTCGAACCATGACAGTCGCCATCGACCGAGCGACCGGCAAGCGGCGCGGTGAGCGAGACCCGCGGCCCGGGCCGGGCCGGCGCCTGAAGCAGGCCTATCAGAAGCACTGGTACGCCTACGCGATGATCGCCCCGGTGGCGATCGTCCTCGGCGTCCTCGTGCTCTACCCCCTCGCCTACGGCTTCTACCTCACCCTCACCGACGCCGACAGCCTCAACACGGCCCGCACCATCGGCGTCAACGAGATCGAGGCCACCTACAAGTTCATCGGCCTCGACAACTACGCCGACATCCTGTGGGGCCCGACGGCCTACGACCGCTTCTGGTCGCACTTCCTGTGGACCATCGCCTGGACCGCGCTCTGCGTCACCCTGCACTACTTCATCGGACTCGGCCTCGCGCTGCTGCTCAACCGCGAGTTCCGCGGCCGCACCCTCTACCGCTTGATCCTCGTGCTGCCCTGGGCCGTCCCCACGTTCGTCACCGTCTTCGGCTGGCGCTTCATGCTCGCCGACGGCGGCATCGTCAACACCGCGCTCGACGCCCTGCACCTGCCCTCGCCGCTGTGGCTGGAGGACACCTTCTGGCAGCGGTTCGCCGCGATCATGGTCAACACCTGGTGCGGTGTGCCGTTCATGATGCTCTCGCTGCTCGGCGGCCTCCAGTCCATCGACTCCTCGCTCTACGAGGCGGCCGAGATGGACGGGGCCGACGCCTGGCAGCGGTTCCGGTACGTCACCCTGCCCGGCCTGAGGTCCGTCAGCTCCACCGTCGTCCTGCTCGGCGTCATCTGGACCTTCAACCAGTTCGCCATCATCTTCCTGCTGTTCGGCGACACCGCCCCGGACGCGCAGATCCTCGTCACCTGGGCGTACTACCTCGGCTTCGGACAGCAGCCGCGCGACTTCGCCCAGTCGGCCGCCTACGGCATCCTGCTGCTGGCCGTCCTGATCGTCTTCACCTCCTTCTACCGCCGCTGGCTGAGCCGCAACGACGAGCAGCTCGCGATCTGAGGCAGGAGCCCCCATGAGCACCAGCACCGCCCCCACCTCCGTCGCGACAACCGACCGGCCCACCGGGACCGCCCCGGCGGGCGCCGTCCGCCGCCGCGGCCGACGCGGCCCCCTCGCCACGCTCGCCACCCACGGCGTCCTCGTCGCGGCGGGCCTCGTCGCCTTCTTCCCGGTCGCCTGGCTGATCTTCCTCTCCCTCGGCCCGGACAAGGACGACTACCTGCACCCCGGCGGGATCTGGCGCAAGGCGACGCTCGACAACTACACGTTCGTCCTGCAGCACACCGCGTTCTTCGACTGGCTGCGCAGCACGCTCGTCGTCGTCCTCGGCACCACCGCCATCGGCGTGATCATCGCCGCCACCAGCGGCTACGCCGTCTCCCGGATGCGCTTCCCGGGCTACAAGAAGTTCATGTGGGTCCTGCTCGTCACCCAGATGTTCCCGGTCGCCGTCCTGATCGTGCCGATGTACCAGATCATGTCGGAGCTGCAGCTCATCGACACCTACCTCGGACTGATCCTCGTCAACTGCACCACCGTCGTGCCCTACAGTGCCTGGCTGCTCAAGGGCTACTTCGACACCATCCCGTTCGAGATCGACGAGGCCGGACGCGTCGACGGACTCAGCCCCTTCGGCGCCTTCCTGCGGCTGGTCCTGCCGCTGGCCAGGCCCGGCCTCGCCGTCGCCGCCTTCTACAACTTCCTCACCGCCTTCGGCGAGGTCGCCTTCGCCTCGACGTTCATGCTGTCCGACTCCAAGTACACCTTCGCCGTCGGTCTGCAGAGCTTCGTCAGCGAGCACGACGCCCAGCGCAACCTGATGGCCGCCACCGCGGTGCTGATCGCGATACCCGTCTCCGTCTTCTTCTACCTTGTCCAGAAGAACCTGGTGACCGGCCTCACCGCCGGCGGCACGAAGGGCTGACGCCCCGGCCGTGAGAACAACTCCCGCGCGCCCCGCCGCGCGGGCGGCGGCCGCGGTGCCCTTCCGACCCCGCAGGCACCGCGGCCGCCTCGTCACCCGCCGCCGAAAACCCGAGCACCGACCGTGACCGCGACTCCGTTACCTACCAAGGACACCATGAGCCAGCACTCCGCCGACCCGGCACCGAACTCCGCCGTCGCCACCGTCGCCAAGCGCCGCGACTGGTGGCGGGACGCGGTGATCTACCAGGTCTATCCGCGCAGCTTCGCCGACAGCAACGGCGACGGCATGGGGGACCTGGAAGGCGTACGATCCCGCCTCCCGTACCTGCGCGACCTCGGCGTGGACGCCGTGTGGCTCAGCCCCTTCTACGCCTCCCCGCAGGCCGACGCCGGATACGACGTGGCCGACTACCGGGCCGTCGACCCCATGTTCGGCAACCTCCTCGACGCCGACGCGCTGATCCGCGACGCCCACGAACTGGGCCTGAGGATCATCGTCGACCTGGTGCCCAACCACTCCTCCGACCAGCACGAGTGGTTCCGGCGGGCCGTCGCCGAGGGCCCCGGCTCACCCCTGCGGGAGCGCTACCACTTCCGCCCCGGCACCGGGAAGAACGGCGAACTCCCGCCCAACGACTGGGAATCCATCTTCGGCGGGCCCGCCTGGACACGCGTCGAGGACGGCGAATGGTACCTGCACCTCTTCGCGCCCGAGCAGCCCGACTTCAACTGGGAACACCCGGCGGTCGGCGACGAGTTCCGCTCGATCCTGCGGTTCTGGCTCGACATGGGCGTGGACGGCTTCCGCATCGACGTGGCACACGGACTGGTGAAGGCGGAGGGCCTTCCCGACCTTGGATCCCACGACCAGCTCAAGCTGCTGGGCAACGATGTCATGCCGTTCTTCGACCAGGACGGCGTCCACGAGATCTACCGGGAGTGGCGCAAGGTCCTCGACGAGTACGCGGGAAATGAAAAGGGGCCCGAAGGGCCTTCGTCAGAAGGGCGGTGGTGGGAGACGGGCGGGCGCATTTTCGTCGCCGAGGCGTGGACCCCGACCGTCGAGCGCACCGCGAACTACGTCCGCCCCGACGAACTGCACCAGGCCTTCAACTTCCAGTACCTGAGCACCGACTGGGACGCGAAGGAGCTGCGCAAGGTCGTCGACCTCACCCTGGAGGCCATGCGGCCCGTCGGCGCCCCCGCCACCTGGGTGCTGTCCAACCACGACGTCACCCGGCACGCCACCCGCTTCGCCAACCCGCCCGGCCTCGGCACCCAGATCCGCCTCGCCGGCGACCGTGAGCTGGGCCTCCGGCGCGCCCGGGCGGCCACCCTGCTCATGCTGGCTCTGCCCGGCTCGGCGTACATCTACCAGGGCGAGGAGCTGGGCCTCCCGGACGTCGTCGACCTGCCCGACGAGGTGCGCCAGGACCCTGCGTACTTCCGCGGCGCCGGCCAGGACGGCTTCCGTGACGGCTGCCGGGTGCCGATCCCGTGGACGCGCACGGGCTCGTCGTACGGCTTCGGCAGCGGCGGCAGTTGGCTGCCCCAGCCGGAGAGCTGGGGGGAGCTGAGCATCGAGGCGCAGACGGGAGCCGCCGGCTCCACCCTCGAGCTCTACCGCACCGCGCTCGCCGTCCGCCGTGAGCAGCCCGACCTCGGCGCGGGCGACTCGGTGGAGTGGCTGAAGGCTCCGGAGGGTGTTCTGGCCTTCCGGCGCGGGGAGTTCGTGTGCGTCGCCAACACCGGCGGCGAGTCGGTGACGACCCCCGTCCACGGCCGCCTCCTCCTCGCCAGCGACGAGATCGCAGAGACGGACGGCGAGACGAAGATCCCGGCGGACACCACGGTGTGGTGGACGACGGCCTGACAGCCGGTCACCTCTCACGGGGGATCGCTTCGGCGGTCCCCCGTGAAAATGTTTACTCAGGGTTTCAATTCTATTGCTGTAAACCTTTCACGGCGGTACGTTCGCGCGGCGCCAGGCAAAGACGCCTGGCCGTCGTCGCAAGGAGTACACGCCCGTGATATCGAGATGGTCCGTCACCGCGACCGCGCTCGCCGCCACCGCCGCGGCCCTCGTCGCTCCCGCCACCACCGCGCAGGCCTCCCCGCCCGGCGCCAAGGACGTCACCGCCGTCCTCTTCGAGTGGAAGTTCGCCTCGGTCGCGAAGGAGTGCACCGACACCCTCGGCCCGGCGGGCTACGGCTACGTCCAGGTCTCGCCGCCCGCCGAGCACATCCAGGGCTCCCAGTGGTGGACGTCCTACCAGCCGGTGAGCTACCGGATCGCGGGCAGGCTCGGTGACCGCACGGCCTTCAAGGCCATGGTGAACACCTGCCACGCGGCCGGTGTGAAGGTCGTCGTCGACACCGTCGTCAACCACATGGCTGCGGGCGGCGGCACCGGCACCGGCGGCTCGTCGTACACCAAGTACGACTATCCGGGCCTGTACTCCTCCTACGACTTCGACGACTGCACCTCCCAGGTGACCAACTACCAGGACCGCTGGAACGTCCAGCACTGCGAACTCGTCGGCCTCGCCGACCTCGACACGGGCGAGGACCACGTCCGCAAGGCCATCGCCGGTTACCTGAACGACCTGCTCACCCTCGGCGTCGACGGCTTCCGCATCGACGCGGCCAAGCACGTCGACTCCGCCGACCTCGCCGCCGTCAAGTCCCGGCTGACCAACCCGAACGCGTACTGGAAACAGGAGGTCATCCACGGCAGTGGAGAGGCCGTGCAGCCCACCGAGTACACGGGCAACGGGGACGTCCAGGAGTTCCGCTACGCCTACGACCTCAAGCGCGTCTTCAACAACGAGAACCTCGCCTACCTGAAGAACTACGGTGAGGGCTGGGGCTACCTGAACAGCTCGGTGGCCGGCGTCTTCGTCGACAACCACGACACCGAGCGCAACGGCTCCACGCTCAGCTACAAGGACAACGCCCACTACACCCTGGCCAACGTCTTCATGCTCGCCTGGCCCTACGGCGCGCCCGACGTCAACTCCGGCTACGAGTGGTCGGACGCGGACGCGGGGCCGCCCAACGGCGGCACGGTCAACGCCTGCTGGCAGGACGGCTGGAAGTGTCAGCACGCATGGCCGGAGATCCTGCGCATGGTCGCCTTCCGCAACGCCACCCGCGGCGAGCCGGTCACCGACTGGTGGGACAACGGCGGCGACGCGATCGCCTTCGGGCGGGGCGCCAAGGGCTTCGTGGCCATCAACCACGAGTCGGGCTCACTGACCCGTACCTACCAGACGTCGCTGTCTGCGGGGACGTACTGCAACGTCCAGAACAACACCGCGGTGAGCGTGAACTCCGGCGGCCGGTTCACGGCGACCCTGGGCCCCGACACCGCCCTGGCCATCTACGCGGGCAGGGGCGGCTGTTGAGCGACCCCTGAAAGTTCTTTCCCATTGTTTCAGGACTCTTGCTGTAAGTGTTTCGACGGCGATACGGTCGCGCGGGGTCGGACCCACAAGAGCCGTCATGCAAGGAGTCCACGTCAGTGATACCGAGATGGCCGGTGCCGTCCAGGCGCCCAACCGCCCGTGCCGGACGGGTCGCTGCGGTCACCGCGACCGCGCTGGCCGCAGCGCTCGTCCAGCCCCTCGCCGCCCGGGCCGAGACCCCGCCCGCCCCGCCGTCCGACGCACGGCTCGCCGCCCAGCCCGCCCGGCACGACGACACGCGCGAGCAGTTCTACTTCGTCCTGCCGGACCGGTTCGCCAACGGTGACAGTGCCAACGACAAGGGCGGCCTGACCGGTTCACGCCTCGCCACCGGCTACGACCCCGCCGACAAGGGCTTCTACCAGGGCGGCGACCTGAAGGGCCTGACCGGGAAGCTCGACTACATCAAGGGCCTCGGCACCACCGCCATCTGGATGGCCCCGATCTTCAAGAACCGTCCGGTGCAGGGAACGGGCAGCAACGCCTCGGCCGGCTACCACGGGTACTGGATCACCGACTTCACCCAGGTCGACCCGCACTTCGGCACCAACAAGGACCTTCAGACCCTCATCTCCAAGGCGCACGCCAAAGGCATGAAGGTCTTCTTCGACGTCATCACCAACCACACGGCGGACGTCGTCGACTACGAGGAGAAGTCCTACGACTACCTCTCCAAGGGCGCCTTCCCGTACCTGGCGAAGGACGGCGTGCCCTTCGACGACGCCGACTACGCCGACGGGCGGCGCGCCTTCCCCGCCGTCGACCGGGACTCCTTCCCGCGCACCCCGGTCGTCACCAGGAAGAACAAGGTGCCGTCCTGGCTCAACGACCCGACGATGTACCACAACCGCGGCGACTCCACCTTCGCCGGTGAGAGCTCCACCCACGGCGACTTCTCCGGACTCGACGACCTGTGGACCGAACGCCCCGAGGTCGTCAGCGGGATGGAGAAGATCTACCAGCGGTGGGTGCGGGACTTCGACATCGACGGCTTCCGGATCGACACCGTGAAGCACGTGAACATGGAGTTCTGGACCCGGTGGGCGACCGCCCTGGACGCCTACGCGGCCCGGCACGGACGCGACGACTTCTTCATGTTCGGCGAGGTCTACTCCGCCGACACGGACATCACGTCCCCGTACGTCACCCAGGGCCGCCTCGACGCCACGCTCGACTTCCCCTTCCAGGAGGCGGCACGGCAGTACGCCTCCCAGGGCGGCAGCGCGCGAGGGCTCGCCTCCGTCTTCGGCGACGACTACAAGTACACGACCGACAAGGCCAACGCCTACGAGCAGGTCACCTTCCTCGGCAACCACGACATGGGCCGCATCGGCCACTTCCTGAAGCAGGACAACCCGAAGGCCACCGACGCCGAACTGCTCGGGAAGGACCGGCTCGCCAACGAGCTGATGTTCCTCAGCCGCGGCAACCCGGTCGTCTACTACGGCGACGAGCAGGGCTTCACCGGCGCCGGCGGTGACAAGGACGCCCGCCAGACGATGTTCGCCTCGCGCACCGCCGACTACCTCGACGACGACCAGCTCGGCACCGACCGCACCCACGCGAGTGCCGCCTACGACACCCGGGCACCGCTGTACCGGCGGATCGCCGCCCTGGCCGAGCTCCGCAAGGCCAACCCGGCCCTCACGGACGGCGTCCAGAGCGAGCGCTACGCGGCGGACGGCCCGGGCGTCTACGCCTTCTCCCGCACCGACGCGAAGACCGGCACCGAGTACGTCGTCGCCTTCAACAACGCCGCCGACGCGAAGTCGGCGACCTTCGCGACCGGTTCGGCGGACATGGCGTTCCGAGGCGTATACGGCAGCAAGGACACGCTGACGTCCGGCGCCGACAAGAAGCTCACCGTCCGCGTCCCGGCCGGCTCGGCGATCGTCCTCAAGGCGGCGGGCAGGCTCGCCAGGCCAGCGACCAAGCCGGTCATCACCCTCGACGCCCCTGCCACCGGCGCCACCGGCACCGTCGAACTGGGCGCCGACGTCGAGGGCGGGCAGCTCAACCGGGTCGTCTTCGCCGCCCAGACCGGCGACGGCGCATGGCGCACCCTCGGCTCCGCCGACCACGCCCCGTACAAGGTCAGGCAGGTCATCGGCAAGGACGTACCGGCGGGGACCGCTCTGCGCTACAAGGCGGTCGTGATCGATTCGGCCGGGCGGACGTCGAGCGCGACCGCCGGCAGCACCACCGGCACCCCGCCGGCCCCCGAGCCCCCCACCGCCTCCTCCCGCGACCACGCGATCGTCCACTACAAGCGCACGGACGGCGACTACGCCGACTGGGGCCTGTACGCGTGGGGCGACCTGGCCGACGGCGAGTCCACGAACTGGCCCGACAGCCATCCCTTCGCCGGCCGGGACGCCTACGGCGCCTTCGCCTACGTCAGGCTGAAGCCGGGCGCGTCGGACGTCGGCTTCCTCGTCATCGACAAGCAGGGGAACAAGGACGTCTCCGCCGACCGCACGATCGACGTCACCAAGACGGGTGAGGTGTGGATCGAGCAGGGCGAGGAGACCGTACGGACCGAGCGTCCCGAGTATCCCGCCCAGGACAGGACGAAGGCCGTCCTGCACTACCACCGCGCCGACGGGAACCACGACGGCTGGGGACTGCACGTCTGGACGGGCGCCGCACACCCCACCGACTGGTCGAACCCCCTGAAGCCGGTGAAGACTGACGCCTATGGCGCTGTCTTCGAGGTGCCGCTCACCGAGGGTGCCACCAGTCTCAGCTACATCATCCACAAGGGCGACGAGAAGGACCTGCCCGCCGACCAGTCGCTGGACCTCACGGCGAGCGGCCACGAGGTGTGGCTGTTGAACGGCCAGGAGAAGCACCTGCTGCCGCAGCCCGCGGGCAGCGCGGCCGCCCTCGACCTGACCACCTCCAAGGCGGTCTGGATCGACCGGCACACCGTCGCCTGGAACGGCTCCGACGCGGCCGCCTCCACCCAGCTGCTGTACTCGCGCGACGGCTCGATCGAGGTGAAGGACGGGACGCTGACCAGCGACGACGAGCGCCGGCTGCGGCTGTCCAGGACCACCCTCACCGACGCCCAGAAAGCGAAGTTCCCGCACCTGAAGGACTACCCCGTCTGGTCCGTCGACCCGCGCGACCGCGACCGGGTGCGCGAGGCGCTGCGCGGTCAGGTCGTCGCCTCCCAGCGGGCTGTCGGGGGCACCTCCCAGGCTTTCGGCTCCGGGGGAGGGGCGGTGCTCGCGGCGACCGGCGTGCAGATCGCCGGCGTACTCGACGACCTGTACCCCGGGGCGACGAAGGCCGAGCTCGGGCCGACGTTCCGCCACGGCCGTCCGACGCTGGCCGTCTGGGCGCCCACGGCTCAGTCGGTGAAGCTGGAGCTCGCAGGCTCCACGGTGCCGATGAAGCGCGACGACACCACCGGCGTCTGGTCCGTCACCGGCCCCGCGTCCTGGAAGAACAAGCCCTACCGCTACGTCGTCCGGGTCTGGGCGCCCAGCGTCCGCGAGATCGTCACCAACAAGGTCACCGACCCCTACTCGCTCGCCCTCACGGCGAACTCCGAGCGCAGCCTCGTCGTCGACCTGGCCGACAGGTCACTCGCCCCCGAGGGCTGGTCGACGTACGCCAAACCCAGAGCCGTACCGCTCAGGGACGCCCAGATCCAGGAGCTGCACATCCGGGACTTCTCCGTCGAGGACCGCACGGCGCGCCACCCCGGCGGTTATCTCGCCTTCACCGACCGGGACACCGACGGCTCCAGGCGCCTGCGGGAGCTGGCGAAGGCGGGCACCTCCCACGTCCACCTGCTGCCCGCGTTCGACATCGCCACCATCCCCGAACGCAAGGCCGACCAGGCCACCGTCGGCTGCGACCTCACCGCCCACGCGCCCGACTCCGACCGGCAGCAGGCGTGCGTCGCCGAGACCGCCGCACGGGACGCCTACAACTGGGGCTATGACCCGTACCACTACACGGTCCCCGAGGGTTCCTACGCCACCGACCCCGACGGCACCGCCCGCACGGTGGAGTTCCGCCGGATGGTCAAGGCGCTCAACGAGGACGGCCTGCGGGTCGTCATGGACGTCGTCTACAACCACACCGCGGCCTCCGGGCAGGCCGCCACCAGCGTCCTCGACAAGGTCGTCCCCGGCTACTACCAGCGGCTCCTCGCCGACGGCTCGGTGGCGAACAGCACCTGCTGCGCCAACACCGCCACCGAGAACGCCATGACGGGCAAGCTGGTCGTCGACTCGGTCGTCACCTGGGCCAGGCAGTACAAGATCGACGGCTTCCGCTTCGACCTCATGGGCCACCACCCGAAGGCCAACATCCTCGCGGTCCGCAAGGCCCTCGACGCGCTCACCCCCAGGGAGGACGGCGTCGACGGCAAGAAGATCATCCTCTACGGCGAGGGCTGGAACTTCGGCGAGGTCGCCGACGACGCCCGCTTCGTCCAGGCCACACAGAAGAACATGGCGGGCACCGGCGTCGCCACCTTCTCCGACCGCGCCCGCGACGCCGTCCGCGGCGGCGGCCCCTTCGACGAGGACCCCGGCGTCCAGGGCTTCGCCTCCGGGCTCTGGACCGACCCCAACTCCTCGGCTGCGAACGGCACTCCGGCCGAACAGAAGGCCCGGCTTCTGCACTACCAGGACCTGATCAAGGTCGGCCTCAGCGGCAACCTCGCCGCATACCGCTTCACCGACAGCGCCGGCCGCGAGGTCGCCGGCGCCGAGGTCGACTACAACGGCGGCCCCGCCGGCTACGCGCACGCCCCCGGCGACGCCCTCGCCTACGCCGACGCCCACGACAACGAGTCCCTCTTCGACGCCCTCGCCTTCAAACTGCCCGCGACGACGAGCGCCGACGACCGGGCCAGGATGCAGGTCCTCGCCCTTGCCACGGCCACCCTCTCCCAAGGACCCGCCCTATCCCAGGCCGGCACCGACCTGCTGCGCTCCAAGTCCCTGGACCGCAACTCCTATGACAGCGGCGACTGGTTCAACGCCATCCACTGGAACTGCGCCGACGGCAACGGCTTCGGCCGCGGACTGCCGCCCGCCGCCGACAACCGGACCAAGTGGCCTTACGCCAAACCCCTGTTGACCACCGTCCGGGTCGGCTGCCCGCAGATCGAGGCCGCCTCCGCCGCCTACCGCGACCTGCTGCGCATCCGTACGACGGAGAAGGCGTTCTCCCTCGGCACGGCCGCCCGGGTGCAGTCGGCGCTGTCCTTCCCGCTGTCCGGCCGCGAGGAGACCCCCGGCGTGATCACCATGGCGCTGGACGACCTCGTCGTCGTCTTCAACTCGACGCCCACGAAACAGCAGCAGCGGATCACCTCGCTCGCCGGGACCGGCTACCGCCTGCACCCGGTGCAGGCGGCGGGCGCGGACCCTACAGTCAAGTCCTCGACATACGAAGCGGAATCGGGCACGTTCGCCGTTCCGGGCAGGACCGTGGCGGTCTTCTCCCGCACACGCTGAACAAGGGCTTACCTTGGTGGAGCGGGCCATGGACGCGGTCCGCTCCACCAAGGGGTGCCCGAGGGCTGACATTTGGACGTCGACGGCAAGCGGACCGACGCGACCGTCCTGGTCGTGGACGATGTGCCGGCCAGCCGGTTCGCCATGGGCGCGCTGCTGCGCCGCGCCGGCCACCAGGTCGTCCCCGTGGCCAGCGGCCGGGAGGCGCTCGTCGAACTCGACGTGCGGCTGCGCCGGGGCGCCCTGCCCGACGTGGCGCTGGTCGACGTGGGCCTTCCCGACATGAGCGGCTTCGACCTGTGCCGCCGGCTCAAGGCCCGCCCGCACATGGCCGGATTACCCGTCGTGCACTTCTCGGCCGCCGCGCTCGCCTCCGGCGACCGCTGCCAGGGACTGGACGCGGGCGGCGAGGCCTATCTGACGATGCCCGCCGAACCCGAGGAGATCGCCGCCGTCGTCCGGGCCGCCGTGCGCGCCGCCCGGCTGCGGGCCGGCGACCAGGCGCTGGCCCGCAGACTGTCCCTGCTGTCGGAGACCATCGTCACCGTGCAGTCGGCGCGCTCCCTCCAGGAACTCGCCGACGCCGCCGCCGAGAGCGCCGGGCGGCTCACCGGCGGACCCGCCGCCGTCTTCGTCCTCGCCCCGGACGACGAGCTCTACCACGGCGCCTCCCGCGACCGCACCTCCCTGGCACCGCCCGACGCGGACGCCCACCGCACCGTGGCCGCGCTGCTGCGCCGGCTCACCCGCGGACAGGCCGGAGTGCAGATCACCACCGTGCCCGCCCCGCTGTGGCCGGCCGGCTTCTTCCGGCCCGGCCTCCAGCACGACGCCCGTCTGGTGCTGGTGCCCACCCAGGACGGCAGGGCGTCGGTGTGCCTCGCCACACCCACCCGTGAGGTGCGCAGGGTCGACCCCGAGCGGGAGGCGGTCGCCGCCCGGCTCGCGCAGGCCGCCGCGCTCGCCGCCCAGCCGCTGCTCATGTACCAGGTCGAGCGGCACGTCGCCCTCACCCTCCAGCACAGCTTCCTGCCCCAGCCGCACCGGCTGCCCGAACTGCCCGGCGTCGACATCGCCGTCCGCTATGTGCCCGCCTCCCGGGACACGGAGATCGGCGGCGACTTCTACGCCGCCCAGCGCACCGCCGACGGCGTGCTCACCGCCGTCGGCGACGTCGTCGGGCACTCGCTCGAGGCGGCCACCGTCATGGTCGAGATCCGGCACGCGCTGCGCGCCTACTGCGTCGACGAGAGCGACCCGGCCGTGCTCGCCGAGCGCCTGGACCGGATGCTCCAGCACCACCACCCCGAGGTCACCGCGACGGTGTGCCTGGCGCTGATCGACCCCGGCACCGGAGAGACCCGCGTCGCCAACGCCGGTCACATCCCGCCGCTCGTCGTCCGCGACGACCGCGGCGCCGACTACGTCAAGGCCGCCGGCCCCCTGCTGGGTCTCGGCGTGCCCCACCCGCCGCCCACCGAACTGCGCTTGGCGCCCGGCGACCGGCTCCTCATGGTCACCGACGGTCTGATCGAGACCCGGGGCGTCGACCTCGCCGTCTCCATGGAGCACCTGCGGGCCGCGGCGGCCGGCGCGCTGCCCGGCCTGGACGCCCTGTGCGACACCCTGCTCGGCTGCTTCGGCCACGACCGGGACGACGACATCGCGATGCTGGCGCTGAGCCGCACCGGCTGAGCAGGGCACTAGGGTGATCGCGACCCCAGGACAGGAGTGCCCATGCCGCAGATCACCGTCGACTACTCCGACCGGCTCGCCGACGACTTCGACCGGCCCGGATTCGCCCGGGCGCTGCACACCGCCGTCGTCGACATCGCGGCCGCCAAGCCGCCCGCCTGCAAGACGCAGTTCCGCCGCACCGAGGACGCCGTCGTCGGCCCCGACACCGAGGGGCACGCCGTCGTCCACGTCCATATCGGGCTGCTCGCGGGCCGCAGCGAGGAAACCAGGTCCCGGCTGACCGACGCCGTCCTGGACCTGCTGCGCCGGTACGTCAAGCCCGCCGGGTCACTGGCCGTGCACGCCTCCGCCGAGGTCCGCGACCTCGACCCCTCGTACCGCAAGTACGACGCCTGACCGGTCAGGACGCCAGAGCGATGAGCCCGGCCGCCAGTGTGCCGAAGGGGCCGTCGGCCGGCTCGTCGCCCAGGACGGGCCGCAGCAGCTCACGCAGCCGCGGATCGTGGGCGGCGCTCACCGCGGCGAGGGCGGCGAAGTCCTGCACGAGCTGCACCTCCAGCTCCTCGCGCGGGATGCGCCGCCCGTCCAGCCACAGCAGCGCGGTCGACTCGGCCAGGGAGATCCAGGAGCGGACGACCAGCTCCAGACGCGCAGGCGGATCACAGACGCCCAGATGCGACAGGATCTGCTCGTAGGCGGCCTGACGCACGGAGTCGATGAGCGCGTTCGTGGCCGAGACATGACTGATCGTGTCCGCCGCTCCGGCGGAGACCGCCGGGCCGCCGCGCATGAGGGCGGAGAAACCGGGACCGTGCGCGTCGACGAAGTCGAAGAACCGGCCCATCACCCGCAGCAGCCGCGCCCCCAGCGGTCCTTCGTGCGGCTCGGCGAACCGGCTTTTCAGATCCTGCGCGGCCCGCTGCAACGCGGCCTCGTACAGGCTGAGTTTGCCGGGGAAGTAGTGGTAGACGAGAGGGCGGGAGATACCGGCGGTCGCGGCTATCTCGTCGATGGAGACCTCGTCGGGCGAACGACGGGCGAACAGTTCGAGGGCGACGCCGATCAACTGCTGCCGACGCTCCTCCACACCCATCCTGCGGCGGACCCCGGTAGTCATAAGACCACCTTACCGATCGAATCCGGACGCGAACGGACCGGACCATTCACGGCGTTCGTCACCGCAGTCCGCTGACCGCCCGCCCGCCCTTCAACGTCCCCTCCAGATCCGCCCGCGCGCCCCGCTTCGTCCGCACGGCCAGCAGGTTGCCGGCGGACTCCCCGCGCACCCCGCCGGTCGCCCGCACCGACTCGGCCGCGCGGTCACCGGCCGCGAGGAGGTACCAGGAACCGGCCTCGGACTTCCACAGCACACCCGCCAGGACGTGCGGGTCGCGCGGACCGCACGCCGGCACGTCCCCGGCCGCCGCCACGACCGCCCCGAACAGACCGCCCGGCGTGCGGAACTGGGCCAGCGCCCGCGTCCCGTCGCCCCGCCAGGTCTCCGCACGCGTGCACACCCAGCCGCCGGAGCCGCTCCCGTCGGGCAGCGGCTGCCGCGCGTACGCCCAGGCGTTGACCGACCGCACGCCCTGCGCGCGCACCTCGCCCAGCGAGCAGGCGAACGGCGCCCAGTCGCGCAGCGCCTCCGCGCCCGTCGCGTCCTTCGGCGCGGCCGGCCGGCCGGCGGTGATCCGGGCGGGCAGGATCTCGCCGAGGTCGCTCAGCAGGTACGAGCCGGACGCGTCCGACAGTTGCAGCACGTTCCAGGTGGTGCAGGCCCCGGCGCGGGTCGCGGGGCTCGCCAGCGGCGAGGTGACACCGCGGGTCAGCGTCAGGTTCATCAGCCCCGCGCCCGGCTTCGACAGGTCCCGCTCGGCCGCCCTGCGCACCCAGGGGGCCGTCAGATAGCGGACGTTGCCGTCGGCCCGGTCCAGCACCACCGCCCCGGCCTCCGGGCCGAGCGCGCCGTTCGCCCGCGCGAGGTCGAGGGCGGCGCCGGCCGTGCCCTCCTCCGGCTCGGCGTAGCGGGCGATGCGCAGACCGTCGTAGAGGATCACCACGCGCGCGACGCCGACGTCACCCGCGTAGAGCAGCTGGGGCGGTCCGGAGGGGCCGCCGGCCGGGGTGCCGGGCGTCGCCGAGACCCGGACCGCGTCACCGGGGCGCGCCCACACGGCGAGCGCCCGGCGCAGCAGCGCGTCGTCCCCGGTGAGCTCGCCGCGCGCGGGCCACACGGAGAAGTCGGCGCGGGTGGCGGTCTTCCAGGCGGCGGGGGAGACCCGGACCAGCCGGCCCGGGTCGAGGGCGGCCTCCGCCGCGGGGTTGCGTGTGTACGGCGGGGCGGCGGCGCCGTCGGGGCCCCAGCCGCGGTCGGGCAGCGCGAACAGCGAGCCGCACACGGCGAGCGCGGCCGCGGCGGCGAGTGCGGCCCGGGTGTGCCGGCGACGGCGCATCAGGTCGGTGGGGCGGGCCTGGAGCGAGCAGGGGTCGAACTCGGGGGACTCCAGCAGGGAGTACCGGGCGGGGACGGCGCCGGCCGCTTCCAGCGCGGCGTCCACGTCGTCCACCCCGGCCTCGGTCAGCGCCCTGCGCACCTCCGCGTCGTCGAGTCGCTCCAGACCCCGCAGCACGTAGGCGGCCCGGGCCGGGGCCGACAGCGAGGCCAGCGACTGGTCCAGGGCGAGTTCCTCGGCGCCGCCGGAACGGGGGAAGAGACGCAGCCCCCACACCATCGGCAGCACCGGCGGCACCAGCGCGTGCCGGGACCTGCGGGCCCGCTGCTTCAGCGGCAGAGTGGCCTCCAGCGCCGAGCGCACGACGCGCAGCCGTACGTAGCCGTAGCCGGCGTCGCCGTCGCGGGCGGTGGACTGGGCGGGGATCACGGGGGCCGGGGCGCCGGGGCGGGGCAGGGCGCGCTGGGCGAGGGCGTGCGCGGTCAGGACGCGTCGGCCGCGGCCGAGATCCGGGGAGAGCACCAGGTAGGCGATCCGGACCAGACGCGGATAGTGCTCGACGAGCGCGGCCTCGGCCTGCTCGACGTCGACGACCCGATCGGCGACGGATCCGGACTCGGGGCGCGGGACGACATCCTGTGGCTGCACGCCCAGGGCAACGAGTGAGCCGACGGATGGTCACACGGGGCGAGCGGCTGGGGCGATCCCGTTCGGGGGACGGCGGGCGGGCTCAGTCGTCCGGTTCGGTCAGGGCTCGGGCGTAGTTCGCCATCGACCGCTGGTAGCGGGGGAGATGGGCGGCCAGGGCCTCCAATACCAGGGCGAGGCCCTCGCGGTCGCGGCCGAGGCTCGACAGGCACAGCGCGAGCGTCGCGCGGACGGCGTCGTCCAACTCGTCGGAAAGGGCGTCCAGTTCCGGGGTGAGGAGCTTGACGCCTTCCTCCGGTCGCCCCACGTTCCGCAGCGAGCTGGACAGCTGGATCTTCGCGCGCCGCCCCCGGTAGCCGTCGAGGCCGCCCGCGAGCGCCTCCCGGTACAGCGGGACCGCGCGCTCGGAGTGCCCGGTCGAGTCCCAGGCGCAGGCCCGCTCGAACAGGCCCGGCGGGCTGTCCGCCGGCAGTTCCGCGGCCAGCTCGTCGATCACGGCCCGGAAGTCGGCCGCGCCCTGCTCGCCGTAGGTGTCGAAGGAGGCCCAGGCGGCGGCCACCCGGTCGTCCCATGCTCGGTCGTCGTGGTTCACCGGCCCACCTTGGCACGGGTGGGGCCGCCGGGACACCGGTATTTTGAGCGGACCGTGCGCGGGAGCCGTATCCAGGACGAGGCTCTTCCAGGGAGGACGGACAGATGAAGGTGACCCGACCGATGCTCGCGGCGACCGCCGCCGCGGCGGCGCTCGTGCTGACCGGCTGCGGCGGCTCCGGCGGTGACGCTCAGGCCGTCCCCGAGGCCGCCACGGGCAGCCTGGAGCAACTGGCCGCCCAGGTGAAGTGCAAGCCGAACATGCAGACCGACGCGGACGAACTGCGCCAGGCCATCTGCAAGAACCCCGAGGGCAAGTTCATCCTCGTCACCTTCGCCACCGACCGCGGACAGCGCGAGTGGATCAACGGGGCGAAGGACTACGGCGGTCACTACCTGGTCGGCCGCAAGTGGGTCGCCGTGGGCGAGACCAACACCGTGACGGCGCTGCGCGAGAAGCTCGGCGGCGACATCGAGGAGGGCACGGACCACTCGGCACACACGGGGTCGCACGAAGGCCACGAGGGCTCGGCCGAACCGTCCGCCGGGGCGACGCACCCCGGTCAGTCAACTTGACCCGGCCCTGAAGGGCCTGGCTCGGAGGTAGCGCCCAGCTGGCTGCTGGGGTGGACTCCTCCGTCCACACACCCCCGTTATGGGGCGGCAGGGACGCGTGACTCACGCCCCGCTTTCCACACTCTCTCGCCACGGGCGGCGATGTTGTGGGAAGAGTTCCGGTCGGCGTGGGCAACGACCCCGCGCCCCCGGCAGATGAAAAGCCCCTGGTCGACACGGTTGCGTTTGTCGACGTGGTCGCACTCGGCGCACGTCCGCGACGTGTACGCGGGATCAACGAAGACCAGGGGCACACCGGCCCGTTCGGCCTTGTAGGCGATGAAGTCTCCAAGCTGGGCGAACGCCCAGGAATGGAGTGCGACCCGTTGGGGCTTGCGGAGCCGTACCGGGTTGCGGATGCCCTTGAGTTCTTCGAGGGACAACCCGCGCCCGGTGCGTTCAGCCTCGGTCACGAGCGCCTTGGAAATGATGTGGTTGGTGTTCGCGGCGTGCCGCACCGCTGAACCGGCTGCCGAAGTCGCCGCTCGAGAGGCGCACGGAGCGCACGGCAGACGGACACAGCGCGAAGGCCGGCGGTGAGGGAATCTCACCGCCGGCCTTCGGCGTTTCACGACCGGACCGCCGGGGGCGCGGTCCTAGGCCGTCACTGGCACTTCTGGCCGTTGTTGATGCAGTTGACCATCTTGTTCATCAGGTTCTTCGAGAAGAAGTTGATGAAGTCGTTGTGGTCGGTGATCGGCTTGTGCAGGTTCTCCGGGAAGGTGTCCACCGCGTACGCGTTCACGACCTGGCCGTTCTGGATCTTGGGAGCCGGAACGTTGTAGACCAGTCGGACCTGCAGCTGGGGGATCGCCTTGAAGCCGTTCGCGCAGCTGCCGTCACCCTGCACGAAGGCCACGTGCGTACGGTGGTTGGCGCTGTCGATGTTCTGACCGTCCCAGCAACTCTGGAAGTTGGACGTGCGCACGACCTGGCTGCCCTGCGGGCAGATCGGGTACTTGTCCTTCAGCTGCACCTTGTTCTCGAAGCCGGTGCAGCTCCAGTTCACGTTGGCGTTGGCGTTGCCGTTGACGAAGGCCTTCGCGTCACCGGTGATGATGCGCAGGGCCGTCGGCATCGCGACGACCTTGCCCTTCTTGTTGCCGACGAACTTCAGCTGCGCCTGGGCGGGCTGAAGGATCTTGCCGACGTTGCCTTCCTTGCCGCCGCCGTCGTTGTTCTGGTCGAAGTCCTGCGAACCGTCCTGGACGCGGAGCACCGGCCAGAAGTACGAGGACTTGTCGCCCTGGTTCTGGCAGCTGGTGCCGGCGCCCGCCAGCTCCTGGTCGCTCGCGAAGGCGTCGTTGTTCTGGTTGCCGACGTAGTCGTGCAGGTGGTGCGCGCCGTTGGTGACACCGGGGGCCACGATCACGTTGTCCGTGTTGTGGTTGTCGTTGCCGTTGGTGCCGCACTTGGTGGTGAAGGAGCCCTTCGAACCGCTGTTGCCGTTGGCGGCGAGTCCGTTCTGGCCGACACCGAGCTGGGCGTTGTTCCCGGCCTTGGTGATGTCCACGAAGTCCGCCGCGACCGGGCCGTTGCCGGCCTGACCGCCGTTGCCCTGCTGGCCGCCGTTGCCCTGCTGGCCGCCGTTGTTCTGCTGGCCGCCGTTCTGCTGGCCGCCGTTGTTGTTCTGGCCGCCGTTCTGCTGCTGGCCGCCGTTGTTCTGCTGGCCGCCGTTCTGCTGGCCGCCGTTGTTGTTCTGGCCGCCGTTCTGCTGCTGGCCGCCGTTGTTCTGCTGGCCGCCGTTCTGCTGGCCGCCGGCGTTGGTCTGCACGACCTGCGGCGTGCAGGCGGACAGCTGGTTCAGGTTCGCGGCCTGCCCGCCGGCCCGCTGGATGTTGATCCGGATGCGGTCGATCGTGGCGGCCCGCTTTTCCTTCAGGGGGCCGAGGATCGCGTTGTTCACGAATCCGGGGTCGCCCGCCTGGGCTTGACGGGTGGAGGCGAGCCGGGCGTAGGCCTCGGTGATCTGCTTGTCCAGCAGCGCCAACTCCTGGTCGACTCCCGAGCGTGCGCCCTTGGGCACGTTCGTCAGCTTCTGCCCCACGTCGGGGCAGGAGATGGTCGCCACCTGCCCGGCCGCGGCCTTGACCTGGTTGTTCTGCGACGAGTTCTTCTCGTGCGCGGAAGCGTAGAAATTCGCCCAGACAAGCCCGCCCCCACCGAGCGCTAGGGCCGCCGATGCTGCTATGGCCTTGCCGGCCATCGATGAACGGCGTTTACGTGTGTTGCGTCCCATGGAACTCCTCTGACTTCCTTGCGGGGCAGCATTGAGGCGCCCGACAGGAGTGAAGCGGCGTCCATCCATACGCATGCCGCCCCGCAGGTGTTCAGCGGTCTCAGAAATTGATGAGAGGTCCGTGGAACAATTCGACCCCAACGCCCCCACAGGCGACATAGTCAACACGCCTGTGTGTCAAGGGAGTTGTGTGGATCACGCGTCCTGGTCCAGGCGGGCGAGCACCTTGGCCTCCACCTCCGGGTCCAGTCCCTTGCTCGTCCGGTCGGGACGCTGGGGAGCGGTGCCGCCGATCGCGCCCAGCCATCGCCAGGTGTCGGCCACCGTCTCCCCGACGGGCCGGCAGCCCAGCCCCGTCGCCACCGCCCGTGAGACGTCCGCTGCGTACACGCTGTCGTGCATCTCGCTGTCCGGCGGCACCCACATCGGCAGCTGCGTCCACGGCTCGATGCCCGCGTCCAGGATCACCTGCGGCTCGGCCCACCGCAGTTCGGCGGCCCCACCGGTGACCCGCACGCAGGATTCGAGCAACTCACCCATGGTCGCGTGTCTCTGAGGACTCATCAGGTTGTAGGGGCCGCTCAGTTCCCGCTCCACCGCCCCGACGGTCCACTCGGCGAGGTCGCGGACGTCGATGTACTGCAGGGGCAGCTCGTACGGCCCCGGCGCCAGGACCGGGCCCCCGCGGGCCGTCCGGGTCAGCCACCAGGGCAGTCGGCCCACGTTCTCGTACGGGCCGATGATCACGCCGGCCCGGACCAGCACCGAGGCCTCGGCCCCGAACGCGCCGATCGCCGCCAGCTCGCCGCCCCGCTTGTCCCGGGCGTAGTCGGTCTTCTCCGCGTCGGGCTCGGCGCCCTCGACCACGGCCGCGTCCTCGGCGTATCCGGCGGGCGGGGCGTACGCGTACACCGAGCAGCTCGACACGTACACGTACCGGCGGGCGCGGCCCCGCAGCAGCCGCGCCGCCTCGTGCACCGCGCGGGGCGCCCCCGACCAGGTGTCGACGACGGCGTCCCACTCGCCCTCCGCGAGGGCGGCGAGGCCCCCGGACGCGGTGCGGTCGCCGACCAGCGACCGTGCCCCGGGGGCGGGCGTGTGCCGCCCCCGGTTGAAGACCGTCACGTCCCAGCCGCGCCCGAGGGCCGCCTCCACGACGGCCCGTCCCACGAACTCCGTACCACCCAGCACCAGTAGTTTCATGCCGGTGACTGTGCCCGGCCCGGGCACGGGAGGGAACCCCGGTCTGCCGACGGCAGAACAGGGCGACGGAAGCGGGGCGCCCGGGGGCCGGCGTCCGGTCAGCGCCCGGTCGGGGGCGTGTACTTGTAGCCGACCCGGCGCACCGTCTGGATCGAGTGGCGGTGCTCCGCGCCCAGCTTGCGGCGCAGCCGGGCGACGTGGACGTCGACCGTGCGGCCGTCGCCCACATGGCCGTAGCCCCACACCGTGGTGACGAGCTGGTCGCGGGTGTGCACCCGGTTCGGGTGCGCCACGAGGTGGGCGAGCAGCTCGAACTCCAGATAGGTCAGGTCGAGTTCCCGCCCGTCGACGAAGGCGGTGCGCTGCACTGGGTCGACCCGCACGGGCCGGTCGTCCGCGTCCGCGGCGGCGGTCACCGGGGCGGCGGTGTCCTCCGGCCGGTCGGGCACCGCCACCGGCAGGAACGGCGGCTGCTGGTCGGCCGGGACGAGCACCAGGTAGCCGACCATCTCGGGCCGTCCGGGCAGGGCGGGCAGGGTGTGCTGCGGGGCGGGCAGCCAGGTGGTGCCCGGCGGGAGGAAGTCCGCGACGTCCACCACCTCGTCCCGGTCCACGGCGCGCAGCCGGTGACGGGCGGGCACGGGGGCGGTCGCGGCGCCGGAGACGGCCGGGGCGGAGAGGGGAGCGGCGGAGAGAGAACGAGTGGTCGCCATGAGGGGTCAGCTCTTTCGCGCGAGGAGTTCGTCGGGAGGACGACGGCCGCGATTCGTGGTCGGGCCCGTCGAGGGACGTACGTCGTGCGCGCTGGCCGAAGACCGGGGTGTACGGCTTCAGAGGGCCTGCGCGTTCCTCACGCGGCAACACACCCGGTCGAAGTCATGGTGCTGACGGGAAGGCCAGAAGGGCTCGAGGTCGTGGCGACCCGAGGCGCAGAACTTCTGGAAGCCGGTCATGAGCCCATTGAAGCAGACGCACGCCCGTCGCAGCAGACTCCTCTCACAGCTTGGACGCCTCGCCCGCGTCCGTGTGGCGTGAAGTCGCCGTCGGCGGGGACGCGGAAGGGGCGTCCACCGCCGACGACGGTGGACGCCCCTTCCGGGAGCGGGATCAGACCTGGCCGGCCTTCTCCAGGGCGGAGCAGCAGGTGTCCACCAGCAGACGGGTCACCGTGTACGGGTCGACGTTGGCGTTGGGGCGGCGGTCCTCGATGTAGCCCTTGCCGTCCTTCTCCACCTGCCACGGGATGCGCACCGAGGCGCCGCGGTCGGAGACGCCGTAGGAGTACTCGTTCCACGGGGCGGTCTCGTGCAGGCCGGTCAGGCGGTCGTCGATGCCGGCGCCGTAGTTCTTGACGTGGTCGAGCGGCTTGGAACCCTCGCCGAGCGACTCGCACGCCGTGATGATCGCCTCGTAGCCCTCGCGCATCGCCTTGGTCGAGAAGTTGGTGTGCGCGCCGGCGCCGTTCCAGTCGCCCTTGACCGGCTTGGGGTCGAGGGTCGCCGAGACGCCGAAGTCCTCGGCGGTGCGGTAGAGCAGCCAGCGGGCCACCCACAGCTGGTCGGAGACCACCAGCGGGGACAGCGGGCCGACCTGGAACTCCCACTGGCCGGGCATGACCTCGGCGTTGATGCCGGAGATGCCCAGGCCCGCCTTCAGGCAGTTCTCCAGGTGCGCCTCGACGACGTCACGGCCGAAGATCTCGTCCGCGCCGACACCGCAGTAGTAGCCGCCCTGGGGGGCCGGGAAGCCGCCCTTGGGGAAGCCGAGCGGGTAGCCGTCCTTGAAGAAGGTGTACTCCTGCTCGATGCCGAAGATCGGCTCCTGGTCGGCGAACCTCTCGGCGACCTCGGCCAGCGCGGCGCGGGTGTTGGTGGCGTGCGGGGCGAGGTCGATGTCGAGGACCTCGCAGAGCGCCAGGACGTCGTCGCCGCCGCGGATCGGGTCCGGACAGACGAAGACCGGCTTGAGCACACAGTCCGAGGCGTGGCCCTCGGCCTGGTTGGTGGAGGACCCGTCGAAGCCCCAGATCGGCAGCTCGGCACCCTTGGCGTCGTCCGCGAGGATCTTCGTCTTCGAGCGAAGCTTGGCGGTCGGCTCGGTGCCGTCGATCCAGATGTACTCAGCCTTGAAGCTCACGGGCCACATCCTTCGGGGGTGTGTCAGGGCGCGATGCGGGTGTTGCGGCGCTGCGGCACCGGGGCGCCGCGGTTCGATGTGCGCGAGCTTGTCAACAGGCGATTTCCCGGCCGTTGCCCGAGTGTGAACCCCGTGTTACCTGGTCGTGCCGTGACCCGCCCCCCAGGGCGTGAGACCGCCCGCGCGCGTGCGGCGGCTCGTATGCGAGCGGGTCCCGCTTGTTCGTGGCCGCGAACGGAGCGGGACCCACTGCGACACATACGAGGTGACGGCCCGGGCGGGCGAGCTTGCTCGCGGGAGGCGGACGTCCGGTCGGACGCGTCCCCTCACGTGCCCCCGCTCGCCGCGCCCTCCGGTAGGGGCCGACGCCTCAGCGAGTCACCTCTCGTCGCCGCCTCACCCCACCTTCTCGATCACGGCCCGGCGGATCAGGAACTTGCCGGGCTCACGGACCTGTTCGAAGGCCGCGTTGTTCAGCAGCACACAGCTGCCGGACACCGACGTCACCTCGACGGTCGTGGACTTGTTGTTGTCGAGGTTGGTGACCTTCAGCTTCGTCCCCGCCGGGAACTGGTTGCTGGACGCGGCCGGGGCGCCCCCCTCGCCGGAGAGGGTGACCGTCGAGCCGTTGCAGACCTGCTGACCGGAGGCGGCGCCACCGGCGCCGCCGCCGTTCCCGGCGGGGGCGCTCTGCGCGGGGGGTGTCGCGGACTGGGCGGGCTGCCCGGGTTGCGCGGGCTGGGCCGACTGCGCCGGCTGTGTCGTCTGGGAGCCCTGAGCCGACTCCCCGACGACGCAACCGGACGCCTCCTGCTGCACCTTGATCTGCGCGATGACCGCCTCACGGTTGGCGATCCTGGCCGCCGACTGCGCGTCGGGCTTCGCCTGCTGGTCCGCGATGAAGCGCTGGTTGTTGCCGAGAGCGGTGGCGAGACCCTGACAGACGGTCGACTCGGCGGCCGTCTGCGGGCTCTGCGCGGCGTTCGACGTCGTCGCCATGACGAAGGCCCCGCCTCCCGCCACGCTCGCGGCGCTCACGAACAGAGCGAGCTTCTTCTTCGTGCTGAGAGTTCTCCTGCGCGACATGCGCGCCTCCTGAGAGGTAGGGGAGCGTACGCCGCTATGTACGAGATCCCGAACGAGGTTACTCAGCGGTCACGGAAGTCGGTCGAGTGGCGCGCGTCACAACTGCGCCCCGGGGAGCGGCTGTTACCGGGACAGAGCCTCGCGAACGGCCTCGTCCGTGCGGGCCACGACCGCCGTGCCGTCGTCCGCCGTGATGATGGGGCGCTGGATGAGCTTGGGGTGCCGGGCGAGCGCACTGATCCACCGCTCGCGCGAACCGGCGTCCCGGGCCCACTCCTTGAGCCCGAGCTCCTCGGCTTCGGCCTCCCCGGTGCGGGTGATGTCCCACGGCTCCAGGTTCAGCCGGTCGAGCACGGCCCTGATCTCGTCCTCGCTCGGCACGTCCTCCAGGTAGCGGCGGACGGTGTATTCGGCTCCCTCGGCGTCGAGCAGGCTCAGCGCGCTGCGGCACTTGGAACAGGCGGGGTTGATCCAGATCTCCATGGGTTCACGGTATCGGCAGGGAGTGCGTCCGGAACGCTCGGGGAGACCCCGAAAGCCCCTGTGGCCAGGGGCTTTTGTCAGTGGTGGGCAGTAGAATAGAAGCAGTGTTCGAGGGTCCCGCCGGAGTCGCCGGCGGGTGCCCTGACCGCGACAGGAGGATGCCCGTGCCCGCTGCCGCACTCGACCTGCCCTACGTCCCCGTCCAGAAGAGGGCGCTGCCGCCCGGCCGGCCGCGCGACTGGTACATCACCCACAACCGCCGCCTGAAGGCGATGCGCCTCGCCATCGCCCTCCTCGACTCCGGCGTCTACCTCCCGGGCCAGGCCCGCAACGAGAAGATCCGCAGCACGGCCCAACGCCTCGGCATCCACCCGCCGTCGGACACGACGTGCCACATGGTGCGAGCCCTGATGCGCTACTCCCGCTGACCCCCCCGCCGGGCGCCCGCCCCAACGGCCCGCGCCCGGCCCACCCGCCCTACCGTGCCACCGGGACCTCCGGCATCACGGCGGTGCCGTACGTCGCCGATGCTTCCGTCACGTACTCCTCCAGGCGGGCGCCCAGCAGCTCAGGGATCAGGTCCGTTCGGCCCAGGTCCCTCCATGGCCCCGCCGGTTTGGCCGCGTCGGGTGCGTAGGCCGAGGCGTCGCGCAAGGGGCCGCCCATTCACTCACGCCGCCCAGCCCCTCGGAGCGCCGTTCCGCGCCGAAAAGGAGATGCACGGCGAGTGACGGACTCCCTACGCTGAGGGCACCCCCCAGCGCATCGCACCACCCACACCCCACCCCTCACGCCCTACGACCACGCACAGCCACCCGATCCCCGACCAGGAAGGAGGCACACCATGGGTACCGTCGTCCTCTCCGGCACCGTCGTCCTGGTGGTCCTGGGATTCGGCAACCACCTGTACTGGCTCGCCGCCGTCGCCGTCCTCTTCCTGTACGTGCGCCACGGACGCGACGCGACCTCCCCGGCCGCTCCCGACCCCACCCCGAGTGCCGGGCCGACCTCCTACAAGGCCTACCGCGACCGCCGCGACCAGCAGGCCAAGTGGGAGCGGCGCTACCGCAGGGAGCGTCCCGTCGAGTCCCGCCGGCAGGACCGCGCGCGCGCCGACTGAGGCGCACCGCCCGAGTGGGGCGCCCCCGGCCGTCACAGGCCGGGCGCCCCGCAAGGGGGCGCCCGGGAGGGGGGCGGTCAGACGTCGGGGTCGACCTCGGGGTGCGTGAACCGCACGGGCTTGCCCAGCAACCGGGCGTAGCCGATCTCGGCTCGGGTGCTGTCCCCGATGTAGTCGCCGACCACGAGCACCTCATCAGCGAGCCGGATCTTCGCCCGGTGCAGATCGTCGAGTCGAACCTTCAACGCCTCGGCCTCGACGGGATCCGACCACAGTTCGTGCGGCGACTTCATGTCGCAACCCGGCTTGACGACGATCTTCCCGGCTTCGGTCTCCCGCAGATCGGCCTCGGCCATCGCGGCCATGAAACGGGTGGAGCCGCAGATCACGACGATACGCGGGAGGCTCAGCCGCTTCTTCGCGTCGGCGAGCGACTCCTCGGGGGTGAGCGGTCGCGGGTATGACATCGGTCTGATTCCTCGGGTCACTGCTCAGTCGGCCAGTCCGGGTGCGCCCCAGATGGGGAACCAGCGCGACTTGTCGGGCTCGATCCGCAGATCGGTCCCGAGCAGGGCGGCTATCTGGATCTCCAGCGGGTTGTCGCGTTTTCCGGGGTCGGAGCGGATGCACAGCGGATAGAAGGTACCCCTCTTGTAGAGGTACACCAGCCCCAGCGTCCGCCCCGTCTTGTCGCGGAAGCCGGCCAGGGAGCACAGGAGCTGAGGGCCGAAGCCGTTGACCTCCATCGAGCTGTTCACCGCGTGCAGGTCGTTGACGAGCAGCGGCAGTTCGTCGGGCGCCCGGCGTGAGATCAGCCAGGAGTAGCCGTAGTCGTCCCGGGCGAGTTCCACCGGCGGGCCCGTGCGGTCGGCGTCCGCGTCGAGGAGGGCCTGCACCTCGCGGTGCGTCTGCTCGAACGCTGCGCCCTCGACCGTCGCGAAGCACACCGCGCCCTGCCCGGTCGGGGTGAACCCGGTCGCCGCCTCCAGCGTCACCGCCGCCGACGGCAGCGCGAACAGCTGGTCGAGATCGGGCGCGACCGGCTTCGTACGGCCGAGGAGGATGTCGAGCAGCCCCATGCTCAGCCCGCCTTCCCGGGAGCCGCCGCCCCGCCCAGCTCGGCCGAGATCCGGCCCAGCTGGTCGAGCCGCTGCTCAAGGCTCGGGTGGGTGGAGAAGTACCGCTCGAGGCCGGGCTCCCTGCCGGACGCCGGGGTGAAGTAGAAGGCGTTGAAGGCCTGGCTCGTGCGCAGGTCCTTCGTGGGGATCCGGGCGATGTCGCCCGACACCTTGGTCAGCGCGGACGCCAGCGCCGAGGGCCGGCCGGTGAGCAGCGCCGCCGCCCGGTCCGCGGCCAGCTCCCGGTACCGCGACAGCGCCCTGATCAGCAGGAAACTGACCGCGTACACGGCCGCCGAGACGCCCATCACCGCGGCGAAGACCATCGCGGTGTTCTGGTCCCTGCGTCCTCCGCCGAAGACCTGCGAGTAGAAGGCGAACCGCACGATCAGGCCCGCGATCACACCGAGGAAGGACGCGACGGTGATCACGGCGACGTCCTTGTGCGCCACGTGCGACAGCTCGTGCGCGAGCACGCCCTCCAGCTCCGCGGGCTCCAGCCTGCGCAGCAGTCCCGTGGTCACGCAGACCACGGCGTGGTCGGGGTCGCGCCCGGTCGCGAACGCGTTCGGCATGCCCATCTCGGACACGGCGACGACCGGCTTCGGCATGTCGGCCATCGCGCACAGCCGGTCGACGACCGCGTGCAGCTCGGGATACTCCTCGCGTTCCACGACTCGCCCGCGCATGGCGAACATCGCGATCCGGTCGGAGAACCAGAACTGCGCGACGAACATCGCCGCGATCAGCACGACGACCAGCAGCCAGGACTTCAGCAGGACGATCAACGCGGCGACGAAGGCCACGTACAGCAGGCCGAGCAGGAACATCGTGACCGTCATCCGCACGGTCAGGCCCCGGTCGCCCTGGAAACGGCTCCGCATCTGCATCACCACCCCGCAGGTCAGGCACTCGTCCCAAGCCCCAGTGTGCCCCCACCGACCCCATGAAGCGGTCGCGCCCGCACCTAGGTGCCGCAAAGACTCACGGGTGGAACGCCCGCGAGGGCCTCTCTAGTACGGCGACCGGTACTGCGCGTACCCCAGCAGGAAGATCACCGCGGCCACGCAGCCCAGCACGATCGTCGTCGACACCCAGGACGATCTGCGCGGTGCGGCCGGGGTCGGGTCGGCCCGGAACGGCTGCGGCCCGGGCGGGTTCTCCTTCCAGCGGGCGGCCAGCATCCGGGCCCGCGCGGAGGGCTCCTTGTGCTCCGCCGCGTCCGCCCATCTGATGTCGAACTCCCGCTCCACGTCGTCCTGTTCGGCCATTCCCGTCTCCCCGTCACCTCTGTCGAACAGCTGTGCACAAACCATACGACGACTCGCCGGGCCCCTGCCAACGAAACGACGGCGCCCCCGCCCTGAGGAACAGGAGCGGGGGCGCCGGGAGCCTCACGCGTCACGCACGCGCGGTCCGGTCACACGTCGAAGTACAGCTCGAACTCGTGCGGGTGCGGACGCAGCTGGAGCGGCGCGATCTCGTTGGTGCGCTTGTAGTCGATCCACGTCTCGATCAGGTCGGACGTGAAGACGTCACCGGCGAGCAGGAACTCGTGGTCCGCCTCGAGGCGGTCCAGGACGGCCGGCAGCGAGGTCGGGACCTGCGCGACGCCCGCGTGCTCCTCGGGGGCCAGCTCGTAGAGGTCCTTGTCGATCGGCTCGGCCGGCTCGATCTTGTTCTTGATGCCGTCCAGGCCCGCGAGCAGCAGCGCGGAGAACGCCAGGTACGGGTTGCCGGAGGAGTCGGGCGCGCGGAACTCGACGCGCTTGGCCTTCGGGTTGGAGCCCGTGATCGGGATACGCATGGCCGCGGAGCGGTTGCGCTGCGAGTACACCAGGTTGACCGGCGCCTCGAAGCCCGGGACCAGGCGGTGGTAGGAGTTCACCGTCGGGTTGGTGAAGGCCAGCAGCGACGGGGCGTGCTTGAGGATGCCGCCGATGTAGTAGCGGGCCATGTCCGACAGACCCGCGTAGCCGGCCTCGTCGTAGAACAGCGGGGAGCCACCGGCCCACAGCGACTGGTGCACGTGCATGCCCGAGCCGTTGTCGCCGAAGATCGGCTTCGGCATGAAGGTCGCGGTCTTGCCGTTGCGCCAGGCGACGTTCTTCACGATGTACTTGAAGAGCTGGAGGTCGTCGGCCGCGGCGAGCAGCGTGTTGAACTTGTAGTTGATCTCGGCCTGGCCGGCGGTGCCCACCTCGTGGTGCTGGCGCTCGACCTTCAGGCCGTTCTTCTCCAGCTCCAGGGAGATCTCGGCGCGCAGGTCGGCGAAGTGGTCGACCGGCGGGACCGGGAAGTAACCGCCCTTGTAGCGGACCTTGTAACCGCGGTTGTCCTCCAGCGCACCGGTGTTCCAGGCGCCGGCCTCGGAGTCGATGTGGTAGAAGGACTCGTTCGCGGAGGTCTGGAAGCGCACGCTGTCGAAAACGTAGAACTCGGCCTCGGGGCCGAAGTACGCGGTGTCCGCGATACCGGTCGACGCGAGGTAGGCCTCGGCCTTCTTCGCCACGTTGCGCGGGTCACGGGAGTACTGCTCGCCCGTGATCGGGTCGTGGATGAAGAAGTTGATGTTCAGCGTCTTGTCCCGGCGGAACGGGTCCACGCGCGCGGTCGACAGGTCGGCGCGCAGCGCCATGTCGGACTCGTGGATCGCCTGGAAACCGCGGATCGACGAGCCGTCGAACGCGAGCTCCTCGTCCGGGTCGAACGCCTCGACGGGCACCGTGAAGTGCTGCATGACGCCCGGCAGGTCGCAGAAGCGGACGTCGACGAACTTGACGTCCTCGTCCGCGATGAACTTCTTGGCCTCGTCGGCGTTCTGGAACATCCAGCTCCTCCTACTCCCGACCGTCGCGCCGGGGTGGTAGTTCGTTCGTGCGGCCAGTGCGGTGGCACACGCTGATCCCGACCCTAGGGACGGGTGATTTCTCGGGCGTGACTCATTTGTTTCGCAGAAGTTAACCGCCCTCGGTTCCACCGTAGCCCCGCCGGCGGGCGCCGCCACCCCCGCCGTGCCCGGGTCGTACGCGGGCGCAGTACCGTGGTCGGGTGGACAACAGGCAAGCACTCGGATCGTGGCTGTCCGGCCCCCGCGCGGCCATGGAGGACGCCGGCGCCGACTTCGGGTACCGGGGCGAGCAGCTCGGCCTGCCCGAGTCGGGACCCGGCTCGATCGCCCGCCCCGGCCGCCGGCTCGGCGCGCTGGCCGTCGACTGGGGGCTGTGCCTCCTGATCGCATACGGCCTGATCACCGACGGCTACGGGCAGGCGACCAGCAACTGGGCGTTGCTCATCTTCTTCGTGACCGGCGTGCTGACCGTCGGCACCCTCGGCTTCACCCCCGGCAAGCGGCTCTTCGGCCTGCGGGTGGTCGCCCTGGACACCGGCACGGTCAACCCGATGCGCGCCCTGCTGCGCACCGCGCTGCTCTGCCTCGCCCTTCCGCCCCTCATCTGGGACCGCGACGGCCGCGGCCTCCACGACCGGCTGGCCAAGACCGTCGAAGTGCGGATCTAGGTGTATTGATCACGAGCGTTGTTAACGCGGGTCGGTCTTGATCGTGGCGAAGGCCCCCGTGTGTGGTGGAGGTGTCGAATCTTCACCGCACGGAGGCCTTCGTGTCCCACCGTAATGCCCGCCTGACCGTTCACGGCAGGCGGCTGCTGGTCGA